>NZ_JBWKHE010000011.1:188359-281169 GCF_056433405.1 Streptomyces sp. NPDC044719
AACTTTCCCCCACCCCCCCTCCCCTCCCCCCCAGCACGTGGCCCTGCCACCCCCAAAAAACCCATCCGGGGGAACCGGAACCATATGGTTCCGGCCACCCCGGCGGCACGTTTCTGCGCTGGCCCCTGAGGGCTCAGGCCTCCTCGTGGGAGGCGACCGCGCGGCGCGCGTCCGCGTCCAGGACGCCCCAGCTGATCAGCTGCTCGGTGAGGACCGAAGGCGACTGGTCGTAGATGACGGCGAGTGTGCGCAGGTCGTCCTGGCGGATCGAGAGCACCTTGCCGTTGTAGTCGCCGCGCTGCGACTGGATCGTGGCCGCGTAGCGCTGCAGGGGGCCTGCCTTCTCGGCCGGCACCGTGGCCAGCCGCTCCAGGTCCAGGACCAGCTTCGGCGGCGGCTCGGCGGCGCCGCCCGGGGTGGTGCCCGGGAGCAGCTCCTGCACCGGGACGCCGTAGAAGTCCGCCAGCTCGGCGAGGCGCTGCACGGTCACGGCGCGGTCGCCGCGCTCGTACGAACCGACCACGACCGCCTTCCACCGTCCCTGGGACTTCTCCTCGACACCGTGGAGGGAAAGGCCCTGCTGGGTGCGGATCGCCCGGAGCTTGGCCCCGAGCTGTTTGGCGTATTCGCTGGACATATAGCTCCCCGGCACTGTGTCGACGCGGTCAGCTGTGTTGCCGGACCGCGCGGCTGGTAACTCACTGTGAGGTTACGCAGCGTTACTCTGCCGCGTCAAGCCGAATGGTCCGCACCGACTCTTCCGTGGTATCGGCACTCTGTTAGGCCGAACGGGTGATCCGAGGGGGCCATCGGGATGATCGCGGGGACCTGCTACCGTGTATGGCGCAATCCCGACGTCCTTTAAGGTCCGTCCCGTGAGGCGGAGAAGGAGGTCCGTTTCGTATGGACACGCACGACACGCAGTCCGATGCCCGGCCCGTTCTCGAAGGGCCCGACATCGCGCGGGTGCTGACCCGCATCGCCCACGAGATCGTCGAACGCGCCAAGGGCGCCGACGACGTGGTGCTCCTCGGCATTCCGACCCGGGGCGTCTTCCTCGCCCGGCGGCTCGCCGACAAGCTCGAGCAGATCACCGAGCGCAAGGTTCCGTGCGGCTCGCTCGACATCACCATGTACCGCGACGACCTGCGCATGCACCCACCGCGTGCGCTGGCCCGCACGGAGATCCCCGGTGACGGCATCGACGGCAAGCTGGTCGTGCTCGTCGACGACGTGCTCTTCTCCGGCCGCACCATCCGGGCCGCCCTCGACGCGCTGAACGACATCGGGCGCCCGCGCGCGGTGCAGCTCGCCGTCCTCGTCGACCGCGGTCACCGCGAACTGCCCATCCGCGCCGACTACGTCGGCAAGAACCTCCCCACGTCGTTGCGGGAGACGGTCAAGGTCCAGCTCGCCGAGGAGGACGGTCGCGACACCGTGCTGCTCGGTGCCAAGCAGACCTCCCAGTAGCGCCTCAGGCGTACGCCGCTGTCGTACGCCGGCTCAGTGCGCCCTGAGCGCACCCGTCTGCCCGAATTCTCCTGAACTGCCTTACGGAGCCTGACAGATGCAGCGTCATCTCATCTCGGCCGCCGACCTCACCCGCGACGACGCCGTCCTGATCCTCGACACCGCCGAGGAGATGGCCCGGGTCGCCGACCGGCCGATCAAGAAGCTGCCGACCCTGCGCGGCCGCACGATCGTCAACCTCTTCTTCGAGGACTCCACCCGGACCCGGATCTCCTTCGAGGCCGCCGAGAAGCGGCTGTCCGCGGACGTCATCAACTTCTCCGCCAAGGGCTCCAGCGTCTCCAAGGGCGAGTCCCTGAAGGACACCGCCCAGACCCTGGAGGCCATGGGCGTCGACGCCGTGGTCATCCGGCACGGTGCCTCCGGAGCCCCGTACCGGCTGGCCAACTCCGGCTGGATCGACGCGGCCGTCGTCAACGCGGGCGACGGCACCCATCAGCACCCCACACAGGCCCTGCTGGACGCCTTCACCATGCGCCGCCGCCTGGTCGGCCCGGACGCCGGGATCGGGCGGGACCTCGCCGGCCGGCGCATCACCATCGTCGGCGACGTCCTGCACAGCCGGGTCGCCCGCTCCAACGTCGACCTGCTGCACACCCTGGGCGCCGAGGTCACCCTCGTCGCCCCGCCGACGCTGGTGCCCGTCGGCATCGAGACCTGGCCCTGCGAGGTGTCGTACGACCTCGACAGCACACTGCCCAAGTCCGACGCGGTGATGATGCTGCGCGTCCAGCGCGAGCGCATGAACGCCGCGTTCTTCCCGACCGAGCGCGAGTACTCCCGGCGCTACGGCCTCGACGGCGACCGCATGGCGCGGATGCCCGAGCACGCCGTCGTGATGCACCCCGGCCCGATGGTCCGCGGTATGGAGATCACCGCCGAGGTCGCCGACTCCGACCGCTGCACCGTCGTCGAGCAGGTCGCAAACGGAGTGTCCATCCGGATGGCCGTCCTGTACCTGCTGCTCGGTGGCAACGAACCCGCCGTCACCCAGTCCCGTACCGAGGAGAAGTAAGACAGATGAGCAAGATCCTGATCCGTGGTGCGAAGGTGCTGGGCGGCGAGCCGCAGGACGTGCTGATCGACGGCGGGACGATCGCCGAGGTCGGCGGCGGCCTGTCGGCCGAAGGGGCCGAGGTCGTCGAGGCCGACGGCAAGGTGCTGCTGCCGGGCCTGGTCGATCTGCACACCCATCTGCGCGAGCCCGGCCGTGAGGACTCCGAGACCGTCCTGACCGGTACCCGGGCGGCGGCCAGCGGCGGCTACACCACCGTGTTCGCCATGGCCAACACCTTCCCGGTCGCCGACACCGCAGGTGTCGTCGAGCAGGTCTGGCGGCTCGGCAAGGAGCACGGCTACTGCGACGTCCAGCCCATCGGCGCCGTCACCGTCGGCCTGGAGGGCAGGAAGCTCGCCGAGCTGGGCGCCATGCACGAGTCGGCCGCCGGTGTCACCGTCTTCTCCGACGATGGCAAGTGCGTCCACGACGCCGTGATCATGCGCCGCGCCCTGGAGTACGTGAAGGCCTTCGGCGGTGTCGTCGCGCAGCACGCGCAGGAGCCGCGGCTGACCGAGGGCGCCGAGATGAACGAGGGGATCGTCTCCGCCGAGCTGGGGCTCGGGGGCTGGCCCGCGGTGGCCGAAGAATCGATCATCGCCCGGGATGTCCTGCTCGCCGACCACGTCGGCTCCCGCGTCCACATCTGTCACCTGTCGACCGCCGGCTCCGTCGAGATCGTCCGCTGGGCCAAGTCCCGCGGCATCGCCGTCACCGCCGAGGTCACCCCGCACCACCTCCTCCTCACGGATGAGCTGGTGCGCACCTACAACCCGGTCTACAAGGTCAACCCGCCGCTGCGCACCGAGCGCGACGTCATGGCCCTGCGCGAGGCACTCGCCGACGGCACGATCGACATCGTCGCCACCGACCACGCCCCGCACCCGCACGAGGACAAGGACTGCGAGTGGGCCGCGGCCGCCATGGGCATGGTCGGCCTGGAGACCGCGCTGTCAGTGGTGCAGGAGACCATGGTCGACACGGGTCTGCTGGACTGGGCCGGCGTCGCCGACCGGATGTCCGTCAAGCCCGCGCGGATCGGACAGGCCACGGGCCACGGACGACCCGTCTCGGCAGGTGAGCCCGCCAACCTCACCCTGGTCGACACGGCATACCGTGGGCTCGTGGAACCCGCGGGCTTCGCCTCGCGCAGCCGCAACACCCCCTACGAGGGGCGTGAGCTGCCGGGCCGTGTGACGCACACGTGGCTGCGGGGCAAGGCCACGCTCGTCGACGGGAAGCTCACGTGACACCTGTATTCCTGCTGGCCGCCGAGAAGGAATCGGCGCAAGTGACCGACTGGGCCGCCCGTATCGGCTGGGTCGTCGGCCTCGCCCTGTTCGTCGCGCTCGTCTACTGGCTGATGCGCGAGGGCTGGAAGTGGCGCGGCACCCTCCAGGGCGACCTGCCCGAGCTGCCCGCCGCCCCGGACGACCCGGGCCCCGAGAAGCTGAGCATGAGCGGCCGCTACCACGGCTCCACCACCGCCGGTCAGTGGCTCGATCGCATCGTGGCCCAGGGCCTGGGCACCCGCAGCCGTGCCGAGCTCACCCTCACGGACGCCGGCCTCGACGTCGTACGCCCCGGGGCGAGCGACTTCTTCGTCCCGGCCGCGCGGCTCCGTGAGGCCCGGCTCGACAAGGGCATCGCCGGCAAGGTCCTCACCGAGGGCGGCCTGCTGATCGTCACCTGGGAGCACGGCGACCGGCTGATCGACTCCGGGTTCCGCTCCGACCACGCGGCCGAGCACAACGAGTGGGTCGAAGCCCTCAACTCCATGATCGAAACGAACACCAGGGAAGGCGTCGAACGATGACCACCTCCACCAGGGGAGCTGCCAGGACTCCCGCCGTACTCGTCCTGGAGGACGGCCGGATCTTCCGCGGCCGTGCCTACGGGGCCGTGGGGGAGACCTTCGGCGAAGCGGTGTTCTCCACCGGCATGACCGGCTACCAGGAGACCCTCACCGACCCCTCGTACCACCGCCAGGTCGTGGTGATGACCGCCCCGCACGTCGGCAACACCGGCGTGAACGACGAGGACCCCGAGTCGAAGAAGATCTGGGTCTCCGGGTACGTCGTGCGCGACCCCGCGCGCGTGCCGTCCAACTGGCGCTCCCGGCGCTCGCTGGACGAGGAGCTCGCGGCGCAGGGCGTCGTCGGCATCTCCGGCATCGACACCCGCGCCCTCACGCGTCACCTGCGCGAGCGCGGCGCCATGCGCGTCGGCATCTTCAGCGGCGAGGCGGTCCGGGAGGACGGCGCGCTGCTGGCCCGCGTGAAGGAAGCCCCCCAGATGAAGGGCGCGAACCTCTCCGCCGAGGTCGCCACCACCGAGCCGTACGTCGTCCCGGCGATCGGCGAGAAGAAGTTCACCGTCGCCGCCGTCGACCTCGGCATCAAGGGCATGACCCCGCACCGCATGGCCGAGCGCGGCATCGAGGTGCACGTGCTCCCGGCCACCGCGACCGTCGATGACGTCTACGCGGTCGACCCGGACGGCGTGTTCTTCTCCAACGGCCCGGGCGACCCGGCCACCGCCGACCACCCCGTCGCCGTCATGCGGGGCGTCCTGGAGCGCGGCACCCCGCTCTTCGGCATCTGCTTCGGCAACCAGATCCTGGGCCGCGCGCTCGGCTTCGGCACCTTCAAGCTGAAGTACGGGCACCGCGGTATCAACCAGCCGGTGCAGGACCGCACGACCGGCAAGGTCGAGGTCACCGCGCACAACCACGGCTTCGCCGTCGACGCACCGCTCGAGAAGGTCTCCGAGACCCCGTTCGGCCGCGCCGAGGTGTCGCACGTCTGCCTGAACGACAACGTGGTGGAGGGGCTGCGGCTCCTCGACCGCCCCGCCTTCAGCGTCCAGTACCACCCCGAAGCGGCAGCCGGCCCGCACGACGCCGCCTACCTGTTCGACCGCTTCGTATCCCTGATGGAGGGCCAGCGTGCCTAAGCGCACCGATATCCAGTCCGTCCTGGTCATCGGCTCCGGCCCGATCGTCATCGGCCAGGCCGCCGAGTTCGACTACTCCGGCACCCAGGCGTGCCGCATCCTTCGCGCCGAGGGCCTGCGGGTCGTCCTGGTGAACTCCAACCCGGCGACGATCATGACCGACCCGGAGATCGCCGACGCCACGTACGTCGAGCCGATCACGCCCGAGTTCGTCGAGAAGATCATCGCCAAGGAGCGCCCCGACGCCCTGCTGCCCACCCTGGGCGGTCAGACGGCCCTCAACACGGCCATCTCGCTGCACGAGGCGGGGACGCTCGACAAGTACGGCGTCGAGCTCATCGGCGCCAACGTCGAGGCGATCAACAAGGGCGAGGACCGCGACCTCTTCAAGGAGGTCGTCGAGGCCGTCCGCGCGAAGATCGGCCACGGCGAGTCCGCCCGGTCCTACATCTGCCACTCCATGGACGACGTCCTCAAGGGCGTCGAGCAGCTCGGCGGCTACCCGGTCGTCGTCCGCCCCTCCTTCACCATGGGCGGCGCCGGCTCCGGCTTCGCCCACGACGAGGAGGAGCTGCGCCGCATCGCCGGGCAGGGCCTCACGCTCTCGCCGACCACCGAGGTGCTCCTGGAGGAGTCCATCCTCGGCTGGAAGGAGTACGAGCTGGAGCTGATGCGCGACAAGCACGACAACGTCGTGGTCGTCTGCTCCATCGAGAACTTCGACCCCATGGGCGTGCACACCGGCGACTCGATCACGGTCGCGCCGGCGATGACCCTTACCGACCGCGAGTACCAGACCCTCCGGGACATCGGCATCGCCGTGATCCGCGAGGTCGGCGTCGACACCGGCGGCTGCAACATCCAGTTCGCGGTGAACCCCGAGGACGGCCGGGTCATCGTCATCGAGATGAACCCGCGTGTGTCGCGCTCCTCGGCGCTCGCCTCCAAGGCGACCGGCTTCCCGATCGCCAAGATCGCCGCCAAGCTCGCCGTCGGCTACACGCTCGACGAGATCCCGAACGACATCACGCAGGAGACCCCGGCCTCCTTCGAGCCCACGCTCGACTACGTGGTCGTGAAGGCCCCGCGCTTCGCCTTCGAGAAATTCCCGAGCGCGGACGCCACCCTCACCACCACCATGAAGTCGGTCGGCGAGGCCATGGCCATCGGCCGCAACTTCACCGAGGCCTTCCAGAAGGCCCTGCGCTCGCTGGAGAAGAAGGGCAGCCAGTTCACCTTCGTCGGCGAGCCCGGCGACAAGGCTCTCCTCCTGGAAGAGGCCGTCCGCCCCACTGACGGCCGTATCAACACCGTCATGCAGGCCATCCGCGCGGGCGCCACGCCCGAGGAGGTCTTCGAGTACACGAAGATCGACCCGTGGTTCGTCGACCAGCTCTTCCTCATCAAGGAGATCGCGGACGAGCTGGCCGAGGCGCCCGAGCTGACCACCGAGCTGCTCGCCGAGGCCAAGCGGCACGGCTTCTCCGACACGCAGATCGGCGAGATCCGCGGCCTGCGCGAGGACGTCGTCCGTGAGGTCCGGCACGCGCTGGGCATCCGCCCGGTCTACAAGACGGTCGACACCTGCGCCGCCGAGTTCGCCGCGAAGACGCCGTACTTCTACTCCTCCTACGACGAGGAGACCGAGGTCGCGCCCCGCGAGAAGCCGGCCGTCATCATCCTGGGCTCCGGCCCGAACCGCATCGGCCAGGGCATCGAGTTCGACTACTCCTGTGTCCACGCCTCCTTCGCGCTGAGCGACGCGGGCTACGAGACGGTGATGGTCAACTGCAACCCGGAGACCGTCTCCACGGACTACGACACCTCCGACCGCCTGTACTTCGAGCCGCTGACGCTGGAAGACGTGCTGGAGATCGTGCACGCCGAGCAGCAGGCCGGACCCGTCGCGGGTGTCGTCGTCCAGCTCGGCGGCCAGACCCCGCTGGGCCTGTCGCAGGCGCTCAAGGACAACGGCGTGCCCATCGTCGGCACCTCCCCGGAGGCCATCCACGCCGCCGAGGACCGGGGCGCCTTCGGACGGGTCCTCCAGGAGGCCGGCCTCCCGGCCCCCAAGCACGGAACCGCCACCACCTTCGCCGAGGCCAAGTCCATCGCCGACGAGATCGGCTACCCGGTCCTGGTCCGTCCGTCGTACGTCCTGGGCGGGCGCGGCATGGAGATCGTCTACGACGAGACGCGCCTGGAGGCGTACATCGCCGAGTCGACCGAGATCAGCCCGTCGCGCCCGGTCCTGGTCGACCGGTTCCTCGACGACGCGATCGAGATCGACGTCGACGCGCTCTACGACGGCCAGGAGCTCTACCTCGGTGGCGTCATGGAGCACATCGAGGAGGCCGGCATCCACTCCGGCGACTCGGCGTGCGCCCTGCCCCCGATCACGCTCGGCGGCTTCGACGTCAAGCGCCTGCGGGCCTCCACGGAGGGCATCGCGAAGGGCGTCGGCGTCCGCGGCCTGATCAACATCCAGTTCGCACTGGCGGGCGACATCCTCTACGTCCTGGAGGCCAACCCGCGCGCCTCCCGGACCGTCCCCTTCACCTCGAAGGCGACGGCGGTGCCGCTGGCCAAGGCCGCCGCCCGGATCTCGCTGGGCGCCACGATCGCCGAGCTGCGCGCCGAGGGCCTGCTCCCGGCCACCGGTGACGGCGGCGAACTCCCGCTCGACGCGCCGATCTCCGTCAAGGAGGCCGTCATGCCGTGGTCGCGCTTCCGCGACATCCACGGCCGCGGCGTCGACACGGTCCTCGGCCCGGAGATGCGCTCCACCGGCGAGGTCATGGGCATCGACTCCGTCTTCGGCACGGCGTACGCCAAGTCGCAGGCGGGCGCCTACGGCCCGCTGCCCACCAAGGGCCGCGCCTTCATCTCGGTCGCCAACCGCGACAAGCGCTCGATGATCTTCCCCGCGCGCGAGCTGGTCGCCCACGGCTTCGAGCTGATGGCCACGTCCGGCACGGCCGAAGTGCTCAAGCGCAACGGCATCAACGCCACCGTCGTGCGCAAGCAGTCCGAGGGCACCGGCCCGAACGGCGAGAAGACCATCGTCCAGCTCATCCACGACGGCGAGGTCGACCTCATCGTCAACACCCCGTACGGCACGGGCGGCCGCCTCGACGGCTACGACATCCGTACGGCGGCCGTGGCACGGTCCGTGCCCTGCCTGACGACGGTCCAGGCGCTCGCGGCGGCGGTCCAGGGCATCGACGCCCTCAACCGCGGCGACGTGAGCGTCCGGTCGCTCCAGGAACACGCGGAACATCTGACCGCGGCCCGCGACTAGCAGCCCCGAGGGGGACACCGGAAACGGTGTCCCCCTCTTCGTGAGGACGCCACGTCTTCGTGAGGACATCATGTACAAGATCTTCTTCCGTCTCGTCTTCAAGCGGCTGGACCCGGAGCAGGCGCACCACCTCGCCTTCCGCTGGATCCGCCTGGCCGCCCGCGTGCCCGTGCTGCGCACCTTCCTCGCGGCCGCCCTCGCGCCCCGCCACAAGGAGCTGCGCACCGAGGCCTTCGGGCTCCGCATGCACGGCCCCTTCGGGCTCGCCGCGGGCTTCGACAAGAACGCCGTGGGCATCGACGGCATGGCGATGCTCGGCTTCGACCACGTCGAGATCGGCACGGTGACCGGCGAGCCGCAGTCCGGCAACCCCAAGCAGCGGCTGTTCCGGCTGGTCAAGGACCGGGCGCTGATCAACCGCATGGGCTTCAACAACGACGGCTCGCTCCGTGTCGCCGCCCGCCTGGCCTCCCGTACGCCGGTCTTCAGGACCGTCGTCGGCGTCAACATCGGCAAGACCAAGGTCGTACCCGAGGAGGAGGCCGTCGCGGACTACGTGAAGTCCGCCGAGCGGCTCGCGCCCTACGCCGACTACCTCGTGGTCAACGTCTCCTCCCCGAACACGCCCGGTCTGCGTAATCTGCAGGCCACGGAGGCGCTGCGCCCCCTGCTGAGCGCCGTCCGCGAGGCCGCCGACGGCGCGGTGCCGGCGCGGCGTGTCCCGCTCCTGGTCAAGATCGCGCCGGACCTCGCCGACGAGGACATCGACGCGGTCGCCGACCTCGCCGTGGAGCTGGGCCTGGACGGCATCATCGCCACCAACACCACCATCGCGCGCGAAGGACTCGGCCTGAAGTCCGACCCCTCCCTGGTCAAGGAGACCGGCGGCCTGTCCGGGGCGCCACTGAAGGAACGCTCCCTGGAGGTCCTGCGCCGCCTCTACGCGCGCGTGGGGGACCGGATCACCCTGGTGGGCGTGGGCGGCGTCGAGAACGCCGAGGACGCCTGGCAGCGCATCCTGGCCGGTGCCACGCTGGTCCAGGGCTACAGCGCCTTCATCTACGAGGGGCCCTTCTGGGGCCGCGCGATCCACAAGGGGCTCGCCGCGCGCCTGCGCACCAGCCCGTACGCCACGCTCGCCGACGCGGTGGGCGCCGACGTGAGGAAGACGGCATGAGTGGTCTCGAACCCTTCGGCGCGCGCCTGCGCCGGGCCATGGACGAGCGCGGCCCGCTCTGCGTCGGCATCGACCCGCACGCCTCCCTGCTCGCCGAGTGGGGCCTGAACGACGACGTGGCCGGCCTGGAGCGGTTCAGCCGCACGGTCGTCGAGGCGCTGGCCGACCGGGTCGCCGTGCTCAAGCCGCAGAGCGCGTTCTTCGAGCGGTTCGGCTCGCGCGGACTGGCCGTCCTTGAGGCGTCGGTGGCCGAGGCCCGGGCGGCGGGCGCCCTGGTCGTGACGGACGCCAAGCGAGGCGACATCGGCTCGACCATGGCCGCGTACGCCGAGTCGTTCCTGCACAAGGACGCACCGCTGTTCTCCGACGCGCTGACCGTCTCGCCCTACCTCGGCTACGGCTCGCTCAGCCCGGCCGTGGCACTGGCCCGGGAGAGCGGCGCCGGGCTGTTCGTGCTGGCGCTGACCTCCAATCCGGAGGGCGGCGAGGTCCAGCACGCCGTACGGTCCGACGGCCGGAACGTCGGAGCGACGATGCTCGCGCACCTGGCCGCCGAGAACGCGGGGGAGGAGCCCCTGGGGTCCTTCGGCGCGGTCGTCGGCGCCACCCTCGGTGACCTGTCGTCGTACGACCTGGACATCAACGGCCCGCTCCTCGCGCCCGGCATCGGCGCCCAGGGGGCCACGCCGGCCGATCTTCCGGCGGTCTTCGGGGCGGCGGTGGGCAATGTCGTGCCGAACGTCAGCCGGGGAGTGCTACGCCACGGTCCTGACGCGGTCGCTCTGCGTGACGCCGCGGAGCGCTTCGCGGAGGAGATCCGTCACGCTGTGACCTCCGCCTGACCACTTCTCGACCTTCCTGTGAGTCCTCCGATGAGTGGCCGGGGACGGGCTTGAGTCTGAATACATCCTCAAATCCGGGGCAGTATGTCCTAAATGTCTGTTCAGATGAAGGCTGACCAGGACTTTTCCGCTGTTCTCGCTGACTCTGGCGGACTTGCCCGCTAGTCTCCGACGAGAGTCAACGGGCAAGCGTGTTGCTCGTGGCTCCCCAGGTGTGGGGCGACTAGGTTCCTCACCGGTCCGTATCCGACAGTTCGACATCCGAGGTGACGTAGGCGTGGCTCTTCCGCCCCTTACCCCTGAACAGCGCGCAGCCGCGCTCGAAAAGGCCGCCGCGGCTCGCCGGGAGCGGGCCGAGGTCAAGAATCGACTCAAGCACTCCGGCGCCTCCCTTCACGAGGTCATCAAGCAGGGCCAGGAGAACGACGTCATCGGCAAGATGAAGGTCTCCGCTCTCCTTGAGTCCCTGCCGGGCGTGGGCAAGGTCCGCGCCAAGCAGATCATGGAGCGACTCGGCATCTCCGAGAGCCGTCGTGTGCGTGGTCTCGGCTCCAACCAGATCGCCTCCCTGGAGCGCGAGTTCGGCAGCACCGGCAGCTGAGTCCGGACCACTCCGGTTCAACTGGAATAATCGCTGCATGACTGAACGTCCGCGGCTGACCGTGCTCTCCGGCCCCTCGGGGGTCGGCAAGAGCACGGTCGTCGCTCATATGCGCAAGGAACACCCCGAGGTCTGGCTCTCGGTGTCGGCGACGACCCGCAAGCCCCGCCCCGGCGAGAAGCATGGCGTCCACTACTTCTTCGTCACCGACGACGAGATGGACAAGCTGATCGCCAACGGCGAACTGCTGGAGTGGGCCGAATTCGCCGGCAACCGCTACGGCACGCCGCGTGCGGCCGTGCAGGAGCGCCTGGAGGCCGGTGAGCCGGTCCTCCTGGAGATCGACCTGCAGGGTGCCCGTCTGGTCCGGGAGTCGATGCCCGAGGCCCAGCTGGTGTTCCTGGCTCCTCCCTCCTGGGAGGAGCTGGTGCGCAGACTGACCGGGCGGGGTACCGAACCGCCCGAGGTGATCGAGCGCCGGCTCGAGGCGGCGAAGATCGAACTCGCCGCCGAGCCGGAGTTCGACACCACCCTGGTCAACACCGCCGTCGAGGACGTGGCTCGCGAGCTGCTAGCCTTGACGAACGTCGTGTGACCATCGCTGATCGTCCCGATCCTCGCTGATCACCCCGACAGATCCTTTCCCACCCATCGGAAGGTAGAGCGTGTCCTCTTCCATCTCCGCGCCCGAGGGCATCATCAACCCGCCGATCGACGAGCTCCTCGAGGCCACCGACTCGAAGTACAGCCTCGTGATCTACGCGGCCAAGCGGGCCCGCCAGATCAACGCGTACTACTCGCAGCTCGGCGAGGGCCTCCTCGAGTACGTCGGTCCCCTCGTCGACACCCACGTCCACGAGAAGCCGCTCTCGATCGCCCTCCGCGAGATCAACGCGGGGCTGCTCACGTCCGAGGCCGTCGAGGGCCCGGCGCAGTAAGTAGTATTTCCAGCTTGACGCTGACTTTTCCACAGGCCCGGCAGGTCGACTGCCGGGCCTGTGGTGTGTCATGGAGTCGTACGGTGTGCCGGTTGCCGAGGTCCGGGGAGAAACGGTGGACAAGCCGAAGGTCGTTCTGGGGGTCAGTGGCGGCATCGCCGCGTACAAGGCCTGTGAGCTGCTGCGGCGGCTGACGGAGTCGGGCCATGACGTGCGCGTGGTGCCCACGGCCTCCGCGCTGCACTTCGTCGGTGCCGCCACCTGGTCCGCGCTCTCCGGGCACCCGGTCTCCACCGAGGTCTGGGACGACGTCCACGAGGTCCCGCACGTCCGCATCGGACAGCATGCCGACCTGGTCGTCGTCGCCCCCGCCACCGCCGACATGCTCGCCAAGGCCGCCCACGGCCTGGCCGACGACCTGCTCACCAACACCCTGCTCACCGCCCGCTGCCCGGTCGTCTTCGCCCCCGCCATGCACACGGAGATGTGGGAGCACCCGGCCACCCAGGAGAACGTGGCGACGCTGCGCCGCCGCGGCGCCGTGGTCATCGAGCCGGCCGTGGGCCGTCTCACCGGCGTCGACACCGGCAAGGGCCGGCTGCCCGACCCCGGTGAGATCTTCGAGGTGTGCCGCCGGGTGCTGGCCCGGGGCGTGCGGGAGCCGGACCTCAAGGGCCGGCATGTCGTGGTCAGCGCGGGCGGCACCCGCGAGCCCCTGGACCCGGTCCGGTTCCTGGGCAACCGCTCCTCCGGCAAGCAGGGCTACGCCCTCGCCCGCACCGCGGCCGCCCGCGGCGCCCGTGTCACGCTGATCGCGGCCAACAGCACCCTGCCGGACCCGGCCGGGGTGGACGTCGTCCCCGTCGGCACGGCCGCGCACCTGCGCGAGGCGGTGCTGCGAGCCGCCGCCGACGCCGACGCCGTGGTCATGGCGGCGGCGGTGGCGGACTTCCGTCCGGTGACGTACGCGGCCGGGAAGATCAAGAAGAAGGACGACCAGGAACCGGAGCCGATCGCCCTGGTGCGTAATCCGGACATCCTCGCGGAGATCTCCACCGACCGGGTCCGCCCCGGGCAGGTGATCGTCGGCTTCGCCGCCGAGACGGACGACGTCCTCGCCAACGGCCGCGCCAAGCTGAAGCGCAAGGGCTGTGATCTGCTGGTGGTGAACGAGGTCGGGGAGCGCAAGACCTTCGGTTCCGAGGAGAACGAAGCCGTCGTGCTGGGCACCGACGGCAGCGAGACCGCGGTGCCGTACGGACCCAAGGAAGCCCTGGCCGAAACCGTGTGGGACCTGGTGGCCGGGCGCCTCGGCTGATGTTTCAGTCGCCCTGCGCCTTCGTGAAACCCGGCCGATCGGGGCGTGGCGCCTCTGGCCAACGCAGCTCAGGATTGGGCAGAATGCCCGTGCCGCAGGTCACAGCACTCCCGAGTGGCGAGACAGGGGGACCGTGGCCGAAGCGTGACCCGTAAACTGTTCCACGGACGGCGCGAGGTGCAGCCCCCGCCGTCCGCCAATGATCAGCCAGCAGCCGCTGCAACCCCAGGGAGCGTTGTGTCCCGTCGCCTGTTCACCTCGGAGTCTGTGACCGAGGGTCACCCTGACAAGATCGCTGACCAGATCAGCGACACCATTCTCGACGCGTTGCTCCGCGAGGACCCGACCTCTCGGGTCGCCGTCGAGACTCTGATCACGACCGGCCTGGTACACGTGGCCGGCGAGGTCACGACCAAGACGTACGCGGACATCGCGACGCTGGTCCGGAACAAGATCCTCGAAATCGGTTACGACTCCTCGAAGAAGGGCTTCGACGGCGCCTCCTGCGGCGTCTCGGTGTCCATCGGCGCACAGTCCCCGGACATCGCCCAGGGTGTCGACACGGCGTACGAGTCCCGTGTCGAGGGCGACGAGGACGAGCTCGACAAGCAGGGCGCGGGCGACCAGGGCCTGATGTTCGGCTACGCGACGGACGAGACCCCGACGCTGATGCCGCTGCCGATCTTCCTGGCCCACCGCCTGTCCAAGCGCCTGTCCGAGGTGCGCAAGAACGGCACCATCCCTTACCTGCGCCCGGACGGCAAGACCCAGGTCACCATCGAGTACGACGGCGACAAGGCGGTCCGCCTGGACACCGTCGTGGTCTCCTCCCAGCACGCCTCCGACATCGACCTGGACTCGCTGCTGGCTCCTGACATCAAGGAGTTCGTCGTCGAGCCGGAGCTCAAGGCGCTGCTCGACGAGGGCATCAAGCTCGACACGGAGAACTACCGTCTCCTGGTCAACCCCACCGGCCGCTTCGAGATCGGCGGCCCGATGGGCGACGCCGGCCTGACCGGCCGCAAGATCATCATCGACACCTACGGCGGCATGGCCCGCCATGGCGGCGGTGCCTTCTCCGGCAAGGACCCGTCCAAGGTCGACCGCTCCGCCGCGTACGCGATGCGCTGGGTCGCCAAGAACGTCGTGGCGGCGGGCCTCGCCTCCCGCTGCGAGGTCCAGGTGGCGTACGCGATCGGCAAGGCCGAGCCGGTGGGCCTGTTCGTCGAGACCTTCGGCACGGCCAAGATCGACACGGACAAGATCGAGAAGGCGATCGACGAGGTCTTCGACCTCCGCCCGGCCGCCATCATCCGCGACCTCGACCTGCTCCGCCCGATCTACGCCCAGACCGCGGCGTACGGTCACTTCGGACGTGAGCTTCCCGAGTTCACGTGGGAGCAGGCGGACCGTGTGGACGCGCTGCGCAAGGCGGCGGGCCTGTAGGTCCGACGCCCTCACGGCACCGGTGAGGCCCGGCACCCTTCGGGGGGCCGGGCCTCGTCGTCGTCCGTGGCTTCGCCGGCACCGCCGGTTGTCAGTGGTGTTTGGTAAGAATGCAAGCGTGAGCAGCGAGAACGGACAGGCGGACGGCGGCGTCGAGGGTGCGCCGCCCGAGCAGCTCGCGCTCATCCGGGAGAGCGTGCGGAAGGCCAATACGCCCCGGGCCAAGCCGCGGACCTGGCGGGGAGCCGCGCTCGCCAAGGAACGGCCTGTGGCGCGCGTCCTCGTCGACAAGGGCGTGCTCCATCTCGACCGGTACTTCGACTACGCGGTGCCCGAGGAACTGGACGCCGAGGCCCAGCCGGGCGTGCGGGTGCGGGTGCGCTTCGGGGCCGGGCGGCACCGGGTGCGGGACGGGCGGCGTGAAGGCGGCGGGCTGATCGACGGGTTCCTCGTCGAGCGGCTGACCGAGTCCGAGTACTCCGGGCCGCTGGCCGCCCTGGCCCAGGTCGTGTCGCCCGAGCGGGTGCTGAGCGAGGAACTGCTGGGGCTGGCCCGGGCGGTCGCCGACCGGTACGCGGGCAGCCTCGCCGACGTCCTGCAACTCGCCGTGCCGCCGCGTAACGCGCGCGCCGAGAAGCGCGCCTCGCCCGCGCCCCTGCCGCCGCCCCCGGCCCCCGAGGCGGGATCCTGGCAGCGTTACGAGCGGGGAGCGGCGTTCGTGGAGTCGCTGGCGTCCGGCGGTGCTCCACGGGCCGTGTGGAACGCGCTGCCGGGGCCGCAGTGGAGCGAGGAGCTGGCCCGGGCCGTCGCGGCGACCCTGGCCTCCGGGCGCGGCGCGCTCGCCGTCCTGCCCGACGGACGGGCCGTCGCACGAGCGGACGCCGCCCTGACCTCCCTGCTCGGGGAGGGGCGGCACGCGGTGCTCACCGCCGACGCGGGGCCCGAGAAGCGGTACGCGCAGTGGCTCGCGGTGCGCCGCGGTTCCGTACGGGCCGTGATCGGCACGCGGGCCGCGATGTTCGCGCCGGTACAGGACCTCGGGCTCGTGGCCCTCTGGGACGACGGGGACGACAGCCACAGCGAGCAGCACGCCCCGCAGCCCCATGCGCGAGAGGTGCTCCTGCTGCGGGCCGCCCAGGACAAGTGCGGCTTCCTGCTGGGCAGCTGGGGCTGCACGGTGGAGGCCGCGCAGCTCGTCGAGAGCGGGTGGGCCCGGCCGCTCGTCGCCGGACGGGAGCAGGTCCGGGGAGCCGCTCCGCTCGTGCGCACCGTGGGGGACGGGGACCTCGCCCGGGACGAGGCCGCCCGGGCCGCCCGGCTGCCGACCCTCGCCTGGCAGGCCGTCAGGGACGGCCTGCGGCACGGCCCGGTGCTGGTGCAGGTGCCCCGGCGGGGCTACGTGCCGCGCATGGCCTGCGCCAACTGCCGGGCGCCCGCGCGGTGCCGGCACTGCTCCGGGCCGCTGGAGACACGGGACGGCGGTGCCCTGTGCTGTGGGTGGTGCGGCCGCGAGGAGAGCGGCTGGCACTGCCCGGAGTGCGGTGCCTTCCGGCTGCGCGCCTCGGTGGTGGGAGCGCGCCGGACCGCCGAGGAGCTCGGGCGGGCCTTCCCCGCGGTCCCGGTGCGGACCTCGGGGCGTGAACACGTGCTCGACACGGTCCCGGGGGCGCCCGCGCTGGTGGTGAGCACGCCGGGGGCCGAGCCGGTCGCCGAGGGCGGGTACGCGGCGGCGCTGCTGCTGGACGGGTGGGCCATGCTCGGGCGGCCCGATCTGCGGGCCGGGGAGGACGCGTTGCGGCGGTGGATCGCGGCCGGGGCACTCGTCCGGCCGCAGTCGGCCGGCGGCACGGTGGTGGTCGTCGCGGAGCCGACGCTGCGGCCCGTCCAGGCGCTCGTACGGTGGGATCCCGTCGGTCACGCGGTGCGGGAGCTCGCCGAGCGGGCCGAGCTGGGGTTTCCGCCGGTGTCGCGGATGGCGGCCGTGTCGGGGCCGGCGGAGGCGGTGGCCGAATTTCTCCGTACGGCAGAACTGCCCCCGGAGGCGGAGGTGCTGGGACCGGTGCCGCTGCCCGTCCCCGCCGCGGGGCGGCCGCGGCGGGCGGGGGCGCCGCCGCCCGGCGAGCAGTGGGAGCGCGCGTTGCTGCGGGTGCCGCCCGGGAAGGGGGCCGCGCTGGCCGCAGCGCTCAAGGCCGCGCAGGCCGCGCGGATGGCTCGGGGAAGCGGGAGCGGGGCCGGCGTCTGGGTGCGGATCGATCCGGCTGACATCGGGTGAGCCGTTGACCGGGTGAGCCGGCGCGGAAGGGGCGTCGACCCCGCCACCCGCCGGACCGGCCCTGGTGCCGCCGGAGTCGGCGGGGTGTCGCCCGGATGTGCGACTGCCCTCCCGAAGGCGTCCCGGGAGGGCAGGGCGAGGGCGGTTCAGCCGTTGCGCGGGCCGGGGAACGCCGTCGGCCGTGCCTCGTCGCGGAGTGCGGGGCTGCCTGCCGTCGGCTGCGTGGGCATGGAGCGGGCCGCGGGGACCGTCGGGACCGTGGGCAGGCCGGTGGGCATGCCGACCGCGCGACCGCCCGTCGGCTCCGGCGTGCGCTCCGGCTCGGCCGTGGCCGCCTGGGCCGTGGTCGCGGCACGGCGTGCGCCGTAACGGCGGTGCACCGCCTGTTTGGTGACTCCGAGCGCGGAGCCCACCGCGTCCCACGAGAAGCCGAGCGAGCGGTCGAAGTCCACGGCCGCGGTGACCAGGGTCTCGACACTGTCCCGCAGCTCCTGGGCGAGACGTACCGTCGGGGCGGGGGCGCGTCCGTAGACGACGAAGCCCGTGGAAGGGCCGGAGCGGCGCGGGCGGTAGACATTGCCCAGCTGGGCGGTGAGGGTGCGCAGTGCGTCCACCTGCCGGCGGACCCGCTCGATGTCCCGCACCAGCAAGTGCAGGCTGGCCCGAGCCTGGGCGTCGTGGGTTGCGTGGTCGGCCATGAACAAGCCTCTCGAACCGGCGTTGAAAGGAATGGGCCGTGATCACGGCCCGTTGTGGTCAACTCTGTCTTGACCAACGCGGATTCGCTCCGCGGGTCACGGTGTGGGGGCGTGGAAGCGTATGAGTGCGCCTGTTTGTGCGGGGTGTGCGCCTCGGCCTTCGGCCTTCGGCGTGTGTCTCCCACCCGCGCACCGCCGGTAACAGCCGATCAAGAGGCTGAGCTCTCCCGCGCGGGGCTGGGCGCCGTCGGCGGCTTTCCGTGCGGGGCTCATAGACTTGGGCGTTGCCCGTTGTCGATCCCCGCCCCCGAGAGGCCCCCACCACCCCATGAAGCTCGTCTTCGCCGGTACACCCGAGGTCGCCGTTCCCGCTCTGGACGCTCTTCTCGCCTCCGGGCGGCACGAGGTGGCCGCTGTCGTCACGCGGCCCGACGCGCCGGCCGGGCGCGGGCGCAGGCTGGTCGCGTCGCCCGTCGCCGAGCGGGCGGAGGAGGCCGGGATCGAGGTGCTCAAGCCCGCGAAGCCGAAGGACCCCGAGTTCCTCGAGCGACTGCGGGAGATCGCGCCGGACTGCTGTCCCGTCGTCGCGTACGGGGCGCTGCTGCCCCGCGTCGCCCTCGACGTCCCCGCGCACGGCTGGGTCAATCTGCACTTCTCCCTGCTGCCGGCCTGGCGCGGGGCCGCGCCCGTGCAGCACGCCATCATGGCCGGCGACGAGATCACCGGTGCATCGACGTTCCTGATCGAGGAGGGGCTCGACTCGGGGCCGGTGTACGGGACGGTGACCGAGGAGATCCGGGCCACCGACACCAGCGGGGACCTGCTGACGCGGCTCGCCTTCGCCGGTGCCGGGCTGCTCGCGGCGACCATGGACGGGATCGAGGACGGCACGCTGAAGGCCGTACCGCAGCCGGCCGACGGCATCAGCCAGGCGCCGAAGGTCAACGTCGAGGACGCCCACCTCGACTGGGCCGCCCCCGCGCTGCGCGTCGACCGGATGGTACGGGGCTGCACCCCGGCCCCCGGCGCCTGGACCACGTTCCGCGGCGAGCGGCTCAAGCTCATCCAGGTCACCCCCGTGCCCGACCGGGCGGACCTCGCCCCGGGGCAGATCTCCGCGGGGAAGAACAACGTGTACGTCGGCACCGGTTCGTACGGAGTCGAGCTGCTCTGGGTGCAGGCCCAGGGCAAGAAGCCGATGAGGGCCGCGGACTGGGCGCGTGGCGTGCGGATCGCCGACGGGGAGCGGCTGGGGGGCTGATGCCCCTGCTTGCGGCGGCGTAGGCTGGACGGCGCACTTCTTCTCACACCCGGAGCACCTTTTTCGTGAGCGAACAGCCCCGTCGGCCCCGCACGTCCGGCAAGCCCTACCGTCGGCCCAAGAAGGACCCCGTCCGCATCCTCGCCTTCGAGGCGCTGAGGGCAGTGGACGAGCGCGACGCCTACGCCAACCTCGTCCTGCCGCCGTTGCTGCGCAAAGCACGGGAGAACGAGGGACCCGAGAAGTTCGACGCGCGGGACGCGGCGCTCGCCACCGAGCTGGTGTACGGCACGCTGCGGTGGCAAGGGACGTACGACGCGGTCATCGCGAACTGCGTGGACCGGCCGCTCGGGGACGTCGACCCGCCGGTGCTGGACGTGCTGAGCCTCGGCGCGCACCAGTTGCTCGGGACGCGGATCCCGACCCACGCGGCCGTGTCCGCCACGGTCGAGCTCGCGCGGGTGGTACTCGGCGACGGACGGGCCAAGTTCGTCAACGCCGTCCTGCGGAAGATCGCGCAGGACGATCTGGACGGCTGGCTCGAGCGGGTCGCGCCGCCCTACGACGAGGATCCCGAGGACCACCTCGCCGTCGTCCACTCGCATCCGCGATGGGTCGTGTCCGCGCTGTGGGACTCCCTCGGCGGCGGGCGGACCGGTATCGAGGGGTTGCTCCGCGCCGACAACGAGCGGCCCGAGGTGACCCTGGTGGCGCGGCCCGGGCGGGCCACCACCGGGGAACTGCTCGACGAGGACGCCGCCGTGCCGGGGCGCTGGTCGCCGTATGCGGTACGGCTGACCGAGGGCGGCGAGCCGGGCGCCATCGAGGCCGTCCGGGACGGGCGCGCGGGTGTGCAGGACGAGGGCAGCCAGCTCGTCGCGATCGCCCTCGCGGGCGCGCCGCTGGACGGGCCCGACCGGCGGTGGCTCGACGGATGCGCGGGGCCCGGCGGCAAGGCCGCGCTGCTCGGCGCCCTCGCCGCCGAACGGGGCGCGCTGCTGCTCGCCTCCGAGAAGCAGCCGCACCGGGCCAGGCTCGTGGCGGGCGCGCTGGACGGCAACCCGGGTCCGTACCAGGTGATCGCCGCGGACGGAACCCGTCCGGCGTGGCGGCCCGGCAGCTTCGACCGGGTCCTGGTCGACGTGCCGTGCACCGGCCTGGGGGCCCTGCGGCGCCGCCCCGAGGCACGCTGGCGGCGCCGGCCCGACGACCTGGAGGGATTCGCGCCGTTGCAGCGCGGGCTGCTGCGCACCGCCCTGGAGTCGGTGCGCGTCGGCGGCGTCGTGGGCTACGCGACGTGCTCGCCGCACCTCGCCGAGACCCGCGCCGTGGTCGCCGACGTGCTCAAGCAGATGCCGGACACCGACCTCGTCGACGCGCGGCCGCTGCTGCCCGGCGTACCGGATCTGGGCGACGGACCCGACATCCAGCTGTGGCCGCATCTGCACGGCACCGACGCCATGTACCTGGCCCTCATTCGCCGGACCGGCTGACCCCCGCCCCGACGCTCTCCTGGTGTGCCGCACCGCCGTCCTCCCTGGCCAGCCGGTGCGGCCACCACACCTTCGGTCCCACGTCCAGGAACAGGGACGTCACCAGGACCGAGCGCACGATGAACGTGTCGATGAGGACCCCGAGGGCCACCGCGAAGCCGATCTCGGCGAAGGCGACCATCGGGAGGGTGCCGAGGGCGGCGAACGTGCCGGCCAGCACCAGGCCCGCGGAGGTGATGACCGCGCCGGTGGCGGCAAGCCCCGTGATCACGCCCTCTCTGGTGCCCTTGCGGGCCGCCTCCTCGCGGATGCGGGTGGTGAGGAAGATGTTGTAGTCGATGCCCAGGGCGACCAGGAAGACGAAGACGAACAGGGGGAAGTCGGTCGCCTCGCCCGCGTAGTCGAAGATGTGGCGGAACGCGAGCGCGCTGATGCCCAGGGCCGCCGTGAAGGACAGGATCACCGTCCCGACCAGCAGCACCGGGGCGATCAGGGACCGTAGCAGCGCGCACAGGATCAGCAGGACGACGGCCAGGACCAGCGGGATGATCACGATGTTGTCGTGGATCGTCGCCTTGTCCATGTCGATGAGCCCCGCCGTGCCGCCGCCCACCTGGGCGTCCGCGTCCGGCACCGCGTGCACCGCGTCCCGCACCCTTTCGACGGTCTGCTTGGCCGCCTCGCTGTCCGCCGGATCGGCCAGGGTCGCCTCGAACAGCACCTTGCCCTCGTACACGGGTCTGGTGGCCGGGGGCAGGCCGAGCGAGGTCGGCACGACGCCCTCGGTCCCGGCGACCGCGCGGCCCACCTGCCGGGCCTGCGCCTGGTTGGAGACGATGACGAGCGGGTTGCCGCTGCCGGCGGGGAAGTACCGCTCGGCGACCTCCTGGCCGACGATCGAGTCCGGCTTGCCCGTGAAGGCGTCCGCGTTGCCGATGCCCTCAGCGCGCAGCTGGATGAGGCCGAGTGAGCAGACTGCGAGGACGATGGCCGTCACCGCCCAGACCATGCGTGGACGGCGGGCGATACCGCGGCCGGTGCGGGCCCAGACGCCGCGCCCGGTGGGGTCGGCCGAGCCGAGGTGCGGGATCACCGGCCAGAAGATCCAGCGGCCGAAGATCACCAGCAGGGCCGGGAACAGGGTCATCATCGCCAGGAGGGCGACCGCCACGCCGATCGCGGCGACCGGGCCCAGGCCGCTGGTGGAGTTCATCTCCGCGACCAGCAGCACCAGCATGCTCAGCACGACCGTCGCCCCGGAGGCGAGCACCGCGGGGCCCGCCCGGTGCAGGGCGAGCGCCATCGCCTCGTGCCGGTCCTCGTGACGGCGCAGTTCCTCCCGGTAGCGCGCCACGAGCAGCAGCGCGTAGTCCGTCCCCGCGCCGAACACGAGCACCGTGAGGATGCCGGCGCTCTGCCCGTTGACGGTCAGGTCGGCGTGTTCGGCGAGGAGATAGATCAGCGCCTGTGCGGTGAACAGCCCGGCGATCACGGCGAGCAGCGGGACCAGCAGCAGGGTGGGACTGCGGTAGGTGATCAGCAGCATGACGATGACGACGGCCATGGCCGACACCAGCAGCGTCGAGTCGATGCCCTCGAAGGCCTTGGAGAAGTCCGCCGACGTGCCGCCCGGCCCGGTGATGTGCACGGCGAGGCCGCCGTGACTGTCGCCGGTGACGTCCCGCATGGAGTCGACCGCGGGCGCGATCCGCTCCCAGCCCTGCTCGTCCATCGTGATCGGTACGAGGATCTCCGCGGCCCGGGGATCGGCCTGCCGGTCGTAGACGGGCCCCCGGGTCTCCGCGCCCCGGATGCCGTGGTCGCGCAGCTGCCTCAGCTCTGCCGCGTCCTCGGTGATCTGCGCGCGGTCCTGTGCGGTGAGCCCGCTGTCCCGGGCATAGACGACGACCGCGGGGATCTGCTCGGGACGGAAGTCCTTCGACAACTCCAGCACCTGCGTCGACTCCGCGGACCCCGGCAGCCAGGACGCCGCGTCGTTGTCCTGCGCATCGGTGAGCTTCATCGCGAACGGCGCCGCCACGAACAGCACGACCAGCCACAAGACCAGGACCAGCCACTTGGCCCGCCTCCCGCAGACCCAATGACCGATACCGCGGTTGCTTGTCATGGGGACCTCCGCAGCGATGCCCTGAAGGGGCGCGGGGAACTGCGCGACCAGCCACGCACGACCCGCACTCGACGGGAACCGCCAATCCCCGGACCCCCACCGCCCAAGCCCAGCGCAGCGCATAGGCTTAGGCCATGGCCGCGCAGATCAACCCCAGCATCCTGTCCGCCGATTTCGCTCGCCTCGCGGACGAGGCGAAGGCGGTGGAGGGAGCCGACTGGCTCCACGTCGACGTCATGGACAACCATTTCGTCCCGAACCTCACGCTCGGGGTGCCGGTCGTAGAGTCTCTCGCCCGTGCGACGGACACTCCGCTGGACTGCCACCTGATGATCGAGGCCCCCGATCGGTGGGCGCCCCAGTACGTGGAGGCGGGGGCCGGTTCCGTCACCTTCCATGTCGAGGCGGCCGCCGCACCGGTCCGGCTCGCGCGGGAGATCCGCGCCAAGGGCGCCCGCGCCTCCATGGCGCTGAAGCCCGCGACCCCCATCGAGCCGTACGAGGACCTGCTCCCCGAGCTCGACATGCTGCTGATCATGACGGTCGAACCGGGCTTCGGGGGACAGGCCTTCCTCGACATCATGCTTCCGAAGATTCGCCGCACCCGCGAGTTGATCAGCAAGCACGGTCTGGAGCTCTGGCTTCAGGTCGACGGCGGAGTTTCGGCTTCCACCATCGAGCGGTGCGCCGACGCCGGAGCCGACGTCTTCGTGGCCGGATCGGCGGTCTACGGGGCAAAAGACCCGGCCGAGGCGGTACGTGCACTACGCACGCAGGCTGAGGCGACGACGGCCAAGGCATCCTGGGCCTGCGACCACTGAGCCACAGCAAAGTGAACGGCTCCGATCAGGGCTGATCAAGCGCGCCGGATCTGCAAGGATGAACGGCGAATCCAGAGTGTGAACAGCAGTGAGGAGATCGCCGTGTCGGGTATGTCGGCGGGCCGGTCAGCCATGCGGATGGGACCCGCTGAGCTGGTGCAGGCGGCGGCCATGGCCCGCCGCTTCTACCTCGAGGGCAAGTCCAAGATCCAGATCGCGGAGGAGTTCGGCGTCAGCCGCTTCAAGGTGGCCCGGGTCCTGGAGACCGCCCTCGAACGGGATCTCGTACGCATCGAGATCCGTGTGCCGGCCGAGCTGGACGCCGAGCGCTCGGACGCGCTCCGCGCCCGCTACGGCCTCAGGCACGCTGTCGTGGTCGAGTCCCCGGCCGAGGCCGAGGAGACACCCGACCCCGAGAACCTGGGAGAGGTGGCCGCCGACCTGCTCGGCGAACTGGTCAACGAAGGTGATGTGCTGGGACTGGCCTGGGGCCGTTCCACGATCCACATGGCGGCGGCGCTCGACCGGCTGCCGCCGTGCACGGTGGTGCAGCTGACGGGCGTGTACGACGCCGGGACCGCCGAGCGCGGCTCGGTCGAGGCCGTACGCCGCGCCGCCCAGGTGTCCGGCGGTGACGCCCACCCCATCTACGCGCCGATGCTGCTGCCCGACGCGGCCACGGCCACGGCACTGCGCAACCAGACGGGCATCGCCCGGGCCTTCGAGCACTTCGACAAGGTCACCGTCGCCTGTGTCTCCATCGGCTCCTGGGAGCCGGGCATCTCCACGGTGCACGACATGCTCAGTGACGAGGAGCGCGCGCACTACGCCTCCCTCGGTGTCGCCGCCGAGATGTCCGCGCACCTCTTCGACGCCGAGGGCCGCCGGGTCGGCCGCGACCTGGGCGAGCGGTGCATCACCGTCAAGACCCACCAGCTCCGCCGCGTCCCAGAGGTCGTCGCCATCGCGGGCGGGCAGCGCAAGGGGCCCGCGATCGACGCGGTGCTGCGGTCCGGGCTGGTCACCAGCCTGGTCACGGACACGTCGGCCGCCGACTACCTGATGACGGCGGGGCCGGCGCCGAAGTCCGCGCTCAACAGGGCCGACCCGGACGGAGTCTGACGGATGGTGAGGGAGCCGCACCAGGTGCCGGACGACCCGGCGGGCCGGATCGTGGTCGTTCTCGACCTCGACGGGGTCACGGACAAGGCGGGCCTCATGGACCGCTGTGCCCGTGACCTGGCCCTGCCCGACTGGTTCGGCCGCAACTGGGACGCCCTCGCCGACTGCCTGGCCGACCCCGCCCTCTGGCCCGAGGGGTCAAAGGAGCGGGGGCTGCTGGTCGTCGTGCGGGGCTGGCGGGCGTACGCCGAGACGCGGCCCGAGGAGTGGCAGGTCGCCGAGGAGATCTTCGCCGAGGCGACGGACCGGGGGCCGGGCCTCTTCGTGACCCTCGGCCTTGGAGCATCCTCCGAGAGGCCCCCTGACCAGCCTGGATGATCCGCTCAGGGACGTTGGGGCCGTCGTCGTGGGACAATGAAGTACGTGCTCTTTCCCCCGGACCGTCCGGTTCGGGGGTCACCTCTGAACGACTGGGATGTGCAGCACGTGCGTTTCCTCAATGACATCCAGCCCGGGTACGACCTGACGTACGACGACGTCTTCATGGTGCCGAGCCGCTCCGCGGTCGGCTCGCGGCAGGGCGTCGACCTCAGCTCCCCGGACGGCACGGGCACCACCATCCCGCTCGTCGTCGCCAACATGACCGCCATCGCCGGCCGCCGGATGGCCGAGACCGTGGCCCGCCGCGGCGGCCTCGTGGTGATACCGCAGGACATCCCGAACGACGTGGTCACCGACGTCGTCTCCTGGGTGAAGAGCCGCCATCTGGTCCTGGACACCCCGATCATGCTGGCCCCGCACCAGACCGTGGCGGACGCGCTGGCGCTGCTGCCCAAGCGCGCGCACAACGCCGGGGTCGTCGTCGACGAGAACCACAGGCCGATCGGTGTGGTCACCGACTCCGACCTGTCCGGCGTGGACCGCTTCACGCAGCTGACCGAGGTCATGTCCCGGGACCTGCTGCTCATCGACGCGGACATGGACCCGGGCGAGGCGTTCAACACCCTCGACCACGCCAACCGCCGCTACGCCCCGGCGGTCAACAAGGACGGCACGCTCGCCGGCATCCTCACCCGCAAGGGCGCCCTGCGCGCCACGCTCTACAAGCCGGCCACCGACGCGCAGGGCCGGCTGCGCATCGCCGCCGCCGTCGGCATCAACGGCGACGTCGCGGGCAAGGCCCAGCAGCTGCTGGACGCGGGCGTCGACGCGCTCGTCATCGACACGGCGCACGGCCACCAGGAGTCGATGATCAGCGCCCTGAAGCTGGTGCGCGACCTCGACCCGCGGGTGCCGATCGTCGCGGGCAACGTCGTGGCCGCCGCGGGCGTGCGCGACCTCATCGAGGCGGGCGCGGACATCGTCAAGGTCGGTGTCGGACCCGGCGCCATGTGCACCACCCGCATGATGACCGGCGTCGGCCGGCCGCAGTTCTCCGCCGTCCTGGAGTGCGCCGCCGAGGCGAAGAAGTACGGCAAGCACGTGTGGGCCGACGGCGGCGTCCGCCACCCGCGCGACGTGGCGATGGCGCTCGCGGCCGGCGCGTCCAACGTGATGGTCGGCTCCTGGTTCGCGGGCACCTACGAGTCCCCGGGCGACCTCCAGCACGACGCGCAGGGACGGGCGTACAAGGAGTCCTTCGGCATGGCATCCGCGCGTGCCGTGCGCAACCGCACCTCGGAGGAGTCGGCGTACGACCGGGCCCGCAAGGCGCTGTTCGAGGAGGGCATCTCCACCTCCCGCATGTTCCTCGACCCGGCCCGCCCGGGCGTCGAGGACCTGATCGACTCGGTCATCGCGGGCGTCCGCTCCTCGTGCACCTACGCCGGTGCCGGCTCCCTGGAGGAGTTCGCCGAGAAGGCCATCGTCGGCATCCAGAGCGCCGCCGGTTACGCGGAGGGCAAGCCCCTGCACGCCAGCTGGAGCTGACGCGCCAACGCCCTTCGTTACGGCCCTCGGTGAACAACCGGGGGCCGTTTCTCGTGTCGGCGCGCGTGTTCCCTCTCGAGATCCGCCGCCTTCTTCTGACGGCCCGTAACGCAACGGTCGACAGCCGCCCCGCAACGAACACCCACCGAGTCCCGAGGAACGCAACGATCTTGCGGGCATGCGCAAGGTTGCTGCATTTCACCAGCAACGCCGATCCTCGTAGGCTGTCGCCTCGTACGTGGCGTGGCAGGGACCCCGCTCGGTGGGGCTCTGCTCAAGAGGTGCCGCCGCTCCCTGCCGCCCTGACCGGCAGCGATAAGGAGCCCAGCACGTGCTCGACCAAGGCGCACCCCCGCCCAGCAGTAGTCAGACCACCCCGCCCGCCCCGGGCGTCGGTGCGCGCCTCATGCGTCGCAAGCCGGTGGAACGCCTGGTCGCGGAGGGTGGCCAGGGCGAGGGAGGGTCGCTGCGGCGCTCCCTGGGCCTGTGGCAGCTCACCATGATCAGCATCGGTGCCACCCTCGGCACCGGCATCTTCGTCGTCCTCGGCGAGGCCGCCCCCAAGGCGGGCCCCGCCGTCACCCTCTCCTTCGTCATCGCCGGCCTCACCGCCCTGTTCTCGGCCCTGTCCTACGCCGAGCTGGCGGGCACCATCCCGGTCGCCGGATCCTCCTACTCGTATGCGTACGCAACGATGGGCGAGCTGATCGCCTGGGTCTGCGGCTGGTGCCTGGTCCTGGAGTACGGCGTCTCGGTCGCCGCCGTCGCGGTCGGCTGGGGCGAGTACCTCAACGAACTGCTCGACGGGACCATCGGCGTCACCATCCCGGCCGCCCTGTCCGCCCCGCCCGGCGACGGCGGCGTGTTCAACCTGCCCGCGCTGATCGTCGTCCTGCTCGCGATGGCGTTCCTGCTGGGCGGCGCCAAGGAGTCCGCCCGCGCCAACACCGTCATGGTCATCGTGAAGATCGCCGCGCTGGTGATGTTCTGCGCCATCGGCGTCCAGGGCTTCCGCTCCGGCAACTACGAGAACTTCATGCCGCTGGGCATGGCGGGTGTGAGCGCCGCCGGGGCGACGCTGTTCTTCTCCTACATCGGCTTCGACGCCGCCTCCACCGCCGGCGAGGAGGCGAAGAACGCACAGCGCGACCTGCCCCGCGCGATCATGCTGTCGCTGGTCATCGTCACGGCGCTGTACGTCCTCGTCGCCGCCGTCGCGGTCGGCGCCAAGCCCTGGAAGGACTTCACCGACTCCGAGGCCGCCCTCGCCCAGATCATGCGCGAGGTCACCGGGCAGACCTTCTGGGGCACGCTGCTGGCGTTCTGCGCGGTCATCGCCATCGCCAGCGTGGTCTTGACCGTGCTGTACGGCCAGACCCGCATCCTCTTCGCCATGTCCCGCGACGGACTGGTGCCCAAGGTCTTCTCCAGGGTCCACCCGAAGACCAAGACCCCCCGCGCCAACACCCTGATCGTGTCGCTGTTCTGCGGTGTGCTGGCCGCCGCCATCCCGCTCGGGCAGCTCGCCGACGCCACCAGCATCGGCACCCTGTTCGCCTTCGCGCTCGTCAACGTGGCCGTCGTGGTGCTGCGCCGGACCCGACCGGACATGCCCCGCACCTTCCGGGTGCCGCTCTCACCGGTCATGCCCGCGCTGGGCTTCGGCTTCTGCATCTGGATGATGGGCAGCCTGTCGGCCGTGACCTGGGTGGTCTTCGGTGTCTGGATGGCCGCCGGGCTCGTGTTCTACTTCGTGTACGGCTATCGCCGTTCCCGACTCGCACCATCCGAGAAGTGATCAACCCACTGTGCTGAACGATCTCGACGAACGCATCGTGCACGCCCTCGCCGAGGACGCCCGCCGCTCCTACGCCGACATCGGCCAGATCGTCGGCCTGTCCGCACCCGCCGTGAAACGGCGGGTGGACCGGCTGCGCGCCACCGGAGCCATCACCGGCTTCACCGTCCGGGTGGACCCGGGCGCCCTCGGCTGGGAGACCGAGGGGTTCGTCGAGATCTACTGCCGGGGCAACACCTCCCCGGAAACCATTCAGCGGGGCCTGGAGCGCTACCAGGAGGTCGTGGCCGCGTCCACCGTCACCGGGGACGCGGACGCGATCGCCCAGGTCTTCGCCTCCGACATGCGGCACTTCGAACGGGTCCTGGAGCGGATCGCCGGAGAGCCGTTCGTCGAGCGGACCAAGTCCGTCCTCGTGCTGTCGCCGCTGCTGCGGCGTTTCTCCTCGGGATCGCCCACGTAATCCAGCGGCGCGATCCGCCCCACCGGCCTACCATCAATGTCATGACCTGGCGACATTGATCCTCATCCGCGTCCTCCGACGAGCGCCGTGAGCGCCGTACGTCCGGCGTCCGCCGGCTGACCGGCACGCTGTACGGCTACGCGTTCCTCGAGGACTTCGTCCTGCTCTACCCGGTGTACGCGCTGCTGTTCCGCGACACCGGGCTGTCGGTCTGGCAGATCTCCTCCCTGTTCGCCCTGTGGTCGATCACCGGCGTGGCTCTGGAGGTCCCCTCCGGCGCCTGGGCCGACGCCGTCTCCCGCCGGCTGCTGCTGTGGCTCGGCCCGCTGCTCACCGCCGCCGGCTTCGCCCTGTGGACGCTCCTCCCGTCGTACGGCGCCTTCGCGCTGGGCTTCCTGCTGTGGGGCGCGGGCGGAGCCCTCGCCTCCGGCGCGCGTGAGGCGCTGGTCTACGACGAACTGGAGCGGCTCGGCGCGGCCGGCCGGTACGCCCGTGTCATGGGCCGGGCGCGTGCGGCCGGTCTGGTGGCCGTGATGGCGGCGACGGGACTGGCCGGACCGGTGTTCGCCTGGGGCGGCCACACCGCCGTCGGCGCCGCGAGCGTGCTGGTCTGCCTGCTCGCGGCGGCGACGGCGGCCCGGCTCCCGGAACACCGGACCCCGGCGGCCGGGCAGGACAGCTGGATCGCGACCCTCAGGGCCGGGCTCGTCGAGGCACGCGCCGACCGGTCCGTACGTGGAGCGATCCTGCTGGTCCCGGCCGTCACGGCGGTGTGGGGCGCCCTCGACGAGTACACGCCGCTGCTGGTGAGGGACACCGGTGTCTCCGACGCGCTGGTGCCCTACCTGCTCCTGCTGATCTGGGCGGGCGCCACGGCCGGAGGCCTGCTGGCCGGGGCGGGCGAACGCCTGGGAGAGAAGGGCCTTGCGGCACTGCTCGCAGGCGCCGCACTCGCCCTGGCCATGGGTGCCGGGGCAGGGACCCTGGCCGGGATCGCCCTCGTGGCGCTCGCCTTCGGCGGCTTCCAGGCGGCGAGCGTGCTGGCCGACGTCCGGCTCCAGCAGCGCATCGACGACACCGGCCGGGCCACCCTCACCTCGGTCGCCGGTCTTGGCACCGACCTGGCCACCGTCGCCGTGTACGGCGGCTACGGGGTGCTCGGCACGGCCGGCGGACACGGCACGGCCTTCGCGTGGTTCGCCGTGCCGTACCTGGTGACCGCGCTGCTGCTGGCCGCTAGAAGTCGGGCTGCCAGGGGATGACCGAGAAGTCGCCGGTGCCCTTCTTGACCTTCTCGAAGGGCGCGGAGCCCACGCACTTGGGCAGGTCCTTCGTCTCGACCGGGGTGCCTGTCGAGGCCCAGCTGTAGCCGAGCCGGTCGCGGTGACCGAGGTCGTGCACGGTGATCCCGACCCGCTTGCCCTTCGCGCCGGGCAGGTCGGAGGAGGTGATGACACCGGAGACGACGGCCACCTTGCCGCCGGTGACCAGGCAGTCCACCTTCGCCTTCGCCCGGGCGCCCTCGCCGTTCAGATAGTGGCTCCACTCGAAGGTGCCGGTGGCCTTCATCGGGTCGGCCTTGTCCTTCGCGGCCAGATGCGCGTCGAAGGAGAAGGTGATGTCGTCCCCGGCCGAGCGGTACAGCTTGGCCTTGCCCGTGAGCGCGGCGGCCTCACGCGCCTGCACCGGAGAATTGGAGCCGGATTCGGAGGACGCGGCGGCGGAGGCCGCCGCGGCGGTCGCGGTGAGCAGCAGCGCGGCCCCGAACACGGCGGTCTTCGTACGGCGGTTCATGGCGGTCCTTTCCGCAAGGGAAACAGGTCGTCGGAACGCTCACCACTGTCCCGGCGCGGCGCCCGCCCCACATCGCTCCGGGGTCGTGACCCCGCCTCCACCGCCCGGCGGGGGAGCGCCGCACCGGTCTGCGCCCACGGGAGGACCGACGTACGACCGCGGTCCCGCAACGAATCGCCGCCGAGCCCTCGACGGACGCAATGATCAGCTCACCGGCGCGCAATGGCTGCTCCTTGTCCGGCCGAGCCCGCCGACCGTACCGTCTATCAGGCCCCCGAAAACCCTCCGCGTCCCGGTGAGGAACACGCATGCGCACCGCCCTGCTTCAGAGCTCCGGCCGCCCCGGCTCCACCGTCGAGAACCTCAAGGTCCTCGACGAGGCCGCGGGCCGGGCCGCCGCCGCGGGCGCCGGGCTGCTCGTCACGGCGGAGATGTTCCTGACGGGGTACGCGATCGGCGACGACATCGGCCGCCTCGCCGAGCCCGCCGACGGAGACTGCGCGGACGCGATCGCCGAGATCGCGACCTGCCACGGTCTGGCGATCGCCTACGGCTACCCGGAGCGGGCGGGCGACGCCGTGTTCAACTCGGCCCAGCTGATCTCCGCCGACGGCACCCGGCTCGCCAACTACCGCAAGACCCACCTCTTCGGCTGCTTCGAGCGCGACCACTTCACCCCGGGGGACCAGCCGGTCGTCCAGGCGGAGATCGACGGTCTGCGCGTCGGCATCCTCATCTGCTACGACGTGGAGTTCCCGGAGAACGTCCGCGCCCACGCCCTGGCCGGCACCGACCTGCTTGTCGTCCCCACGGCCCAGATGCACCCGTTCCAGTTCGTCGCCGAGTCGATGATCCCGGTGCGGGCCTTCGAGAACCAGATGTACGTCGCGTACGTCAACCGGGTCGGCCAGGAGGGCGAGTTCGAGTTCGTCGGGCTGTCCACGCTCGCCGGGCCCGACGGGATCGCCCGCACCCGGGCCGGACGGGGCGAGGAGCTCGCCCTCGCCGACGTCGACCCGGCGCTCCTCGCCGCGTCCCGCGAGGCCAACCCGTATCTGCTGGACCGGCGCCCGGGCCTCTACGGGTCGCTCGCCTGATCCCCTCACACCTGTTTGTTTCTTCTGCAAGGAGTCCGTACCCCATGACGTCCACCGTGCCCAACGCCGTCGAGCACGCAGACGCGCAGCAGCCGCCGATCACCATGTTCGGCCCGGACTTCCCGTACGCCTATGACGACTTCCTCGCCCACCCGGCGGGTCTCGGGCAGATACCCGCGACGGAGCACGGCACGGAGGTCGCGGTCATCGGCGGCGGCCTGTCCGGCATCGTCGCCGCGTACGAGCTGATGAAGATGGGCCTCAAGCCGGTCGTGTACGAGGCGGACCAGATCGGCGGCCGGCTGCGGACGGTGGGCTTCGACGGGTGCGACGAGTCCCTGACCGCCGAGATGGGCGCGATGCGCTTCCCACCGTCGTCCACCGCGCTCCAGCACTACATCGATCTGGTCGGTCTTCAGACGCGGTCCTTCCCCAACCCCCTGGCGGAGGCGACCCCGTCGACCGTCGTCGATCTCAAGGGCGAGTCGCACTACGCCGAGACGGTCGCCGACCTGCCCCAGGTCTACCGGGACGTCGCCGAGGCCTGGAACCGGTGCCTGGAGGAGGGCGCCGACTTCTCCGACATGAACCGGGCCCTGCGCGAGCGGGACGTCCCGCGCATCCGCGAGATCTGGTCCCGGCTCGTCGAGAAGCTCGACAACCAGACCTTCTACGGTTTCCTCTGCGACTCCGAGGCGTTCAAGTCCTTCCGGCACCGCGAGATCTTCGGCCAGGTCGGCTTCGGCACGGGCGGCTGGGACACCGACTTCCCCAACTCCATCCTGGAGATCCTCCGGGTCGTCTACACCGAGGCCGACGACCACCACCGCGGTATCGTCGGCGGCTCCCAGCAGCTGCCGCTGCGCCTGTGGGAGCGTGAGCCGGAGAAGATCGTCCACTGGGCCCAGGGCACCTCGCTCGCGAGCCTGCACGAGGGCGGCGAGCCCCGCCCGGCGGTGACCCGGCTGCACCGCACGGCAGGCAACCGCATCACCGTCACCGACGCACGCGGCGACATCCGCACCTACCGGACGGCGATCTTCACCGCCCAGTCCTGGATGCTGCTGTCGAAGATCGACTGTGACGACTCGCTCTTCCCGATCGACCACTGGACCGCGATCGAGCGGACCCACTACATGGAGTCCTCGAAGCTCTTCGTGCCCGTGGACCGGCCCTTCTGGCTGGACAAGGACGAGGAGACCGGCCGGGACGTCATGTCGATGACGCTCACCGACCGGATGACGCGCGGGACCTACCTGCTCGACGACGGCCCGGACAAGCCAGCCGTCATCTGCCTCTCCTACACCTGGTGCGACGACAGCCTGAAGTGGCTGCCGCTGTCCGCGAACGAGCGGATGGAGGTCATGCTGAAGTCGCTCGGCGAGATCTATCCCAAGGTCGACATCCGCAAGCACATCATCGGCAACCCGGTGACCGTCTCCTGGGAGAACGAGCCCTACTTCATGGGCGCGTTCAAGGCCAACCTGCCCGGCCACTACCGCTACCAGCGGCGCCTGTTCACGCACTTCATGCAGGAGGAGCTGCCCGAGGACAAGCGCGGCATCTTCCTCGCCGGCGACGACATCTCCTGGACGGCCGGCTGGGCCGAGGGCGCCGTCCAGACCGCCCTCAACGCGGTCTGGGGCGTCATGCACCACTTCGGCGGCACGACCGACCCGACCAACCCGGGCCCCGGCGACGTCTATGACGAGATCGCGCCGGTGGAACTCCCGGAGGACTGACGGGCTCGGGCCCCGCGAGCGGTCCGACCGAGGCGTGAGCGCACCCGCCGCACCCGCTGTACCCGCCGCATCGGTCGTGGCCGCGGGCGCCGGCCGGCCTCCGGTACGGGAGCGGCGGTGCCGGCGCCGTCGTCCGGCTCACCGGACGGAAGCCTGCGTCGGATCACCATGGCGATCACGGCGGCGATGGCGCTCACCGACACGGCGAGTCCGCCCAGGCCGGTGATCGCCTCGGTCACGTGTCGCCACAGGTCCCTGGCCCAGGAGAGCCAGTCGTCGTCCGCCGGCGGCGCCACCGCGTCCACGCTCCAGATCAGAGGCGGCCTCTCCACCAGCACCGTGTCGGTGTCGCGGAGGTAGGAGGTCATGGTGAGCGCGACGCTGAACGTCCCCGCACGCTCGGCCCGCACTTCCCACAGCCAGACCGCGACGTCCTCGCGGCTCAGGACACTCTGTCGTTCCGACGACAGTGGCGTGCACCGCACACCGGCACCGGAGCAGTGCAGCTTCACCCCTATCTGCGTACCCGCGCTGGCGACCGCCTGTGACTCGCCGGGGTCCGACGCGACCCGGGCGCCCGGAATCTCGACCCGGAACCGGCGCGGCGGCGCATCCGCCACGAGCCCCAGGGCTCGCGGGTTCGTGTGGACGACCGGGACGTCGAAGAGGCTGCGACGCTCCCGCTCGATCTCCTCGGGATACTCGGGATAGGAGAACTCGTCGGACGGGGATGCCGGTGCCATCGCGGCACCACCGGGCCGGTCCTCCTCCTCGCTTCGCGTGACGAACCCGACGAAACTGCCCCAGACCAGGGCGAGCGACAGCCCGAGCGCCACCCAGGAAACGCCGCCCAGAACATCGAGGACCAAGAGCACCGAGCTGCGCCGACGAGCCGCCCACGCGCGTAATCCGACCATGCGCGCACAGCGTAGTGAACGATCCTGTCACCAAGCCCACGGCCGAAGTCGCCGCCGGTGCAACCGAGTTGGATCACCTTTACAACGGCGTCAGCAGCATGCGCCCCGCGAGGCCCGCCGCCGCGTCCAGGTGTTCGGTGAACTCCTGGGCCACGTCGGGGAGGCCGCGCAGCGCCCACAGGGCCCGGGCCGCCGTCCAGGAGGCGTCCCGGGCGCGGTCCAGGCTCCAGGAGCCGAGCAGATGGGTCAGCGGGTCCGCGATCTGGAGGAGGTCGGGACCCGGCATCAGATCTTCGCGGATGCGCTCCTCCAGCGAGACGAGGAGATCGCCCACCGTGTCGAACTCGTCCTCCAGGTCGGCGGGTGCGCAGTCGAGCGTACGGCAGGTGTCCACGACGGCCAGCGCGAGATCGTGCCCGATGTGCGCGTTGATGCCCGCGAGGGCGAACTGCAACGGCCGTACCCCGGGATGGCGGCGGAACTGGAACAGCGGCCGCCAGCAGGCGGGCGGGCGCCGCTCTGCGGCCGCCGCCTCGACGGCCTCCAGGTACCGCTCCGCGAACCGTACGTCCAGCGTGATCGCGGCATGCGGGTCCGCGAACCGCCCGGTGTCGACGTACCGGTCCACCGCCTCCGTCACCGTCAGGTAGACGCGGTTGAAGACCGCCACCCCGTCCCGGGGGTGCAGTGCCGCATCGAGGGCGCGCATACGGGAGATGACTCCGTCGACCGGAGTGTCCACGGCTGAGGGGACTTGTTCGCATCGCGGCATGCGGGCAGAGTCCCAGCTCTAGGCTGGCGGGAGTACCGGCTGGCCCGGCGCTTCCCCGAAACGGGGGAACGCCGCCCGCCGCAGGGGGAGGGGGAGCAGCACCGTGTCAGGCTTACGTGCCCAGCGCCTGGCCGCCCGCAGGGCCGAGCGCAGGCGCGCCGCCCGGCACGGCGCGATGGCCGTGGCGGCCTCCTTCGTGGTCGCGGCCGGCGTGGTCGCCGGGGCGCTCTCCGCGGTCGAGGAAGGGCGGTCCTCGGACGAGGCCCGGCCCTCCGGAGTGTCCGCCTCGCCCCGCCTGGCGCCCCTGCCCGCGGTGCCGTCGGTGTCGCCGTCGCTCTCCGAATCCGCCTCACCCACACCGTCTCCGACGAAGAGCGCCGTCCCCGCGCCTTCACCCCGGAAGGCCGAGACCAGGAAGCAGAAGACGGCCCCTGCCGTGACCGGCCGGCTCTACCGCCACCCCGACTCCCAGGTGCTCGACTGGATCCGGGCCAACGACGGCGACCCGCGCCACGAGGTCATCGCGTCCCGCATAGCCGACCGGCCGGCCGCCGTCTGGTTCGCCGACTACTCCCCGGACACGCTCACCGCCCGGGTCGCCGCGGTGACGTCCGGCGGTGCCGCCCAGGGCCGGGTGCCCGTCGTCGTGCCGTACGCGATACCCGGCCGGGACTGCGGCGGCCACTCCCAGGGCGGAGCGCCCGACCTGGACGCGTACGACGCCTGGATCGACCGGTTCGCGGCCGGGCTGGGCTCCGGCGAGGTCATCGTCGTCCTGGAGCCGGACTCGGTCGCCCAGACCGAGTGCCTCTCCGCCGGTGACCGCGCGGACCGCTTCGCCTCGCTGGCCCGGGCCGGCCGCGTCCTGAAGGCCGCCAACCCACGGGCGCGCGTGTACTTCGACGCGGGACACTCCGGCTGGCACGCGCCCGGCAAGCAGGCGGCGTGGCTGCGGCAGGCCGGTGCCGCCTCGCCCGAGTCCTCCGACGGGATCTTCAGCAACGTCTCCAACTTCCACACCACCGCCGACGAGGTCGCCTACGACCGGCGGGTCCTGGACGCCCTCGGCGGCCCGGCGAGCCTGGGCGCCGTCATCGACACCAGCCGCAACGGCAACGGCGCCCCGGCCGACGGGGAGTGGTGCGACCCGTCGGGCCGCAAGCTCGGCCGGACCCCGACCCTCGGCACCGGCGAGCCCCGGATCGACGCCTACCTGTGGGTGAAGCTCCCCGGGGAGTCGGACGGCTGCAAGGGCAGGCCGGGGACGTTCACGGCGTCGTACGCCTACGAGCTGGCCTCGCCGTAGACGCTACGACCCGCCTTGCCACAGGACGCTACGACCTCGCCCCGCCGTAGCGGCTACGGCTTGCCCTCGTCGTAGGACGAGGTGCCCTCGTCCAGCAGCGGCTGCTGTGTCTTCAGATGGGCCGGGGCGAAGGCCCGCAGGGCGTGGTAGCCGGTGATGACGACGATCGTGCCGAGCGCGATGCCGCTCAGCGAGAACGTGTCCGTGAACTTCATGGTGACGTTGCCGACGCCGATGATGATGCCCGCCGCGGCCGGGACCAGGTTCAGCGGATTGCGCAGATCCACCCTGGCGTTGAGCCAGATCTGGGCGCCGAGCAGGCCGATCATGCCGTAGAGGATGACGGTGATGCCGCCGAGCACCCCGCCCGGGATCGCCGCGACGACCGCGCCGAACTTCGGGCAGACACCGAACAGCAGGGCGAAGCCGGCGGCGGCCCAGTAGGCGGCCGTCGAGTAGACGCGGGTCGCTGCCATCACGCCGATGTTCTCGGAGTACGTGGTGTTGGGCGGGCCGCCGACCGCGGTGGACAGCATCGAGCCGACGCCGTCGGCCGAGATCGCCGTGCCGAGCCTGCTGTCCAGCGATTCGCCGGTCATCTCGCCGACCGCCTTCACGTGCCCGGCGTTCTCCGCGACCAGCGCGATGACGACCGGCAGGGCGACCAGGATCGCCGACCACTCGAAGGACGGGCCGTGCAGCGTCGGCAGCCCGATCCAGTCGGCCTTGTCCACCCCGGAGAGGTCGAGCCGCCAGTGGTCGGTGACCTTGCCGCTCGCGTCCACCGAGTGGATCTTGCCGAAGACCAGGTCGAACACCCAGGAGACGCCGTATCCGAAGACAAGCCCCAGGAAGATCGCGATACGGGACCAGAAACCGCGCAGGCAGACGACCGCCAGACCGGTGAACAGCATCGTCAGCAGAGCCGTCCACTGGTCCTGCGGCCAGTACGTCGAGGCCGTCACCGGCGCCAGGTTGAAGCCGATCAGCATCACCACCGCGCCGGTCACGATGGGCGGCATCGTGGCGTGGATGATCCGCGCCCCGAACCGCCGCACGGCGAGCCCCACCAGGAACAGCGCGGCGCCGACGACGAAGACCGCGCCGGTGACGGTGGCGCTGCTGCCGCCCTGCGCGCGGATGACCGCCGCCACGCCCACGAAGGACAGCGAGCAGCCCAGGTAACTGGGCACGTGGCCGCGCGTGGCCAGCAGGAACACCACGGTCGCGACGCCCGACATCATGATCGCGAGGTTGGGGTCCAGGCCCATCAGGACCGGAGCCACGAAAGACGCCCCGAACATGGCCACCACGTGCTGGGCGCCGAGCCCGGCCGTGCGGGGCCACGAGAGCCGCTCGTCGGGGCGGACCACCGCGCCGGGCGCCGGGGTGCGTCCGTCGCCGTGCAGTTTCCAGCGGACGCCGAGATCCATGGTGCGGTATCGCTTTCGTCGTGCGTGCGAGTATCCGGACCATTGTCGGGGTGCGTCAGGAGCGGTGGTGACCGGGGCCGACCTGGACGGCCGGGCAGGCGTCCGCTCAGGGCCGCGGGTCGGGAACCGCCGCCGTCTCCGGCCGGCTGATCTTCGCCCGGTCGCCCGTCCGCAGCACCCGCGCGAACGCCACCAGGCCGCAGGACAGCAGCGTCACCAGGCAGAACGACACCATCAGACTGGTCGCCTGGGCCAGCATGCCGATCGCGCTCGGCGCGATCAGACCCGAGGTGTACGTGATGGTCGCGACGCCCGCGATGGCCAGGCTCGGGTTGGAGCCGCTGCGGCCCGCTGCCGCGAAGCACAGCGGTACGACGACCGCGATGCCCAGACCCATCAGCGCGAACCCGCTCATGGCCACCGCCGGATGGTCCGCGACGACGATCAGCAGACCGCCGAGAACGGCGAGCACCCCGCTGACCCGTACGGTCCGCACGGCACCGAAGCGGTCCACGATCCTGTCGCCGGCGATCCGGGCGATGGCCATGGTGAGGGTGAAACCCGTCGTGCAGGCCGCCGCGAGACCGGCCGAGGTCTCCAGCTGTTCGCGCAGATAGACGGCCGACCAGTCCAGGCTCGCGCCCTCGGCGAACACCGCGCAGAACCCGATCGCGCCGATGAGCAGGGCCGACCGGGGCGGCAGCGCGAACCTCGGCGGCGGCTCCTCGTCCTCGGCGGGCTGGAGATCGAGCACCCACTGACAGGCCACCACGCCGATCACGGTGAGGACCGCGGCGGCCAGCACGTGATGCAGCCGGGCGTCCGAGCCGAGGTGCGCGGCGAGCGTGCCGGCCGCCGAGCCGATCAGGGCACCCGCGCTCCACATGCCGTGCAGCCCGGACATGATCGACCGGCCGAGGCGGTTCTCGACCTCGACGCCCAGCGCGTTCATGGCCACGTCCGCCATGCCCGCCGTCGCGCCGTAGGTGAACAGGGCCAGGCAGAGCGTGAGCAGGTTGGGGGCGAGGGACGGCAGGACCAGCGAGAGAGTCCACAGGGCGATCAGTCCGCGCAGCGCGTTGCGGGCTCCGAACCGGTGGCTGACGCTGCCGGCGAGCGGCATCGCGACGGACGCGCCGAGCGCGGGGAAGGCGAGCGCGATCCCCAGCTGCCCGGCGCTCACGCCCGCGTGGTCCTGGATCCACGGCACGCGGGTGGCGAACGAGCCGGTCACGGCGCCGTGCACGGCGAAGACGGCGGCCACGGCGTACCGGGACCGTTTCACCTCGCGCAGTTCGTCGACCACGTTGCCCATTCTGCGGTCCCCCTCCAGGTCTCTGCCGCGCTCACGTCATGCGGGCGTAAACTATCAGGAAGCCTGCCTGATAATAAGAGGGTCTCCCGGCGGGCCACGGCCGACGGACCCGCCGATCTGGAAGGATCCCGGCATGCCCGCATCCCCGAGCACCGCCCGGGCCATCAACGACCGGCTCGCCCTGCGTCTGCTCCAGCAGGAGGGCCCGCTGACGGCAGGGCAGTTGAAGCAGCTCACCGGTCTGTCCCGGCCGACCGTCGCCGACCTCGTCGAACGCCTCACCGCCGCGGGGCTGATCGCGGTCGTGGGCGAGGCGGGGGAGCAGCGGCGCGGACCCAACGCCAAGGTGTACGGCATCGTCGCCGACCGGGCGCACCTCGCCGCGCTGGACGTGCGCACCGAGGGTGTCTCCGTGGCCGTCGCCGATCTGGTGGGCCGGGTACTGGCCGAGGCCTCGGTGCCCATCACGGGTGACATGGGAACGGGTCCCGCCGTGGAACAGGCGGTCGCGCTGGTCGAGCGTGTGGTGAAGGAGGCCGGCGCCGACCGGCTGCACACCGTCGGCATCGGAGCGCCCGGCCTGATCGACCCGGCCAGCGGCGAACTCCGTGACTCCTCCGGGCTGCCGGAGTGGCACCGGCGCCTGGTCGCCGCCCTCCAGGAGCGGCTGCCCGAGGCGCGGGTGAGCGTCGAGAACGAGACCAACCTCGCGGCGCTGGCCGAGCAGCGCGAGGGCGCCGCCCGGGACCGGGACACGTTCGTCCTGCTGTGGCTGGGCCACGGCACGGGTGCGGCCGTGGTACTCGACGGCGCGCTCCGCCGCGGTGCCTCGGGCGGCACCGGCGAGATCGGCTTCCTCCCGGTCCCGGGCACGACCACGCTGCCGTCCGCGACGGACTGCGAGGGCGGTTTCCACGGCCTGGCCGCGTCGGCCGCGGTCGTGGACCTGGCGGCGGAGCACGGTGTTCGGGCGGAGCCGGGGCAGGAAGCGTCGGCGGTGGGGGTCGTACGGGCGGCGGTGGGTGTGGTGCGGGCCGCGGTGGGTCAGGTGCGGGCGGTGGAGGGCGGAGGGTCTCGGTCCGAGGGTGGGGACGAGGTGCTGGTCCCGCTCGCGTCCGCCGCCCCCGCTGCCCGGTTCCTCGACGCCCTGGCCGATCGGCTCGCCGTCGGGGTCGCCTCGGTGGTGGCGATTCTGGACCCCGGGTGTGTGGTGCTCGGGGGAGAGGTCGGGCAGGCCGGTGGCGAGGAGCTCGCCGGCCGGGTCCAGGACCGCATCACCCGGATGACGCCCCTGCTCACGGAGGTGCGGACGACCACCTTGGGCGGCGACGCCGTCCTGCGCGGCGCCCTCCTCACGGCCCGTGACCGGGCCCAGGAGGAACTCTTCACCCCCGGGGAACGGCCGATCCAACGCTGGTAGAACGCCCCGGGCGTCCCGGCCGAACCTCCGCGCCCAGGACCGCCGCTCTTCGTCCGCACCCCGCCAAGCCCGGGAACGCCTGCTCCTCGTATGCCCGGCTACGCCCGAGCCCCCGGCTAGGCCTGGGCCCCGGCTACGCCCCCAGCCCTCGTTGCGCCCGAGCCCCCGATAGGCCGGGGCCTCTGGCTGCGCCCGAGCCCCCGGCTAGGCCTGGGCCCCGGCTGCGCCCGAGCTCCCGGCTAGGCCTGCGCCCCGGCTGCGCCCGAGCTCCCGGCTAGGCCTGCGCCCCGGCTACGCCCCCAGCCCTCGTTGCGCCCGAGCCCCCGATAGGCCTGGGCCTCTGCTGCGCCCGAGCCCCCGGCTGCGCCCGAGCCCCCGGCTGCGCCCGAGCCCCCGGCTGCGCCCGAGCCCCCGGCTGCGCCCGAGCCCCCGGCTAGGCCTGCGCCCCGGCTACGCCCCCAGCCCTCGTTGCGCCCGAGCCCCGGCTACGCCCCCAGCCCTCGTTGCGCCCGAGCCCCGGCTAGGCCTGGGCCTCTGGCTGCGCCCGAGCCCCCGGCTGCGCCCGAGCTCCCGCTAGGCCCGGACCCCGGCTACGCCCGAGCCCCCGGCTACGCCCGGACCCCCGGCTACGCCCGGACCCCCGTTATGCCAAGGACCGCCCGTTCCCCGTTTCCGAACCCGCCCGGCCCCCGAACCGCCCCGCCAGATACGTCTCGAACGTCCCCGTGCCGACCGCCCGCCCTGGCGTCAGATGACCTCCGCTCCGAAAGCCCCGGTACGCCGCTCCCCACAGCGGTACGTTCACCACCGCGCGGCGCCGGCCGGACGCCTTCAGGTACGCGCGGGCCAGGGACTCGAACGTCCGGACCTCCGGCCCGCCCAGGTCCTCGACCCGCCCCGCCGGTTCGCCCGCCGCCAGCGCGACCAGCCGGTCCGCGACCTCGGCCACCTCGACGGGCTGGTCCCGGACACCGGCCGGCAGGAACAGGACGGGCAGCTTCGACAGCCCCTGCAGCACCATGACCAGCAGGTCGTGGAACTGCGTCGCCCGCAGCACGGTCCAGCCGAGCCCTGAATCCTCGACCAGCCGCTCCACGGCGAGCTTGCTCTTGTAGTAGCCGAGCGGTACCCGGTCGACGCCTACGATCGAGACGTAGACGAGGTGCCGCACCCCGGCCCCGCGCGCCGCCCTGATCAGGTTCGCCGCCGCCTGCTCGTCGCCCTTCTGCGCCGACGCGCAGTGCACGATCGTGTCCACACCGGCGACCGCCGCGTCCAGCGCGTCCCCGCCCACCCGCAGGTCGACCGCGTACGGCTGGGTGCGACGGCTGAGCACCCGCACCTCGTGCCCGTCCGCGCGCAGCCGCTCGGCGACGAGCCGGCCGAGTGTTCCGGTGCCGCCGGTCACCAGGATCGTGGTCATGCCGTTCAGTCCCTTCGAAGGCCCGGGCGGCTCCGGCCGGAGCCGCCCCTCGTCAGCTGAGACCGAACACCCCCGCCGAATGTGACAGACCCACCCGGCGAAACCGCGACCGTGTCCGACGGTCCTAGGGCCGGGCGAGCTGACGCCGTGCGAACGCCAGCTTCTCCGGATTGACCACGGCCCGCACCCCGGTGACCAGCCCGTCGCGCACCTCGAAGGCCGCCAGCCCGACGAGCGTGTCGCCCGCCCAGGTCGCCAGCCCCGTCGCGCCGTTGACCTCGGCCGGCGTGAAGTCCAGGCCCACCGAGAACTTCGGGCCCCCGCCCGCCAGGAACTGGGCGATCCTGGGACCGCCCTCGATCGGCCACCGGGCCGCCGTGACCTTGCCGCCACCGTCGCTCCACCAGGTCGCATCGGCCGCGAGCAGCTTCTCAAGACCGGCCAGGTCGCCGTCGCGGGCCGCCGTGATGAACGACGCGACCAACTCCTCCTGCTGCTCGGACGCGGGCTCGAAACGGGTCTGCGGCTCGCCCACCCGCCGCACGGCCCGCCGGTACAGCTGACGGCAGTTCGCCTCGCCCAGGTCCAGGACTCCGGCGATCTCCCGATGCCCGTATCCGAAGGCCTCCCGCAGCACGTACACCGCCCGTTCGGTCGGCGTGAGCCGCTCCAGCAGCACCAGCATCGCCATCGACACGGCGTCCCGCTGCTCGGCCGACTCTAGGGGACCGAGGGTGCCGTCCCCGGTGACCACCGGCTCCGGCAGCCAGGTCCCGACGTACCGCTCGCGCCGGGCGCGCGCTGACGTCAGCCGGTTCAGGCAGAGGTTCGTGACGACCTTGGCGAGCCAGGCCGCCGGATGCTCGATCCCCGCGCGGTCGGCGCGGCTGTAGCGCAGATACGCGTCCTGGACCGCGTCCTCGGCCTCGTCGGCGGAGCCCAGCAGCCGGTAGGCGAGCGAGAACAGCCGGGGCCGGTGGACCTCGAACTCGTCGGCGGTCGTCGTGGTCATGGGGCTCACCCTGCCAGAACGCCGTCCGCACGGCTGGCGAGGCCCGGCGACGGGCAAGGGCCGTCGTCACCGTCGCCGGGCCGGTCTGCGGGGTCATGCCAACCCTGCGCCGACCCTAGAAAGGACTAGACCACACCGTCAATAGGTGCGTACCAATCCCGGTGAGCGGGCCGACACGGTCTGTGAGGCAGCCCACACCGATCGCCTCTTTGAACGTCGATCAGGCGTGGCACACTGGCCGTGTACCAGTAGCAGCGCACTCCGGGGTCGGTGAAAGTCCGAACCGGCGGTTACAGTCCGCGACCCGGTCGCCTCCAGCGATCGGTTGACCAGGTGAAATTCCTGGACCGACGGTTAAAGTCCGGATGGGAGGCAGTGCGCGGCGGGCAGGCATACGTGCGTGCCGCCGAAGAAGTCCGTCCTCGGGGCGGACTCCGTCCGGCGTCGCCCCCGGTGTCCCTGCTCGTACATCTGTCGTCATCGACAGCCCCGGAGTCCGTGCCCCAAGAGGCAGGAGGACCCGGGAAGTGTTCACCGGAATCGTCGAAGAGCTGGGCGAGATCACCGCCGTCGAGACCCTCGACGACGCCTGTCGCTTCCGCCTGCGCGGTCCCGTCGTCACCCAAGGCGCCAAGCACGGCGACTCCATCGCGGTCAACGGCGTCTGCCTCACGGTCGTCGACCACGAGGGCGACGAATTCACCGCCGACGTCATGGCCGAGACCCTGAACCGCTCCAGCCTGGGCGTCCTCGCGGTCGGCACCCGCGTCAACCTCGAACGCCCCATGGCCGTCGGTGAACGCCTCGGCGGGCACATCGTGCAGGGCCATGTCGACGGCACGGGCGAGATCCTGGAACGCAAGCCCTCCGAGAACTGGGAGATCGTGAAGATCTCCCTCCCCGCGGACCTCACCCGCTACGTGGTCGAGAAGGGCTCCATCACCGTCGACGGCATCAGCCTCACCGTCGTCGACGCAGGCCCTGACTACTTCACCGTGAGCCTGATCCCCACCACCCTCGCCCTGACCACCCTCGGCCACAAGGGACCCGGCGACCCGGTCAACCTCGAGGTGGACGTCATCGCCAAGTACGTCGAGCGGATGATGGGCGACCGAGTGCGGGGGGCGGACCGGTGAACTGGCTCAACTCCGAGGCGTTCACGCTCTTCGGCCAGCACATCAAGTGGTCGGACATGATCGGCAACGTGATCGGCCTGATCGGCCTCGCCTTCGGCTGGCGGCGCTCCATCTGGACCTGGCCCGCCCAGTTCCTCTCCGGCCTCATCCTCTTCGCGGCCTTCGCCACCGCCCACCTCGCGGGCAGCGCCGGCAAGCAGATCGTCGTGATGCTCGTCGCCGGCTACGGCTTCTGGCAGTGGAACCGCGGCCGGCAGCAGGCCCAGGACGGGTCCATCGCCGTACGGTTCGCCACCTGGCGCGAGCGCGGGGCACTGGCCGGTGCGGCCGCCGTCGGCACCCTCGCGGTCGGCGGTCTGTTCACCGCCTTCCCGACCCTGTCCTGGGACCCCTGGCCGGACGCGTACATCTTCGTCGGCACGATCGTCGCGATGTACGCCCAGGCCCGCGGCATGGTCGAGTTCTGGTTCGCCTGGCTGCTGGTCGACCTGGTCGGCGTCCCGCTGAACTTCGCCAACGGCTTCGCCTTCTCCGGCTTCGTCTACATCATCTACGGCGCGCTCGTCCTGTGGGGCATGCGCGACTGGTGGCTGCGCTCGCGCGCGGCAGCACAGCCCACCCTGGAAGGAGCGCCGGCATGAGCGCCGCAACCGTCGTGTACACCGACCACACCGACGACATCGAGGACTTCGCGCTCGACCCCGTCGAGCAGGCCATCGCCGACATCGCGGCCGGCCGCCCGGTCGTGGTCGTCGACGACGAGGACCGGGAGAACGAGGGCGACCTCGTCATCGCCGCCGAGAAGGCCACCCCCGAGATCGTCGCCTTCATGATGAGCGAGTGCCGCGGCCTGATCTGCGCCCCCATGGAGGGCGACGAACTCGACCGGCTGCGCCTGCCGCAGATGGTGGAGGACAACACCGAGTCGATGAAGACCGCGTTCACCGTCTCCGTCGACGCCTCCGCCGCGCACGGTGTGAGCACCGGCATCTCGGCCTCCGACCGCGCCACCACGCTCCGGCTGCTCGCCGACGGCGTCACGGGGCCCGAGGACTTCGTCCGCCCCGGCCACATCTTCCCGCTGCGCGCCAGGCCCGGCGGGGTCCTGACCCGCAACGGCCACACCGAGGCCGCCGTCGACCTCGCCCGCCTCGCGGGCCTGCGCCCGGCCGGAGCGATCGTCGAGATCGCCGGCGAGGACGGCACGATGCTGCGCCTGCCGGAGCTGATCCCCTTCGCCCGCAAGCACGGCCTGACGATCATCTCCATCGAGGACCTGATCGCCTACCGCCGCGGCAGCGAGCCGACCGTCCGCCGCGAGGCCAGGACCCGACTGCCCACCGCCCACGGCACGTTCACGGCGTACGGCTACCGCTCCACCGTCGACGGCGTCGAGCACGTCGCCCTCGTGCACGGCGACATCGGCGACGGCCAGGACGTCCTGGTCCGCGTCCACTCCGAATGCCTCACCGGCGATGTCTTCGGCTCCGCCCGCTGCGACTGCGGCCCCCAGCTGGACGCCTCCCTGGCCCGTATCCAGGCCGAGGGCAGGGGAGTGGTGGTCTACCTGCGCGGACACGAGGGCCGCGGCATCGGCCTGATGTCCAAGCTGCGCGCCTACGAACTCCAGGAGCGCGGCCGCGACACTCTCGACGCCAACCTCGAACTCGGCCTGCCCGCCGACGCCCGCGACTACGCCGCCGGCGCCCAGATCCTCGCCGACCTCGGCGTGCGCGGCGTGCGGCTGCTGACCAACAACCCCGACAAGACCGACGCGCTCGTCCGCCACGGCATCGCCGTCAAGGCGCGTGTGCCGATGCCCGTGAGCGCCGGCGAGCACAACCTCCGCTACCTGCGCACCAAGCGGGACCGGATGGGCCACGACCTGCCCTGGCTCGACACGACCACCGTGCCGGCCTGCAGCAACCAGTAAGACAGCACAGCGAGACAGCCCAGCAAGTCGGCAGTGAGAAAGCTCTGAGGAGAGACGTGAGCGGCAAGGGTGCACCGGAACTGTCCGTACGCAATGTGGGTGACCTCAGGGTCGCCGTCATCGCGGCACAGTGGCACGAGAAGGTGATGGACGGTCTGGTCGACGGTGCCCTGCGCGCCCTGCACGACCTGGGCATCGACGAGCCGACCCTGCTCAGGGTCCCCGGCAGCTGGGAGCTGCCGGTGGTCGCCAAGGTCCTCGCGGGCCGCGGCTACGACGCGATCGTGGCCCTGGGCGTCGTCATCCGCGGGGGCACTCCCCACTTCGAGTACGTGTGCCAGGGCGTGACCCAGGGCCTGACCCAGGTGTCGGTCGAGACCGGCGTCCCGGTCGGCTTCGGCGTGCTGACCTGCGACACCGACGAGCAGGCCCTGGACCGCGCGGGCCTGCCCGGCTCGAACGAGGACAAGGGACACGAGGCGGTGACGGCGGCGGTGGCGACCGCGGCGACCCTCCGCTCGGTATCCGAACCCTGGCGCTGACGGAAGCCGGGTGTGGCATAGGCTGAGCGTCACCATGTCCAAGAAGACGTTCGAGGAGCTCTTCACCGAGCTCCAGCACAAGGCCGCCCAGGGCGATCCCGCCACTTCCCGCACCGCAGAGCTGGTCGAGAAGGGCGTCCATGCCATCGGCAAGAAGGTCGTAGAAGAGGCCGCCGAAGTCTGGATGGCCGCCGAGTACGAGGGCAAGGACGCGGCCGCCGAGGAGATCTCGCAGCTGCTGTACCACGTCCAGGTGATGATGGTCGCCCGCGGCATCTCCCTCGACGACGTCTACGCCCACCTGTAAGGGCTGCGGCCCGCCGCACCCGTTCCCGTAAGACACCACGCAAAGGAAGCCGACCTCATGCTGCGCATCGCCGTCCCCAACAAGGGTTCCCTGTCCGGCCCTGCGGCGGAGATGCTGCATGAGGCCGGCTACCAGCAGCGCCGGGAATCCAAGGAACTGCGGATCGTCGACCCGGTGAACGAGGTCGAGTTCTTCTACCTCCGCCCCCGCGACATCGCCATCTACGTCGCCTCCGGCCAGCTGGACATCGGCCTCACCGGCCGCGACCTGCTCATCGACTCGGGCGCCGACGCCGAGGAGATCCTCCCGCTCGGCTTCGCCCGCTCCACCTTCCGCTACGCCTGCAAGCCCGGCACCATCGGCGGCCTGGCGGACCTCGCGGGCAAGACGGTCGCCACCTCCTACGAGGGCATCGTCGCGGCGCACCTCGCCGACCACGGCGTCGACGCCTCCGTCGTCCACCTCGACGGCGCCGTCGAGACCGCCATCCAGCTCGGCGTCGCCCAGGTCATCGCGGACGTCGTCGAGACCGGAACCTCGCTGCGCAACGCGGGCCTCGAGGTCGTCGCCGAGCCGATCATGAAGTCCGAGGCCGTCGTGATCCGCCGCACCGGCGCGGACGCCGACGACCCCAAGGTGCAGCAGTTCCTGCGCCGCCTCCAGGGCGTCCTGGTCGCCCGGACGTACGTGATGATGGACTACGACTGCCGCGTGGAGCAGCTCGAGAAGGCCGTCGCCCTCACCCCCGGCCTGGAGTCGCCGACGGTCTCCCCGCTGCACAACGAGGGCTGGGTCGCCGTCCGCGCGATGGTCCCGTCCAAGGAGGCACAGCGGATCATGGACGACCTCTACGACATCGGCGCCCGGGCCATCCTGACCACGGCCATCCACGCCTGCCGTCTCTGAGGGGCGTACACCGATGTCCGATCTGCCCACTCTGCCCGTCACTTTCCGGCCGGGCAGCACCCGGGCGGTGCTGCTCACCGCCGCCGTCGCGATCCTCGTCGTCATCACGGCCGTCGCGATGCTGCTGAAGCAGCTCAGCCCCGCCGAGCGCCTCAGCTTCGTCATCACGGCGCTCCTGCTGGACGCGGTGCTGCTCCTGCTGGCCCGGCCCAAGGTCGTCGCCGACGAGTCCGGCGTCACCGTGGTGAACCTCACGAACAAGCGCCGGCTGGAGTGGGCCGAGATCCTTCAGGTGACCCTCCGGCCCGGTGACCCCTGGGTGTTCCTCAACCTCAGCGACGGCACCAGCCTGCCTGTCCTCGGTATTCAGCCGGGTATCGCGAGGCAGCGGGCGCTCGCCGACGCCCGGGCCCTGCGGGCGCTCGCCGAGGCCCGTTCCATGGCGGACGAGCGGCAGCAGAGCTGACTCGGGAAATCCACTGGGCGGTCGCCACTGCCGCACCGGGCCGTGTCTTGATTAATCTGTTGGCGGAGGCGTGTACGGATGCGCCTCCGCCTCTGCTGCCCCGCCCGGTGCACAGAAGGCTCCTGCTAACCGAGGAGTGACCCTCTCCGGCGATGGACGGATCGTCCTGTAGTACCTGCGCCGCCCCCTGCCGACATAGCGCGGACCTCGTTCCCGAGGTACGCGACCTTGCGGAGGCGGCGGCATCATGAGCACCCCCCTGCTGCTCCTGGCAGCCGCGTTCCTGCTGATTCTCGCCAACGGATTCTTCGTGGCGGCCGAGTTCGGGCTCGTGACGGTCGAGCGGCCCGAGGCCGAGAAGGCCGCCGCAGAGGGCGACCGGCGCGCCCACCGCGTCGTCGAGTCGCTCAAGGAACTGTCCTTCCAGCTCTCCGGCACCCAGCTCGGCATCACCATCACCTCCCTCGTCGTCGGCATGCTCGCCGAACCGGCGCTCGCGGAGCTGCTGCACGGCCCGTTCACCTCGATCGGCATACCCGAGGGAGCCGTCTCCGGTGTCACGGTCGTCGTCGGCATGCTGCTGGCCTCCGCCGTGCAGATGGTGATCGGCGAGCTCCTGCCCAAGAACTGGGCGGTGTCCAGGCCGCTTCAGGTCGCGCGCTTCGTCGCGGGCCCGCAGCATGTCTTCGCCCGGCTGTTCCGCCCGGTCATCGCCGGCCTCAACGCCGTCGCGAACCGGCTCGTACGCGCCCTGGGCATCGAGCCCGCCGAGGAGCTGGCCTCCGCCCGCACCCCCGGCGAACTCGTCTCCCTGGCCCGTCACTCGGCCCGGGCCGGCGCCCTGGAACAGGACACGGCCGACCTTTTCGTCAGGACCCTCTCGCTGGGTGAGCTGACCGCGCAGCACGTGATGACGCCGCGCGTGAAGGTCAGCGCCCTGCAGTCCTCGGCCACCGCCGAGGACGTGGTCAACCTGACCCGCGCCACCGGCCTGTCCCGCTTCCCCGTCTACCGGGAGAAGATCGACGAGGTCGTCGGCATGGTCCACCTCAAGGACGCCCTGGCCGTGCCCGTGCGGGAGCGCCTGCGCACCCCCGTCGGCCGCATCGCCCGCCCGGCGCTGCTCGTCCCCGAGACGCTGCCCGTACGGCCGCTGCTGGCCCGCCTGCGCAGCGAGCAGCCCATCGCGGTCGTCGTCGACGAGTACGGCGGCACGGCCGGTGTCGTCACGCTGGAGGACATCGTCGAGGAGATCGTCGGCGAGGTCCGTGACGAGCACGACGGACACGACCTGCCCGAGCTGGCCTCCGCACCGCCGGAGGACGGCAGGCCCGCCTGGGACGCCGACGGCAGCTGCCGTGTCGACATCCTGCGGCGCATAGGCCTCGATGTGCCGGAAGGCCCGTACGAGACCGTCGCGGGCCTGGTCGCCGATCTGCTGGGGCGAATCCCGGCCGTCGGCGACAGGGCGGAGCTGCCCGGCTGGCGGCTGTCGGTGCGCCAGGTCGGCCACTACCGCGCGGAGCGGGTCCGGCTCGTGCGGACGGCCCCGGTGGCCGCCATGGTGGAGGCCGTCCGATGAGCGTGCTCCAGCTTCTCTTCGCCGCGCTGCTCGTGCTCGCCAACGGCTTCTTCGTCGGCGCCGAGTTCGCGCTGGTCTCCGTCCGCCGCAGCCAGATCGAGCCGCTCGGCACCGCCCGCGCCCGGCAGGTCCTCTACGGGCTCGAGCGGCTGCCGCAGATGATGGCGGCGGCCCAGTTCGGCATCACGATCTGCTCCCTCACCCTCGGCGCGGTCGCCGAACCCACGGTCGCGCATCTGCTGGAGCCGGTCTTCGAGTGGGTCCACCTGCCGCACGGCATGATCCACCCGCTGACCTACGTCATCGCTCTCGCCGCGGTGGTCTTCTTCCACCTCGTCATCGGCGAGATGGTCCCGAAGAACCTGGCGATGGCTGCCCCCGAGAAGGCCGCGCTGTGGCTCAGCCCCGGCCTGGTCTGGTTCGCCCGCTTCTGCAAGCCGATCACCGCCGCGCTCGGCGCGGTCTCCCAGGGCATCCTGCGGCTCTTCCACGTCGAGCCAAAGGACGAGGTCGAGGCCGTCTTCACCAGCGAGCAGCTCAACCGGCTGGTGGAGGACGCCGGCCAGGCGGGCCTGCTCGACCCCGAGGAGGCCGAAAGTCTCGAGGACGCCCTGGAGCTGGGCTCGCGCCCGGTGACGGACGTCCTGCTGAAGCGCGAGTCCCTGGTGACCGTCAGCCCGTCGGTCACCCCCGGGCGCATCGTCGAGCTCACCGCCCGGACCGGGTACTCCCGGTTCCCGGTCGCGGCGGAGAACGGGGCGTTCATGGGCTATCTGCATGTGAAGGACGTCCTGGACCTGGAGCACTCCGACCGGGCCGTACCGCAGCAGCTGTGGCGGCCCATGACGACGCTGCGGTCCGAGCTGCCGCTGGACGACGCGCTGACGGTGATGCGGCGGGCCGCGACGCACCTGGCCCAGGTGGCCGACGGATCGGGGAAGGTACTCGGTCTGGTCGCGCTGGAGGACGTACTGGAGCTGCTGGTGGGGGAGGTGCGGGATCCCGCACACCGGGAGGTGCCGGAGGTTCGGGTCACCGAACCTCGGAGCAGCGAGGAGGCGTTGGCTTCGTAGGTGTGCGGCTGCGGGCGCGTGGGGGGCTGATCGCGCAGTTCCCCGCGCCCCCAGACAGGTGGGCACAGCTCGACCGGCCTTCACGACACCCACTCAGGGGCGCGGGGAACTGCGCGACCAGCCCCCACCGGCCCGCGGCCGATGAACTCACATAGCCGACGGATCCTGCGGCCCCCGCCCCGACAAGACCTCCCCGTACGCCTGCATCAGATCCGGCAACCGCAACGTCGCCAGATCGTCCCTGCCCAGCACCCCGGGATACACGGACAACCGCAGGTCCCGGTACGCACAGCTCTTCTCGTACAGCGTCCGCAGGAACCGCCCGTTGCCCAGTTCGTCGATCCACCCCTGGTCCACCACGTGCCCGGCGATGGACCGGAGCTCGTCGAGGGCCTCCTCGTCCCACAGGTCGCCGTTCTCCGCCGCGAGCACCTTGCCGATCTCGGTGAGTTCGAGGGGACGGTAGGAGGGGAAGTCGACGCGGGTGGTGAAGCGGGAGGACAGCCCGGGGTTCGCGGCGAGCAGGCGGTCCATGCCCTCCGGGTAGCCGGCCAGGATCACCACGAGATGGTCGCGGTTGTCCTCCGCCCGCTTCAGCAGCACCTGGAGCGCCTCGTCGCCGTACGCGTCTCCCTTGCCGTAGCCCGAGTTGGACAGCGAGTACGCCTCGTCGACGAAGAGGACGCCGCCGAGCGCCGAGTCGATCAGTTCGTTGGCCTTCACGGCCGTCTGCCCGAGGTATTCACCGACCAGGTCGGCCCGCTGGGCCTCCACGAGATGGTCGCCGCCGAGCAGCCCGAGGGCGTAGAAGACGCGGCCGAGGATGCGGGCGACGGTGGTCTTGCCGGTGCCGGAGGGGCCGGAGAAGACGAAGTGCCGCTTGGGCGGCTGGACCGGCAGGCCCTGCCCGGCCCGCAGCCGGGCCATGTTCAACTGCGCCGACAGCGCTTTGACCTGGCGCTTCACCGGCTCCAGACCGACCATGCGCTCCAGCTCGGCGAGTGCCTCCTCCAGTAACGCGGGATCGGTGGGCCCGGCGGGCAGGGACGGTCCCGGGGAGAACCTCTCGCGCACGGCCGGGTCCGGCACCGGCGGCAGGGGAGCGGAGCCCGGCGGCTCGAGGTCGGGCAGCCTCAGGTCGCGGCCCTCGGTGCCGAAGAGCGGATCGAATCCGTCCGGCCCGTCCACGGCGTCCTGGCCGAGGCCCGGGAGCGTGATCGCCGCGAGGTCGGTGGAGTCGTCGTAGCCGTCGCCCTCGGCGATCGCGGCGAGCCGGGCCGAGGTGTCCATGAAGGCGGGGTCGACGCGGTGCACGGCCCGGTACAGGGGCAGCGCGGCGGCGCTGCGGCCGGTGCCCTCGTGCGCCCGGGCGAGCCAGTAGCGCAGCTCCTTGCGCTGGGGCTGCTCACTGCGGCAGCGCATCAGCGCGGCGGACAGCAGCGGTTCGGCCTGGCCGTACATCTCCAGACGGACCCGGGCCATGCCGCCGAACAGTCCCGCCTCGATGCCGAGCATCGGGTCGTCGAGGAGCGGGTCGGTGTGGCGGACCAGCTGTTCCCAGTCCTTGACCAGATAGGCCCGGCAGGCGTGCAGGAAGCGGACCTGGGCGTCGGTGTCCACCGGCGGCAGCCCGGCCAGGGCCCGGTCCAGCTCGGGGACGTGCCGGCCGTCCAGCCAGTGGGAGGCGTGCGCGAGCAGCAGGTCGCGAGGGCTCTCCAGCACGGGCTGCACCCACCAGCCCAGCCAGTACCAGGAGTTGAGGGTGCGGCGGTAGCGGGAGCGCTGCTCCCCGAAGCGGTCCCGGTGCCGGAACATCCTGAGCAGCGCGGTCGTCGTGTCGACGCGCAGCGCGTGCAGCCCGAGCCAGCCGTCGGCCATCTGGGGGTCCATCCGCACGGCGGCGCGGAACTCCTCCTCCGCCTGCGGATAGGCGCCCATGGTGTAGGCATCGACGCCTCGCAGCCAGGCGAGGTCGGCCGGGGCCTGCGGGCCCTGCGTGCCGAAGTCCATCACGTCCCCCACGAACCGTGCCCCCGTCGGTTGCCAACGAGCCGTCCCCCCGGCCGGCTGCCCTGCTCGAACCGCTGTGCCACGGACCGGAGTTGCGAGGTGCGCGGAGCAACCGTCCGTAGGTCGCGACGAGGGCATCGTACCCGCGGGGGCGGCGCCCCCGAAGGGTGCCGCACGGGCCGTTCGGCGAGGTGGGAGCGGATGCGGCGCACTCGCGCACGGTGACCGAGTGTGAGCGTTCGGCGCCTCGCGGGCCCGGAAATACGGAAGAAGACAGAACGAAGCCCCCGATCACGGGGGAACAACCGGGGGCTTCGCGTCTGTGGGCGGCTCCGAATGGCCGCACATTCAGAACGTAAGTCCTGTACGGCCCACCGGTCAAGCCGAGTTGAAGCACTCCGGCAAGTTCCACCGCAAGCGCATTCACAAGTTCAGCACACTGCGGGCGGTCCGTCACCGTGCGTGAGGAACTGGTCCGGTCCAGCAGTCCCGGCAGGCCCCGGAAACACCTCGTACCCCTTCTCTCCCTGCCGTACCAGGAGATCGGCGAAGGGCCGAGAGGGATCGTCGGCGAAATGCCGGCGCTCCGCCGGGACCCATCCGTCCCAGAACTCCCGCTGTTCCTCCCCGTCCCGCGACCGTCCCCGAGCCCAGGCCTCCTCGCGCGGCAGCTCCATCCACAGCAGCAGGGCCAGATGGGGGCGCAGCGCCCGGCGTCCCGCGCCGACGCCCTCGACGAGGACCACCGGTGCGGGCGGCAGGGGGTGGCGAGGGCCGAAGAGCTGGGCCCGCCAGTCGTAGGGGGCGTAGTGCGCGGTCCGGCCGCCGGCCAGCGGCTCGATCACCTGGTCCAGCAGCCGTCCGGTCCAGTCGAACAGTTCGTCGTGGCTGGCGATGTCGTCGAGGCGCAGCACCGGCGCGCCGCCGAGCGCCCCGGCCAACTGCTCGGCGAACGTGGTCTTTCCGGATCCGGCGTGCCCGTCGACGCCGACCAGGCGGACCGGGCCGCAGGAGGGGGAGAGGCGGCGGATCCGGGAGGCCAGGTCACGGACGGCGGGTCCCGGTGCGGGGCGGAAGGACGGATTCATCTCGCGCAGCACTCTAACGACCTGGGGAGTGACCACGCGTCCCACGCCCCCCGCCACTGGTCGACGCCAATATTGGTGGGCGTGGCGCGGGTCGAAGTGCTGGCAGGACCCGGCGGGCTGTGCTCATATGTGGCGCACACGCATGTGCGACCGACCGTGCAACGGACCTGCCCCGCCCCTGCCCGACTCCGACATCCGGGGGTCCCCGCCATGAGCAGAGCCGAACAGCCGTCCCGCAGAACCGTCCTGGCCGCCGCGGTCGCCGCCGCCGTCACCGCGAGCGCGGGGTCGGCGGCCGCCGAGACCGGGATCCCCATGACGACCGACACCGCAGACCCCGCCCGGGCGGTCCCGGCCCGCACCGTGGACAACCGGGCCTGGACCTCGTACGACGACTGGCGCGGCGGCACCGCCCGGGGCACCCGCGCGGTCGCGGGCGCCCGCCCGGGTCTGGTGATCGCGAAGCCCGCCGGAACCGCCGACTACCGGGACCCGCACACCGGCACCACCGCCTCCTGGGAGTACGGCACCTGGACGTCCCCCGTCCACCGGCTCGCCGTCCCCGCGACGGAGGCGATCGTCTCCTGGAACGCGCGCACCCCGGCCGGCACCTGGATCCAGGCCGAGCTCAAGGGCACCTACACCGACGGCACCAGCAGCCCCTGGTACGTGATGGGCCGCTGGGCGGCGGGCGACCAGGACATCCGGCGCACCTCGGTCGACGACCAGAGCGACGGCAAGAGCACCGTCTGGACGGACACGCTGGCCGTCGACGACCCGGCGACCGGTCTGCGCCTGGCCTCCTACCGCCTGCGTCTGACCCTGTACCGCAAGCCGGGCGGCAAGGCCACGCCCACCGTGTGGCGGCTCGGCGCCATGGGTTCCGACGTCCCCGACCGGTTCACCGTTCCGGCGTCCGCGCCCGGCCTCGCGAAGGAACTGGCCGTGCCGCGGTACTCGCAGGAGATCCACAAGGGTCAGTACCCCGAGTACGACAACGGCGGGGAGGCCTGGTGCAGCCCGACCTCCTCGCAGATGATCGTCGAGTACTGGGGCGGCAGGCTCACCCCGCAGCAGCTGGCCTGGGTGGATCCCTCGTTCGCCGATCCGCAGGTGTGCCACGCGGCCCGGTTCACCTACGACTACCAGTACGCGGGCTGCGGAAACTGGCCGTTCAACGCCGCCTACGCGGCCACGTTCAAGGACCTCCAGGCCGTGGTCACCCGGCTCGGCTCGCTCACCGACCTGGAGACGCTGATCGCGGCGGGCATCCCGGCCATAACGTCCCAGTCCTTCCTGAAGGAGGAACTGACCGGCGCCGGGTACGGCACCGCCGGGCACCTGATGACCGTCATCGGCTTCACGGCCGGCGGCGACGTGATCGCGAACGACCCCGCCTCGGCGAGCAACGAGGCCGTGCGGCGCGTCTACCGGCGGCGCGAGTGGGAGAACATCTGGCTGCGGACCAAGCGGTACAACGCCTCCGGCAAGGTCGTCTCCGGCACCGGCGGCGTCTGCTACCTGTACTTCCCGGCACGCCCGACCGCGGCCCAGCGCAGGGCGCTGACCGCCGTGGGCGTACGTGTGTGACCAAGCTCTCGGTCACAAAAGCCGCTCCGAGTGGCAAGGTGGGCGGAACTTCGGGGGATGTCCGCCCGCCCCACCGGATCAGTGAGAAGCCATGACCGCACACTCAGCCACCGCCGCCGGCGTCCGCACGGGCGGCCCCAAGGACGACGGGCCGAAGATCGCCGAGCATGTCATGGGCTGGACGCTCGTCGTGGTCGTCGCGATGCTCGTGACCCAGCTCGGGCTGCTGTGACCCCGGCCCGGAGCGATGTGACCTGACCCACGACCCGGCCCTCCGACCTGCCATACTGCGGATGTCCCGCCTCGCCCGCCTGGAACCAGGGTCGAAATTGAATATCAGTCAACAGCCTGCCGCGCGCCCCAGAGCCCGCGGCACCGAGCGCTCGCTGGCGCGCCGTGCCGAACTCATCGCCATCGGCCGGAGGTTGTTCGCCGACACGTCCTACGACGCCCTCTCGATGGACGACATCGCCCGGCAGGCTCATGTCGCCAAGGGGCTCATCTACTACTACTTCCAGTCCAAGCGGGGCTACTACCTGGCCATCATCCAGGACTCGGTAACCGACCTGGTCACCCTGGCGGCGAGCGGACTCGAACTGCCCCCGGTCGACCGCGTCCAGCGCACGATCGACAGCTATCTGCGCTACGCCGAGCACCACCAGGCCGCCTACCGCACGATCGTCAGCGGTGGTGTCGGCTTCGACACCGAGGTGCACGCCATCCGGGACGGTGTGCGCGAGGCGATCGTCGCCACCATCGCCGAGGGCGCGTACGGCCGCGTCGACATCACACCGCTGGCGCGGATGGGCCTGCTGGCCTGGGTGTGCAGCGTCGAGGGAGCCACCCTCGAATGGATCGACCGCCCCGAACTGCCCCGCGAGACCATGTGCGAGCTGCTGGTGAAGGGGCTCGGCGGCGCCCTGCGCGCGATCGAGGACCTGGACCCCGCCTACCCGGCCCCGCAGGCGGCCGCCCGCCAGGACGCGTGAGACGGGGGCGGAGGCCCCGTCACGGCCCCTCCGCCCCCGGCCGCCCCGCCCTACTTGATCGCCTTGATCAGCTCACCGTTCGCCGTGTCACCGCTCAGCTCCCAGAAGAACGTGCCGCCCAGACCCTGCTGGTTCTTGTACGTCATCTTGGTCCCGATGGTCGCCGGGGTGTCGTAACTCCACCAGTTGTTCCCGCACTTGGCGTAGGCCGTGCCGGCCACCGTCCCCGTCGCCGGGCACTTGGTCCTGAGCACCTTGTAGTCGTCGATGCCCTGCTCGTACGTGCCCGCCGCCGGGCCGGTCGCGGTGCCGCCGGGGGCCGACTGGGTGACGCCCGTCCAGCCGCGCCCGTAGAAGCCGATGCCGAGCAGCAGCTTCGAGGCGGGGATGCCGAGGCCCTTGAGCTTCGCGATGGTCGCCGAGGTGTGGAGGTTCGCCTTCGGAATGCCGGAGTACGAGGTCAGGGGGGAGTGCGGGGCCGTCGGGCCGGCGGCGTCCCAGGCGCCGAAGAAGTCGTACGTCATCGGGTTGTACCAGTCGACGTACCGGGCGGCGCCCGTGTAGTCCGCCGCGTCGATCTTGCCGCCCGCAGTGGCGTCGGCGGTGATCGCCGCGGTGACGAGGTTGCCGGATCCGAACTTGGCCCGCAGGGCCTGCGTCAGGTTCCGGAAGGCCGCCTTGCCGCTGGTGTCGCAGGTGGCGCCACAGGCGTTCGGGTACTCCCAGTCGATGTCGATGCCGTCGAAGACATCGGCCCACTTGGAGTTCTCGACCAGGTCGTAGCAGGACTGGGCGAAGGCGGCCGGGTTCCGGGCGGCCTCGCCGAAGCCCCCCGACCAGGTCCAGCCGCCGAAGGACCACAGGATCTTGAGGTTCGGGTGCTTCTGCTTCAGCTTGCGCAGCTGGTTGAAGTTGCCGCGCAGCGGCTGGTCCCAGGTGTCGGCCTTGCCGTCGACGGACTCGGCGGCGGTGAAGGCCCGGTCGGTGGCCGCGTAGGCGTCACCCATCGCGCACTTTCCGCCGGTGACGTTGCCGAACGCGTAGTTGATGTGCGTGAGCCTGGCCGCCGAGCCCGACGTCTCGATGTTCTTGACGTAGTACTTGCGGTCGTAGGTGCCCCATTCGGTGAAGTACCCGATGACCTTGGACCCGGCGGCCCTGGGGGCGGGTGCGGCCTTCGACGCCGCGGCGGCCTCCTGAGCCGAGGTCGCCGCGGTGGCGGTCGAGGTGCCCGCGCCGGCCGGCAGACCGGCGCCGAGGACGGCGCAACAGGCCGCGGACACGATGGCCCGGAAGCGGGAGCGGTGGGGGGTGTGCATCCGGTGTCTCCTCGTGGGGAGAGGGAACGCGCGCCGATTGGCATGAACGCGATGACTCGGTGAAGCGAAACGGTAGGAGGACTAGACCAGTTCGGTCAATGGTGCGGACCAATTTCGATCCGGATGAGGTGCTCGGGTATTACCTGAAGTAAGCGGTCGTTAACTGGTGACTGCATGCCTCCGATCGGGCATACTCACAGCGCACAGCCGCTGGTCAGCAGCTTCCGAGACCCGGGACTGCAAGCATCGGCCAGGCACCAGATCGACCCGGCGGCGCCGCCCCCACCCATGGGCCCGACCGCCAGTGCCCGACAGGGAGGAGAGCGTCGCCATGCCCGACCGCGCCCCGCAGCCGGTGGACCGACAACTGCCCACGGAGGAGGCCCGGGAGCTGATCTCACTCGTCCGCGACATCGCGCGGCAGGAGATCATCCCGAAGGCGGCCGAGGAGGAGGACGCCGGCCGCTTCCCGCGTGAGCTGTTCACCCTGCTCTCGCACTCCGGTCTGCTCGGACTGCCGTACGCGTCCGAGTACGGCGGCGGCGACCAGCCGTACGAGGTCTACCTCCAGGCCCTCGAAGAGCTCTCCGCGGCCCGGCTCACGGTCGGTCTCGGCGTCAGCGTGCACTCCCTGTCCTCCTATGCGCTCGCCGCCTACGGCGCCAAGGAGCAGCAGGTCGAGCACCTGCCCGGGATGCTCGGCGGCGGCATGCTCGGCGCCTACTGCCTCTCCGAGCCGCACTCCGGATCGGACGCGGCGGCCCTGCGCACCAAGGCGGTGCGGGACGGCGACGACTGGGTGATCACCGGCACCAAGGCCTGGATCACCCACGGCGGGATCGCCGACTTCTACACGGTCATGGCGCGCACCGGCGAGGACGGCCCGCGCGGGATCACCGCCTTCCTGGTCCCCGGCGACGCGCCGGGCGTGAGCGCGGCGGCGCCCGAGCGGAAGATGGGCATGAAGGGCTCGCCCACCGCCCAGGTCCACTTCGACGGCGTACGGGTCTCCGACGACCGGCGCATCGGCGAGGAGGGGCAGGGCTTCGCGATCGCCCTGTCCGCGCTCGACTCGGGGCGGCTCGGCATCGCGGCGTGCGCGATCGGCGTAGCGCAGGCGGCGCTCGACGAGGCGCTGGTGTACGCGGCCGAAAGGCGCCAGTTCGGGAAGGCCATCGCCGACTTCCAGGGACTGCGCTTCATGCTCGCCGACATGGCGACGCAGATCGAGGCGGGCCGTGCGCTCTACCTCGCGGCGGCGCGGCTGCGTGACGCGGGCCGGCCGTTCGCCCGGCAGGCGGCCATGGCCAAGCTGCACTGCACCGACACCGCGATGCGGGTCACCACCGACGCCGTGCAGATCCTCGGCGGCTACGGCTACACCGCGGATTTCGCGGTCGAGCGCTACATGCGCGAGGCCAAGGTGCTGCAGATCGTCGAGGGCACCAACCAGATCCAGCGGATGGTCATCGCCCGCCATCTCGTGGGTCCAGAGGAACGCTGAACTGGTCGAGGCCCCGCCAGGGCGCCGCGAGCCGCATCCACTCCGGGTCGTGCCGGCCCGGCAGGGTGCGGCCGCCCTCGGCCCAGGTCCGCATCAAGTCGCGGTAGATCGGCGGGTCCTGGTACCGCGGCGCGGTCGGCCGAACCGATTCTGCGGGTGCCGGGACGAAGAGGAGGCGCTGACGCCCGGTCGCTGAGGAGATGGGGGTCATACCAGGGCAACGCGGCGGAGGCCGGACAGGTCACCGGGTAGCGGAATCGGGCGTGCGTTCAAGGGCGTCCGGTCCCGTGTCCCCTCCGGGGCGGATCACGGCGTGCCGCCTGCCGTTCCGGACACACTGAACCGCACCACGGCAGCCTGAGAGCCGTGGTGCGGGGCAGCTATGGGGGTGGAGCGAGTGGGCCGGGAGGGCCCGCGCTCAGGCCGCTTGGCGGCGCATGACGGGGACCCTGATCGGGCGCGAGCCCGGGCCGCCGACGTGCGAGAAAGGCTGGGTCCGCCAGTCGAGCCCCTGAGGGAGCGTCAACAGCAGGGCGGTGTCCTGCTCCTGAGGATCCACGGACTCGTCCGCGGGGCGGGCGTCCGTGGCCCTGCGGCCGGTTCCGGCACAGACCGTGAGTCCGAACGGGTTCCACGGCGAGGCGCACAGCGCGTGCTCCGGCAGAACCTCTTCGTCCGCCAGCAGCGCGATTGGCTGAGCGCAGTCCGGGCAGACGACCCGGAACATCTCGAAGGTGTCGTAGGAGTCGAGCTCGTCGTCGAAGGTGTCGGGTTCGACGCCCTCCGGCTCGGGCTCGACGACGAGCTGCGGCCGCTTGGGCGCGGTGCGACCAGGGCGCTTAAGACTCTGCATTGGGTTCTCCCCCTCGGACTGGGCCGTATCGGCACTGCGGCCTCGACCACAGCAAGCACTTCCCGTCCCCTCTCGGCGGTAATCACGAGAACATCACGGAGACTGTTCGAGCCTTGTGGCGTTCGTCACATGCCGCACGCAGGTGCCCACTGCGGTGGATTTGTCCCCCGCACGGCTGACCGTCGGCTTCCGGCCACATCACGAACCGGGCATGACCTGGGCTGCTCAGGTATCCGAGGAGATCAACCGCACTGTAGGTTCTTGCGCCATGGAGGAGCTGGACCGACAGATCGTGCAGCTGCTCGTCAAGGACGGGCGGATGAGCTACACCGACCTGGGCAAGGCCACTGGCCTGTCCACGTCGGCCGTGCACCAGCGGGTGCGCCGGCTGGAACAGCGCGGCGTCATCCGCGGCTATGCCGCGGTCGTGGACCCGGAGGCCGTCGGGCTGCCCATGACCGCGTTCATCTCGGTCAAACCGTTCGACCCCAGCGCGCCCGACGACATCGCGGAGCGGCTCGCGGGGGTGCCGGAGATCGAGGCGTGCCACAGCGTCGCCGGCGACGAGAACTACATCCTCAAGGTGCGGGTCGCGACACCGCACGAGCTGGAGGAACTGCTGGCCCGGGTGCGGTCGTTGGCCGGGGTCTCGACGCGGACGACGGTGGTGCTGTCCACGCCCTACGAGGCGCGGCCGCCGCGGATCTGATCGCCGCCGGGCTTGGAAGGCGACCCTTGTTCGGAGTGATCGGGGTCAGGCGCGAGACTATTGTCCATGAGTGAGTCCAGCGCCCCGTCGAAGACCGTCCTGCTCCGCCGTGGAGAAGTGCACAGCCCCGCCGATCCGTTCGCCACCGCCATGGTCGTGGAACGGGGGCAGATCGCCTGGGTGGGGTCGGAGGGGGCCGCCGACGCCTTCGTGGACGGGGTCGACGAGGTCCTCGACCTGGACGGCGCGCTGGTCACCCCGGCGTTCACCGATGCGCATGTGCACACCACCGCCACCGGTCTCGCGCTCACCGGCCTCGATCTGTCCGCAGCTCCCACGCTCGAGGCCGCCCTGGCCCTCGTACGGGACTTCGCCGCCTCCCGCCCGGACGACCGCGTCCTGCTCGGCCACGGCTGGGACGCCGCCCGCTGGCCCGGGGGCCGTCCCCCGACCCGTGCGGAGCTCGACGAGGCCGCCGGGCACCGGCCCCTCTACCTCAGCCGGATCGACGTCCACTCGGCGGTCGTCACCACGGCCCTGCTCGACCTGGTTCCCGGCGCCGCCCGCGCGGACGGACCGCTCACCGCCGACGCCCACCACGCCGTACGGGCCGCGGCGTTCGCGGCCGTGACGCCTCGGCAGCGCGTCGACGCACAGCGCGCCGCGCTCGCGCACGCCGTGTCGCTCGGCATCGGCACGGTCCACGAGTGCGCCGGCCCCGAGATCTCCTCCGAGGACGACTTCACCGGCTTGCTGAGCCTCGCCGCCGGGGAAACCGGGCCGCGCGTCGTCGGGTACTGGGCCGAGCGGGATGTAGCCAAGGCGCGAGAGCTGGGCGCGATCGGCGCCGCGGGCGACCTGTTCGTCGACGGCGCCCTCGGCTCGCACACGGCCTGTCTGCACCAGCCGTACGCCGACGCCGGTCACACGGGCAACGCCTATCTGGACGCCGCCGCCGTGGCCGCCCATGTCGTCGCCTGCACCGAGGCGGGTCTCCAGGCCGGTTTCCACGCCATCGGCGACGCCGCGGTGGACGCCGTGGTCGAGGGCGTGCGCACCGCCGCCGGGGAGCTGGGCCTCGCCCGCGTCCGCGCCGCCCGCCATCGCGTCGAGCACGCCGAGATGCTCAGCCCGGAGGCGATCGCGGCCCTCGCCGAACTCGGCCTCACCGCCTCCGTGCAGCCCGCCTTCGACGCCCTGTGGGGCGGCGAGGACGGCATGTACGCGCAGCGGCTGGGCGCCGGGCGGGCGCGTGCGCTGAACCCCTTCGCCGCCCTGCTGCGCGCCGGTGTCCCGCTCGCCTTCGGCTCCGACAGCCCGGTCACCCCGCTCGACCCGTGGGGCACGGTCCGGGCCGCCGCCTTCCACCGCACGCCGGAGCACCGGGTCTCCGTGCGCGCCGCGTTCACGGCGCACACGCGCGGTGGCTGGCGGGCCGTCGGGCGGGACGACGCGGGCGTCCTGGTGCCGGGCGCCCCCGCCGACTACGCGGTGTGGCACACCGGCGAGCTCGTGGTGCAGGCCCCGGACGACCGGGTCGCCCGCTGGTCGACGGATCCCCGCTCCGGCACCCCGGGGCTGCCCGACCTGACCCCCGGCCGCGACCTGCCCGTCTGTCTGCGCACCGTGGTGGGCGGACGCACGGTCTTCGTACGGCCGGGCGAGTGATCTACGGGGGTGGCGCGCAGGCGATCTTGTGCCGCGCCCCCGGCGCGCGACCTGCGCATCCTCCGCACTGACCAGGCCTTTGTGGGGAGAAGCGCAGGTCAAACGGCTGTTGACAGGCGGCCGCGGGTGGCCGGTAGGTTCGGCGGAGTCCACCACCGGACGCCCGACCGGGAACGTCCGCGCACTCGCCGCAGCGCCGCCGGGTCAGGGACGGTGTGCCGCACCGGGCACCGCCACTGGGAGCCAGGCTCAGGCCGGCACAGCGCCGAGGGAACGTTCCGGCCGGTCGGGGAGGTGTGACCCGGGAGGGGCCCGGACGCTCAGTAGACAACGGCTTTCGGTCGATCCGCAGCCAGCGGGTCCCAGGTCGGCCCGAAGGGCGCCGGGCCCCCTTCCGCCGTACGCTCGCACGCGAAAGCGCATTCTTACCCGCGCCTTGCGGATTCGGCACCACTGTTCGAACGTCCTGTCGCGTCATCGCAGGCCGGGCCCACTATGGTGGATCCCTGCGTACGGACTTGAAGGGGCATCAGTGAACGACGGCGACGGGACCCTCGCGGCAGGAGCCCAGGGGAGGAAGTTCGGCCCGCTCGGCACGGCCTTGGTGATCATCCCGACCTACAACGAGGCGGAGAACATCAAGAGCATCGTCGGCCGGGTGCGCGAGTCCGTCCCCGAGGCGCACGTGCTCGTGGCCGACGACAACAGCCCGGACGGCACGGGCAAGCTGGCCGACGAGCTGGCGGTGGACGACGACCACGTCCACGTGCTGCACCGCAAGGGCAAGGAGGGCCTGGGCGCCGCCTATCTGGCGGGCTTCCGCTGGGGCCTGGAGCGTGACTACGGCGTGCTGATCGAGATGGACGCCGACGGCTCCCACCAGCCCGAGGAACTGCCCCGTCTGCTCACCGCCCTGAAGAGCGCCGACCTGGTGCTCGGCTCGCGCTGGGTGCCCGGCGGCCGGGTGGTGAACTGGCCGAAGTCCCGTGAGGTGATCTCCCGGGGCGGCAGCCTCTACTCCCGGCTCGCGCTCGATCTGCCGCTGCGTGACATCACCGGCGGCTACCGGGCCTTCCGCCGCGAGACCCTGGAGGGCCTCGGCCTCGAAGAGGTCGCCTCGCAGGGGTACTGCTTCCAGGTCGACCTCGCGCGTCGCTCGGTCAAGGCCGGCTACCACGTCGTCGAGGTGCCGATCACCTTCGTCGAGCGCGAACTCGGCGACTCCAAGATGAGCCGCGACATCCTGGTCGAGGCGCTGTGGCGGGTCACGGCGTGGGGCGTGGGAGAGCGGGTCGGCAAGGTCACGGGGCGCGGCGGCAAGCCGGCCAGGCCCTAGCGGACCTCCGCGGCGCTCACGGGAGCGGCTGATCAGCCCTTATCCCGGACTGAGCCGGGTCCAGGCACACTGGAGGCATGACGACTGGCGCTCAGACTCCCAGTACCCCTGCCCGGCCGCGGCGCTCCCGGCTGCGCACGTTCCTGCCGTTGGGTCTCGCCGCCTGGCTCGTGCTGGAGATCTGGCTGCTCACGGTGGTCGCGGGAGCGTCCAGCGGGCTGGTGGTCTTCCTCGTCCTGCTCGCGGGCCTCGTCCTCGGCTCGGTCGTGATCAAGCGGGCCGGCCGGCGCGCCTTCCGGAACCTCTCCGAGGCGCTGCAACAGCAGCAGAGCGGTGCGATGCCCGCGTCGGCCCGGCCGAACAGCGAGGGCAACGGCCTGATGATGCTGGGCGGTCTGCTGCTGATCATCCCCGGTCTGGTGTCGGACGCGGTGGGTCTGCTCCTGCTGCTGCCGCCGGTCCAGAAGGCCGTCAGCCGATCCGCCGAGCGCACCTTCGAGCGCAAGCTCCGCGAGGCGGACCCGGGCACCCTGGGAGGGGCGTTCCAGCAGGCCCGTATGTACCGCCCCGACGGCAAGGTCGTCCAGGGCGAGGTCATCAGGGACGAGCCGGGCGACGCCCCGACGGAGCCGCGCCCGCCGTTGACGCACTGAGCGCCCGGGCGGCCGTCAAACCCACGCTCCAGGCGGCCGTCAGGCACCCGCGAGGTACACGAGCATGACGAGCATGACAAAAACCGCGGGCGCCGTACGTGACGTACGGCGCCCGCGGTTTTGATGCGCTGTTCGGCCAGGCCCGGAGGGTCAGGCCGACTTGCGGCTGCTGTCCCGGGGATGAATCGCGATGTTCATCGCACCGGAGCGCAGCACCGCCAGGCGCTCCTCGAGGACCTCTTCGAGCTCCTCACGGGTGCGCCGCTCCATCAGCATGTCCCAATGCGTACGCGCGGGCTTGCCCTTCTTCTCTTCCGGGACATCGCCGTCCACGAGGAGTGCCTGGGCCCCGCAGACCTTGCACTCCCACTCCGGCGGGATCTCCGCCTCGACCGAGAAGGGCATCTCGAACCGGTGCCCCTTCTCGCATGCGTACTCCACGGCCTGGCGCGGAGCCAAGTCGATGCCGCGGTCCGTCTCGTAGCTGGTCACCACGAGGCGCGTGCCGCGAAGAGCTCGCTCACTCATGAATCGTGCCTCCCGGGCTTGTCGCCCACAGGACAGGTGTCGCTGTCGTCGTCATCCGGTCAACGTCCGGTCGGCGGTAAAGATTCCCGTTCCGAGTCCCGTTCCGGGTCATGCGTCGCCGTCGTAGCCGCCCTTGTTGTACCCACCAGCGCCCGGTTTGTCACATCTGCTAGCAGATGTAACCTAGCGTTTCGGCATCTTTGACGCGCAGTAACGGTACGCCTGGCAGGCCAAACGCGTACACTACAGCCCTTTCGCGCCGAGCGCTAAATCCTGTCAGGAACCGGATTCCCCGCTTCGCGGATCGCACGCCCCACGGGTACCCGGGCGAGCAGCACGAATCCGATGACGAAGAAGCCCACCAGCGAGATGATCGCGTCCCGGTAGCTCCCGGTCAGCTGGTAGGTGAGCCCGAACAGCAGCGGCCCGAGCCAGCTCATGCCGCGGTCGCTCATCTCGTACGCGGAGAAGTATTCGGCCTCCTTCCCGGGCGGGACGAGATGGGAGAACAGGGAGCGGGACAACGCCTGGCTGCCACCGAGGACCAGGCCGATCCCGGCCGCCAGGACGAAGAACCACACGGGCGCCCCGGCCGGCAGGAAGTATCCGGCCGCCAGCGTCGACGTCCACGCGACGAGCGAGCCGAGGATCGTGCGCTTGGCCCCGTACGTCCGGGCCAGCCGGCCCATCGCCAGGGCGCCCGCCACCGCCAGCACCTGCACCAGCAGGATGGCGCCGATCAGGGTGGACTGCCCGAGGCCCAGTTCCTTCGAGCCGTAGACCGAGGCCTGGGAGATCACCGTCTGGACGCCGTCGTTGTAGACGAGGTACGCGAGCAGGAAGGCCAGGGTCAGGGGGTGGCGGCGCATGTCGCGGACGGTCGCCGCGAGCTGCCGGAAGCCGGGGAGGGCCGCCTCGCGCGCGACGGACCTGCGGTCGCGCAGTCGCCGGAGCGGAATGAGGGCGAACGCGCCCCACCACAGGCCGGCCGACGCCAGGCAGATGCGGACCGCCGTGCTCTCGGAGATGCCGAAGCTCTCGTGCCCGGTGTAGAGGACGAGATTGACGACGAGGACCAGCGACCCCGCCGCGTAGCCGAAGGCCCAGCCGCGGGAGGAGACCGCGTCCCGTTGCTCGGGCGGGGCGATCTGCGGCAGGTAGGAGTTGTAGAGCATCATCGCCACGGACTGGGCCGCGTTCGCGACGACCAGCAGGGCCCCGCCGAGCAGATAGCGGTCGCCGTCCAGGAAGAACATGGCCGCGGTCGCCGTGGCCCCCAGATAGGCGGCGGCCGCGAGAAGGGGCTTCTTGCGGCCGGTGCGGTCGGCGGCTGCACCCACCAGGGGCATCACCAGCACGGCCACGATCACCGACAGGGACACCGAGTACGCGAAGAAGGACCCGGCGCGCACCGGGATCCCGAGGGGGTGGACGTATCCGTCGGCATCGGCCGCCGACTCGGCGACCGATGTGAGATAGGGGCCCAGGAAGACGGTGAGCACGCTCGTCGAGTAGACGGAGCACGCCCAGTCGTAGAAGTACCAGCCGCGCTGCTCGCGTCTGAGATCAGCCGCCCCGTCGTCCGGCGGTGTCCGCACGGTGTCGGTGCCCACCCGTGACCTCGCTTCCCCGTGAACGCGCGGAGGTGGCGGGGCGGGGTGTCAGACCCAGACGCCGCGGTCCTCCATGACCTTGCGCAACGTGTCGATGTGATCGGTCATGATGCCATCCACGCCCAGGTCCAGAAGCCGGTGCATGCTCTCGGGGTCGTTGACGGTCCACACGTGCACCTGGAGCCCGCGCGCGTGGGCGGCGTGCAGGAAGCGGTGGTCCACGACCTGGATGCCGGACTGCATCTCGGGGACCTGGGCGGCGACCGCCGAGCGGCGCACCGCCGCGGGCAGCCCCCAGGAGCGCAGCCGCAGATTGAGCACGCCCCGGGTGCCGTACGACGTGGCAAGGCGCGGGCCGGCCAGCCGCTGGGCGCGCACCACGCGTGCCTCGGAGAACGAGCCGAGGCAGATCCGGTCCCAGGAGTCCGTCCGCCCGACCAGGTCCAGGAAGGGCAGCAGGGCGGCCTCCGCCTTGACGTCGACGTTCCAGCGCACGTCGGGGAAGGTCTCCAGGAGCTCCTCGAACAGGGGCAGTGGTTCCTCCCCGGCCACGCGCGCGTGCCGTACGTCGTCCCACGGCAGGTCCGCGATCCGGCCCGCGCCGTCCGTCACCCGGTCCAGGGTCGCGTCGTGGAAGGCGACGAGTTTTCCGTCCCGGGTCGCATGGACGTCGGTCTCGATGTACCGGTAGCCCGCCTCGACAGCGCACCGGAACTGCCGCACGGTGTTCTCCAGGCCGTCAGCCGCCCCGCCCCGGTGGGCGAAGGGGATCGGGCCGGAGTGGTCGAGATAGGGATGGCGTATCCGCGGGCTCACGGACGCAGTATCGCTCCTCGGGGTTGACCGGTGGCAACGACCGTGCTGCCGCCGGATGCCGCGGGGACGGCGAACACGCGCAGGAACAGCTGGGCGAGCGGGCCGATCGAGACCGCGTACAGCAGGGTGCCGATGCCCACGGTGCCGCCCAGGGCGAACCCCGTCGCCACGACCGTGAACTCGATGGCCGTGCGCACCAGGCGGATCGACACCCCCGTGCGCTGGTGCAGGCCCGTCATGAGGCCGTCGCGCGGACCCGGGCCGAAGCGCGCCGCGATGTACAGCCCGGTCGCCGCGCCGTTCAGGACGATCCCCGTCACCATCAGCGTCACGCGCGCGACGGGGCCGTGCGCGTCGGGCACCAGGGCCAGCGTCGCGTCCATGGCCATGCCGATGACCAGCACGTTGGAGACCGTGCCGAGGCCCGGCCGCTGGCGCAGCGGGATCCAGGTGAGCAGTACCGCCGCGCCCACGATCGTCAGCACCACGCCGATCGAAAGCCCCGTCCGCTCGGCGAGGCCCTGGTGCAGCACGTTCCACGGCTCCAGCCCGAGCCCTGACCGGACGAGCAGCGCCGAACTCGCGCCGTACAGCGCGAGACCGGCGTAGAGCTGCGTCAGCCGTCGGGTGAGATGGCGCCGCGTGGACATGATGTGCTCCCCTGTGGTGTCAGTGGACTGATGCATGACACCCTGTGGCTTGGATGGAGTGGCCATCCATGGCCAATCCGGGGAAGGTGGACTGATTCCGATGGCTCAGTGGACTTCGGCCGTGGGTGCGGCGCAGCTCGCCCGGCTGCTCAACTCCCAGCAGGAGCGCCCGGCAGGACCCGGCACGCGCCGGCCGCCCGCCTACCGCGCGCTCGCCGACGGCATCCGCCTGCTGGTGCTCGAAGGACGGGTCCCGGTGGCCGCCCGGCTGCCCGCCGAGCGGGAACTCGCCCTCTCCCTGTCCGTCAGCCGTACGACGGTGGCCGCCGCGTACGAGGCGCTGCGCGGCGAAGGCTTCCTGGAGTCCCGGCGCGGCGCGGGCAGCTGGACCGCCGTACCGGCCGGGAACCCGCTGCCCGCGCGCGGCCTGGAACCGCTGCCGCCCGAGACTCTCGGCTCGATGATCGACCTGGGCTGTGCGGCGCTGCCGGCCCCCGAGCCGTGGCTGACCCGGGCCGTGCGGGGCGCCCTGGAGGAACTGCCGCCGTACGCGCACACGCACGGCGACTATCCCGCCGGGCTGCCGGCGCTCCGGTCGATGATCGCCGAGCGGTACACCGCGCGCGGGATCCCGACCATGCCCGAGCAGATCATGGTGACGACCGGGGCGATGGGCGCCATCGACGCGATCTGCCATCTGTTCGCCGGGCGCGGCGAGCGCATCGCCGTGGAGTCGCCCTCGTACGCCAACATCCTCCAGCTCATGCGGGAGGCCGGGGCCCGGCTGGTGCCCGTCGCGATGGCCGAGGGGCTGAGCGGCTGGGACATGGACCGCTGGCGGCAGGTCCTGCGGGACGCCGCTCCCCGGATCGCGTACGTCGTCGCCGACTTCCACAACCCGACCGGTGCGCTCGCCGACGAGGACCAGCGGCGGCGGCTGGTGGACGCGGCGCGCTCCGCGGGGACCGTGCTGATCGCCGACGAGACGATGAGCGAGCTGTGGCTCGACTCGGACGTGCGGATGCCGAAGCCGGTGTGCGCCTTCGACCGGGCCGGGTCCACGGTGATCACGGTGGGGTCGGCGAGCAAGGCGTTCTGGGCCGGGATGCGCATCGGCTGGGTGCGGGCCGCGCCGGACGTGATCCGCAGCCTCGTCGCCGCGCGGGCCTACGCCGACCTCGGCACGCCCGTGCTGGAGCAGCTGGCCGTCAACTGGCTGTTCGGGACGGGGGGCTGGGAACAGGCCGTGGAGGTACGGCGGGAGCAGGCGCGGGAGAACCGCGACGAGCTCGTGGCCGCGGTGCGGCGGGAGCTGCCCGGGTGGGAGTTCGAGGTGCCCCGGGGTGGTCTGACCCTGTGGGTGCGGACCGGGGGGCTCTCCGGGTCGCGGCTCGCCGAGGCGGGGGAGCGGGTCGGCGTGCGGGTGCCGTCCGGGCCCCGGTTCGGCGTGGACGGGGCGTTCGAGGGGTATGTGCGGCTGCCGTTCACCGTGGGAGGCGCGGTGGCCGAGGAGGCGGCCGTGCGGTTGGCCGCCGCGGCGCGGATCGTGGAGGAGGGCGGCGCGGGGGCCGGAGAGGCGCCGCGGACGTTCGTGGCGTAGGGCGGCGCGGGGGCTGGAGAGGCGCCGCGGACGTTCGTGGCGTAGGGCTCCGCGGCTCAGTCGCGCAGGGCGTTCAGCTGACGCCGGGCCGGTGCCAGCGCCCGGCCGGCGTGACCGGGTCGCCCGGCGTGGCTAGTTCGCCTTCGCTTTCGTCTTCGCGGGCTTGGTCAGCACCGGTACCGGATTCGGGATCGAGTCCTTCGGTTTCGTCAGGACCGGTACCGGATCCGGCACGGGGTCCGGCTTCGGGTCCGTCGTGAGCGCCTCCGCCTCCGTCCCCTCCGGCTCGGGGACCGTTTCCCCGTCCGCCGGTGTCGTGCGCGGCGGGAGGAGGTCCAGGACCGCCTGGCGGTGGGCGTCGGACGTGGCGTCGTCGTAGGGGTTCGGCGTGGCCGGGACCTGGAGGCGGTGGACCGGGCCCAGGCCGAGGCGGGCGTAGCCGCGGCCGGGCGGGACCTCCTCGACGGGGGTGGTGTGCGGGGGCGCGCCCAGGACGGATTCGAGCTGCTCGGCCGTCGCCGGGCCGAGGACCACGCGCGCGCGTGTGTGCTGCCGTACCGGTTCGCCGAGGGCGTCCATGGTGTCCAGCTGCTCGGCCACGACCACCGTCACGTTCGCCGGGCGGCCGTGCCGGAGCGGGACCTGGAGGAGGGACTGCGGGTCCTTGCGGTCCTGGGCGGCGGCCAGATGGGTGAACGCCGTCGGACGGTCCAGGAGGATCCACAGGGGACGCTTGGTGTCGTCGGGCGGAGGCTGGCCCTCCTGGTGGGCACGGTTGGCGGCGATCAGGCGGCGCTCGGTCTCCTGCGCGGCCCACTCCAGGCTCGCCAGCACCCCGGGGAGACCGCATTCGACGGCCAGGACGCCGTCCCGGCCGGTCAGACAGGCGTACTCCCCGGTGCCCCCGCCGTCGACGATCACCACGTCGCCGTGCTGGAGGGCCTGCAGGGCGATGGACCGCAGCAGGGTCGAGGTGCCGGTGCCCGGCTGGCCGAGGGCGAGCAGGTGAGGCTCGGTGGAGCGCAGGCCCGTGCGCCAGACGACCGGGGGCACGTCCCGCCGCTGTTCGCCGGAGGCCAGGGGGAGGGTGCGCTGGACCCGGGTGGGGTCGGTGAAGCCGAGGACCGTCTCGCCCGGGGCGGTGACGAAGCGCTGGGCGGCGATGTCGACGGCGAGCGGCACGAGCACGCTGACCGTCAACTGGTTACCTTCCTCTTCCCACGAGAAGTGGTATTCGCGCCCCTTGCCCGACTTGGCCGCGAGCAGGCCCTCGATCCGGGCGCGTGCCTCGGCCTCACCGTCGGCGAAGTACGCCGGGTAGTGCAGCACCAGGTGCGTGATCCGGCCGGTGCCGTCGAAGGCGTAGGTGGGGAAGGCCTTCTCCCAGGTGCCGCCGTGTGAGTACAGCGGCTCGGGGTCCTCGGCGGTGGAGAAGTGCGGCACGAGCGCCTCGTACAGGGACTGCAGGCGCTGGCTCTGCGACTCGTCGGGCCCGTCGGATGCCGACGCGGCGCGTTCCCGGCCCTGCCATGCGGCCGCCGCCATCAGGGTGATGGCGGCGAGCAGCGGTCCGTACGGCATCAGGGCCACGACGAGGATGACGGAGGCCACCAGGAACAGCAGCGCTCCCCGTTTGTCCTTGGGTGTCTCGCTCCACCTGCGCCGTCCGGCCGCTGCCAGCCGGCGCAGACCGCGCGTGATCGTGATCAGCGGATGGAGGACGTCGGTGGCACTGTCGGCGGCCGTACGGGCCAGCTCCCGGCTCCGGACGAGCTGCGCGCTGCCGTTGCTCAGAATGCGGGGGAGGGGGCGCCGGGCCACTGCTGCCTCCAGAGAGTGCGTACGGGCGGGATGCGTACGGGGTGCGGGGCCGTCAGAACTTGATTCCGCCGAGGAGGCTCGCCAGGCTCTCGCCGCCTGCCTTGATGCTCGGGGCGATGGCCGTGCTGGCCAGGTAGAAGCCGAAGAGCATCGCGACCACGGCGTGCGACGCCTTGAGGCCGTCCTTGCGGAAGAAGATGAAGACGACGATGCCGAGCAGGACCACGCCTGAGATGGAGAGGATCATTTGGGTTCTCCTGGTTCGCGGGGACAGTCACCATGAGTACTTCCAGGCTCACAGGATGTATCCATACGATAAAAGGTGCAACTGGGTGGAAATCGGGTGATTTCTCCCGGGCTGCGGCGTGGTCCCGGAACCGGTCGAACTGGGGTGTTGTGCTCGCCCGGGTCTGTGGTGATCTTTACCTCGGGCACATCGGGTCATGTGCCGCGCGAGCCAGTACCCTGGCGATTCACTCGTACGGCTGCACCACTCGCAGGCGTGCGCACCCGGCGTGATGAGCAGTGGAGAGGCGGTCCGGCCGATGACCGAAGTCCCCGACCCCGAGGTCGTGGAGCTGGCGACCAAGATCTTCGATCTGGCCCGGCGGGGACGGACCGAGGCGCTCGTGGCGTATGTCGACGCGGGTGTTCCGGCCAACCTCACCAATGACCGCGGCGACTCGCTCGTGATGCTCGCCGCCTATCACGGCCACTCCGACGCGGTGCGCGCGCTGCTCGCCCGCGGCGCCGAGGCCGACCGGGTGAACGACCGAGGCCAGACCCCGCTCGCGGGAGCCGCCTTCAAGGGCGAGACGGACGTGATCAAGGCCCTCCTGGAGGGCGGCGCCGACCCGTCCGCCGGCACGCCCTCGGCCGTGGACACGGCCCGGATGTTCGGCCGGACGGAATTGCTCGAACTGTTCGGCGAGCGCTGAGCCGGCCAGTCTGACCTGGAACGACACAGAAAACGGGGGAGGCGGTACAGGGCCGCCGAAATTTCGGTCGCGGCAGACGGAAGAGCCGAGTCATCATGACGACGTGGTTCACGGACGTGATGGTTGGGCAGGTGTTGCCGCACCGCGCGGGCCGTGACGCGGTCCGCAGGGGCCACCGACGAGAGGCAGAGGAAGATGGTCTACAGCAAGCAGGAAACGGCGGGCACTCCGACGTGTTGTCGCGCGGCCAGGTAGTACACGTCCCCGGTTGCGTCGACGCTTGATGTGAGGCTGTTTCCCATGTTCGATCCGGTCATAGCGCCCAGCGGTACGCTGCTCGGCCTGCTCCAGCGGGGCCGCGGTGACGGCACGCTGCACGCGCTCACCGCCCCGCGCCCCGAGGCGCTCGCGGCGTTGAACCACTGTGTGCTGCGCGATCCCCGCCACGACTGGCAGGTGGAGAACCGCTCCCTCTACTACGCCCGCCTCTACCTCGACCTGAACGGCGAGCTGGACGCGATCGAGGCTCATCTCTTCGACGCCGAGGACGTCCTCGACACCGAGGAGTCACGCACCGGGCTGGCTCTCGCCGTCCTCGGGCACCTCGCCTCCTACGGCAGGCGGGACGCGCTCGAACTGCTGCGCAGGTACGCCGCCCACGGCTCGAACTGGGCCTGGGCCCTCGACGAACTCGCCCTCAGGGACGACGACGCGGGCCTGCGCGCCCTCGCCGCGCCCGTCCTCGCCCGGTTCCCGGCCGATCCGGAGGGCGAGGCCGAGCTGGCCGCCACCGTCCGTGACGCCTTCGAGCCCCGGCCATGGCGGCTGTGGGCCGAGGATCCCCGCGAATCCATCTCCGCACGCGTGCGTGCCGCCCACGAGGCCGGCTGCTTCGACCGCTGGCAGCGGCAGATGCGGCCGACGGGCCCGCGCCCCGGATGGAGCGTGCAGGCCGTCTTCGAATGGGCCCAGCAGGGCCTCGACCGGGGCGCCGCACTCCATGTCCCGGCCGCCCGCTGCCTCACCGCCGTGGCAGGGCCCGAGGACCGCGCCGAGATCGTCCAGGCCGCGAAGGACGGCGGCGACGGAGCCCGGTGCACCGCCCTGCGCTATCTCGCCGACGGCAACGATCCCGACGCCCTCGACCTGATCGAGGGTGCCGTGGCCACCGGCTCGACGGTCGTCGTGGAGGCCGCCGTCGACGCCTTCGAACGGATGCGCAGTCTCACGGCGGTGGACCGGGCGCGCGGCTGGGCGCACCGGCCCGACGAGCTGGGAGCCGCCGCCGGACGTCTCCTCGCCTGCCTGGGCGGGGTACATGACCGGGACCTGGTCCTCGCGGCGCTACGGGAGGCGGTGCGCGGCGAAGGCCCCGACGCGCCGACCCTGTGGACCCTGGTCGACGGCACCGGACGGCTCGGCATCGCCTGCGCCGCCCCCGTGCTCCGCCATGTCTACCGCGAGACCGCCTCCTCCCATCTGCGCGGCCGGGCCGCCCGGGCCCTCGCCGCCACCGACCCCTCCTTCGCCACCGGCTTCGCCGTCGAATGCCTGTGGGACTGCGAGGAGACCACCCGCGAACTCGCCGCCCGGCACGCCGAGACCGGCGACACCCGGGTCGTGGAGCGACTGCGCCGGCTCGCCGCTGATCCGGCCGAGGAGGCCGAGGTGCAGACGGCCGTACGCAGCCGGATCGGTCCCGAGGAGACCGCTGTGTGACACCCCCTCTCCGGCAGGACCCCTGGGCGGATTCAGGCCGCCCGGGTGAACGAGGGGTGACTCGCGGGTCAGGAGCGTATGGACGCGGCCTGACCTGCGCGGGTGCACCTCAGAACGCTCATAGGACGTTCCTCGTTCGGAAAGATCCACGTTGACGCGGCCACGTCCGGCCCGGCGACAACACCGGTATGCGTGTCGTCATCGTGACCGAATCCTTTCCCCCCGACGTGAACGGCGTGGCCCACTGCGCGCTCCAGACCGCCCGGCACCTCGTCGATCGCGGTCACACCCCCGTCGTCGTGGCCCCGGCCCCGGCGCCCGGGAACAAGCCCGACGCCTCCGCGCCGTGCCGCGTAGTCCACGTCCCCTCCCTCCCGCTCCCCGGCTACCCCCAGGTCCGCGTCGCCCTCCCCAGCCGCCGCCTGGCCGCCACCCTCATCGAGCACCGTGCCGATGTCGTCCACCTCGCCAGCCCCTTCGTCCTCGGCGTGCGCGGCATGGCAGCCGCCGCCCGCCTCGGCATCCCCGCCGTCGCCGTCTACCAGACCGACCTGGCCGGATACGCCCGTACGTACATGGGCGCCGGAGAGGCCGCCGCCTGGCGGCGCATCCGCTCCGTCCACGGCGCCGCCGACCTCACCCTCGCCCCGTCCAGCGCTGCCCTGAAGGACCTGGAGACGCACGGAGTGCCCCGGGTCAAACTGTGGCAGCGCGGCGTGGACACCGAACGATTCCGTCCGGACCGCCGCGACGAGGCCCTGCGCCGTGAGCTGGCCCCGGGCGGCGAGCTGATCGTCGGCTACGTCGGCCGGCTCGCCCCCGAGAAGCAGGTCGAACTCCTCGCCGATGTCTGCGGCCTGGAGGGCGTCCGCGTCGTGATCGTCGGCGACGGCCCCAGCCGGCCCGGCCTGGAGCAGGCGCTGCCCGGCGCGGTCTTCCTCGGCCGCCGCACCGGTGACGATCTCGCCCGGGTCTTCGCCTCGTTCGACGTCTTCGCCCACACGGGCCCCTTCGAGACCTTCTGCCAGACCGTGCAGGAGGCCATGGCCAGCGGTCTGCCGGTCGTGGCGCCCGCCGCGGGCGGGCCGCTGGACCTGGTCGCGCACGGACAGACCGGGCTGCTGGTGCCGCCGCGCGACGCGACCGCCGTACGGGACGCGGTGTGGTCCCTGGCCGCCGATCCCGGGCTGCGAACCGCCTTCGGCGCCACCGGACGCGCCACGGTCGAGGGCCGCACCTGGGCGGCCGTCGGCGACCAGCTGATCGGGCACTACGCGAACGTGCTCGCCGGGCGCAGGACGGTGGTGGCGGCATGAGCGCGGGGAACGGGACCGGCCAGTCGCTGCGGATCGTCCGGCTCGCCAACTTCGTCGCGCCCGCGTCCGGAGGTCTGCGCACCGCCCTGCGCGAACTCGGCAAGGGCTTCAAGGCGGCGGGACACGAGCCCGTCCTCGTCGTCCCCGGCGAGCGGATGAGCGACCGCGAGACCGAGCAGGGGCGGGTGATCACCCTCCCCGGGCCGCTGCTGCCCGGCACCGGCGGCTACCGCGTCCTCGCCGACAAGCGGCGGGTGGCCCGGCTCCTGGAGGAACTCGCGCCGGACCGTCTCGAGGTGTCCGACCGTACGACCCTCAGGTGGACCGGCAAGTGGGCGCGGCGCGCCCGGGTCCCGGCCGTGATGGTCTCCCACGAGACCGCCGACGGCGTGCTGCGCACCTGGGGCCTGCCCGAGGGCGCCGCCCGGCGTGCCGCCGACGCCCTCAACGTCCGCACGGCCCACACCTATGCGCGCGTGGTGTGCACCACCGAGTTCGCCGAGCGGGAGTTCGTGCGGATCGGGGCACGCAACGTCGTCCGGGCCCCGCTGGGCGTCGACCTGGTGCAGCGGCACCCGGCGCTGCGCGATCCCGAGCTGCGGGCACGGCACGCGCGCGGGGACGAGACGCTGCTCGTGATGTGCTCGCGGCTGTCCGTGGAGAAGCGGCCCGGCACGGCGCTGGACGCCCTGGAGACGCTGCGGCGGCGCGGACGACGGGCGGTGCTGGTGGTGGCGGGCGACGGCCCGCTGCGCGCCCGGCTCGAACAGCGGGCACGCGAGAGCGCCTTGCCGGTCACCTTCCTCGGGCATGTCTCCGACCGCGGGCTGCTCGGCGCGCTCCAGGCGTCCGCCGATGTCGCCCTGGCGCCGGGGCCCGCCGAGACCTTCGGGCTCGCCGCGCTGGAGGCCATGGCGTGCGGCACGCCCGTGGTGGCCAGCGCGTCGTCCGCGCTGTCCGAGGTGATCGGCTCCGCCGGTGCCGTCGCCGCGGACCACGGGGAGGCCTTCGCGGACGCCGTGGACCTGCTGCTGGAAGGCCTGGAGGCGGACCGGCGCGAGGCCGCACGCGCGCGTGCGGAGTGCTTCGGCTGGAACGCGGCGGTCGACGCCTTCCTCGCCGCACACGACGCGGCCGTCCCCGTGCGACCGTACGTGCCCGGAGGCGTGGCATGAGACCCCCGCGGTTCGTGGGAGCCCCGCGTTTCGTGGCCCTCGGCGACTCACTGACCGAGGGCGTGGGCGATCCCGTCGGCGAGGGGTGGCGCGGCTGGGCCGCGCTGCTCGCCGACGGGCTCGCCGAGGGGCCGGCCCGGTTCGCCAACCTCGCGGTGAGCGGGGCGCAGACCCGGGACGTGCTGGAGCGGCAGCTGCCCACCGCGCTGGAGCTGCGGCCCGAGCTCGTGTCCGTCGTCGTCGGCGTCAACGACACCCTGCGCTGCACCTTCGACATCCAGGCCGTGGCGGCCCGGCTCGACCGGGTGTACCAGGCCTGCACCGAACAGGGCGCGGTCCTGCTCACCGCGTGCCTGCCCGACCCGGGCACGATGCTCGGGCTGCCGGGGGCACTGGCCCACCCGCTGGCGCGGCGGCAACGGGCCGTGAACGCGGTGGTCCATGCCCTGTCCGACCGGTACGAAGCCCTGCATCTGCACGCGTGCGAGGGCGACTGGACCACGGACCGCGCCATGTGGAGCGCGGACCGGCTGCACCCCGGCGAGCGGGGACACCGGCAACTGGCCCTGCGCTTCCACGCGCTGCTCGCGGAGCACGGCCTGGCGACGGGGCCCGCGCCCTCGCCCGAGCCCGATTTCCCCGTTCCGACGAAGTCGGCGAGCCTGTGGTGGCTGGCCACGGCCGGTACCGGCTGGGTGGCCCGCCGGTGCACCGACCTGCTGCCGCAGCTCCTGACACTGGCCGCCGACGAACTGCGGCACCGCGCCCGAGGTACCAGCGCCCGGCTCGACCTGAGGGCCTCCGCGGCGGTGTCGGCCGCGCTGGCCGCGCTGTAGGTGGCGGAGCAGCCGGAAGCGGCCTGACAGGTAAGCAGCCGGACGCGGCCCGAAAGATCAGCAGCCGGACGGGGCCTGACAGGTAAGCAGCCGGTCGCGGCCTGACAGATCAGCAGCCGGTCGCGGCCGACGGATCGGCGGTGGCCGGTGCGGTCCGGACGGTTCACCGGCGCCGTCCGGCCACGAAGCGCACCGGCGTGCCCGGGACCGCCTGGGCGGCGGCCGGGAGGTCGGCGGCTCGGACGACCGCGATCACCGGGTAGCCCCCGGTGGTCGGATGGTCGGCCAGGAACACCACCGGCCTGCCGTCGGGCGGGACCTGGACCGCTCCCAGCACCATGCCCTCACTGGGGAGTTCACCGTGCCGGGCCCGCTCCAGGGCGGGGCCCTCCGTGCGCAGCCCGATGCGGTTGCCGGCGGCGGACACCCGGTAGGCGTGTGAGACGAAGGCGCGAACGGCCTCCGGCGTGAACCAGTCGTCGCGCGGGCCGAGTGTCACCCGCAGGACCAGTTCGGACGGCGGCGCCGGCTGCGGGGCGACGTCCACGCGCGCGTGCACACCGGTCGGCCGGCCCAGCGGCAGCACCGTGCCGTCCGTGAGCGGGGCCGGGCCGAGCCCCGACAGCAGGTCCGTCGAACGGCTGCCGAGCACGGGCTCGACGGCGACGCCCCCGGAGAGACCCAGGTACGCGCGTACGCCCGACACGGCCGGACCGACGTCCAGCAGCGCCCCGGCGGGCACGCGCACCGGCGCACCCCAGGGGACGGGCCGGCCGTCCACCGTGACCCCGCAGTGCGCGCCCGTCACCGCGACCGTGACCGCCGAACGGGGACGCACGGCACAGCCGTTGAGCGTCGTCTCCAGCACGGCCGCCCCGGGCGGATTGCCGACCAGCCGGTTGACGAGGTCCGCGGCCGGCCCGTCCAGGGCTCCGGAGCGGGGGACGCCGAGATGGGCGTGGCCGGGGCGGCCGAGGTCCTGCACGGTGGTCAGGGCTCCGGCCCGTACGACGGCGAGGGCGCGATCCGTCATGGCGCCGCCTCGGGGACGAACCGCACGCGCGTGCCCGGCGACAGCAGAGCGGCCGGCACACGCGCGTGGTCCCACAGAACGGTGTCCGTCGTGCCGATCAGCTGCCAGCCGCCCGGCGACGAGCGCGGATACACGCCCGTGTACGGGCCCGCCAGGGCCACCGACCCGGCGGGGACGGCCGTGCGCGGGGTGGCCCGGCGCGGGACGTCGTAGCGCGACGGCAGCCCGGTGAGATAGCCGAAGCCGGGCGCGAAGCCGCAGAAGGCGACCCGGAACTCCGTCTCCGCGTGGATACGGGCGACCTCCCGCTCCGGCACGCCCCAGTGCGCGGCGACCTCGGCCAGGTCCGGGCCGTCATACCTCAGGGGGATCTCGATCACCTCACGCGCGCGTGGGGGAGAGGGCGGCAGTTCGGCGGCGGTCAGTTCGGCGGCCAGCCGGGCGGGGGAGTCGAGGCCGTCGAGGAGGACAGTGCGGGCTGCGGGGACGATCTCGCGGGCCGACAGCGAACCCTCCGCACGGCGTCGCAGCAGCTCCGCGTGCAGGGCCTGGGCCTCGTCGCCCGAGGCGACCTCGACGAGCAGCGCGTCCTCGCCAACGGGCCGGACCTTCATACGAAGGCCTCCACCCGGATCCCCGAGATCTCCAGCCGTTCCCGCACCCGGCGCGCCAGCTCCACCGCGCCGGGCGTGTCGCCGTGCAGGCACAGGGAACGCGCGCGTACCTGGATGCGTGTCCCCGAGTGGGAGGAGACCTCGCCGGAGCGGGCCAGGCCCAGGGACCGCTCCACGACGGCCTCCGGGTCGGTGACCACGGCGCCGTCGCGCGTGCGCGGCACCAGCGTGCCCGCGTCGGTGTAGGCGCGGTCCGCGAACGCCTCCGTGACGACCGGCAGTCCGGCCTTGCCCGCCAGGTCGAGCAGACGCGAGTCGGGCAGGCCCAGCACGGGCAGCGCGGCATCCGCGAGGAGCACCCCGTCGATGACCGCGGCGGCCTGCTCCTCGTCGTGCACGGCCCGGTTGTAGAGCGCGCCGTGCGGTTTGACGTAGGCCACGCGGGAGCCCGCGGCACGGGCGAAGACCTCCAGGGCGCCGATCTGGTAGGCCACTTCGGCCGCCAGCTCGGCGGGCGGCACGTCCATCGCGCGCCGCCCGAACCCGGCCAGGTCCCGGTAGGACACCTGGGCGCCGATCCGCACCCCGCGCTCGGCCGCCAGCTCGCACACCCGGCGCATGGTGGCGGCGTCCCCGGCGTGGAAGCCGCACGCCACATTGGCGCTGGTGACGACGGACAGCAGCCGTTCGTCGTCGGTGAGCCGCCAGCGGCCGAAGCCCTCGCCGAGGTCGGCGTTCAGGTCGATCGAGGTCACGTGTCGTATCTCCTGTCAGGCCACGCGGTACTGCTCGTCGCGGGCGTCGGTGAGGAACATCTGCCCCGGGGCGTGTGTGAGGGCGAACGGCGGACGCGAGGCCATCACCGCCGCCTGCGGGGTCACACCGCAGGCCCAGAACACCGGGATGTCGTCCGGTTCGGCGTCGACCGGGTCGCCGAAGTCGGGACGGCCGAGGTCGTCGATGCCGAGCCCCGACGGATCGCCGCAGTGCACGGGGCTGCCGTGCACCGCCGGCAGCAGACTGCTCTCGCGGATCGCCGCCGCCAGATGCCGGGGCGGCACCGGCCGCATCGACACCACCATCGGTCCGTGCAGCCGCCCCGCCGGACGGCACTGCCGACCGGTCACGTACATCGGCACGTTGCGGCCCTGCTCGACGTGGCGGATCGGGACGCCCGCCTCGCTCAGCGCCCACTCGAAGGTGAAGCTGCATCCGATCAGGAACGACACCAGGTCGTCCCTCCAGTACGCGCGTACATCCGTCGGCTCGTCCACGAGCTCGCCGTCCCGCCACACCCGGTAGCGCGGCAGATCGGTGCGCAGATCCGCGCCGCCGGCGAGCACGGTCGTCCAGGATCCGGCGTCCGTGACGTCGAGGACCGGGCAGGGCTTGGGGTTGCGCTGGCAGAACAGCAGCATGTCGTAGGCCCAGTCGGCGGGCACCGAGATGAGGTTGACCTGGGTGTGGCCGGCCGCGACCCCGGCCGTGGGGCCCGTAAGGCCCTCCCGGAAGCGGGCGCGGGCCGTTTCCGGGCTCCACGCGTGCGCGTGCTCGTCGACGAGGACGACGGGACGGTCTTCTGTGCTGGTGCTGGTGCTGGTGCTGGTGCTGGTGCTGGTGCTGGCGCTGGTGCTGGTGGCGGTGCGGACGTCGGTGCGGGTGCGGGTGCGGGTTTCGGTCTCCGTGCGGTTCACGTGAGCTCCTTCCCGCGCGTCTCCGGCAGCCCGAGCAGCGCGAGTGCCGCGAGGCCGTAGCCGATCGCACCGAAGACCAGCGCGCCGCCGACGCCCCAGCTGTCGGCCAGGAAGCCGACCATCGTCGGGAACACGGCGCCCACCGCGCGCCCGGTGTTGTACGTGAAGCCCTGCCCCGTGCCGCGTACCGCCGTCGGGTACAGCTCGCTCAGGTAGGAGCCGAATCCGCTGAAGATCGCCGACATGCAGAACCCGAGCGGGAAACCGAGCACCAGGAGCAGGGTGTTGGAGCCGCTGGGGATGTTCGCGTACGCCAGGATGCAGATCGCCGACAGCAGGGCGAAGAGCCAGATGTTGCGCCTGCGGCCCAGCTTGTCGGTGAGATAGCCGCCGGTGAGGTAGCCGATGAAGGCGCCCGATATCAGCAGCGTCAGATAGCCGCCGGTGCCGACGACGGACAGCTCACGCTCGGACTTCAGATACGTCGGCACCCAGGTGGCCAGCGTGTAGTAGCCGCCCTGGACGCCCGTCGAGAGCAGCCCGGCGAAGATCGTCGTACGCAGCAGTCCCGGCTTGAAGATCGCCGTGAAGGAGCCCTTGTCCGCGCTCTGTTCACGAGCGGCGGCGGCCTCGGGAGCGTCGTGCACACTGCGCCGCAGCCAGACGACGAGCAGCGCGGGCAGCGCCCCGGTCCAGAACATGATGCGCCAGGCCAGGTCGTCGCCGGCCACCGAGAAGACCAGCGTGTAGGCGATCACGGCGAGGCCCCAGCCCACGGCCCAGGAACTCTGGATCGCGCCGAGCGTGCGGCCCCGGTGCTTGGCGCTCGCGTACTCGGCGACGAGGATCGCGCCGACCGCCCACTCGCCGCCGAAACCGAGGCCCTGGAGGGCGCGGAAGACCAGCAGCGTCTCGTAGTTGGGCGCGAAACCGCAGGCGACGGTGAAGACCGCGTACGTGATCACCGTGATCATCAGCGCCTTCACCCGGCCGATGCGGTCCGCGAGAACGCCGGCGAGGGCGCCGCCGATCGCGGAGACCACCAGCGTGACCGTCGTGAAGAGACCGGTCTGGCCGCTGTTCAGGCCGAAGTAGGCGGACAGGGCGACCATGCTCAGCGGCAGCGTGAAGTAGTCGTACGAGTCGAGGGCATAGCCGCCGAAGGCGCCGGCGAACGCCCGGCGGCCACGCGGGCCGAGGGCGCGCAGCCAGCCGAACGCCCCGTCGTCGGCGGTGCGTTCCGCCGCGTCGGGGCGTGTCTCGTCGGTCAGGGCCTGCGGTGGAGGGGTCGTGCTCATGGGCACCTCGCAGAGGGGGGACGGAGAGTGCTTCGGGCCGAGCCGTGCGTAGCACCGTAGGGGATTGTTCAACGATCCCTCAATACCCATGTTGGTTCTTCTTGTGATCTGCGATTGAATTCCGGCATGGCAGAGCAGCTGAAGGACCTCGCCGACGACCGGGCTCTCCTGGGGCGCACCAGCACCGCGGAGCGGGTCTCGGACATCCTCAGGAGCCGGATCGCCGAGGGCTACTTCCCGCCCGGGACGCGCCTGTCGGAGGACAGCATCGGCGGCGCGCTCGGCGTCTCCCGCAACACCCTGCGCGAGGCGTTCCGCCTGCTCACGCACGAACGCCTGCTCGTCCACGAGCTGAACCGGGGCGTCTTCGTCCGGGTCCTGACCGTGGAGGACGTCGAGGACATCTACCGCACCCGCCGGCTCGTCGAGTGCGCCGTGGTCCGCGGCCTCGGCGAGCCGCCGTACGGCCTCGACGGGCTCTCCGGTGCCGTCGCCGAGGGGCGGCGGGCGGCTCGGGAGGGCGACTGGAAGGGGGTGGGTACGGCCAACATCCACTTCCACCGGGAGCTGGTCGCCCTCGCCGTGAGCGAGCGCACCGACGAGCTGATGCGCAGCGTCTTCGCCGAACTGCGGCTCGCGTTCCATGTGGTGGACGAGCCGCAGCGGCTGCACGAACCGTATATCGCGCGAAATGTCGCGATTCTCGAGGCTCTTCAGGCGGGGGAGCGCGGCAAGGCCGAGCGTCTGCTCGCCGGCTATCTCGACGACTCGCTGAAGCGGGTCGTGGAGGTGTACCAGCGGCGGGTCGGCGAGGACGGCTGACGGGACCGCCGAGGACGGCTGACGGGACCGCCGAGGGGGCGTACCCGCGTCGTTTGGGTGGTTGTCAGACCCAGGACCTAGTCTGTGCACCGTGACTTCGCCTGCATCGACGGACAGCGTTCCGCCCCAGCTCAGCGCGGGGCCGCGCCCCGCGCCGGGGCCGGCCGCCGACGAGGGCCTGGCGCGGCGCCTGCGCGCGCTCGCCTGCACCGCGCCGCTGCACGACTTGGACGCGCGCAAGGCCAACCTCGCGGGTGAGTACTCGGTGTACGGCATGGCGGAGGTCGCGCTCGCGGCCATCGACCTCGTCACCCTGAACATGGACTTCGACACGGGCGCTGACCACGACCAGATCGTCGCCCGCCTCATCCCGCGCATCGCCGCGCAGGCGCCGCGGCGGCCCGCCGCCGAGCACGAGCGGGTGGCCCGCTGGGTCCTGGAGAACCTGATCAACGTCGGCAGCGTCGACCGCGGCTTCCGCGCGGTGTACGGCACGTTCGGGGCGGACGGCACATATGTGCGCCGTGACTACGACTTCAAGCTGATCGAGGAGGTCCCGGGCCCCGGCGGCACGGTCTATCTCCGTACGACGGACGAGGCGGTCAACGTCCTCGTCGGAGCCCTCGACACCGATGTCACCAGCGCGCAGATCGCCGCCGAGGTCAAGCTGGAGGTGCTGATCAGCCGCGGCCGGCTCGCCGACGCCCAGCTCGCGGCCGAACAGGCCCGCTACCGCACCGTGCAGTACTCGGAGACCCTGCGCAGGGCCCTCGACGCGACCCGGCGCAATGTGCGCGCGGTGGACTGGCTGACCACCGTGCCCGACATGATCGCCGAGGCCCTGGAGCACGTCGCCGACCGCTATCGCCACGAGAACGCGATCCTGACCAACATCCGCAAGGCCCGTGACGAGTCCGAGGACCCCGAGCACAAGCGCCGGGCCGCCGAGCTCGTCGACATCGTCAAAGACTGCATCCGCCGGCACACACAGCTGCAGTCCCGGCTGCTCGAGGCCGGACCGCTGTTCCGCGCCGAGCAGGACCGGCAGGCCTTCGCCACCCCGATGACCACATCCGGGATCGACCTCTACGGCCATCTCCTCGCCCCCGTCCTGCCGCTCTCGCTCGAGAAGGCCGTCCGCGTCACGGACGCCTTCTTCGCCCGCGGCACCGGGCTGCGCACGCCGGTGTCCGTCCGGGTCGGGGACCTCGTCGACATACTGCTGACGCCGCCGGTGGAGCGTGAGCATCTGGGCGCGGAGATGCCCGAGCCGGATGTCATCGCCACGCCCGACGACAGCCGGTTCAGCGAGGAGCAGATGGCGGCCGCGCAGGAGCTGCTCGACCTGCCGGCCGACGCGCCGCGCCGGCTGTCCGGGCTGCTCGCCGAGGCCCGCCGGCAGGATCCCGAACTGCCCTATCTGGTGGCTCTGCTGGCGGTGCACGCGGCCAGTCCGCCGGTCGGTACCGCCTATCGGCAGGGGGAGCAGAAGTTGCTGTTCGCCGTGGACGACGGGACGGAGCTCGATGATCCGGAGTTCGGCGGGGCGGACCTGATCGTGGGTACGGCGTTGCTGGACGCGGCGGGCATGGCGGCGGACCGGACCGAAGCGGCATGAGTGTGTACCGGCGGAGTGAGGGTGTACCGGCGGCACGAGTGAGTACCGGCGGTATGAGTGAGTACCAGCGCCATGAGTGATCACCAGAGGAACAAGGAGCCCCGACCGTGAGCGAGCACGTCGAGTGGAGTGAGCCGGAGGGACCGGCGCCGACGGCCACCGCCGCCGTCACCCCCGCCGACGCCGCCGACGCGGCGCGGCTCGTGTCCTTCGGGCTGCAGCCCAAGCTCCAGCCCGCCCGCGACCAGGAGTACGCGGACCTGCTGCGGCGGTACCGCGAGGACCCGCCGTTCGCGCGGCTCGCCGATGCCGTGGCGACCGGTCTGGGGCTGATCGTGCTGGAGGTGTCCCCGCGTGCGGGCATGGCCGTGACCGCCGCCGAGGACTCGGTGTTCGCCGTGCGCATGGGCGACTACGCGCGTCGTACGTCCGCCGACGGCGGCGACCGGTTCCTGCACGGACTGGCCCATCTCGCCGTCGCCGCCATGGCGTTCCCGCGCCCCGAGGACCTCGCTGACGACGGCTACATCGGCCGGGTCACGGTCAACGGCGTCGACGCCTTCGTGCGCCAGGCCTGCCGTCGCCTGGAGGAGCGCGCCGCCGAGCAGGGCGAGAACACCGATCCGGCCACCGACACGCCCGGTCTGGAGGCCGCCTGGCGGATCTGGGTGCGGCGCAGCGCGACCGGGGCCACCAAGGACGCGCGCCGGCTCGCCGGTTCGACCACCGGCATCGTCGCCAAGGCCGTCGCCTTCCTCACCGAATCCGGCTTCCTCCAGCGCACCGGCGACGACAACGGCGGCACGTACCGCACCACCGCCCGCTACCAGCTCCAGGTGCGTGACATGGCCGGCAGTGCCGCCATGGCCGAGCTGCTGGAGCTGGGCGTCGTCCCGGTCACCGACGGCACCCCGACACTGCTGCCCGCCGAGGAAAGCGACGACCTGGAGCTGGTGGCCGACGCCGGGCTGCCGTTCCACTCCGCACAAGCCTCCGCACAGGCCTCCGCATAAGCCTCCCGCCGCCCTGCCGAACTTCCCCGATCTGCCGAAGACTTACGAGAGTCCGCCATGTACGAGCTGTCCCGGGTCCGCCTCTACTCCATCGGGCCCGCCGGTGCGCGCTACGCCGACACCGTGCTTGACCTGCGCGGTGTGGGCGAGGCCGTGCCCGACCCCGCGCCCACGCAGGCGGAGTTCTTCGAGGAGGAGCCCATCGGCCCGCCGCGCCGGCCCGCGCCCGCGGGCGTGCTCTTCCTGGAGAACGGCGGCGGCAAGTCGGTGCTGCTCAAGCTGATCTTCTCCGTGATGCTGCCGGGCCACCGCAACACGCTCGGCGGCGCCAGCTCAGGTGTGCTGCGCAAGTTCCTGCTCGCCGACGACTGCGGACACGTCGCGCTGGAATGGCAGCACGTGCTGACCGGCGAGTGCGTCGTCGTCGGCAAGGTCAGCGAGTGGCGCGGGCGGCAGGTCTCCAACGACCCGCGGAAGTTCGCCGAGGCCTGGTACTCCTTCCGGCCCGGGCCCGGACTGAGCCTCGACAACCTCCCCGTGGCCGAGTCCACCGCCGTACGGGCCCCGGTCGAGGGCCAGTCCGGCGCCCGCGGCAGGCGTCGCACCATGAAGGGCTTCCGTGACGCCCTCACGGAGGCGGGCAAGACGTATCCGCACCTGGAGGTGCACTGGGAGGAGATCCACGACCGCTGGATCGAGCACCTGGGCGATCTCGGCCTCGATCCGGAACTCTTCCGCTACCAGCGGGAGATGAACGCCGACGAAGGCGAGGCCGCCGGCCTCTTCGCGGTCAAGAAGGACGCCGACTTCACCGATCTGCTGCTGCGTGCCGTCACCGACACCCGCGACACCGACGGACTCGCCGACCTGGTCGGTGGTTTCGGCAACAAGCTCGGCCGGCGCGCCGAGCTCATCGCCGAACGCGACTTCACCGCCGGATCGGTCGACCTGCTCGGGCGGATCGTCGAGGCCGCCGAGGCCCGCACCCGCGCGCGGGACATCCACGCCGGAGCCGAGCGGCGTACGCGGAACCTGGCGCGCAGGCTGTCCGCGCGAGGGGCGCAGGAGCGGACCCGGGCCGCCGACCTGGCGCAGCGGGTCACCGCCGCCGCGTACGCCGTCACGCACGCCGAGGCGGCCCGCGAGCGCAGCGCGCTGATCTCCGCCGAACTCGCCTACCGACACGCCTCACTGGCCCTCGCCGCGGCCGAGAAGTCCGCCGCCGCGCAGAAGCGCGAACTCGCCGACGCCCGCACGCTGCACTCCGCGTGGCAGGCCGCCGAGGCCGTACTGCGCCACCGCGCCGCCGCCGACCGCGTCACCCGGGTCTCCGCAGCGATCCAGGAGGCGGAGCGCGACGCCGCCCCCGCGCTGGCCGCCCGCTCAAAGGCCGCCGTCGATCTCGTACGGGCCCTGCACGCGGCCGCGGGGAACGCCGAGAACCTCGCCAACGAGGAGGAGGAGCGCTCCGCCGCCCTCCAGGAGGTCAGCGACTCGGCCTACCGCGACTCCACCGCCGCCGCCACCGAGGCACAGCGCGCCCGCAGCGAGGTCGGGCACCTCAAGCAGCGCCTCGCCGAGGTCGAGCAGGAGACCGCCGAGGCGGTACGGGCCGGCTGGCTCGACGACAGCGCGCCAGACGCCGACCCGGCCCGCGCGGCCCTCGCCGCCAGCGACGCCGAGAAGACCGCCGTGGCGGCCTGGGACGCGGCCCGCGAGGCATCCCACCGGGCCGCGGAGCACGCGCGCGAGGCAGCCGCCACCGAGACCCGCGCGGAACTCACCGCGGCCCGCGCGGCGGACGCGGCCACGGCGGCGGAGCGGTCGTACGAGGCCGAGCGCCGCACCGCCGAGGCGCTGGCGGGGGAGGAGCGGCTTGCGGAGCTGCTGAGCCTCACCTCCGAGACCCGCCCGGGCATCCCGCACCCCCGCCACGGCTCGGACAGCGAACCGGCCCTCCCGACCGCCTCCGGCGAACAGGGGCTCAGCCCCGAGGAGCTCGACCGCTTCGCCGACGAGCTGCGCGACCTGCTCGACGAAGCCGTCGGCTCCGCCGAACGCCAGCTGTTCGACCTGCGTACGGCCGCCGCCGACGACTCCCGGATCCTCGGCGCGCTCGGTGACGGCGGTCTGCTGCCCCCCGGCCCGGACGTGCTGGCCACGGTCGAGTACCTCGGCGAGCACGGCATCCCCGCGCTGCCGGGCTGGCGCTATCTCGCCCAGGCCGTCGACCCCGCCGACCACGCCCGTGTGCTGGCCGCCCGGCCCGAACTCGTCGACGGCGTGATCATCACCGACCCCGACTCCCACGCACGCGCCCGGGAAGCGCTGGGCGACGCCGCGCTGCTGCCGCGTTCCGCCGTGGCCGTGGGCACGGCGGCCGCCCTGCTCGCCCCGGCCCCCGCCCCGGAGACCGACAGCGGCGACGTGTTCCTCGTCCCGCCGAACCCGGCCATGCACGACGAGCACGCCGCCGACGAGGAGCGCCAGACACTGCGCGCCCGGGCGACCGAGCGTGACGAGGAGATCCGCGCGCTCGCCGCCCGCCTCGGCAAGGACCGGGAGCTGGCCGCCCGGCTCGCCTCCTGGCGCACCGGCTGCCCCGCCGGCCGGCTGGCCGAACTGGCCCGGGCGGCACAGGACACCCGTGCGTTCGCCGAGGAGTCGGAGGCCGAGCTGGCCGAGGCGCGCACCGTCCGGGCCGAGGCCGACGAGACCGCGGGAGAGGCCGCCCGGGTCCGGGACGAGCGGCAGGAGGCCGCCCAGAAGGCCCGCCGCTCCGCCGACGCCCTCGCAGGGCTCGCCTTCCGGCTGCGCGAGCGGGCCGGCTGGCAGGTCAAGCTACGGGAACTGGCCGACGAGGCGACCGAGGCCGAGGCAGGCGCCCAGACCTGTCTGGAGCGCGCCCGGGCCGCCGACGAGGACCGGCGTGGCGCCCAGCGAGCCGCCGACGACGCGCGCCGCACCGCCCGCGCGCTGCGCGCCGAGCGCTCCGAGATCGCGGGCGCCCCCGACGACGTACCCGAGGACGAGACCCAGACGCCGAAGGCGTCCCTGCCCGCCCTGCGCGAGGCCTACCGGGCCGCTTCCCAGGTGTACGAGAAGGTCGGCGTGGGCGCCGACCTGCGGGCCGAGCAGGCCCGCGCGGAGAGCGACGAGAGCGCGGCCCGCGCGGAGCTGGACCGGCTCAGCAACAAGGTCCGTACGCGCGCGGAGCAGCTCCTCGAATCCCCCGACGGCTCCGACGGCCCCAGCCGCCAGGCCGCCGCCGCCCGCGCCGAGGAACTGGTGCAGCTCCTGGAGACCCGCATGTCGAGCGCGAGCGAGCAGCTCGGGCGGCTACGCGGCGAGGCCGAACGGCACGCTCCGCAGGACGGCGAGGCCCACACCGAACTCCCCGAGGAATCGCGGCCCCGCGACGCCGAGCACGCGCAGACCCTGCTGCGCACCGCCACGGGCGAACTCGCCTCCCACACCGCAGCGCTCGACCAGGCACGGGACGCGCACACCGAACTCCTCGACGCCCACCGCGCCGCCGAGGACGCGGCGGGCGGCTTCGACGAGATCGCCGCCCTGCTCCGCGACCTGCTGCGCGAGCACACCACGGACGAGGAACACGAAGAGCCCGAGCCCTACCCCGGCACCCCGGAGGAGGCTCGGCAGTCGGCAGCCGAGGCCCGCCGCTCCCTGCGCGGCTGCGCCGCCGACCTGTCCGCCGCCGAGGCCGCCGTCCGTGAGGCCAGCGACATCCTCGTCCGGCACGCCAACTCCACGCGCTACGAGCAGGTCCGCACCCCGGCACGGCAGCAGATCCGGGAACTGCCCGCCTCCGCGCTGCCCGAGCACGCCCAGAAGTGGGCGGACGCGTTCGCGCCCCGGCTCCGGGTCCTGACGGACGAACTGGAACAGCTGGAGCGCAACCGCGACTCGATCGTGGACCGCCTGCGCGGCCTCGTCGAGTCGGCCCTGGCCACCCTGCGCTCCGCCCAGCGCCTCTCCCGCCTCCCGGAGGGCCTCGGCGAATGGTCGGGGCAGGAGTTCCTTCGCATCCGTTTCGAGGAGCCCGACCAGGCCACGCTCACCGAGCGGCTGGGCGAGGTCATCGACGAGGCGACCCGCGCGGCCGTCAAGAAGAACTCCGACCTGCGGCGCGACGGCATGTCCCTGCTGCTGCGGGGCGTCGCCGCGGCCCTGCAGCCCAAGGGTGTCGCCGTCGAGATCCTCAAGCCCGACGCGGTGCTGCGCGCCGAGCGCGTCCCCGTCGGGCAGATGGGCGATGTGTTCTCGGGCGGTCAGCTCCTCACCGCCGCCATCGCCCTGTACTGCACGATGGCCGCGCTACGGAGCAACGACCGGGGCCGCGACAAGCACCGGCACGCCGGCACCCTGTTCCTCGACAACCCCATCGGCCGTGCCAACGCCACCTACCTCCTGGAACTGCAGCGGGCGGTCTCGGACGCGCTGGGTGTCCAGCTCCTGTACACCACGGGTCTGTTCGACACCACCGCGCTGGCCGAGTTCCCCCTCGTCATCCGTATGCGCAACGATGCCGACCTGCGGGCCGGCCTGAAGTACATCAGCGTCGAGGAACACCTCCGTCCGGGCCTGCCGCGTGAGGCCGGCGCCGGGGAAGCCGCACACAGCGAGATCACGGCGACGAGGATGTTCAAACGTCCGGCCTCCTCAACGCCCTAGGAGCGCGGGGAACTGCGCGACCAGCCACAACGGTCGCGCAGCCGCCCTCGACCAGGCGGATGATGCCCGGCCCCTGGGCTCGCCAGCCGCGCAGCGCCCCTTCAGTCGGCCGCCGGCGCGGAGGGGGGAGAGGAGGCCGTGGTGTCCGAGCGGTGCTCGGCGAGCACGCCGGTCCGGTGCCGCTGGACGAACCAGTAGTAGGCGAAGCCGCCGCCTGCGATGACGGCGACGAACAGCACGGCGCCCCAGCGCAGGTACCAGTGGTAGGGAGCCGCGGCGTTGTAGACCGCGGCCCGCGGCCAGATGAGGTTGAGCGTCATGGCCCCGCCCCACAGCACAGCCAGGATGTTGACCGGCAGACCCCAGCGGCCCAGGGAGAAACGGCCCTCGCTCGCGGGCTGCCACTTTCCGCGCAGCCGGGCGACGAGCAGCGGCACCGTGACACCCAGGTAGGCGAGGTAGATCATGATGATGCCGATGCTGGTGACGACGGTGAAGATCTGCGGCTGGCGGATGTTGACCACCAGGATCGCCAGCGCCAGGATCCCGATGATCACGGTCGGCAGAACCGGCGTCTGGAACCGCGGGTGGCACTTGGCCAGCTTCGACGACGCGGGCAGGTTGTTGTCGCGGGCCATCGCGAAGGCCAGCCGGACGGCCGCTGTGTGGACCGCCAGGGCGCACACCGTCACCGCGATCAGCACGCACCACAGCATCGCCTTGCCGGCCGTCGGGCCGAGCACGTCCAGGACGATGTACTGCAGACCGTCCGTGGAGAGCTTCTCGCCCTTGAGGCTGGACACGCTCATCAGCGCGAGCAGCAGGATCAGACCGCCGAGCACGAAGGACGCGACGATCGCCCGGATGATAGCGCGCGGCGCGTTCCGGGTCGGGTCCAGGGACTCCTCGCCGAGCGAGGCCGCGGTGTCGAAGCCGTACATGACGTAGGCGGAGGCCAGCGAGGCCACCAGGAAGGCACCCAGGTACCCGTTTCCGTACCCGGCGCCGGTGCCGTGCGTCTCCATCACGACCTGCGGTCCACGTGTGATGTGGACGGCGAACAGAACGATCAATACGACAGTGGCGATCAACTCGATGAACACGCCCGCCGTGTTGATCCTCGCCATCAACTTGACGCCGAAGGCGTTCACCAGGGTGGTGAACAGGATCAACACCGCGGCCAGGATGACCGCGTTGGTCGCCACGTCGTACGTACCGGTGCCGTCCCCCACGAACTGGAAGAACGACGAGATCTGCGGCAGCGTCAGCTGGTAGGCCAGTGCCACGGCCGCGATGGACACGATCGAGGCGATCAGCATCATCCAGCCGGCGAGCCAGCCCAGATGCGGATTGCCTATCTTCTTCGACCAGTTGTAGACGGAGCCCGCGACGGGATAGCGGGCGGCGAGCTCCGCGAAGCAGAGCGCGACCATGAACTGGCCGGCGAAGACCATCGGCCACGACCACCAGTAGGCGGGACCGCCGCTGCCGTAGCCGAAGTAGAACAGCTGGAAGGTGCCGGTCAAGATCGATATGTAGCTGATCCCGGCGGCGAAGGTGTGGAAGTTGCCCAGGGTGCGCTTGAGCTCGGGTCTGTAGCCGAACTCGGTGAGTTCGGCGTCGTCCTGGCCGGGGGCGTCTGTGGAGTGCGCGGTCGGTCTCATGGGCGGTTCCTCAATGGGTGTTCCTCGGGGCGGTTCGATCACTCGAACCACCCTGAGGGGTGGGACGGGTGTTGCGCCAGATGTTTCGTCTCGCGATACCGGCGAGCCCCGCAGGCCCGAGTTCGCGTTCGAAGCCGGACTGCTTGAAACCGCCCCATTCCACCCGCGGAACGTGAGGGTGGCCGTCGTTGATCCAGACCGTTCCCAGCCGTAGCCGTAGCCGTAGCCGTAGCCGTAGCCGTAGCCGTAGCCGTAGCCGTAGCCGTAGCCGTAGCCGTAGCCGTAGCCGTAGCCGTAGCCGT
>NZ_JBWKHE010000011.1:281264-313737 GCF_056433405.1 Streptomyces sp. NPDC044719
CCGTAGCCGTAGCCGTAGCCGTAGCCGTAGCCGTAGCCGTAGCCGTAGCCGTAGCCGTAGCCGTAGCCGTAGCCGTAGCCGTAGCCGTAGCCGTAGCCGGTCCGCGCCCCGCGCCGCCCCGGGCCTCGTCGCTGCGGGCTCCGCGAAGCGGTTCAGCGGGTGCGCCAGCGGGCCCGCTGCCCAGGTCCGGCCCGCCACCGCCTCACTCCCCCCCGACCGGCTCCTTGGTGGTCGAGGATCACGCGGCCTGCACCGACGGAGACCACGGCGAGATGATGGTTCTCTTCTCCCCGCAGATGAGCCCGCACCTGCTGGACGCATTCGCCCCGACGGTCGCGGACAGCATCCGTACCGCTCTCCGGGACGCCTGACCGTCAGCCGGATCTTCAAAAGACCGTCGTTTTCTGAAGATCACCGGGCGAGGGTCCGGCTATCCCGAACTCCTCGTCGCCGAACCGCTCGTCCGCACCGAGTTCAAGATCGGGTACGCGCGGGTGTCGACCGGCGGGCAGAAGCTCGAACGGCAGATCGACGCACTCACCGCCGCCGAATGCCGCAAGATCTTCTCCGACAAGAAGTCCGGCAAGACCGACCTGCGCCCGGAACTGAAGGCGTGCCACGCCTTCCTCGACGCCGGCGACACCCTCGTGGTCCCCTCCCTCGACCGCTACGGCCGCAGCCTCCAGGGCCTCATCAGCATGGTCGCCGAACTCCGTAGGCGAGAGATTGGCTTCACCTCGCTGCACGAGAACCTCGACACCACGCCCCCGGGCGGCAGGCTTGTCTTCCACGTCTTCGCCGCATGGAGCGGGCTCCGGTTCGAGAAGGGTCGCGGGTGTAGCAGATCTTGTTGGTGAGCAGAACGGCCCACCGGCCCTGAGTGGGGAGATCCACATGCCGCTGCCGGTGAACCCGTAGTGGACCCAGATGTCCTGCTCGGTGGTGGTGTCGGGGGCCGGGTGCCAGAACAGGCCTCGGGCGGGCTGGAGCCGACCGGTGCGGATGGCCAGGGAGTGGGCACTCCAGTCGGCTCCGCATCCGGCCTCGACGCAGGCGGTGGACGCATCGAGCATGTAGCGCAGGAACACGGCGAGGTCGTCCATGACGGTGAAGACGCCCGCGATGCCGCACACGCCGTCCAGCAGGCGGGGAGTTGCCACCCCAATTAACGGTGGCGCTAGCTACACCCCCTGTCCGGTGGCTGACTGCATAGCTGCAGGTCGCGACCATGCTGGAGCATGAGTCTTATGCGAAATGAGAAATCTGAAGCTGTTCGGTTGGCTTCGGTACGCAAGCATTACGGTTCCGTCACCGCTCTGGACGGGATCGATGCAAAGTTCAGCAGCGGAGAGTTCACCGCAGTTATGGGCCCGTCGGGGTCCGGCAAGAGCACGTTCCTGCATTGCGCTGCGGGCCTTGAGAATCCGACATCCGGGGTGGTCGAGTTGGCCGGCCATGACGTCAGCAAGTTGTCCGAGACACAACTTGCTCGGTTCCGACGCGCCCAGGTGGGCTTCGTATTCCAGGCTTTCAATCTCTTGCCGGCCCTGACAGTGGAGCAGAATGTCGCCCTGCCTTTGCGGCTGGCCGGGACACGGCCGGACACAAGGCGAATCGATCACGCATTGGAGCGGGTGGGATTGACGGAAAGGCGACGTCACCGCCCCGCACAGCTCTCCGGAGGCCAGCAGCAGCGTGTGGCCGTGGCCCGCGCCTTGGTGACACGACCCGCGGTCGTGTTCGCGGACGAGCCCACCGGCGCGCTTGATACGGCATCGGCAGCCGAGGTTCTGGGCCTTCTGCATGAGTCGGTCGAAGAAGAACAACTCACGGTGATCATGGTGACGCACGATCCCGTCGCTGCTTCCTATGCCGACAGGGTCGTCTTCCTGGCCGACGGACGAGTAGCCGATGAGATGTCCTCGCCGACTTCCGAAGAAGTCGCTCATCGCATGACACATCTGGGCGCCTGGACTTCCCGGCCCGCCACAGAGGAGCGCTAATGTTCTCCCTGGCGCTACACAGCCTGCGGCACCGCGCAGGCACCTTCGTGGCAACGCTCATTGCCGCCTATCTGGGTGCTGTGCTGATCGCTGCCTGCGGCGGGCTTGTCGAGACAAGCCTGCGTTCCGAAGCACCCCCTCAGCGCCTCGCCGCTGCTCCCATGGTCGTCGCAGGTGAACAAAAATTCGAGATCGCCAAGAGGGACCCAGCCGGCGACAAAAAACGGACACGCAGCGTCACCCTGGCTGAGCGAGTTCACCTCGACCGCGACTTGGCCGATGCGATATCAGGTGTGGACGGAGTGCGCTCCGTCATCCCCTACGTGAGTTTCCCTGCCCGCTACGGGAATACCGACCTGATTGGGCACAGCTGGGAGTCAGCCGGTTTGACTCCCTACAAGCTGCGGGATGGTCGTGCGCCGCAAACAGGTGAAGTGGTCCTCGACACCTCCATCGCTCGCGGTATCCACCCCGGGGACAGCGTCGAGCTTGCCGTGCAGGGCACCATCGAGCACTTCCGCGTGGCAGGTGTCGCTACAACGTCACAGGACATATCCGAGTCGGCAGACGTCTTCTTCAACGATTCGGACGCTGCCCGACTTTATGACCATTCAGGCCAGGTAGACGCTTTCGGGGTCTACGCGGACGGTGATCCCAAAGCCATCCAAGATGAACTCGGCGATACCGTCAGCGTGTTGACCGGGGACGCCCGCGGTGAAGCCGAGTTTCCGCAGCAGATTGCTGCTGCCGAGCGCCTCAGCCCGCCATTCTTCGCGTCCGGTGGGACGGCTATCGCTATTTCGCTGTTCGTCGTGGCCAATACTCTGGTTCTTTCCTTGCGGCAGCGTCAGAAGGAAATGGCTATGCTCCGGTCCATCGGAGCAACTCCGGGACAAGTCCGGCGCATGATCATAGGCGAGGCCGTGACCATTGGCGTGGTCGCTATTGCCGCGGCCATGGCAACCGGGAAACTGCTGGGCAGTGCGGTCTTCGATCAACTCGTTCATGTAGGAGTCGTTGACGAAGTCATCCAGTATCACCAGGGCGTAGTGCCTATGGCCGCCGCCGCTGTCAGCACAGTCTTGGCTATGATCGGCGCAGCACTGATTGCAGCTCGCAGAGTCACAGCGGTCAAGCCCACAGAAGCCCTCCTGGAGTCGGAAATGACCCAGCGTGGGGTCAGTCGCTTCAGGATCATAGGCGCGCTTGTCTGTTTTGTTGGCGGGGGCGTGTTTATTTTCCTCGCTTCGGCGGTGGTCACCGGCCCGGAAATGGTAGCCATGGCCGGCCCGGTCGTACTGTTGTGGTGCGTAGGCATTGCCATGATCAGCCCCGTCGTAGTCCAAGTCGCGGAACTCTTGCTGCGTAAGCCCGTCCAGGTCCTGACAGGGGTTCCCGGATGGCTTGCGCTGGCCAACACTCGTACATCCGCCATCCGCGTGGCCAGTGCTGTCATTCCTATCGTGCTGGCAGTCGGTGTCACCACCGCGAATATCTATCTGCAGACAACACAGAAGGCTGTCTCGCAGACGGCGTTCGCCGATGATCTGCGCGCTAGTGCCGTCGTTGCATCGCCCACGGGTGTCTCAGCGGATACGCTCCAGCAGATCCAGCGAACCAAGGGGGTGGCCCAGGCATCCGACTACGTCACCAGCTCCGTGTTCGTCATGTCTCCTTTCCTCGGCAATCAGAAACGGACTGGAATACCGGCCGTGGGTCTTGACGGCCAGGCTGCCGAGGAGCTGAGTGCAGCACGAGTAGTCGAGGGTGACCTCAAGAAGTTGGCGGAGGGCGCGAGCGTGGCCCTACCCGACGTTACGGCCGAAAAAATGAATAGAAAAGTAGGCGACGAAGTCACCCTTCGGCTCGGAGACGGCCGTGATGTCACGACGCCTATCGTGGCGACGCTGGACCAGCGGGAGGGCTACGAACAAATCGTCCTGCCTTCCTCTTTGCTTGCCGAGCACACGACCCTGGGCGCAGCTCAAAAGGTTCTGGTGAAGGCTGCTCCCGGAGTAAGTGACGAGGAAGTGGTGAGCCGGCTCCAGGCCACGCTAAAGGATGCCCCGGTAACAGTGGGGAACCGCGAGAACTTGATCGAAGACCAAGCCGTCAGCGATGACGTCACAGCTTGGGTGAACTATCTTGCGGTGGCCATGATGATCGGCTTCGTAGTCGTGGCAGTCTCCAACACTCTCGTCATGAGTACGATTCGTCGGCGCCGGGAATTCGGGTTGCAGCAGCTCGTCGGTGTCACACGCTGGCAGATCATGCGCATGGTCGGAATAGAAGGACTTCTCATAGCCTTTATCGGAATTCTGGCCGGGTCGGCTGCAGCAGCTGGTACGACGGTCCCGTACAGTCTTGCCACGATGAACTCGCGCCTCCCCACCGGTCCTCCTGCTGTCTACGCCACGGCAGTACTTGGCGCTGTCGGGCTGGGGATCATTTCAGTCACCATTCCCGCGTGGGTCGCGACGCGGTCGCGACCCGTCGAAGCCGTGGCCGTTAGTGACTGAATTAAGCATTTCGCGGTGACGTATACCTCCCCGAGCAGTTGCAGAGCTTAGGAAGGGCCGCAGGGTAAGGCTGGGACGAACATACAAAACGGCTCGATCGAAAGACGGGACCGCGCTTCGGGCCGACTTCACCTGCCTGCGCCCTCCGCGCGCAGGCCCTGCCCACCAGCGAGGCACACGGCGTCTCCGGCCGGCGCCGCGAGCTTTTCGCCCGCATGGCGGACCCCGCCTGTCGGGGCTGAGAAGCTGTATCTCAACCGAACGTGATCGTTGAGTTCTTGCTGGTCAGGCATGGTTTCGCTCGGGGGGAGGAAGGGGGCGGGCGTCCTGTTTCCGCCTGGTCGCAGAGGGGTGCGCGATGACGTCGATGTTGGCTTTGCTGTTAGCGCGTGAGGTTGCTGCGCGTGAGCGGGTGGAGGTGCTGCGGGAGGAGGCGGCTCGTGCGGTCGCGGCGCTGGAGGCCGGCGAGATCGAGCTGGACCGCCGGGTGATCGCCCGCGAGGAGCTCGTCGAGGCGCTGGCCGTCTCCGTCGCGGAGAACATTGCTGTGGCGGAGGCCGGGGGCGGGCGGGAGGCGGTGCCCGGGCCGGTTGCGGGGGCGGTCGTGCCGTTCTGGCGGGAGGACCTTGCGGTCTCGGTGCTCTCGGAGGACTATCAGCGGATCGTGCGGGTGCTGCAGGACCGGCCGGGCGGCGAGGCGATGCGGGCCAAGGACATCGCGGCGGCCCTCGGGCTCGATGCGTCCGTGCCGGCGAGGGTCGAGGGGGTCCGCTCGAAGGCGAAACGCCTGGGTGAGCGGGGATGGTTGCTCCAGGAGCCGTCGGGGATGTTCAGTGCCGGACGGCGGCTGGTGTCCGCGCCAGCCGACGGCTCATCCGCGTGATCATGCGACCAGCGGATCATCGCCTCGCTGGTGGCCGTCATGGTCTCGTAGTCCGGATGATCGGCCGCGTTGCCGTACACGTGCGCGAGACAATCGCACGACACGGCGGGCGAGTTGAAGTCAACGGGCGTGACCGAGTACACATAGGACAACGGGGCCTCCTTGGGCCACTCGGTGAGGTTCGCACCCCCGAGGTACCAAGACGCCCCGCCTTCATGCCCCGGCCAACCGGGAAACCCGTTCGACCCGCATGTTCCGTGAGCTAGACCGAGATCGAGTTGCAGGTGGCCCGACTTGGAGGCGGCCGAGGTGGTGTTCGGTCAGTAGGCCAAGGAGACCGACAGCGGACGACGGCCTTCGGGCATCGTGGAGCCGGGAGCCGGGAGCCGGGAGCCGGGAGCCGGGAGCCGGGAGCCGGGAGCCGGGAGCCGGGAGCCGGGAGCCGGGAGCCGGGAGCCGGGAGCCGTTGGTGAGTTCGGCGGTCTGCCCATCACCGTCGCTTCCATGTAGTAGTTACAGTTCTTGAGCAAGTCTGGAGTCTCAGGCTGAGGCCGGAAGGTATCTGCGGAGAAGGTTCGCAACACGCTCAGACTTGACAGGGAAACCCGGGCCTGGTGGCCGGGCGTCTCTGACGAGAACCAGTGGAACACCGTGCACGAGGATGGGCGCCTCGCGGCCTACCTGTGCCCGCAGTGCCAGACCCCGGAAGGGAACGCGGAAGCGGAGGTGAAGGCGGCGCTGGTCGACTACGACCACCCGGCCACCGACGCCGACGGCCGGGTGCGGTTGGCGCCTCGCGGGGGCTGGCACAGCGTGTCTGTGGGCACCCACAGCGTCGTGCAGTCCGATCCGGCGGTACACCTCGTCCTCGGGGTCGAGAACGCCCAGCTGCACATCGGTGTCGCCGCACACACCGATGCCCGCCTGCATGACCTCTTCTCCGAGACCTGTGCCGGCCACGTCCGTACGGAGCTGGAGCGGGTCGGCGCCCGGCCCGGTCACCGCACCCTCGCCTACACCCTCGGCCCGCCCTCTCCCCGGCGACACCTTCACCGGTGTACACACGCCACGACCCTCGATACCGCCCATACCCTGCGCGAGGGACTCACCCGTGGGCGCGACACCAACTCGCTCGGGGCGCGAGGGAGTAGCGGGTACAGTCCGCCGCACGGTGAGGAACACCGGCAAGGTCATCCGGTCGGGCATCCGCCCCAAGGTCCGGACGCCTCGCCGGGATTACCCGGCCCTCACTCCTCACGAGTGGGACAACTGCCCCGCCCCGCCCCGTCGGCCTATCCGCCCCTGGGCTCGTACGGCCGCGCGTGCCTGCCGTCGGGCCCGACGCCGTTCGCGGCGCAGGGCGCGTGCTGTGCTGCTGGGCATGGAAACCACGCCATGGCGTTGGTTCCAGACCTGACGCGTCACCCACACGTCGAGGGCTCCCCAGGTGGCCGCGATCGTGCTGACCACGCTGCTGATCACCATGGGGAACGCCAGCCAGGACCCGGCCATCGTGCACAGGAAGGCCACCATCGCCTGGATCAGCGTCAAGGCTATGAGGAGCACCGCCCGCACGGCCGCCGTCCGTACCGGATCCGGCAACCGCCGTCGCCGTGCCGGCTCCTCGACCCACAGGGGCCGAGTGTCCCGCTGCTCGCGTACGCCGCGGCCCACCTGGTGAGCCAGGGCTTCTCTTTCGTGGGCCCCCGTCCCCGCCTCGTCGGCCGGATTGTCGCGATCAGTCGCCTCGCGATTCCGATGCCCCGGCACATGCGCCCCACCAGTCCTGGGCGTCCCGTGCCGCTCCGCCGTGCCCATCAACGTGTCACTCCCCACCGCCAGCAGACCGCTCGCTCGCATCCGAAGACCCGTGTTCCCCAGTGGCTGCCCGGCTTGCGCTGTTTTACGCCGCCCAGGTGCGGGATGCGGCTCCTGTGGCCGATTCCGCCCCCAACTCCCGTAGAGAAGGACGAACAACCCGTCATGAAGATTCCCAGGAACCGAAAAATTTCAGCCAACCGCCCTGGCATGTCACGGCGATCGGCCCGCCCTGCCGCCCTCGGTTTCGGGGAGACAACTCCCGCAATGCCCGGACAACTCCCCATGGCTCGTGGCTGGCGCGGAAGTTCACCTTCCGGACCGGTCTTCGAGTTCCCTGTGGGTCGGTAGTAGGCTCGCGCCGTTTGTTGACGCACATGTGTACCCCCGGTAGGCCGGGGGCCCGAGCTGGGGGAGGCCATGCGCTTTCGCGGGAAGTCCATCCGCCGGAAGATCGTGGCGCTGCTTCTCGTGCCGCTGGTGTCCCTGAGCGCGATCTGGGCCTTCGCCACGGTGCTCACGGGGCGTGAGGCGGCCGACCTGTTCAACGTGTCGTCCGTGGTGGAGAAGATCGCCTACCCCATCGAGGACACCGTCCGCGTCCTCCAGGAGGAACGCCGCCAGACCCTCGTCTACCTCGCCGACCCCCGCGCCTCGGACGGGCTCGCAGCGCTCCGGCGCAGCCGGGCCGCCACCGACAAAGCCGTCGACGGCATCCGCGACAACGCGCGGAATCCTGACGTGCGCGACGCGATGGGCGAGGGCACCGACGAACGGCTGACCGCCGTCCTCGACGCCTTCGAAGGCATCGAGTCGCTGCGTAGCAGTGTCGAGGACGGCACCGTCAACCGTTCTCAGGCCCTCGACCTCTACAACCGGCTGGTCGACCCGTGTTACGTCCTCCTGGCCAACCTGCACGTGGTCGACAACGTGGAACTGGACAAGCAGTACCGCGCGCTGGTCAATCTCGCCCGCGCCCGCGAACTTCTCTCCCGTGAGGACGCCCTCCTCGGCTCCGCCCTGATCGTCGGCGAGATCTCCCACTCCGAAGAGCGCGACATCTCCGACCTCGTGGCCCAGCGCAGCCTGATGTACGACGCCAACCTCCCGCTGCTGCCCGTCGCGGAGCGCGATCGCTACCAGAGCTTCTGGAAGAACGCCTCCTCCGCTCCGCTGCGCGTGGCCGAGGAAGCGGCCGTCTCCTCCGGGTCCGGCGCTCCCCGCGGTGTCTCCGCGAAGAGCTGGGACAGCGCCGCCGGGAACGTGCTCGACGAGCTCGGCACCCTCAACGACCAGGCCAACGACCGCTACCAGGACCGCGTCGACCCGGTGGCCATGGGCGTCATCGCCAAGGCGGTCATCGCCGGCGTACTCGGCCTGCTCGCGCTCCTCGTCTCCCTCTTCCTGTCCGTGCGCGTCGGCCGCACCCTCATTCGCGATCTGCGGCAGCTGCGCCTGGAGGCCCACGAGGCGTCCGGGGTGCGACTGCCCAGCGTGATGCGCCGGCTCTCCGCGGGCGAGCAGGTCGACGTCGAGACCGAGGTCCCGCACCTCGAGTACGACAAGAACGAGATGGGCGAGGTCGGCCAGGCCCTCAACACCCTGCAGCGCGCCGCCGTCGAAGCCGCCGTCAAACAGGCCGAGCTGCGCGCCGGCGTCTCCGAGGTCTTCGTCAACCTCGCGCGCCGCAGCCAGGTCCTGCTCCACCGGCAGCTCACCCTGCTGGACGCCATGGAGCGCCGGACCGAGGACACGGAAGAACTCGCCGACCTGTTCCGCCTCGACCACCTGACCACCCGCATGCGCCGGCACGCCGAGGGCCTCGTGATCCTCTCCGGCGCCGCCCCCTCCCGCCAGTGGCGCAAGCCCGTCCAGCTCATGGACGTCGTACGGGCCGCCGTCGCCGAGGTCGAGGACTACGAGCGCATCGAGGTCCGCCGCCTTCCGCGGATCGCCGTCACCGGCCCGGCCGTCGCCGACCTCACCCATCTCGTGGCCGAACTCCTGGAGAACGCCACCGTCTTCTCGCCTCCGCACACCGCCGTCCAGGTCCTGGGCGAGCGGGTCGCCAACGGCTTCACCCTGGAGATCCACGACCGCGGCCTCGGAATGGCCGCCGAAGCGCTCCTGGACGCCAACCTCCGGCTCGCCGAGACGCCGGAGTTCGAGCTGTCCGACACCGACCGGCTCGGCCTGTTCGTGGTCAGCCGGCTCGCCCAGCGACAGAACGTCCGGGTCTCCCTGCAGCCCTCCCCGTACGGAGGAACGACCGCCGTCGTCTTCATCCCCGACGCGCTGCTGACGGACGACATCCCGGACACGAACGGCATCGGCTTCCGCCTCGACCGCCCCCGGCTGGCCGGCGAGGCCGAGCCGCAGGACAGCCGCCGTGCCGCCCTGTCCCAGACGCCCGCACAGCGTCCGGGCCTGCCCGCCTCCCTTCTGGACGGCCCGGTCGAGCTGGAGGCCCCGGTGGACCTGGACGCCATCAGCGGGTTCCCCGGCTCCCTCGAGGACGAGAGCGGTGAACACGGCGCTCTGTTCCGCTCCCGCCACTCCCTCACCCGCGCCCAGGACGAGACAGCCGGCCGCCCCGATCCGCAGCAGCAGAGCGACGCCCGCAGCGGACGGGACCGGACCGACACCGGAGACGAGCTTGACGCTCCGGCCGTCCCGACCCGCCGCCACACTCCCAAGCTGGTCAGCTCGCACGGGCGCCCGGTCACCGACCAGCGCCCCCGCCGAGGGAAGACCGACGAGGAACCCACCACGGCCGCCGACCGAGCGGAATCGGGGGCCGCATCCTCGCTCTCGTCGCGCCGCCGGGGCGAGGAGTCCGCGGGCGGCCGGGCCGTGGGCCGGCCCGGGCCGGAGCACGCGCTTCCGGTCCGGCGCCGTACCGACGACTCCTCGACCGGCACCCGGCGCGACGAGGCGCAAACCGAGGCACCCCCGCCGCTGCCGGCCCGTCGCCGGGGGGCGGAATCCGCTCGTCCCGCCATCGGCGCGGCCGGCCGCGCCGCCGACCACACCGAATCCCCGGCCACGCCCGGCAGTGCCGACGGCGACCGGTCGGAACCGCCCGCTCTGCCCAAGCGCACCCGCCGCGCGGAGATCGCGTCCAGCGGCCCGGACACACCCGACCGCCGCTCCGGCCCCGCGCCGGGGAACACTGGCGGGCCCATGCGCCATGAGACCGGCTCCGGCCCCGCCCCACAGGAAACCGGATGGGTGCCCGGTGCCCCGCTGCGGGGGGCCGGCTCCGGCACCACGCCGCTGCCCCGGCGCGTTCGGCAGGCCAACCTGGCGCCGCAGCTGAAGCGGGGAACCGAGCCGCGTACGGAGGACAAGGCCGAGCCCGTCGAACGCGACGCCGAGGAAGTACGCAGTCGCATGGCCTCGCTCCAGCGCGGCTGGCAGCGCGGCCGTGACGAGAACGCCGCGGGCGATGCCGCCCACAGCGGCGCAGCACGACAAGGAACGACAGAGGGGGACGGTCGATGACCGCACCGAAGGCGACCGGCCACACCGCGACCATCAAGGGGGAGCTGAACTGGCTCCTCGACGACCTGGTGGACCGCGTCGCGAGCATCCGCAAGGCCCTCGTGCTCTCCGGCGACGGTTTGCCGACGGGCGTGTCCAGGGACCTGACCAGGGAGGACAGCGAGCACCTGGCGGCCGTCGCCTCCGGGTTCCACAGCCTCGCCAAGGGTGTGGGACGCCACTTCGAGGCCGGCAACGTCCGCCAGACCGTCGTCGAGCTCGACGACGCCTTCCTGTTCGTGACCGCCGCCGGTGACGGCAGCTGCCTCGCCGTCCTCTCGGACGCCGACTCGGACGTCGGCCAGGTCGCCTACGAGATGACGCTCCTCGTGAAGCGGGTGGGCGTACATCTGGGTGCCGCTCCGCGCACCGATCTGCCCGCAGGCGGGTAGTGGGATGACATGAGCGCTGACGGTCAGGGAAGAAGCCACTGGTTCGACGACGAAGCCGGACCGGTCGTCCGTCCGTACGCCATGACACGCGGCCGCACCAGCAGCCAGGGCCAGCACCGCCTGGACCTGATCGCGGTCGTCGTCACGGAACCGCAGGCGGACGACCCGGAAGCCGACCACATGCTCTCCCCGGAGCACGTGGACATCGTCGAGCTGTGCCGTGACGTCCCGCAGTCGGTCGCCGAACTCGCAGCGGAACTCGACCTGCCGATCGGGGTGGTACGGGTCCTTGTCGGAGATCTCGTGGACTCGGAATTCGTCCATGTGAACCGGCCCGTACCCCCTGCCGAACTGCCGGACGAGAGTATTCTGCGCGACGTGATCAACGGCCTCCGGGCGCTGTGAGCAGCGCGGAAGCGGGGTAGTGACGTGACTGGCTGGCAGTTCTGGGTCGACCGGGGCGGCACCTTCACCGACGTCGTCGCGAGACGCCCGGACGGCCGGCTGCTCACGCACAAGCTCCTGTCGGACAACCCGGCCCGTTACGCCGACGCGGCGGTCGAGGCAGTCCGCACCCTGCTGGCCGACTCGGGCGACCCCGTCGAAACCGTGCGCATGGGGACCACGGTCGCCACCAACGCCCTCCTGGAGCGCAAGGGCGAGCGCACCCTGCTGGTCATCACCCGTGGCTTCCGCGACGCCCTGCGCATCGCCTACCAGAACCGCCCTAGCATCTTCGCCCGCCGCATCGACCTGCCCGAGCTGTTGTACGAACGAGTCGTCGAGGTCGACGAGCGCATCGCCGCCGACGGCACGGTGCTGCTCGAGCCCGGCCTCGACACCCTCGCCGGGCCCCTCCAGGAGGCGTACGACGACGGGATCCGGGCCGTGGCCGTGGTCTGTATGCACAGCCACCTCCACCCCGCCCACGAACAGGCCGTCGGGGAACTCGCCGCCCGCATCGGCTTCCCGCAGATCTCGCTCTCCAGCGAGGCCAGCCCCCTGATGAAACTCGTCCCCCGAGGGGACACCGCCGTCGTCGACGCCTACCTCTCGCCCGTACTGCGCCGCTACGTCCGCCACGTCGCCGACGAACTCGAAGGCGTACGGCTGATGTTCATGCAGTCCAACGGCGGTCTCACCGAGGCCGGGCAGTTCCGCGGGAAGGACGCCATCCTGTCCGGGCCGGCCGGTGGCATCGTCGGCATGGCCCGCATGTCGCAGCTGGCAGGCTTCGACCGCGTCATCGGGTTCGACATGGGTGGCACGTCCACCGACGTCTCCCACTTCGCGGGCGAGTACGAACGGGTTTTCACCAGCCAGATCGCCGGCGTCCGGCTGCGCGCACCCATGCTCGACATTCACACCGTCGCGGCCGGCGGGGGCTCGGTCCTGCACTTCGACGGCTCCCGCTACCGCGTAGGGCCGGACTCGGCGGGCGCGGACCCCGGGCCCGCCTGCTACCGGGGCGGCGGCCCACTCGCCGTCACCGACGCCAATGTCCTTCTCGGCCGCATCCAGCCCGCCCACTTCCCGAAGGTGTTCGGCGCGAACGGCGACGAGTCCCTCGACGAAACCCTCGTCCGGGACCGCTTCACCGCCCTCGCGCGCGAGATCCGCGAGCAGACCGGCGACGACCGCACCCCGGAGCAGGTCGCCGAGGGGTACCTGCAGATCGCCGTCGCGAACATCGCGTCGGCCGTGAAGCGGATCTCCGTCCAGAAGGGCCACGACGTCACCCGCTACGCCCTCACCACGTTCGGCGGTGCCGGCGGCCAGCACGCCTGCATGGTCGCCGACTCCCTCGGCATCCGCACCGTCCTCGTGCCGCCCATGGCCGGTGTCCTCTCTGCACTCGGCATCGGCCTCGCCGACACCACCGCCATGCGCGAACAGTCCGTCGAGGCGCCCCTGGAACCCGCCTCCATGCCGGGCGTCCGCAAGACCGCCGAAGATCTGGAAGCGGCGGCCCGCGCCGAACTCCGCGCCGAGGACGTCCCCGAGGAACACATCGAGATCACCCGCCGCGCGCAGCTCCGCTACGACGGCACCGACACCACCCTCACCGTCGAGCTGACCGAGCCCGACACGATGCGGCACGCCTTCGAAGAACGTCATCGCGCCACGTACTCCTTCACGCTCGAACGACCGATCGTCGTCGAAGCCCTCTCCGTCGAAGCCACCGGCATCACAGAACCCCCCGATCTCTCCGCCCTCGCCCCTTACGAAGCCACCACCGGCGGCAGCCTCGCGGCGCCCCGCACCGTCCGCCTCCACACGGGCGGCGCCTGGCACGACGTACCCCTCCACCGCCGCGAGGGCCTTCCCCCCGGCGACACCATCACCGGCCCGGCGATCATCAGCGAAGCCGGTGCGACGACCGTCGTCGACGACGGCTGGCAGGCCGCGGCGACCGACGACGGGCATCTGGTCATGGAACGCGCCGCGATTACGCAGAGTTCCGATCTCGACACGAAAGTCGACCCGGTGCTGCTTGAGGTCTTCAACAACCTCTTCATGTCCATCGCCGAACAGATGGGCGCCCGCCTCGAGTCCACGGCCCAGTCCGTCAACATCAAAGAGCGCCTGGACTTCTCCTGCGCCCTGTTCGACCCCGACGGAAACCTGGTGGCCAACGCCCCGCACATCCCCGTCCACCTGGGCTCGATGGGCACGAGCATCAAAGAGGTCATCCGCCGGCGCGGCTCCCGCATGCGCCCGGGCGACACCTACGCCGTCAACGACCCGTACCACGGCGGCACCCATCTGCCCGACGTCACCGTGATCACCCCGGTCTTCGATGCCGCACCATCGGGCGTCACGGAGAGTGACCCGGAGATCCTCTTCTACGTCGCTTCACGCGGCCACCACGCCGAGATCGGCGGTATCGCCCCCGGCTCGATGCCCGCCGGCAGCCGCACCATCGAGGAGGAGGGCGTCCTCTTCGACAACTGGCTGCTCGCCGAGGACGGGCGCTTCCGCGAGGACGAGACCCTCCGCCTCCTCACCGAAGCGCCGTACCCCTCCCGTAATCCGAAGACCAACCTCGCCGACCTGCGAGCCCAGATCGCCGCCAACCGGAAGGGTGTCGACGAGGTCGGCCGCATGATCGACGACTTCGGCCTCGACGTCGTCCAGGCCTACATGCGGCACGTCCAGGACAACGCCGAAGAGGCCGTACGCCGCGTCATCGAAGCCCTCGACGACGGCGACTACGCCTACGAGACCGACTCGGGCGCCGTCATCCGCGTACGCGTGCGCGTGGACCGCGAGAACCGTGCGGCCACCATCGACTTCACCGGCACGTCGGCGCAGCTGCCCACCAACTTCAACGCGCCCTTCTCGGTCGTCAACGCGGCCGTCCTGTACGTCTTCCGCACCCTCGTAGCCGACGAGATCCCCCTCAACGACGGGTGCCTGCGCCCCCTGAGCATCGTCGTACCGCCCGGCTCCCTGCTCGCCCCCGAGCCGCCGGCCGCCGTCGTCGCCGGCAACGTGGAGACCTCCCAGGCCGTCACCGGTGCCCTCTACGCCGCGCTCGGTGTCCAGGCCGAGGGCTCCGGGACCATGAACAACGTGACCTTCGGGAACGAACGCCACCAGTACTACGAGACCGTCGCCTCGGGCTCCGGCGCGGGCGACGGCTTCCCCGGTGCCCCCGTCGTCCAGACCCACATGACCAACTCACGCCTCACCGACCCCGAGATCCTGGAGTGGCGGCTGCCCGTGCGCCTCGAGGAATTCGCGGTACGGCCCGGCAGCGGCGGTGCCGGCCGGTGGCGAGGCGGGGACGGCGCCGTGCGCCGCCTCCGCCTCCTGGAGCCCATGACCGTCTCCACGCTGTCCCAGCACCGCCGTGTCCCCCCGTACGGCATGGCGGGTGGTGAGCCGGGCGCTCTCGGCACCAACCGGATCGAACACGCCGACGGCACGGTGACCGAACTCGGCGGCAGTGACTCCGCGGACGTCGCCGCCGGCGACGTGCTCGTCATCGAAACCCCAGGCGGCGGAGGCTACGGCCAGCCGTCGCCCGACCCCCATCAAGCAGGAGAAGAGATCGATGATCTTCGGGCGTTCTGAGCGCGGCAAGCCTCCGGTCGAGCCCGTCACGCTCAAGATCCTGGTGGCCGGCGGCTTTGGCGTGGGCAAGACCACGCTCGTCGGCGCGGTCAGCGAGATCAGGCCGCTGCGCACCGAGGAACTGCTCACCGAGGCAGGCCGCCCGGTCGACGACACCAGCGGCGTGGAAGGCAAGCACACCACGACCGTGGCCATGGACTTCGGCCGCATCACTCTCCGAGAGGACCTGGTGCTGTACCTCTTCGGCACGCCCGGCCAGGAGCGGTTCTGGTTCATGTGGGACGAGCTCTCCGAAGGCGCTCTCGGTGCCGTCGTGCTCGCCGACACCCGCCGCCTCGAGGACTGCTTCGCCGCCGTCGACTATTTCGAACGGCGCTCGATACCCTTCCTGGTCGGCGTCAACTGCTTCGAGGGCGCCCCGCGTTACCCGATCGAGGACGTCCGCCAGGCCCTCGACCTCGACGACGACGTACCGCTCCTGATGACCGACGCCCGCGACCGCGAGTCGGTCAAGGAGACACTCATCGGTGTCGTCCAGCACGCCATGGCACACGCGGCTGGCGAACGCCACACGGTGACCACCTGACGCATGCCCGGCTCACCGGCGCGGCCCGCACCCCCACCGACCTGGGCACGGGCCGCCCTCCGGAGAACAATGCCCACGCGCGCGTGGTCAGCTCTCGCCGCCCTCCTCCCAGCCGAAGCTCTTCTCCACGGCCTTGCGCCAGTTGTGGTACTCGCGGTCCCGCACCGACGCCTCCATCGAAGGCGTCCACTCGACGTCCTTCTGCCAGTGCGCCTTGAGCTCGTCCAGGTCGTTCCACACCCCGGTGGCCAGACCGGCCGCGTACGCGGCGCCCAGGCAGGTCGTCTCGGAGACCTTGGGCCGCACCACCGGAACATCGAGCACGTCCGCCTGGTGCTGCATGAGCAGGTTGTTCTTCGTCATGCCGCCGTCGACCTTCAGGGTGGTGATGTGCACCCCCGAGTCCTGGTACATGGCGTCGACGACCTCACGCGTCTGCCAGCTCGTCGCCTCCAGCACCGCACGCGCGAGGTGCGCCTTCGTGACGTACCGGGTCAGCCCGGTGACCACGCCACGCGCGTCGGAGCGCCAGTACGGCGCGAACAGGCCCGAGAACGCCGGCACGATGTACGCGCCGCCGTTGTCCTCCACGCTCGCCGCCAGGGGCTCGATCTCGTCGGCGGTCCGGATGATGCCGAGCTGGTCGCGGAACCACTGGACCAGCGCGCCCGTGATGGCGATCGCGCCCTCCAAGCAGTAGACCGGCGCCTCGGTGCCGATCTTGTACCCCATCGTCGTCAGCAGTCCGCTCTTCGACGGCACCGGGCGGTCGCCGGTGTTGAGCAGCAGGAAGCTTCCCGTGCCGTACGTGTTCTTGGCGGTGCCCACGTCGTAGCAGGCCTGCCCGAACACGGCGGCCTGCTGGTCGCCCAGTGCGGAGGCCACGGGCACGCCGGCGAGCTGGCCGACGGCGGTGCCGTACACCTCGGAGGAGGACCGGATCTCCGGCAGCATGGCCTCGGGGATGTTCATCGCCGAGAGGATCGAGGGGTCCCACTGGAGGGTCCCCAGGTTCATCAGCATGGTGCGCCCGGCATTGGTCACGTCGGTGACGTGCTGCCCGCCGTCCGTGCCGCCGGTGAGGTTCCAGATCAGCCAGGAGTCCATCGTCCCGAAGGCGATCTCACCGCGCTCGGCACGCGCACGGAGTTCGGGCACGTTGTCGAGCAGCCAGGCCGCCTTGGGCCCCGAGAAGTAGGTGGCCAGCGGCAGACCCGTCTGCTCGCGGAAACGGTCCTGCCCGTCCGAACCGCCCAGCTGGTTGCACAGCGCCGCTGTCCGCGTGTCCTGCCACACGATGGCGTTATGCACCGGTTTGCCGGTCGCCCGGTCCCACAGGAGGGTCGTCTCGCGCTGGTTGGTGATGCCCATCGCGCTCAGTTGGTCGGCCCGCAGACCGGCTTTGGCGAGCGCTCCCGCGACGACTGCCTGCACCTTGGACCAGATCTCGGTGGCGTCGTGCTCCACCCAGCCCGGTTTGGGAAAGATCTGGCGGTGTTCGCGCTGGTCCACGGCGACGATCCCGCCGTCCTGGTTGAAGACGATGCAGCGGCTCGATGTGGTGCCCTGGTCGATTGCGGCAACGTACTTTTCTGCGTTGTCCGTCATGGCTACCCCTTGGGCTGGTTCAGAAGGCTGCGTTGTAGATGACACCGCCGAGCAGTCCGCCGATCAGTGGGCCGACGATGGGGATCCACGAGTAGCCCCAGTCGGAGGTGCCCTTGTTCGGGATGGGCAGGAGGGCGTGGATGATGCGCGGGCCGAGGTCACGTGCCGGGTTGATGGCGTAACCGGTGGGACCACCCAGGGACAGACCGATACCGACGACCAGGAGGGACACCAGCAGGATCGCGATACCGGACCCGTAGATGCCGCCGCCGCCCGGGATCAGGCCGATGCCGATGCCCTCCACGTGCCTGTCCTGACCGACCAGGGCGAGGATGGGCAACACCAGGGCGATGGTGGCGAGGATCTCGGTGATCAGGTTGGCGATCGGGTTCCGGATCTCCGGGATCGTGGAGAAGATGCCGAGCGTCGGAACCGGTTCGTCCGCCGTGCCCTCAGTGGTTCCCGTCTGCCGCACGTTGGCCGCGAACTGGGCGTAGTACACGAGATAGCACAGGATCGCACCGATCATGGCGCCGGTGATCTGGCCCAGCAGATAAACCCAGACCTTGCTCCATACGCCGGTGTCGACGGCGAGACCGAAGGTGACGGCCGGGTTGATGACCCCTCCGGAGAGGGGAGCGGCGGTGTACGCGCCGGCCAGCACGCCGAAGCCCCAGCCGAACGCGATCACGATCCACCCGGAGGCCCGTGCTTTCGAGAATCTGAGGGTGACGGCGGCACACACGCCGGCACCGAACAGGATCAGGATCGCCGTGCCGATCATCTCGCCGAAGAAGATATCTCCGTTAGTCATGGCGGCTCCTAGGCCGTGGTCCGGGACGGTCCGCCCCGGTCCTCACGTGCAGGGTGCGTTTCCCGTGGCGACTTCAGCCGAATGCAGGGAGATCCCGCGATCCCGTGTCCCGCCCGGCATCCGTGACGAGCGTGCCGTCGCAGCCGAATCGCCCGTGGAGGAATGGGCCTTGGCGCAGGCGCGCCCACGCGCCGCAGTGCCGGAATACGCCGAGAATGTACGGCGATGTCGACTGACACCGGAAGTGTTCACCGGCACCCAAGGGGCGTCAAGGTCGCCGACCGCAATGGTTGGCGGCCCTGTGACGGCGGCCGGGCTCCTGCCGGGCCGGGTGGCCGGTTGCACGGCCTGACGGCGCCCGGTCGGGTCTTTGTTCAGATCTGGTCGGGGTCCTCGCGCGGCCTGGGTGAGCCGCGCGGGGCTCTGGTGGTGGTGTCCGGCCACCGCTGAGCTCCGCCGTCGGCGCCAGCCCAGCCGCACCTGACTCCTCGCTTGCTAGCCACCAGCATCCACCTGACCTGGCGGGTTCTCAACCGCACGAGTCACGCACGGCTTTGCGGCCTCCGTGTCGGCCCCAGCCGGGCGGGTCGCCGCCCCGATCGGGCTCCCGTCGCACGACAGCGCCAGAGCCGCCACGAGCGGCCGTACGGACCCCTCACAGCCCGGTACCTGCCTCTCGGTCCTCCCCCCCTTGAGTGGCTCGGGCGCCGCCCCTCAGCCCCCACCGGGCTCCGCCACCCCACACCCCGCAGCCGCCGATGCCGGCTCGGCGCCCCGGCGGGTCTCGTGCCCTGGCAGGCCCGCCCGGCCCAGCACCCAACTCGCCCCGCGCAACGACTTCGCCGCCTTCTTCAACGGTGCCAGGCAGGCCGCCGCCTGCCGGTGGTCCGTTACGGTGCCCGGCGCGCAGAGCACCGTGGCGAGCGACAACGTGACCGGCCGGCCCCCCGCCGACCAAGGGGCGTCCAGCACAGAAGCGGCCAGCGGATCGAGACCCTCCGGATCGGCGAGCACCAGGAAGTCGTCCCCACCGATGTGCCCCACCCGCGCGCTGTCCGCCGCGGCCTGCTGCAGCGCCCGTCCGACCGCCCGGATCAGCTCGTCCCCCGCCGCGAAGCCGGCCCCGTCGTTGACCTGCTTGAAGTGATCGACGTCCAGCCAGCTGAGCGCGAAGGGCCGCCCGGCCGCGATCCGCCGGTCCACCTCACCGGTGATCGCGTCCGAGCCGGGCAGACGCGTCAGCGGATTGAGCCCCGCCGCTTCCTCTACTCGTGTCTCGGCCAGCGCTCGCACCAGGTCCGCGAGCCGCACGACCCCCACACACCGCCCGGACTCGTCCACGACGGCCACGTCGTCCGACGTACGGTCCCGCCCGCCGACCGCCACCACGTCCAGGACCTCCCAGGCGGTGGCGCCGACGCCCACCGTCCGCGGCGGGTCGCCGAGCTTCGCAGCGGGCCGGTCGGCGTACAGGGCGTGCCCGTAGCGCCCCGACATCGACAGCAGGAAGCGGGACCGGTGCACCGACCGGACCGGCACGCCCGCGGGGTCCACGAGCAGCACCCCTGACACGTCCGGCGACCCGGTCAGCAGGGCCCGCACCTGCCCGGCGGACGCCGCCGCGGGCAGCAGCGCCGCCGGCCGCACGAACTCCCGCACCGACGGCCCGGACCGTGGCACGGCCGGATCGGCGGGGGAGCGGGGCGGAACGTAGACGTCCGCGGCGGGCAGCCGCGCCGGCGGCGCGAACAGCTCACCCTGTGCCAGCTGCGCCCCGGCCGTCAGCGCCGCCGCGCACTGCCCTTCGGTCTCCACGCCCTCGACGGCCAGGAGAGCGCCCAGTTCGTCGCACAGCGTCCGCATCGACCGGACCACGGCCGGCCGAGCCAGCAGCGACGCGTCCAGCTTCACCAGGCCGGGCGTGATGTCCGAGAGCAGCCGCAAGGGCACGTCCCCGTCCCCGACGCCGTCCGCGCAGATCCGGAAGCCCTGTGCGCGCAGCGCGGCCACCGCGTCCAGCAGCGCCTGCTGCGGCACGTGCGTGTACGGCGGACAGACGTCGATCGTGACCTCCCACGGCAGCCGCCCCGCCTCGCGCACGGCGGCGTGCAGTGAAGGGAGGCCGCCGAGGTCGGCGAGGGTGCCGGCGAACACGTTGACGAACAGTGGAAGCAGGGTCTCCTTGCGCACCGCCGCGCGGACCGCCGACACCGCCAGTCGGCAGTCGAGCTCGGGATCCCGCCGGGCCTCGGCCAGGATGTCGCCGGTCTCCGGGCGGGCAAGTATCTCCAGCCCCGCGACCGCTCCGGTCGTCAGATTGACCACCGGCTGGAAGGCGAAGCGGAGAGTATCCGTCCAGGAGTGCACGGGAAGCATGATGACTCCACCGGCGCACCCCCAAGCGCAGTTCATGAGACGTTCACGCAGGATTCCGGCGCGGTCACACAGCGTATGACCGAGCCCGTCGCGGCCGCACGACCAGCCCACCCGCGCCGGCACCGCGGCCCACTTCCCCGGCTCAGCGCGCCTGCTCCAGCACCATGATCACGGTGCTCGTGATCACCGCACCGCGATCACCGCCGACCCGTGTCCGAACAGCCCTTGATTCGCACTGATACCCACGCGCGCCCCAGCGACCTGCCGGTCACCCGCCTCGCCCCTCAACTGCCAGGCCAGCTCACACACCTGGGCGATCGCCTGCGCCGGCACCGCCTCGCCGAAGGAGGCCAGTCCGCCGCTGACGTTCACCGGTATTCGCCCGCCCAGTGCCGTCGCCCCGTCCCGCAGCGGATTCACGGCCTCGCCCTCGCCGCACAGCCCCAAATCCTCGTACCACTGCAACTCGAGCGCCGTGGACAGGTCGTAGACCTCGGCCAGGGACAGGTCCTCCGGTCCCACTCCCGCCTCCTCGTAGGCCGCCCGGGCGATCGACCTCCGGAACGTCTCGCCGGGCGGATCCACCGCCACCGTGGAGTCCGTGGCGATGTCCGGCAGGTCCAGCACGGTGTTCGGGTAACGCGGCGTCACCGTCGCCACGGCCCGGATCCGCACCGGCTCCGCATGCCCGTGCCGCCGCGCGAACTCCATGCTCGAGAGCACCACCGCGGCGCCGCCGTCGGACGTCGCACAGATGTCGAGCAGCCGCAGCGGATCGGCGACGACAGCGGAGGCGGCGACCTCCTCGGCGGTGACCGGGCTGCGGTAGCGCGCCTTGGGGTTCAGCGCGCCCATCGCCGCGTTCTTCACCTTCACCTGCGCGAAGTCATCCGTCGTGTCGCCGTACAGCGCCATGCGCCGCCGGGCGTACAACCCGAAGTACACCGGGTTGGTCGCCCCGAGGATCCGGAAGCGCAGCCAGTCGGGATCGTCGGGCCGGTCCCCGCCCGCAGGGCGGAAGAATCCCTTGGGAGCGGCATCGGCTCCCACCACGAGCACCGCGTCGGCGAGCCCGGAGAGTATCTGGGCCCGTGCGGCGTCGACGGCCTGCGCCCCGGAGGCGCACGCCGCGTACACGCTCGTGACCCGGGCTCCTTGCCAGCCCAGTGCTTTCGCGAACGTCGCTCCGGCGACATATCCCGGATAGCCGCCCCGCACGGTGTCCGCCCCGATGATCGAGCCGATGTCCCGCCAGTCCAGTCCGGCGTCGGCGAGCGCCCCCCGGGCCGCCGCGACGCCGTACTCGACGAAGCTCCGCCCCCACTTGCCCCACGGGTGCATGCCCGCTCCGAGCACCGCCACCTCTTCTGTCATGCCTTCACCCCCGTCGGCCGCCAGTGCCACGTCGTCCAGGTCGTCTCCGCGTCCTCATGGAGCACTCCGGGCACGACCTCCGCCTCCATACCCACCGTCAGGTCCGCGACGGTGACCCCGGGAGCCGCCTGTCCCAGCACCACGATCCGCTCGGCCTCCAGCTCCACAGCGATCAACGCGCACGGCTTCCACGGAAGTTCCGGATCGCTCACATAGGGTGACGGCGGCCGATACCGGCTGTCCGTGTACGACCAGACGCGCCCCCTTCGCGACAGCGCGATCTCTTCCAACTCCGCGCCGGTGCAGAATGGGTTGCGGCAGTGGTGGTCCTCACGCGGGAAGAAGACCGACGCGCACCCCGCACAGCGCGTGCCGAGCAGCCGGAAGGCGTCACCGTCCCCGGCGAACCACCCCGCCACCACAGGTGTTCGTGAACGCGACACAGTCCCTCCCCGCAACCGGATCTGACGGAACGTCAGAAGTTTGCCACGGCATTCCGGAATTGGGCATCCCTTCCCCGGCGGGGCCATCTCCTGGTAGACGCAAGGGCCATGACACGACCCACCACCGTGGCACGCGGCCTCATCACGGTGCTCGCCGCCTTGCTGGCAGCGACTGCCTCCACCGCGACCGCCCAGGCCAAGACCGAGCCCAAGGCGCCGAAGGACTTCGTGGCACTGCGAAGCGTGGACCCGACGATCATCCAGGAGGTGCGCTACGTCACTCCGCACAACTTCGTCGGCGAGCGCATCGACGGCTACCTCCAGCCGACCTGCATCCTCACCCGCCCCGCCGCACAAGCCCTCCACAAGGCCCAGAGGAAGCTCCTGCGCCAGGGCTACACACTCAAGGTGTACGACTGCTACCGGCCGCAGCGCGCGGTGGACCACTTCGTTCGCTGGGCCGAGGACCTCGACGACGAGGCGATGAAGGGCGAGTTCTACCCGAACGTCGACAAGACCCGGCTGTTCGCCGACGGCTACATCGCCGAGAAGTCCGGCCACAGCCGCGGATCGACCCTGGACGTCACCCTGGTGAGGCTGCCGGCGAAGCCGACCCGGCCATACCACCCCCAAGAGCCCCTCGTGCCGTGCTTCGCGCCGAAGGACGAGCGGTTCCCCGACAACTCGATCGACATGGGGACCGGCTTCGACTGTTTCGACACCCTGTCGCACACCCTCGACCCGCGCGTCCAGGGCCAGCAGCGCGCCAACCGGCTACTGCTCAAGAACACCCTGGAGGGCCTCGGCTTCGTGAACCTGGCAGAGGAGTGGTGGCACTACACCTACAAGCCCGAGCCCTACCCGGACACCTACTTCGACTTCCCCGTGTCCAGGAAGTCGCTCACCGGCGCCCATTGAGCCGCCTGCCCGAGACGCCCTCTCCGTGATCGGCTACAGTCCGCCGCGTGTCCGAAACTCAGCACTCCAGTTCCAACTCCGCGCCGGACTCCCACTGTTCGAGCTGCGGCGCGCCCTACGGAGAGGGCGTCTCCGGCTGGCCCCGCGCCTGCCCGGCGTGCGGCGCCGTGGCCTACCGCAATCCACTCCCGGTCGCGGTGGCCCTCCAGCCCGTCTACGACACCAAGGGCACCGCCCTGGTCGTCATCACCCGAACCGTAGCTCCCGCGCGCGGGGGCACGGCCCTGCCCGGCGGCTACATCGACGACCGGGAGGACTGGCGGCAGGCCGTCGTACGCGAACTCAAGGAGGAAACCGGCATCGACGCGGCCGCCCGTGAGGTACGGCTCGCCGACGCGATGAGTTCGCCCGACGGGCACCTGCTGCTCTTCGGTCTCCTGCCGGAACGCCCGGTCGAAAGCCTGCCGCCCTCCGCCGCCACCGACGAAACGGAGGGCTGGCGCCTCCTGCGCAGGGCGGACGAGCTCGCCTTCCCCCTGCACACCGTGGCCGTACGCGCCTGGTTCGAGGGCCGGTACATCTGAGCTCAGCGTTTCCCGGCCCCGCGGACGCGCACCGGGTAGGACGGCTCGCCCCCGCAGTCCTCGCCCTCCCGCTCGACGACGATCCGCGAGCCCATCCACCGAGCGGTGTACCGCTCGATCTCCGGCTCGTCCCACCCCTCGCCACTGTCCGGCACGACCAGCCCGCCCCCGGTCCGTCCGCGGGCGGGCGCCCACACCTCCAGTGCCAGACCGCCGTCCTCCTCACGTACGGGAAGAACGGCACCCGCGCGCGCGAACACGGGGATGCGCGACAGGGGGGCGTCGACAAGCACCTGCGCCGGCCCCTCGTACGCCCGCTCCGTCACCGTGTCGTACCAGCGCCCCCGCGGCAGTTGCACCGCACGACGGTCCGCGCCGGGATCCAGCACCGGCGCCACCAGCAGGCTGTCGCCCAGCAGGAAGGCGTCCTCGCAGTCACGCAGCGTCCGATCCTCCGGCGCGGCCCACCACAAGGGCCGTACGTACGGCGCTCCGGTACGCCGGGCCAGGTGCGCCAGCGTCATGAAGTACGGCAGCAACCGCCGGCGTTCGACGAGCGCCACGCGCGCGTGCTCCAGCACCTCGGGACCGAACTCCCAGGGCTCCCTGCGCCCCGCCCTGAGACTCGCGTGCGTACGGAACAGCGGCAGATACGCGCCCAGCTGGAACCACCGGAGATACAGCTCGGGCGAGGGATCCCCGTCGAAGCCACCGATGTCCGGCCCCGAGTACGGCACGCCGCACAGCCCGAGCCCCATCACCAGCGCCAAGGACGCCCGCAGTCCCGGCCAGCCGGTGGCCACGTCCCCCGACCACGTCCCGCCGTAGCGCTGCATGCCGGCCCACCCGGAGCGGGAGAACAGAAACGGCCGCTCCTGGGGCGCGAGTTTCCGCAGCCCATCGAAGCCCGCCCTGGCCATGCACAGCGCGTACACGTTGTGGGCTTCACGATGGTCACCGCCCCGTCCCTCCAGGGAGTGCCGAGCCGAACGAGGCAGCGTCGACTCCCCGAACGCGGCGAACGACGTCGGCTCGTTCATGTCGTGCCAGAAACCAGCGAACCCCTGCGCGAGCCGCTCCTCGTAGAGGCCGCCCCACCACTCACGCACACGCGTGTGCGTGAAGTCGGGAAACACCGCCTCCCCGGGCCATACGACCCCCTGCACGACCTGCCCCGACGCGTCCCGCACGAACGCGTCCTCGGCCGCACCGCCGTCGTACACGGCATTGCCGGGCAGAACCTTGACGGCCGGATCGACGATCGACACCAGCCGGATGCCGTCCCGCCGGAGCTCCTCGGCCAGCACGGGCAGCTTCGGGAAACGGTCCTGGTCGACGGTGAACACCTGATGCGCGTCGAGGTGGTCGATGTCCAGGTGCACGGCATCGAGCGGCAGACCGTGCTCCACGTAGCCCGCGATGATCCGCCGCACCTCCTGCTCGCTGCCGAACCCCCACCGCGCGTGCTGGTGGCCGAGCGCCCACGCGGGCGGCAGCGCGGGCGCCCCGGTGAGCGAGGCCCAGGCGAGCAGCACGCGCGCGGGGGTGCCCACCATCACCCAGCAGCGCAGCGGACCGCCGTCCATCCGCAGCTCGCTCGACCCGCCGCGGTCGTGCCCGGAACCCGCGCCCTCCTCGCCCTCGCGCAGCGTCACCGCGCCGTCCCACGAGCTGTCGTGAAACACCAGATGCGTACCTCCGTCGGACACCACCAGCTGCACCGGCATCGTGATGTAGAGCGGGTCGTCGCCCGGCGCGAAGGCGTGGCCGGGGTCGGTGTTCCACAGCCGGTACGTACCGTCCGACAGCCGCGGACCCGCGGCACGTCCGCCCAGGCCGAAGAAGCGTGCGTCGGCCGCCACCTCCGACCGCTGCAACCACCGCGCCGGGCCGCCGTCTACCGGCTCCCACCACCGCGGCGGCAGATCACGCCGCAGGGTCACGCCACCGGGCGTGAGCACCTCCACCGCGCCGTGCCGCGAGACGACGACCGTCACCCGCTCGGCCACCACCCGCCAGCCGCCGTCCTTGTCCGGCTCCAGCACCGCCCGGGGATCGGGCTCCGGACAGCGGCCGGCCAGCGCGTACGACGGCTCGGGCTCCGCCCCGTCCCAGCCCCAGAAGACGGCCCCGTTCACGGCGACGAGAATCCGCAGCTCCGACCGGCTGAAGCGGACGACACCGCCCCCCGGCCCCGGCTCCACCTCCCGCACGGGCCCGGGCACCCGCGCACGCTCCGCCCCGCGCGACGGCAGCCCGGTGGCGTCGGCCCGCCGCCTGCGCCACGCTGCTCGTACGGTACGCACACCCTGCGCCGCCCCCACCGAACCCACCGCTTTCACCGAACGCACCAGGTCACGACCGTTCATGCTGCTCACCCTGCCATTGACCGCGCCACACGTGCGTGGCGTTCAACTGCCGTTCACCCGTGTCAGGACCACATCTTCACGAGGCTGACTATGTGGGACGCACCCTGGTGCCGAAGTCGATCACATGGCATTGTCCGTGCCAGCCGCTCACGCGCACACCCCCAGCCCGTGCGCGGAGGACGCACACGACGCGCACAGTCCGGGAGCCGACCATGTCGACCGTTAGTCCCCAGCCGCTCTGGCAGCCAGATCCCGAGCGCATCGACCGGGCACGGATCACCAGGTTCCAGGCCTGGGCCGCCGAGCACCACGGCGCCCCCGCCGAGGGCGGCTACGCGGCTCTCCAGCGCTGGTCCGTCGACGACCTGGACGCTTTCTGGGAAGCCGTCGCCGAATGGTTCGACGTCCGTTTCTCGACCCCGTACGCGCGCGTGCTCGGAGACCGGGCGATGCCAGGCGCCCAGTGGTTCCCCGGGGCCACCCTCAACTACGCCGAACACGCCCTGCGCGCGGCCGATACCCGCGCGGACGAACCGGCCCTCCTGTACGTCGACGAGACGCACGAACCACGCCCCGTCACCTGGGCCGACCTACGCCGCCAGGTCGGCTCCCTGGCAGCCGAGCTGCGAGCCCTCGGCGTACGCCCGGGAGACCGCGTCAGCGGGTACCTTCCCAACGTCCCCCAGGCTGTGATCGCCCTCCTCGCCACAGCCGCCGTGGGCGGCGTCTGGACCTCCTGCGCGCCCGACTTCGGCGCCCGCAGCGTCCTCGACCGTTTCCAGCAGGTCGAACCCGTCGTGCTGTTCACCGTCGACGGCTACCGCTACGGCGGCAAGGAGCACGACCGACGAGAGACCGTCGCCGAACTGCGCCGCGAGCTGCCCACCCTGCGCGCCGTCATCCACATCCCCCTCCTCGGCACCGAGGCGCCCGAAGGAGCCCACGACTGGTCGGCCCTCACCTCCGCCGACACGGACCCCGTCTATGAGCAGGTGCCCTTCGACCACCCCCTGTGGGTGCTCTACTCCTCCGGCACCACTGGCCTGCCCAAGGCCATCGTCCAGTCCCAGGGCGGCATCCTGGTCGAGCACCTCAAGCAACTCGGCCTGCACTGCGACCTGGGCCCGGAGGACCGCTTCTTCTGGTACACGTCCACCGGCTGGATGATGTGGAACTTCCTCGTCTCCGGCCTGCTCACCGGCACCACGATCGTCCTCTATGACGGCAGCCCCGGCTACCCGGACACCGGCGCCCAGTGGCGGATCGCCGAACGCACGCGGGCCACTCTCTACGGCACCTCGGCCGCCTACGTCATGGCCTGCCGCAAGGCCGGTGTGCACCCGTCACGCGACTTCGACCTCTCCACCGTCCAGTGCGTCGCCACCACGGGCTCGCCCCTGCCACCCGACGGCTTCCGCTGGCTCCACGACGAGGTCCGCGACGACCTGTGGATCGCCTCCGTCAGCGGCGGCACGGACGTGTGCTCCTGCTTCGCCGGAGCCGTACCGACCCTTCCGGTCCACGTCGGCGAGCTCCAGGCCCCCTGCCTCGGCACCGACCTACAGGCCTGGGACCCGAGCGGGAGCCCCCTCGTCGACGAGGTCGGCGAGCTCGTGGTCACCAACCCCATGCCGTCGATGCCCATCCACTTCTGGAACGACCCCGACGGCAGCCGCTACCACGACAGCTACTTCGACACCTACCCCGGCGTATGGCGGCACGGCGACTGGATCACCGTGACCTCCCACGGATCCGTCGTCATCCACGGCCGCTCCGACTCCACGCTCAACCGCCAGGGCGTACGCATGGGCTCCGCCGACATCTACGAAGCCGTGGAGCGCCTCCCTGAAATCAGGGAGTCCCTCGTCATCGGCATCGAGCAGCCCGACGGCGGCTACTGGATGCCCCTCTTCGTGCACCTGGCCCCCGGATCCGCCCTCGACGAGGCCCTGCTGAACCGCATCAAGCAGACCATCCGCGAACAGCTCTCGCCGCGCCACGTCCCCGACGAGATCATCGAGGTCCCCGGCGTCCCGCACACCCTCACCGGCAAGCGCATCGAGGTCCCGGTCAAGCGCCTCCTCCAAGGCACCCCCCTGGAGAAGGCGGTCAACCCGGGCTCCATCGACAACCTCGACCTCTTGGCCTTCTACGAGGACCTCGCCCGCAAACGCGCCTGACCGAGGTCGTCCACGACCGCGCAAAGCCACTCCCCGTCACGGTGGTCGCCGGCGGGGAGTGGGTGGCTTAACTGCGCTGACCTGCACCTTAGTGGTGTCCACTTGCGAGACCACCTCCGTCAGCCCCTCATTGTCAGTGCCTGCGATTACTGTGAGTGAGCATTGATCGACTGTGCACAGGGGGAAAGAGAATGGCGCACACCGACAGCCGGACCATGCGACGCGTCCTGCGCCGCGAGATCGCCGGCACCATCGGCCTGCTGACCGACGAGCACGACTTCCGAGCCATGCGCTGCTACCGCAGCTTCACCTTCGACGACCACGCGACCTACCTGAAACAGGTGGAAGCCCTCCTCAGGACCCGGACCCTCCAGGGCACCCACACCACCGTGGCCCTCTTCGACCCCGAGGAGTACGCCGAGTTCTGCACACAGAAGAGCCTGGACCCCGACAACCCGTCGAGCCGCACCCGCTTCACGGCCCAACTCGCGGTGACAGGCCCGACTCTCCCGTACGAGGGCCAGCCTCTGGCCGACCTCCTCGCGGCCCTCGTCGACGAGGGCGTACGACAGGCCACCTGGGAGTACGCCACCACACTCCTCGCCCGCCTGGGCGCCTGCACGTCCTGCGGCGAGGACCTCGGACGCACCGCCTTCGCCCGGGCCTCAGAGCTCCTCGTCCGCATCCTCGACACGGCCCCACCCGGCGACCGGCACCTCGTCTGCAGCGTCACCGGACCCCCCGAAACCCTCATCGCCGCACTCCACGCCGCGGACACGGACGGCAACCTGAAGCTGGACGAGACCGAAGCCCTCGAATTCACCACCGTCCTAGCGCTCGGCCTGGCCACCGAGAGCCCCGGGGGACTCGTCATCCGCGCCAGCGCCCCAGCCATGCCCGACCGTGTCTACGGCTGGCGCCTGCGCGCCTACGGACTCGACCCCCTCACCGCGGGAGAGGTCTTCGACGCCTATTGCACCGACGTCGAGTCCGGCGATCTCATCTCGCCGGAATCCAACGTCGACTACTGCGAGCCGCCCGACCTCGGAGAGGAGAGGTCCGCCCAGGGACACAACCACTGAAACGCGGGAGGGGCGCCCCACCTGCGTGGAGCGCCCCTCCCGGGCAGCCAAAGCCGACCAAGCGCGGCCTACTCGCCCGACAACACCGCCTGCGCTGCGCTGCGCGCGTCCTCGGCACTATCCGACGCACGGGCCGCCGCGGCGGCCCGCTCACACTGAGCCAGCGTGTACTTCGCCAGCGTCGCCCGGACATAGGGAATCGACGCCGCACCCATCGAAAGAGAGGTGACGCCCAGACCAGCCAGCACACAAGCGAGCAGCGGGTCGGAAGCGGCCTCACCACAGACGCCACAGCTCTTGCCCTCGGCCTTCGCCGACTCTGCGGACAGCGCCACCAGGTCGAGCAGCGCGGGCTGCCATGGGTCCTGCAGACGGGAAACCGCACCCACCTGACGGTCGGCGGCGAAGGTGTACTGCGCCAGGTCGTTCGTTCCCAGCGACAGGAACTCGACCTCCTGCAGGATCGAGCGGGCCCGCAGTGCGGCCGAGGGGATCTCCACCATCGCGCCGAACTTCGCCCGCAACCCGGCCTCACGGCACGCGTCAGCGAAGGCCCGGGCATCGGTGCGGTCCGCCACCATCGGAGCCATGACCTCGAGGTAGACCGGCAGCCCTTCCGCGGCCTTCGCCAGCGCGGTCAGCTGCGTGCGCAGGACCTCCGGGTGGTCGAGCAACGTCCGCAGGCCCCGGACACCGAGGGCCGGGTTCGGCTCGTCGGCCGGAGTCAGGAAGTCGAGAGGCTTGTCCGCACCCGCGTCCAGTACCCGCACCACGACACGCCCCTCGGGGAACGCCTCGAGCACCTGCCGGTACGCCGCAACCTGCTTCTCCTCGGAGGGCGCCTGCTTGCTGTCGTCCAGGAAGAGAAACTCGGTACGGAAGAGACCGACGCCCTCGGCACCGGCGTCGACGGCGGCTTCCACATCCGCCGGACCACCGATGTTCGCCAGCAGCGGCACCTTGTGACCGTCCGCCGTGGCACCGGGACCGGTCGAGGCCGCCAGCGCGGCCCTGCGCGCGGCGGCCGCGGCCTCGAGCTGAGCCTTCTTGTCCTCACTCGGGTCCACGAAGATCTCGCCCGTGCTGCCGTCGACGGCGATCATCGTGCCTTCGGCCAGCTCACCGGCACCCGGCAGCGCCACCACGGCCGGCACTCCGAGCGCCCGCGCCAGAATCGCGCTGTGGCTGGTCGGACCGCCCTCCTCGGTGACGAAGCCGAGCACCAGAGTCGGGTCCAGCAGCGCGGTATCGGCAGGCGCGAGGTCACGCGCAACAAGGACGTACGGCTCGTCGCTGTCCGGGACACCAGGCATCGGCACGCCCAGCAGACGGGCGACGATTCGATTCCGCACGTCGTCAAGGTCGGCCACGCGGCCGGCAAGGTATTCACCGGCGCCCGCCAGCAGCTCGCGGTACGCGGCGAACGCGTCGTACACCCCGCGCTCGGCCGTGCTGCCGACGGCGATCCGCCGTTCCACGTCAGCCATCAGCTCGGGGTCCTGGGCCATCATGGCCTGCGCCTCGAGCACCGCCTGAGCTTCGCCGCCCGCCAGATTGCCCCGCGCCATCAGGTCGGCCGCCACAGCCTCCACGGCCTTGCGGGCGCGCCCCTGTTCACGCTCCGCCTCATCCGCCGGGATCTGCTTCGCAGGCGGCTCGAGCACCGCCGTTCCCATATGCCGAACCTCGCCGATCGCCACACCGTGGCTCACGCCGACGCCTCGCAGCGTTGTCTCCATCTCACCCGTCTCCGATAGTGCGGCGGCACCGCCGCCGTGTTGGTTGTTCTACTCGCCGTCATAGGACGGCACTGACGTCATTTCCAGAGGAAGAGACTGTCGCCGGCCTTCACATCGCCGTCGATACGAAGTTCGGAGAGGGCTTCGGCCGTGGCCTCCAGCGCCACGATCGGGCAGATCGCGGACTTGCCGGCGGCCTCGACGGCAGCCGGGTTCCAGCGCACGATGCCCTGACCGCGCCTGACGGTGTCGCCCTTGTTCACGAGCAGCTCGAAACCCTCGCCGTTGAGCTGCACGGTGTCGATACCGAGGTGCGTGAGCACGCCGTGTCCGCTCTCGTCGACGACGACGAACGCGTGCGGGTGCAGGGAGACGATGACGCCGTCCACGGGCGAGACGGCCTCGGAAGGCTCACGTACGGGGTCGATCGCTGTGCCCGGGCCGACCATGGCCCCGGAGAAGACGGGATCCGGCACGGCTGCCAGTCCGATGGCGCGTCCTGCAAGCGGGGACGTCACGGTGGTCATGGGAAGCCTCCCAGGGGTGGAGATCGTTGGGCCGTCCCTGTCGGTACCCGGACGGCACACTGTTCAGCAGGGTATGTCACCTGAAGTGCCGGTTCCGCGCGGGCACTCCGAAGTGGTCTAGACCATACCGCAAATGGATTTGCACGCGCTCCGCGGCCGCGTGTACAGTCGTACTCCTGCCTGGGGCTGAGCGACACAACCTCGTGTCCTTGCCTGGCAGCACCCAAACTTGTCAGATCCTATCTCGGGGTCACCTTCTGCATGTCCGCAGGATGGTGGTCAGAGGGCCGGAAAAACACTGATAGAGTTTGGACCACCGAAGGGAAGCCCGGAGGAAAGCCCGAGAGGGTGAGTACAAAGGAAGCGACCGTTCCTTGAGAACTCAACAGCGTGCCAAAAGTCAACGCCAGATATGTTGATACCCCGTCTCCAGCATTCGCTGGGACGAGGTTCCTTTGAAAAAACACAGCGAGGACGCTGTGAACGGTCGGGCCTATTCCGCCTGACTGTTCCGCTCTCGTGGTGTCGACCGGATTACCGGTACACATTCACGGAGAGTTTGATCCTGGCTCAGGACGAACGCTGGCGGCGTGCTTAACACATGCAAGTCGAACGATGAAGCCCTTCGGGGTGGA
>NZ_JBWKHE010000012.1:0-51118 GCF_056433405.1 Streptomyces sp. NPDC044719
CGACTGGCTGGACTGGTACAACTACCACCGACCCCACACCGGAATCAGCGGCCACACCCCAGCCAGCCGCGTCACCAACCTCCCCGGACAGCACATCTAGGGCCTGTCGTTTGGATCACGCCGCAGACGCGGGGCCTGGCACGCACATCTGCCGCGTTGTCGTCGGTTGCCGGCGCTCCGCGCCGACGCCCTCCTCCGCCTTGCAGCTGCACGCACCAAGCCCCGCTCACCGGCGCTGACAAGGTGCCGCCGATTCCCTGCGACCTGATCCAAACGACAGGCCCTAGGCCCGGCCCTTCTGATCACGCCGCGGCCACGAGGTGGTCAGGAGCACCCCTGGAGACCGGGTAGTATTTTTACGTCGCCCACCACGGAACACGGTTCCGCCGGTCGGCGCGAGTCATGCGCCGCTAGCTCAGTTGGTTAGAGCAGCTGACTCTTAATCAGCGGGTCCGGGGTTCGAGTCCCTGGCGGCGCACCGGTGAAGGGCCTCTCGTGGGAGCGAGAGGCCCTTCGGCGTGTTCGAGGTCCTCCCCGGTCAGCCTGCGGTACGTGCCCTTCCCCGGCGGCCGCCACCACACCGGATCGGCGCACCGGAAGCCCTCCCGCCGTAGAGCCGCCCGGTGGATCTTGTTCGTGGCCGTGACCGGCATGCGGTCGGTCACGCGGACGAACCGGGGAGCCATCTTCGTCCCCAGGTCGGGCTGGGCGAGCAGGAACTCCGCGAAGGACAGCGGATCGAAGGTACCGGCGATCGTCGCCATGACCTGGTCGCCGGTCACCGGGTCCGGCACCGCGTACACGCAGACCGCCGCCGCCCCCTCGTAGCGCGCGAGGATGTTCTCGATCATCGCGGCGGCCAGGTTCTCGCCGTCGACGCGGAGGCGGTCGTCGGTACGCCCGGCGAAGTGAAGATAGCCGTCGGTGTCCCGGCAGAAGAGGTCGCCCGTCCAGTACCAGCCTCCCTTGCGGCGCTCCGCCTCGGCCGCCGGGTTGCGCCAGTAGCCCTCGAAGGGGCTGGGGCCCTGGTTGACCAGTTCGCCGATCGCCTCGTCCCCGTTGAGCAGCCGGCCCGCCGTGTCGAAGCGGGCCGGCGGGCACTCCCGGCCCGTATCCGGGTTCAGGACCACCAGCCCGGGCGTCGCCCGCCCGACCGCTCCCGGCGGCGTGCCCGGCGACCACTGCACGGCCGCCCCGCCCTCCGACGAGCCGTACCCCTCGACCAGCCGCACCCCGAACCGCCGCTCGAAGGCCGCCGCGTCCACCGCGCCCGCCTCCGTGCCGAAGCCCAGGCGGAGCGGGTTGTCACGGTCCTCGGGGTGCGACTCGGTGGCCAGGACGTACTGGATCGCCCGGCCGACGTAGGTGAAGTACGTCGCACCGTAGCGGCGCACGTCCGGCAGGAAGCGGGACGCCGAGAAGCGGCGGCGCAGCGCCACGGCCGCCCCGGTGACCAGCGCCGGCGCCCAGTCGGCGATCACCGCGTTGCCGTGGAACAGCGGCATGCAGATGTAGTGGACGTCGTCCGGGCCCAGGGAGAACTGTTCGGCCAGGGAGCGGCCGGCGGCCGCCAGGCGGCCCTGGGAGCAGAGGGCGGCCTTGGGTGCGCCGGTCGAGCCGGAGGTGAAGTAGAGCAGGAGCCGGTCGTGCGGGGCGGCGCGGGAGGGGTCGGGCCGGGCACCGGCGTACGGGGCGAGCAGGGCGTCGTACTCCTCCGTGCCGGTCAGCAGCAGGCGTACGCCGGGCAGTTCGAGACCGTCGAGCAGGTGCAGACGGGCCGGTTCGGTGATCAGCACCCGGCACTCGGTGTGCAGGATGTCCCGGGCGAGTTCGGGCCCCCGGCGGGTGGGGTTGATGCCGGCGACGGCGGCTCCCGCGAGAGCGGCCGCGCTCAGCCACATCGGGTACTCGGGGGTGTTGTCGAGCAGCACGCCGATGTGCGGCTCGGCGCCGGGTGGCAGCAGGTCGGCGAGGAGCGCCGCCCGGACGGCGGCCCCGGCCGCCACCTCGTGCTGCGTGAGCACCCCGCCCTCGAACCACAGCCCCGGCCGGCGGTCACCCCACCGCGCCGCCACGAGCTCCGCGACCGTGCGCCCCGTAGTGGCTCCCATGAAGGCGCACCGTAGCTGACCTACCGTCAGATGTGGAGCGCTAGGGCTGCAGGGACTCGCCCACGGCGGAGAACATCGCGTACGTCACGGCCATGAAGCCGAGGAGGAAGAGGATGAACGTGCCGAGGAAGGCGAGCAGGCATCCGGTGCCCACCGCCAGCTTCCCCCGCGCCGGAGGCCTGGCCGTGGCGTGCTCCGGGCGGTCGGCCGGGTAGTGCACGGTGACGATGTCGCCCTCGAGGGTCGTCCCCGGCCCACCCCGCTCCTCGAACCGGACGCCGCGACCGTCACGTGTGGTGAACTCGTAGACATGGTGCAGAGTCGTGCGCACCGAGCTGTCGCCCCCACCACTCGTCGTGGTGTACGTCCGCAGACAGCGCGCCTCTGCGGTAAGGCCGCTGTTCCAGGCCCGACCGACCCGCACGGAGCGTCGGATCACCGCGACCGCGGCACAGGAAACGACCGCGATCATGAGCGTGGGCACGATGTAGAACAAGACATCCATGAGCTCCCCCGAAGGCCCCGCGCGGCCTTCGATCGGCCGGTGTGGGAGGAACGTACCCACACCGGCCACACCGGTGACTCAAGGGAACCTCAGAACGTCACGTCCGAGCAGGCGTAGAACGCGTTGGCCGTGTCGGCGATCGTCCATACGGCGACGATGACATGACGGCCGCTCAGCCCGGACGGCAGCCTGCCGCTGTGGGAGAGCGTCGACGGCGGCCGCTGGCCGTTGTACGGGACCGTGAAGAACGGCGTCAGGTTGAGGTCGGACCGGGCCAGGTTGTGGTTCTGGTTCCAGCCCGGCTTGGTGACGTAGTAGCGGAAGTCGGTCGTGGCGTGCATGGCCGTGAACTGCCAGCGGAACGTGTAGTTCTGGCCGCCCGTCACCTTGGTGGCGGGCCAGGCGCCGCCGGACGGGGTCCGCGGTGCGCTGAGCTGGCCGAAGTGGCCGAGGCCGGCGTTGCATATCTGCCCGTCGGCCGGGCCGGACGCCGGGAAGCCCTTCGGGCCCTCGACGCTCTGCGGCTCCCACTGGATGGAGCCGCAGTTGGTCACGGTGCCGTTCTGGCAGAGCTTCTGCCGGCTGATGGGGAGGTCGGTGTAGCCGTGGCCGCTGGCGCCGCCGGAGGAGAGTACGAGGGCTCCGGTCGTGGCCAGTCCCACCGCGGCTGCGGACAACTTGGTCCTTGTGCGCATGCTGCCGCTCCTGGAGAACGTGGGGGATGTTCAGTGAGCCGTGCAGGTAGGTCTAGACCAAGTTTGAATGTATGGCGATGAACTGAACATGTCCATACCAATTACGGAGGCGTTTCCCCCCGCCCCGCGCAGAACGCCACCGTCAGGTCCTTCACCAGCGCCTTCCGCTCGTAGTCGTCGAGTTCGACCAGCCCCCTCATGGTCAGCCGGGTCACCGTGTCCTCCACCGAGTCCACGACCGAGGTGAGCACGCTCGCCCGGTGCTGGGCGTCCAGCGCCGCGATCCGGCGGCGGTGCATCGCGGCGGCGACCTCGGGGTCGTACTCCGCCCGGAGCGGCTGCACCGAGAACACCTCAAGGCCGACCGGGGCCGCCTCCGCCGTCACCAGCCGGGTCAGCACCTCGACCGCCGCCTCCCCGGCTCCCCCCGAGCCGCCCGGCATCACCACCGGCACCCGGGCCAGTGCCGCCTCGACGCACTCGCGCAGGTACGCCTCGTGGTCCTCGACGCCCAGCGTGGCCCGCGCGGTGTCCCGCACCCGCCACACCACCAGGACGACCACCCGCAGCGCGACCCCGTGCGCGTCGGTCGCGGGCACCGGCTCGCTGCGCCAGTGCCGCAGCCGCACGTCCACCCGGCGGCGCAGCAGCAGGGGGTTGACCCACAGCAGCCCTGAGCGCCGGACGGTCCCCCGGTAGCGGCCGAACAGATCCAGCACCCAGGCCCGCCCGGTCCGGCCCCGGGCCAGCCCGCCGAACCCGAACAGCGCGAGCGCCCCGGCCCCCGCGTACGCGGCCCACTGCGCGGGACCGAGCCCGGCCCCGGCGTGGGCGGGCAGCCGCATCACCTCCAGTGCGAGCGGCGGCAGCACCCCGGCCCACCACGAGGTGGCCACGCACCCGGCCGCCCCGCACGCTCCGGCCAGCACGCCCGCCGCACCGGGCAGCACCCGCGCGGTCCGCTCCACCAGGTCGGGGTCGACCTCCGGCACCGGACGCGGCGTCAGGGCGGCCGGGCGCCTGAGACGCGGCTGCTCCCCCGTGCCCTGCCGGCGGCCGACGACCGCCGGCTTCAGCGGTAGCGGCGCCGGAACGGGTTCGTCGCGGAACAGCAGGTGGACGGGGATCTCGGTGGTCGACTCGTTCTGGATGAGCCGGGCGGTCCTGGCCGGCCCCTCGGCCGGTCCCTCGGGCTCGGACGTGTGGGAAGTGGTCGTGGTCATGCGTGCCTCCAGCCTCCGCGCCAGATGCGTCACAACGGGTGGGCCCCCCGGGCCGAGAGTGCCAGGAGTGCTACGAGAACAGCCGCCGCCAGGTCTCCGGCCCCGGGAAGCCGTCCGCCGCTCCGCCCCGCCAGCCCTGGGTGCGCTGGAAGGCCTGGACGGCCCGCCGGTCCGACTCGCCCCAGCGCGGCCCCGGCCGGTCCGGGTAGAACCTGCCGAAGCCCTTCCGCACCAGCTGCTTCCCCAGCTCGGTGACATACGGGTTACTCGCACCGGGCCGGAACATCGCCCGTCCCGGGTAGCCGGGGACACCGTGCGAGGAGGGCGGCGGCCCGGCCTCCGCCGCGGTGACGTCCTTGCCCTTCCCCGAGACCAGCCATTCCCAGGTGCGCGGGCCGGGCAGCCCGTCGGCGTCCGCGCCCTTCCAGCCCTGGGCCAGCTGGAAGGCCCGGGTCGCCCGCCGGTGGGAGTCCGACCAGCGCGGCCCCGGTTCCGAGGGGAACGAGGCGCGGGCCCCGCGCGCGACGAGCATGCGGCCGAGCTGCGTGACGTACTTGTTGTTCGCCCCGGGGCCGAAATACGTCGCTCCCGGGTAGGGCGTGGCGGCCGGTGCGCCCGGCATCCCCCGGTCCTTCGCCGGAGCCGGCTCCTCCTGCCGGTCCTTGGCCGGGGCCGGCTCCTCCTGCGTGCTGACGCCCTTGTATCGGTAGGGGACGTACCGGTCGGAGTCGCTCGTGTAGGCGTACGGGGTGGTCTGCCGGCGGGTGTGCGGGCGGGCCTGTTCGTAGGCCGTGTAGGAGGTGTGCCTGGTGTTCGTCCAGCCGCCGAAAATGACGACGTGCGAGCCGCTCTCCGGGTTGGCCGGATTGTGGAACAGCAGAATGTCGCCCGGCTGGAGTTCCTCCTTGGAAATCCGTTCACCGAATTGGGCGAGGCTGCCGGTCCATTCGTTTCCGGGCAGCTTCCAGGCCATCGACACATAGCCCGAGCAGTCCTGCCGGTAACCGTCGGACCAGTACGCGTTCATGTTGTACGGCACTTTCGCGGCGACCCAGGTCTTGGCCCGCTCCATGATCTCCGTACGGGTGATGGCGGCGAGCTCAGCTGAGTCGGAGGGCTTGCCCTCACGGCCGTCCGAGCCGTGCAGCGGGGCCGTGTCACCCTGCGGGGTCTCGGGCTCGTCATCTGCGAAAACACCCGATCGGTGGGGTGCCTGAGGGGCGGCGGCGGCCGGTACGGCGTGGCCCGCGCCGAGGGTGGCGGCGGCCACGGCGGCCAGGGCGAGAGCCCGGTGCGCGGCCGGATGGGTGGTGGTGCGGCCGGCCGGGGAACGCGGCAGGACGCGGCGCCAGTGGACGCAGCCGGGGCAGTCGCAGTCGCCCCCGGGGTCGAATTCCTCGAATACCGGCGACTTCATGCGATTCCCCTCACAGTTCCGGCGGAAAATGACGGCGCCCGGTGCAGCCCCGGGCGCGCGCCGTCAGTTTCTCAACTGTCTTCCGCACTCGCATGCTGACGGTCCGAATGATGTAACCGGCCCCCTTGCCGCGATGGCCCCGGCCGCGGGCCGGTGGTCCGGAGCACCTCCTGGCGTCCGGTAGAGTTACGACGTCAGCGCGCGCCGCTAGCTCAGTTGGTTAGAGCAGCTGACTCTTAATCAGCGGGTCCGGGGTTCGAGTCCCTGGCGGCGCACCGACCGGAAAGCCCCTCGCGGAAGCGGGGGGCTTTCTTGTATCTCGCTGGACTCTTCAGCCTCTGAGGCTCCTCCGCACCTGGCCGGAACCCGGTGCACCGTGCGATTGGCCGGATACCCTCTCGCCATGGCAGCGCGTGACCTACAAGAGCGGATCAAGAAGCTCATCATCGACCGCCGGCTGGCCTCCGGGGCCCCGCTGCCGACCGAGCCCGAGCTGATGGAGTACCTCGGCGCGAGCCGGAACTCGGTGCGCGAGGCGCTGAAGGCGCTCCAGGCGATGGGCATCGTGGAGATCCGGCACGGCTTCGGCACCTATGTCGGCCCGATGTCCCTGGCCCCGATGATCGAGGGCCTCGCCTTCCGCACGGTCGCCGGGCACTACCGGGGCGAGGACTCCCTGCTCCAGCTGCTCGAACTGCGGGAGGCCGTGGAGACGGGGCTCGTCTCCCGGCTCGCGGGGCGGATACCGGACGCGGATCTCGTTGAACTGGACGGGCTCGTCGACCGTATGGAAGAACAGGCCGCGCGCGGAGCCGGCCTCGCCGAGACCGACCGGGCCTTCCACGCCACCCTCTACCGGGGGCTGGACAACGTGCTGCTGTGCGAGGTCCTGGAGGCGTTCTGGGACGCCTTCCACCGGGTCCGTACGGACCTCGGGGGCGAGCCGCAGGACCCGAAGGTCACCTGCCGGCAGCACCGGGAGATCCTCGACGCGGTCCGGTCCGGCGACTCGTTGCGGGCGGAGGAGGCCATAAGAGAGCACTTCGGCAACATCCGCGCCCGTCTGTCCACAACGGCTCCACAGAGTCCCCACACGCGTCACAATGAACGCGTATGACCGGTAAACACCGCGTTTCGCATCTTGCGATCATGATGGACGCCGTAGAACCCTGGTTATCTGGTTTTTCAAGATGCTGCGGATTCGCGGCAGTTGGGGGGCAGAAGGACCGGTTGCCGGCCGGGCGGGGGTAGGGGCCCCGTTCATGGAGCGATGCCGAGGGGGGCATCATGCAACCGGAAGGTCGCGTTGCCGTGTCTATAGGGTGTGGATGACGTGGTGACTGCGATCCACCACTGATACGTCTGTGAAGGTCGAGGGGGACCTGGCGCAGACGGTAAGAAGCGACGAAACACGCGGATGTCCGCGTGTGGGGGGATGACTCATGACGTCGAGGCCCACGGGTGCCCGGCAGGACCACGACCCGTCCCAGACCACTCAGCTCAGGGTGCCGGCTCATCGGATGAGCACGACGGGGACGTTCCGGCGGATCAAGAAGAATCTGCCGAGATATGACTACGAGCATTACAGCCGGCTCGCGGGTCCCCTCACCCAGCCTGATCCGAACAAGCCGTACAAGGTGCAGTACCGCTCGCTCATCTCGCAGGAGCCGCACCGCATCAGGGTCGCCCTGATGCTGGCCGCGGCCCCGGTGCTGTCCCTGGTGCTGCTGTTCTGGCTGCTCCAGCCCGAGCACTGGACCGAGCGCGACTACCCGGCCTTCGACTGGCTGCCCGCGCTCGACATGGTCATGCTGGTCTCGATCGGCCTGATCGAGTTCTTCCGCTGCATGAACGTGCTGTCGAACGCGCACGCCACGCTGGTGGCCCGCGACCCGATCCCGGTGGTGCCCGAGACCGGCACCAGAGTGGCCTTCCTCACCTCCTTCGTGCCCGGCAAGGAGCCGCTGGAGATGGTGACGAAGACCCTGGAGGCGGCCGTCAAGATCCGCCACCGGGGCCTGATGCACGTGTGGCTGCTCGACGAGGGCGACGACCCCGAGGTGAAGGCGGTCTGCGAGCGCCTCGGCGTGCACCACTTCTCCCGCAAGGGCGTCGCGAAGTGGAACCAGGCCAAGGGCCCGCACCGCGCCAAGACCAAGCACGGCAACTACAACGCCTGGCTCGAGGCGCACGGCGACGAATACGACTTCTTCGCCTCGGTCGACACCGACCACGTGCCGCTGCCCAACTACCTGGAGCGGATGCTCGGCTTCTTCCGCGACCCGGACGTCGGCTTCGTCATCGGCCCGCAGGTCTACGGCAACTACGACAACCCCATCACCAAGGCCGCCGAGTCGCAGCAGTTCCTCTTCCACGCGCTGATCCAGCGCGCCGGCAACCGCTACGGCTCCCCGATGTTCGTCGGCACGTCCAACGCCGTGCGCATCAAGGCGCTGAAGCAGATCGGCGGTCTGTACGACTCGATCACCGAGGACATGGCGACGGGCTTCGAGATGCACCGCCACAAGAACCCGGCGACGGGGAAGAAGTGGCGCTCGGTGTACACGCCGGACGTGCTCGCGGTCGGTGAGGGCCCCAGCGCCTGGACGGACTTCTTCACCCAGCAGATGCGCTGGTCGCGAGGGACGTACGAGACGATCATCGGGCAGTACTGGAAGGGCTGGTACTCGCTGCCGCCGAGCAAGCTCTTCAACTACACGATGATGATCATCTTCTACCCGATGTCCGCCCTGAACTGGATCCTGGCGGCGCTGAGCTGCTGCCTGTTCCTGGGCCTGGGCGCCTCGGGTGTGAACATCGACCCGGCGGTCTGGCTGATGCTCTACGGCAACGCCTCCGCCCTGCAGATCGGCCTGTACGTCTGGAACCGCCGGCACAACGTCTCGCCGCACGAGCCGGAGGGCTCCGGCGGTGTGGCCGGCATGGTGATGTCCGCGCTGTCGGCGCCGCTGTACGCGAAGGCGCTGATCGACTCCGTGCTGCGGCGCAAGAGCAAGTTCGTGGTCACGCCCAAGGGCGACTCCGCAAGCCCCGACCGCTGGTTCGGGACGTTCCGCTACCACTGGTACTTCGTCGCGATCTTCGGTGGCTCGATCGCCGCCGGCTTCGTCTACGGCCACTCCCACCCCGCGATGATCATCTGGGCGACGTTCGCGCTGCTGATCACCGCCTCGCCGGTCTTCGCCTGGCGCTGGCAGCTGCGGCAGGACGCGAAGAAGCCCGCCGAACCCGCCGTGGAACAGCCGCAGGACTCCGCGGGGCCGCACCGGACGCAGCCGCTGCCGATTCCGCAGCAGCCTGCCGCCCACGCCCCGCAGCACAAGCCCAGTTGGGCCGCCGCTCCCGGCGGCAACGGGGAGGTCGGAGGATCCGACCAGACCATGCAGATCGCCCTTGGTGGACTTGGGGGACGTAAGGAATGAACGACCGTGCAGGCCGCCGCCGGGCCCGTCGACTCGCGATCGGCACGGCGGTGGTACTCGCGCTGGCCGGGATGAACGGGCCGTGGCTCTACCGCTTCGGCACCGAGAAATACCACCAGTACACAATCAACAAGCCGGAGTACAAGGCCGCGAACGGCAAGTGGGAGATCATCGATTTCCCCGAGGAGTACCGGCAGAACACGATCCACGCGGCGCTGCTGCGCACCGGCAAGGTGCTGCTCGTCGCGGGGTCGGGCAACAACCAGGACAACTTCGACGCGAAGAAGTTCGACACCCGGATCTGGGACCCGGTCAAGGGCACCATCAAGAAGGTCCCCACGCCCGCCGACCTGTTCTGCACCGGCCACACCCAGCTCGCCAACGGCAATCTGCTGATCGCGGGCGGGACCAAGCGGTACGAGAAGCTCAAGGGTGACGTCACCAAGGCCGGCGGCCTGATGATCGTCCACAACGAGAACCCGGACGAGCCGATCACCCTGCCCGCGGGCACCAGGTTCACGGGCAAGGAGAACGGCAAGACCTTCGTCTCGAAGGACCCGGTGCTGGTGCCGCGCGCGAAGAAGGTCTTCGACAAGGCGACCGGGAAATTCCTGCGCAACGACCCGGGTCTTGGCCGTATCTACGTCGAGGCGCAGAAGCGCGGGCAGAAGTACGAGACCGGCACGCAGGACAACTACAAGGTGCACGGCCTGAGCGGCGCCGACGCCAAGAACACCTACGGCATCGCCCAGAAGCTCGCCCTCGACAAGAAGGACTTCCAGGGCATCCGGGACGCCTTCGAGTTCGACCCGGTCGCCGAGAAGTACATCAAGGTCGACCCGATGAAGGAGGCCCGCTGGTACCCGACGCTCACCACCCTGAGCGACGGGAAGATCCTCAGCGTCTCCGGCCTCGACGACATCGGGCAGCTCGTCCCGGGCAAGAACGAGGTCTTCGACCCGAAGACCAAGAAGTGGACCTACACGGACAAGGTCCGGCAGTTCCCGACCTACCCGGCGCTGTTCCTCATGCAGAACGGCAAGATCTTCTACTCGGGTTCGAACGCGGGCTACGGGCCGGACAACGTGGGCCGTGAGCCGGGCGTCTGGGACGTGGAGACCAACCAGTTCAAGAAGATCCCGGGGCTGAGCGACCCCAAGCTCATGGAGACGTCCGGCACGGTGCTGCTGCCGCCCGCGCAGGACGAGAAGTACATGGTGGTCGGCGGCGGTGGCGTCGGCGAGTCCAAGGAGTCCAGCGAGAAGACCCGGATCGTCGACCTGAAGGACGCGGACCCGAGCTTCGAGGACGGCCCGTCCCTGGAGAAGGGCACCCGCTACCCGAACGCCTCGATCCTGCCCGACGACAACGTGCTGATCTCCGGCGGCTCGGAGGACTACCGGGGTCGCGGCGACTCCAACATCTTCCAGGCGCACCTCTACGACACGGAGAAGAACGAGCTCAAGCGGGTCGCCGACCCGCTGGTGGGCCGCAACTACCACTCCGGGTCGATCCTGCTGCCCGACGGCCGCTTGATGTTCTTCGGCTCGGACTCGCTCTACGGCGACAAGGCCAACACCAAGCCGGGCAAGTTCGAGCAGCGCATCGAGATCTACACGCCGCCGTACCTCTACGGCGACGGGGACCGGCCCTCGCTGTCCGGCGGGCCGCAGACCATCGAGCGCGGCGGGACGGGGACGTTCACCTCGTCGAGCGCGTCCAAGGTCAAGAAGGTCCGGCTGATCCGGCCGAGCGCCGCCACCCATGTCACGGACGTCGACCAGCGGTCGATCGCCCTGGACTTCAAGGCGTCCGGCGACAAGCTGACCGTGACCGTTCCGAAGAACCGGAACCTGGTCCAGGCGGGCTGGTACATGCTGTTCGTGACGGACGCCAAGGGGACGCCGAGCAAGGCCCAGTGGGTCAAGGTGCCGTAGTTCCCGGCTGAAGTGCCGTGGTTCCCTGCTGATCGGGGCGCTCTCCTGTGCGGAGGGCGCCCCTTTCGCATGTCCGCTGCGAGGGCGTGACGGGAAACGTGCTTGACCTGTGCACGTAATTCGGTGTGGTCTCGGGTACGACATCGGCAACGCGTGTGGTCAACGGTGGCGGGGGATACGGGAGATGACCGAGTCGACCACGTCGGACCCGGTGGCCGAGGAGGTCCTGGCCGCCGCGACCGTCCAGGTCTCGGGCACGGACGGGCGCATCGGCGGCCTGGGAGTGCTCATCGCACCCACCCTGGTCCTGACCTGCGCCCATGTCGTACTGGACGCCCTGGGACTGCCGACCAGGCGCGAGGAACCGCCCGAGGGCCCCGTACGCGTCGGCCTGGTCCTCCGCGAGGGTGGGGTCGAGGAAGCCGTCGTCCGCGACTGGGTTCCGGTGCGCGCGAACGGTACCGGGGACGTCGCCGTACTCTCCCTGGCCGGCCCGCTTTCGGAAGCCCGGCCGGTCGTCATGGTCGCGCCCCGGGACGTCTGGGACCACAGGGCCATCGTTTTCGGACTGCCGAGGGACGACACCGGCGGCGGCTGGCACACGGCCCGGCTGCGCGCCCGTACCGGCACCGGCCGCTTGCAGATGTCGCCGCAGGACGGCCAGTCGGACCCGGTCCAGCCCGGCTTCAGCGGCTCCGCCGTGTGGGACGACGACCTCGGTGCCGTGGTCGGCATCGTCGCCTCGATCTCCCCGGCCCACCGGGGCCAGAGCTTCTGCATCCCGACCCGCACGGTCCTCGACGAGCTGCCGGACCTCGCCGAACTGCTCGCGCCCTCCTCCCCCTTCCCCGGGCTGCGCCCCTACACCGAGGAGCACAGCGCGCACTTCTTCGGCCGGGACGAGGACGTCACCGCGGTCGTCGACCTGCTGTGCCCGCACGGCTCCCTGCCCGAGGGCTGTGTGACGCTGACCGGCCCCTCCGGCTCCGGCAAGTCCTCCCTCCTCATGGCCGGCGTACTGCCCCGCCTGAGGGAACGCGACATCGAGGTCGTCACCCTGCGCGCGGAGGGCCGCCGCCCGGACGCCTCAGCGGTCCACGAGGCGGTTCGGACCCACAGGTCGGCACGCGGGCTCGTACTGGCGCTCGACCAGTCGGAGGCGCTGCTGCTGCGCCCCGAGGAGGAACTGCGCGCCCTGGTGGACGCGCTCCTCGACGCATGCCGCCACCCCTCGGTCGCCGTGCTGGTGGCACTGCGGACCGACTTCCAGGACGCCGCCCTGCGCCACCCGGAGCTGAGCCGGCTGGTCGGCGGCGCGCCCGCGCACCAACTGGGCCTGATGACCCGCGAGCAGCTCACCGAGGTGGTCAGACTGCCCCTGCGGGCCTTCCCCGGTGTCGAGTACGACAGCGGACTGGCCGACCGCCTCATCGAGGACGCGGCGGGCCGCCCCGGAGCCCTGCCGCTGCTCGGATTCGTCCTGACCACCCTGTGGGAACGGCAGCTCGGCGGCCGGCTCCGCCTCGACACCTACCGCGAACTTGGCGGCCTCGGCGGGGTGCTGAGCAGCAGGGCCGACTCGGCGTGGCAGCGGGCGTTGCGGGGTGCGGCGCCGGGCGCGGCGACCGGGCTGCTGCGCGCGCTGATCCAGGTCCCGCCCGGCAGCGGCACGGCCCTGCGCGCCCGTCTCGCACGCCGTGACGCGGGCGAGGAGCGGTGGGCCGTCGCCCGGGAGCTCGTCGAGGCCCGCGTCCTGGTGGTGGGCGCGGACCCCGAGCGGGGCGAGACGGTAGAGCTGGCCCACGAGGCCCTCATCGAGCACTGGCAGCCCCTCGCGGAGCAGCTGGAGACCGACCGTACGTTCCTCACGTGGCGCGGCGAACTGCGCTACGACCGGGCCCGCTGGTGGCGGGCCGGGCGGCCGGACGGGCTGCTGCTGGAGGACCCGGCGCTGTCGGCGGCGGAGCGGTGGCTCGCAGACCGGCCTGACGAACTCACGGAGGAGGACCGGGAGTACATCGAGGCGGGTGCCGGGCTGCGGGACCGCAAGGCGCGGGAGGCCGCGAGGTCCGAGCGCCGCAAGCGGTATCTGCGGGTGCTGTGGGCGGTGGTCACGGTACTGGCCGTGGTGGCGGCGGCGGTGGTGTCCGTGCTGTATCTGAACCTGCTGACGGAGCAGCGGCGGCTGGCTTCGGATCGGCTGGCGCAGCAGGCGGCGAGTCTGGACAGCACGTCCCTGACCGCCTCTTCCCTGTACGCGGTCGGTGCGTATCGGGCGGAGGCCCGGCCCGAGGCACGGTCATCGTTGCTCGCGCAGTACCTGCGGTTGCAGGACGTTGAGCGGGTGGTGATGGAGGGGCGGAACGATGTCGAGGACGTGGCGCTGACGGAGGACGGCACGTACGCCTACGCGGTGCTGGGCAACGGCGACTTCGTACGGCTGAACCTGCAGGGGAAGAAACGCCCCCCACCACGCCTCTTCTCAAAGCGGCGCGACACCGAGCGGATCGCCATCTCGGCGGACGGGCGGAGGGCGGCCCGGGCGAGTGGCTGGGGGCTGGTCTCCCTCGGTGTGCAGATCCCCTCCGACCCGGACAAGTTTCGAACCACTGTCCTGCGCGAGGGCGAGGCCGTCGAGAAGAACCCACGCGCCCCCAACGACCTGCGCTTCGACGGGGACGGAAAGCGGATCCTCGCCGCCATCCCCGGCGAGGGCGTGCTCGTGTGGAACGCGGACGACGGCCGCCGCACGGGCCGCACGCTCGTGCCGCCGAAGGGCTGGGACACGGCACAGGCCTGGTTCGCCGCGGACGACACGGTCGTGGGGCGGATCGTGCCCTCCGGCGCTGAAGCGGACGACCCGCAGGGCCGGCTGGTCTCCTGGGACCTGGCCGGCGGTTCGCCGCACCGCCCCTGGGACGAGCGCACCACCGCCTCCGCGACGGTCAGCGGCAACGGCCAGGTCCTGGTCACCTGCACCGAGCAGGGCGCACTGGAAGCCTGGCGGCTGGGCAGCACACCCCGGCGCTTCCAGAACTGGAGCAACAGCAGCTTCCCGGGCCTGTGCCCGCTCTACGCACCCAGGCTCGACGCCACCGGCCGCTACCTGATCAACCCCACCGGGCGCATCGGCACCGACCTCGGCAGGATGCGGTTCCTCGTCATCGATCTGGAGAAGGGCTGGCCGTCGACCTTCGACACCCCCGCTGCCGCCTCGGAGGACCAGAACATCACCGGCCGCTCGTTCGCTCCGGCGGTCGCGCTCGCCGGTCCGCCGGACGATCTGCGCGCCGCCGTCTCCATCGGCGGGAGCATCGTCACCGTACGCGTCGAGCCGCCCACGTCCTTCGACAGCAACTCCCTGGTCAACCGCATCCGCACACCGGACGGGCCGAGCGGCAGGATGGCGGTCGTGGACGCGGCCGGCACCGGACTGCAGTTGTGGAACCTGTCCGACCACCGGCTCCTCGCGACCGCGCGGCCGTCCCGGCCGCTGGCCCGCCTGTACGCCGCCTTCAGTCCGGACGGGCGACGGATGCTGACCGTCGCCGAGGACGAACGGACGGTCCTCGTCTGGCGGATCGACGGCGGCTCCCTGAAGGAGGAGCACGTCCTCGAGCTGCCCGCCCCACCCGGCATCACGGCCTCCGGGCCGGACCCCAAGACGGGCCTCACCCCGTCCTGGATCAACCTGAGCTTCTCCGACAACGAACACGCCGTGATCTCGGGGCTCTCTTACGTATCCCGATGGCGGCTCGACACCGGTCGCATGGACGGCGAGATCTATCGGCCTCCCGTTCAGGAGAGCGCGCAGATCGCCAACGAGGCGGCCGGCACCTACGCCACCGCCCTGCCCGGAAAAGCGCAGGCGGTGGTGCGGACGGTGGCCGAGATCGGCGTCTGGGACTTCACGACCGGCGAGTTCAAGAGGTGGATCAAGAGGGAGGAGGACCATCGGTCGGCCAGGTCGCTGGCCCTCTCCCCGGACGGCAGGATCCTCGCCGTGCAGTACGCCGGCGGCCGGGTGCAACTGTGGGACGTCCAGAAGAAACAGGAACTCCCGGACCTCACCACCAACGGCGTCCACTACCTCGGCCGCTTCCTGGGCGACCGCCTCCTCCACACCACCACCGCCGCCGGTGAACAAGTCGTCTGGGACGTGGCGGACCGGCAGGACACCTACCGCTACTACGTGGGCTACGGCTCGGTCCTCTCCCCGAGCACCGACGGCAAGTCCCTCACCATCGTCGACGGTTCACGCACCTCGACCATCCCCCTCGCGCCCGAACGCTGGATGGACCGGCTCTGCTCCCTCGCACAGCGGGAGCTGAGCAAGGCGGAGAAGAAGCTGGCCGTCGACCCCGAACAGGTCGACGACGTCTGCCCGGCCTTCTAGGAGCTGGCCTTGGTCAGCTTCAGTGCGTAGTCCGACCACCACTGGCCCGCCTTCGGGCCGCCCTTGCACTCGCCGTCCGACTCCCCCGGCCGCTTGACCCAGAGGTACGCGTCGACCAGCGGGTCGGCCGTCTTCGTCGTGGGTGTCTCGCCCAGCGCGCGGCCCGGCGGGTTGCACCAGCGCTCGTCCGGGTTGCCCTGGGTGTAGGGGCCCTTGCCGTTGCGGCTGGTGTCGATGACGAAGTGCTTGCCGCCGACCTTGGCGGAGAGCTGCTTGCCGTAGGCGATGGACTCGTCGGTGGAGTAGAAGTTGGAGACGTTGACCGAGAAACCGTCGGCCTGTTCGATGCCGGCCCGGTTCATCGACTCGAAGATCTGGTCCGGGTGACCCCAGCCGGCGTTGCCCGCGTCCAGGTACACCTTCGTGTTCTTCAGCGACTTCAGCTTGGCGACGGCCCCCTTGAGGAGGTCGTAGCGCTCCTCGTGGAACTGCTCCGGCGTGCAGCCGTCGACGAGGTGCAGCAGGGCGTCCGGTTCCAGGATGACCGCGGCCGACCGGTTGCCGATGCCCTCCGCCACGCCGTCGAGCCATGCGCGGTAGGCGTTGCCGTCGGCGGCGCCGCCCTGCGAGTACTGGCCGCAGTCGCGGTGCGGGATGTTGTAGAGCACGAGCAGGGCCGTACGGCCGGCCTTGTCGGCGGCCTCGGTGAAGCCCTGGGTCTGCTCCCGCGGGTTGTCCGGGCCGACCCACTCGGCGACGGGCTGCTCGGCGATCTTGCGGATCTGCTCGGCCTCCTGCTTCTTGCCGGACTTCTCCAGCGCGGCGACCTGCTGTGCCGCGGTGCCGTCCGGGTTGACCCAGAAGGGGGCCTTTTCCTTGGGCTGTTGGGTGATCCCGGCGCCGGCGTCCGCGCCGCCGTCCGATCCGTCTCCTCCGTCGGAGGAGGAACACCCCGTGATCAGCAGTGCCGCCCCCAGCACCACTGCGGACATCCGCCTCCCGGCGGTCGTCCCGGCCCCCCTGCTGCCGTACATCCAACTCCCCCTTGGGTGCACCGTTCCAAGTCTCAATCCTGACATACGTCCCGCGACACCCACGAGGCGGAACCCACCTGGGTGGATGACGCAGAGCCACCGTATCGGGACTTGACGTATTCAACCTCTAGGCCCGGGCGGCCCTTTGGTTCTACAGTCTTCTCAGCACGACCCGGCCTTCGGCCAGAGTTTCACCCACCGTGGCTCCCGTGGCCTCCCGCGCAGTTCGCCGGGCTACTCCCGCAGCCCGTGCGCGCGTGGTCGAGGACCGGCCCGGTCGTCGACTTCAGGGGGAGCGGGTCGTCGGCCGGGTTGGTGGGGGGTCTCAGTGCGGTCAGCTGGGCGTCTCACTACAGTCCGGTGCCGGTGAGGTACGCCGACACCACCACGTTCGCCGTATAGCTGCCGGTCGTACGGTCGAAGCTGCCGCCGCAGGTGACCAGCCGCAGTTCGGCCCGGCCCGAGCGGCGGGGACCGTAGGCCTGGTGAGCGTCGAAGCGGTCGCGGGTGAGGACCTGGACGGACTCGACGGTGAACTCGGCGACCTTGGTGTCGGCCCGGATCACCCGGATCGTCTGGCCCGGCCGCAGGGCGCTGACCTTGTAGAAGACGGCGGGCCGGGTCTCGCTGTCGACGTGCCCGACCAGCAGCGCGGTCCCCGGCGCCCCGGGTGCCGCCCCGCCCGCGTACCAGCCGACCACCCCCGGCTGGTCGTACGGCGGCGGATCGAGCGCCCCGCGCCGGTCCAGGCCGCGCGCCACCACCGGTGCCTGGACGCCGATGCCGGGGATGTCGACGCGCTGCGGCAGCGCGTCGCCGAGCGGGCGGTGCGCGGGGGGCAGTTTCACGTCCGGGGGGCGTCCGGCCGCGGCCATGTCGCCCGTGGTGGGCGCGGAGATGCCGTGCCGTACGTCGGTCACCTCGCGGCCCCAGAGCCAGAGCCCGAGCAGCAGCACCACCCAGGCCACGCCGGCCAGCAGCCGGCCGGAGCCCGAGGGGCGTCTGCGCACCCGGTCGAGATCGAGGTCGGACATGGTCAGTCCGTTCCGCGCTTCCGGCGGACACTGTCCAGCGCGACGGCCACCGCGGCCACTCCCGCGAGGATCAGGCCGATCACGCCCTGCGCGGCGCCGGGCCCGGCAACCCGGTCCTCGGCGGCGACGAGGTGGGCGGCGCCGCCACCGCCGGCCTCGACGGGAGCGACGGGCGAGGCGTGCGCGCCCGGCCGCCGGGAGGCGAACGGCTGGCCTTCGTCCTCGAGCCCGGGATCGAGCTTGGCCTCAGGCTCAGACTCGGACTCAGGCTCGGGCTCGGACTCGGGTGACGGCCCGCCGCCCTCGGGCAGGGGCTGCCGCCCGCCCGTCCCCGGGGCGGGTGGCTGCCCCGCAGCCCCGGACGCGGCCGGACCCGCACTCTCCCGGCTCTCCCGGCTCTCCCGGCTCTCCCGGCTCTCCCGGTCCTTCTTGACGGTGAGCGTGCTGGTCCGTTCCGCGTCCCCGCAGGTGATCTTCACGGGGTACGTCCCCGCCTTGAGCGTGGAGGGCACGCGGCTCTCGCCGATGAGTTCACCGCCGGTGACGGTGAGCGGGGCGTCCGCGACGAACGCCGTCGAGGCGGCGACGGCCGTCCGCGCCGCGCAGCCGGTCACGCGGAGCGCGACGTCACTGCCGGGTGCGGGGGTCGCCGGGGTCACCGAGACGCCCCCCGGGTCCGCCGCGAACGCCGTCGGCGTGAGGGCGGCCGCGACCAGGACGCTCGTACAGAGAGTGAACCTCAGGGAACCCATCGTGAACCTCCAGATGCCTGGAGCCTCCCCCGCACGGTGGGTCGACGCATCCTCAGGGACGCGGCGACTGCTCCGAACGGGTGGCGACGGGTTTGGCTGCGCTGCCCTTGTGGGCCCGCCGTCTAGACCCGGTCGACGAGGTCCGCGATGGAGTCCAGGACCTGCGAGGGCCGGTACGGGAAGTCCTCGACCTGGTCGGGCCGGGTCAGGCCGGTGAGCACCAGGAACGTCTGCATCCCGGCTTCCATGCCGGCCAGCACGTCGGTGTCCATGCGGTCACCGATCATCGCGCTGGACTCGGAGTGCGCCCCGATGGCGTTCAGTCCGGTCCGCATCATCAGGGGGTTCGGCTTGCCCGCGAAGTACGGCTTCTTGCCGGTCGCCTGGGTGATCAGCGCCGCCACCGCGCCGGTCGCGGGCAGCGGGCCCTCGGTGGAGGGGCCGGTCTCGTCGGGGTTGGTGCAGATGAAACGGGCGCCGCCGAGGATGAGCCGCACCGCCTTAGTCATGGCCTCGAAGGAGTAGGTGCGGGTCTCGCCGAGGACGACGTAGTCCGGCTCGTGGTCGGTCAGGATGTAGCCGATGTCGTGCAGCGCGGTGGTCAGCCCCGCCTCGCCGATGACGTACGCCGATCCGCCCGGCCGCTGGTCGTCCAGGAACTGGGCGGTGGCCAGGGCCGAGGTCCAGATGCTCTCGATCGGCACGTCCAGGCCCATGCGGCGCAGCCGGGCGTGCAGGTCGCGCGGGGTGTACATCGAGTTGTTGGTGAGGACCAGGAAGGGCTTCCCCGACTCGCGCAGCTTCTTCAGGAAGGCGTCGGCGCCAGGGATCGGTACGCCCTCGTGGATGAGCACACCGTCCATGTCGGTGAGCCACGACTCGATGGGCTTGCGGTCTGCCATGTGCGGGATCTCCTGCCGTACGCGGTCCAGCGTGCGACCCAGCCTAGACAGTGGCCGGATCATGCGGAATGGGCCGGTCATGGCGTCCCGACAGGCGGGACGGTGCACGGACCCGCATCGCGGTACGGCCGCCTCAGCGGCGCCGGCGTGCCAGGAGCAGTACCCCGCCCCCGGTGAGCAGCAGCGCCGCCGCGGCCGCCGTGACCCGGAGGCCGATTCCGGTTCGGGCGAGTTCCTCGGCGAACGGGAAGCGGTCCTCGCGGGGCGGGACCGAGGCCTCCGGCTCCGGCTCGGTCTCCGGCTGGGAGTCGGTGCCGCCGTCGATCTCCCCGTCACCGCCGTCGACCGGGGCGTCACTCGCGATGCCGAACCGGTAGTCGTTGGACTGCCCGACCCAGTCGCCGTCGTCGTCGTGCCGCTGTACGACGGCCGCGTTGGCGGTGACGTCGTTGGGCACGGCGTCCGAGGTGATCGCGAGCCGCACCGTCACGGTGACGGTCTTGCCCGGGCCGACGGTGAACCCGGCGAACCGGTTCTCGTCGTCGGCCAGCGCCCCGACGAGCTCGTCCTCACCGGTCTTCTCGAACCGCACGGCGTGGGACCGCGCGCCCTCGAAGAACTCCAGCCGGGGCTGGGACGGCTCCAGCGCCCGCTTGTCGTCCACGAGCACGACGACGGGATGGATCCCGGTGCAGGTCCGGTCGGTCGTGTTGGTCAGGTCGAGGTACCAGGTCCCGTACCCGCCCCCGGCCGCGTAGGAGCCGGGGCCGCCGTGGACGCGGGTGGTGAGCGGGAAGGTGTGGTCGTCGGGCGCGGCACAGGCGGGCGCCGGATCGTCCGCGTGCGCCGGGTGTGCACCGGGGAGCAGGACGGCGGCTGCCGCCGCCAGGCAGAGGTGAGCGGGCGTGCAGAGTCGCATGGACATGTGACATTGCCGGATGCGGGCGATCGCGAGCGACGCGGCCCGCAACGGCCCCCGAACGGCGGTGCGAAACCGCCCGGTCGGCGGACAACCGGCCTCGGGGAGCAGGTCTCAGGCCGTTCCGCTCCCCCCTCCGGCACGGAGCATGCGGACGACGGCCGCGTTGCCGGCGCACCGCTGGGCGTGCCGGAGATGCTCGACGACCTTGGGGTCGGGTGGTTTCCGCGCCGGCGGCATCCGCGTTCCCGTTCAGTGGCGCAGGGTCAGCGTGAGCGTGGCGCCCAGGAACCCGTTGTCGGCGGAGCCGGTCCAGCCCTCGTGCCAGGTCCGGCCGGCCTCCTTGCCGTACATCCGGAAGTACCAGAGGGGATCGTTGCGGTCGAGGGTGTTCATGCTGTCGTCGTGCTGTTCGCGCGCGTAGTTCTCCATGGTGATGTAGTCGCTGCCGCTCACGGCGACCACACCGCCGTAGTGGTAGTCCATGTGGTTGTCGGAGCCTTCGAGCCGGGCCTCCGTACGCCTCTCGTGCTGCTCGGCGTCCGGCCGTGCCATGGTCACCATGCCGTCGCCGACCCTGGGAATGGCGGCGTGCTGGTTGGCCTCCAGGTCCCGCAGCACCCGTTCGGCGTTCTCGGGGGACTCCCGGACCAGCTGCTGGAAGCGGCCGCTCATGCCGAAGGTGATCTGGTCGTATCCGGCCACGCCGCCGCTGTCGATGGCCTCCTGGAACTTCCCCTTCCAGCCGCCGCCGGGCTCCATGCGCGCGAGGAACTGCTCGATCGTCTCCCAGTAGCGGTTGTCGGCCTCGCGGTACATGGACGGCTTCCCGGTCACGAAGCCGATCATCTCGTTGCAGCGCTGCGGGGTGAGGACGTCGAGGCCCTTGGTCTTCTCGCCGCCCTTCTCCTTGCGGTACTTGGGCTCGACCTCGTAGAGGACGACCTTGCGGCCCGATCCCTCGATGGTCAGGGTCCTGCCGGTCTTCGACAGCGAGAGCCCGCGTTTCTGGCCCGCGCCGGGAAGGTTCTTGATGGACGCGCTGAGCTGTTTGTCGGTGGCGAAGAAGTTCTTGGGTTCCTTGCCGTCGCCGGCGTGTTCCACGGCCAGGTCGAACTTGTCCGACACGGCGAGGTCCACCTCTCCCGCGTAGACCAGGTGGGGCTTGGGCGGCGCGTAGCGGGAGCGCTCGTCGTACCAGCTGCCCTGGTCGTTGGTGTCCTGGCCCACGAAGAAGTCGTCGGAGTCGGGCTGCTTCTTGGGGTACTCCGCGGAGCCGGCCTTGATGACGTGGAGGCGCTGGACCGCCGTGGCCTCGTCGCCGCAGCCGTCCCCGCCCGGGCAGCCGGCGGCCGCGGCCTTCTGGGTGCCGGTGGTGCGCTGCACGGGCGCCGGTCCGCTCATGACCTGGTCCGCCTTCGTCTCCGCGTGGCGTTCGCCCGGGTCGCCCGGGGCGGACATGCTGACGCCGGCCCCGTTGTCCGTGCCCGGTACGGGTCCGGTCTGCTGGTCCTCGAAGTGGGCCAGTTCGTGCGCCCAGTCCTTCTTGGTCATCCCGCCGCCGTCGACGACATGGCGACCGCTGGTGAAGGCCTTGGCCTCCAGGACCGCCGCCGACTCGCGTGCCACGGGCCCGTCGTGCACGAGGACGCCGCTGAAGTCCGACCCGCCGAAGCGCTGCTCCATCTCGGAGCGCAGGCCCGGCTCCATGGGCCTGGCCGGGGAACCGAGGGCCCGGTCGAGGGCGGCCCGCTGCACCTGGGCGTGCTCGGCCTCGGGCGCCGCCTCATGGGTGTCGTGGCCCGCGGCCACGCGCTGCACATGCCGGATCCAGGCCGCGCTCAGCGGTGACGCCGGTGGCCTGGCGGAGGATCCGCCCGCTGCCCGGCCGGCCGCACCGGCATGCCCTTGGTGGAAGGCCCGCATGTCTTCTCCTTCTCCCCGGAACCGGACAGCCACTCAGCGATCAACCGATCAACGTCTACCGAAACCGCGGCGGGATGAACATGCCCGTACGCGCACACCTGGGGGCAACGTCCGAGGTCCGGGAAGTCCCGCGGACCCGACCTAGCGGCGCCCCAGGGCTTTCGCGCGCGAGTGGGACCAGCCGGTGAGGAGGACACCGGCGGCGGTGAGCGCCGCGTAGGCCAGCAGCAGCGGGAGGAAACCACCGGGGAGCCCGCCCAGCAGCCCCCGCTCGGAGTCGTCGACGAGGAGCCGGACGAGCGCCTGGGCACACGCGACCAGCAGCACCATGCCGAGAACCTGAAGGACGTCGTACTTCATGGGCTTCCCCTCCACCGGGAGCGACGAGACCGGACGTTACGAACGTACCAATCGACGGAGGCGCATTGACCGCCTATCAGCCTCGATTTCCGACTTACGTCACACTTTCGCGGCGGGGCTATCGTGAGAGTGTGCGTGACGAAAAGAAGGGGACGTGCCCGGTGTGCGGCAGCCCCACGGCCCGTCCGAGCCGGGGTCGCCCGCCGGTCTACTGCTCGCGGAGCTGCCAGGCGCGGGCCTACCGCCGGCGCAGACAGCCACTGCCCGAGCCGGGCACGCCGCCCGTGTCCCGGCCGTCGGAGGTCCGGGCGCGGCAACGGCGCCGGATCGCCGAGGGGGTGTGGCGTATCGCGGCCGGGCAGGGGCTGGAGGCGGCGAGCATGCGCAGGATCGCGGCGGAGGCGAAGGTGTCACTGCGGGTCGTGCAGTACCACTTCGACTCCAAGCACGCCCTGCTGGTCGACGCGCTGCGCCTGCTGCACGAGGAGAACGAGCGGCTGGCCCAGGAGCGCATCCCGTACGACACGACCGAGCCGTGTGCGCTGCTGCGTGCGCTGCTGGACGAGTTCCTCCCCCTGGACGAGCAACGCGCCTTCGCCCTGCGCGTGTTCACGGCGTACTACGCACGCAGCCTGACCGACCCCGACCTCGCGGAGGTCTTCCTGGCCGCCGAGCAGCCGCTGGAACGACTCGTCGCGGACCTCATCGGGGTCGGCGAGGCGGCGGGACTCACGGCCCCGGGCATCGACCGCGCGCACGAGGCCGACCTGCTGGTGTCGGGGGCCGTCGGGCTGGGCCTGGACGTCCTGTACGAACGCCGTTCCCTCGCGGACGTACGCAAGGTCCTGGACTACCACCTGGCACGGCTCTTCCCCACCGAGAGCTCGCTCCGCCCCCGCTCCCCTCACCCGCCCCCACGCCCGAACACCGGCCCCAGCACCAGCTGAGCCGCCCCCACCGCGACGGCTCGCCCGCCCCCGGGGGCGACCCGCACCGGCACGGCCTCCTGGCCCGTCCGCCGGGCCCGGGCCTCCAGCACCGTGCCGACACCCTGTACGAACGCCTCCGGAGCCGCGGCCACCGTGCGGCCGCCCAGCAGGACGACGTCGATGTCGAGCAGGCCCACCAGATTCGCCGCCCCGGCGCCCAGGACCCGGGCCGCCTCCCCCGTGTCGCCACGCGCCACCGCGCCGAGGCACAGCGCCTCGACACAGCCGCGGTCGCCGCAGGTGCAGGGCGGGCCGTCCAGTTGGATCACCTGGTGGCCGAACTCCCCGGCCCCGGTCCTGGGCCCCCGGAGCACGGTCCCGCCGATCACCAGACCGGCGCCCAGCCCCGTACCGAGGTGCAGATAGGCGAAGGAGCCGCCCTCACCCCCGGCGGCCAGGCCCAGCGCCGCCGCGTTGGTGTCCTTGTCGACCACCACCGGCACCCCGAGCCGCTCCGCCAGCGCCTCACGCAACGGAAAGCCGTCCCACTCGGGAAATCCGGTCACCCGGTGCAGCACCCCCCGCCCGTGATCAAGCGGCCCTGGCAACGCGACACCGACCCCGAGCAGGGACCCGGCCCGGGCGAGCGACATGGAGACCGACGCCTGCGCCGCCACACCCCGGACAGACCCCGCCCCGCCCGACCCGGCCTCACCAACCGCCCTCCGCGCGACCTCCGCCCCCGGCGAGGACCCGGACTGAGCAACCGGCCCGGAGACCGACCCCTGCGCCGCCGCGTCCCAGGCAGACCCCGCCCCGAGCACGGAATCCGCCCGGGCAGGCGACCCGGGGGGCACCCCGGCCACCGTCTCCCGCACCGCTTCCGTCACCGCCGTCAGTACGGCCGGCGCCCCGGCCCCGAGGTCGAGCGGGGCTCGCCGCTCCCCCACCACGGCCCCCCGCAGATCCACCAGCACGGCCCGCACCTCGTCCCGGTCCAGATGGACCCCCACCGCGTGCCCCGCCTCGGGAACCAGCCGCAGCACCGTCCGCGGCTTGCCCCCCGTAGAGGCCCGCCGGCCGGCCTCCGCCGCGAGGCCGTCCTCCCGCAGCCGGGCCGTGATCTTGCTGACCGCCTGCGGGGTGAGCCCGGTCCGCTCGGCGAGTTCGAGCCGGCTGATGCCGTCGGCCCCGGCGGTCCGCAGCAGGTCGAGCACCAGCGCGGCGTTGTGACCGCGCAACACGAGCAGGTTCACCCCACCTCCGGTGCCACGCATGCCGCCCATCCCGCCCGTACGGTCGTCCGCCCTGTTCACACCCCCCATTGTCACCGGCGCTTGCACTTTGGCAACAGCGTTGCGAAAGTGGGTGCCATGACTGGCACACCCCTCGGCACGGGCCCCGGCACCGCCCCCGGCTCGCCCCTCCGCGTCGGCCTCGTCGGCTACGGCCTCGCCGGCTCCGTCTTCCACGCCCCGCTGATCGCCGCCACCGAGGGCCTCACCCTCGACACAGTGGCCACCTCGAACCCCGAACGGCAGCAGCAGGCCCGTGCCGAGTTCCCGGACGTACGCCTCGCCGCCACCCCGGACGAGCTGTTCGACCGGGCCGCCGAGCTGGACCTGATCGTCATCGCGTCCCCCAACAAGACGCACGTGCCGCTCGCCACCACCGCCCTCAAGGCCGGTCTGCCGGTCGTGGTCGACAAGCCCGTCGCGGGCACGGCGGCCGAGGCCCGCGAGCTGGCCGCCCTCGCCGAGGAGCGCGGCCTGCTCCTCTCCGTCTTCCAGAACCGCCGCTGGGACAACGACTTCCTCACCCTGCGCAAGCTGCTGAACGAGGGCGAGCTGGGCGACGTCTGGCGCTTCGAGTCCCGCTTCGAGCGCTGGCGCCCGCAACTGAAGGGCGGCTGGCGGGAGTCCGGCGACCCCACAGAGATCGGAGGTCTGCTCTACGACCTCGGCAGCCATGTCGTCGACCAGGCCCTGGCCCTCTTCGGCCCGGCGGCCTCCGTCTACGCGGAGTCGGACATCCGCCGCGCGGGCGCCGAGACGGACGACGACACGTTCATCGCGATCACGCACACGAACGGCGTCCGCTCCCACCTCTACGTCTCCGCGACGACCGCCCAGCTCGGCCCCCGCTTCCGCGTCCTGGGCTCGACCGCCGGCTACGTCAAGTACGGCCTCGACCCCCAGGAGGCGGCACTCCGGGACGGCCTGCGCCCCGGGCCCGGCTGGGGCGTCGAGCCCGAGTCGGAGTGGGGCCGAGTGGGCTCCGGCGAATCCCCCGCGACAGGCGGCGGCCGCCCCGAACCGACCCTCCCCGGGGACTACCCCGCTTACTATGCGGCCGTGGCGAAGGCCCTGCTGGAGGGCGGCCCCAACCCGGTGACCGCGCTGGAGGCGGCCGCCGCCCTGGACGTACTGGAGGCCGCCCGTCGTTCGGCCCGCGAGAAGGTGACGGTGACGCTGTGACGCACAAGAGCAACCCTTCCCATCACCAGGAACTCGGCCCCAAGTTCCAGCCGGAGCTCACGCCGAGCCTGGAGGAACTGGAGACGCAGGAACGCCGCCTGGTCTTCCGCCAGTTCAGCTTCGACGACGCCTGGGCGCTCGGCTCGCTCCTCGTCGAACTGGCCCGGGAGCGGCAGGCCCCGCTCGCCATCGACATCCACCGCGCCGGCCAGCAGCTCTTCCACGCGGCGCTGCCCGGATCCACCCCGGACAACGACGCCTGGATCGCCCGCAAGCGCCGGGTCGTCGAGCGCTACGGCTCCGCCTCCTACCTGGTCGGCGCCCGCTTCCGCGCCAAGGGCACGACGTTCGAGGAGTCCTCGCGCCTCGACCCCGACACCTACGCGGCCCACGGCGGCTCCTTCCCGATCAGCGTCGAGGGCGTGGGCGTGATCGGCGCGGTGACGGTGTCGGGGCTGCCGCAGCTCCAGGACCACCGGTTCGTCGTGGAGGCGCTGGAGCAGTTCCTCAAAGTCTGAACCCCGCTGGAATCATCACCCGCCCCCTCCGGTTGGCACCTGCGTACGCGTGATCAAGCACGGCTCCCAACCGGAGGGATCGCAACCGATGACCACCGCCCTGAAGGAAACCGTCGGCCGGTACGGCATCTGGAGCGTGGGCCTGCGCTCGGAGGACCCGGACCGGCGCGGCGAACTCGCCGAGGCCACCGCCGAACTGGAGGAACTCGGCTACGGCGCCGTCTGGCTGGGCGGCAACACCTCCGCCGCCCACGCCGCCCCGCTGATCGAGGCGACCTCCCGGCTCACCGTCGGCACCAGCATCCAGAGCATCTGGCAGCACGAGCCGGACGCCGCGGGCACGGCGTTCGCGGACCTGGAGTCGGCCCACCCCGGGCGCTTCCTCCTCGGCCTCGGCGTCAGCCACGCCAAGCGGGAGGAGCAGTACGCCCGCCCCTACTCGGCCCTGGTGGCCCACCTCGACGGCCTGGACACCGCCGGAGTGCCCGCGGACCGGCGTCTCCTGGCCGCCCTGGGCCCGAAGTCGCTGCGGCTGGCCCGCGACCGGGCAGCGGGCTCGATCCCGTACCTGGTCACGCCCGAACACACCGCGCACGCCCGCGAGATCCTGGGCGAGGCCCCGCTGCTGGCCCCGGAGCTCGGCGTCGTCCCGGAGACCGACCCGGCCCGCGCCCGCGCCCTGGCCCGCGAGTTCCTGGAGCTCTATCTCCCCCTGCCGAACTACACCAACAACTTCCTCCGGCACGGCTTCACCGAGGACGACCTGAAGGAAGGCGGCAGCGACCGCCTGGTCGACGCGCTGTTCGCCTGGGGCGACGACACGGCGATCCGCGCCAAGATCGACTCATTCTTCGAGGCGGGCGCGGACCACGTGGCCCTCCAGGTAGTGGACGACTCCCCGAGGGACGCCCTGCCGAGGAACGCGTGGCGCGACCTGGCCTCAGTACTGAACTGACCTTTCAGGGGCGCGGGGAACTGCGCGATCAACCACGGACGGCCCGCAGCCGACACATCAGCGCAGTTCCCCGGCTCTCCCAGCGGAGCGCCTACGCGTCTTTGAACTCCTGCCGCTGCCGCCCCAGCCCCTCGATCTCCAGCTCGACCACATCCCCGGCCCTGAGATACGGCTTCGGCTCGGGCTCGCCCATGGCGACCCCCGCCGGCGTCCCCGTATTGATCACGTCGCCCGGGTACAACGTCATGACCTGACTGAGATACCGCACGACCTCCCCCACAGAGAAGATCTGCTCAGCCGTCGTCCCGTCCTGCTTCAACTCGCCGTTGACCCACAGCTTGAGGGACAGATCCTGCGGATCCGGCACCTCGTCCGCCGTCACCAGCCACGGCCCGAGCGGGTTGAACGTCTCGCAGTTCTTGCCCTTGTCCCAGGTCCCGCCCCGCTCGATCTGGAACTCCCGCTCGGACACGTCATGCGCCACCGCGTACCCGGCGACATGCGCGAGCGCCTCCTCCGCGGACTCCAGATACCTGGCCGTACGCCCGATGACGACGGCCAGCTCTACCTCCCAGTCGGTCTTCACGGACCCGCGCGGCACGAGCACCGTGTCGTGCGGCCCGACGACCGTGTCCGGCGCCTTCATGAAGACGACCGGTTCGGCGGGCGGCTCGGCACCCGTCTCGCGCGCGTGGTCGTGGTAGTTCAGCCCGATGCAGACGATCTTGCCGATCCGGCCCAGCGGCGGTCCGATCCGCAGCCCGGTGGCGTCCAGGGCGGGCAGCTCACCGGCGTCCGCGGCGGCCCGGACCCGGCCGAGCGCGGCCTCGTCGGCGAGCAGCGCGCCGTCGACGTCCGCGACGACGCCCGACAGGTCCCGCAGGGTCCCCTCGGCGTCGAGCAGCGCGGGCCGCTCCGCCCCCGCCGTACCGACTCGCAGCAGCTTCATGATCACGTCTCCCTCGATCGCGGGCGCCCGCCGATGCGCGCGACCCGGATGCGGCGGGGACAGCGATCGGAGGACTGGTCGATCCTCCAAGCTGGGAGTCCACTCCGCAATACCCGGTTCACGTACTGGACCCCGCCCTCACGGGTCACCGATACAGCACGGCCCGCTCGACGACACTCCACGTCGTACTGGTCACGACGTACAGCGCTGCGGCCAGCGGCACCACGGCCACGGTGACGAGCGTGAAGAAGGACATGAACGGCATGGCCTTGGTCACCGCGCCCAGTCCCGGCAGCTGCTCGCCGGCACCGACCTGGGCGGCCGGATTCGCGGCCATCATGCGCTTGCTGAGCCGGTAGCTGAACACGGCGACACAGGCCACGACGACGAACAGCCCCGCGTACACGAGCCCCGCATCACCGAACAGACCGCCCGCCAGCGCGTTAGTCCACCGCTCCCCCAGCGGCGCGGCGAGCAATTGGTGGCCGAGCAGCTCGTTGGCCTGCCCGCCGATCGTGTCGCTGGAGAACAGGTGGTAGAGCAGGAAGAACGCGGGCACCTGGAGCAGCCCGGGCAGGCAGCCGGCCAGCGGCGACACCTTCTCCTCGGCGTGCAGTTCCAGTACGGCCTTCTGGAGCTTCTCGGGGTTCTTCCCGTGCTTCTTCCGCAGCTCGGCGATCTTCGGCTGGAGCGCGGTCCGGGCTTTCTGGCCGCGCGCGGCGGCCCGGGACAGGGGGTGGACGAGCAGTCGTACGAGCGCGGTGAACAGGACGATCGCGGCGGCGGCCGCGGAAGCGCCGAACAACGGCTGGAGCAGGTCGGCGAGGTGCTCGACCAGGTTGGCGAAGACGGACATGCGTGAGCCCTCCGGGGGTCTCGTCGTGCCGGAAGCTGGTGATGGCGGCATGACGACCCGCGCGGGGTCAGTTGCGTGGTTGTGCCCCTACGCGAAGGTCGCCCGGAGGGCGTGTCCGGGTGCCCGGGGCCGGGGGCGGCCCTTGGCGTCCGGGTCGCGTTGCGACAGGAAGGCCGTACGGAGGTCACGGTCGCGGATGGCCGTACGCACCCGGGTGCGTGGCACGGTGGGCGCGCAGCGCGAGGCGACGAGGGCGCAGACCGCGAGCGCGGCCGATGCCGCGGCGGTCGCCGCGAGCGCGACGGTGGCGGTGAGGCTGCCGGTGTCGAGCAGCGCCACTTCCAGGATCAGGCAGAGCAGCACGAGAGCGGGACGCGGATTCGCCCAACTGCGGATCATCGACGGCCCCTCCTCTCGTACGTGTGTATGCCCTGCTGTTCGTTATACAGGATCACCTCGCCGAGCGCGTCCGAGACTTCGTACACGGGTTTGAGAAAGGTTCGTCACAACTCTCGACAACCCATCCGTCACACCCGATGCTTCTCGATGCCATGGACGGGCCGTCCCGCGACGCCTGGGCCGGGGGCACCGGCGCCTGCCCCCACACTCCCCTGAACTCCCCTACGGAGGAGCCGTGATACGACGCAGAACCCTGCTGTCCGCAGCAGGCGGTACGTTCCTCGGCAGCGCCCTGGCGACAGGCACCGCGCACGCGGACGCCACGATCGCCGTCACCCCCTCGACCACCTACGGCACCTGGGAGGGCTGGGGCACCTCCCTCGCCTGGTGGGCCAACGTCTTCGGCGCCCGGGACGACTTCGCGGACCTCTTCTTCACCACCAAGTCGGTGACCTACAACGGCCGTTCCCTCCCCGGCCTGGGCCTCAACATCGCCCGCTACAACCTCGGCGCGTGCAGCTGGAACAGCGTGGGCGGCGAGACGATGGTGAAGTCGCCCAACATCCCCGCCTTCAAGCAGATCGAGGGCTTCTGGCAGGACTGGAACAACGAGGATCCCGCCTCCTCGGCCTGGAAGTGGTCGGCGGACGCCAACCAGCGCGCGATGCTGGTGAAGGCGACGCAGCGCGGCGCGATCACGGAACTCTTCGCCAACTCCCCCATGTGGTGGATGTGCTCCAACCACAACCCCTCCGGCGCGGCGGGCGGCGGCAACAACCTCCAGACCTGGAACTACCGCCAGCACGCGAGCCACTTGGCGGCGACGGCCCTGTACGCCCGCACGAACTGGGGCGTGAACTTCGCGACGGTCGACCCCTTCAACGAGCCGGCCTCCACCTGGTGGACCGCGACCGGCACCCAGGAGGGCTGCCACCTGGACCCCGCGGTCCAGGCGGCCGTACTCCCCTACATGCGCAGCGAGTTGGACAAGCGAGGACTCAGCGGCATCCGCATAGCGGCCTCGGACGAAACGAACTACGACACGGCCCGCTCGACCTGGTCCTCCTTCAACGCCTCCACCAAGGCCCTGGTCTCCCAGGTCAACGTGCACGGCTACCAGGGCTCGGGCGGCCGCCGCGACCTCCTCTACACGGACGTGGTGACGACGTCCGGCAAGAAGCTGTGGAACTCCGAGACGGGCGACAGCGACGGCACCGGCCTCACCCTGGCCTCCAACCTCTGCTACGACTTCCGCTGGCTGCACCCCACGGCGTGGTGCTACTGGCAGGTCATGGACCCGTCGACGGGCTGGGCGATGATCGCCTACGACGCGAACACCCTCCAGCCGACCACCGTCCAGACCAAGCACTACGTACTGGCCCAGTTCAGCCGCCACATCCGCCCCGGCATGACGATCCTGGACACGGGCGTCAGCTACGCGGTGGCGGCATACGACGCGCCATCCCGCCGCCTGGTGATCGTCGCGGTGAACACGGCCACCTCCGCCCAGACCCTCACCTTCGACCTCTCCCGCTTCACGACGGTGACGGGCGGCTCGAACGGCGCCGTCCCCCGCTGGAACACGGTGACGACGGGCGGCGGCGACCTCTACACCCCCCGCTCGGACATCCGCCTGAACGGAAAGTCCGTCAGCGTCCCCTTCGCGGCGAAATCAGTCCAAACGCTCCAAGTGGACGGCGTGACGCCGTAGGTCGGCGGTCGGCGGCGGTTCGGGGCGATCCGTGAAGCCCGGGTGGCGAGCACGGGGAATCCGCGGGTACAGGTGTCTGGCCTGCACATCTCTCACGCTCGTCACCTCCCGGCAGTACGGTGTCCCCCATGCGCCCCGACACGCCTGCCGAAAACGTCGACCACACCGCCGAAGCGGCACGCCTGGAGCGGACCGCCGGCCTGTATCCCGAGGACGCCGAGGCCCTGCTGCTACGGGCCGCGGCCCACCTGGAACTCTCCGGCGACCGCCCCACCGCGTCCACCCTCTACGACCGCCTGCTGTCCTCCACGGCCGACCTGGACAACCCCCACCTGGTACGGGCGCTCAAGGCCTCCAACCTCTGGGAGTACGGCCACGAGGCCGAGGCCAGGGCGATCATCGAGGGAGTCCGGGCAGCCTCCCCCCAGGACCCGGCCCCCTGGGTCATCGTGGCCGAAGCCCTCGAGTCGCACGACGAACTGGAAGCGGCCCACGAGACGTTCACGGAGGCCGTGCACCGCCTCCTGACGGACGTGGCGGAGCCCCCCTACGCCACCCACCCCCTCCTCTTCGGCCGCCACCGCGTACGGCGCATGCTGGGCGAGTCCCACGACGAATGGGACGCCCTGGCGGACACGGTCCACTCCCTCCCGATCACCCTGGACGAACTCCACGACCCCAAGCGCGTCTGGTCCCTGGGCTCGGAGAACCCGGCGGAACTGGAGGCCGAGATCCTCCGCCTGAGAGCAGAACTCGGCGCCTACCGCGAAGCCCTCTCCCGCCCCTTCCCGGTGGCGATCCTCCACTGGCCGGCCACAGAGCTCACAGAACTCCTGGAGGCGTACCCGTCACTCTCCACGGAGTACCCGACCCACGAGGCCCACCTCGCGACCATAGAGTCAGCCCTCCGGGAACTGGCCTCCTCCGGCACCCCGAACCTGGGCATCGTCACGGGCACGGTCCCCTCCTACGAGGCCTTCGCAGCATCAGAACTCTCCTCCCCGACCGACGCGACGCTGCTCCCCCAGTACGCGACGACCCTGGCGGCCCGGGGGCGGGCGGTGGCTTGGCCGCCGCAGCAGGGGGCGGCTTGCTGGTGCGGCTCCGGCCGCTCGTACGGAGAGTGCCACGGCACCACGACCGCCTGAAGTCCGGCTGGCACTCTCACCACCCGAGCTGTGAGTCGCCCAGGACCTCGCTGCCGATGTGCGCGGCGAGCTTCTGGGCCCGGGCCAGGTCACCGAACTTGGTCACGTGCACGAAGACGGTGTGATGCTCGGCCCACGGCCCCCACTGGGCGCGCTCGCCGTGGAACACGACCTGAACCCCGTCGTACGACACCGACCCGTAGTGACCCGCCTCCGGCTCATCCGGCCAGACGCCGTGCCAGTCGATGCCGGCCACGCCCTGGCCAAGAGCCGCCACAAAGCGTTCCTCCACACTCCCCCTGGGAGCATCCACCATCACGTCCAGCGGCAGGTGTGGCTCCAGCGCAGCGTCGTCCGCCGCCGCGACATCGAGGTCGAACCAGAGGTACTCACCCGCCGGACCGGTCCGTGCCTCCGCGTACTCGAACTTCGCCTCAGGCAGGACCGCAGCCATCTGCCGCACATCCGCGACCGTCCGCAGCTGGGCGAAGAACTCGACCTCGTCATCACACTTCGCCAACAGACCGCACAGCCGCTTGGCCTGCGCGTACGCCAGCGCCGCGTCGGTGGTCCGCAGAACGGGATAGGCCTTGGAATTCCCCATGGTCCAACGCTCACACGCCCTGACAGACCCGGCCACCACATTTCGCCCCCACGGCCGCCCTCCTCCCCCCTCACCGCCGACCGCTGACTCCGAGCTGCTGCCGCACGCCCGCCCCCGCGGAGCACCTGAACAGCCAACCCATGGCGCGACCGCCCTATGGACCCCGCCTTCCTCGGGCCGCCCGCTCGCTTCTCTCCCGTGCTGGAGCGGCCCGGGTCAAGGGTGGCCCGCAGGGCCATCGGCGCCAGCCGACGCGGAACGCAGCGCAGCGGAGTGGAAGCGCCCTTGATGCGGGTCGTGTAAGCGCGACACTGGCAAGAAGCGGGCGGCCCAGCAGCACGGCCCGGTCTAATGGATTCCACGAGAGAGAGCTAGCCAGCGTCTACAGGACGCCATCTTCGAGGTTCGTCACCAACCCCCATAAAGCCGCACTGGGCGAACCACCCCAAGCATCCCCCTCGCGCCAAATCGAAGCGACCCCGTGCGCTTCGAGGTATTCCGCGTAATGCCCTATTCCCTCGGTAAAGAGGGCTATGAGGTGAGGTTTGGACTCCCCTCGCATTTCATGCCAAAAATGACTGTACTCGAAGAGCTGCCCTATGGCCTGACGCACCGCTTCGGTCGCGTTTCCGTTACTCACCGTCTTGCCTTCTACCAGCCACGCGCCTTTAACGCTCGAGACATTTCGATGCAGGACAAGATCCCGGGGATGCATGCCAGCGATTACAGGCGTGAAGCCGCATGTAACAGAGTGAATCCCGAAATCCTTGATGAGCTCTTCATGCCTCCGCGTCCTTCGACGCCGCCCGCCTTTGAGGTGAACGTAGTAGTCGCTGCTATCCTTGGGGCAAAATCCGTCCAAGGGTCCGCCACTCATATGCTCTTCGGATACGTACTCCACCGCAGGCTCGTCCGCTCTCGGCATCTGCAGATAGACGCGTTGAGCTGCAGCCACGTCACGGAGCAGCTTGGACGCCTCCAGCAAATCCGCTTGCAAGACCTCCTCCGTCGGCAGGTTGGCGATCTCATACCGCCGCGCAGCCACACTGCTCGCTTCATACGACCGTGGACGCCAGTCCTTGGACCCGAAGTCAGGGCTATGGCTCCAACCCGATGCCACAGAAGGCGGAAGCGCGGCTCGGAGCCGTTTCGCTCGCAGTGTCAGTTCCCTTCTCAACTGTGGGCGTTGCGGGATGCTCTTCTTTAGACTCGTCACCCCTTGTTGCAACGTCAGTGTCACGGCCGACAGATCAGCGCTGAAGATATATGCCAGGTACAGCCCCTCATGTGGTTCAGCGTTGATCGCGGGGTCGTAGACACCAATCCATGGCGTGCTTGTTGCGTACCCCTGCCCACCGTGCCCGTCCGCGGTGAAGCCTGGCGGCAGTGGAAGGTCACCCCTCTCCTTCACTCCCCGCAGGAGTGCTTGCCCCGGCACATCGTTGGCGGCCAAGGCGGTGGCGTCGTAGATCTCCGCGATACGGATGAGTAAGTCCTTAAGAGCCATGCGCAAACGTTAGTCGAAGCGATCACCCTTGGTCCAAGTTTGTTCAGGTACGCAACTAGAGAGGGTCAGATCTCAATCGGAGATGTAGCTCGCACACGCCACCAGGTCGATCCCGGCCCGAGATGCACAACAAGACCAGGATGCAGAACCGCTCCAGTATCCCGAGCAACAGATCGATGCGCCCGCGCCGCGAGCACCACATCGGACCCGTACGGTTGGCCGCCCGCTTCGACATCGCAGCCTCCACCACCCACCAAATCCTGCAACGGCAAAGCATGCCCGACCTAGCCGCCATCGACCGATCCGTTTGATGCTTTGAGCGCTCCCGGCTCGGTGAACTGGTCCACATCGACGTCAAGAAGGTCGGCCGCACACCCTGCGAAGGCGGCCACACGCTCCTCGGCCGAGCACCTGGCCGAGCCACCAGGACCGCGAGGCGGCACCGGGTACGCCTACCTGTGACGGCAGTGACGCGTGGCGGACGTGGGTGAATGGAGGCCCGACGCCCGCGGTAGGTCACTCGGGCCCCCGAGTTGAGGCACCATCACCCCGGGGCGCCAACCCGCTTGATGACAGACGGGCACGGACTTTCGTAAGTGGCAGACGGACTGTCAGTGGCCGCCTATACCCTCAGGATCGACGCATGACTTGTCCGAGTCGGGCTGCTTTGCCATGCGTGACGCGCCAAAGAGGTTTTCTTGCGCGTCCGTTCAACCCAGGAGAGGGTCCTGCCGGAGTGAAGATCACCCCTTCGGCCCGCGTGCTACGCATGCTGGGCGAGATCGAGTTCGACGAGTGGCAGTGTGTGGCCGAGCTCGTTGATAACTGCTTCGACGACTTTAGCGAGATCGTCCGTTCCGGATTGGACTGGCCCGACGGGTACAAGGTCAGCGTGTCATTGCCGTCCTCGGCCAACGGGGAACTCGTCATCGCCGACACCGGTCGGGGCATGACATACGAGCGTCTGGAGCGCGCGGTGCGGGCCGGCTGGTCCGGCAACGACATGCACGACAAGCTCGGCCTATTCGGCATGGGGTTCAACGTGGCCACCGCCCGCCTCGGCAGGCGCACCCGCGTCTTGACTACGCGGCCCGGCGATAGCGAATGGATCGGTGTCGAGATCGACCTCGACCACATCCAGGACGATTTCGAGGCGACGGACATCACTGAGCCGAAGAGCGACCCCACTCAGCACGGCACGCGGATTGTCGTAGACCGGCTGAACCGGACGCGGGCGGAATGGCTGCGCCGCAACGGGCAAGCCCTCCGCAACATGCTGGGTTCCGTGTATTCGTGGATCCTGGACGCGCGCGGCTTCGAGCTCTATGTGGGCGGGACCCGGGTCAAGCCGGTCCGGCATTGCCGCTGGGGGGACGACCGCTTCGTGCTGTACAACGGCAAGGAGCGTATCCCCGCGTACATCAAGATCGACGAGAAGCTACAGGACGGGGTGGCCTGTTCCGACTGCGGCCAGTGGCAGCTGACTCACGGCGACGTTTGCGCCGACTGCGGGAGTGAGAAACTCACCGTCCGCGAACGCCGGATCTGGGGCTGGCTCGGCATTCAGCGCTACCTCCACAAGACCGACTACGGCATCGACTTCCTTCGCAACGGTCGCAAGATCCTCCGCTGGGACAGGCAGTTGTTCACTTGGAACAACCCCGACGGCGTTCCCGGCAATGAGGACCCCGAGTACCCTGTCGAGCTTGCCCACCAAGGTGGCCGCATCATCGGCGAGATCCACCTCGACCACGTCCCCGTGACATACCAGAAGGACGCCTTCGAGTACGCGGACCGTAGCTGGCGCAGCGCTGTGGAGCTGCTGCGTGGGGTGGCGCCGCTCCAGCCCAAGAGAGCCGAAGCGCTTGGCTACCCGGAGAACGTGACCCCGCTCGCCCTTCTGTTCAAGGGATACCGCCGTAACGACGCCGGGCTGCGCTGCCTGGTACCCGGTGACGGCCGCAAGCCCATCCACGATGAGACCCGCCGCTGGGGGAACGAGTTCCACAAGGGCACCCCGGGCTTCCAGACGGACGAACGCTGGTGGCAGGCAGTCCTCGAACACGAGGAGAGCAAGAACAAGGGGAAGCAAGTCAAGACGACGGCCAGCGTCCCGAACCAGCCCGACGAGCAGGCGGTCATGGATGCCCTCGGCGTGCCCGCCGACGCGCCCGCCTCTGGCTCCACCCAGCTGACCGGCCCGGAGGCGGGCGGCGATGACACGACCACCAGGGCGAATGAGGCGAAGGGGAAGTCCGAGACTCGAAGCGAGCGCCTGGCCCGCTATGAGAACGCCTCGACACGGCACTCGTATCTCAGTCGCCCGTTCGGCCACCCGGACCTCGGCTACCTGAACGTCGAGACGCGCCTACTCAAGAGCGGTGAGCCTCTCCTCGACGACTCGGGACAGACCGTCCCGGTCCTACTTGACCAGCGCGCGGGCAACGAACTCACCGCCTTTGTCGATGCCGACCACGAGGTGTTCCAGCGGTTCGGCGCGGACTACGCCGATCTCCTCTTGGCCGAACTGGCACCTCTGCTGAAGGTTCGCGCGCGCTCCCAGTGGGGCCCGTCCCAGCTGGTCGCCGGCCTCCGCGCCCAGTCCCTCAAGGAGAGCGCGCTGGACGGCACCACGGTCGGCGCGGAGGCCCGTGACCTACTGAACGAAATTCGCAGCCGCATGGTCGCCGAACTCAACCGCTCCGGTGAGTACCGCGAGGTCTTCGGCCACCTCAGCGAGGAGGAGAGGACGGCTGTCGAGGAGTCGCTGATCGCCTCCGGCCGCGTCGGCCAGGTCGGACGCTTGGACCGGGACGCCGGGTTCATCTCTTTCCTCCCCGCGCTGGCGCTCGTTCGCCTGGTGGAGGTGATGCCTGAGACGTTCCTGGATGGCCGAGTCTTCCGGGGCCCATACGCTGATGTGAAGTCACCGTCCGCGCGCTCCCTGAGCCTAGCCCGTGTCACGGGCTACCTGGCCGACGTGGCAACCATCGGAACCTTCGCCGGTGAGGCCACCGCCCTCCAGCTCCAGCGTGCCCGCCTCAGCATCACCTTGCTCGCTGACGAGCTGGTCGGTGAGGAGTGAACGCCGTGTTCCTGTCCCCTGCCGAGCTGCGGGATGGTGGCCCGGCGGGACTGACCAAGGCGCTCGAGCGGACTCTGTGGCACCTGGGATTCCATGACGTTCGTGTCGTGGACGGCGCCAACGACCACGGAGCGGATCTCCTCGCTGTCCGGGACCGCGAGCAGTGGGTGTTCCAAAGCAAGTGGAAGGCGCACGGCACAGCTGACCACGCCGGCATCGACGACCTCGAGCGGGCCCGTACCCGCTACCGGGCGGACAAGGCCATCTTGGCGACCAACACAAACATCACCGCGTCGGCCGAGGCGCGCCGCCGCGCCTTGGCGGGCGTCGGCGTCGACATCGCGCTATGGCACGGCGCCACGCTCGCGGCCATCGGTGAGCGCATGCCGGAGCGCGTGCCGAGCCTTTACAAGTTGCGGCCCTATCAGGCCGAGGCGGTGGAGGCCATCGAACGTGACCTGGCCGCCGGGGGCTCGGCCCTCCTCGTCCTGGCGACCGGATTGGGGAAGACTGTCGTCGGCGGGGAGGTCATCAGCAACTTTCTCAAGTCCCGTCCGCACGCCAAGGTTCTCGTGGTGGCGCACATGCGAGACCTCGTGGAACAGCTCGAGAAGGCGCTGTGGCGACACATCCCGAAGACCGTTCCCACTCGCCTCCTCACCGGTGAGAGCAAGCCCAGGGACTTGGCCGGGGTGATCGTCGCGACCGTCGAGTCGGCGCTGGCCGCTACACGAAACGGCTACCGTCCCGACCTCATCATGATCGACGAGACCCATCACGTGGCCGAGACCGGCAGGTTTGCGGAACTCCTCGATCTGTGTTCGGCTGCGGCACAGTTCGGAGTGACCGCCACCCCTTGGCGCGGCGATAAGTTCGACATCACGGTTCGTTTCGGCTACCCAAGCTTCACAATGGGTATCGCCGAGGGCATGGCAGCGGGCTTCCTGGCCGCCGTCGACTACCGACTGTATGCCGACGGTATCGACTGGGACGCCGTCAAGGAGATCAGCCGCCACGGTTACTCGATCAAGGACCTCAACCGGAGTCTCTTCCTTCCTCAGCGGGATGAGGAGATCGTGGAGCACCTGCGGGCGGCCTGGCGGGAGACCACCGAGCCTCGTGCCATCGTCTTCTGCCAGACGATCGACCACGCCGAACACATGGCGGAGCTCCTCTCGGTCTCCGATCCGCAGTGGGTCAACGCCTCCTATCTCCACAGTGGCCTGCCTAAGCGTCACCGCAACGTGCTGCTCAACGAGTTCCGCCTCGGACGTGTCCCGCTCATCACCTGCGTCGACGTGTTCAACGAAGGCGTCGACGTGCCCGATGTGAATCTCATAGCGTTCCTGCGCGTCACCCACAGCCGAAGAATCTTCGTGCAGCAGCTTGGCCGCGGGCTGCGCCTCAGCCCTGGCAAAAAGGCGCTCAAGGTCCTCGACTTCGTGACAGACATCCGTCGCGCCGCCGCGGCCCTGAATCTACGTCGGACCCTGGAGGCCACCGAGGCCGAACACCTCGATCTCCCCCACACCTCCCGAATCGAGTTCCAGGACGAGACCGTCGGCTCCCTCATGGACATGTGGATCCAGGACGCCGCCGACCTCGAGACCGCGGCGGACGAGGTCCGCCTTCAGTTCCCCATGCCGAAAGGAATCCTGTGACCGACTACAAGATCCCGACCGAGGTCGAAGCCGCCGTCCTCACCCGGGTCTTCGAGCAAGCCGCCGACGCGGACTGGCTCAACCTGCAGGACAGCGATCGCACCCGCCTCTACCAGCAGTGGACGGACGACCCGGAGGTCGGAGGTCGGCTGATCGGATTCGTCGGCATGGCCGCGAACGTGCGGCCATGGCTCAAGGACGGTCCGATGAAGGAGTACCAGCGGGCACGCCGTGGCGTGGGCAAATACGCCAAGTACGTGAAGAGGCCCGCCGCGACGATCGACGAGATCATCGCGAAGACACTGGGAGGGGAGTGGGAAATAGTTCCCCGATCCAAGCGGCAGAAGCCGATGCGAGCCAAGGTTCGCAGGGTCGGGTCGGAGGACAGCGAACTGCACTTCGTGGCCGGTCCCGACGCAAGCTTCAAGCACCTGGTGTGGCCCGCCATCCTCGACCGCTCCGGTGGCGAGACCGCACCGTGGACGATCTGCGTCATCGATCCCTTCCTCAACCCCCTCACGCGGGAGGACAAGGTCCAGCATGAGCGCCTGGCCAAGTTCCTGGGCGTGCGGGTTATCTACTTCAACGAGATGTAGAGGCAGTGATGTTCGACGAGGGATGGATGATCCAGGCTTGGCACTCGAGATTCGATGACCGCGCCCGGGCCATCGTCGAGGCCCGCGCGGCGGGCCATACCTTGGAGGAGGCCGGGGCCGAGTTCAGGGTGACCCGGGAACGGGTGCGACAGATCATCACCCAGTTGCAGCAAAGTCTTGTCGCCATGACCGATACAACCCACCAAGGATGGCGTGAGATTCTGTGGGCTGTCGGCGCGGCGCCCGCTGTCCGTAGAGACGCCTTCGCGGCAGCCTTGGGAGTGAGAGACCACGTCGTTTTGGAGTTGCTCCTGTTGGAGGCCGGCCTGAACGCCCCGCGCACTTGGGCTGGCCCTCTACGGGGTTGGTGGACCGCCCACCCCGACTCCCTCGACGCCGCGCTACGCCGACTGGTGGCCAACACCCCCCTGGCCCGCGACGCGCTCCGCGAGGCGGCCCGTACGGCGGGCGTGCCCGAGGGGATCCCCTTGAGTGATCTTCTCGACCACCCCCGCTCCAAAGTCGCGCCCAACACCGACGGCCACTGGGTTCGCCGCAAGGCGAGGGGACGCGATTCCGCGTACCTGTACCTGCTGGAGGCCGGTCGTCCCTGTACCGCCGAGGAACTACTCAAGCCCATGTCCGTGGCGACGGAAAAGGCGGCGCGGGAGGCGCTGCGTCGAGACGACCGGTTCGTACTGAGCCGGCCCGAGGGCTCCTGGGCCCTGGCCGAGTGGTCACACTTGCGCCTCACCCCGTTCAGCAACGCCGTCGAGGCCCTGGTCGCGGTGGTGACAGAACACGGGCCAATAGCCCGAAATTCCCTCTTCGCGAAGGTCACGGAGCTGTACCCCGTGACCGCGTGGCGGCTCACGCAGTGTCTACTCAGCGACCAGATCGGCGAAACCGCCGACGGCCTCATCGACCTGGTCAATCGTGGTGCCCAGCCGATTGAGGAGGCGGAGCCGGCCCAGCCGACCACCATGGCAGTCCAGGGTGATGTGCTGGGCGCCCGAATCCCCGTTGACCGGGATGTCCTGCGTGGAAGCGGAGTGCGAGTGAACTCCTGGCTGACCTGGCGCCTTGGCCTCCGCCAAGCCCCCATGAGCCGCACGTTCGCCACCTCCGGGGGACACTCGACTCTCAGCGTCCGCCGCGGAACGAGCTTCGCCCAGGTCTCCAGTCTCCGCCGTCACGCCCTCGAACTCGGAGTGGTCGAGGGCTGCGTCCTCGCCGTCGTCCTGAACCTCAGGGAGGGAACCGCCCTCGTCCACCACGGCTGCGTGGGGGAAGCGTGCCCGGCACGGGCCTCGTCCTTGGCCTGATCAGGCGGGCCGAAAGAAGTGACCCATCCACGACGACGGGACCATCGTACTGACCGTCAACCTCCTCGCCCAAGCCGGAAGTTCAAGCGGAGCGAGAAGGTCATGGCCGCGAGCACGGATGACCGGGGAGGACGGCCCCGCAGCGTCTGATGGACGCCGTCGATGACCTACTCAGTCGTCGTCTCCGCTAGCGAGACCGTCGATGTCTGTGGGCTTTGACCTTGACTCCGCCCGTCGTGCCTGGACCTCGTGGGCGATCAGCTCGGCTGCCGGCTCCGGGGCCTCGTGCTCCCATACCCGGATCACGGCCCAGCCGGCGGAGTGGAGAATCTGAGTGGTCTCGACATCCCTGTTCCTATTGCCCTCGATCTTGTCCCGCCAGAACTTGGCGTTCCTCGTCGCGGGACGGTAGTGCTGAGGACAGCCATGCCAAAAGCAGCCGTCCACGAACACCGCGACCCGAGGCCCAGAGAACACCAGGTCAGCCCGGCGCCGGATCTCGGGAATGGGGCGCGTGTCCACCCGATATCGCAGACCGCGCCGGTGCAGCAGTTTCCGCAGGGCGAGCTCTGGACCGGTGTCCTTACCTCGGTTGGCCCGCATCACGGCGCGGACGCTAGTGGAGGACGCCTTGGAGTCAGCTGGCAGAGGGCGCTCGCATACCATGCCCATTTCCCGGGCCTGGCGCCACGCCTCGGCGAGGTTCTCCCCGCGAGTGGCACGGTCCACTTCGCAGACATAGCGCTCCCGTGTGCCGCCGTCCTGTGACCAGCGGAGATAGGCCCGGATACGGCGCGTCCGCCGGTACAGCTTGAGGGCGATGGAGGCGCACGCGTAGCGACCGTCGCCGAGGGCGACGACGCGCCGGTCACGACCGCCGGCGGCGCGGTCTTGTTCCATCGTCGGAGTGGCGGAGCCCGCCCGTCGCTTGTACGCGCGCTCGGTGGGAAGGCCCTCCTTCCAGTGTCCGGCGCGCCCTGTCGGCTGAGGCATGGCGTTACTGACCCGCCGCATCCAGGGCGTCGGCGACGGCCCTGGCGAAGAACTCACCGAGAACCACCGGGACAGCGTTGCCGAGCTGCCGCATCTGCTCCCCACGAGGGCCAGAGCCGATCCACTCGTCGGGGAAGGTCATGACTCGGGCGGTCTCGCGGACGGTCATGTAGCGGTGGCGATAACGCCATCCCCCCGGAGACATGAGGTCTTCCAACCGCTTGTCGAGCTCCATGACGGACTCGCCACCGGGGACACCGTGAACGCCAGCCTTGACGGTCTTGGCGGGGCGGTCGAGTTCGTTCGGGGTGTGGCCCTTGTAGATCCTCGCGCCCGGCCAGCCAATGTGTCCGGGGAATTCCTCCCCGCCGAAGTCGTGCTTCTCAGCGAGGCGGGTCACGTCGATTTCGGGAAGAGCCGGGAGCTCCTCGTCGGTGCCGTATCCCTTGATGGCATCGCGGAGAGTGCGCCATGGCAGGCACTTGTCCTCCTTGATCGCCTCGGGCAGGCGCGCCATGACGCGCTCTTCGACGTGGAGGGGCACGTCATGGCGCGCCCAGTAGGAACCGTCCCGCATGGAACGATGGAGGGCGTCGTCCGAATAGCGGCGTCTCCTCACGTGCGCCGCGAAATCCCTGACGATCTCGACGCCAAGGTCGGCACGGAAGGCGACGATCACGACCCGGTTACGGATTTGAGGGACGCCGTAGTCCGCCGCGTTCACGGGGAACGCAATCACCCTGTAACGGTCGGCGCTCCTGTCGTCAACGGGGAGACCGCCGTCGATGTCCAGCTTGTGTCCCGCCGGGTCCGGATCGCCGAGCGCCCCCATGAGGGCGCCGTTGTGCTCCTGCCAGGTCTTCCTGGGGTCTCGTTCCATGAAGGGTAGGCGCAGCTCGTTCCTGATGTACTCAAAGTAGCCGCTGAACGACGGGCGCAGGAGTCCTCGCACGTTCTCGCAGATCACGGCCTTCGGCCTCATCTCGCGGACGGCGTTGAACAAGGCGGGGAACATGTTCCGCTTGTCCTCGTCACCCTTGGCGACCCCCCCGGCGCTGAACGGCTGGCAGGGAGGGCCACCGGCGAGAACGTCGACCTCGCCCTCGAACTTTCGAAGATCCAGGTCGCGCACGTCCCCCGGGTACAGGGGCGCGGGCTCACCGACCTTCGGCGGAACGGGAGTCGTCTCCCTGACCTCCACGAGCCCGTCATCGCCGAGGGTCCTGCGGGCGCTGGCGAGGAGCGTCTCGCAGGCCCGCCTGTTGAACTCGTTGAACAGGAGCGGGCGGAAGCCCGCGCGGTGGACCCCCATGGCAAGGCCACCGCCGCCCGCGAACAGCTCCACGCTCGCGCGACTGCGAGGGATCTTGGTCTCTTCCGGCTGGTCACCCATGGCCGAATCGTACCGCGGAGCGGCAGGGGATCGGAGCGTCCAACTCGAACGGATGATCGATGAATGAGGAGCTCATAGAGTAGGCCGTGACCCAGACCCTAGGAAAGAGAGAAGGATGACGGGAAGCAGCGGGGCGGACGATCGCGGAGTGTTCCACGACGACTTCCGGCTGAGTATCACCAAGGCCCTCGGAGACCAGCTCGCCCAGGCGCTGAGAAGCCTCGGGCGGGCACCCCTCGGGGAGGAGAGCCTGGCCAAACTGGAAGAGCGGCCGGGGGTGTACCAGCTCTACGTCAATGACGTGTTCGTCTACGTGGGAAAGGCGGATCGAAGGCACAAGGGGCTTCCGGGGCGGCTCCGCAACCACCTGCGCAAGCTGTCAGGTCGGCGCAACCTCGACCTCGCCGACGTCACCTTCTCATGTCTGTACGTGGACGAGGACTTCTCCGCCCTCGCCCCCGAACAGCTCCTCATCAACCACTACAGGGAGCGGGGCGGGATCCCGTGGAACAACAGCGGATTCGGAAGTAAGGATCCCGGGCGCAGACGTGACACAACGGTCCTCAAGAAGGACCACTTCGACGTGCAGTACCCCATCAACCTCGACGCACCGGTCCAAGGGGTCACCCCTGGGACGAACGATCTGCGGACCTTCCTGAAGAAGCTCAAAGCCGGCCTGCCCTACAACTTCCGGTACGTGGAGCCCTCGTGCGCGGCGGACATCTCCGTCGAGGTGCCGGACGGTCCCCTCTCAGCGGACGAAGCGTTCCGCCTGGCCTCCGCCTCCCTGCCCGTTTCCTGGCAAATCACAGCACTCCTGAACTACGTGATCATGTATGAGGAGGAGGAGCAGTACAAGAGCGCGTCGCGCCACTACCGTGCCGGTGAGGTAGTTGATCAAGAGCCGGAGAAGTCTTCCGCGCCACTGACGCCCGAGGACCTCGGCGACAGCGAATAGGGACGCGAGCCGAGACCGCTCCCCGCTCTGGGGGGCGCTGGCCGAGCGCGGATCTTGGGCAGCGATCTGCGTCCTGAAAGGCACAGACGGCTTAGGGGCGGAGCGGGTGGGCGAGCGGCGCCCCGCTACGCCGGGCCGCGCACCCACCCGCGCCCCAGCCCCGACCCGCAGCACCCCCGCAGCACCCCGGCAACCCACCAGCGGCTACTTGGCCCCACCCCGCCGCCGAAGTATCAGCACCCCACCCCCGACAGCGGCAAGCCCGGCCGCCGCAACCCACCCGACCCCACCTGCACCCCCGGTCGCAGCAAGATCCCGCTCCGCACCCGCAGAGGGCGAAGCCACACCCGCTGAGGGCGAAGCCGACGCGCTCACCGCCCCCTGCGGCCGCGCCCCGTCGCCGACCTCCTCCTCCCGCCCCCGGGTGAACGCCAACGTCCCGAACCCGAGCTGGTCATAACCCCCACTGTTGGGCCCGTAATCCCCACCCCCACCCTCAGGCGCAGCCTTCGCCGCGGCCCGCGTCACATACGACGCCGACAACCCCCGCCGCTTGGTGTAGTGATTGGCGATCATCGCCCAGATCGGACGGGTCATCCCCGGATCCACAGCCGCCGCACCGGAAGCCGTCTCACTCCCCGACCACCCCCCGATCGCCCCCTTCCTCCGCGTGTTGGCCGTATACGGCACATCACCGCCCAGGCTCCACTTGGCCACGTACTCCGCACCCTTGAGGAACCGGCTGTCGTCGTACCCGTACAGATCGATGCCCTGGTTCCACGCCATCTCGCACACGGTGCCCATCAGCCCGACCCCGAGCAGCGCATGCCCCTGATCGCGCCCGGCCTCGACCCACTCCGCGAGCCCGTCGTCGTGCACCACGGGAATGGCATGCCGGACCGACCCCATCCCCTCCCCGTGCTTGAAGTACTCCACGGCCCGCTCCACCACGGCCCGGTCGTCGCAGAAGATCCCGGTTGCCAGCACACACGCGACAGCCGTCAGATCCCAGTTGGGCCAGTAGTTGGTGACGACGGCGTTGTTGTGATGGCGCAGGAAGTCGTCGCTGAGCGGAAGGAAGACGTCGGACAACAGCTCCCGCGCCCGCCCGAGCTCGAAGTCGCCGCGGTCACGCACGAGTTCCGCGGCGTTGGCGAACTGATACCCGTACAGCCCCGCGGCCAGGAACCGGTCAGCCGAGCCCTGGATCGAGGTCAGCTTCCCCGACCAGGCGTTCAGGATCGCCACTGCGGTGTCGGCATGCGCGTCCTCGCCGCTGACGTGGTAGCGAAGGGCGTTCTGGTAGGCGGCGTGGATGTCGTTGTAGAGGGCCGCGTAGTTCTGGGGCGACCCGGCCCCCCGGTACACCGTCGCCTGCGGATTGGCCCGCCAGTCGCTCTGCGCATGGCGGTTGGCGGTGAGCTTGGCGAACCCGGCCGCATAGGGCCTGGCACCCGCCTTCACCTTGGCGGCCATACGGTCCAGGTCGGTCCGGGTGTGCAGCAGCCCCGGGTGAGCGAAGGGGCCGTCGGCGGCCGAGGCCGGGGGCGCGAGGGCGGCCGTACCGATACCGATACCGGCGCCCGCCGCACCCGCTGCTTTCAACATGTTCCGGCGGCTGATCTGTCGTGTCACGTCGTCGTACCTCAGCGTCGTAAGTCGCGTGCCTGTGGGGGACGGTGAGGAGACGGACGGGCGGTGACGGCGATAACAAAAACTGCGGTACAGTTGATCTGCATCCGGTCGCCGGAACTCCGGCTGAAGGATCGTGCGTTGGTGGTCCAAGGAAAGACGCCCCGCTTCCTGCGGGGAAATGCAGGTGCAAGGCCTGCCCGGCGCTCCACACAAGAACCCGGCCCTGGGATTCAGGGCCGGGTTCTTTGCTGCACCCGCTACTGGCCGGATCAGCCGCGCCGGTCGGCCACGACCCAGGACGCCACGGCCACAGCCCCCGCCACTCCGAACACGGCGGGCCAGGCGCCCACCCTCTTGGCCAGCGGATGCGACCCGGCGAACGCGGCGACATACGCGGCCGACAACGCCCCCGCTGCCACCCCGCCGGCCTGCTGCCGCCACTGCCGCGCGGCCGCCACCCCGGCGACCGCGAGCACGGCCCCGCCGAGCGGCCGCTGCCTGGTCCAACGGGCCACGCCGTACCCGCCGACCAGCCCGCTCGCGGCGACCACCGCGCTGGGAACCTTCACCATGTTCCTGCCTCCTGACCTCACGAGAACCCGAGGCTAACTCCCGGGGCGGGCGGTGCACACGCCGGGGCGCGCGAACGGCGCTCACCCGAACATGAGCCGAGGCTTGTCAACTTTTCTCTTCCGAGCTATATAAGAAGAAGCAACACATGCGGCATCGCGACACAGTGTCTGATGAGAGGAGAGACAGTGATGCTCATGCGCACGGACCCCTTCCGTGACCTCGACCGACTCACGCAGCAGGTCCTCGGCTCCGCCGCCCGCCCTTCGGCGATGGCGATCGACGCCTACCGCTCCGGGGACGACTTCCTCGTCCACTTCGACCTCCCCGGCATCGACCCCGAGACGATCGAGCTGGACATCGAACGCAACGTCCTCAGCGTGCGAGCCGAGCGCAGGTCCCCCGCCCCCGAGGGTGCGGAGCTACTGGTCGCCGAACGTCCCACCGGCGTCTTCACCCGCCGCCTCTTCCTCGGCGACACGCTGGACACGGAGCGCATCGACGCGTCGTACGAGGCCGGCGTCCTGACCCTGCGCATCCCCGTGGCCGAGCAGGCCAAGCCCCGCCGTATCCAGATCGCGGGTGGCGACAGCCGCAAGCAGCTCAGCGGCTGACCCCACCCGAGCACCCACGCAACCGAGGCAGCGTCCCGCGGGCGTCCCACCCGCGGGACGGTCACCCATGAACACCCCAGAGGAAATCCCGCACATGACCGCGACGACGGTTACCACGGAGACGCTCACCACGACCCAACTGCTCGACGCGGTGCAGGAGTCGGGCCAGTACCCCACCAGGGCCGAGGCGGAGCGCGTCACCCGAGTCGTCCTGTCCGCGCTCGGAGCCCACGTCATCGGCGACGAACGGGTCGACCTCGCCCGCGCCCTGCCCGAAGAGGCCGCCAGGCTGATCGCCTCCCAGGTCCCGGCCACACAGCGGCTGACGGCCGCGGAGTTCGTCGACTCGATCGCCACCCGTACCGAGGGAGCCACCCCCGCCACGGCCCGCTGGGACGTCAGCTCGGTCCTCGGCGTGCTGCCGCCCCTGATCGGAGACGACCTGGTGACCCGCATCCTGGCCCAGCTGCCGCCGGGCTACGCCCTGCTGTTCGGCCGAGCGGACCTGGGCCCGATGCCGTAGCCCGGTAATCCGCGTACGGCCGCAGCCCGGCAGTCCGCGTACGGCCGTAACCCGGCAGTCCGTCTACGGCCGTAACTCGGCAGTCCGCCCACGGCCGTAACCCCGCTGACCCGGCTAACCCCGCAGCCCTCGCACGACGGTCACCGCCGGCCCCGCAAATCGGCTGGCGGCGGCCGTCGGGCAAGGAGAAGCTGGCCCGAGCCGTCACCGGAGGAAGGCCAGTTGAACACTCCCCACCCGAAAACCGTCCGCACCACCCCCACGCCCCTCACCACCCCGGACGGCACCCGCATCGCCCACCACGACCACCGCCCCGAGCGGGAGTCCGCCACCCCCTTCCTTCTCCTGCACGGCCTGGCCGGCCACCAGGGCGAGTGGGACGCGGTCGCCGCCCGCCTCCTGTCCGACGGCCACCGCGTGGTGACGTACGACGCCCGAGGCCACGGAGCCAGCACCCGCACACCGCCGACCACGACCCGCCAGGCCCACGTCCAGGACGCCGTAGCCCTGATCGAGGAACTGGACCTGGCCCCCGTAACCCTCCTGGGCCAGTCCCTCGGCGGCCACACGGCGATGCTGCTGGCCGCCTCCCACCCCCACCTGGTCACATCCCTGATCCTGGTCGAAGCGGGCCCGGCGGGCCCGAGCCCGGAGCTCCCCGCACAGATCGCGACCTGGCTGGACAGCTGGCCGACACCGTTCGAGTCGCTGGAGGCCGCGAAGACCTTCCTGGGCCATGAGGCCTGGACGAGAACCTTGCAGCAACGAGAGGACGGCTGGCACCCCACCTTCGACCGCGCCACGCTCATCTCGTCGGTCGCCGAGCTGGCCACCACCGCCTACTGGCCCCAGTGGTCGCGGATCACCTGCCCCACACTCCTCGTCCAGGGCGAACACGGCACCATGCGCCCCGACGAGCCCACCACCATGCTCACCCACCGCCCGGTCACCCGCCTCACCCGCATCCCGGACGCGGCCCACGACGTCCACCTGGACCAGCCGGACCGCCTCTACGAGGCGATCAGCACCTTCCTCCTTGACCTCAAGTTTGATTGAGGTCCTAGGTTGATCGCGTCCAGACGACCACCGGAGGGGATAGGCAGCCATGAGCACACAGACCGAGGACCTCAAGGAGTACTCCCGGGAGGAACTGGCCGCCCAGCCGATCGGCGCATGGACCGGCCTGGCCTACCGCAGGGTCGTAGGAGCCATCCGCGCCCAACTGGCGGTCGAGGACCTCACCCAGCCCCACTGGTGGACCCTCAACCACGCCGCCGGCGCCCCCGGCAGATGGACCCGCCCCACCCTGACCGAGCGCCTCACTCCCTACGACGACCAGGCCACTGACTTCGACCAGGTCTACGACGACCTGACCACCCGAGGCTGGCTCACGGAGGACACGACGGGCGGCATGTCCCTCACGGAGGCCGGCGAGGCAGCCCGTCTCCGAGCCAGGGACCGCAACCTGAGCGTCCACCAACAGACCCACGAGAACATCGACCCGGCCGACTTCGTCACCACGATCAACGTCCTGCGCCGGATCGTCGCCAACCTCGGCGGCGACGGAAACCTCCCCGAGGACGGCAAGTAGTCCGACAGCCCCGGCCGCCCGTCCATCCTTTGCGGAGCGCGATCACCAGGCGCCCCCACGACCCCAAACCCGGCCACGGTGCTGCACCCCTCCCCACCATCCCCGCCGCCCCCACCCCTGGGCTGCCCGGCCGGGCAAAACCCCGCGGTGGAGGGGCGAGTGTCAAGAGTGAAGCGAAGCGCAATCGGCGCCAGCCGACGCCCGAAGGGCGCTCTTGACACTCGCCCCGGAACCGCCAACCTCGGGAGAACCGGGCGGCCGTGAGTACCTCTTGGCCAACCAGCGGTCCGGGGCGCTACGACGAGACAGCGTCTCGTTCGCTACGGCACTGACAAAGCAACGCCACGCCTCGTCCCTGAAGGAGACGACAGTTCTCCTCGCGGTCTTGGAATCGCGTATGAGCGCGCCGTTGGCGGTATACGCGCACTCCACACATTCGGTGGTGTTACCGCCACTGTAAGACGACTTGAACCACTTGGGCTCGGAGGCTATCTGGGGGCCAGCGGACATTCAGAGCTCCTTGCGGGCGCGATGGATCAGGGCGGAGGAGGCCTCCATGTCCAACGCTTGTGCGCGGAGGTACTCGAACGCAAGTCTGTATCGCTCCAGTTCCGCTTCCTTCTCCAGGAAGAGCGAACCCGTGTGGAAGTCGACGTACACCACATCGAGAGCCGGTTCAGCACCGCCGATGATGACAAAGCTGCCCAGCGCCGCAGCGTGGGCTCCCTTGGAGAACGGCAGTACCTGGAGCGTGATATGCGGGGACGCGTTGGCTTCGAGTAGACGGTCGAGCTGCTCTCTCATGACCGCCGGCGATCCGACGACGCGGCGGACGACCGATTCATCGAGGATCGCCCACAGGTGCAACGGCTTCGAACGGGACAGCAGCTCCTGTCGTTTCATGCGGATGTCCACCAGCCGCTCGATCTCTGCCGACTCCAAGGGCACTTCATTGGCTTCCTGGAGTGCCGTGCTGTAGGCACGCGTCTGCAGAAGCCCGGGGACGTAGACGCAACAGAAGTGGTTCTCACGAACGGCTTCGTCCTCAAGGGTGAGGAGCAGGTTCATGCTCTCCGGGATGGAGTCGGCGAAGGAGCTCCACCAGCCCTGCTCCTTGGCGTTCTTAGCGAGGTTGACGACTGCTCGCCGCTCAGAGTCAGTTGCTCCGTACTCACGGCACAGCGCTTCGACGACGATCCACTTGACCGGTCCAGCCGTGGTCTCGTACCTGCTGACGGTCGCCTTCGAGACGCCGACCAGGCGCCCGGCTTCCTCCAGTGTCATTCCCGTGCGGGAGCGCAACTTGCGCATGGTGGCGCCAAGTTGGCGACGTCGTGTCGTGCTCCGTTCGGGCATGCGGCTCCTTCACCATGTGCCGGGCCTCAGCCCGTAGGACGCCCATCAGGCTAAGTAGCGGCAACTGGGCTCACCACCCGATTCACCCGATAGATTCTGATGAGAAGCTAC
>NZ_JBWKHE010000012.1:51213-215103 GCF_056433405.1 Streptomyces sp. NPDC044719
ACCATGTGCCGGGCCTCAGCCCGTAGGACGCCCATCAGGCTAAGTAGCGGCAACTGGGCTCACCACCCGATTCACCCGATAGATTCTGATGAGAAGCTACACAGTGCAATTTCTCTGTGTCATGCTCTCTGTCGAGCGCTACGCAGCGCAGCCGTACGGATACGGCGCGATCGAGCGCGTTGCGTGGCTACGTAGGGAGGACGTCATGCCTGGCTGCGAAGTCCCGGAGTCACGATTGCGCTGTGTGCTGCCCTTCGAAGCGGCGCCGACGGAGGTGCGCATGCTGAGAAGAGCCGCCGTGCAGCAGCTCTGTCGATGGGGGGTGCTCGTCGCTGCTGATGAAGCAGAGCTCCTCATCGCGGAGCTGGCCACCAATGTCGTCAAACATGTCGGTGAAGGGGCGTCGGCGACCCTGATCCTTGAGAGACGGCCGGAGCGCCTACGCCTCGAAGTGCACGACAAGAGCCCGGTCATGCCCACAATCAGAGAGGCGGGATGCGGAGATGAGTGCGGCCGTGGCTTACATCTACTCGCAGCGGTTGCAATCGACTGGGGCACCTTTGTGACCGCAGCAGGCAAGGCCGTCTGGTGCGAAATTCCCCTCAACGGCGGGGTGCGTGGCTGCCGCCGCGTCGAGCGTGCTGTGGCGGTACTCGAAAACTACGAGAGCGCCGCACGCGGGCTAGGCCCACACGGGCGAGGCGGTGACGTGAGCCTTGTCGAGTCGGCGGTCGAGTTGATCGCTGATCTGCTCCATTGGACCAGCGCCCGAGGCCATGATCCGGACGACATTCTCGACCGCGCTCAGATGCACTACGAGGCTGAGTCGGAGTTCGCCTGACCCAGGGGTTAACGGGACTCTCGCCGGACGCCGTTGAAGTCGTGGACACAGCCGGGGAGTTCGCTGAGGCTCTCGATATGGAAGGTCAGCAGCTCCCTGGCCTCGGTAACGCGGGTCTCCACCGCCGCCGCCTACCTGCTACGGCTCCTTCTCCGCCGTCAGCGGTTTCGCGATGTCCTCCAGGGAGCGGCGTTCCGCCTTCACCGCGAGGATCGCCGCCGCCAGGCCCGCGAGGCACATCAGGGTCGCGCCGATCTGGAAGGCGAGGGCCGTGTCGGCGACCACGCCCGTTTCGGTGAGGTCGGCGAAGAGGAGCGGGCCGCTGATGCCGCCGGCCGCCGTGCCGATGGCGTAGAAGAAGGCGATGGACATGGCGCGGGTCTCCATCGGGAAGACCTCCGACACCGTCAGGTAGGCGCTGGACGCGCCCGCCGAGGCGAAGAACAGGACCGCGCACCAGCAGGCCGTCATGGTGGCCGCGCTCAGCGAGCCCTGGTCGAAGAGCCAGGCCGTGCCGAAGAGGAGCAGGCCGGAGAGCAGGTAGGTGCCGGAGATCATGATCCGGCGGCCCACCGTGTCGAAGAGCTTGCCCAGGAGCAGCGGGCCGAAGAAGTTGCCGAGCGCGATGACCGCGAAGTAGTAGCCGGTGTTGCCGCTCGGGACGTCGAAGAACGTCGTCAGGATCGCGCCGAAGCCGAAGGTGATGGCGTTGTAGAGGAAGGCCTGGCCGATGAAGAGGGAGAAGCCGAGGATCGCGCGGCGGCGGTAGTCGGAGAAGACCGTGCGGCCGATCTCCAGGAAGGAGACGCTGCGGCGCTGGTGGATGGTGATCTCGCCCTCCGGGCGCGGCAGCGGCTCACCCCGCTCCTCCTCGATCTTGCGTTCGATGGAGGAGACGATGCGTTCCGCCTCGTCGTCACGGCCGTGGATGAGGAGCCAGCGGGGGCTCTCCGGGACGTGCCGGCGGACCAGCAGGATCACCAGGGCCAGGACCGCACCGAGCGCGAAGGTGAGGCGCCAGCCGACGTTCGCCGCGAAGATGTCGGTGTCCAGCGCGACGATCGACAGCAGGGAGCCGAAGACCGCGCCCAGCCAGAAGCTGCCGTTGATCATCAGGTCGGTGCGGCCGCGGTACTCCTTGGGGATCAGCTCGTCGATCGCGGAGTTGATCGCCGCGTACTCGCCGCCGATGCCGAAGCCGGTGAGGAAGCGGAAGAGGAAGAACCACCAGGTGTCGAAGGAGATGGCGGTCAACGCCGTCGCCCCCAGATACACCGCCAGGGTGATCATGAAGAGTTTTTTGCGCCCCCACTTGTCGGTCAGGCGGCCCCAGAACAGGGCGCCCGAGCAGGCTCCGGCCACGTACAGGGCGGCCGCCATGCCGGTGACCTCGCCGGAGGTGATGGGCAGGCCGCTGCCGGGCTCCGACAGGCGGCTGGCGATGTTGCCGACGACGGTGACTTCGAGGCCGTCGAGGATCCACACGGTGCCGAGGCCGATCACGATCGTCCAGTGCCAGCGCGACCACGGGAGGCGGTCGAGGCGGGCGGGGATGTCGGTGGTGATGGTTCGGCCGGTCCCGGCCTGTGCGGTGGTCATGGGCCCCCTCCTCGTCGAGCGGAACCGGGATCGAGTGCCCTGACCGGTTTTTCTCACGCCTCGAAGCGTGACGCCCCGAAGCGTGACGCCCCGAGGCGTGCCGCCCCGAACCCGTCGCACCCGGAGCGCGCTACGCACCCAGCGCGTGCGAGATCGTGTAGATCAGCAGGCCCGCCAGTGAGCCGACCACCGTGCCGTTGATCCGGATGAACTGCAGGTCGCGGCCGATGTTCGCCTCGATCTTCCGCGTGGTGTGCTCGGCGTCCCAGCTCGCCACCGTGTCCGTGATCAGGGAGGTGATCTCCTTGCGGTAGGTGGTGACGACGTACACGGCCGCGTCCTCCACCCACTTGTCGACCTTGTCCTGCACCTTCCGCTCGCCCGCCATCCGGGAGCCCAGCGACAGCAGCGAGGCCCGTACACGCAGCCGCAGCTCGCTGCGCTCGTCCTCCGCCGCGGCGACGATCATGGATCGTACGGCCGTCCAGGCGCTGGCGATGAGGTCCTGGACCTCGCCGCGGCCCAGCACCTCGCCCTTGAGCCGCTCGACGCGGGCGCGGGTCTCGGTGTCGGACTGGAGGTCGGAGGCGAAGTCGGTGAGGAAGCGGTCGAGGGCGCCGCGCGCGGGGTGGGCGGGCATGTCGCGCATCTCGGTGGCGAAGCGCAGCAGCTCCTTGTAGACGCGCTCACCGACCTTCTTGTCGACGAACTTCGGCGTCCAGCCGGGGGCCCCGCCCTCCACGGCGTCCATCACCTCGTCGCGGTGCAGCACCAGCCAGTCGTGCGCGCGGGTGACGACGAGGTCGACGACGCGTTTGTGGCCGCCGTCGGCGACGACCTTCTCCAGCATCTTGCCGATGCCGGGGCCGATCTCCTGGGCGTTGGCGCGCCGGGTGATGGCCTCGCCGACCACGGCCTGGACGTCGGAGTCGCGCAGGACCGTCAGGGCGCCCCTGAGGGCGGTGGAGAGCTCCGCCGTGACCCGGTCGGCGTGCTCGGGGACGGCGAGCCAGGCGCCGAGGCGGCTGCCGATGCCGACGGCGCGCAGCCGCTGCCGTACGACGTCCTCGGAGAGGAAGTTCTCGCCGACGAACTCGCCGAGGGAGACGCCGAGCTGGTCCTTCTTGGTGGGGATGATCGCGGTGTGCGGGATGGGGATGCCGAGGGGGTGGCGGAAGAGGGCGGTGACGGCGAACCAGTCGGCCAGCGCGCCGACCATGCCGGCCTCGGCGGCGGCGGCGACATAGCCCGCCCAGGGGCCGGCGCCGGAGTTCTGGGCCCACTTGGTGAGGATGTAGACCACGGCCACGAACAGCAGGAGCCCGGTGGCGGTGAGCTTCATACGGCGTACGCCGCGCTGTTTTTCCTCGTCCGCCGGGCTGAAGCTCGTCATCGCACGGTTCACGGCGGCGCCGGGGCGGGCATGCTGCCCCTCGGCACCGACCTTTTCTTCCACTTTCATCCGTTCCATCCGCTCCACCCGCTCGGTGATCCCGCACACATTGTCCCTTCCTGACCGACTCCTGGAACGGAACAGGAGTTCCCGGCGTCTGTCGGGAGGGGGTAATGCCAGGGGTCCTGTCAGCTTCCCCCTGCCCATGACGCATCATGGGCACATCAGATCGGAGCCTTGGGCTCCCATCGCTGGAGGAGAACTGAACAGCATGACCCGGGGTCGTGGTTACTCCCTGCTCGCGGCGATCGTCGCAGCGGTTGTGGCCCTTTCCGCCGCCATATATGTCGGAGTGGCGACCGACGACGGCACGCAGTCCCGTAACAGCCGGGCCGACGGCCGTCTTCCGAACAACTCCGCCGCCCCCGCCTCCACCGGCACCTGGGTCGGCACCTGGTCCACCTCGCCGGCGGGCGCCGAGCCCGGCACCGAGACGACCGGCATGGCCAACCGTTCGGTACGCAACGTCGTCCACACCAGCGTCGGCGGTACGAGTGCCCGCGTGACGCTGTCCAATCTCTACGGCCAGTCGCCGCTGAGCATCACGCAGGCCTCGATCGCCGTGGCCGCCGCCGCGGGTACGCCCGCCGCGCTCTCGGACACCATGCGGCAGCTGACCTTCAACGGCGGCCCCACGGTGGTCATCCCGCCCGGCCGGCAGGTGATGAGCGACGTCGTGCGCGTCGTCATCCCGCACGACGCCGACGTCCTGATCACCACGTACACACCGACCAGCTCCGGCCCGGTGACGTACCACCCGCACGCCCGGCAGACCTCCTACGTCGCCCGGGGTGACCACGCCCAGGACACGACGGGCACGCCGTACACCGAGCAGAGCACCTACTGGCGCTACCTGACGGCGCTGGACGTGCTGAGCAACGAGTCCGACGGCACGGTCGTCGTCCTCGGCGACTCCCTCACCGACGGCATCACCTCCACCGCGGGCGCCAACAGGCGGTGGACGGACGTGCTGTCCCAGCGGCTACGCGCGGAGATCGCCGCCGGGCGGGACCTGCCCCGCTACAGCGTCGTCAACCAGGGCATCAGCGGCAACCGGGTCCTCACGGACGGGCTGGGCCGCCCGGCCGACAACCCCAGCGGGCTCAACCGCTTCGGGCGGGACGTGCTGGAGCGGACGAACGCCAAGGTCGTCGTCATCGACCTCGGTGTCAACGACATCCTGCGCAACCGGCGGCTCGCCGACCCGAACGCGATACTCGACGGCCTGCGCACCATGGTGGGCCAGGCTCACGCCCGCGGCCTGAAGGTCGTCGGCGCGACCCTGATGCCGTTCTACGGGCATCGCGGCTACACGGACCCGCGGGAGTCGGTCCGGCAGCAGATCAACGCCGAGATCCGGGCGGGCCGGGTCTTCGACGCGGTGGCCGACTTCGACAAGGCGCTGCGTGACCCCTACGACCCGCGCCGGCTGCGTGCCGACTACGACTCGGGCGATCATCTGCACCCCAGCGACAAGGGGTACGCGCGGATGGCCGAGGAGTTCGACCTGGAGAGCCTGAAGGGTTCGGCGCCGGCCGAGCTGTAGGCGGACGACGCCGAGTACTGGCCGACGACGCTCAGTACTCGCCGTTGCTCCGGCGCTCCAGCTTCTCCCGCCGCCGCTCCTCCTTGAGCCGCTGCTTCTGCGCCCGCGTCACCTTCCGCTGGACCCCGACGCCGCCCCAGAAGGCGAACCCGGTCACGATCACGCGCGGCGCCCCGGGCTCCCCCGGCACACCCTCCTCGCGGTGGTCGAAACCGCCCATGATCCCGATGCCGCGCACCACGACCTCGACGCCGGGCGGCACGATGACGTCCACCCCGCCCATGATCGCGATCGCGTTGATCTCGACCTCGCGGTCCGCGAAGCTGGCCTCGCGCAGGTCGATCTCCCCGCCGCCCCAGAAGGCCAGGCAGGTGAACCGGCGGGGCATCGTCCAGTGCCCCTTGCGCTGGAAGCCGGACATCACGGCGACGGCCCACGTCGAGGACCCCTCGCCGCTGACGATCCGCCCGGGCCAGTCCGACCCCGTGGCGGGGTCCTTGCTCAGCGACACGGCGGGCACCGCGGCACCCGAGGCCGGCAGGTCCCGGGTGATCGGCACCAGGTCCCCGTACGTCCGCGCCTGGTAGGTCGCGTCCAGCCGCTCCTCGAACTCCGTCATGTCGAGACGTCCCTCCGCGAGGGCGTCCCGCAGGACTTCGGCGACCCGTTCACGGTCGGCGTCGGAGGCGCGGAGATCCGGGGCTGCGTCGTCGGTCATGTACAGCAGCCTACGAGTTACCGGTCACGGGCACTATGCGGTCGCGCGCTCGGCGTACATTTTTGCGATCACCGCTTCGATGTCCGGTTCCCGCACCGACAGGTCGACCAGCGGGTACTCCGCCGCGATCCGCGCCACCAGTGGCGCCGCCGACTCCGCCGCCGGGAACGCCAGCCACTGCCGCGGACCGTCCACCCGGACGACCCGGGCGGGTGCCGGGGCGTCGATCGGGGGCAGTTCCCGCTCGAAGTCCACCACCAGCGTCCGCTCGCTCTCCCCCGCCTCGTGCAGCCCGGCGAGCGGACCGTCGTACATCATGCGCCCGTGGTCGATGACCATCACCCGCTTGCACAACTGCTCGATGTCCTGCAGGTCGTGCGTGGTCAGCAGCACCGTCGTGCCGCGCTCGGCGTTCATCTCCCGCAGGAACTCCCGCACCTTGGACTTGGAGACGACGTCGAGACCGATGGTCGGCTCGTCGAGGTACAGCACCTCCGGGTCGTGCAGCAGCGCCGCCGCGATGTCGCCGCGCATCCGCTGCCCCAGGGAGAGCTGCCGTACCGGTACGTCCAGCAGGTCGCCCAGGTCGAGGAGTTCGACCAGGCGGTCGAGGTTCTCGCGGTAACGGGCGTCCGGGATCCGGTACATACGGTGCATCAGCCGGTAGGAGTCCACCAGCGGCAGGTCCCACCACAGCGTGGTGCGCTGCCCGAACACCACACCGATACGGTGCGCGAGCCGGGTGCGTTCGCGGGAGGGGTCGATGCCCGCGACCCGCAGCCGGCCGGCGCTCGGGGTGAGGATGCCGGTCAGCATCTTGATCGTGGTCGACTTGCCGGCGCCGTTCGGGCCGATGTAGCCGACCATCTCACCGCGTTCCACCCGGAAGGAGATCGAGTCGACGGCCCGTACCTGCCGTAGTTCCCGCTTCATGAAGCCGGTCTTCTTGCGTACGTCGAAGACCTTCTCGACACCGTCGAGTTCGATGAAGGCGCTGTCGATGAACCCGCTGTCCACCTCGGTCACCTCAACTCCCTGTACTCCGGTAGGAACGAAGCCCCGTCCGCCACGCCGCCCCCGCCAGCAGGCAGCAGGCCACCGCCACCAAGGGCGAGGCGAACGCCGCCCAGGGCGGCAGGCCGATGGGGTACGGACGGCCCAGCACATAGGCGGCCGGGACCCAGTTGACGAAGGCGAGCGGCAGCATGAAGGTCACCCCGCGCACCAAATCCTTCCCGAACACGCTCGGCGGATACTGCAGCAGCGTGGTCCCGCCGTACGTGAAGGCGTTCTGCACCTCGGCGGCGTCCTGCGCGAAGATCTGGAAGGCCGCGCCCGCCACGAACACCGCCGAGAAGATCGCCGCGCCGCTGACCACCATCACCGGCACCAGCAGCACCTTCGTCGCAGTCCAGTCGACGTCCACCGAGACCAGCGCCCAGCCCAGCACCACGGCGCCCTGGGTGATCCGGCCCAGGCGGCGCAGCGCGAAGCGGTCGGCGCCGACCTGGGCGAGCACCGGCGCGGGCCGCACCAGCAGCGTGTCGAAGGAGCCGTCGCGCATCCGGGCGCCCAGGACGTCCATCGAGCCGAGCAGCAGGTCGGCGATCCCGAACGCCGTCACCGACAGCCCGTACAGGAAGGCCACCTCGGGCAGTGACCAGCCGCCCAGGGAGTCGACCTGCGAGAACATCAGCAGGATCCCCACGAAGTCCAGGCCCGTCACCGTGAGGTTGCCGAACACCGTGACGACGAAGGAGGTGCGGTAGGTCATGCTGGACCGGATCCACATCCCGGCGATCAGCCGATAGGCCCGCAGCCCCTCGGCCAGGGCACCGCGCTCGGCCACCTCGGCACTTCGCTCACCCACCCTGCACCACCACCCGCCGTGTCGCCGCCGACTGCAGCAGCCGTCCGGCCGCCAGCAGCGCCACCGCCCACGCCGCCTGGAAGGCGAACGCCCGCAGCGGGTCGGTCTCCCCCATCAGCACATCCGCCGGCATCTGGATCTGCGCCGCCCACGGCAGCACCCGCACGATCTCGCCGAGCGCCCCGGGGAAGGCGTTCAGCGGCAGCACCATGCCCGAGAAGAAGATCCCCGTGACCATCAGGACCTGGTTGACGCCCATGCCGTCCATCAGCCAGAACACGCTCAGGGCCGCCAGGTAGCGGATGGCGAAGCTGACCACCGTCGCCAGCAGGAGCGTGACCACGAAGGCCAGCCAAGGGGTGACCGACGTCGGCAGCGCCATGGGGAAGAAGACCGCGCCGAACGCGAACGGGATCACGCCCCGCCCCAGCATCTGGAACAGCGCCCGCCCCACGTCGCCCGCGAGCCACCACAGTTGCAGATCGGCCGGCCGGTACAGGTCGACGGCGATCTCACCGGTGCGGATGCGCTCCATCAGGTCCTTCTCGGCGCCCCCGCCCTGGATCGCCAGCGTCGCGTAGAGACACTGCCCCAGCCAGACATACGTCACGGCCTGCGCCTGGTCGTACCCTCCGAGGTGCGGCTTCTCGTCCCAGAGCGCGAGATACGTGTAGACGAGGATGACGCCGAAGACCGTATTGGTGAACACCCCGGCCACCGTGGCCGCCCGGTACGTCGCGTACCGCCTGAAGCCGCCCGCCGCGACGGCCGCGTACAACCGTCCCGAGCCCACATCCACAGCCCTCCTCGCCTCGGGACACCGAAGCGCAGGAGCCTAGTGGGCCGGGGATCACGCGTGCCAAGGGTTTTCGCGTGCCGTGACTTTCCGTCCGGGGAACGCCGTGGGGCGCCCCGGGCCGTGCCCGGAGCGCCCCACGCGAAGTTCGATCAGGCGTCGGTCTGCGCCCAGCCGCTGCACTTCTCCCAGATGATCCCGGCGGTGGGGTTGTCCGGGTTGCCCTTCCAGTCGCCGATGCACGCCTTGATGGTGATCGGCGTGCCCTCCTTGATGTCGAGGTTCAGCGTGCGGGTCGTGTTCACTCCGTCACGGTTCCAGTAGTAGTACGTGTTGCCCTCGCCGCCGATCGAGATGATCCCGATGGTCGAGTGGCCGTCCTTGGCGAGGTCGGTGATGGTGAAGACCTCGCCGTACGTCTGGATGTGGGCCTTGCCGCCGGAGTCCGCGTGGGGCGTGACGTTCCAGTCGGCACCGGCCCAGACGGTACGATCCGTTCCGTCCGCGTGGGCAGAGGCGCCCGTGGCCAGGGCGAGCAGCGTGGCGGCGGTGCCGGCCAGGGCGGAGCGTGCGAGCAGTCGCATCTTCGGTCGAGTCCCCCTTCAGGCGAATCTCGCGCAAGCAAGATCGCGATTCGAACAGGCGTGCAGGATAGCTCAATTGACCCTGCGGCCGCCTGTACGTTCGCCCGCACGCCGCCCGCCTCTCCACACGGCTCGCGACACGGCCCTCGATCAGGGAACTGATCGCCGGATGGGACAGTCTTCATCACAGGGGCGCAAGAGCGAGCAGAGACGTACGGGAACGACGTACGACGCGAAACAGGAGTCCGTGCACGACATGAGTGACGAGCCTCAGCCGCAGCAGCCGACACCGGGGCGGGCACCGAGAGAGCCGCAGCCGGACGGCGCCCCGGGCACGCCACGGGACCGGGCTGACGACGCCCCGGGCACGGCACGACCCCGGCCGGAGGGCGACCCGACCGCGCCACGGACCGAGGGGGACGGCAATCCGGGCACGCCGCGGGCCGAGGGGGACGGGAACCAGGGCACGCCACCGGCCAAGGCGGACGGCAAGCCGGGCACGCCACCGGCCAAGGCGAAGAGCCACCCGGGCACGCCACCGGCCAAGGCGGACAGCGCCCCGGCCACCCCACGGCCCCAAGCCGACGACGATCCGGGCACGGTGCAGATCCGGGCCGTCAGCGCCTCCAGCACGCCACGCGCCCAGAAGAACAGCGACCCGGACACGCCACGCGCCCAGGCGGACGGCACCCCGGCCACACCTCGCCCCCAGGGCGACAACGACCCGGCCACGCCACGGCCCCAGGCCGACAACGACCCGGGCACGGTACAGATCCGAGCCGTCAGCGCCTCCAGCACGCCACGCGCCCAGAAGAACAGCGACCCGGACACGACACGCGCCCAGGCGGACGGCACCCCGGCCGCACCTCGCCCCCAGGGCGACAACGACCCGGGCACCGTGCGGATCCGGGCCGTCGGGGCCACGGGCACGCCGCGAGCCCAGGCGGCCGGCGCCCCGGCCACGCCACGGCCTCAGGCCGGCGACGGCCCGGGCACGGCGCAGATGCAGGCGATCGGCGACCCTGACGAACCGCAGGCCAAGCCCGGCGGGAAACGCAAGCGGACCGGCTGGCGCCGGGTGATCCCGACCTGGCGCATGACGCTCGGCGGCTTCATCATCGTCGTCCTGCTGCTGGTCGGCGGTTTCTTCCTGGGCTACTCGCTGGTCCAGATCCCGCCGGCCAACGCGCTCGCCACCAAGCAGGCCAACGTCTACCTCTACGCGGACGGCTCGGTGATCGCCCGCGACGGCGAGATCAACCGGGAGAACGTCACACTCCCGCAGATCTCCAAGGACGCCCAGCACGCGATCCTGGCCGCCGAGGACCGCGACTTCTACACCGAGTCCGCCGTCGACCCCAAGGCCATGATCCGCGCCGCCTGGAACACCGCCCTCGGCAAGGGCAAGCAGTCCGGCTCCACGATCACCCAGCAGTACGTGAAGAACTACTACCTGCGCCAGGAACAGACCGTCACGCGCAAGGCCAAGGAGTTCTTCATCTCCATCAAGCTGGACCGCGAGCAGAGCAAGGACCACATCCTCGAGGGCTACCTCAACACCAGCTACTTCGGCCGCAACGCCTACGGCATCCAGGCCGCCGCCCAGGCCTACTACGGCATGGACGCCACCGACCTCGACCCGGCCCGGGCCGCCTACCTCGCCGCGCTCGTCAACGCGCCCAGCCAGTACGACGTCGTCGCCCACCCCGAGAACCGCAAGGCCGCCGAATCCCGCTGGAACTACGTCCTGGACGGCATGGTCAAGAAGGGCTGGCTCAGCGAGTCCGAGCGGGCCGGCATGAAGTTCCCCATGCCGAAGGAGTCCACCCTCTCCACGGGCATGTCCGGGCAGCGCGGCTACATCGTCCGGATCGTCAAGGACTACCTCACCCAGAACAACATCATCGACGAGGACAAGCTCGACGCCGGCGGCTACCGCATCACCACGACCCTGCAGAAGAACAAGCAGGACGCCTTCGTGAAGGCCGTCAACGACAAGCTCATGTCCAAACTGGACAAGAAGAACAACAAGGTCGACACGTACGTACGCGCGGGCGGCGCCGCCGTCGACCCCAAGACCGGCAAGGTCGTGGCGATGTACAACGGCGTCGACTACGTCAAGCAGTACACCCCCAACGCCACCCGCAGGGACTTCCAGGTCGGCTCCACCTTCAAGCCCTTCGTGTTCACCTCGGCCGTCGAGAACGGCTCGCGGACCCAGGACGGCCGCGTGATCACCCCGAACACGATCTACGACGGCACCAACAAGCGAACCGTCCAGGGCTGGGCCGGCGACCCGTACGCCCCCGAGAACGAGGACCAGCACTCCTACGGCCCCATCACCGTCACCGAGGCCACCGACAGCTCCGTGAACTCGGTGTACGCGCAGATGGCCGCCGACGTCGGCCCCCAGAAGGTCAAGCAGACCGCGATCGACCTGGGCATCCCCGAGACCACCCCGGACCTCGCCGACGGCCCCGCCATCGCTCTCGGCACGGCCACCGCCAGCGTCCTCGAGATGGCGGAGTCGTACGCCACGCTCGCCAACCACGGCAGGCACGGCACCTACACGATGGTCGACAAGGTCATCAAGGCGGGCACGCCCGTGGAACTGCCCGAGCGGCGCACCCGGCAGGCCGTGAGCCGCGAGGCCGCCGACACCACCACCTCGATGCTGCAGAGCGTCGTCCAGAACGGCACGGCCTCCGCCGCACAGGCAGCGGGCCGCCCCGTCGCCGGCAAGACCGGCACCGCCGAGGAGGACACGGCGGCCTGGTTCGCGGGCTACACCCCCGAGCTCGCCACCGTCGTCTCCGTCATGGGCCAGGACCCGGTCACCGCCGCCCACAAGTCGCTGTACGGCGCGCTGGGCGAGGCCCGCATCAACGGCGGCGGGGCGCCCACGGAGATCTGGACGCAGTTCACCCAGGACGCCCTCAAGGGCAAGCCGGTCACCGAGTTCGACCTCAGGCTCCAGCCGGGCTCCGATGTCTCGCAGGCCCCCAGCACCGAGACCCCCGTCGACCCGACCACGGGCGGCACGGCCGACGAAGGCAGCACGCCCCCCGGCGACCAGGAGACCGGCACCGAGTCGCCCGGCCAGACCCCGAGCGCGCCCGAGGGCCAGACCCAGGGCCAGACCGACGGCGGCACCACCGACGGCAGCACGGGAGGCGAGTCCCCCACCGGCGGCGGCACCGCGGACGGCGGAACCGGCGACGGCGGCACGACGGAGGGCGGCGGCACGGCCGACGGCGGCACCACGGAAGGCGGCGGCACGGCCGACGGCGGCGCCGGCGGCGCTCCCACCGGCCCCGGCTGGGGCGTGGTCCCGCAGGGCGCACGCCGCGAATAGGCCGGCTCAGTGACCTGAGGTCGCCTTCAGCCCCACCACGGCGACCAGCAGCAGGCACACGAAGAAGATCCGGGCGGCGGTGGCAGGCTCCCCCAGCACGGCCATACCGACCACCGCCGCCCCGGCCGCCCCGATCCCCACCCACACGCCGTAGGCGGTACCGATGGGCAGGGTCTTGGCGGCCTGGGACAGCAGCAGCATGCTGACGACGATCCCGGCGCCGGTGAGAACGCTGGGGAGCGGGCGGGTGAAGCCGTCGGTGTACTTCATACCGATCGACCACCCGACTTCGAGCAGACCGGCGACGACGAGCAGAACCCAGGCCATGACGGACCTCCGGGAGACAGGCTGACGGTGTCGGTGCGTCGTCTTTGCCTTGGTCCCGGTACGGCGCGTCTCGTCGGGTCCCTCCAACGTAGCAAACGCCACGACGAAGGGGCCGGTGACAACGGTCACCGGCCCCTTCTTCTCCTTCTGGGACTACAGGTAGAGGCCCGTCGAGTCCTCGGACCCCTCGAACCGGTCCGCGGCCACGGCGTGCAGATCACGCTCGCGCATGAGCACGTACGCGATGCCCCGCACCTCGACCTCGGCGCGGTCCTCCGGGTCGAACAGAACCCGGTCGCCCGGCTCCACGGTCCGTACGTTCTGCCCCACCGCGACGACCTCGGCCCAGGCCAGCCGCCGGCCGACCGCCGCCGTGGCGGGAATCAGGATGCCGCCGCCCGAACGCCGCTCGCCCTCGCTGGTGTCCTGCCGCACGAGTACGCGGTCGTGCAGCATCCGGATGGGCAGCTTGTCCGGGTGGGTGCTGTGCTCGTTTCTGTTGGCGCTCACGCCCTGAAACCTACCTGTCTTCGCCGTGAACGTCCGCAGTCGGGTCAGCCCTTGCGCCGCCGCGTGCCGAGGGCGAGCAGCCCGACCACACCGACCACCACGAGGGCGACCGGCACGACCCGCTCCAGGCGCGGCGCGCCGTCCTCGCCCACGAACCGGGACCGCACGTCGGTGACGGCCCGGTTGACCCCCACGTACGCACGCCCGAGGGTGTGATCGATATTGGACGCCACCCTGGCCTTGGCGTCCCCGACGATCGTCTTGGGATGCACCCGCACCCCGATCTCGTCGAGGGTCTCGGCCAGGGTCTCGCGACGGCGCCTGATGTCCGCCTCGATCTGCGCCGGGGTCCTGGTGTCCGCCGTGTCCGCCACCGTGTCGCCTCCGAAGTCGGTATAAAGCCTGTGCCGGACAGTCTGTCAGCTCCACGGCTCATAGCACCGTCAGGACCCCCGGTTACCCTGGTCCGATGAGCGAGCGACTCCAGCCGGGGGACGTGGCCCCCGCCTTCACCCTCCCCGACGCCGACGGCACCGAGGTGTCCCTGGCGGACCACAAGGGCCGCAAGGTCATCGTGTACTTCTACCCGGCCGCCCTCACCCCCGGCTGCACCAAGCAGGCCTGCGACTTCACGGACAACCTGGAGCTGCTGACGGGCGCGGGCTACGACGTCATCGGCATCTCCCCCGACCAGCCCGAGAAGCTGGCCAAGTTCCGCGACAAGGAGTCCCTCAAGATCACCCTCCTCGCCGACCCGGACAAGCGGGTCCTGGACTCCTACGGCGCCTTCGGCGAGAAGAAGAACTACGGCAAGACCTACATGGGCGTCATCCGCTCCACGATCGTCGTGGACGAGGAGGGCAAGGTCGAGCGCGCGCTGTACAACGTGCGTGCGACGGGCCACGTGGCCAAGATCATCAAGGATCTGGGGGTCTGAGACACCGCGGGTTCCGCTGGAGCGGCTCGTACCGGGAAGACCCGGCACGAGCCGCTCCGCTTTTCGTGCGTGACTGTCCGATAGTCGGTTCGTTACTCCGTGCGAGACCACGAACGGGCGGTCGAGGACGGAGAGCGGGTCATGGGGGCCAGTGCGTACACCAGGGAGCGGCTGGAAGAGGCGGCTCGGGGGGCGAGGACGTTGTCGGAGGCGTTGGGAAGGCTGGGGGTGGATCCCCGGAGTTCGACACGGCGGTATGTGTTCGGCCGGATGAAGAAGCTCGGGGTGGACGTGTCGCACTTCGAGCGGGAGGGCGTGAAGTGGACGAGAGACGTCCTCGAACGTGCGGTTGGAGCGTCGACGAACATGTGCGAGGTGTTACGGCATCTCGGGCTTGAGGTGGTGGGCGGGCATCACACGCACATCAGCCGTCGGATCAAGGCGTACGGGATCGACACGTCGCATTTCACGCCGATGGTACGAACCGAGCGGATGAGGTACAACCAACGTCGCCGAACCGCCGACGAGATCCTCGTCGAGGTTACGTCGGCCCAGCGCGTCCCGAGCAGTCGGCTCAAGAGGGCCATGCGCGAGCTGGGTGTAGAGGAGCGCTGCGCCTTGTGCGGCGTTGAAGGGGTCTGGCTAGGGGAACCGCTACCCCTGGAGGTAGACCACATCGACGGCAACTGGTGTAACAACCGGGTCGAGAACTTGCGCCTTCTCTGCCCCAACTGCCACTCGACGACGGACAGTTACCGGGGCCGCAGCCGGAAGCGTGCCGCATGAGCCGTCGACGCGCACGGCCCACACCCGAGGAACTGCGCGTTGCGGTCGCCGAGTCCGTCTCCCTCGCAGAAGTGCTGCGCCGCCTGGGACGGCCGGACAACGGCGGGCAGAGGGCCACCCTGCGCCAGCGGATCGCCGAGGAACACCTCGACACGGCGCACTTCCTGGGACAGGCACACAATCGAGGCAAGCCCGGAACGATCCCTGCCAAGCGCCCCGCGGAAATTCTGGTCCGGCACGACGGCAAGCACAGGACCACGACCTCCCTGCTGCGCCGCGCCCTCAGCGATGTCGGCGTGCCCGAGCAGTGTGCACGGTGCGGGATCGGCCCCGAGTGGCGGGGCAAGCCCATGACGCTGGAGGTGGATCACATCAACGGGGACTGGAGCGACGACCGGCGCGAGAACCTGCGGCTGCTGTGCCCCAACTGCCACGCGATCACCAGCACCTGGTGCAGGGGAGGCAAGAGACGGCAAGCTGCTCCCGGTACGATGACAGGCGGCTAGCGGCGGTGGCGCAACGGCGACGCAGCAGGTTTAGGTCCTGTGGCCCCTGACCGGGCTTGAGGGTTCGAATCCCTTCCGCCGCACGAGATACGGCCTGCGAATCGAAGACTCGATGCGCAGGCCGTTTCTCCTGGGCTCAGCCCAACAGCTCCCGCACCACCGGCACCAGCGCCCGAAACGCCTGCCCCCGATGGCTGATGGCGTTCTTCTCGTCAGGGGTCAGTTCCGCGCAGGTCCGTGATTCCCCCTCCGGCTGGAGGATCGGGTCGTAGCCGAAGCCGCCCGAGCCTGATGGGGCGTGGCGGAGGGTGCCTCGGAGTTGGCCCTCGACCACGCGCTCCGTGCCGTCGGGCAGGGCCAGGGCCGCCGCGCAGGCGAAGTGGGCGGCGCGGTGGTCGTCGGCGATGTCCGAGAGCTGGGCGAGGAGCAGGTCCAGGTTGGCCTTGTCGTCGCCGTGTCGGCCGGACCAGCGGGCGGAGAAGATGCCCGGGGCGCCGTTCAGGACGTCGACGCAGAGGCCTGAGTCGTCGGCGACCGCGGGGAGGCCCGTCGCCTGGGCCAGGGCGTGGGCCTTGAGGAGGGCGTTCTCGGAGAACGTCACTCCCGTCTCCTTGACGTCGGGGATGTCCGGGTAGGCGTCGGCCCCGACGAGTTCGTGCGGCAGTCCGGCTTCGGCGAGGATCGCGCGGAGTTCGGTGATCTTTCCGGCGTTACGAGTGGCGAGGATCAGGCGGGTCATGGCCCCCAGTATCGCCGCAGCGCCGCCGGGCCGGGGTGCCCCTCCAGGGGCGCGGGGAACTGCGCGACCAGCCCCCGCGGACCCGCACCCGTCCTCCGACAGAAACCCGGCACACGAGAGGCCCGGCCCAGCTGGCGCAGCGTCACGGTGTGCAGACCTTCGTCAGTTCGCCCGCCGCGTCCGTGACCGGGCTGATGTCGGGCGTCTCGTCGCCGTTCTTGATCGACGTACGGACGTTGTCGACGGCCTTGTTGAGGTCGTCCACGGCCTTGTTGACGTCCGTGTTGTCGGTCTTGTCGCCGATCTCGCCGAGGTTCTTGTCGATGGAGTCGAGGGACTCGTCGAGCTGCGTCGGGTCGCCCGCCGCGTTGTCCACGGCCTGCTGGAGTTCCGTGACGCTGTCGGCGATGGCGTCGGCGGTCTGGACGCAGTCCAGCGCCTTGTCGACGGCGGCGCAGCCGGTGGTGAGTCCGGCGGTCAGCGCGACGGCCGCCAGGGTGGCGGCGACGGCTGCGGTGCGGCGTCGGCGGCTCGCGGCCATGGAACGGTCCCTCTCGTCGGTCGGGCCGGTCGGCCCGTGTGGCTGGCCGAGCGCCCGGGGATGAGCCGTGCGCCCGTACCTCTTCAGACGCGAGCATGCTCGGCACGGTTGCCCGTGCCGAGCATCTGCCTTGGTGCGCCCTTTACTTTTCGGGGACGGTATCAAGCGCGGTGCGCTGGTGGGTGGTGAGTTCCGCGCAGCCGGCGACGGCGAGGTCGAGGAGGGCGTCCAGTTCGTCGCGGGCGAAGGGTTCGGCCTCGGCGGTGCCCTGGACCTCGACGAAGCGGCCGTCGCCGGTGCAGACGACGTTCATGTCGGTGTCGGCCTTGACGTCTTCCTCGTAGCAGAGGTCGAGGAGGGGGACGCCGCCGACGATGCCGACGGAGACGGCGGAGACGGTGCCGGTGAGGGGCTGGCGGCCGGCCTTGATGAGCTTCTTGCGCTGGGCCCAGGCGACGGCGTCGGCCAGCGCCACGTAGGCACCGGTGATGGCCGCCGTGCGGGTGCCGCCGTCGGCCTGGAGGACGTCGCAGTCGAGGACGATCGTGTTCTCGCCGAGCGCCTTGTAGTCGATGACGGCGCGCAGGGAGCGGCCGATGAGGCGGGAGATCTCGTGGGTGCGGCCGCCGATGCGGCCCCTGACGGACTCGCGGTCGCCTCGGGTGTTGGTGGAGCGGGGCAGCATGGAGTATTCGGCGGTGACCCAGCCTTCGCCGCTGCCCTTGCGCCAGCGCGGGACGCCTTCGGTGACGGAGGCGGTGCAGAAGACCTTGGTGTCGCCGAAGGAGACGAGGACGGAGCCTTCGGCGTGCTTGCTCCAGCCACGTTCGATGGTGATCGGGCGGAGCTGCTGGGGGGTGCGGCCGTCGATTCGAGACATGCCGCTGAGCCTAGCCGTAGCTGCGGAAGGGGCCCCTCCCGCGGTGGTGAGGGACCCGTTCAGGGTGTGAAGCCGGGGACGATGCCGGCTCTTCACATGAGGTCTTCGATTTCGGCGGCGATGGGGTCGGCGTCGGTGCCGATGACGACCTGGATCGCGGTGCCCATCTTGACGACGCCGTGGGCGCCGGCGGCCTTCAGGGCGGCCTCGTCGACCTTGGCGGGGTCGACGACCTCGGTCCGCAGGCGGGTGATGCAGCCCTCGACCTCTTCGATGTTGTCGATGCCGCCGAGCCCGGCAACGATCTTCTCAGCCTTGGTGGCCATCTCTGTTCTCCCTGATCCGAACCGCTTGGTCGCGGTAGTCCAGTTGTCTACACCACAAGTCCGCCTCTCGACAAAGCACCGGGGCGTGATCGTCGAATCGGGCGGAATTCGCGGGTTCCACTCGTTCGGTCTACCGTGCTACAACTGGTCTACACCACTGACTGGTGGAGGTCGCGCGGCGGAGACCGCGCTCCCCTTTTGAGACGCCGCCGTCCCCCGTCGAACTCTTCCTGGGCGGCGCCGTGCCCCATGGAGGAAGTTCATGTCCACAGACACAGCCGCGCCCGCGAGCCCGAAGAAGGGGACTGCGGTGATGGCAGTCCTGCAGCGCATCGGCCGCAGCCTCATGCTGCCCGTCGCCGTGCTGCCGGCCGCCGCCCTCCTGGTCCGCCTCGGCAACACCGACATGCTGGGGCGGGAGTCGTTCCCCGCTTTCATCACCAAGATCGCGGGCTTCATGGCCGCCGGCGGCAACGCGATCCTGGACAACATGGCGCTGCTGTTCGCCGTGGGCATCGCGATCGGCTTCGCCAAGAAGTCCGACGGTTCCACCGCCCTGGCGGCCGTGGTCGGCTACCTCGTCTTCAAGAACGTGCTCGCCACCTTCACCGACCCTAACCTGCCGCAGGTGGCGACGGCCGTCGACGGCAAGGTCGTCATGGTGGACGCGCCGGTGGACGCCAAGGTGCTCGGCGGCGTGGTGATGGGCCTCGTCGTCGCGCTGCTCTACCAGCGCTTCTACCGCACCAAGCTGCCCGACTGGGCGGGCTTCTTCGGCGGTCGCCGCATGGTTCCGATCCTGTCCGCCTTCGCGGGCCTGGTCATCGGCATCGTCTTCGGTTACATCTGGCCGGTCCTCGGCACGGCGCTGCACAACTTCGGCGAGTGGCTGGTCGGCTCCGGAGCCGTCGGCGCCGGCATCTTCGGTGTCGCCAACCGCGCGCTGATCCCGATCGGCATGCACCACCTGCTGAACTCCTTCCCCTGGTTCCAGGCCGGCACCTACGAGGGCAAGAGCGGCGACATCGCCCGGTTCCTGGCGGGCGACCCGAGCGCCGGGCAGTTCATGACCGGCTTCTTCCCGATCATGATGTTCGCCCTTCCCGCCGCCTGCCTCGCCATCGTGCACTGCGCCCGGCCCGAGCGCCGCAAGGTCGTCGGCGGCATGATGTTCTCGCTGGCGCTGACCTCCTTCGTCACCGGTGTCACGGAGCCGATCGAGTTCACGTTCATGTTCATCGCCCCGGTGCTGTACGCGATCCACGCCGTGCTCACGGGTGTCTCGATGGCGCTGACCTGGGCGCTGGGGATGAAGGACGGCTTCGGCTTCTCGGCCGGCGCGGTGGACTTCTTCCTGAACCTGGGCATCGCGACCAACCCGTGGGGCCTGGCCCTGGTGGGCCTGTGCTTCGCGGCGGTCTACTACGTGGTCTTCCGCTTCGCGATCACCAAGTTCAACCTGCCGACGCCGGGCCGCGAGTCCGACGAGGAACTCGCCGAGCTGCAGAAGGCCGAGGCGAAGTAGTCCGCACACGGTGAAGGCCCCGGGACCGCTTCGGTTCCGGGGCCTTGTCGTGCCTGGGTCTTCAGAGCTCGTACGTCTGCCTCGGTGCCGCGAGGTCCACCGGCCCGTCGTAGACCGCGCGGGCGTCGGCGACATTGACCTGGGGGTCCGTCCACGGCGGGATGTGGGTGAGGACCAGGTGCCGGGCGCCTGCCCGGGCGGCCGTCTCGCCCGCCTCGCGGCCGTTGAGGTGCAGGTCGGGGATGTTCTCCTTGCCGTGCGTGAACGCCGCCTCGCACAGGAACAGGTCGGCGTCCCGGGCGAGTTCGTCCAGGGCCGGGGTGATGCCCGTGTCGCCGGAGTACGTCAGCACCTTGCCGTCGTGTTCGATGCGGATGCCGTACGCCTCCACGGGGTGGGCCACCCGCTCGGTGTGCACCGCGAAGGGGCCGATCTCGAAGGTGGACGGCTTGACCGTGTGGAAGTCGAAGACCTCGCTCATGGAGGAGGCGGAGGGGGTGTCCGCGTAGGCGGTGGTCAGCCGGTGTTCCGTGCCCTCGGGTCCGTAGACCGGGAGCGGGTCGCAGCGGCCGCCGTCGTGGCGGTAGTAGCGCGCGACGAAGTACGCGCACATGTCGATGCAGTGGTCGGCGTGCAGATGGCTGAGGAAGATCGCGTCGAGGTCGTAGAGACCGCAGTGGCGCTGCAGCTCGCCCAGGGCACCGTTGCCCATGTCGAGAAGCAGCCGGAAGCCGTCGGCCTCGACGAGGTAGCTCGAGCAGGCCGATTCCGCGGACGGGAACGACCCCGAGCAGCCGACGACGGTGAGCTTCATGAAGCAGAAACCTCCGCTGGCGGGAAAGTCTGTTTAAGGGGCGTCGGGGGTCGTGCGGTTTGTCGAGCGTAAGGCGCAAAACCTCCGGTAGCTCCTCCGCCAAGGGCTGTTGTGGGCGAACTCACCTGTGGTGTCACCGGTTCGGGCGGCAGGTCCGGGCGTGATCCTTGCGAGGGAGGGCGCAGGGGAGGGATGGCGCCGGTAACGTCTCAGTATGGACACGTCCTGGTGGCTGGCGCTCGCCGCGGTGGTACTGCTCGCGCTCGTGGCCACGCTCGTCGACGGCTGGGGGCGCCGGTCGTCGGCGCGGCGGCGGCGTCCGGTCGCGCCGTCCGCGGCGGTGGCGGGTCTGCCGCAGCCGGCGGAGATCTGGTGGGCGGACGTGCCCTACGAGGACGAGGCGCGGACCAAGACCAAGGACCGGCCGTGTCTGGTGCTGGCGGTGCGCGGGGAGCGGGCGACCGTCGCGAAGATCACGACACGGTTCCGGCACGAGCGGGTTGGGGTCATCCCGCTGCCGCCGGGTTCGGTCGGCGACGCCAGGGGCCGTGCGAGCTTCCTGGAGACGGACGAGTTGCGGGAGGTCCCGGTGTGGGGCTTCCGGCGCCGGGTCGGGGTGGTGGATCCGGCGCTGTGGGACCGGGTGCGGTACCTGGCGGGGTGAGACGCGAGAAGGGCTGGAGCGCGATGGCTCCAGCCCTTCTTGTCGGTGTGCGCTACGCCCAGAGCTGCCCCTGGAGCGTCTCGATGGCCTCCTCCGTGGTGGCCGCCGTGTAGACGCCCGTCGACAGGTACTTCCAGCCGCCGTCCGCGACGACGAAGACGATGTCGGCCTGCTCACCGGCCTTCACGGCCTTCTTGCCCACGCCGAGCGCGGCGTGCAGCGCGGCGCCCGTCGAGACACCGGCGAAGATGCCCTCCTGCTGGAGCAACTCCCGGGTACGGGTGACCGCGTCGGCCGAGCCGACCGAGAAGCGGCTGGTGAGGACGGAGGCGTCGTACAGCTCGGGGACGAAGCCCTCGTCGAGGTTGCGCAGGCCGTAGACCAGGTCGTCGTAGCGCGGTTCGGCCGCGACGATCTGGACGTCCGGCTTGTGCTCGCGCAGGAAGCGGCCCACACCCATGAGCGTGCCCGTGGTGCCGAGGCCCGCCACGAAGTGGGTGACGGAGGGCAGGTCGGCGAGGATCTCCGGGCCGGTCGTGGCGTAGTGGGCGCCCGCGTTGTCCGGGTTGCCGTACTGGTAGAGCATCACCCAGTCGGGGTGCTCGGCGGAGAGTTCCTTGGCGACGCGCACGGCGGTGTTGGAGCCGCCCGCGGCCGGGGAGGAGATGATCTCGGCGCCCCACATGGCCAGCAGGTCGCGGCGCTCCTGGGAGGTGTTCTCCGGCATCACGCAGACGATGCGGTAGCCCTTGAGCTTGGCCGCCATGGCCAGCGAGATGCCGGTGTTGCCCGAGGTGGGCTCCAGGATGGTGCAGCCCGGGGTGAGGCGGCCGTCCTTCTCCGCCTGTTCGATCATGTGCAGGGCCGGGCGGTCCTTGACCGAGCCGGTCGGGTTGCGGTCCTCCAGCTTCGCCCAGATACGGACGTCGGAGGACGGCGACAGCCGCGGCAGGCGCACCAGGGGGGTGTTGCCTACCGCGGCCAGGGGTGAGTCGTAGCGCATCGGTGATCAGACCATGCCGCCGGCCACGGCCGGCAGGATCGTGACGTTGTCGCCGTCCGACAGCTTGGTGTTGATGCCGTCGAGGAAGCGGACGTCCTCGTCGTTCAGGTACACGTTGACGAAGCGGCGCAGCTGGTCGCCGTCGACGATGCGGGCCTGGATGCCGGCGTGCCGGGTCTCGAGGTCGGTGAACAGCTCGGCGAGGGTGTCACCGCTGGCCTCCACCGCCTTCTGTCCGTCGGTGTACGTGCGGAGGATGGTCGGGATGCGGACCTCGATGGCCATGGCTTCAGGGCTCCTGTCGGGAGTAGTCAGTCGGGGCGCGCGGCAGCGCAGGAACGGCGGGGTGGTGCGTGGGTGCGGCGCCGCGGCTCACGGCCGTACGGCGGCAGGGACCCGCGTCAACAGATGGCGCTGGCGAGCCTGCACAGGTCGACGTGCAGCCGCGCCACGAGCAGCTCGCCCGGCGTCTTGTCGCTCACGTCGTGGAAAACCATGGGGTCATCGTATCGATTCCCGGTCCGGGTACTGGAATGTGATCCCACATCGCGGACGGTTCCCGGCCGGGGAGTGAGACCGCACTGCTCAGGGCTTGTTCAGGGGCTTGCTTCAGGCCTGCTCAGTACGCCTCGACGACCTGGACCTCTTCTTCCGTGACCTCGCCCTCGACGATACGGAAGGAGCGGAACTGGAACTCGCCGGCCCCGTCGGTGTCGGCGGTGGAGACGAGGACGTAGTGGGCGCCCGGCTCGTTCGCGTAGGAGATGTCGGTGCGGGAGGGGTAGGCCTCGGTCGCCGTGTGGGAGTGGTAGATGACCACCGGCTCCTCGTCGCGGTCGTCCATCTCGCGGTAGAGCTTGAGCAGATCGCCGGAGTCGAACTCGTAGAACGTGGGCGACATGGCCGCGTTCAGCATCGGGATGAAGCGCTCGGGGCGGTCCGAGCCCGCCGGGCCCGCGATCACGCCGCACGCCTCGTCGGGGTGGTCCTTGCGCGCGTGGGCGACGATCTGGTCGACGAGGGCCTGGGTGATGGTCAGCATGCTGGTCAGGATAAGCAGAAGGGCCGTTCCGTACCGAGGGTTGGTACGGAACGGCCCATATGCCGGACGCCCTGAGCGGCAGCGGCGGGGAGTGCCACGAGTACTCCCCGCCGCTGGGCGTCCGGGGCGGGATGTCAGCCGACCTTTTCGAACTCCGGGTCGCGGCGTTCGGCGATCTGCGGGTTGCGGCGCTTGAGGATCGCCCAGCCGACGCCGAGGGCGACGGCCCAGCCGGCCGCGACGTACAGGCAGATCCGCGCGTCCTTGTCATACGCGATCATGAAGGTCACGCCGATGAGGAAGAGGAGCGCGACCCAGCTGAACAGCGCTCCGCCGGGGGCGGGGAAGGACGAGGCGCGCAACCGGCCCGCGTCGACCGCTGCGCGGTAGCGGATGTGGCTGACGAGGATCATCATCCAGGTCCAGATGCCCGCCGCGGTGGCGACGGAGGTGACGTAGAGGAACGCCTTCTCCGGGACGACGTAGTTCAGGACCACGCCGATGCCCATGAGCGCCACGGAGACCGTGATGCCGACGGCGGGCGTCTTGCGGGCGTTGAGCTTGCCGAAGGCCTGCGGGGCCTCGCTGTTGGCGGCCAGGTCGCGCAGCATGCGGCCGGTCGAGTACATGCCCGAGTTGCAGGACGACAGGGCCGCGGTGAGCACCACGAAGTTGACGATGCCCGCGGCGAGCGGGATGCCGATCTCGCCGAACGCGTGGACGAAGGGGCTCTCGCCGGCGGAGAACTCGGTCCACTTGACGACGGAGAGGATCACCAGCAGCGCGCCGACGTAGAAGACGATGATGCGCCAGGGCAGCGTGTTGATGGCCTTGGGCAGGGTCTTCTCAGGGTTCTCGGACTCGCCCGCGGTGACGCCGACGAGCTCGACGGCGAGGTAGGCGAACATGACGCCCTGGAGCGTCATCAGGCTGGAGCCGATGCCGTTCGGGAAGAAGCCGTCGTGCGACCAGAGGTTGGAGACGGTGGCGGTGTCACCGGCGTCGGAGAAGCCGAGGGTGAGCACGCCGAGGCCGATGACGATCATGCCGATGATGGCCGTGACCTTGATCATCGAGAACCAGAACTCGACCTCGCCGAAGATCTTGACGGAGATCAGGTTGACGCCGAAGAGCACCACCAGGAACGCCAGGGCGCTGACCCACTGCGGGATCTCCGGGAACCAGAAGTGGATGTAGATCGCGGCGGCCGTGAGTTCGGCCATGCCGGTGACCACCCACATGAGCCAGTACGTCCAGCCCGTGACGAACCCGAAGAACGGGCCGAGGAACTCGCGGGCGTACTCGGCGAAGGAGCCGGAGACGGGCCGGTAGAGGAGCAGCTCGCCCAGCGCCCGCATGATGAAGAAGATGACGACGCCCGCGAGGGCGTACATGAGGATGATGCTGGGGCCGGCCTTGGCGATGTTCGCTCCGGCGCCCATGAACAGGCCGACGCCGATGGCGCCGCCGATGGCGATCATCTGGACCTGGCGACTGCCGAGTCCGCGCTCGTAGCCCTCTTCGGGGACGTTTTCCGTGTCGACCTGCGCAGAGGTCATGTGTGGTGCGCCTTTCTCCATGCCGACCCGGGCCTGCGTCGGCCTCGGATCGGGTCTCGATCCCCCCGGAATGATGGAGCTGAGCCGGCCCCGGAAGGCCGCTCGTGCCTGGCCGACGGTTGTCGGCTCGGTGGCGCACCCGGCCGGACATTCGGGTGGTGTCGGCCGGGCGGTCGTGAAGATTTATCACGGCCGCAACATTGATCACATGGCTGATTTGTGACGCACCACACAGGGAGAACCGGACAAAGCGCCGTCGAAGACGGCATAGAAGGCGGGCGTGGTGACGCGATCGTTATCCGGATTTGAGTGTCCCCTGAGCGAACACCGATCGGTCACCCGCCGGTCACAAGACCTGCACTGATCAGGGCATAAGCGTTCCGACCAGCGTCTCCTGGAGTCCACCCAGCCAGAGGTAGGCCATCACCATCGGCTTGCGCGGGTCCTCGTCCGGGAGGCGATAGAGGAGGTCGCTGTCCTCCTCGTCGGTGATTTCCAGCCGCGAGCCGATCGCGAGCCGCAGATCGTTCAGAGCGCCCAGCCACTGCTGGGACTCCTCCGGCGACAGCTTCAGCACGGCACCGCCCTCGCCGGCCGAGGCCGAGGAGAGCGCGTCCAGGGAGCGGATCACCGCGAGGGCGCTGTCCCGCTTGCCGGCCCGCAGGTCGTTCTCGGTGTAGCGGCGGAATTCCGAGGAGTACGCCCGCTGCTCCTCGGCGTCACGGGGCGAGGCGGGCCGCTCGGGGTCGCTGTAGGCGTCCGGGAAGAGCCGCTTGAGCACCGGATCGGCGGGCGGCTCACTCGGGCCCTCCGCGAACAGCTCGGCGAGCGGGTCGTCGGGGGTGTCCTCGGCGGGGCCGGGGCCGATGAGCTCCAGGAGCTGGACGGCCAGCGACCGGATGATGGAGATCTCGACGTCGTCGAGGGCGACGGCCGCGCCGCCGCCGGGAAGCGGTTCGAAGGTTCCGGGCATGAACGCCTTTTCGCTGCTGGGCGGGCTGCTGGCTACTTGCGGTCCTGCTGGAGAGTGGCCCACAGGCCGTAGCCGTGCATGGCCTGCACGTCGCGCTCCATCTCCTCGCGGCTGCCGCTGGAGACGACCGCCCGGCCCTTGTGGTGGACGTCGAGCATGAGCTTGGTGGCCTTGTCCTTGGAGTAGCCGAAGTACGACTGAAAGACGTAGGTCACATAGCTCATGAGGTTGACCGGGTCGTTGTGGACGATGGTGACCCAGGGGACGTCCGGCTCGGGGACGGCGAAGACCTCCTCCGCCGACTCGGTGCGTTCGATCTCCAGGGGTGCGGGTGACGTCACATGCCCATGCTGCCACCCGAGGGGGGTAGTCGCACAAACGGGCCTGGAAGCAAGGCGATCGCGTCGCCGGGAGGCGCAATCGTCAGATTGACGAAATGGGGGTAGCATCCCTGCCATGAACACAGCGGACCTTGGGCTGCCGAAAGAAGAAGGGCGCGAAGCGCTTCCCCGGAAGGGTGGCGGTGGGCGACGGGTGGGCGTTCCCTCGACGGCGCTCTTCACGGACCAGTACGAGCTGACGATGCTGCGGGCCGCGCTCGCGGCGGGCACGGCCGAGCGGCGGAGCGTGTTCGAGGTCTTCACCCGGCGGCTGCCGAACGGGCGCCGCTACGGCGTCGTGGCGGGCACCGGGCGGGTGCTGGACGCGGTGGAGAACTTCCGCTTCGACCCGGGCGTCCTCGGCTTCCTGCGCGAGCGGGAGATCGTGGACGAGCAGACCCTCGAGTGGCTCGCCGGCTACCGCTTCAGCGGGGACATCTGGGGCTACCCCGAGGGGGAGGTGTACTTCCCGGGCTCGCCGATCATGCGGGTCGAGGGCACCTTCGCCGAGTGCGTGATGCTGGAGACGGTGATCCTTTCGATCCTCAACCACGACTCGGCGATCGCCGCGGCGGCCTCGCGGATGTCGTCGGCCGCCGGTGACCGGCCGCTGATCGAGATGGGCGCCCGGCGCACGCACGAGCTGGCGGCGGTGGCGGCCTCCCGGGCCGCGTACGTCGGCGGCTTCGCGACCACCTCTGACCTGGCCGCCGGGTTCCGTTACGGCATCCCGACCGTCGGCACCTCCGCGCACGCCTTCACCCTGCTGCACGACAGCGAGCGGGACGCCTTCCAGGCGCAGGTGAACACGCTGGGCCGGGGCACGACCCTGCTCGTCGACACGTACGACGTCGCCGAGGCGGTCCGGACGGCCGTGGAGGTCGCCGGCACCGACCTGGGGGCCGTACGGATCGACTCCGGCGATCTGCTGCTGGTGGCGCACCGGGTGCGGCAGCAGCTGGACGAGCTGGGCGCGACGGGAACGAAGATCGTCGTGACCTCGGACCTGGACGAGTACGCGATCGCCTCGCTGGCGGCGGCGCCGGTGGACGCGTACGGCGTCGGCACGCAGCTGGTGACCGGCTCCGGGCACCCGACGTCCTCGATGGTCTACAAGCTGGTCGCGCGGGCCGAGTCCACCGACCCGAAGGCACCGCTGGTGTCGGTGGCGAAGAAGTCGACCGGGGGCAAGACGTCGGTGGGCGGGCGCAAGTGGGCCGCGCGGCGGCTGGATACGTACGGGGTCGCCGAGGCCGAGGTGATCGGGACGGGGCCGGTGCCGGCCGGGCTGGCGGACCGGCAGCTGCTGGTGGAGCTGGTCAAGGGCGGCGAGGTGGTGGCGCGCGAGCCGCTGGACACGGCGCGCGAGCGGCACACGGCGGCGCGCGCGGGGCTCCCGATGTCGGCCACGCAGCTCTCGCGCGGGGAGCCCGTCCTTCCCACGGAGTACGTGCACGGCGCCTCGGGTAGCTAATTGCGGTGTGCCGCGATGCGCCGACCCGTACCCCTCCCGCCCTCGCCCCCTCTGTCAATAGGCTCGGAAGTGCACCGGCCGGGCTTGCCGACCTCATAGCCGAAGGACACCGACCATGCGCCGCGCCTTGATCGTCGTAGACGTGCAGAACGACTTCTGCGAGGGGGGCAGCCTCGCGGTGGCCGGTGGTGCCGATGTGGCTGCCGCCGTCACGGAGCTGATCGGGCAGGCGGCCGGGTCCGGCTACCAGCACGTCGTGGCCACCCGCGACCACCACATCGCTCCCGGCGGCCACTTCTCCACGAACCCGGACTTTGCCCACTCCTGGCCCGCGCACTGCGTCGCGGGCACGGAGGGTGTCGGCTTCCACCCGAACTTCGCCCCCGCGGTCGCCTCCGGCTCGATCGATGCCGTGTTCGACAAGGGGGCGTACTCGGCGGCGTACAGCGGCTTCGAGGGGGCGGACGAGAACGGCACGAACCTGGCCGACTGGCTCCGCTTCCGCGAGGTGACCGAGGTGGACGTGGTCGGCATCGCCACGGACCACTGCGTCCGCGCCACGGCCCTGGACGCGGCCCGGGAGGGCTTCCGCACCCAGGTCCTCCTGGACCTCACGGCAGGTGTCTCCCAGGAAACCACCGAGCGAGCCCTGGAGGAGCTGCGCGAGGCGGGCGTGGAGCTGACCGGGAAGCCGGTCGTCCAGTAGGAAGCGGCTGAGCCCGCCCCGGGCGGGGACGGGGCCGTGGACCGGGACCAGCCGCGAGCTGCTGCCGCCGACCGGCGAGGTCCGCCGACACCCCGGCAGGCGCGCGGGCCCCGTCGCCACGGGCCGCCAGGCGGACCCGGGGGCCTGTCCGGCCAGGCCGGCGGGGTGATCGCACTCGGCAGAGACGGCCCGACAAGCCCGGGCGTGACAGGTCCCGCCGCATTCCGCCGCGGGCGCCCCGGCCCTGAGTCCGGACGAGCACGTCCGGCCCCGCGGCTGACAGACGCGCCGACTGTGGCCCGGGCCGATCACGACAGGGCGGCGCGCGGCCGGGCGGGTGTGGGCCCGCTCCCAGGGGGCGTCCCGGCGTCAGGTCTGGGCTGTCGGGCGTCTCAGGAGGGATCTGATCGGGCGCCACAGCTCCGTGGTGAGGTCCGGGGTCAGGACACCGTTGTCAGGGGCCGTGCGCCATATGAGCCCGTCGGGGTGGTGGAGGACCGCCGTGACCTCGTCGGGGGTCGGCGGCGCGGCGTTGCCCCGCAGGTAGACCGCCCTCAGGCCCAGATTGCGGAGCCTGGTCAGGGCTCGGGCGCGGTTGGCCGAGTGGACGAGCACGCGGACGGAGCCGGGGCCGTCGGCGGCGGGGCTGGGCAGATTCAGTGCCACCACCACCGTGCCGTTCGGCAGCTTGCAGAAGCCTCCTGCGGCCATGCGGTCATCCCCCCGTGTCGGTCGGTGTCAATAAGAGAACCACAGGACGCACCTAAACACGGATCGGCGGTGACCCGCCAGGGGGTCACCGCCGATCATGCTCTGAGCTGGGGAAACGCGTTTTACTTCGCTGCGGGGGCGACCTCGAGCTCGATCGTCGAGCCGTCCTTCGCCTCCTTGATGATCTTGATCTTCGTGTTGGTGTCAGTGATCTTGACGCCGCCGGTCTTGTTCGTCTCGTCGTAGTAGGTGTTCATGCGGTCGTTGAAGACCGAGACCCCCTTCGACGACTTGATCTTGGTCGCGACGTCCGCGTTGTGCAGCTTGATGCCGTCCGTGCCGTAGAGGCTGAAGGGCGAGTCGTAGGCCTGGATGCGGTTGCGCATCAGCGTGCCGTCGGACCACTTCATCGCCTTCGGGTGCGAGTCGATCGGCAGCAGCAGACCGGTGCCCGGGTGGACGCTGGTGTTGTTGTCCGCCTGGGAGGTGTCCCACTTCCAGATCAACAGACCGTTCTGGTACGGGTAGTGCTCCACCCAGTCCGGACGGGTCGTGGAGAAGCCGAAGTTGTACGGGCCGACCTTGAGGGTCTTGTCGTACGACACGTACTGGCGGTTCTCGGCGATGTAGTACTGCGCGTAGTCCTTGGTGAAGGACGCGCCCATGCGGGAGAAGCCCTTCGCCGTCCAGGCCGCGTCCGCGGACTCGGCGTCGTCGGAGAAGACGGCGGCACCGTCGGCGGTGACGGTGATGCGGTCGCCCGCGAAGCCCTTCATGGCCAGGCCGCCGTCGGTCTGGTAGCGGAAGCGCAGGTCGATCTTCTTGCCCGCGTAGGCGTCCAGCGGGAACGCCAGCTTCTTGTACGCGTCGACCGTGCCGGTCAGCGCCGGCTTGTCGCTGCCGTCACGCGGGATCGGCTGACCGTCCACCGTGCCGTCCAGGGCGGTCCAGTTGGCGCCGCCGTCGGTCGACACCTCGGCGTAGAGGTAGTCGTAGTTGGCCTCGATCTCGTACCAGCCGTCGAGGGTCAGCGACGCCGACTTCTTGCCGGTCAGGTCGACGGACCGGGTCAGCGTGTTCTTGAGGTCGTTGCCGCTGCCGCTCCACCACTGGGTGGCGCCCTGGGCCGGGGTGACCAGCTCGGTGGTGACGGCCTTCTTCGGCAGCTCCACCACGAGGCCCTGCTTGTGCTTGGTGTTGTACTCGGCGACACCCAGCTTGTGCCACGAGTTCGTCGCGGCCTTCGCGGTGTCGTACTTGAGCCAGCCCAGCTGCAGCTTGTCCCAGGCGGTCATGTCGCCGGGCAGGTCACCGATCTCGTTCTTGCCGGTGCCGAGCCAGGAGCCGGAGGACATCAGGGTCCAGAAGCCGGTGGAGTTGTCGCCGCCGCCGGTGGTGTCGTAGTGGTCCGGCAGGCCGAGGTCGTGGCCGTACTCGTGGGCGTAGACGCCGAGTCCGCCGTTCTCCGGCTGGACGGTGTAGTCGCCGACCCAGATGCCGGTGTCGCCGATCTTCGCGCCGCCGAGCTTGTTGTCCGCGGGGCCGGTGGCACCGGCGTCGGTGCCGAAGGCGTACCAGCGGTGGGCCCAGATCGCGTCGGTGCCCTGCGCGCCGCCGCCCGCGGACTCGTCCTCACCGGCGTGCACGACCTGGAAGTGGTCGATGTAGCCGTCGGACTCGTTGAAGTCACCGTCGCCGTCGAAGTCGTAGCGGTCCCACTGGTCGTACTTCTTGACGTCCGCCTTGATCTCGGCGTCGGTCTTGCCGGCCGCCTTCTGCTGGGCGACCCACGCGTTCAGACCGTCGCTGACGACGTTCCACACACTCGGGCAGTTGGTGTCACCGCAGGCGTTGTTGCCGTAACGGGCCTCGTTGTAGGGGACCTTGACCCAGTCGGAGACCTCGCCCTCGACCGAGTAGCGGCCGGAGGACTGCTTCTCGTAGTACTTCTTGACCGACTCGGTGTTCTTGCCGGTGCCGAAGTAGAGGTCCTCGAAGTACTTCTGGTTGTAGTCCGCCCGCCAGGCCGTGGAGTTGTCCTTCGTGCGGTCCGGCTTGGCTATCTTGTTGTGCAGCGGGCCCGGGGTGCCGCCGTACTTGCTGTCGATCTGGTCGCCGAACTCGACCAGGATCGTGAAGATCTTGTCGGTCTTCTCGCGGCCGAGCTCGACGTACTTGCTGTCGCCCTTCTTGCTCTTGAGCTGGACGACCTTGGAGCCCTCACGGTTCTTGACCGTGGACTTGCCGGATATGACCTGGTTCAGGGCCTCCTGGCGCTGCGCTTCCTGGGTCTTGCTCAGCGGGCCCTCGAGGTTGTGCTCGTCGTGCTTGTGCTCCGCCGGGTCGCGCCGGTCCACGGTGGTGGACCGGTCAGCGGAGGCGTCGTCGGCCTGGGCCACCGCATAGGTGGAGACGGTGGCGGTGGCCGCCGCGAGCGCCACACCGATGGCGGCCGCTCTGAACGTCCAGGGTCTACTGGTCACTTGAGTTCCTCCCCCGCGTCCGGGCGCGCGGAAGGAAGGGGGCCTGGTCGTGTCAAGGTCCGCGCGCGCGTGATCAACGCGTGTAGTCAAGTGACGACATTTGACTAGAGGTTAAGCAGAAAAGACAGACCTTGACTTGCACAAGTCAAGTGCACTATGCGGAGCCCACGTTCGTTTTGCGGACAACCAACCGCATGCCCACCTGGCAGCAGGCGCGCGCATATGTCCACTCCTTGGACGTCATGACCCCGTGCGCCCCCTGTGCTCCGGACCTGTTGATTAGGTCACGCTTACCGGCCGTTCCGCTCGGGCACCCTGCCCGTGAGAATGTCACTTGGCGGAACGCTCGGTATGCGGCGGAAAGCCAGGCCGACACCCCCGTGGACCCCCACTTTCGAGGACATGATGGCCATGCCCCGTCCGACTGCCGCACAGCTCGCCTACGGTTCGTGCACCGTGATCTTCTCGACTCTCGCCATGCTGCTGCTGTCACAGACGAGTTCGGGTCCGGGGATCACGATCATCGCCCTCGCGGCGCTCGCCCTCGGGCTGCTGGTCGCCATGACGGTGCCACTGCCCGGCAAACGCCGGACCGCGGTGGGACAGCCCGCCCCCGCGGAACCCGTACGGGCCTCGGTGCCCGCGCCAGTACCGGAGCCGGTGCGCGAGCGGGCGGCCTCCTGACCTCCCGCTGATTCCTCGCTGCCTCAACCGGTGCTGACCACGACCGTCTTGGCCGCTTTGTCGTGCAGGCCCTGCTTGTAGGGCCGGTCGAAGAAGCTCCAGCCGCCGCAGATCGCGGTCCAGACACAGGCGCAGCAGAAGGCGAACGGGATCCACAGCACCGCGGCACGCAACAGCGAGTTCTGCACGGAGGGCGTGTCGCCGTTGTCGAGGTTGGCCGCGCGCATGTGCAGCAGTTTCTTGCCGAGGGTCTGGCCGGTCCTTGCGGTCAGGACGGTGTCGTAGGCGATGTAGAGGACGGCGGCGACCCCCGACTGCCAGAAGGACTTGCTGACCTCGATGCGGTCGCTGTCCACGTCGTACTCGTTGACGTCGAAGCCCCAGGTGATCAGCCAGACGACGGCACCCACCAGGATCATGTCGATGATGCGGGCGAGCGTGCGCTTGCCGCTGTCGGCGAGCGGGGGCATGCCGGCCAGGGGGTCGGTGGGGTAGGAGCCGCCGCCGTACGGGTCTGCGCCGCCGTAGGGACCGCCCCCGGGGCCACCGGACGGCCCGCCGCCGCCCTGGTACGGCGGGGGTTCGCCGCCGTAGGGCGAGCCCGCGCCCCCGTCGGGCGGCTCGTTCGGGGGCCGCTTCCTGAACGGGTCGTCTTCCGGGGGCTGCTGCCCGGAGCCGGGGGGCGGTTCACTGCTCATGGGCCGAGTCGACCGCGAACCCCCCGCCTCCGCATCCGGCAGACGGCCGTCCGAGGTACGGAACCCTCCCGGCCGCTCAGCCCGCCACGAAGGTGTGGGCGGCCTTGTCGTGCCAGCACTGGCGCCACGGCTTGTCGAAGAGGCACCAGGCGACGCCGACGATCCCGACGACGAGGAGCCCGGGCACGCTGTAGACCAGCCAGCGGCGCAGGGCGGAGCCGAACTCCGGGGCCTCGTGGCCCTCGATGTCCCGCACCTCCAGCCCCATCAGCTTCTTGCCGAGGGTGCGGCCCCACTTGACGGTGGGCAGCACCTCGGAGACGACACCGACGAGCAGCAGGACGGCCACGATGATGCCGAGGTAGACCGACGTGGTGCCGTCGAGCAGCCAGACCGTGACGGTCTCGCCGGAGAGCTTGGCCGCGTCGATCTTCTCGTTGACGTGGTCGATGGCCATGGTGCCGAGCGGCACGGCGGCCGCGGCCGTGACGCCCAGGAGGACGACCGTGTCCAGCAGACGGGCGGCCAGGCGCTTGCCGAGTCCGGCGGGGCGGGCCGCCGCCTGGCGCCGGGCGGCCGCCTGGAACGGGTCCTCGGTCGGCGGCTTCCAGGGCGCGACGGGCTGCTCGTCACCGGTTCCGGCGAGCCGGTGCACCTGCTGGGCCCAGGACGACTGGCCGCCGCCGGGGCCCGCGCTGAGAGGGGTGGCCCCAGGCTGGGGTCCGCCGGACTGCGGGGGAACGGTGGGGGCCGCCTGGGGCCCGGACAGCGCCGTCGGGGCGGCCGCTGAGGACGGGGCGCCGACCGCCCCGGCACCGGCCTGCGCGGCGGCGGCGCGGGCGGCGGCCGCCTTGCCGGCGCCGAAGCCGCGCCCCGCTCCACCGGCCCCGGAACCTGCCGCACCGGGCTGCGCGCCGAAGGCTGGCCCCGCCGGGTTGCCACCGGCACCGGCCGGACCGGCCGGACCACCGAAGGCGGGTCCCGCCGGATTGCCACCGGAACCGGCCGAACCGGCCTGATCTCCGAAGGCGGGCCCCGCCGGGCCACTGCCGGCAGGACCGAAGCCAGCGGCACCCGGCGAGCCGCTGCCGGCAGGGCCGAAGCCGCCGGCTCCCGCGTCGCCGTCGGAGGCCGCCGGGGCCCCCGTGCCCTGGCGCGGTGAGACCGCGCGGAACGTCATCGTGCCCTCGTCGGGGGCGTCGGCGGATGTCGCCGCCCCTCCCCCGGACTTCGTCGGGCGGCGGAAGACGAACGTGCCGCCCGCGGACGCGGCGTCCGCCTCCTGGCCGGCGGAGTCGCCGTCGGGCCCGGGGTCGGCGTGCGGCACCCTCGGGTCGGATCCCTGCGCGGCGGCGGCCCCCTGTGCCCCCTGCGGGGCGCCCCATGAGACACGGCGGTCCTGGTCGCCGCCGAAGCCGGACTGGCGGGAGCGGTCGGCGCCCCAGGCGGACGCGGGTTCGGGACGGCTGCCGTGCTGCGCGTCGGCGGCGGACTGCTCCTGGACGGATTCCTCGGCCGGGTCCTCGTCGAAGAAGTGGGGGCCGGTCTCCTCGACGGCGGCGGAGCCGGACCCGGCACCGGCTGGCGGCGCGAGCGTCTCGCCGTCCTTGGGCGCCGGTCGGCTGGTGCCGGGCACCCAGGAGGCACCGTTCCAGTACCGGACATATCCGGGAATGGACGGGTCCGGGTAATACCCTTCGCGGGGCCTGTCGTCACCGGGGGCCGGGGTTGGGGCGCTCATGTCCGTCGGTCCCGTATCTGCTCGGGGGTCAACTGGGGGCCTCCACATCTATCAGACGAGCGCAAGCCCCACGGCCGCTCCCACCGGACCCACCCCATTCGAGCACCGATGTGCTACGCGCCGAGAGTCCTCGCGAAAATACTCGCGGATCCCGCGTAATGCTCCCGCCCCCGCCCGCTCTCTCCTCGTGACCGGCCCTCGGGGCCACCATCAGGAGAAGGGACACCGCCATGCGCACCGTGGTGGAACGCGAACTGGAGCTGAAGCTCGTCCTGTCGCCCGAGCGCGGGATCCCGGTACCGGCCCTGCTCGCATACCGCAGCGACGACCCGTACGCCGTCCACGTCACCTTCCACGTCACCTCCGAGCACCCCGTGCACTGGACGTTCGCCCGGGACCTGCTGGTGGAGGGCGTGTTCCGGCCGTGTGGACAGGGGGACGTGCGGGTCTGGCCGACCCGGGCCGACGGGCGCGGCATCGTCCTCATGGCGTTGAGTTCACCCGACGGGGACGCCCTGCTGGAGGCGCCGGCGGCCCCGGTGTCGGCCTGGCTGGAGCGCACCCTGCGGGTGGTCCCGCCGGGGACCGAGGGCGAGCAGCTCGGCATCGACGACGGGCTGGCCGGGTTGCTCGCCCAGTGAGGGCGGGCGGGTCAGAACAGCTTGCCCGGGTTGAGGATGTTCAGCGGGTCGAAGGCCTGTTTGACGGCCCGCTGCATCTCCAGCCCGACGGGGCCGATCTCGCGCGCCAGCCACTCCTTCTTCAGGACGCCGACGCCGTGTTCGCCGGTGATGGTGCCGCCGAGTTCCAGGCCGAGGGACATGATCTCGTCGAAGGATTCGCGGGCGCGCCGGGACTCGTCGGGGTCCGTCGCGTCGAAGCACACGGTCGGGTGGGTGTTGCCGTCGCCCGCATGGGCGACGACCCCGATGGTGAGCCGGTACTTCTCGGCGATCCGGTCGACCCCTTCGAGCATCTCGGCGAGCCGGGACCGGGGCACGCACACGTCGTCGATCATCGTCACGCCCTTGACGGCCTCCAGCGCGGTGAGCGACAGCCGCCGCGCCTGGAGCAGCAGTTCGGACTCGGCCACGTCGTCGGCCGGTACGACCTGGGTGGCGCCGGCGGCCTCGCACAGCGCGCCGACGGCGGCGAGGTCGGCGGCCGGGTCGGTGCTGTCGAACGCGGCGAGCAGCAGCGCCTCGGTGCTCTCCGGAAGGCCCATCTGCGCCAGGTCGTTGACGGCCTTGACCGTCGTACGGTCCATGAGTTCGAGGAGTGACGGGACGTGTCCGCCCTCCATGACACGGCACACGGCGTCGCAGGCGTCGGCCGCCGAGGAGAACTCGGCGGCCAGCACCAGCTGCTCGGGCGGCTTGGGGCGCAGCCCGAGGACGGCCCGTACGACGATGCCGAGCGAGCCCTCCGAGCCGACGAACAGCCGGGTCAGGTCGTATCCGGCGACGCCCTTGGCGGTGCGGCGGCCGGTGGACATGAGCCGCCCGTCGGCCAGCACCACGTCGAGGCCGAGGACGTACTCGGCGGTCACGCCGTACTTCACGCAGCACAGGCCGCCCGAGGCCGTGCCGATGTTGCCGCCGATGGTGCACATCTCCCAGCTGGAGGGGTCCGGCGGGTAGTACAGGCCGTGTTCGCCGACGGCGCGGGACAGGGCGGCGTTGATCACGCCCGGCTCGACGACGGCGATGCGGTCGACCGGGTTGATCTCCAGGATCCGGTCCATCTTCGTCAGGGAGAGCACGACGCAGCCGTCGGAGGCGTTCGCGGCTCCTGACAGTCCGGTGCGGGCGCCCTGCGGGACGACCGGGACGCGCAGGGCGGTGGCCGTGCGCATCACGTGCTGGACCTGCTCGACCGTGCGGGGCAGGACGACCACGGCCGGGGTGCCGGCCGGGCAGAAGCTCGCCATGTCGTTGGCGTAGGAGGCCGTGACGTCGGAGTCGGTGAGGACCGCCTCGGCGGGGAGGCCGTCGAGCAGGAGGTCGACCAGGTCGCCGGTCGTTTCGGCGTCCTCGGGGCTGCGCGCTTCGATACGGCTCATGATCACAGGTTCGCACCCGGGGCCATCGGTGTGAACCCCGTCTGCGGCACCCTTCGCCTGCCCGGGTGTGGTCGTCGTACTGACGCACAGTGAGCGCCATGGAGAACCATCAGGGAGGCCCGGAGCGACAGAAGAGCGGGAGTTCGAAAAGCCCCTTTCGCCGTCGGCGGGTGCGTGGTCGGCACGTGCTGATCGGCTCCGTCGCGGGATGCGCCGTGCTCGGCGGGGTGCTGGTGCTGTTGCCGTGGGACCGGCCCGCCCCGCCGGCTCCGCCGTCGCCGGGGGCGCAGGCCATGGCGGCGGTGTCCGGCGGAGTGCCGGCCGCGCTGCCCGGCCTGGCCGAGCTGATCGACGAGCGGGAGAAGCGGGTGCGGACGCACCCGAAGGACGCGCGGTCCTGGGCGGTGCTCGGTGCCGCATATGTGGAACAGGGGCGGCGGCTGGCGGACCCGGCCTACTACCCGCGGGCCGAGAAGGCGCTGCGTACGTCGCTGAAGGTGCGGCCGAAGCGGAACACCCGCGCCCTGGGCGGTCTGGCCGCACTGGCCAACGCCCGCCGGGACTTCGCCGCCGCGCGCCGGTGGGGTGAGGCGGCGCTGAGGCTCCAGCCGCGGCGCTGGACGACGTATCCGCCGCTCATCGACGCCTACACCGGGCTGGGCGAGCACCAGGCGGCCCAGCGGATGCTGGACCGGCTGACGGAGCTGCGCTCCGGGCCCGCCGTGCTGGCGCGGGCCGCCGCCGTCTACCGGGACCACGGCCGGCGGGAGGACGCGGCGGCCGCGCTGGCGGACGCGGCGGCGGGCGCGCACGCCCCGGCCGAGCGGGCGGCCTATCTGGAGCGGGCCGGGCAGCTCGCCTGGGAGCGCGGGGACCTTGAGGACGCGCTGCGGCACTTCCAGGAGGCGGTGCGTCTCGACCCGGACCAGCGGGCCGCGCAGGCCGGGCAGGGCCGGGCGCTGGCGGCCCTGGGCCGGACGACGGAGGCGCTGAACGCCTACCGGGTGGCGCTCGCCAAGCAGCCGTGCCCGCAGTACGCCCTGGAGCTGGGTGAGTTGTACGAGTCGCTGGGACTGCCTGAGGCGGCCCGGGTGCAGTACGACCTGCTGCGGGAGGGGGTGCGCGGGGCGACCGCGGCCGGGGCCGACGAGGAGCTGGTGCTGGGGCAGTTCGAGGCGGAACACGGCGATGCGAGGGCCGCGGTACGGCGGTTGCGGGCGGAGTGGCGACGGCAGCCGGGGACGGCGGTGGCCGATGCGCTGGGGTGGGCGCTGCACCGGGCCGGGGAGCACGAGGAGGCGCTGGTGTTCGCCCTGCGGGCGACGGAGGAGAAGCACTCGGGCGGGGTGCGCAGCGCGTTGTACATGTACCACCGCGGCATGATCGAGCGGGAGCTGGAGCGGTACGGCCCGGCGCGGCGGCACCTCGCGGAGGCACTGCGGATCAACCCACACTTCTCGCCGCTCCAGGTGCCCGCGGCACGGGCGGCAGGGGAGGCACTGGGCGAGCCACCGGACACGGAGGTGCCGGTCATGGACGGGGACTGACTCCGGGGTTGAGGCGGGGCTCGGGGCCGGGCGGGCGCCGGGGGCCGCCGGGCAAGCGCCGAGGGCCGTGCAGGCGCCAGGGCCGTCCGGACGCCAGGGGCCGTGTCATTGCCCGGGCCGATGCGAAGCCGGACCCGGCAGGCGCCGGGCCGAGGCCGAGCCCGGACCGGGGCGGCCGGGCGGCCGGGCGCGCGGGCCGTACAAGTGGCCGGGCCGTGCAGGTGGCCGAGGGCCGTGCCCGGGGGCCGTGCGGGGCGCACGGGGCCGCGCCCAGGCCCGGGCCGATGCGAAGCCGGACCCGGCAGGCGCCGGGCCGAGGCCGAGCCCGGACCGGGGCGGCCGGGCGCGCGGGCCGTACAAGTGGCCGGGCCGTGCAGGTGGCCGAGGGCCGTGTCCGGGCCCCAGGGCCGTGCGGGGCGCACGGGGCCGTTCCCGGGCCGGTGCGGAGCCGGGCCCGGCAGGTGGCCGGGGCCGAGGTCGGATCAGGCGGTGGCCGGGCCGTGCGGGTGCCCCGTGACACCCGGCGCGGCCCGGAGCCGGCGTCGGGCTACAGGTTGCCGCGGCGGGCCTGCTCCCGCTCGATCGCCTCGAACAGGGCCTTGAAGTTGCCCTTGCCGAAGCCCATCGAGCCGTGGCGCTCGATGATCTCGAAGAAGACGGTCGGGCGGTCCTGGACCGGCTTGGTGAAGATCTGCAGCAGATAGCCGTCCTCGTCGCGGTCGGCGAGGATCTTCAGCTCGCGCAGGGTGTCGATCGGGACGCGGGTCTCGCCGACCCACTCCCCCAGGGTGTCGTAGTACGAGTCGGGGGTGTTGAGGAACTCGACGCCGGCCGCCCGCATCGTACGGACCGTCTGCACGATGTCGTTCGTGTTGAGCGCGATGTGCTGCACGCCCGCGCCGCCGTAGAACTCCAGGTACTCGTCGATCTGGGACTTCTTCTTGGCGATGGCCGGCTCGTTGATCGGGAACTTGACCTTGAGCGTGCCGTCGGCGACGACCTTCGACATCAGCGCGCTGTACTCGGTGGCGATGTCGTCGCCCACGAACTCCTTCATGTTCGTGAAGCCCATCACCTTGTTGTAGAAGCCGACCCACTCGTTCATCCGGCCGAGCTCGACGTTGCCGACGCAGTGGTCGATCGCCTGGAAGGTGCGCTGCGCGGGCGGCTCGACCATCGGCTCGGCCGCGACGAAGCCGGGCAGGTACGGGCCGTCGTAGCCGGAGCGCTCGACGAGGGTGTGGCGGGTCTCGCCGTAGGTGGCGATGGCTGCCAGCACGACCGTGCCGTGCTCGTCCTTCAGCTCGTACGGCTCGGTGACCGAGCCGGCGCCGTGCTCGAGCGCGTAGGCGTACGCGGCGCGCGCGTCCGGCACCTCGATGGCGAGGTCGACGACGCCGTCGCCGTGCTCGGCCACGTGCCGGGCGAGGAAGCGGCCCCAGTCGCTCGTGGGCTTGATGACCGAGGTGAGGACGAAGCGGGCGGAGCCGTTCTCCAGGACGTACGCAGCGGTCTCGCGGCTGCCGTTCTCCGGTCCGGAGTAGGCGACCAGCTTCATGCCGAAGGCGGTGGAGTAGTAGTGCGCCGCCTGCTTGGCGTTGCCCACGGCGAAGACGACCGCGTCCATTCCCTTGACCGGGAAGGGGTCGGCCTGCCGGGCGGTGTCGGGAGTGTGGTGTGTGGTCTGCGTCATAGCCGCAGGGTCTCCCCGCTCGGCAAGGTGCGCAATAGTTTGCGTTTCCGCTGGGCAATCTGTTCAGCAACACGGCCGGGAGACCGGCCCTTCTGTACAGGATGACCACCTCGGGAGGCTGCTGTGGCGATCGATCATCTGGACGGCCGGATCATCCTGCTGCTGGCCCGGGAGCCGCGGATCGGGGTGCTGGAGATGTCCCGGCGGCTGGGCGTGGCCCGGGGCACGGCGCAGGCCCGGCTGGACCGGCTTCAGTCGAACGGAGTCATCCGCGGCTTTGGTCCGCAGGTGGACCCGGCGGCGCTCGGCTACCCGGTCACGGCGTTCGCGACGCTCCAGATCCGGCAGGGCCAAGGAGCCGACGTACGGGCCCACTTGGCGACCGTGCCGGAGGTGCTGGAGCTGCACACCACCACCGGCAGCGGGGACATGATGTGCCGCCTCGTGGCCCGCTCGAACGCCGATCTCCAGCGTGTGATCGACCGGGTCGTCGGTTTTGATGGCATCGTCCGGGCCTCCACGGCGATCGTCATGGAGAACCCCGTTCCGCTGCGGATCATCCCGCTGGTGGAGCAGGCAGCGGAGGAGACCTGAGTCGTGGGGTGAGCGCGTGTGAACTTCTTGGAGTATCTGGGCAACCGGAAAGAGCAGCTGCTCACGGACGCCTACCAGCACGCGAGCGTCGTCTTCCAGTGCATGGTCGTGGCGACCCTGATCGGAGTGCTGATCGGCGTCGTCTCCTACAGCAGCGAGTGGGCCGGGAACCTCGCGACCACGACCACCGCCACCATCCTGACCGTCCCGGCGCTGGCCCTGATCGGTCTGCTCATCCCGATCGTGGGTCTCGGCGTGCCGCCCACGGTGATCGCCCTGACGCTGTACGGGCTGCTGCCGGTCGTCCGCAACGCGATCGTCGGCCTGCGCGGGGTCGACCCGTCGCTGGTGGACGCGGCCAACGGCATCGGCATGTCCCGGCCGGCCCGGCTGCTGCGGATCGAGCTGCCGCTGGCCTGGCCGCCGATCCTGACCGGGATCCGGGTCTCCACCCAGATGCTGATGGGCATCGCGGCTATCGCGGCGTACGCCTCCGGCCCCGGCCTCGGCAACGTCATCTTCCGCGGCCTCGCCTCACTGGGCAGCGCGAACGCGCTCAACCAGGTCCTCGCGGGCACGCTCGGCATCATCGTCCTGGCGCTGCTGTTCGACGCCGCGTACGTCCTGATCGGACGGCTGACCATTCCCAGGGGGATCCGTGCCTGAGTCCGGCGACCACGGGGCCTCCATCGAGCTGGAGAGCCTGACCAAGCGGTTCCCCGGCAGTGCGCAGCCGGCCGTGGACAACGTGAGCATGGAGATCAAGGCGGGCGAGGTCGTCATCTTCGTCGGCCCCTCGGGCTGCGGTAAGTCGACCACGCTCAAGATGATCAACAGGTTGATCGAGCCGACCGGCGGCCGGATCCGCATCAACGGTGAGGACGTCACCGACATGGACCCGGTCAAGCTGCGCCGCAAGGTCGGCTACGCCATCCAGTCGGCCGGCCTCTTCCCGCACATGACGGTCGCGCAGAACATCGCCCTCGTGCCGAAGATGATCGGCTGGCCGAAGAACCGGATCAAGGAGCGGACCGAGGAACTCCTCGACCTGGTGGGCCTCGACCCCGGCGAGTTCCACGGCCGCTACCCGCGCCAGCTGTCGGGCGGTCAGCAGCAGCGCGTGGGAGTGGCACGGGCCCTCGCCGCCGATCCCCCGGTGCTGCTGATGGACGAGCCGTTCGGGGCGGTGGACCCGATCACCCGTGACCATCTCCAGGACGAGCTGATCCGGCTGCAGCACGAGCTCCACAAGACGATCGTCTTCGTCACCCACGACTTCGACGAGGCGATCAAGATCGGCGACCGGATCGCCGTCCTGCGCGAGCGGTCCCATATCGCGCAGTTCGACACCCCGGAGGCCATCCTCACCAACCCGGCGGACGACTTCGTGTCCGGTTTCGTGGGCGCCGGGGCGGCGCTGAAGCGGCTGAACCTGACCCGCGTACGGGATGTGGAGGTCACCGACTATCCGACCGTCACGATCGACGACCCGTTGCAGCAGATCTTCAACCGGCTGCGGGCCGGCGGCACCAACGAGGTCCTGCTGCTCGACCGGCGGGGCCGCCCCTACAAGTGGCTGCGGCGCGGCGACCTGATGCGGGCCCGGGGTTCGCTGGCCCGGGCCGGGACGCTGGTGCACGACACGGTCACCCGGGACGCGACCCTGCGGGACGCGCTGGAGGCGGTGCTCACGGACAACGCGGGGCGGGTGGCGGTGACCGGGCGGCGCGGCGAGTACACGGGCGTCGTCGACATGGAGACCCTCATCAACTCCGTGCACGAGCTGCTGGAGGCCGACCGGCTCGACGCGGTGGAGCACCAGCACGAGCTGGAGTCGCTGCGGGCCTCGCAGACGCACGCGGAGCAGGAGGGCGGCGGCGTCGCGGGCGTGGGCGGCTTCGGCGGGGAGCGGAAGGCGTGACCGCGCCCGAGGTGACGGACGTTCCGTCCGATCCGGCGGCCGATGAGCAGGCCGAGGAGCAGGCCGAGGAGTTCCGGAAGCCATCGGCTCCCCGGCCCTCGCGCATCAACTGGCAGAAGCTGACCGTCCTGCCCGCCGCCCTGGTGGCCTTGCTGCTCACCACCTATCTCTGGTTCCAGCAGGCCGACCTGGACGCGCTCTCCCGGAACGCCCTGTCGGGCGGCCAGGTCTCGAAGGCCCTGTGGCAGCACATCCAGCTGACCGTGATCTCCACGTTCTTCGTGCTGATCATCGCGATCCCGCTGGGCATCCTGCTGACCCGCCGGGCGTTCAGCAGGGCCACGCCGGTGGCGATGGCGTTCGCCAACATGGGCCAGGCGACCCCGGCGATCGGCCTGCTGGCGCTCCTCGTCATCTGGCTGGGCATCGGCCGCAGGGCCGCCCTGATCGGCATGATCATCTACGCCATCCTGCCCGTGCTGTCGAACACGATCACCGGCCTCAAGGCGAACGACCCGACCCTGCTGGAGGCGGCTCGCGGCATCGGCATGTCCCCGCTGGGCGTGCTGCGCCGGGTCGAACTGCCGCTGGCCGTCCCGCTGATCCTCGCGGGGGTCCGTACGGCCCTGGTCCTGAACGTCGGTACGGCGACCCTGGCGGTCTTCGGCGGGGGCGGCGGCCTCGGCGTACTGATCACGACCGGCATCACCAACCAGCGGATGCCGGTGCTGGTGCTGGGCTCGATCCTCACGGTCGCGCTGGCGCTGCTGGTGGACTGGCTGGCGTCGATCGCGGAGTTGGTGCTGCGGCCGCGGGGGTTGCAGTCATGAGGCGGGTGTGCCTGCCGGTTGCCGTCCTGTTGGTCGCGGGGTGCGGCCTGACCAGCGGCTCTCCCATGACCGACGACGTGAATCCGGGCTCGATCGGCCGGGGTGAGCCGCTGAAGGGGGCGCAGCTGACGGTGACGTCGAAGTCGTTCACCGAGCAGCTGATCCTCGGCTCGATCATGGGCATCGCGTTCGAGGCGGCCGGCGCGGAGGTGGTCGACCGCACCGGCATCCAGGGCTCCATCGGCAGCCGCGAGGCGGTCCGCAAGGGCGAGGCGGACGCCGGGTACGAGTACACGGGCACGGCCTGGATCACGTACCTCGGGCACAGCAAGCCGATCACCGATCCGCAGCAGCAGTGGGAGGCGGTGGAGAAGGAGGACGCGAAGAACGGGCTGGTCTGGTTGCCGCCGTCGAAGCTCGACAACACGTACGCGCTGGCGATGAACCAGCAGAACGCGAAGAAGTACGGCACGAAGTCGATGTCGGACGTGGCGAAGCTGTCGAAGGCCGACCCCGACGCCGTGAAGCTCTGCGTGGAGGTGGAGTTCGCGAACCGGGCGGACGGGCTGCCGGGCATGCAGAAGGCGTACGGGATGAACGTGCCGGCGCGGAACGTCACGCAGATGGACACGGGGATCATCTACACGCAGACGGAGAAGGGGAGTTGCCCGTACGGGGAGGTGTACACCACGGACGGGCGCATCAAGTCCATGAACCTTGCCGTGATGGACGACGACAGGAAGTTCTTCCCCAACTACAACGCGGCGCCGATGATCAACGCGAAGTCGCTGAAGGAGTGGCCGGCGATCGCGGAGGTCCTGAACCCGGTGACGGCGCGGCTGAACAACTCGGTGGCGCAGGATCTGAACGCGAAGGTGGATGTGGACGGGGAGGATCCGCATCAGGTGGCGTTGGACTGGATGGTGGGGGAGGGGTTCGTCAGGGAGGGGTGACCAAGAGTTGCAAAGAAACCCTTGCAAGTACTTCTTTGCAAGGATAGCTTTGCATCATGCCCGAACCCCAGAACCCTCAGGTGCGGCAACTCGACGCCCGTTCCTTGCGCGGACTCGCACACCCCCTGCGCATGCAGTTGCTGGACGCCCTGCGCTTCGGCGGCCCGGCCACGGCCTCCCAACTGGCCGGGAAACTGGGCGAATCCAGCGGTGCCACCAGCTACCACCTGCGCCAACTAGCGGAGTACGGCTTCGTCGAGGACGCCCCCGAGCGGGGCAAGGGGCGCGAGCGATGGTGGCAGGCAGTCCACCACGGCCTGCACTTCGACGACGCCCTGCTCAGCGACTCGGATCCGGCCGTACGCGGAGCTGCGGACCTGTACCTCCACGAGGTCGCCACCACGCAGACCCGGGAGCTGTCGACATGGCTGGGCAACCGTGACTCATGGCCCGAGGAGTGGAGCGACGCCTGGGACATGAGCAGCGCCACGCTGCGACTGACACCCGAACTCACGCGAGAGCTCGTCGAGAAGATGCACGCGCTGGTCGAGTCCTACCGCGACCGCACGCCCACAGAGGACGCCCCTGACGCCGAGCAGGTCCGCTTTCACACCCACGCCTTCCCGATCAGGACGGACTGAGATGCACCCGGACATCCACCTCGCCCTGCACCACGCCCGTGCCGCCGAGCTCCGAGCCGAGGCCCGGGCTCCGAGGCCCGTCAGAGGCAGGCAAGGTCACCCCCTGCGGGCCCGTCTCGGCTGGACCCTCGTGGAGGTCGGGCTGCGGCTCGCCACCCGGACACCGGGCCCTGCCACGGCCCATTAACAGCTGGGCACGGACCCCTTCCCCGTCTCCAGGGCCACCAGGGAACTCACCGTGCTCTTCAGCGTGGTCACCGGAATCAGCCGAAGGCCCTTCGGCAGCTCGGCCCGCGCATCCCCGCACTCCGCCTTCGGGACGAGGAACACGGTCGCGCCGTCCCGCTTCGCCGCCTGCGTCTTGAGGGCGACGCCCCCCACCGCACCGATCGTGCCGTCAGCGGCGATCGTGCCCGTACCGGCGATGACACGGCCCCCCGTGAGGTCCCCGCCGCTGCCGTCGCCGTCGAGCTTGTCGATGATCCCCAGGGAGAAGAGCAGCCCCGCGCTGGGCCCGCCCACGTCGGCGAGCTTCAGGCTCACCTTGACGTCCTTGGCGTTCAGGCCGAGGTAGCCCAGCGCGGCCTGCGTCGCCGCGTCCTGGGACTCCTTCATCTGCTCCTCGTTGTGCCGCTCGATCTCCTTGACGCTGTCACCGTTCGGATAGACGGCGTCGCGCGGCATGACCGCCTGGTCGGTGCGGAACCAGCTGTCGATGACGTCGGGGAGCGAGACGCGGGTGTCCGGGGAGGTCGCCTCGATGGTCGTCATACGCAGTTGCCCGCGGGTGTCCCGGGCCGGTGCGCCCGAGATGGTGATCACCTCGGCGCCCTTGTTCTCCCCGAGCACGTTCGCGGTCATCCCCGGCTGCGCCACCGAGAACGGCAGGGGCGCGAACACCGCCGTGGCGAACAGGGCGGCGACGGGCAGGGCACAGACGGCGATGGCCCGGGGGCGCGTGAGACGAGAGAACACGGGATCAATCTAACTCGGGGGTGGGATCCGTCCCGGATCAGGTCGCCCGGACCTTGGCCGGGGACGCTCGGGAGACATGGCGGAGGTCAGCGCAGCGCCTCCGCGACCTCCCGTGCCGCCTCGACGACCCGCTCCCCCACCCGCTCCGGCACCACATCCGCCAGCATCACCACGCCCACACTGCCCTCGACGCCCGTCACGCCCAGCAGCGGCGCCGCCGCCCCGCAGGCGCCCGCCTCCAGCTCCCCGTGCGTGAGCGTGTAGCCAGGGTCCGTCATCGGGTGCTGCCGGGCCGCGAGGATCGCCTTGCCGGCGGCGCCCCGGTCCAGGGGATGCCGGAACCCGGCGCGGTAGGCGACGTGATAGTCGGTCCAGGTCGGCTCCACCACGGCCACGGCGAGCGCGTCCGCCCCGTCGACCAGGGTCAGGTGCGCCGTGGCGCCGATGTCCTCGGCCAGCGACCGCAGCGCCGGCATCGCGGCCTCCCGGACCAGCGGATGGACCTGCCGCCCCAGACCGAGCACGCCGAGCCCGACGCGGGCACGTCCGCCCAGGTCACGGCGTATGAGTGCGTGCTGTTCCAGTGTGGCGAGCAACCGGTACACCACGGTCCGGTTCACGCCCAGCCGAACGGAGAGCTCGGTCACGGTCAGCCCGTGGTCCGTGTCGGCGAGCAGCTTGAGGACCCGCAGTCCTCTGTCGAGCGTCTGGGAGGTCTCCGCGGTCACGACGCCCACTCCTTAGTGGTGAGGTCGGCGGCCCCCTGGCGGCTGGTGCGTCACCGAGTCCCGTCGGCAACGCGCTTCAGAGGCCGCCGATCGGCCGGCGGCCCGGCCTGTCCGGACCGCGTCGCTTCACGGCTGCGCTCCGCGGCGGCGCTGCCACGGGGCGTATGCGTAGCGGGACAGTAGCGAAGCCGGTTCGCTGAGCGGAAGGCTCCGTCCAGAATCCGGGCACAGCCCAGGGGCAACTGGCTCCCTTTGCCCTCATACGCGCATCAGGAGCCTCGCGTCGCCCCACCGAGCACACACGACACCCGCACATCCGGAACCTGGCGTGGCGATGCCGGTGAGGGCGGTGAGGGCGGTGAAGGCGTCACTTCATCCGGGTCGCCCACTCCTGCACCTTGGCGATCCGCTGCCGCAGCTGCCCCGCCGTCGCCTCCGCCGCCGGAGGCCCCCCGCACACGCGCCGCAGCTCGGTGTGGATCACACCGTGCGGCTTGCCGCTCTGGTGGACGTACGCGCCGACCAGCCCGTTGAGCTGCCGCCGCAGCTCCATCATCTCCTTGTGGGAGACCACCGGCCGCCGCTCGGCGGGCATTTCGAGCAGGTCGGCCTCCTCGTCCGGCTTCTTGCGGCTGTGCGCGATCTGCCGGGCCTGCCGCTTCTGGAGCAGCAGCTGGACCTGGTCGGGCTCGAGCAGCCCCGGGATCCCGAGGTAGTCCTGCTCCTCCTCGCTGCCCGGGTGGGCCTGCATGCCGAACTCGGCGCCGTTGTACATGACCCGGTCGAAGACGGCCTCGGACTCCAGTGCCTCGAAGGAGAACTGCTCCTGCTCGCCGGTGTCCTCGTCCTGCTCCCTGTTCGCCTCGTCCATCTCCTTCTCGGACTCGGCGTAGGGGTCCTCTTCCCCCTGCTTCTTGGGCTTGTCGAGGACGTGGTCGCGCTCGCGCTCCATCTCGTTGGCGAAGGAGAGCAGGTCGGGCACGGTCGGCAGGAACACGGAGGCCGTCTCGCCGCGGCGCCGGGAGCGCACGAAACGGCCCACGGCCTGGGCGAAGAAGAGGGGCGTCGAGATGGTCGTGGCGTACACGCCGACCGCGAGCCGCGGCACGTCCACACCCTCGGACACCATGCGCACCGCGACCATCCAGCGGTCGTTACTGGCGCTGAACTCGTCGATGTTCTTGGACGCGCCGGTGTCGTCGGACAGCACGAGGGTCGCCTTGCTGCCGGTGATCTCACGGATCAGCTTGGCGTAGGCGCGGGCGGAGTCCTGGTCCGCCGCGATGACGAGCGCGCCCGCGTCGGGGATGGCCTTTCGCACCTCGGTCAGCCGCTGGTCGGCGGCGCGCAGCACGGAGGGCATCCACTCGCCGCGCGGATCGAGGGCGGTACGCCAGGCCTGGCTGATGGCGTCCTTGGTCATCGGCTCGCCCAGCCGCGCCGCGATCTCGTCACCGGCCTTGGTGCGCCAGCGCATGTTGCCGCTGTAGGAGAGGAAGATGACGGGGCGCACGACGTTGTCGGCGAGGGCGTTGCCGTAGCCGTAGGTGTAGTCGGCGGCGGACCGCCGGATTCCGTCGTTCCCCTCTTCGTACGTCACGAAGGGAATGGGGTTGGTGTCGGACCGGAAGGGCGTACCGGTCAGGGCGAGCCGGCGGGTGGCGGGCTCGAAGGCCTCCAGGCAGGCCTCTCCCCACGACTTGCTGTCACCGGCGTGGTGGATCTCATCGAGAATGACGAGGGTCTTGCGCTGTTCGACCCGGTTGCGGTGCAGCATGGGCCGCACACCGACACCGGCGTACGTCACGGCGACCCCGTGGTACTCCCTGCCGAGCGGCCCCGCGCTGTACTCGGGATCCAGCTTGATGCCGATCCGCGCGGCCGCCTCCGCCCACTGCTTCTTCAAATGCTCGGTGGGCGCGACGACGGTGACCTGCTGGACGACGTGGTGGTGCAGCATCCAGGACGCCAGCGTCAGCGCGAAGGTCGTCTTGCCGGCGCCGGGGGTGGCGACCGCAAGGAAGTCCCGCGGCTGCTCCTGGATGTACTTCTCCATCGCGCCCTGCTGCCAGGCGCGCAGCTTGCTGGCGGTACCCCAGGGGGCGCGGCCGGGGAACGCCGGGGACAGGTGGTGCGAGGCAGAGCTGGTGCCGGCGGTGGTAGTCACGGTCTCCGTAAGGGGTCGGGCGGCTCGTCCAAGCGAGGGGCTCGGCTACGTATGACAACCGGGCCACCCTACCGGCGGCCCGAGTCTGTCAACGCGCGGACAAGCCCGGACCACCCACGGGTGGGACCGACGTCACAGCTCCCGCAAGCGGGTCGTCACCCATGCCCCCACGAGCGCCACCGCCGCCATCGGCAGGAACACCGCGGCGAAGGCGGCGGGATGAGAACCGGAGGCGTGTGCGGCCGTGTGGCTCACCGTGCCACCGCCGAGGGCGGCGAAGGCGGCTCCCCCGGCGGACAGGAGGACGACGTTGGAGAGGCCGTCGGATATCTGCAGGGCGGCGGAGTTGGAGCCGGCTTCCGACGGGGCGGAGAGCTGGAGCAGGAGCACGCTCGTGGAGGAGATGACGAGCCCCATACCGAGGCAGCCGAAGGCCCATGCGACGGCCAGGGTCCAGACGGGCACGGAGTCGATCAGCACACTCGGTGCCGTGGCGATGGCCGCCGTCACCAGCAGCATCCCGACGGTCGTCAACCGCTCCCGGTACGGCTCGAAGCGCGACCGCGACTGCACCCACGAGCCCAGCGCCCACGTCCCGCCGCCCGCGGCGAGCGAGAATCCGGCCAGGGTCGGACTGAGCCCGCGCTGGGTCACGAGCATCAGCGGCACGAAGGACTCCGCGGCGATGAAGGACCCCGCGGCCACGCCGCGCAGCAGCACGACCGACGGCAGCCCGCGGGCGGCCCGGTAGGTGCCCTTCGGCAACAGCCCGAGCACGGCGGGCACCAGCAGGGCCACCCCCACGGCACCGGGCAGGAGCGAGAGGGGTCGCAGGTCCTGGGCGGCGTACTGGAGCAGCCCCGCGCCGAGGGAGATGGCCAGGGCGAGACGAATACGCCGACGGTCGAAGGACGTCGGGACCGCCTCCCCGATCGGACCGCCGGCCCGGCGCCGTATCTGCGGCAGCGCGAGCGCCAGCGGGAAGACGACGAGCACCGGAATCCCGACGAACACCCAGCGCCAGCCCAGCTGTTCCGTCACCGTGCCGGCGGCGAGCGGGCCGACGATCGACGGTACGACCCAGCTCGCCGCGAACGCCGCCATGATCGCCGGCCGCAGCCGCTGCGGATAGGCCCGCCCGACGACGACGTACAGCGCGACGATCACCAGCCCGCCGCCGAGCCCCTGCACGGCCCGCCCCAGGATGAACAGCCACATCACCCCGGCCGTCCCCGACAGCAGCAGCCCGGCCCCGAAGGAGGAGATGCCGACGGCCAGCGGCCCGAGGGGCCCACGCCGGTCGGACCACTGCCCGGCGAGCACCATCCCGAACAGACTCGTCGTGAAGTACCCGGAGAACGCGAACGCGTAGAGCGACACCCCGTCCAGCTCCCGCGCCGCGACCGGCATCGCCGTCCCCACGGCCGTCGCCTCGAAGGCGATGAGCAGCACGACGGAGACGATCCCGACGCTCAACGCCCGGTAGGCCCGCCCCAGCACGGTCTCCTCCACCTCGGCGACCGAGGGGGCTTTGGCGGCGTCTACGACCTCTGGGTCACTCGGCTTGGGGACGGTCATGCCCGCCAGCGTAAGGTCCACAGGGCCCGTTGACCCCTGTCTCGAGACGGCCAACCACCCCGACCTTGGTCGTACGACCCTGGCCCGGCACCCGCTCTGTGAACGCCGTATGGCAGTCCCGTTGCGGCACACCCGATGCCCTTGAGCACCGTTCCCCCACCGGCCTACGGTCAGTACACCGAGTTGGAACACGGCCGTGTGCCGAGCAGTTCCTCCTCGCCCCGGCCGTGTGCCCGAGTGGTTCAGGGGCTCGCCTGCAAAGCGAGTTACGTGGGTTCGAATCCCGCCACGGCCTCTGTCTGCCTGACCAGGCAAAATGAAAGGGCGGCGCCCTCCACGGGCGCCGCCCTTCTAGGCCTCCGTCTCGATCTCCGTCTCACTTGACGCCCGGTCGAGCCCGGCGCAGCCGGACAAGCATCGGTCGCATTTGAGCTGTACGCCGGGGCGGAACTGCGGGCCCAAGACGGCGCTGAGTTCCGCCGTCGTCCCCGCCGGGATGCTGGTGAACCTGGTGACCAGCTGCCGCGGGTTGGCCACGATGGCCACAGCCATTGCCTCGGCCCTAGTGATGACGCTCACGCACTCTCGGCCGTCGTACATCTCACCGGGCACGTGATCGCAGTCCTCCGGGTCGAGGTTGCAGATCGAACACTCGGACTCCAGCACTCGGATCTCAGGGCTCAGGCCCACCCGCAGATGGGCGAGATCCACCGGGCACTCCCGGTAGTAGGCGCCGTCGCGGTAGGGCAATACACAAGATTCGGAGTAGTGACGACGGAGAAGCGATCCGACCTCATCCACGAGTTCATGGGCTGACTCGAAGAGGGCTGGATCGCGGAACTCTGAGCGATCCATGACCTCCTGGAGCTGGCTACGCAGCCCGAGCAAGGTCGCTTTCGCTGCTGCGTCGGGATGTTGAGCTGTCCGCACACTTCCCAGATTGTCGACGCAGCTCTCGTGCAGATTCTGCTCAGTCCTCTGAGAGCTGACCACGCTCGTTCCCTCCACGCCAGTCGAGCTCCTCAATCGCCTTCAGGACGGAGGCGTGACCTCCTCGGGGGCTGGTGGGTCGGCCCCGTCTTGTCGCTTCACGATGTAGCGGGTGATCATCGCAGTCACTGCTGCGACGACCAGGTCCTTGCCCACATCAGTGGCGAACTCGATGACGGGCAACCAGATGTCGGCCGAGTCGTGTGTGTGGTAATCCCGCTCCGGCTTGGCATCCTCGAAATCAACGGTCACCCCGGCAGCCCGAAGGACCTTGGCCACGGTGATTGCCTCGTATGGGTAGTTCCCCCGGTCGCCCTGGCGGGGAATGCTCGGAAGCCCCGAGATCCCCCGCCTGATCAGCACATCGGTCATGATGACCCCTCCCGCGATCATTGCTGAGAGTCAGCATCCCATAGCTGTGGGTTTCCATGGTTGGGATTGCCTGTCCACCGAGTCGCACCTAGGCCGCAAATCGAATCGTGAGCAATGCGCGGGATGTGCCTCCGTGGCAGGGCCCGGTCCGCTAGACCGTCTCGCTCGACGCGGGCCTCGTCCAGACCGCCCGGTGATCACGACTCGATACGCGCCCTAGCAGCGACCGGTGGCCTAGCCCGAGGCGCATCCCACTGGCCGCGCAATGTCAGTTCACTGCCTACTCGTCAGGGACTCACGACATCGCCGCTGGATTTCACCCATCAGATCTTGAACTCGCTCTACCTTCTCGATGTGTGGCCGTATCAGGGGGAAGGGCGGGGCTGTTCTCCCATCCCGGGGCTCACCCCAGATCCAAAAGTCACGCTCGAAGAGGTCCGTGAAGTGTTGAGCGAGTTCGGCTGCTAAATCCGTGATCTCCGCTGGCGCCTCCAGATTGAGGGGCGCACGCGCGGCCTCGAACCTCCCAGGCACACGTTGGCGGATTCCAGGAACGCACTGTATGTCTCGCGGCGGACTTGTCTGAGCCATTGCTGATGTTGCGAGTCGGCCTGTCTGTCCGCTTGATACCTCGCGGCCCGAAAGGCAACCACTGCCGCTCCCCAGGCTCCCCCGGCGCCCAGCACGGCACCACCGAGTGCACCGACCAATCCGGCTACGGCTGCATCCACGAGCGCATAACCTACGCGACCCTCATGGCCTCCAGTAGGACGGCCGCAAAGCGACCGCCCCGAGCCCGATCACTCATGTTGCCGATCGTCGACAGACATCCAAAGCAAGCCGTCCACCTGTCGCGCGATGTCTGTCCGTACGGCATCCACCATGTGCTGATACCTCGCAGCCATGGCCGTGGTTGACCACCCCATAAGGCCCATGACGGCACGCTCGGGGGCACCGAGGATGAGCAGGACTGTGGCGGCCGTGTGGCGTGCGTCGTGCAGACGCCCGTCCCGGACTGTCGCCTCCGCTAGAAGAGCCTTCCACTCAGCCCAATCCCGACGGTGTGACGGGCTGTGGCCGTACTCGTCCGGGAACACCAGACCATTTTCACCCCATCCCTTACCGGCCGCCTCCCGCTCCGCTTCCTGCGCCTTGAGGTGGGCCGCAATAGGTCAACAAGCTGATTCGGGAGACCGACCGCACGGCGGCCGGCAGGGTGGACTCCGCAGAACGTCTGACTGTAGAAGCCTGTACGATCTGTCCGAGACTGCATTCCCACCGAAGGTGCGCTTCGATCGATACGACGAACAAATGCAGAGGTAGGGTATCCACTCAAAGCCGTTCGTTGTCCTGGTCGTTGTCCAGTGCACCGACGGACGCCACCGTTCACCGCTCGTCTAACCGCGAGCCGGCCATAGCTCCGCACGTCAACGTGGACGGGGACGACAGGCTGAGTTCCGGGAAGTAGTCGTTCAGCATGCAGCAGTGCTCACAGCGTCTGAACGACGTTGAACTCGCGCGAACGAGGCCGGATCGCGCCCTGACCCAGACGAACCTGCAAAGCGAGCCGTCAGACTTGAGGTGGTTCGAAGTAGGAGTTTGCCGCAACTGGTGGCCCTGCAGTTACAGCCCTCTCATACACATACTGAGTGAGTGAGATGAATTCCTGCTCTCGCCTATTCAGACTAGCCTTGGCCCAATTATTCCAACCCTGTCCGTAAATTCGCCAATGGCGGCGCGCCACCTCGCCTTTGAAGTGCACCTCCAATGTGATCCGAGTGGCTTCAAGAGTCACGCGGCCGACCAAGTAGTCCGTGAGCCAAAGTCGATAGATCAAATTGCAAAATGTGTGTTGCCGTGCCTCTAGATACGTTAAGGGCTCGGGCGGTGGTTCCCAGCAATACATGAGCGTCTCGTCATCCAAGGCTCGGAGTATAAGCTCTTTATGCATGGATGATCGGATCTCTTCATGCATGATACGAGTCTGCTTAGCCTGGTGCCAGATCGAGACCATTGCGCCAAAGAAAGCCGCTGCGGAGAAGAGTACGGCCACTGCTCCGTAGGCCTGACTAACTTCGCTCAACCTTTTCCAGTCCATCCCGGCAGGTGCCACTGCGTCCAGGACGAAAGGGGACCAGGCGACGAGTGCCACGACTCCTATCCCGCCAGCTATCCAGGGAATCCGTTGTTTCCATAGCCCGCGAAATGGCACCTGTACACCCCCGGCTCGGCCATAACTGGCAGACATCGCCTCTACCTACGGAGATCGCAGCAAGACGGCATAGCTGGACGAGGGCGCACTAAAGCAAACGAACGACAACGTGATGCAGGAAGCGTTCCCAGCTCGTCATTGTGAAGAGTAGTTGCGGGCTTGCCGGAATTTTCGAATCACGAATCCGTATGCCGTCAGGAGCGCATGCCATCTCAAGGCAATTCGCGCCCGTGACAGATCGTGGGCTCTTGCGCCAGACCTGCTCAGCCACTCGGCCTCCTCCGGTCGTCAACAGCCATACTCCCGAAGCCACACGCCGACGTCCAGTAGAGGAACCGTCGCCCAACGAAGATGGGAGCCGCGACCGCACACGAAGCCGGTGAAGGCGTCCGACAGCTGTAAGCGGATGCACCGGAACTGGGAGGATGTCACGCGTTCGACTGCCGGCGTTGGAGGACACCTCGACACACCGCCCCAGCGCCCGCGCAACACCGAAACCACCGCGGTCAGCGCCAACACAGAGCAGCGCCCGTCTCAGTTCCCGTCTCGTTCACTGCCGTCCGCAGGCATCCGCAGCCGTTCGTTCCACCGCGTCCTGCTAAGCGCCTCTAGGGGGGTTGAACACGCCTGTACGCATTCGGACCAAACTCTGGCCAGCACCGACAAACCTGCAAAGCGAGTTACGTGGGTTCGAATCCCGCCACGGCCTCCACAGCGTCAACCGGCGTCCGGAAGCGGCTCCTGGCCGGCCTCCTCGTCGGCCTTTCGCCAAGCCCGGCGGGCGTTCTCCGTGCGTACGGCGTCCAGCCAGCGCCAGAGACCGATCTCCTCGAGTCTCAGACCGGGGCAGGCGATCCGGTGCGGTACACGGCACACGGCTCCGGGCATGGGCTCGTCCGCGCGGCTGTTCCAGGCCGTTCCGTTGGAATCCACATACCAGCGGTGCCAGGCGGGCACCATGTGTGCCGGCACCGGCATGTCCGGTTCGAGGAGGACGTGCCAGCCGTAATAGGTGATACGCCGATCACCGACGAGCCCACAGTTGGGGCAGACGGGCGGGGCGGGCGGCTCGGGCCCTGTGGCGCCTTCCATCGCGGCCTGGGCCCGGTCGGTCTTCTCCCACGGCTGCGGCACGCCTGGTGGCGCCTGCCGGTGTCCGTCGGGGTCATGTAACGGGATGATGCTCGGCTCAGCTGTATCCCCCATGGGACCGAGCATCAGGGGGAGTTCGGGACTGGGGTAGGGCGCAATCAGGGCGCAACGGGAGCAGTCGGGTGGGGCAAGGAGCAGGCCACCGCTCCGCTCCCCCGGCCGTCGGTTGACCCTGACGCACGGGCAACCCCCCACCCTGATCCGCATGACTGCGACAGGCGACAGCACCACGCGGCACCTCACCGTCCAGCACGACGGCGTCACCATCCCGTTGTCCCGTGGGGGCCGGGGAAGACCCCTGGTCCTGTGCCCCGGGCTGAACTGCACACAGGCCGACCTGCATGAGCTGATCGATCTGCTGCGGCGCGATCATGATGTCGTGACCTTCGATCTCCGGGGGCACGGTCTCTCCTCCGCCGCCGAGCGGTACTCCTTCGACACGTTCCTGGGCGATCTCCATGCCGTGATGGGGGAACTCGAGCTGCCGTCGGCGCCCCTGCTCGTGGGGTACTCCCTGGGCGCGGATCTGGCGGTGCACTACGCCGCCGAGTGTTCCGACGCCGTCGCCGGGCTCGTGCTCCTCGACGGGGCGAACCCGCTGCCCGAGCCGTTCGTCACCGACGTCGACCTCGCGGAGTTCCGGGAGATGGCGCGGCGCACGATCGAGCGGAGCGAGGGCGGTGAGCGTGCGCGTCAGATATCGCTCAGCGCCGAAGAGGTCTTCGAGCTGGGGCTTGAGATGGATGTGGTTCGCGCCGGGATTCTCGAGCGGTACCGGAAGGTCGACGGAGCCGTGCACATGATCATGTCCAGCGCGATCGCCGGCCGCGGCGGCGCGGGGCGTGCGCCGCGGCACAACCGGCTCTGGCGGGCCGGCGTCGAGCGGCTCGTCCGGGAGCGGGCGAACGTCTCCGTCTCCTGGCTCGACGCCGACCACCGGCTGGTCTTCACGCACGCGCCGGCCATCGCCGAGATCATCCGGAGCGCACACCGGCCGGTCGGCGGGTCGGCCTCCTGAGCCAGACTGGGCCGATGCTGACGATCGGCGAGCTCGCGGCCTGCGCCGGAGTGACCGTACGCGCCGTGCGGCACTATCACGCCAAGGGACTGCTGCCGGAGCCCGAGCGGGATCACTCCGGCTATCGACGGTACGACGCCGGGGCCGTGGTGGAGCTGATCAGGATCCGGACTCTCGCCGAGGCCGGAGTTCCGCTGGCGCGGGTGCGGGAGTTGCTCCAGGCCGGCGAGGAGGAGTTCGCCTCGGCCGTCGCGGACATCGACAGGCGGCTGGAAACGGAGATCCGGGTGCGGCAGCTGCACCGTGCGCGAATCGCCCGCCTCGCCTCGGGAGACAGTCTCGCCCTGCCCCCTGAGGTGATCGGGTTCCTCGACCGGCTGCGGGCGCTCGGCGTCGACGAGCGGATCGTCCGGGCCGAGCGCGACGGCTGGATCCCGCTGGTCGCGCGCTCTCCCGAGCGGGTGCCGGAGTGGATCGCGCGCAAGCGGGAGCAGATCGCCGATCCGGAGTTCGTCGACTTCTACTTGGCCTTGAGTGCGGCTCTCGGGTCGGGCGACGACGATCCGCGTCTGGTCGAACTGGCCGACCGGGTGGCCGCCTACGTCACAAAGCTGGCCGAGGAGCGGGGCGAGGAGTACGTCGGCGACCCGGGCGGCGGCATTGAGCCGGAGCTTGCCGAGTTGATGGACGCGTTCGTATTCGACACCGTGCCGTCCGCACGTCGGCTCATCGAGCTGCTGAAGCAGCGGGGCTGGGCCGGCTGGACCACACTCCGGCGCGTGAATCCGGCCCCCTACAGCACCCCACCCGCCTCGTCCCGAAACACGTCCGTCCAGTAATGCCGCCCCGACCTCCCGGCCATGACCCCCGTGGGGTCGACCGCCGAGAGGACCTGGAGCATCGTCATGGCCAGCTGGTCGTACGTGTCGGTCGTCAGCTCGTGGTCCGACTGGGAGTCGATGGCGCGTTCGCGGTGGAGGAGCCAGAGGGTGAAGGCGAGGGTCGAGACGTCCGTGTTCAGCGGGTACAGGGTCGCCTCGGGTTCGCTCCAGTTCAGGACCGCGCCCGTCTCGCCGTCGACGACCAGGCTGTTGTCGTCGACCAGGCAGCCGAGGCGTATCAAGTGGTGGGCACGGGCGGGGAGTTGCGTCGGACTCTCCGCGTCCGCGTAGTACTCGGCCAGCGTCGCCAGGGGTACGTCCGTGTCCAGGGAGAAGACATGGGCGTCCTCGGGCAGGCCGGCCTCGCGGAGGAAGCGGCGGGTCGGCTCGTGGGTGAGCGTCGCGGGGAAGTCGACGTCCTCGAAGCGGACCACCTTGCCGGGGCCGAACTCCTGGTCCAGCAGGCGGTGCGGGAGGTCCAGGGAGAGGCCGGACGCGCCGCCCCGGCCCGCGACGAGGGAGAGCGGGCGGATGAGGGCCGCCATCTTCCAGAAGGGGGCCGGTTCGCCGTCCGTGCCGTCCCGGAACACCGCCAGGAGGTGCTGGGAGGCCTGCGCCACCGCCTTCGGGCCGTAGCGGCCCGCATAGGAGGCGAACTGGCCTCGCAGGCCCGCCAGTTCGTCCGTCGCCTCGGCGAAGCGGACCAGGGTGCGCAGCGAGGGGGCCAGGGGGCGGCGGTCCATCAGGTCGGGGCGGTCGTGCAGGCAGGGCGTCGTCGTGATCTCGCCCGTCGCACCGTCCAGCAGGACCGACTCCGTCTCCATGCCTCCGGGGCCCAGCAGTCCGCCTATCACCAGCTGCTCGCGCAGCTCGGCGGAGAGGCGGTCGTCCGGGTCGCCCGTCGAGTCCGCCACCGTGCGCAGGCCGTCCCGGCGCAGCTCCGCGAAGCTGAGAACGCCGTTCTCGGAGGGCAGTCCGGGGCCGGTCAGCCAGTGCCGCGTCGACGCGTGCGTCACCCACGGGTCCAGCTCGGACTCGGTCAGGGTGATCACCGCGGAACCGGCGTCGGTCGTACTCATGGGCTCCCCCGCATGTGCTTGCTCAGCGTCCCCAGGCGGAGCACGGCAGACCGCCCGGCCAGGCCCGGCAGCCGTCCCCCACTGCCCAGAACACTACGCCCCACCACTGACAACGCCCCGGAACAGCGACGCGTGCCCAGCGACTTCAGTCCAGCGAATTCACGTCCGGCGACGGCCACGTCCAGCGAATTCAGGTCGAGCGGCTGCGCGTCCATCTCACCAGACGCTCAAACACCCCTCGCGCGTTCCGTTCCCGCCGGAATCGCCTCCACGAGGGCCACGAGGGCGACCCCTTCCAGCGGGGACGGCAGGGACGTCAGGACCGTTCCGTGACCACCGCGGCCTGCGGGCGGATCGGCAGCCGGTTCACGGGGCGGCCCGTGGCGGCCCGTACGGCGGACGCGACGGCCGCCGGGGACGTCACCACCGGCACCGCGCTGACCGCCTTCGCGCCGAAGGGGGCGACCACGTCCCGTTCCTCGACCAGCCGGACGATGCGGATGTCCGGAGCGTCGAGGGCCGTCGGGAGGGCGTAACCGGTCAGGTCCGGGTGGCGGATCAGGCCGCGCGGGGTGCGCAGGTTCTCGGTCAGCGCGATGCCCACGCCCTGGGTCACACCCGCCTCGATGCGGGCGGCGAGCTGGGCCGGGTTCAGGACCCGCCCGACGTCCTGGGCGACGGCCAGTTCCACGACCCGAACGGAACCGATCTCGATGTCGACGTCCACCACCGCGCGGATCGCGCAGAAGGACATGCCCACGAAGGCGTCGCCCTGCCCGGCCTCGTTCAGCGGCTCGGTCGGGTGCGGGCGGCACTGGGCGGTGGCCCACAGTTCCTTGCCGTCCAGCGCCTCGGTGACGGTCGTCGAGAGGACTCCGTCGTACGACGTGATCTTGCCGTCGTTGATCTGGAGCAGCTCCGTGGACATGCCGAACTTGTGGGCGAGCGGCTGGAGGAGCTGCGTGCGGACCATCTTGGCCGCGCGCTCCACGGCGCCGCCCGACACCCAGGTGTGCCGGCCGTGGCAGGCCGCGCCCGCCGTGGGCTGGTCGGTGTCGACCGGCGCCACGTGCACCTCGTCGACGCCGAGCGTCTCCTGGACGATCTGCCGGGCCAGGGTCGTGAAGCCCTGGCCGGTCTCGACGGCCGCGCACAGGACCGTCGCCACACCGTCCTGGACCTTGACGGTCGCCGTGGAGACCTCGTCCGCGCCCTCCGCGCCGAGCATGTGCACCATGCCCACGCCGTAGCCCACGCCCCGGCGCACCGCGCCCGGTTCGCCCGCGCCCTCGGGGCCGCCGGGCAGCAGCCACTCGTCCTCGGGGGTGTCCTTGGGCAGTGGTGGCAGCGGGAAGTCCCGTACGGCCTGGAGCAGTTCGGCGACCGGGGCCGGGCACGTCACCGTCTGGCCGGTCGGGAGCACGTCGCCGGTGGCCATGGCGTTGCGCAGCCGCACCTCGGCCGGGTCGATGCCGAGCTTCTTGGCGATCTTGTCCATCTGCGCCTCGTAGGCGGCGCAGACCTGCATGGCCCCTTCGCCGCGTACGTGGCCCGACGGGGGGTTGTTGGTGCGTACGGCCCAGCCCTCGATGAAGGCGTTCGGGACGACGTACGGGCCGCAGGCGAAGCCGACCGCGGCGGCGAGGGCCTCGGCGGAGCTGTCGGCGTAGGCGCCCGCGTCGAGCAGGATCTGCGCCTCGACCTTGACGAGTGTGCCCTCGGCGTCCGCGTGGTGGCGGTAGCGCAGGAGGGTGGGGTGCCGGTGGGCGTGGCCGAGGAACGACTCCTCGCGCGTGGCCGTGAGCTTCACCGGGCAGCCGGTCCGCAGCGCCAGCAGGCCGAGCGGAAGCTGGAAGCCCTGGTCCTCGCGGTCGGCCGTGGCGCCGGGGACGCCGGTGACGACGACCTTGACGCGCTCGGGCTCCAGGCCGAAGGCGGCGGCGGCCGCGTCGCGGTCGGCGTGCGGGTCGGTGGAGGCGAGGTACAGCTCCACACCGCCGTCCGGGCGCGGTACGGCCAGGCCCGCCTCGGCGCCGATGGGCGCGGGGTCCTGGCGGCCGATGCGGTACAGGCCCTCGACGACGATCTCGCCGGTCGCGTCCGGGTCGCCGTGGTGCAGCGGGATGTGCCGGATCAGGTTGCCGTCGGGATGCAGGGGCTCGGCCTCGAAGGCATGCTCCGGGTCGGTCACCGGGTCGAGCGCCTCGTACTCGACGATGACGGCGGCGGCCGCCATGCGCGCGGTGTCCGGGTGGTCGGCGGCGACGGCGGCGATGGGCTCGCCGTGGTGGCGTACGACCTCGGAGGCGAAGACCGGGCGGTCGGCCGTGCCGCGGCCGTGGAACGGGCTGCCGGGGATGTCCTCGTGGGTGACGACCGCGCGTACGCCGGGCATCTCGCGCGCGTGGGAGGTGTCGATCGACACGATGCGCGCGTGCGGGTGCGGTGAGCGCAGCACGGCCGCCCACAGCAGTCCCTCGGCCCACAGGTCGGCGGCGTAGGGGAAGGTGCCCTCCGTCTTGGCGCGGGCGTCCGCGGCCGGGAGGGACACACCGAGGCCGTGCGGCGGCGCTTCGGGGGCGGGGGCGGCCTCCGCGGCCTGCGCGGTGGCTGCTTCGTTGCTCACGCGGGGCCTCCGTCCTGGCCGTAGGGCTGGTCGTGCGCGTCAGGGGAATGCGGGTCCGGGGAACGCTCGTCCTGGGCGTACGCCTCCGGGGGCGATCCGAAGGCCGAGGGGTGGACACCGCCGGCGCCCGGGCCCGCCTGGCGCGGGATACGGGCCTCGTCGGTGTCGCCCGCGGCGGGCGCGGCGTGTGTCTCGCGTTCGGCGACCACGTCCTTCACCGCCTCGACCACGCCCCGGTAGCCGGAGCAGCGGCACAGGTTGCCGCAGAGTGCCTGGCGGGTCTCCAGTTCGGTGGGCGCCGGGTTGCCTTCCAGGAGGTCGTGCACCGTCATCGCCATGCCCGGTACGCAGAAGCCGCACTGCACGGCGCCGCAGCGCGCGAGGGCCCGCTGGACGTCCGAGGGCTGCCCGTCCTCGGCCAGGCCCTCCACGGTGCGGACCTCGCTGCCGGCGGCGGTCACGGCCGGGACCAGGCAGGACGCGACGAGCCGCCCGTCGACCTGGACGTTGCACGCCCCGCACTCGCCCTGCGAGCAGCCGTCCTTGGCGCCGGCCAGCCCGAGCCGCTCGCGCAGCACGTACAGCAGGGACTCGCCGATCCACGCGTCGGTGACGGGGCGGTCGGTGCCGTTGACGCGCAGGACGTAGGAGGCGAGGGGGTGTTCCTCCTGTGGGAGGGCGGGTGCGTCCTGGGATGCGGAGGCCGCGTCGTCCGGGGCGCCGGAGGGGTCCTGCGGTGCCTGGTCGTCCGGGGTCTCGCCGTCGGCGGCCTCCGGTCCGGCATCGGTGTCCGCGTCCGCCATGTCGGGGAGGGGCACGGCGACCGGCTCGGCGGGGCTGTCGGCGCCCTCTGCGGCGTCCGGGACGTCCTCGGCGGGCCCGTCGGCCTCACCGGTCCCGGGAGCGGCCTGTGAGGCGTCCTGGACGGCCTCCGAAGGCGCGGCGGGCTCGGCGTGTTCGGCGTGTTCCTCGTACGGCTGGGCGGGCGCGGGGGGCGCGGGGTGTTCGTCCGGGTGTCCGGCGGGGCCGGACGGTTCCGCTGCGTGGCCGGGTACGGCGGACGGCTCCGCCGCGTGCTCGGGACGCTGCTCGCCCCGGTACTCGGGGCGGTGCTCGCTCCCGTGCTCGGCGCGGTGCTCGCCCCCGAGATCGACTCCGGGATCGACGCGATGGTCGGCGAAGCCCGACGGCTCCGGCGCATGGCCGAGCCCCTCGGGCTGTGGAGCGTGCCCGCCGCCCTGCGTCCGGTGTGCCGGGTCCGTCTCCTGCGGCAGGGGCCCGGCAGACGGCTGCTCCGGGGCGTGCGCGCTCTGGTCCGGGGCGTACACGGAGGGCGGTCCGGCGAGCCCCTGCGGCCCGTGGCCCTGCTCGTGTTCCCGCGGGTAGCCCGGCCCGGCCTGCTCCTGCCCCGGGGCGTCCTGCTCGGCCTGCTGCCCCCACGGCTCGCCCGCCGCCTGGGTCGCCCAGGGTGCGGGCGCGCCGCCCGGCAGCGTGGCGGGCGGGTTGCCGCCGCCCCACTGCTCGACCAGCGAGGACGTGGTGAACTCGCCCGACTCGTCCGGCAGGTCGCCCCCGGCGACGGGGATGGACCACTGCCCGGTCACGTCATGGCCGGGCGCGGGCTCCGCCGCCGCGGCCTCCTCGAAGTTCCACTGCCCGGTGGCTCCCGGGTTGTACGTGAACCGGTCGTCGCCGCCGTGCTGCCCCGCCCCGGGGTCGGAGCCGTACGGCGTACCGGTGCCGTAGGACGCGTCGGAGCCGTACGGCGTGTCGGCTCCGTACGGCTGCTCGGCGACCTCGTGGCCCTGCTGCTGGTGTGCCGCGTGCGGGTCGTGCCACTGGGCGCCGTCGACGGGCGCTCCGGGCACCGGCCACCCGCCCGTGGCGGCCGGGTCGGTTCCGGCGGTCGTGGCGGGGTCGACCGTTATCTGCGGCGGTACGTAGCCGTGGCCGGGCGCGGCCAGGGGGCTGTCGGCGGCCAGCAGGGCGTCGATGCCCCCCTCGGGGAGCTCGACGAAGGCGGTGGCGCCGTCGTCGTACTCACCCTGGGGCAGCGGGTCCCAGCGGCTGCCGCCCCGGGGTGTGCCCTGTCCGTGCTGGTCGTCGGTCACGACAGCGCCCTCCCCAGTGCTCGTCGGGCCAGCGCGGCGACGGTGCGCCGCAGGTGCAGTACGGCGGGCGGAAGCTGCGGTACGGAGCCGTCCTCGGCCGGGGCCGCGTCGGGGATGCAGGCCGTGGCGACGTACTCCCCGAAGGCGTTCAGCGCCTCCGGCACGATCGCGCGGTTGTTGTCCCAGTCGATGAGCCGGCCCACCCACTCCTCGGCCTCGAGGGGCCGCAGCGCCATCGGCGCTATGGCGCCCACCGCGCAGCGCACACCCCGGCGCGCGGGGTCCAGGACCAAGGCCACGGACGCCACCGCGCGCCCGGGGCCGGTACGGCCGGTCGCCTTCAGGAAGACCTGCGGGGCGTGCAGCAGCGGCACGCGCACGTAGCCGATGAGTTCACCGGCGCGCAGCATGTCCATCCCGGCCAGCAGGTGCGACACCGGGATCTCACGGCGGGCTCCGCCCGGGCCCGCGATGATCAGCGTCGCCTCCAGGGCCGCCAGGACCGGCAGCGCGTCACCGGTGGGGGCGGCCGAGGCGATGTTGCCGCCCAGGGTGCCCGCGTTGCGGATGTGCGGCGGGCCCGCGGCGCGCGCGGCGGCGGCGAGCGCCGGGATCAGGGCCGCGAAGTCGGGGCGTCCCATGCGCGCGTGGGTGAGGCCCGCGCCGAGCAGCGCGTGACCGTCCTGGTACTGCCAGCCGCGGATCTCGCTGATCCGGCCGAGTCCCACCAGCGCGGCGGGCCTGAGCTGCCCGGAGTTGACGGAGGCCATCAGGTCGGTGCCGCCCGCGACGGGCACGGCGGCGGGCACGGCGGTGAGTGCCGCCACGGCCTCGTCCAGCGTCGTGGGCAGCGTGACGGCCTGCGCCGCCTGCGGTGCGTGCGTGGTCAAACCGGCTGCCCCTTCCCGCTGCCCCACCTGGTCCCACCTGTGCTGCCGTACGGTACGTGCTGACAGGGCGGACGTGGCAACTCTGGCACATCTTGGCGAGAGCCGAAGACACGGGTCCGCTAGGAGGCATTCGCCCACCTCATCGGGGAGATGGTCCGTTTTCGCACGGGTTCACCAGTGCATACCGATTGGCACTTTCGGTGACCCTTGTGCGCATTTTCCGTGGCCTGTTCGAGCTGTTCGGTACCCGCGACCGGTTCCTAGCGGTGGGGCGGCGGGCCGTCGATCGGGCGCCCCAGCACTCCGGGGCGCCGCTGCCAGGGCAGCGGCCCGGCGGGTGGCCGGTAGGCGACGCCCAGGGCGTCGAGGCGCCGGTAGTGGGCCGTCATCCGGTGCTCGAAGCCGGCGAAGTCCCGTTCCGCCGGGACGGGCAGGGCACTCCAGGCGACCTCGGCGAAGGCCGCGAGCCGGGGAAACGCCTGGTAGTCCACGCGCGCGTGGTCCTCCATCACCTCGGTCCACAGGTTGGCCTGCGTGCCCAGCACGTGCCGGGCCTCCTCGGGCGTCAGCTCCGGCGGCACGGGCTCGAACCGGTAGACGTCCTCCAGGGTGCGCGCCCACCCGATCGGTACCGGCTCGTCGGGGCCCGGGTCCTGACGGTGATCCAGATACACCTGCTGCTCGGGGCACATGACGACGTCGTGGCCGGCCCGCGCGGCGGCGATGCCTCCGGCGTAGCCGCGCCAGGAGGACACGGCCGCGCCCTTCGCCAGCCCGCCCTCCAGGATCTCGTCCCAGCCGATCAGCCGTCGCCCGCGCGCGGCGAGCCACGCGTCGAAGTGCCCGATGAACCAGGACTGGAGCTCGTCCTCGCCCGCGAGCCCGAGTTCCCTGATGCGCGCCTGGGCCGTCTCCGACCGCCGCCACTGCTCCTTGGGGCATTCGTCGCCGCCGATGTGGACGAACTCCGAGGGGAACAGCTCGAGGACTTCCTCGAAGACGCCCTCGTAGAAGCGCAGGGTGTTGTCAGTGGGGGCGAGTACGTTCGGGTTGATTCCCCAGGTGTCCCAGACGGAGAGGGAGTTGGTGTCGATGACGTCGGTGTTGCCGAGTTCCGGGTACGCGGCGATGGCGGCCTGCGAGTGGCCTGGTACGTCGATTTCGGGGACGACGGTGATATGCCGCTCGGCGGCGTAGGCGACGATCTCCCGGATGTCGTCCCGGGTGTAGTAGCCGCCGTGCGGCTTCTCCTCCCACAACGGTGAGGCCCGGTGGCCGAATTTCGTGCGGGCCCGCCAGGATCCGACCTCGGTGAGCCGGGGGTACTTCTTGATCTCGACGCGCCAGCCCTGGTCGTCCGTCAGATGGAAGTGGAAGACGTTGAGTTTGTGGGCGGCCATCAGGTCCAGGTAGCGCAGGACGCCGTCCTTGGGCATGAAGTGCCGGGCCACGTCGAGCATGAGGCCGCGCCAGCGGAACCGGGGTGAGTCCCGGATCTCGGTCAGGGGCAGCCGCCACGTACGGCCGGGAAGGGGTGCGCGCCGGAAGGCGTCGGGGCCGAGGAGCTGCCGCATCGTCTGGGCGCCCCAGAAGACACCGGCGGGCGAGCCGCCCTGGACATGGACGCCGTGGGGGGCGACGACCAGGCGGTAGGCCTCGGCGTCGAGGCCGGGCCGGACGGACAGCTGGAGGACGTCGTACTCGTCCCCCTTCTTGGGCGGCAGCGCGAGCCCGGTCGCCGCGCCGAGCGTCGCGCGCAGCCATCGCGCGGTGTCCTCGGTGCCCGGCCCGGCCTCGATCCCGAAGCCGTCGCCGAGTTCGAGAAAGCCCTCGGCCCGCTCCGTCCGGTGAGGCAGCGGAATGAGATCCATGGATGATCAGGCCTTTCAGTCCTTGACCGCTCCGCCCAGTCCGGAGACCAGGCGCCGCTGTACGAGTACGAAGAAGACCAGGACCGGGATCGTCATCACCGTGGAGGCGGCCATGACGCCGCCCCAGTCCGGGTCGTCGGGCTTGTAGAAGACGAGCAGGGCCATCGGCAGCGTGGACTGCGAGGTGTCGCTGATGATGAACGACTTGGCGAACAGGAAGTCGTTCCAGGCGGAGATGAAGGAGAAAACGCTTGTGGCCACGAGGCCCGGCAGGACGAGGGGGAAAAGGATCTGCCAGAGGAATCGCGCCCGGCTCGCCCCGTCGATGTACGCGGCCTCCTCCAGGGCCTCCGGAACGCCTTTCACGAACCCCCGCAGCATCCAGATCGCGAAGGGCAGCGAGAAGGCGATGTGAGGCAGGATCAGCGAGCCGAGCGTGTTCAGCTGACCGAAGTCCCGCATGAGGAAGAAGAGGGGGATCGTGAGGGCTTCCACCGGCACCATCTGGGCCACCAGAAACATGATCAGCAGGGTGGTCCGGAGGCGGAAGCGGAATCGTGTCACGGCGGTCGCGGCGAGAAACGCGATCAGCGCGGAGGCGATCACGACACAGCTCGCGACGACGAGACTGTTGAGGAAGTAACGGCCGAATTCCTGCTGCCCGAAGACCCGCCGGAAGGAATCCAGGGAGGGCGCGAGAGTCCACGGCCGGGGCTCGCTCGACTCGATCTCCCCTGCCGGTTTGAAGGCGCTGAGCACCATCCAGTAGAGGGGGAAGGCCACGACGACCGCGATCAGCAGGGCCGAGGCCTCGGCGGCCAGCCGCCCCGGACGGCGGACACGGGCGCGTAGAAGATTCACAGTTCCTCCCCCTGCCGGCGCAACAGCCGCAGGTACACCAGCGTGACGGCGAGCAGGATCAGCAGCATCACGACGCCGATCGCCGAGCCGAGGCTGTACTGCGAGGACGCGAACGCCTGCTGGTAGGCGTAGACGTTCAGGACCATGTTCTGGCCGGCGATGCCGCCGCCGTTCGTCATGACGTAGATCTGGGTGAAGACCTTGAAATCCCAGATGACCGACTGGATGGTGACGACGACCAGGATCGGCCGGAGCATCGGGGCGAGTACGGAGCGCCAGATACGCCACTGCGAGGCGCCGTCCAGGGCGGCGGCCTCCAGAACCTCGGAGGGTACGGCGCGGATACCGGCGTACACGGTCACCATCACGAACGGGAAGGAGCACCACACCACTTCGAGCAGGACGAGGAAGAAGGCGCTGATCCGCCCGTACGTCCATGAGTGGTCGCCGAGGCCCAGCATCCGGTTGACCGGGCCGAAGTCCGGGTCGAAGAGGAACAGCCAGACCGTGGAGCCGGTGACGGCCGGGGTCGCCCAGGCGCCCAGCGCGGCGAGCATCAGCGCGAGCCGCGGTACGGCCCGCACACGGGTGAGGAGCACGGCGAGGGCACAGCCGACCGCGAGCGTGGAGACGACGCAGGCCGCCGCGAACAGCACGGTGGCGAGCAGCACCTGCCAGAACTGCGGGTCCCCGAACAGCTCCGCGTAGTTTCCGAACCCCTGGAACGTGGCCGGTTCGCCGCCGCTGACCTGGGCCTGGGTGTACTCGAAGAACGAGATCAGGCCGAGTTGGTAGATGGGGTAGACGAGCAGCCCGCCGAGCACGACGAGCGCGGGCGCGAGATACAGCCAGGGCGTCCAGCCGCCGGAGGTACCGACGGATCTGCCGGACGCTGCCCGACGCGCCCCCGGTCGCCTGCTCCGCGCCTCGCCGGCGACCATGCCCGAGGGCCGGCGCGGCGAACCGCCGCCCTCCTCGGCGCGGGCCTCGCCGGAACGATCCCCGGTCGGCCCGGTCGGCCCCGTCGGCCCGGTCGGACCGCCGGGCACTGCGGCGACGCTCGCGGGAACGGGAACGGAGGCGGAGGCGGGCACGGCACGGCCGCCGGGCAGCTCACGCGCTGCTCCCGCCGAGACCTTCCCGACAGGATCGCCCGCCGCCCCCGCCGCCCCTTCAGGCCCCGCAGGCCCCGCAGGCCCCGCGCGATCGACCCCCGCCCCGTCAGCCCCGGCAGGACCGTCCCCCGCCCCAGCGGATCCCGCCGAGCCGGCACCAGGCGGATCAACCCCGGCGGCGTCGGTCCCGGCCAGGTCGGCTCCCGCCGATTCCGTACGGTCGTTCATCCGGCTCACCCGGCGGAGCCGAACGCGGTGTTCATCTTCTTCGCGGCGTCCTCGGAGGCGGCGGGTACGTCCTTCTTGCCCGCGATGACCTCCTGGAACATCGTCGGCAGGACGAGCGAGGAGTCGATCTGGGCCCAGGCGGGTGAGGCGGGGACGAACTTGGTGCCGGCCGAGAGCGTCCGCACGAAGGGCTTCACGAACGGCTCCTTCGTCGCGACCTGCTGCCGTACGTCCGTGAAGGTCGGCAGGAAGCCCATCGCGCCGAAGAGCTCGGTCTGCGTCTTCTTCGAGGCGAGCTGTTCCATCAGCTCGACGGCGAGCGTGCGGTGCGAGGTGCTCTTCAGGACGCCGATGTTGTTGCCACCGGCGAAGGCGGGAGCGATCGAGCCGGACTTCACACCCGGCAGCGGGACGACGGCGTACTTGCCCTTGACCTTCCCGGCCTCGACGGCGGTGTGGCTGAAGTCGCCGCCGATCGCCATCCCGGCCTTCCCGGCGGCGAAGGCGGAGATCGTGTCGTTGCCGCCCATGCCCGCGCACTTGGCGGCCGGGCAGTTGTCGTCACCGAAGAGGGACGTGTACGCCTTGATGCCCTTCTGGGCTTCCGGGCTGTCGATGCCGGAGGCGTACGAACCGCCCTTGCCGTTGGCGAGTTCACCGCCGTTGGCCCAGACGAACGGCATCGCGCCGTAGGTGTAGGCGCCGCCGACGACGAGCCCGTAGAGGTCGGGCTTCGCGGCGCGGATCGCGCGGGCGGTGGAGGCGAGTTCGTCCATCGTCTTCGGGGGCTTCAGACCCAGTTCCTCGAAGACGTCCGTGCGGTAGTACAGGGCGCGGACGCCGACGTAGAACGGGGCGCCGTACATCTTGCCGTCCACCGTCACCGACTGCTTCGCGGTCGGGTCGGTGTCCTTCGCCTCGCTCCAGTCGCCGAAGTCCTCGGTGACGTCGAGGAGTCCGCCGTCCTTCACATAGCCGGCCGTGTCGGTGTTGCCGTACTCCATGACGTCGGGAGCCGAGGCGGGGTCGTTGAAGGCGGCCTTGACGCGCTGGGCGCGGGTCTCGATCGGGATGTACTCGACGTTGACCTCGGTGCCCTTGTGGGACTTCTCGAAGGCGTTGACGACCGAGTCGACGACCTTCTCCTTGGGGGCGTTACCGACCTCCTGGAAGAGCCAGACGCGCAGCGTGCCGCTCTTCTCGTCCTTGTCGGAGGAGGAGTTCGAGGAGGTCTGGGGCGCGCAGGCGGTGGCCAGGAGAGCGGCGAGCCCGGCGAGCCCGGCAAAACGGACGGACAGCTTCATGGAGTGCTCCTCCGAGGAGTGTTGCAACATGCGCAATGAAGGTTTCGCTGTGCACAACACATCGGAGGCTAGGGACTGCATGAACACGACCACAAGAGGTCTCAACCACTCTGTGACCGGCAGACGCATCCCGCGCAACGTCCGGACAGCACAAAAGCCTCCAGGGCGCGCAAAACGCACCCTGGAGGCCTTGGCCGCACGGGCCGGGCGCTACTTGTCGCCCTTGCCCTTGTCGTCGTCGCCGGAGCCCATGGACTCGTAGATCTCCTTGCACATGGGACACACGGGGTACTTCTTCGGGTCGCGGCCCGGCACCCACACCTTGCCGCACAGCGCCACGACGGGCGTGCCGTCCAGGGCGCTCGCCATGATCTTGTCCTTCTGGACGTAATGGGCGAAGCGCTCGTGGTCACCGTCACCGTGGGAGGTCTGCGGCGTCGGCTCTACGAGGGTCCCCGTACCAGTCCCGCGCTCGGGCTCGAGAGTGCTCATAGGCCCAAGGGTACTGAAGCTCACACGCATCAGTTGAGCGAAGGGTCGTCCGGATACGTCGCCACCATCGCCAGCTCGCCCCGCTGGCGGCGCAGGACCTCGCGCCAGAGCCGCTCGGGACACGGGGACGAGACATCGCCGGGCTCCGACTCCACGACGTACCACGCGCCGTCCACCAGCTCGTCCTCCAGCTGGCCGGGGCCCCAGCCGGCGTATCCGGCGAAGATCCGCAGGGAGCCGAGGGCGGAGGCCAGCAGCTGCGGCGGGGCCTCCAGATCGACCAGGCCGATCGCGCCGTGCACCCGGCGCCAGCCCAGCGGGGCGGCCTCCCCTGCCGCGCCGCCGGGGACCACCGCGACCCCGAGGGCCGAGTCCAGCGAGACCGGACCGCCCTGGAAGACGACACCGGGCTCGCCGGCGAGGTCTCCCCAGCCCTCCAGGATGTCGTTCACATCCACCGGGGTGGGGCGGTTGAGGACGACACCGAGGGAGCCCTCCTCGTCGTGGTCGAGGAGCAGCACCACCGCGCGGTCGAAGTTCGGGTCCGCCAGGGCGGGGGTGGCCACGAGCAACCGCCCTGTGAGCGAGGACACCTCGGTCATGCCAGACATGATCCCGCATCTTCCCTCCGTCTGGGGAGGCAATGCGGGGACGCGAGGGAACGCAGCTCAGGGCACACCGATGCGCCCGGGCGCGCACGAAAGCGACCGTGACCCCATGTGCCCGGCACGGAACGGTTCGTGTTGTGACAGACCTATGACGTGTCTGGGTCTGACTGAGGCTTACAGAAGGGGGGTGGAGGGCGATTACCCTTTCCCTTCTGACCCCTGCCCGACTCCACGGAACGCGAGATTCATGACCGTCAACGACGATGTCCTGCTTGTCCACGGCGGAACCCCGCTGGAGGGCGAGATCCGTGTCCGCGGTGCGAAGAACCTCGTACCGAAGGCCATGGTGGCGGCGCTGCTGGGCAGCGCTCCGAGCCGGCTGCGCAATGTTCCGGACATCCGTGACGTACGGGTCGTGCGGGGTCTGCTGCAGCTGCACGGTGTGACGGTCCGTCCGGGGGACGAGCCCGGCGAACTGGTGATGGACCCGACGCGCGTGGAGAGCGCCAACGTCGCTGACATCGATGCCCACGCCGGTTCGAGCCGCATTCCGATCCTGTTCTGCGGTCCGCTGCTGCACCGCCTCGGCCACGCCTTCATTCCCGGCCTCGGCGGCTGCGACATCGGCGGCCGGCCCATCGACTTCCACTTCGACGTGCTGCGGCAGTTCGGCGCGACCATCGAGAAGCGGGCCGACGGGCAGTACCTGGAGGCGCCGCAGCGGCTGCGGGGTACGAAGATCCGGCTGCCGTACCCGTCCGTCGGCGCGACCGAGCAGGTGCTGCTGACGGCGGTCCTCGCGGAGGGCGTCACGGAGCTGTCCAACGCGGCCGTCGAGCCGGAGATCGAGGACCTGATCTGCGTTCTGCAGAAAATGGGCGCGATCATCGCGATGGACACCGACCGGACGATCCGCATCACCGGTGTGGACAAGCTCGGCGGGTACACCCACCACGCCCTGTCGGACCGCCTGGAGGCCGCGTCCTGGGCGTCGGCGGCGCTGGCGACCGAGGGCAACGTCTACGTCCGCGGCGCGCAGCAGCGCTCGATGATGACGTTCCTGAACACCTACCGGAAGGTGGGCGGGGCCTTCGAGATCGACGACGAGGGCATCCGCTTCTGGCACCCCGGCGGCCAGCTGAAGTCCATCGCGCTGGAGACGGACGTCCACCCCGGCTTCCAGACCGACTGGCAGCAGCCGCTGGTGGTGGCCCTGACCCAGGCCACGGGCCTGTCCATCGTCCACGAGACGGTCTACGAGTCCCGGCTCGGCTTCACGTCCGCCCTGAACCAGATGGGCGCGCACATCCAGCTCTACCGCGAGTGCCTGGGCGGCTCCGACTGCCGCTTCGGCCAGCGCAACTTCCTGCACTCGGCCGTCGTCTCGGGCCCGACCAAGCTCCAGGGCGCCGACCTGGTCATCCCCGACCTCCGCGGCGGCTTCTCGTACCTCATCGCCGCCCTCGCGGCCCAGGGCACCTCCCGAGTCCACGGCATCGGCCTCATCAACCGCGGCTACGAGAACTTCATGGAGAAGCTGATGGAGCTCGGCGCGAAGGTCGAGCTGCCCGGCAAGGCGCTGGGCTGACCTCACGCGGGCAGCCCCACGCCCGGCTGCCCGCCCGAGGCACCACGCCCACCGGCTGGGGGTCCGGGGGTCATCCCCCGGGCAAGCACAGCATGGAGAAGCTGATGGAGCTCGGCGCGAAGGTCGAGCTGCCCGGCAAGGCGCTGGGGTAGTCGCGTGTACGCCGAGGGGCGGCCACCTGTAGTCACAGGTGGCCGCCCCTCGGCGTTTCATGCGGCTCGCGGTGGACCCGCGCCCTCAAGGGGCGCGGGGAACTGCGCGACCAGCCACAGGCGGCCCGCAGTTGCCCACGGCGCACACGATGGAACGGTTACTTGCCCTTCGCGGCTTCCTTGAGCTTCGAGCCCGCGGAGACCTTCACGCTGTAGCCGGCCGGGATCTGGATGGGCTCGCCGGTCTGCGGGTTGCGGGCGGTGCGAGCGGCACGGTGGGTGCGCTCGAAGGTCAGGAAGCCGGGGATCGTGACCTTCTCGTCGCCCTTGGAGACGATGTCGCCGACGACCTCGGCGAACGCGGCCAGCACGGCGTCGGCGTCCTTGCGGGTCACCTCGGCGCGGTCGGCCAGCGCGGCCACCAGCTCACTGCGGTTCATGTTGTTACTCCCGTGTTCATCTTGCCGTTGAGGCGTCAGATCGAAGCCGATGCTGCCAGGGTCCTCCGTGAGTCCCCGGACCGGGTCCGTCGTCAGACCCTCGCGCCCAGAGACGCATCCTGCCCCTACCTGCGGCGGGAAAGCCAATCCGGCACCCGCACGAGTCGTGAGTACACCCTTCAGGAGTCACACGAAACGAGGGCCTGAGCCTGACGGCCACGATAGGGCTCCGCTGCTCACAGAGGTCCTGCGACGCGCCGTTTTCCGGGCTGCCGTGGGGATACTCACAGTCAGAGGGCCTACGCCCCCACCGCCTTGGCGGCCTCCCGCACGGCCCCGGCGACCGCGCCCGCGACCTTGTCGTTGAAGACGCTCGGGATGATGTAGTTCGGGTTCAGCTCGTCCTCGGTCACCACGTCCGCGAGGGCGGTCGCGGCGGCCAGCATCATCTCGGTGTTGACCGTGCGCGAATGGGCGTCCAGCAGACCGCGGAAGACACCCGGGAAGACCAACACGTTGTTGATCTGGTTCGGGAAGTCGGAGCGGCCGGTCGCGACAACGGCGGCGGTCTCGCGGGCGATTGCCGGGTCGACCTCGGGGTCCGGGTTCGCGAGCGCGAACACGATGGCACCGTCGGCCATGGCGGCCACGTCGTCGCCGTCGAGGACGTTCGGGGCCGAGACGCCGATGAAGACGTCAGCGCCGCGCACGGCCTCCTTCAGCGTGCCGGTGAGACCCTCGGGGTTGGTGTTGTCGGCGATCCAGCGCAGCGCGGAGTCCGGGGCGGCGTCCACCAGGTCCTCACGGCCCGCGTGCACCACACCGTGGATGTCGGCGACGACGGCGTTCTTGACGCCCGCGGCGATCAGCAGCTTCAGGATGGCCGTACCGGCCGCGCCGGCGCCGGACATGACGACGCGGATGTTCTCGATCGCCTTGCCCGTGACACGAAGCGCGTTGGTCAGCGCGGCGAGGACGACGATCGCGGTGCCGTGCTGGTCGTCGTGGAAGACGGGGATGTCGAGGGCCTCGCGCAGCCGGGCCTCGATCTCGAAGCAGCGGGGCGCGGAGATGTCCTCGAGGTTGATGCCGGCGAAGCCCGGGGCGATGGCCTTGACGATCTCGACGATCGAGTCGGTGTCCTGGGTGTCGAGGCAGATCGGCCAGGCGTCGATGTCGGCGAAGCGCTTGAAGAGGGCCGCCTTGCCCTCCATGACCGGCATGGCGGCCATCGGGCCGATGTTGCCCAGGCCCAGCACCGCGGAGCCGTCCGTCACGACCGCAACCGTGTTGCGCTTGATGGTGAGGCGGCGGGCGTCCTCGGGGTTCTCGGCGATCGCCATGCAGACGCGGGCCACGCCCGGCGTGTAGACCATGGACAGGTCGTCACGGTTGCGGATGGGGTGCTTCGACGCCATCTCGATCTTGCCGCCGAGGTGCATGAGGAAGGTCCGGTCCGAGACCTTGCCCAGCGTGACGCCCTCGATGCCGCGGAGTTCCTCGACGATCTCGTCCGCGTGCGCGGTCGACGAGGCCGCGATGGTGACGTCGATACGGAGCTTCTCGTGACCGGACGCGGTGACGTCGAGGCCGGTCACCGAGCCTCCGGAGGACTCCACGGCGGTGGTGAGCTGCGAGACGGCGGTTCCGCTCGCGGGCACCTCCAGCCGGACCGTCATCGAGTAGGAGACGCTGGGCGCCGTTGCCATGGCCGACTTCCTCTGCTTTCACCTGACGCTGAGTTGTGCCGTCCGATAGTCGCACCTACCGCTGGGTAGCTGGTAGCCGCCTCCGATTGCGAACTTTTTGTTCGCGGAACAGGTCAGCAAAAGAGACCCACGTCACGTCGGACGTGGGTCTCTTGCAAGTCTCCTGTGAAAGTCAGGTGGCACCGGCCCGCCATGCTCGCCTCGCGGCAAGTGGTCGCTCGTAGCGACGAAGGTTGGGCCCGGGGGCTTGGATCGAGCCGGTGCCACATCCAGGCTAACAAACAGATCCCGTAAGGCCATTCCCGTACCGGGAGTTCATTTCGCCGACGAGTGGGTATCCGGGCGCGGTCCGCCGGCCGCCCCCGGATCAGTCCCTCAGCAGGTCCGGGACCCCCGCCGCGTCGGGCTCGTCCCGCTCCGCCGAGACGACCGTGAGCTGCTGGGTGGCCCGGGTCAGTGCGACGTAGAGCACACGCAGTCCGGCCGGGGACTCGTCGGCGATCTCGGCCGGTGAGACCACGACCGTCGCGTCGTACTCCAGGCCCTTCGCCTCCAGGCTGCCCAGTGCCACGACGCGGTCGCCGAGCCCGGCGAGCCAGCGCCGGGCCTCCGCGCGGCGCTGCATGGCGACGACCACGCCGACCGTGCCGTCGACCCGCTCCAGCAGCCGGGCCGCCTCGTCGCGGACGGTCTCTGCGAGGGTGTCCTCGACGACCGTGAAGCGGGGCTCGACGCCGGTGGAGCGGACCGCTCGCGGGGACTCGGAGCCGGGCATGGCCAGGGCCAGCACCTTCGAGGCCAGCTCGGCGATCTCCGCCGGGTTGCGGTAGTTCACGGTGAGCTGGAAGCGGCGGCGCGGACGGGTGCCGAGGGCCTCGTCGCGGGCCTGGGCGGCCTCGTCCGGGTCGGACCAGGAGGACTGGGCCGGGTCGCCGACGACCGTCCAGGTGGCGTGCCGGCCGCGGCGGCCGACCATGCGCCACTGCATCGGGGTGAGGTCCTGCGCCTCGTCGACGATGACGTGCGCGTACTCGGTGCGCTCCTGGGCGAGTCGCTCGGCCCGCTCGCGCTGGGACTCCTCGCGCACCGGCATCAGCTCCTCCAGGCCGGTGAGCTGGTCCAGCGGGTCGAGCTCGCGCTTCTTCCGGGGGCGGGCGGGAGCTCCGAGGATGGCCTGGAGCTCGTCGAGCAGGGCGATGTCGTGCACGGAGCGGCCGTCGCGCTTGAGGGAGCGGGCGACCTTGCGGACCTCGCCGGGGTTGAGGATCCGCCGGGCCCAGCGGCCGAGGCGCCGCTCGTCGCTCATGGCCTCCAGGACGGCCGCCGGGGTCAGCTCCGGCCACCAGGCGTCGAGGAACGTGATGAAGGCGTCCTCGGAGGTGATGTCCTCGTCGAAGGAGGAGCGCAGCTCGGCGGCCAGCTCCGGGTCGGTGTGGCGGCCCGCCGAGCCGGACCGCTCCCACAGGGCGTCCAGGAGCAGCTTGCGGGCGCGCGGGCGCAGCAGGTTGACGGGGGCGGTGCCGCCGAGGACGGCGCGGCGGATGCCCTCCAGTTCCTCGGCCTCCAGCTCCAGGCGGCGGCCGAAGGCGACCACGCGCAGCCGGGTCGGCGCGTCGTTCAGCTCCAGGGCGCCGCGGGCGGCCTTCCGCAGCACCTTGAGCATGCGGTAGGAGCCCTTGGCGCGGGCCACGGACGGGGCGTCGTAGAGCGCGGCCTCGCTGCCCTCGACGAGGGAGCCGATGGCGCGGATGGCGACCTGGCCCTCCTCGCCGAGGGAGGGCAGTACGCCTTCGGTGTAGGCGACGAGCAGCGGGGTCGGCGAGACGATCAGGATGCCGCCCGCGTAGCGGCGCCGGTCCTGGTAGAGGAGGTAGGCCGCGCGGTGCAGGGCCACGGCGGTCTTGCCGGTGCCGGGACCGCCCTCGACGTAGGTCACGGAGGCGGCGGGGGCGCGGATGACCAGGTCCTGTTCGGCCTGGATGGAGGCGACGATGTCGCGCATGGTGTGGCTGCGGGCCTGGCCGAGCGCGGCCATCAGGGCGCCGTCGCCGATGACGGGCAGCTCGTCGCCGTCGAGGAAGGCCGTCAGCTCGGGGCGCATCAGGTCGTCCTCGACGCCGAGCACCTTGCGGCCCTTGGAGCGGATGACACGGCGGCGGACGACACGGCCGGGGTCGACCGGGGTGGAGCGGTAGAAGGGGGCGGCGGCCGGGGCCCGCCAGTCGATCACCAGCGGGGCGTAGTCCTGGTCGAGGACTCCGATGCGGCCGATGTGCAGGGTCTCGGCGATGTCGGCGGTGTCGTCCTCACGGACGGCGCCCTCGGCGGGCTCCACCGCGGTGTACGCGCCGTCGGGGCCCTTCTTGCCGTCCTTGCCGGTCAGCAGGTCGATGCGGCCGAAGAGGAAGTCCTCGAATTCGTTGTTGAGCCGGTTGAGGTGGACGCCGGCCCGGAAGACCTGCGCGTCCCGCTCGGCGAGTGCGCCCGGCGTGCCGACCTGGCCGCGCTGGGCCGCGTCGTTCATGAGGAACTCGGCCTCGTGGATCTTCTCCTCGAGGCGTCGGTACACCCGGTCGAGGTGTTCCTGTTCGACGCTGATCTCGCGGTCTCTCAGGGAGTCTTCGAGCGCGGTTTCCTGTTGAGCCTGAGCGGCCACCGGGCCCCCTTCTGACGTGCATGGCAGCCGTCTACCGTACGCGAAGGGGACCCCGAAAGGCTACGCGTCGACCTCGACCAGACGCTTGCCGTCGAAGGTCACGATCTCGAAGTGGTCGATCTCGTTCGGCTGGAAGGCGGCGCCGCCCTGGACGTACAGCGGCTCCTTGGCCTTCTCCGTCGTCGCGTCCGGGATGCCGTAGCCCCAGTTCGGGACGGACCAGGACGAGAGGGTCTCGCGTTCGCCGTTCTTTCCGACCGCGACGAGGGCGCACTTCAGCGGGCCCTTGAGGTTCTTCGCCTCCAGGACCATGCCGGTGCCCCAGTCCTTCTTCTGGAGGGCGACCGTCGCGGTGACCTTGGTGGTCGGATCGGTGGCCGTGATCTTGTCGGAGATGCCGTTGAAGGCCTCCTTGGCCGGGCTGGCCGCGAGCGGGCGGTTCTCCGCGCCCGAGCTGTCGCCGCCGCCGTTCGTCGCGACCGCGACGAAGGGACCGCCGACGATCAGCGCGGCGGACGCGGCCACCATGTAGAAGCTGCGGCGACGCTTCTGGGCGCGGCGCTCGGCGACCTCGTCGACGAGCTTCTCCACCAGGCGCGGCCGGGGCTTCGCGGACAGCGACTCGCCGATCGCGGGTGTGCCGGAGCCGGGCAGGTCGGCGAGGGCGGCGAGCATCGGCTCCATGCCGGCCAGCTCGTCGAGCTGCTGGGCGCACCACTCACAGCCCGCGAGGTGGGCTTCGAAAGCGGTTGCTTCGGCGTCGTCGAGGATGCCGAGGGCGTAGGCGCCGACGGTCTCGTGCTCGTTCGGCACCGGGGACTCCTGCATGGGTCCTGACATACCCATGCCTCCCGTACCGAACCCTTGGTTACCCCCGTAAACACTCATCACGCCGTCACCCCCCGCTCCTCCAGTGCCAGCTTCATCGAACGCAGGGCGTAGAACACCCGCGAGCGGACGGTGCCGCTGGGTATGCCCAGGGTCTCGGCCGCCTCATTGACGGTACGCCCCTTGAAGTACGTCTCGACGAGCACCTCCCGGTGCGCGGGGGTCAGGTCGTCGAGTGCGTCCGACAGAGTCATCAGCCACAGCGCCTTGTCGATCTCGTCCTCCGCGGGGATGACCTCCAGCGGCGACGGGTCGACCTCCTGCGGCCGGGCCTGCCGGCTGCGGTGGCCGTCGATGACGATGCGCCGGGCGACCGTCACCAGCCAGGGGCGTACCGATCCGGTCGCCCGATTGAGCTGACCGGCGTTCTTCCAGGCACGTATGAGGGTCTCCTGCACGACGTCCTCGGCGCGCTGCCGGTCTCCGGCGACCAGGCGCAGGACATAAGCGAGCAGGGGTCCGGCGTGTTCTCTGTACAGAGCACGCATCAGCTCCTCGTCGGGTTCCGAGGGCTGGGACATGCGATGTCGGGCCCTCGGTGCACGTTCATTGGCCACGACGGAATCCTTGCGCACGCCCACCTCCGGTGTCCGGGGGTTCCCCCAGTCGGTCGCTCCACATGCCGTACGGAAACGAGCGGTTGGGCGTTCAACGAGACGTGACAGATTTCTTCGAGATGACGTGACGAGCTGGACATGGGGTCACATTCCCACCCCGCGATCTTCACATTTCTGCCACATGAGCAAGATCAATTCAGGCTTTCCCTACGGTGGCGTAGGTAAACGGTATGTAATCGAAATCACTTCGACAGCGCGTTCGCAGAAGTGGCATTTAGGGCACGGGAATTGATTGCACTTGCCACCCAACGTCCGTGCCGCGATGGGCAAAAGGGACTTAAGCGCGTGCGAGTGCCGCGCGGCGGCGATGCCGGGCGACTCGTTCGCGATTCCCGCAGACCTCACTGGAGCACCAACGCCTCCTGCGCCCCCGGGAGGTGTCGAGGTACACGATGGGGCAGTTGTCGCCCTCGCACTGGCGCAGCGCAGCGCGGGCGACGGGGTCCGTGAGCAGGTCCACCGCGTCCCGGGCGACGGCCGCGAGCAGGGCGGCGCAGTCGGGCGGGCCGTCCAACTGCCGTATGAGCTCGCCGTCTCCGTCGCGGACGGCGCGCGGGGCGGGGGGCGCGGGAGTGGCCAGGTCGTTGACGCGCGCGAGCGCGAAGTCGTACGCCCGGGCCCGGGGCGCCGACCAGCCGCGCACCAACCTCCCGATCTGGTCGCGCAGTTCACGGAAGGCGGCCGGCCAGGCGGCGTCGGCGTGGGCCAGGACGGTGTCCGCCGGGACGAGACCGGAGCCGGTGATCCAGGCGCGCAGCACGGCCACGGAGTCGAGCCGCTCCTCCGGATGCGTGGTGGAGAGCAGATCCAGGCAGATCCGCCCGGCATCGAACCGCAGCTCATACGGGGCCGTGGCCGTACCCAATGCCATGTGCCTGTCACCGCCTAGGGGTTCACCCCGGTCGCGAGAGGGCCGGTGAGATGCCAGTGAGAGGGCTGGGAATCCGTTCCCTCTTACAGTGCCTTCCCGCTCCCCCGCCGGAAACCCCTCGGCACAGGTCTGACGCCGGTGGCCGGCCGGCCGGTGCAGGCGTTCCGGCCAGGGGGCGGTGTCCGGGGTCGTACGACCTCGAGGGGCGCGGGGAACTGCGCGACCAGCCACGACGCGCCCGCGCCCGAAGGCCGGCGACACGCCCTGTGCCTCGATGGCGACTTTTCGCCCAACCCCCGCGCGGCCTCACGCGTCCGCGTACTTCGTCTCCGCTGCCGGGTCCAAGGCCAGGCGGTAGCCCCGCTTGACCACCGTCTGGATCAGTTTCGGGGCGCCGAGGGCCGTGCGGAGGCGGGCCATGGCCGTCTCGACGGCGTGTTCGTCGCGGCCGGCTCCGGGCAGCGCGCGCAGCAGGTCGGCGCGGGCGACGACCCAGCCGGGGCGGCGGGAGAGGGCGCGCAGGAGGGCCATACCGGCGGGCGGTACGGGCTTGAGGTCACCGTCGACCAGGACGGCATGGCCGCGGATCTCCACCCGGTGCCCGGCGATCGGCAGCGACCGCGCCCGCCCGGGCAGTTCCTGGCAGAGGAGCTGGACGAGCGGCCCGAGCCGGAAGCGTTCGGGCTGGACCGTGTCGATGCCGTGGTTCTGCAGCGGCAGCGCGGTGACCGGGCCGACACAGGCCGGCAGGACATCGTGGCCGAGCGCCGCCAGCACGTCGGGGAGCAGTCCGCGTTCCTCCGCCCGGGAGAGGAGGGAGGCCGCGGCGGGGGCACTGGTGAAGGTCAGCGCGTCGACACCACGGGACACCGTCGCGTCCAGGAGACGGTCGACCGGCCCGATGTCCTCCGGCGGCATCCACCGGTAGACGGGCACCCCGACGACCTCGGCACCAGCCGCCCGCAGCGACTCCACGAACCCGGGCAGCGGCTCCCCGTGCAGCTGGATCGCGATCCGCAGACCGTCGACGCCCTCCTCCAGCAGCCGGTCGAGCACCTCGGCCATGGACTCCGACGACGGCGACCACTCCTCCGTCAGACCGGCGGCCCGGACCGCGCCCTTGACCTTGGGCCCGCGCGCCATGATCCGTACGCCGCCCAGCCGCGCGAGCAGATCCTCGCCCAGACCCCAGCCGTCCGCGGCCTCGACCCAGCCCCGGAAACCGATCGCGGTCGTCGCCACGACGATGTCCGGCACCTGGTGGATGATCTCCTTCGTCGCGGCCAGCAGCTCGCTGTCGTCGGCGAGCGGCACGATCCGCAGGGCGGGGGCATGCAGGACTGTGGCACCGCGCCGCTGGAGCAGCGCGCCCAGCTCCTCGGCCCGGCGCGCGGCCGTGACGCCCACGGTGAATCCCGCCAGTGGGCCGTGTTCCGGTCGCTGTTGTTCCTCGTGCATGCTCTCGTCCCGCATTCGAGTCGTCGTACTCCATGGGTTCGGCGTACGTGTATGCCGAACGAGCCTGTCAACGGCTCGTGACAGGCTCGGTTCGGCTTGATGTCCGCGGTGTTACGTCACACCTTGGCGTAGCTGAGCTGCGGCTTCGCCTCCGAGGTCGCCGTCGTGACGGGTACCCGCGGAGTCGTACGCCGAAGGTATACGGCCCAGGTGATCCCGAAGCAGACCACGTAGAAGGCCAGGAAGGCGACGAACGCGCCGGTGCCGGAACCGTAGGAGAGGAAGGACTGGCGGAAGGCGAGGTTGATGCCGACACCGCCGAGCGCGCCCACCGCGCCGATGAGGCCCATGGAGGCGCCGGAGAGCCTGCGCCCGTAGGCCGCGGCCTCCTCGCCCTGCAGTCCCTTGGCCAGGGCCTTGTTCTGGAAGATGCCCGGGATCATCTTGAACGTCGAGCCGTTGCCGAGCCCGCTGAGCACGAACAGCACCACGAACGCCACGGTGAACAGTGCCAGCGACTTCTCCACGGAGGCGCCGATCAGGATCGCCGTCGCGACGCCCATGGCGACGTAGTTCCACAGGCTGATCTTCGCGCCGCCGTACTTGTCGGCCATCCAGCCGCCCAGGGGCCGGATCAGCGAGCCGAGGAGCGGACCGATGAAGGTGACGTACGCCGCCTCCAGCGGGGTGCGTCCGAACTGGTTCTGGAGGACCTGCCCGAAGGCGAAGCTGTATCCGATGAACGATCCGAACGTGCCGATGTAGAGGAAGGACATGATCCACGTGTGGGCGTCCCGCGCGGCGTCCTTGGCGGCACCGGTGTCGTTCTTCACGTTCTCGATGTTGTCCATGTAGAGCGCGGCCATGACGGCGGCCACGAGGATCAGCGGGATGTAGATCCCGAGCAGCACGCGCGGCCCGCCGCCGGCGCCGATGATCGCGAGCGCGGCCAGCTGGATCACCGGTACGCCGATGTTGCCGCCGCCCGCGTTCAGACCGAGGGCCCAGCCCTTCTTCCGCAGCGGGAAGAAGGCGTTGATGTTGGTCATGGAGGAGGCGAAGTTGCCGCCGCCGATGCCCGCGAGCAGGCCGACGAGCAGGAAGGTGGAGAAGGAGGTGCCCGGCTCCATCACGGTGAACGCGGCGACGGTCGGGACGAGGAGGAGGCCGGCGGAGATGATCGTCCAGTTCCGGCCACCGAAGATCGCCACGGCGAAGGTGTAGGGGACGCGGACCACGGCGCCGACGAGCGTGACCATCGAGGTCAGCATGAACTTGTCGGCGGGGGTCAGTCCGTACTCCGGGCCCATGAAGAGGACCAGCACGGACCACAGGGTCCAGATGGAGAAGCCGATGTGCTCGGAGAGCACGGAGAAGAAGAGGTTTCGGCGGGCGACCTTCTCCCCGGTCTCCTTCCAGAAGGTCTCGTTTTCCGGATCCCAGTGCTGGATCCAGCGTCCGCCCCTGCTCGGGGGTGCGGGTGCCGTGCCAGGGCCTGTCATGACGCCTCCACTTGCTCCGGGACTCGGTCGTAGTACGAGTGGCTGATCCCGAAGGTAGAGAGGGCGCGTTTCGTGACTGTGCCATCGAGTGACCTCGAGGGAACTTTGCTCTCACCCCGGGCCCGGGCGGGATGAGAGGTTCGGTGGTGTTGTGTCAGCGTTGCGGGTGCTGCCAGTGGGGGTTCTGCCCGGGGTGGGGCGGCTGCTGCGGCGCGTAGGGGCCGGGCTGCTGCTGCGGCGGATACGGCGAGGCAGGGGGCTGCGCCCCGTACGGACCGGGCGCGGGCTGAGGCGGGTAGGGGCCCGGGGCGGGCTGGGCGTACGGGCCCGGGGCCGGTTGGGCGTACGGGCCCGGTGCCGGGGCCGGCCCGGGCTGCTGATGTCCGTAACCCGCGGGCGCCCCGGCGGCCGGGCCGGGCATCTGGGGCGCCTGGCCCGGCGCACCGCCGTGCCCCGGCGCTCCAGCGCCCGGCGCCCCGCCGTACGGCCCCCCGCCGAAGGGGTTGCCGTGCCCGGGCAGCTGCGCCCCCGGCGGGAGGTACCGCATCCGGCCGTTCTCGTCCGTCACCGGCATGAAGCCGGCCGCCTGCAGCCGGGCGGCGAACTTCGCGTTGCGCTTGCGGGTGACCAGGAGGCCGATGCCGAAGATCGCCATGAAGAGCAGCCAGATCCCGCCCGCGGCGATGAAGGCGGAGGCATCCCCTCCGGAGCGCAGAGCAAGGATCACGCAGCCGACGGTGAGGCCGAGGGCCGCGTAGCCCATGCGCTTCTCGGCGCTCTTGCCGGTGAGGTCGAAGTTGATACGGGCCTTGAGGAGCTCGAAGGCGTCGGGCACGAGCGGCGGGAGGGAGACGCCGTCGGCGGCGCCCGGATACTGCGCCCAGTTCTGGGCGGCCCGGCCCCGGGCGTGCGGGCTGGGGTCGGGCAGGATCAACATCGTGAGCGCGCCGTTGCGGCCGCTGCTCTGCCGCACGTCCGCGTACTCGTAGCCGAACTGCTGGGCGACGAAGGCCAGCCGGGCGAGTTTCTTCACGGACGCCATCGGGCTGGTGAGCTCGACCGGCTCTCCGCTCGCCATCAGCCGCAGCATCTTCTGTGTCTGCCGCTTGCTCATCCCACTGCTCCCCCGGCCCGTCACTGATCCCAGTCGTTCACATGCGCAACCCGGGCAGTTTTCCACACCGGAGAAACGCCGGGGGAACGGGGATCAGCCGCCGAGTGGCGCTCGCCTCCTGCTCCCCCGAACCCTCACCCGGGGCTCACTCCTGGGCCACAACCGGGGCCGCTGCTTCGCCGCCAGGTCCTCCACCCAGCCGAACGCCAGGACACAGCCGCCGAGCAGCACCCAGACCAGGACCAGCACCGGCCAGGGGCTCTCCAGCAGGCCCGGGACGTGTCGCTCCAGCACGGTGACGCTCCACAGCCGGTCCCACTGGGTCGCGGCGATGAGGATGCAGGTGTTGTGCCACAGGTAGATCGTCACGGCACGGGAGTTGAGCAGGGTGATCGTCCCGGCCCAGCGGCGCAGCCTGGGCGGCCACTCGGACCAGGACGGGCTGATGTGCAGCAGCAGGAACACCGTGCCGAAGGACCACAGGGCCTGGGCGAGGGGCATGCTGTCCAGGTCGTTTCCGGTGCCGAAGTCGTGGTGCAGGGCGTACCAGAGGCCGGCCAGGGCGATGACGGGTGCCACCGACGGGACGACGTAGCGCGGCAGCCGCTTGAGGATGCCCTCCTGGTGGGCCATGCCGAGGATCCAGCAGGCGCCGAAGGTGGAGAAGTCGGTGAGCGCCGAGGGGAACCGCTCGCCGGGCAGCGTGAGGTAGCTGTGCTCCAGGGCGACCGCCAGGGCGATCGGCGCCAGGAGCGTGACGACCGGCAGGGCGCGCAGGGCCTTCAGGAGCAGCGGGGACAGCAGGACGTACCAGAGGTAGGCACGGATGTACCAGAGCGGGCCGGCGAGCTCGGCGGCCCAGTTCTCGCCGATGAAGCCGTGGATGCCGGGCAGTCCCTCGGCGTACGGCGGGTCGCTGAACGGGACGATCCAGAAGGTGAGGTGGAGCCACCACCAGCCGGGATGGCCGTCGTCGCCCGGCCCCCAGCCTTGGAGGACCATGCCGGTGACGCCGACGACGCCCAGCAGCCACAGTGGAGGCAGCAGCCGCCGCAGCCGGCCGCGGATCACCTGGACGGGCGGGCGCTTGAGCGAGCGGGCCATGAGGTTGCCGGCGAGGGCGAACATCACGCCCATCGACGGGAACACCAGCGGCAGCCAGGCCCAGCCCGTCAGGTGGTACAGCACGACACGGAACAGGGCGAGGGCGCGCAGCAGGTCGAAGTACCGGTCGCGGACGGGGCCGGTGCCGCCGGTCCGTTCCTTCTCCGGTGCGGCGACCGTGACTTCGGGGTGCGTGGTCATCCGGCCTGCCTCCCGGGCACCGGCTGCTGGGACGTGCCGCTGCCCGGGCCGGGCAGGCCCACCGCGCCCGTGCGCCGCAGCTTCTGCCAGCGCAGCCGGCCGCCGGTGAGGGCGGTGATCCAGGACTGGAGCAGCACGACGTACATGAGCTGGCGGTAGAGGAGCTGCTGGAGCGGGAGCGAGAGCAGATGGGTCATGCGTTCCTTGTCGAGGTGGAACGCGTAGGCCGCGCACACCCCCTGTACCGCGAGGACGCCCAGCCAGGCGCCGATGGTCTTCTCCGTCGGGCCGAACACCAGCCCGTACAGCAGGAACACGTCGATGAGTGGGGCCAGCAGCGGCGCCACGACCATGAACATCGACACCAGCGGCATGCCCACCCGGCCGAAGCGGCCCGAGGGTCCCCGCTCGACGAGGGAGCGGCGGTGCTTCCAGATCGCCTGCATCGTGCCGTACGACCAGCGGTAGCGCTGGGACCACAGCTGCTGGACGGACTCGGGGGCCTCGGTCCAGGCGACGGCCTTCTCCGCGTACACCACGTGCCAGCCGTCGCGGTGCATGGCCATGGTGATGTCGGTGTCCTCGGCGAGCGTGTCGTCGCTCATGCCGCCGACGCGCTCCAGGGCGCTGCGGCGGAACGCGCCCACCGCGCCGGGGATGGTCGGCATGCAGCGCAGCACGTCGTACATGCGCCGGTCCAGGTTGAAGCCCATCACGTACTCGATGTGCTGCCACGCGCCGATCAGCGAGTCCCGGTTGCCGACCTTGGCGTTGCCCGCGACGGCGCCGACGCGCGGGTCGCCGAAGGGCTGGACCAGTTCACGGACGGTGGTCGGTTCGAAGACGGTGTCGCCGTCCATCATCACGATGAGGTCGTACTTGGCGTTGGCGATGCCCCGGTTGAGCGCGGCGGGCTTGCCCGCGTTGAGCTGGCGCACGACGCGTACGCCGGGCAGGCCGAGGTTCTCGACGATGCGCGCGGTGCCGTCGCTGGAGCCGTCGTCGATGACCAGCACCTCGATGGGGTGGTCGCTCGCGACGAGGGAACGGACCGTCTGCTCGATGCACTTGGCCTCGTTGTAGGCGGGCACGAGGACGGACACCGGTTCCGTGACGGTCTCGCCCCAGCGGAAGCCGCGGCGGCGGACGCGGCGGGCGTGCGCGACGGAGAGGATCAGCATCAGCCCGAGGCGCGCGAAGACGAGCACGCCGACGACGGCGAGACCGGCGACGAGCACGCCGGTCGTCTTCTCGGAGGCCTGGACGAGGAAGACCCACGCGTTGCCCTTCAGCGCGTCGAGCCCGGCGACCGGGGTGTGCGCGCTGGGGGCGTCGAGGGCGGCGGTCAGGGTGTCGAAGCGGTAGCCCTGGTCCTTCAGGCCGGTGACGAACCGGTCGAGCGCGGCCACGGTCTGGGAGCGGTTGCCGCCGGAGTCGTGCATCAGCACGATGGCGCCGTCGCCGTTCTTGGGCGTGGCGTTGCGGATGATCGCGTCGACACCGGGCCTGCGCCAGTCCTGGCTGTCGGTGTCGTTGACGATGGTGATGTAGCCCTTGCTGCCGATGTACTCGGTCACCGGCCAGGTCCTGTTGTCCATGAGGTGGGAGAACGACGAGTAGGGCGGGCGGAAGAGCGAGGTGCGGATGCCCGCCGCCCCGGCCAGCGCGAGCTGGCTCTGGGACAGCTCCCAGTCGATCCGGCTCTTGCTCTGCAGCGACAGGTCCGGGTGGTTGAAGGTGTGCAGCCCGATCTCGTGGCCCTCGTCGACCATGCGCTGGACGAGGTCCGGGTAACGGGAGGCCATGGTGCCGGTGATGAAGAAGACGGCGTGGGCGTCGTGCTTCTTCAGCATGTCGAGGACCTTGGGCGTCCACACGGGGTCCGGCCCGTCGTCGAAGGTCAGCACCAGCTCACGGTCCGGGAGGTCCAGAGCGGTCGGCTTCTCGTCCCGGGTGTCAATGACGGGCCCGCCCTCGAGGATCTCCTTCGGGACCTGGTCGCTCGACGCGGACGGCCCGACCCGGTGGTCGGCGAGGATCTCGCTGTGCACGTATCCGCGCAGCATGAGCATCGCCATCAGGGCGACGAGGAGAAGCACGGGCAGCAGCAGGCGCATGGGCAGGCGGCGGCGCCTGGAGCCGCCACGGGCTCGGGACGCGCGCCCGGAACGGCTGGTACGGGATGCCATGGGTGGTGGTACTCCGGGTGGTGCGGGGAGCGGGGAGCGGGTGGTACGGCAGCGCCCCGAAGGGGCGCGGGGAACTGCGCGACCGGCCACGACGGTGCCGCAGACGAACGGCGGCACGTCGCGGCACCTTCAGCGAAGCGTTCAGGCGGCAGGCTGGTCGGCCGCCGGGGGCTCGGCCGCGGGCTGGTCGGCCACGGGTGACTGCGCGACCGGCTGGGTCGGAGCCGGGCCGTCGGCGACCGTGCCGGTGCCGGTCGTCTCGGTCGGCAGGGGCGTGGGTTCGCCGGGCGGCGACGGCTCGGTCACCGGCGTGCTCGGCGGGTTCGCCGGCTTGCTCGGGGTCGGATCGGTGCCGCCGGTACCCGGGGTCGGTGCGGTCCGGGACGCGGTAGGCGAGGGCTTGGCGGTCGTACCGGAACGGCCGGGGGCCGCGGGGGCCACGGGAGCCGCGGGGTCGCCGGCGCTCGCGCCGGGCGAGGGCACCGTGCCCACCTCGGTCGTCGGCGTGCTGCCCGGGGCGGTGGCTCCGGTGCCGTCGGTCGGCGCGGATCGCTCGGGCAGCGGCGGGGTGTCGACCTGCCCGGCCGGCGGGGCGTCCTTCTGGCCCGGTACGGGCAGCCAGGGCGCCTGCGAGTTGCCCGACATCAGCGTGGCGACGATCACGACGGCGTAGACCCCGCAGGCCAGCGCGACGGCCATGCCGATCCGGCGGAAGCGGCGGCTGCGGCGGCCGGACTCGTCGACGAAGACGGGCGAGTCGGCGGCCGCGGAGCCGGATCCGGTGCCTTCCTTGACCTGCCGGAGGAACCCGTCCCCGAGTTGGACGGCGTCGAGCTGGACGGTGACCTCGTGCGGGTCGTGGCTGTGCCCGGCCGGGTCCTCGGTGTCCCCGGCGGAGTCGTGGCCGTGCCCGGACGGGACAGCTTCCCCGGGCTCCTCCCAGGGGTCGCGGACGGCGGGCCTGGACCCGGGGTCCGGAACGAACGAGTCGGCCTCGCCCTCGCTCTGCCGGGGGATGCCACGCAGTATCTCCGTCGCGGCGGGCAGCCGGTGGCCGGTCCCCTGGAGGTCGCTCCCGGCGAAGAGCTGGGTGGCTCTGCGGTCCCGGGCTCTGCCGTCCGCGGGGAGTTCACCGGTCACCGCCGCGGCCTCGGGCCACTCGGGTTGGGCGTCTTCTCGCCACTTTTTCACGCGCACGCACTTCCCCCCACGGGATGGTTCAGGTGCGCTGACGACCTGAGCACCCGTCGTCGGACCGGGCCCCCTCGCCCGTCCGAGCGCCCCCCATTACCACACCGTGCTCAGGCGTTGAATGTAGCGCACGCGGAGGTTCCGTGTGGACCGCGTACCGAATCGTGTCAGCCGCGAGACGCCACGCGGACATCGTCTCCCGCCGGAATCCAGGCCCCCGCGGGCCTGTCCAGCCACCCTTCCTCGGCCGTGAGCCGGGCCGCGGCCCGTCGCAGCGCGTCGAACGCGGGGTGGGTCAGGCCCCTGCGCCACACCAGCGACACGGGAGACAGCGGAACGGGATCGACCAGGGGCCGCGACACCATCGACGGCAGGGCGGGGAAGCCCACAACGGCCAGGACCGGGTTGCGTGTTCTGGCCATGATCCGCTGGAACTCCTCCTCTCCCACGGCCAGCGGCGCGGGTGGCGCGATTTCGATGCCCCGCCCCTCGAACAGCTGCCGCGCGAGGCCGGTCCACTCGGGCGTGCGCGGATTGCCGGCGCCCGCGTAGACGGTCTCGCCGGCCAGCTCGGCGAGCGGCACCGTCTCCAGCGCGGCCAGCCGGTGGTCCTCGGGCAGCACGACCGCCACCGGCTCGTACCGCACGGGCTGGTGGTCGAGCCCGGCCCGCAGCGCCGGGTCCAGCCCGCCGAACCGTCCGAACGACGCGTCCAGCCGCCCGGCGAGCAGCTCCCCGGCGGCTCCGGTCAGGCCGCTCTCATAGCGGGCCATCAGCTCCTGCCCGGGGGCGAGTTCGCGCGCCCGGTGCAGCACGCGGTGCGGTGTGACCAGGCCCGGGGAGTTGAGGTCCACCAGCAGGGGCCGGGCCTGGCCGAAGGCGGCGAGCAGCTCTTCCTGCGCCCGCAGCACGCGCCGGGCGTACGGCAGCAGCCGTTCTCCCTCGGGCGTGAGCGTCACCTGCCGGGTGGTCCGCACGAACAGCTCGGCGCCCAGCTCCCGCTCCAGCCGCCGCACATCCCGGCTGAGTGCCTGCTGCGCCACGTGCAGACGCACCGCGGCGCGGGTGAAGTGGAGTTCCTCGGCGACGGTGACGAAGGCGCGCAGCAGCCGGGGGTCGAGGTGGGCGGGCATGCGGTGAACCTACAGCGGGGAGCGGCGGGGCGATGCCGCTCCCCGACAGCGCGATGGCACAGGCCACCGATCGCGCAGGAGCTTCAGGAACCGGTGCCCCGCCCGGGAGCCTCGCCCTGCCCCGTGCCCTCGCCGGTGTCGGCGCCGGGCATGTCCCGTGGTCCGGTCTGGCCCAGGCGGTGCCGGGGCATCGAGCGCAGGGGCGGGCGGGTCAGGGTGATCTGGCGGACGACCTGCTGGAAGCAGGCCAGGGCCGCCACACCCGGCAGGGCGGCCGCCGCGGTGCCGAGCACGGTCTTCGGCGCCTGGGCGACACAGAGCAGTACGGCGACGCAGGAGAAGACCAGGACCACACACCAGGAGTGCACGGCACGGCGCTGGTGGAGCGCGGCCCGCAGCACGGACAGCGAGGCCACCAGCCAGGGCCCGTACACCAGCAGGGGCCACCAGCTGCCGAAACTCTTCCCCTCGGGGGACACGCCGACCAGGCGCAAGGGGTCGTAGGCGACCATGCCGCCCAGGAGGCTCACCGCGGAGGCGATGACGGCCGCCAGGGCGGCGACGAAGAGGCTGGTGGTGCGGAGCAGGCCGAGCTTCTTGCGGGTGCGGACCTTGCGGTGGCGCCGGTGGACGTCCCGCACGGGCGGCAGTTCCTCGGTGATGTCTTGGAGCCGCCTCATGTGGACGCCCGGCACCGGGGCGGGTGCCGGCTCCGGGTCCAGCGGGTCCGGGTCCGCCTCCGCCACCTCTTCGCGGGGAACGGGAACCCTCGCCGCCTGCTGCCCCAGGGCCTCCTCGAGGATGAACGCCAGTTCCTCGGCCGGATCCCAGGTCGGGTCCGGTGGAGTCAGGGGGGTGAAGAATTCCCGGGCCGGAGCCCGGTGCCGGCCACTGCCTTCGATTTTATTGTCATACATGGCGTGACCCGACTATTCCGCAAGCGCGAATGCGGGCCATTCCGTCGCACTGATCCACCGTCGCGCAAGATCCTTTTCCAGCACGCTCATGGTGTCGATGAAATCGCGCAGAACCGGCTCGGTCACCTGCAGTGTGACCGGGCAACCGCCGTTGGTGAGCGTGCCGTTGACGGTGGCCGACGAGTGCGCCGGAGCGGGAATGTAGGTGTACGGGCCGAGCGTTACCGCCCAACCATTTTTCCTGGTCGCCTCGGTCATGTACCGACTAACCGTCGGCCCACTTCGGCGGATGCGCGGCAAACGAGTGAAGGATTTCCCGGTTGAGCATCTTTTCCATGCGCCATGAGAAGCATTAGGACTCTCCATATCTCTGTATGAAAAACACGGGGCGGACCTACAACCCAGGTGCGTGAATCCGTGCGGAACAGGTGTTGGACCGCTTGATCACCGCCGGGCGACGGTGGGGGCATGCCGCATCTCACCCCGTACCGCCGCCTCTTCCGCCTGCCGGGCGCCCGCGCGTTCACCGCCGGGAACCTCGTCGCCCGGCTGCCGATGGGCATGTTCAGCGTCAGCGCGGTCGTCATGATCGCCGGGACGCGGGGCTCGTACGCCCTGGCCGGCGCGGTCACGGGGACGGGGCTCGCGGCGACCGCGGTGGTCGCGCCGTGGACCGCGCGGCTCATCGACCGGCACGGCCAGGCCCGGGTGGCCCTGCCCGCGACGGTGATCGCCGTCCTCGGCTCCCTCGCGCTGCTGCTGTGCGTGCGCCACGACGCCCCGGACTGGACCCTGTTCGCCTCCTACGCGGCCACCGCCACGACCCCCAACACCGGCGGCATGGCACGGGCCCGCTGGGCGCATCTGCTGGCCGGCGACCCGAAGGGCCTGCACACCGCCCACTCCTTCGAGCAGGCCGCCGACGAACTGTGCTTCATGCTGGGCCCGGTGCTCGCGGCCTTCCTGTGCGGAACGCTCTTCCCGGAGGCGGGCACGCTCGTCGGCGCGGTACTGCTGCTGACGGGCATGCTCCTGTTCACGACCCGGCGCGCCACGGAGCCGCCGGTCCGCGAGCGGATACCCGCGAAGGCGCCGCTGCGCGCCCCCGGCATGCCCCCGCTGCTCGCGGTCTGCCTGGCGATGGGCGCGGTGTTCGGCTCGACGGAGGTCGTCACACTCGCCTTCGCGGACACCCGGGGACAGCAGTCGGCCGCCGGTGTCGTGCTCGCGCTCCAGGCGGCGGGTTCCTGCATGGCGGGCCTGCTGTTCGGCGCTGTCAAGCCGGCCGACCCGGCCTCGGCACGTCTGCCGTGGTGCGTGGCCGCGATGACCGCGCTGCTGACCCTGCCCCTGCTCGCGGCCGTCCTCACCGGCTCCCTCCTGGCCCTGGCGGGCGCGCTGCTGGTCGCCGGGATGGCGACGGCCCCGACGATGGTCACCACCATGACGCTGGTCCAGCAGCGCACCCCCGAGGGCCGGCTGAACGAGGGCATGACCCTCGCGGTGACCGGCCTGCTGGGCGGCATCGCCGCCGGCGGGGCGCTCGGCGGCTGGACGGTGGAGCATGTGTCGGCCACGGCCGGCTACGGCATCCCGGTGACGGCGGCAGCGCTGGCCCTGGCGTTGTCACTGGTCGCTGCGTCGAATCGCTTCACCAATTGCCTCACTGCCCATTGACGCCCTCACGCACCCCGCATACGTTCGACTGTCGAAGCGCTTCGACATCATGCGCCGGGAAGTTAGGGACCCCCACATGAAGTTCACCGACGGCTACTGGCTGCTGCGCGAGGGCGTCACCGCGGCCCATCCCGCCGAGGTCCTCGACGTCACCGAGTCGGACGACGCGGTGGAGTTCCACGCGCCGACCCGGCCCATCCGCTCCCGCGGCGACCTGATGACCGGCCCCGTCCTGACGCTGCGCGCCCACACCCCCATGCCCGACGTCGTCGGCCTGACGCTGACGCACTTCACGGGCGGGCAGCCCCGCGGCCCGGAGTTCGAGCTCACCGGTTCCCGGCCGCCCGCGCGGATCTCGTACGACGACGAGCACACGACCCTGACCTCGGGCGAGTTGTCGGTCCGGGTGGCCCGCGGTGGCCCCTGGCACGTCGAGTTCGCCGCCCGCGGCCGCACGCTCACCAGCAGCGGACACAAGAGCATGGGCATCATGCGGGACGCGACCGGCGCCCACCATCTGCGCGAACAGCTGGTGCTCCAGGTCGGCACCGCCGTCTACGGCCTCGGTGAGCGCTTCGGCCCGCTGGTGAGGAACGGGCAGGTCGTCGACATCTGGCAGGCCGACGGCGGCACGTGCAGCGAACAGGCCTACAAGAACGTGCCCTTCTACCTCACGGACGCGGGCTACGGCGTCTTCGTCGACCACCCGGGCCAGGTGTCCTTCGAGGTCGCCTCGGAAGTCGTCTCCCGGGTGCAGTTCAGCGCGGAGACGCAGGAGCTGACGTACTACGTCATCTACGGCCCGACCCCGAAGGACATCCTGCGCAAGTACACGGCCCTGACCGGCCGCCCGGCCCTGCCGCCCGCCTGGTCGTTCGGCCTGTGGCTGTCGACGTCCTTCACCACCTCGTACGACGAGGAGACGGTGACGTCCTTCATCGAGGGCATGCGGGAGCGCGAGCTGCCGCTCTCCGTCTTCCACTTCGACTGCTTCTGGATGCGCGAGTTCCATTGGTGCGACTTCCAGTGGGATCCGCGGGTCTTCCCGGACCCGGAGGGCATGCTGGCCCGGCTCAAGGCCCGTGACCTGCGTGTCAGTGTCTGGATCAACCCGTACATCGCCCAGCGCTCCCCGCTGTTCGCCGAGGGCAGGGAACTCGGGCATCTGCTGAGGCGCCCGGACGGCAGCGTCTGGCAGTGGGACATGTGGCAGCCCGGCATGGCCCTGGTCGACTTCACGAGCCCGGCCGCCCGCGACTGGTACGCCGCCAAGCTGGAGGCGCTGCTCGCGCAGGGCGTCGACTGCTTCAAGACCGACTTCGGCGAGCGCGTGCCGCTCGACGTGGCCTGGTCGGACGGCTCCGACCCGGAGCGGATGCACAACTACTACACCTACCTGTACAACCGCACGGTCTTCGAGGTGCTGCGCAAGCACCGCGGCGAGGAGGATGCCGTCCTCTTCGCCCGCTCGGCGACGACGGGCAGCCAGCGGTTCCCGGTGCACTGGGGCGGTGACTGCGAGGCGACGTACGAGTCGATGGCCGAGTCCCTGCGCGGCGGCCTGTCGCTCGGCCTGTCGGGCTTCGGCTTCTGGAGCCATGACATCGGCGGCTTCGAGGGCACGCCGTCACCGGCCCTGTTCAAGCGGTGGCTGGCCTTCGGCCTGCTCTCCTCGCACAGCCGGCTGCACGGCAGCTCGTCGTACCGCGTGCCCTGGCTGTTCGACGAGGAGTCGGTGGAGGTCACGCGCCACTTCACCCGGCTGAAGCTGCGGCTCATGCCCTATCTGTACGAGGCGGCCCGGACCGCCCACACCGAGGGCGTGCCGGTGATGCGGGCGATGGTGCTGGAGTTCCCGGACGACCCGGGGTGCGCGCACCTGGAGCGGCAGTACATGCTCGGCCCTGACCTGCTGGTCGCGCCGGTGTTCAGCGACGAGGGCGACGTCACCTACTACGTCCCCGAGGGCACCTGGACCCACTTCCTCACCGGGGAGACGGTGACCGGCCCGCGCTGGGTGCGCGAACGCCACGGTTTCCTGAGCGTGCCGCTGCTGGTCCGGCCCGGGGCCGTGATCCCGGTGGGCGCGGTGGACGACCGCCCGGACTACGACCATGCCGCCGGGGTGACCCTGCGGGCGTACGGCCTCCGGGACGGCGACAGCGTGACGGTGCCGGTCGGGGACGTGACCTTCACGGTCGTACGCGAAGGGGACACCCTGCGGGCGTCGTGCAGCGATCCGGCGATCGCCTGGGCTCTCGCCGGTGCCGACGGCCCCGATGTCCGGCTGTGACAGTCCGGCCATGACAAAGGCCCCGTCGCTCGGAAGCGGCGGGGCCTGTGCCCACATGGGATGAGTGGAGATGGCGGGAATCGAACCCGCGTCCAACGGTGCGGAAGGAGGGCTTCTCCGTGCGCAGTCGGCTGTGCTTTTCTCGGCCCCGGAGATCACGCCGACAAGTCTCCGACGGGCCCAGTCACTGTTTGGTTTCCCTCTTCACCCCGTGACCGGGATCAAGGTTTAGTCCCCTAGATGATGCCAGGATCCGGGTCGGGAACACCCCCGGGCTGACACTCCCTTAAGTAGGGGAGCCGCTGCTCGCTACCTGAAAATCAGGCAGCGAGGGCGAGCTCGCCCTGGGAGACAGATCGCTTGGAATTGGCGATTATTTTTTTCGGCCTGTGGTTTACGAGATCATGGCCGCTTCCTCGGCACGCTTCCCCTGCTTCGACAGCCGCTGTCGAAACCGATCATCCCCATGTTGATTTTTCAAACCGTGCGCCCTGCGTGGGGTGCAGGTGCCATCGTACGTGACCAACGCGGGTCGGTGCCAGCGTATTCCCCCACCCGCCGGAGACCCCGGGTGACGTGCGGGGACCTACGCTCCCTGCCTCCTGCGCACCGCGGAGACCGCCCGCTCCGTCTCGCGCCGGTCCTGCTTCTCGCGGAGCGTCTGGCGCTTGTCGTACTCCTTCTTGCCCTTCGCCAGCGCGATCTCGACCTTGGCGCGGCCGTCCTTGAAGTACAGCGCGAGGGGCACGATGGTGTGCCCCGTCTCCTGGGACTTGGACTGCAGCTTGTCGATCTCGAGGCGGTGCAGCAGCAGCTTCCGCTTGCGGCGGGCGCTGTGGTTGGTCCAGGTGCCCTGGCTGTACTCCGGCACGTGCACGTTGTGCAGCCACGCCTCGTCGCCGTCGATCTGCACGAAGCCGTCGGCCAGCGACGCTCGTCCCTGGCGCAGCGACTTCACCTCGGTGCCGGTGAGGACCAGACCGGCCTCGTAGGTGTCGATGATGAGGTAGTCGTGCCGCGCCTTCTTGTTCTGCGCGATCATCTTGCGCCCTTTTTCCTTAGCCATAGTGCCGTCCATTTTCGCACTACGGAGGGGGCCGCGGGAAAGCCGATTACGACGGGCCGGCGAGGCCGCGCAGCAGGGTCTCGGCCCGCTGGAGGGCTCCGTCGTCGGTTTCCAGGTCGGGCGTGATGCCCCGGCCGTCGACTCCCCGGCCCGAGGGGGTGCGGTAGTGCCCGACGGTCAGCTCCGCCACGGAGCCGTCGGGCAGCCTGCTCGGCATCTGGACCGAGCCCTTGCCGAAGGTGCGGGAGCCCACGACGAGGGCCCGTCCGCGGTCCTGAACAGCACCGGTGAGAAGCTCGGCCGCGCTCATCGTCCCGCCGTCGACGAGCGCGACCAGGGGTCTCGTGGTGTCGCCGCCGGGGTCGGCGTGCAGGGCGCGCTGTTCGCCGTCGACGTCGTAGGTGGCGACCAGGCCACCGTCGAGGAAGGCGGAGGCGGCGGTGACGGCCTCGGTGACCAGGCCGCCGGAGTTGCCGCGCAGGTCGAGGACGATGCCGGCGCCGCGCGGGGCCTGCCGGACGGCCGCGCGGATCTGGTCGCCGGAGCCCTTGGTGAAGGTGTCGACCCTGATGACGGTGACCGAGTCGGCGACTTCCCGGACGCTGACCGAGTCCCTGGAGAGCTGGGCGCGGCGCAGGGTCTCGCTCCACGCGCGCGTGCCGCGCTCCAGACCCAGCCGGACGGTGGTGCCGGCGGTGGCTTCGGTGGCGTCCCCGCGCAGTAAGGAGACGACCTCGGTGACGGGCCGCCCGTCGGTCTTCGCGCCGTCGACACTGCGCAGCAGGTCCCCGGGGCGGATCCCGGCGGTGGCCGCGGGCGAGCCGGAGCGCACCTTCGTCACCTCGATACGGCCGTCCCGTTCGCTGCGGGCCCACAGGCCGACGCCGGTGTACTGGCCGTCGAGGGAGTCCTCGAACTCCTCGTACTCGCCCTGGGAGTAGACGGCGCCCCAGCGGTCTCCGCTGCGGCTGACCGCGCGCTTCGCGGCCTCCATCGGGGACTTGCCGTCGGCCATGGCCTCCTCGGCGGCCCTGGCGACATCGGCGTGGCGCCCGGCCGGGATGGCCGAACGGGCCTCGTCCGGAGCGGACTTGCGGTCGGCCTGAGGGAGGGACCCGGTGGCCGCTCCGGCGACGAGCACGCTCGTGAAGAGCAAGGTCAGGGCGGCCCCGCGGCGGATGCGGCGGGGCTGACAGAACGGGTCACGACCTGACATGCCGGTGAGTCTAGGACAAGGGGAAGGGCCGTACGGTCTGTTGTCCGTACGGCCCCTGTTGGCATGCGTCACACCTTCAAGTACTTGCGCAGCGCGAAGAACGCGGCCAACGCGGGCATCAGCAGGCTCGTGGCGAGGATGAGCGGCAGCTTGGTCAGGACCGCGTCCCAGCCGATGAAGTTGATCAGATTCAGCTTCTCGGACAGCGCCAGACCGTGGTCGATGATGAAGTATCTGGCGACCACCAGGAACCCGCAGGCGACCGTCCCGCCGATGAGTCCGGCGACCGCGGCCTCCATGATGAACGGCGCCTGGATGTAGAAGCCCGAGGCGCCGACCAGGCGCATGATGCCGGTCTCGCGCCGTCGGCTGAACGCCGAGACGCGCACGGTGTTGACGATCAGCATCAGCGCGACGACGAGCATCAGCGCCATCACCGCCCGCGCCGCCCAGTTCATACCGTTGAGCAGCCCGAACAGGTTATCCAGAATGCCCTTTTGATCCTGAACGGACTGAACGCCGTCCCGCCCGTCGAAGGCGGTCGCGATGACCTGGTACTTCTGCGGGTCCTTCAGCTTGATGCGGTACGACTCCTGCATCTGGTCCGGCGTGAGGGAGCTGGCCAGCGGGGAGTCGCCGAACTGCTCCTTGTAGTGCTTGTACGCCTGGTCCTGGGACTCGTAGGTGACCTTCTCGACCACGCCCATCTTGCCGAGGTCGGTCTGGATCTGCTTCTTCTGGTCGTCGGTCACCGCGCCCTTGGCGCAGTTGGGGTCGGACTCGGCGTCGCTCTTGTTGCAGAGGAAGACCGAGACGTTGACCTTGTCGTACCAGTAGCCCTTCATGGTGTTGACCTGGTCGCTCATCAGGAGCGACCCGCCGAACAGGGCGAGCGACAGGGCGACGGAGACGATGACGGCGAAGGTCATCGTCAGATTGCGGCGGAGACCGACGCCGATCTCCGACAGGACGAACTGGGCGCGCATGGCGACTGGTTATGCCTTTCCGTGATCTAGGGTGCGGTCTCAGTGCTGGTAGCCGTAGACACCGCGGGCCTGGTCGCGGACGAGGCGGCCCTTCTCCAGTTCGATGACGCGCTTGCGCATCTGGTCGACGATGTTCTGGTCGTGCGTGGCCATCACCACGGTCGTGCCCGTCCGGTTGATGCGGTCGAGCAGCTTCATGATGCCGACGGAGGTCTGCGGGTCGAGGTTGCCGGTGGGCTCGTCGGCGATGAGCAGCTTGGGCCGGTTGACGAAGGCCCGCGCGATGGCGACGCGCTGCTGCTCACCACCGGACAGCTCGCCGGGCATCCGGTCGTCCTTGCCGCCGAGGCCGACGAGGTCGAGCACCTGGGGGACGGACTTGCGGATCTCGCCGCGCGACTTGCCGATGACCTCCTGCGCGAAGGCGACGTTCTCGCCGACCGTCTTGTTCGGCAGCAGGCGGAAGTCCTGGAAGACCGTCCCCAGCTGGCGCCGCATCTGCGGCACCTTCCAGTTGGAGAGGCGTGCGAGGTCCTTGCCCAGGACGTGCACCTGCCCGTGGCTGCACCGCTCCTCGCGGAGGATCAGCCGCAGGAAGGTGGACTTTCCGGAGCCGGAGGACCCCACGAGGAAGACGAACTCGCCCTTCTCGACCTCCAGGGAGACATCCCTGAGGGCGGGGCGGGTCTGCTTGGGGTAGACCTTGGAGACGTTGTCGAATCGGATCACGGATGCACCACGGGTCGCCGGGGGTAGATGAGCGTGACCATACGCGAACCGGGGAGCAGACCGCAGTCACCGACAGTGGTTGCGCAAGGGATGTGCCGTTTTGTACGTCCCTGTGAGAGCGAGCCGCGCGCCCTCCGGAGGAACCTGGCACAGTGGAGAGGGAACGTTCGCACCCGCACGAGCGTTACATACAAGGAACCGGCGCAAGGAGGGCGAGCGCATGACGTACGACCGGTTGGTGTGCGCGAACTGCGCGGCCCCCGTGAGCGAGGGCAGGTGCCCCGTCTGCCGCGCGAACCGCGAGCGGCTGCAGCAGGAGAACTTCCTCGCGAATCTGAACCCGATGACGCTGATCGCACTGCTGACGGTGCTGATCGCCGCGGTGGCGCTGCTGGCGCACCAGACCGCGTAGCACTCGCGGAACACCACACCACAGACACGGCCGAGGGCCCGGAGCGATTCGCTCCGGGCCCTCGGCTTCGCGCTGTGCCTACGGTCCGTACGGACGCGGCTACCGTCAGGCGGCAGCCCCGCCGCGGCCGCCCACGAGGCGCGGCAGGAGGCGGAAGCCGACACCGCCGGCGATCATCGTGGCGGCGCCGATCACCAGGAAGGTGGTCTGCGCGGCACCCGTCTCGGCGAGCTCCGCGCCGTTGCCCTGGGCCTGGGCCTGGCCCTGCGGGGCCGCCGGGGTGGAGTCCGAGCCGGTGTCCGTGATGGAGGAGGAGCCCTCCTCCTGCGGGGAGGTGCCGCCGTCGGGGTCGGTGTTGTTGCCGCCGCCGTTGTTGCCACCGTTGCCGTTGCCGTTGCCGCCGCCGTTGCCGTTCCCGTTGCCCGGGTCGGTCGGCGCGTCGGTCGGGTCCTCGGTCGGCTCGGTGGGCTCGTCCGTGGGCTCCGTCGGCTCGTCCGTGGGCTCCTCGGTCGACGGCGGGTCGGTCGGGATGTCCGTGGGCGGGTCGGTCGGGATGTCGGTGGGCGGGTCCGTCGGCGTCGGGACCGGCGTGGGCGACTCGTTGGCGCACAGGATGCCGAGCAGGCAGTCCTCGGCCTCCGCGGCGGATGCGGCACCGGCGGCGGTCAGCGAGGCACCGGCCGCGATCACGGCGCCGGCCGCTATCCGTGCGACACGGATCCGCGTCTTCTTCGTCATATGGTTGCTACCCCCAGTAGCTCATCGTCATTAGGCATCGCTCGGGGCTGTGCTCGACGGGGAAAGCTGCGGTGAAGAGGCCCCCCGGTTCACATGCGCCCCAGAGACACGCATGCCGCGCTTTACCCTTCCCATTTTTCAAGAACACGTCAAGGGCGTTTGCGGGCGCCATGTCCAACTCTGGGAGCTATGCGGAGAGTCGAACTCTGTGAGTGTGATGTAAAACCCAGACATCCGGGCACAGAAAAGGCAACTGCCGTGCCCATGGCGGCAGTTGCCTTGTCGACAAACTTACTTCTCCTGCTGCTTGCGCCAGCGAATTCCGGCCTCGAGGAATCCGTCGATCTCGCCGTTGAACACGGCCTCGGGGTTACCGACCTCGCACTCGGTACGCAGGTCCTTGACCATCTGGTACGGGTGCAGCACGTACGAACGCATCTGGTTGCCCCAGGAGTTGCCGCCGTCGCCCTTGAGGGCGTCCATCTTGGCCTGTTCCTCCTGGCGGCGGCGCTCCAGCAGCTTGGCCTGGAGCACGTTCATGGCCGTCGCCTTGTTCTGGATCTGCGACCGCTCGTTCTGGCAGGAGACGACGATGCCGGTGGGGATGTGGGTGAGGCGCACCGCGGAGTCGGTGGTGTTGACGCCCTGGCCGCCGGGGCCGGACGAGCGGTACACGTCGACCCGCAGTTCGGACTCGTCGATCTCGATGTGGTCGGTCTGCTCGACCACGGGCAGGACCTCGACGCCCGCGAAGGAGGTCTGGCGGCGCCCCTGGTTGTCGAACGGCGAGATGCGCACGAGCCGGTGCGTGCCCTGCTCGACGGAGAGCGTGCCGTACGCGTAGGGCGCCTGGACGGCGAAGGTGGTCGACTTGATGCCGGCCTCCTCCGCGTACGACGTCTCGTAGATCTCGGTCTTGTAGCCGCGCTGCTCGGCCCACCGCAGGTACATGCGCTGGAGCTTCTCGGCGAAGTCGGCGGCGTCGACGCCACCGGCCTCGGCGCGGATGTTCACCAGGGCCTCACGGGAGTCGTACTCGCCGGAGAGGAGGGTGCGGACCTCCATCTCGTCCAGCGCCTTCTTCACCGCGGCGAGCTCGGACTCGGCCTCGGCGCGGGTGTCCGGGTCGTCCTCCTCCTCGGCCATCTCGAAGAGAACGCCCAGGTCGTCGAGGCGACCGCGCAGGGCCTCGGCCTTGCGCACCTCGGCCTGGAGGTGGGACAGCTTGCTGGTGATCTTCTGCGCCTCATCGGGGTTGTCCCACAGGGACGGCGCGGCCGCCTGCTCCTCGAGCACGGCGATGTCTGCCCTCAGCTTGTCGAGGTCCAGAACGGCCTCGATCGACTCCATGGTCGAGGAGAGGGACTTGAGCTCTTCGGATACATCGACGACTGCCACGCCTCCAGCGTAACGGCTCCGCCCGGCGGCCATCGCCGGGTGGGCGCGCGGGCTGCCGAAGGCGCGCCGGGCTCCGCGCCCCGGCCGGGGGTCGGGGCGGGGCGCGAGTACCGGGTGCCCGGCGCCGCCCCCGGGGGGCAGGGGGGCCGGGTGCCTTGTCCCCGGAGTCCCGGCGGGGCGGGGCCTGGCGTGCCGACGGGACGGCGTCCCGGCGACGCGAGTCCCGGCACGGCGGGTCTGGCGTGCCGACAGGACGGCGACGCGACTCCCGGCAGGGCGGGTCTGGCGTGCCGACAGGACGGCGACGCGACTCCCGGCACACGGCGGCACGGCAGCACGGCAGCACGGCAGCACGGCAGCACGGCGGCACGGCGGCACGGCGGCACGGCGGCACGGCGCAACGGGGCACGGTGCTCCGACGGAACTGCGGGCTCGGACACCCGGCGGCGGCAGACCGGCCCGCGCTCCGACCGTCATAGCCCCACCCCAGCATGGCGTTCAATGCCGCGGGCATCGGGCCGGCGCCGGTTCTCGGAACGGGTCGAGCAGAACGCGGAGCCGAGTTCCCGGTCCGGCGGCGGCGCACCCGGACCCCATCGAAGACCCGGCCCGTCAGGGCGACTGCGGGGCCGAGTTTCTCGTGTCCTGGGGAGGGGTGCTCGCGTCGTCGTCCGACGTGGACAGCCATACCCCGACGCCGATCGCGGCCACCAGGGCGACCGCGCCGGCTCCCAGCGCCACGCGACGGCGCCGGGCGGCGGCGCGGTTGCGGGCCGAGCCGGGCCGCGGCGTGCCCGACGTGCGCGGGGCGCGGGCCGTGCCGTGGGCGCCGCCGGCCAGTTCGTCAGGAGCCGGGACGCGCATCGAGGTGTGGGTGTCCCGGTTGGAGTCGGCCGGTTTCGCGCCCGGGACCAGGGGGACCGCGCCGCGTCTGCGGACCCGCTCCCCGGCCGGTGCCGGTCCGGCCGGCTGCTCCTCCCGGTCGTCCTCCTCGGCGGACTCCGTGTCCGGCTCGTCGACCTCCAGCGGCGGCATGCCCGCCAGCATCGGCAGCAGTTCCCGCAGCCGCGCCCCGAGCTCCGAGGCCCGCAGCCGCGAGGCCGGTGCCTTGGCCAGGCACTGCACGAGCAGCTGCCACAGCTCGTCGGGGATGCCGGGCAGCGGGACGACCGTCTCCGTGACGTGCCGGCGCAGCACCGCGCCCGGATGGCCGCCGCCGAACGGGGTGAAGCCCGCGAGCAGCTCGTACAGCACCGTGGCGAGCGCGTAGATGTCGACGGACGCGCGCGGGGGCAGGCCCTCGACGATCTCCGGGGCGAGGTAGTCCGGCGTGCCGATGATCTTCGTGGCCTTGGTCCGGCGCGGGGTGTCGATGAGCTTCGCCACGCCGAAGTCGGTGAGCAGCGCGCGGTGGGAGCCGCCGGGGCCGAGCGGGCCCTGCATGTCCAGGAGCACGTTCTCCGGCTTCACGTCCCGGTGCACGACACCCGCGGCGTGCGCGGCCGCCAGCCCGTCGGCGATGTCGGCCGCGATCGCCACGGCCGCCTCGGGCGGCAGCCGGCGTTCCCGCTCCAGCCGGGTCCTGAGGTCCGTACCGCGGACGAGGTCCATGACCAGCGCCAGGTCGTTGCCGTCCACCACCAGGTCGCGCACGGACACGACGTGCGGGTGCTCCAGGCCGAGCAGCGCCGTCCGCTCCTGCACGAAGCGTCCGACGAGTTCCTGGTCGGACGCGAGGTCCTCGCGCAGCAGCTTGATGGCGACCGGGCCTTCGGGACCCTCGCCCAGCCACACCGTGCCGGCGCTGCCCCGCCCCAGGATCTGGTGGGCGGTGTACCGGCTGCCGATCTTCCGTGCCAAGGCTGCTCCTACCGACGCGTGTTGTCGCTAAAACTACGCGCAGGAAGAGCCAACCTTCACCGCCCGGGCGGAAATCACCCGCCAGGTGTCGACAAATCACCAACCCCGCAGGCCGGTTCGGGTCAGTTCGTGCCCGAAGAGCCGCCGAGCTTCTCGATCCAGCCGGTCACCGTGCTGAACCAGTCGGTGAGCTGGTCCCAGTAGCCCTTGCCGGTGCCGATCCACTCCTGGAGGGGACTCAGTTCCCAGATCAGCCAGCCGGCGACGAACAGGATGACGATGGTGAACAGGCAGCCCTTCAGACAGCCGAGTCCGGGGATCCGCATCGGGTTGGCGCTGCGCTGCCGCGGCTGCCGGGGCTCGCGCTGGGGCTGCTGGGGCTGCTGCGGCTGAGGAGGCGGCGGGGGCGGGGCGTAGCGCTGCGGCTGCTGGGGCTGATGCTGCGGGGCGTACTGCTGAGGCTGCTGCTGCGGATGGCCGTAGCCGGGTCCGGGCTGGGGCTGCCGGCCTCGCTGCGGGGGCTGCTGCGGGGCCTGTTGCGGCCGGGCGACCTGGCGCTGGGGGCGGCGGCGCAGCGGGTCCTGACCCGGGTCGAGGTAGTTCTGGACCTGCGTCTGCTCGTTGCGGTCGCGGGCGGCCCGCAGCTGGTTCTGCCAGGGGTGCGGGTCCTCGGGCCCGCCGCCCTGGCCCTGCTGGCCGGGGTGGCCGGGCGATCCCGGCGGGACCGGCGGCATGACGGCGGTCGGGTCGGCCGCGCCCCGGTGGGGCAGGACCGAGGTGGGGTCGGAGGCGCCGGCCGGGCCGCCGGTGTGCGGCATGACGCTGGTCGCCGCGTTCGGGTCGTACGAACCCGCGCCCTGCGGGAGGACCTGGGTGGGGTCGGCACCGCCGGACATGTCCGGTACGGGCGCGGGCGCCGGGTCGGGCGCCAGGAGCATGCCGACGCCCTCGGCGGCGGCGATCTGCGCGGAGTTGGCGTGCACGCCGATGCCCTCGGCGACGACGCGCAGGCCGCGGGCGAGGTTCTCGGCGCTGGGCCGCTCGTCCGGGTTCTTGCGCAGACAGCGCTCGATGACGGTCCACAGCGGGTCCGGGACCGTGGAGGGGCGGCGCGGCTCGGCGCTCAGGTGCTGGTGCAGCACCTCGAGGGCGGAGCCGCCGGCGAACGGCGGACGGCCGGTGACCAGCTCGTACAGCAGGATGCCGGCGCCGTAGATGTCGACGGCGGAGGTCTGCGGACGGCCTTCCGCGCCCTCGGGCGCGACGTACGCCGGGGTGCCGACGAACTCCTGGGTCCGGGTCAGCCCCGGGGAGTCGGCGAGGCGGGCGATGCCGAAGTCCGTCAGCAGCGGGTGCATCCGCCCGTCGTACTGCTGGAGCAGGACGTTCGCCGGCTTGAGGTCGCGGTGGACGACGCCGTCGGCGTGGCTGGCGGCGAGCGCGTCGGCGATCTGGGCGGTGAGCAGGGCCGCCGCGACGGGGCTGAAGGGGCCGTTGTCGCGCAGGTAGCGGTGCAGGTCGGGGCCCTCGACGAGGTCCATGACCAGGGCCAGCAGATCGCCCTCGACCACCAGGTCACGGACCCGGACGATGTTCGGGTGGGTCAGCCGGAGCAGGACGGAGCGCTCCCGGAGGAACCGCATCACGACGTCCGCGTCGTTGGCCAGCTCCTCCTTGAGGACCTTGATGGCGACGGTCTCGCCGGGCTGCCCCGGCACGGCCGCCTCGGCGCCCGCGGTCTCGCGCTGGCGGGCTCGCCAGACGGTGCCCGTGGCGCCGCGTCCGAGCGGCTCCTCGAGCAGGTACTTGCTGCCTACCGGCCGCACGTCATGCGCTCCCTGCTGCTTGCCTTGCCTGCTGGCCTGTGTCCGACCCACTGTAGTGCCGCGATGCCGGGGACCGGCGTGTCGGCTTTCTGTGGGTCTTACGTAGCCGTTCTCACATCCGTTCGAAGCAAAGACGCTCACCTCGGTCTTGTGGTTGCCGGGAATGAACGTGACCGATCTCAAGGCGTCGCCTGTGGGTCATCTCTCAGGCACTTTTGCGGGCAGAGCCGACCAATCAAGATCACCTTTTCCCGAGCGAGGGGCGCGGTGTCAGTGGCAGGTGCGAGGATGCCTGCAGGTATTGGCCGACGTGCTGGGGCGGGGCGGGGGACTCCGCGCCCGGGCAGAAGGGACCGCTGACGGCGATGCAGATCCGGCTGACCGTCGTAGATCCGCTGGGCCCGTCGGCGCCGGCGCAGGGCCGCGCCCCACGCAGCGACGTGCTGGTCACGGCGCCCGCCGGTACGGCGCTCGCGGCGGTGTCCTCGGCGCTCGCCCAGGTGGTCTCCGGCGGGGACGGCTCGGGCACGGTGGTGCTGTACGCCGGGGAGCAGCGGCTCGACGCCCAGCGCTGCACGCTCGGCGAGCCCCCGCTGACCGATGGCGCCGTGCTGTCCGTGGGCGCGCCGGGCGAGCCGGAGCCGCACCCCGAGCTGGACGACGCCCCGGCCCAGCTCCAGGTGGTCGCGGGCCCCGACGCCGGCGGCGTCCATCTGCTGCACGGCGGCGAGATCCGCATCGGCCGCTCCGCCGACGCCGACGTGCCCCTGGACGACCCGGACGTCTCCCGGCTGCACTGCGCGGTGACGGTGGGCGCCGACGGCCGTGTAGCGGTGGCCGACCTGGACTCCACGAACGGCACGTCGCTGGACGGCAGGCCGGTGGGCGGCAGGGCCGTCCGGTTCGCGCCCGGGGCGCTGCTGCGGATCGGCGAGTCGGCCCTGCGGCTGGCTCCCGCCGGAGGACCGGGTGCCCGGGTCGGCACGACGCCGGACGGGGAGGGCCACGTGCGCGTGCCGGGCCCTGCCGGGGACGGTCCGACGCCCCACCCGCGCGCGGCGGACCCGACCCCGGCCGGCCCTTCCGGTCCTACGCGGCACGTCTACGGCTCGGCGGCCTGGGGCACCCCGGGCGCTGCCGGGCAGGGCTCCGTCGACTCGGCCGTGGTGCCGGGGCAGGGCGGGGCGCCCCGGGTCGAGAGCAGGGGTACGGGGGCGGCCGAGCGTGAGGCGTACCCGGGGCCCGGACAAGGCAGGTCCGGTGCCGTGCCGGGTGCGCGGGGGCGGCGTGTCTCGGGGGCGGCCCGGGGAGACGGTGCTGCTGTCTCCCCTGAGGACTCCACGCGTGCGGCGTCCCGGGAAGAGACGCGTGCGGCTTCGCCGGACGGGGTGGTCCGGGCCCCCCGGCAGCGCGGTGCCGGCGAGGGCTCGTCGCCCATGACCTCCCCGGACGGCCGGGCGCCGACGTCCCGGCAGCGCGATGCTGCCGAGGGCTCGTCACCCACGGCCTACCCGGACGGCCCGGCCCAGGCGTCCCGGCAGCGCGGTGCGTCGCAGGCGGGGCTCGGCGACGGGGACACCCACGCGGGGCGCTTTGGCGCGGGGGCGCTGGGCGGGGCGTTCGCCGGTGGCGGGGGTGACGGCATCGGTGGGGCGCATGGCACTGGTGGGGCCCATGGCACTGGTGGGCCGCAAGGCACTGGTGGGGCCCATGGCACCGGTGGGGCCTATGGCACCGGTGGGGCGCGGAACACCGGTGGGACTGGCGACAACGGTGGGGCACACGGCACCGGTGGGACCTACAGGGCCGGCGGGGCCCACAGCGCTGGCGGGGCCCACAGCGCTGGCGGGGCCCACAGCACCGGTGAGACTCACGGCACCGGCGCGTCTTACGGCCCCGGCGGAGCCCACAGCACCGGTCCTCGGGCCGGAGCCGTCGGCGGGCCCGCTCCCGCGGACGCCGGGCCCGCTTCCGCGACCTCCGGGCCGGGACGGGACGCTCGTTCCGGTGGCGGACAGGGTCCGGGCACCCCGGGCGGCTCCCCGGAAGAGCCCTCCGGGCGCGGGCGCAAGGGCACTCCCCTCCGGGGGACCGACATACCGCAAGGGGCCCGCAGGCGTGGCGGGCTCGGGGCGTGGGCCCGGCGGCTGGCCGGTGGGCGCGGCGAGCAGGGGCCCGACACGCGCGAGGCGTACGGGGACGAGCCGGCCGACCAAGTGGTGGAGCGCCCGGCCGTCGTGCCGGCGGTGCCGGAGACCTGGCCGGATCCGGCCACCCTGCTGCTGACGGCACTGGGTCCGGGGCCCCGGCTGTGGGAGCGCGGTCCGGGCCACCCGGAGGCGCTCGCGGTGCGCCTCGGTACGGCCGACCGGGCGGTGCCGGACGGCTCGGGCCTGCTGCCCGCGGTGCCGGTGACCACCGGGTTGCGTGAGGTCGGCGCTCTGGGTCTCGCCGGGCCGCGGGCTCGGCTCGGCGGACTGGCCCGTTCCCTGCTGGCCCAGCTCACCGCGTTGCACTCCCCCGACATGCTGGAGATCGTGCTGATCGCCGCGGACCGCTCGCGCCCCCTTGAGGAGCGCACCGCCGAGTGGTCCTGGCTGGGCTGGCTGCCGCATGTCCGTCCCGGGCACGGCCAGGACTGCCGGCTGCTCCTCGCCCATGACCGGGAACAGGCGGCGGCCCGTACCGACGAGCTGCTCCGGCGTCTGGAGGACCAGCTGGCCGAGGCCGGGGCGGGAAGCGCCGCTCCCCTCACCGGCATCGCCCCGGATCCCGCCGGCGAGCCCTCCCGAGGCCACCGGGCACCGGACGACGCCCTCGCCGCCCTTGGTACCGACGCTTCCGTCCCCTTCCCCGGCCCGTTCACCGTGCTCGTCGTGGACGGCGACCCCGGCGGGGCCGATCTGCGCGAGGCCGTGGCGCGGCTGGCGGCGCAGGGCCCGCGGGCCGGAATACACGTGGTGTGTCTGGCCGAGACGGCCGCCGCCTCCCCGGCCTCGCCGGTGACGGAGACGTACGAGGCGGCCTGCGCGGTGTCGCCGACGTTCCGGCAGTGCGGCGCGGTCGCGCTGCTCAGCGGGGACGTGGCGACGGCGCTGCGGTTGATGCGCGTGGCCCGGGCCGGAGCGGGCTCCGCGCCGGCCGGTCACGGCACCATCGCCACCGTCGACGCCGTGTCCCCCGCCTGGGCCGAGCGGTTCGCGCGGGCGCTGGCGCCCCTGCGGACGGACGTGGCGACGAGTGAGCGGCAGCCGCGGGTCTCCGCGCCGCTGCCCCAGGCGGCCCGGCTGCTGGACGAGCTGGGCCTGGCCCGGGCCACCCCGGCGTCGTTGATGGCGCGCTGGGCGGACGCGGCCGACGACGCGGACGCGCTGGGCGGCCGGGTGCGCGCGGTGCTGGGCGCCGGGCCGCGTGGCCCGGTCGGCGCGGACCTCGCGGCCCAGGGACCGCATCTGCTGATCGAGGGCCCGCCGGGCAGCGGCCGCACCGAGCTGCTGCGGGCGATCGTCGCGTCCCTGGCCGCCGCCGAGCGGCCGGACCGGCTGGGCATCGTGCTGGTCGACGGCCGGGGCGGCTCCGGCGCGGGCGCCGGGCACGGCGAGGGACTGCGGGTGTGTACGGACGTACCTCATGTGACCACGCATCTCTCGGCCCACGACCCGGTCCGGATGCGGGAGTTCGCGCAGTCCCTGAGCGCCGAGCTGAAGCGGCGCGCCGAGCTGCTGGGCCGGTCCGACTTCGCCGAGTGGCACAGCGGTCGTGAGCTGTCGGGCCGTATGGTCGCCCAGCGCACGGCCACGGCCCGGGGCGGCGTTCAGGGCGAGCCGGCCGCCGGGGCCGGTGCCGGGGATCTCGACTCCCCGTCCAGTTCGACCATGCGGCTGCGGCCCGGAGCGGCCCGGCGGCGGACGGAGGCGGCGCCGCCGCTGCCCCGGCTCGTCGTGGTCGTCGACGATCTGGACGCCCTGGTCTCCCCCGCGCTCGGCTCGACCGGGCGGCCCGCCGCCGGCTCGGTGATGCGCGCGCTGGAGGCCGTGGCCCGGGAGGGCGAGCGGCTGGGCGTCCACCTGGTGACGGCCTCCGGCCCGTGCCCCCGTACGGCGGAGACGGAACCGGCCCGCCGGGCCACTCTGCGCGTCTCGCTCGACGCCCCGGCACCGGGTCCGGACGAGCCCGCGCCCGGCCGGGGCAGCCTGACGTGCGCGGACGGGCGGGTGACACCGCTCCAGGGCGGTCGGGTCACCGGCCGTATCCCCCGGACGGCGACCCTGCGCCCCACGGTCGTACCGCTGGAATGGCACCGCATGGGTGACCCTCCGGCCCGGCGCCCGGTGCGGGAACTCGGAAACGGCCCGACCGACCTGGCACTGTTGGCCAGCGCGCTGGAAAGGGCGGCGAGGGAGGTCTCGGCGGCGGAGGTGCCGTCACTTCTGTAGCACTCGTCAGCACGCGTACGTGGTGCTGGCCGGAAGCCGACCCCGTCCGATGATCAGAGGTTCAGCCCCTGGTCACGAGGGGGTCACGATCCCCCGCTTGACAGCCGACGCCATCTTGCCGCCCCGCACACCCAGGCGTAGACCAGATCGCACGGGAGCGCGCTCGACGTTCGACGAGGAACGAAGAACGGGGCAGTCATGCGCATGACGAGCAGCACCATCCGGACACGCTGGTCGCCCGACAAGGCGACCCCTCAGAGCCGCAGAGCCATCAGGGCAGCGGCCGCCGTCGCCGCGGGAGCGCTCGCGCTCTCGCTCACCGCCTGCGGAAGCAGCGACAACGACAGCGGTGGAAGCACGGGCGACACCCAGCCGACCGCGAACAACGTCACCCTTCCGAAGCTGGACGGGACGAGCCTGGAGGTCGCCGCCGTGTGGAGCGGCACCGAACAGGCCAACTTCAAGAAGGTCCTGGAGGAGTTCGAGAAGCGCACGGGCGCCACGGTCACGTTCGTGCCCGCGCAGGACCCGATCATCAACTTCATCGGCTCGAAGGTGGCCGGCGGGCAGCCGCCGGACATCGCGATGCTGCCGCAGCCGGGCGCCATCAAACAGGCCGTCGACCGGGGCTGGGCCAAGCCTCTCGGCTCCGACGCCCTCAAGGAGCTCGGCGAGAACTACTCGCAGGGCTGGCAGGACATCGGCAAGGTCGGCGGCAAGGAGTACGGCGTCTACTACAAGGCCGCCAACAAGTCCCTGATCTGGTACAACAACCAGGTCTTCGAGAACGCGGGGGCGAGTGAGCCCGAGACCTGGCCGGATCTGCTCAACACCGCGCAGACGGTCTTCGACTCCGGCGTCACCCCGTTCTCCATCGGCGCCGCCGAGGGCTGGACGCTGACCGACTGGTTCGAGAACGTCTACCTCTCCCAGGCGGGCCCGGAGAAGTACGACCAGCTGGCCAAGCACGAGATCAAATGGACGGACCCGTCCGTGAAGGACGCGCTGACCACCCTCGCGCAGGTCTGGGGCAAGGCCGACTGGATCGCGGGCGGGGCGAACGGGGCGTTGCAGACCGACTTCCCGGCCTCCGTCACACAGGTCTTCACCGGCGGGGACCAGCCCAAGGCGGCCATGGTGTCCGCGGGTGACTTCGCGCAGGTCAACATCCCGTCCAGCATGAAGATCGGGACGGACGCGAAGGTGTTCCCGTTCCCCGCGGTCGGTGACAACGGCCCGGTGGTCTCGGGCGGTGACGCGGCCGTGATCCTTCAGGACTCGAAGGGCTCCCAGGCCCTGGCCACCTGGCTCGCCTCGCCCGACGCGGCGGAGATCCAGGCCAAGCTGGGCGGCTACCTCTCGCCGAACAAGAACGTGCCGAACTCCGCGTACCCGAACGCGGTGCAGCAGAAGATCGCCAAGGCGCTCATCGACGCCGGTGACGACTTCCGCTTCGACATGTCCGACCAGGCCCCGCAGGCCTTCGGCGGCACGCCCGGCAAGGGTGAGTGGAAGATCCTCCAGGACTTCCTGAAGAACCCGAAGGACATCGCGGGTACGCAGGCGAAGCTGGAGGCCGAAGCGGCCGCGGCCTACGGGAACTGATGCCATGACGTCAGCCACGGCGGCAGGGGGCAGCGGGCCCCCTGCCGCCCCCAAGACGCGCAAGAGTGTGACCGGCACCCGCAGGACCGTCGCGGCGCTGTTCCTGCTGCCCGCGCTCGTCCTGCTCGGCGCGCTCGTGGTGTACCCGATCGGGTACTCGGTCGTGCGCAGCTTCTACGACCAGTCCGGTGACGGCTTCGCCGGAATAGACAACTACAAGTCCCTCTTCACCGACGAGGGCATCCGCACCGCGCTGAAGAACAACGTCATCTGGGTGGTGTTCGCGCCCACGGTCGCGACGGCACTCGGTCTGATCTTCGCGGTGCTGACCGAACGGGTGCGTTGGGGTACGGCGTTCAAGCTGGTCGTCTTCATGCCGATGGCGATCTCGATGCTCGCGGCGGGCATCATCTTCCGCCTGGTGTACGACCAGGATCCGGACAAGGGCGTGGCGAACGCGGTGTGGGTGGGCGTGCACGACACGTTCGCCCCGTCGTCGGCGTTCCCGAAGGCCCACCCGGGCCGGAACTCGCCGCTGGAACCGGCCGGCGGCGGCGCGTTCATCACCAAGTCGCCCGTGCGCGCGGGCGAGGCCGTCTCGCTGCCCCTGGTGGGCGTGGCGCCCGATCTGATGCCCGGCGACGCGAAGACCGCGGTGGCGCCGAAGCCCGAGCCGGACAAGGTCACCGGTACGACCTGGCAGGACTTCACGCGCGGCAAGGGCGTGGGCAAGCTCAACGGCGTCGACCCGGCCGAACTGGGTTATGCCGGCATGAAGGTCGAGGCCGTGAAGGACGGCAGGGTGGTGGCGTCGGCGACGGCGGCCGACGACGGCACCTTCACCCTGCCCGCCTCGGCCGACGGGTCCCAACTGCGGCTTCCCGCAAGCAACTTCAAGGAGCCGTACAACGGCCTGGACTGGCTCGGCCCGTCCCTGGTCACCCCGTCCATCATCGGCTCGTACATCTGGATGTGGGCGGGCTTCGCGATGGTGCTGATCGCGGCCGGACTCGCGAGCGTGCCCCGGGAGCTGCTGGAGGCCGCCCGGGTCGACGGCGCCTCCGAGTGGCAGGTGTTCAGACGGGTCACGGTGCCGCTGCTGGCGCCGGTCCTCGCGGTCGTCATGGTCACCCTGATGATCAACGTGCTGAAGGTCTTCGACCTGGTCTTCATCATCGCCCCGGGCTCCTCCCAGGACGACGCGAACGTCCTGGCCCTGGAGCTGTACCGCAAGGGCTTCTCCGAGGACCAGCCGGGCATCGCCAGCGCCATCTCGGTGTTCCTGCTGCTGCTCGTGATCCCGGTGATGTGGTTCAACGTACGCAGGCTCAGGCGGGAGGTGCGGCGATGAAGGCGAAACAGTCGCTGGGGTCCCGGCTCGCCGAGGGCGTCAGCGGTGGGCTGCTGCGGGTGTTCCTCATCGTGGTGGGCCTGTTCTGGCTGGTGCCCACGATCGGTCTGCTGCTGTCCAGTCTCCGCTCGCCGGAGGACATCGCGGCGAGCGGCTGGTGGAAGGTGTTCACGGAGCCGTCGCAGATCACCTTCGACAGCTACGCGAAGCTGCTGGAGAACGACGACATCACCAGCTCCCTGCTGAACACCGTGTGGATCACCGTCCCGGCGACCCTGCTGGTCGTGATCATCGGCTCGCTGGCGGGCTACGCCTTCGCCTGGATGGAGTTCCCGGGCCGGGACTGGTGGTTCCTCGGTGTGGTCGGCCTGCTGGTCGTACCGGTGCAGGTCGCCCTGATCCCGATCGCCGAACTCTTCGGCAACATCGGCCTCTTCGGCTCGGTGCTCGGCGTGGTGCTCTTCCACGTCGGCTTCGGCCTGCCCTTCGCGGTGTTCCTGCTGCGGAACTTCTTCGCCGAGATCCCGAGAGAACTGCTGGAGGCCGCGCGCCTGGACGGAGCGGGTGAACTGCGCCTGTTCTTCCGTGTCGTGATGCCGCTCGGCGGCCCGGCGATCGCCGCCCTCGGCATCTTCCAGTTCCTCTGGGTGTGGAACGACCTGCTGGTCGCGCTGATCTTCTCGGACTCCGGGAGCCAGCCGATCACGGTCGCGCTGCAGACGCAGGTACGGCAGTTCGGCAACAACATCGACGTGCTGGCACCCGGTGCGTTCATCTCGATGGTGATCCCGCTGGCGGTCTTCTTCGCGTTCCAGCGGCAGTTCGTGTCCGGCGTGATGGCCGGCGCGGTCAAGTAGCAGACATCGCAAGGGAGTTGGAGGGGCGGGCCGGTGGCGGGCCGCCCCTTCCGCATTCCCCCGGATGACGTAGCCGCCGTAACCAAGTGGCCTTCTGGGCCGTTCCCGGGCCGAACGCCCGCGCCGACCGATGGATGGCCTCTTGCCCAGGTTCAGTGTCATTGTCCCCGCGTACCAGGTTCAGGCGTACCTGCACGAGTGTCTGGAGTCGGTGCTCTCCCAGTCCTGTCCCGATCTGGAACTGATCGTCGTCGACGACTGCTCGCCGGACGCGTGCGGCGCGATCATCGACGAGTTCGCCGCCCGCGACGCGCGTGTACAGCCCGTCCATCTGCCCGAGAACGTCGGCCTGGGTCCCGCCCGCAACGCCGGCGTGGCGCATGCGAGCGGCGACTACCTGCTGTTCCTCGACAGCGACGACACCCTCACGCCCCACGCGCTGCGCTCCATCGCCGACCGGCTGAAGGAGACCGGCGAGCCGGACGTCCTGGTCTTCGACTACGCGCGCACCTACTGGACGGGCGAGGCGGTCCGCAACCAGGCGGCCCTGCAGCTCTCCGAGCAGGGCCCGGCCCCGTTCCGCCTGGAGGACCGGCCGGGCCTGCTGAAGCTGCTGATGGTCGCCTGGAACAAGGCCTACCGGCGGGAGTTCGTCGAGGAGCAGGGGTTCGCCTTCCCGCCCGGCTACTACGAGGACACGCCGTGGACGTACCCGGTGCTGATGACGGCCGAGTCGATCGCGACCCTCGACCGCGTCTGCGTGCACTACCGGCAGCGGCGGATGGGCAGCATCCTGCGCACCACCAGCGAGCGCCACTTCGACGTCTTCGACCAGTACGACCGCGTGTTCGCGTATCTCGACGAACGCCCCGAGCTGGACCGGTGGCGGCCGGCGCTGTTCCGCCGCATGGTCCACCACCTGGCGATCGTGTACTCCCGGCGGGACCGGCTGCCACGCGGTTCGCGGGCGGACTTCCTGCGCCGGGCCCGCGCCCACTACCGCCGCTACCGCACCCCGGGCCCGCCCGTCCCCCTGCGCGCCCGGGTGCACCACACCCTGATCCGCTTCGGCCTGCACCGCACCTACCGCACGCTGCACCTGGCGGCGGCCCTGCACCGCGCCGCCGCCCGGACCACCGGGAAGCTGCTGCACGGCCTGCGGACCGCCGTGCTCAGGGTCCACTACGGCGTCCAGCGCTGCCTGCCCGTGCGCTCCGACCGTGCCGTCTTCGCCGCCTACGACGGCCGCGGCCACGGCTGCAACCCGGGCGCGCTGGAGTCCGCGGTCCGCGGCCTCGCGCCGCACATCCGCACGGCGTGGATCGCCCGTCCGGAGCACCACCACGCCAGTCCGCCGGGCCCGCGCTGCGTCGTCCCCGGCACGGCCGCCTACTGGACGGCGCTCGCCCGTTCCCGGTACCTGGTCAGCAACACCGACTTCGACCACCGCCTGGTCAAACGCCGGGGCCAGGTCCTGATCCAGACCGGACACGGCACCCCGCTGGGCCACATCGGCCTGGACCTCCAGGAACGCCCGGCGGCGGCGCGTGGCAGGGACTTCGCCCGGCTGCTCAAGGGCGTCGACCAGTGGGACTACGTGCTGTCCGCCAACCGCCACACCACCCTGACCCAGGAGCGCGTCCACCCCGGGCGCTACACCACGCTGGAGTACGGCTACCCGCGCAACGACGTGTTCCGGACGGCGACCACGGCGGACGTGGCCCGGCTGCGCGCCTCGCTGGGCATCCCGGAGGGCACGGTGGCGATCCTGTACGCGCCGACCCACCGCGACTACCGCCGCTCCCAGCACCGCACCCTCGACCTCCAGCGGATCGTGCGCCGCCTCGGCCCGCGCTTCATCGTCCTGGCTCGCGCCCACCACGCCTACGGCGCCCCGCTGGCCACCACCCGCGGCCGGGTCGTCGACGTCAGCGACCACCCGAGCGTGGAGTCGCTCTGCCTGGCCTCGGACGCCCTGGTCACGGACTACTCGTCGCTGATGTTCGACTACGCCAACCTGGACCGGCCGATCGTGATCCACGCCGACGACTGGGAGGCGTACGAGGCGGCCCGCGGCACCTACTTCGATCTGCGGGCCTCCCCGCCAGGCGCCCTCGCGCGCGGCGAGGACGAGCTGATCGACATCTTCGCCACCGGCCACTGGCGGGGCTCCCGCTCGACCCAGCTGCGCGCGGCGTTCCGCGAGCGGTTCTGCACCTACGACGACGGACGGGCCGCCGAGCGGGTCGTCCGCCGCGTCGTTCTCGGGGAGTCGGAGCTGCCGCCGGTCGTCCCGCTCGGCGAGCGCCGTCCGGTGCCGTCGGCGGCGGCCTCGCTGGCGCGTGAGCCGCTCGCCACGGTGCCGCGCCCGGCCGGTCCCTCGTCCTGAGAAGCCCACAGGTCCCCAAGCCCCTGACAGAAAGAGCAGAATGCCCCGCTTCAGCATCGTCGTCCCGTCCCATGGGGTCGCGGGCCGGCTGTCCCTGGCACTGGACTCGATCCTCGCCCAGTCGTTCGGCGACTTCGAGCTGATCCCGGTGTGCGACGCACCCGACGCGCCTGCGGCCGACGTCGTCGCCGGGTACGCCGAGCGGGACTCCCGGGTGACGCCGGTGCACTCCCCGCCCTCGGCCGGCCTGGCCGGGGCGCGCAACACCGGGCTGCGGGCGGCCGTCGGCGGCCATGTGCTGTTCCTCGACGGCGACGACGTCCTGGTCCCGGGGGCGCTGGCGGCACTGGACGCCCGGCTGAGCGCGGTGGGCGACGGGGACGCGCCGGTGGATGTCCTGTACTTCGAGCACGAGCGCACCCCCTGGTGGGAGGGTGAGCCGGCCAACCCGGCCGCGCCCCTGCTGGCCAGGACCCCGGACGGGGTCTTCTCCCCCGGCCGGGCCCCGGAGCTGACGGGCGTGACGCTCCCGGCGTGGAGCGCGGTCTACCGCCGGGCCTTCCTCACCGAGCGGGACATCGCCTTCCCCGGGGACCACTTCACCGACGTCGGGTTCGGCGCCCTGGTCGCCCTGCGGGCGGAGCGGATGGCGGCCCTGCGCACGGTCGTCGTCCGGCATCTGCTGCGCCGGCAGGGCAACCGGCTGAACCTTCCGGGCGAGCACCATGCCGAGCTGCTCGACCAGACCGAATTGGTGCTGAGGCGGGCCGCGGAAGAGGGGCTGTCGGCGGACCGGCTGAAGCCGTTGTTCTCCCAGCTCTTCGCCGCCGTACTGAAGACGGCCGCCCACCCCCGGCGGCTGCCCGCCGGACGCCGCGCCTTCTTCCGCCGGGCGAGCGCGCTCTACCGGCGGCACCGCCCCGCCGGCTACCGGGCGCCCGGCGGCAGTCTCGGTGTCCAGCACCGGCTGCTGGCGGCCGGTTCGTACCCGGCGTTCCACGCCCTGCGCGCCGCCAACCGGAAGGCGACGCGGGCCGCCGCGCTGCTCCCGCGCCCCCGGGGGCTGCGCACCCGCCTGCGCTACGCGGTGAGCCTGCGCCTCCCGCTCGACAAGAACCTCGTCGTGTACTGCGCGTACTGGGGCCGGGGCTACGTCTGCAACCCGGCCGCGATCCATGCCAAGGCCCGGGAACTCGCCCCCCACCTGCGCTCGGTGTTCCTGGTGGAGCCGGACGCGGTGGAGGCCGTGCCGAAGGGCGTGGAGTACGCGGTCATCGGCAGCCGGAAGTACTGGGAGGTCCTGGCCCGCGCCCGGTACCTGGTCAACAACGCCAACTTCGCGGACGCCGTGGTGAAACGCCCAGGCAGCACGCACCTCCAGACCCAGCACGGGACACCGCTGAAGACGATGGGCGCGGACCAGGCGACGTATCCCGTGGTGGCCGCGGCGACGGGGAGCTTCGCCAGGCTGCTGGCCCGGGTGGACCGCTGGGACTACAACCTCACCTCCAACCGGCACTCCACCGAGATGTGGGAGAAGGCGTTCCCCGGGGCGCACGAGACCCTTGAGTACGGCTATCCGCGCAACGACGTCTACTGCACGGCGTCCGCCGAGGATGTCGCCCGCGTCCGCAAGGAACTCGGCGTCCCCGAGGGCAAGAAGGCGATCCTCTACGCCCCGACGCACCGCGACTACGCCACCGGCTTCGCGTCCGGCCTGGACCTGGCCGAGTTCTGCGAGGCGATCGGCGACGAGTACGTGGTGCTGCTGCGCGCCCACTACTTCTACGACCAGGGGCCCGGCCGGGGCGGCGGCCGGATCATCGACGTCACGGGGCATCGCTCGTCCGAGGACGTGTGCCTGGCCGCCGACGCGCTGATCACCGACTACTCGTCGATCATGTTCGACTACGCCAACCTGGACCGGCCGATCGTGGTGTACGCCGACGACTGGGACGTCTACCGGGAGACCCGGGGCGTCTACTTCGACCTGATGGAGCTCCCGCCCGGCCGGGTCGCCCGTACGCCCGAGGAACTGGCGGCGGCCTTCGTCGACGGCGGCTACGCGGACGAGTCCGCGACGGCCCTGCGGGCCGCGTTCCGGGAGCGCTTCTGCCAGTTCGACGACGGGCGGGCCGCCGAGCGCGTCGTACGCCGGGTGCTGCTGGGAGAGCCGCCCGAGTCGATCCCGCCCGTGATCCCGCTCGCGGAGCGCGTCCCGGCCCCCGCCGCCACCCTCGTAAGGAGCTGACCGAAGAAGTGCCCCGCTTCAGCATCATCGTCCCCGTCTACAAGGTGCAGGGCTTCCTGCGCGAGTGTCTCGACTCGGTGCTCTCCCAGTCGTACGGCGACTTCGAGGTGATCGCCGTGGACGACCGCTCCCCCGACGGCAGCGGCGCGATCCTCGACGAGTACGCCGCCCGCGACGCCCGGGTACGGGTGCTGCACCTGCCCGAGAACGTCGGCCTGGGCCGGGCCCGCAACGCCGGACGGGAGCGGGCGGCCGGCGACTACGTCCTGTTCCTCGACAGCGACGACCGCTACACGCCGGGTCTGCTGGCCGCCGTCGCCGCGCGTCTCGAGGCGACCGGCGACCCGGACATCCTGGTCTTCGACCATGTGCGCACCCACTGGTGGGGCCGGGGCGGGCGCAGTGAGGCGGCGGACCTGCTGGCCGAGGCGGGCACGGAGACGTTCGGCATCCGGGAGAGCCCTCGGTACCTGAAGCTGTTCCTGGTCGCCTGGAACAAGGCGTACCGGCGCGCCTTCCTCGAGGAGCACGGCCTGGAGTACGCGCCGGGGCTGTACGAGGACGCGCCGGTCACCTACCGGGCGATGGTGCTGGCGGACCGCATCGCCTGTCTGGGCCGGATCGGGGTGGAGTACCGGCAGCGCAGGCAGGGCGCGATCACCAGGACGCCCGGACGGCGGCACTTCGAGATCTTCCCGCAGTACGAAGGGCTGTTCGCGTTCCTGGAGCGGCGCCCCGACCTCGACTGGGCGCGGCCGCCGCTGCTGGAGCGGGCGCTGGACCACATGCTGTTCGTGCTCGGCCGCGAGGACCGGGTGCGGCCCGCGGACCGGGGCGACTTCTACCGCGAGATCCGCTCCTTCCACCGCCGTCACCTCCCCGAGGGCGGCTTCCCTGAGCCGGACGGCTGGCGCGGGGTCGAGATGCGGCTGCTGGCCTCGTCGCCCTACGCGTCGTACGCGGCGGTGCGCCGGCTGCGGGATCTGCGCGCGAGTGCCCTGGGCAGGAAGCGGCGGGTGGTGCGGAAGGCGTCGGGGGCCGCTCTGCGCACCTGGTACGCGGCACAGTCGAAGCGCCCGCTCGATCCGCACCTCGCCGTCTACTCGGCGACCCACCACCGGGGCGTGTCCGGCGACCCGGCCGCGATCCACGCCAAGGCGAGCGAGATCGCCCCGCACATCCGGGGCGTGTGGGTGGTCCGGGAGGACGCGGTGGAGACGCTGCCGCCCGGCATCGATCATGTGACACCGGGCTCGCGGCGCTACCACGAGGTCATGGCGCGGGCCACGTACTGGGTGAACAACGTCAACTGGCCCGGCACCCTGGCCAAGCGGCCCGGCAGCGTCCACATCCACACCCACCAGGGCACCCCGCTCAAGTACATGGGCGCCGACCTGCTGACCAAGCCGGGCGCCCGGCACGGCTTCGACGTTCCGCAGATGCTGCGCCGGGCCGACCGCTGGGACTACAGCCTGGTCGCGGGTCTGCACGCGGAGCGGGCCTGGGAGCGGGCGTACCCGTGCCACTTCGCCTCACTGCGGACCGGCAGTCCGCGCAACGACGTCCTGGTCGGCGCGGACCCGGAACGGGGCCCGGAGGTCCGCGAGCGGCTCGGCGTCCCCGCCGGTCACACGGTCGTGCTGTACGCGCCGACCCGGCGCGACTACCGCAAGGGCGGCCATGTCGACCGGTTCGATCTGGCCCGGTTCGCCGAGGATCTCGGCCCCGGTCACACCCTCGTCGTCCGGCTGCACCCCTCGCTGGCCGGGGGTGTGGCACGCGGCCTGGGGCTGGCCGAGCTGCACCGGCGGGGCGTGCTGGTGGACGCGACCGACGAGCCGCACGTCGAGGACGTGCTGCTCGCCTCCGACGTGCTGGTCACCGACTACTCGGCCCTGATGTTCGACTACGCCCTCCTCGACCGGCCGATCGTGGTCCACGCCGACGACTGGGGCGCGTTCGCGGCCAGCCGGGGCGCCTACTTCGACATCACGGCCGACGCGCCGGGGCATGTGTCGCGCTCCTACCGGGAGCTGGCCTGGCTGTTCGCGTCCGGCACCTGGCAGGACGGGGAGTCGGCGCGATTGCGGGCGGGCTTCCGGGAGCGGTACTGCGAGTTCGAGGACGGCCGGGCCGCCGAGCGGGTCGTACGCCTGCTGATGCTGGGCGAAGGGGGCGGTGCGCCGCTGCCCGCCGCCCGCCGGACCCCCGGTGCCGGTGCGAGGTCCGGGGCGCTGGTCGAGCGATGAGAACACCCGCCACCCCCGAGGCCGTCCCCTCCCTGCCCGGCCAGCGGGCCGCCTCGGCCCGTCCGCCGGCCGCCGCCGAGCGGCTGCGGCCGGTGCACTGGTGGCACGCGGCGCTGGTCGCCGTGCCCACCGCGGCCCTGTTCGTGCTGGGCTACCGGCGCCGCTGGATCTGCGACGACGGGCTGATCTATCTGCGGCCGGTCCGGCAGATCCTGGCGGGCAACGGGCCCGTGTTCAACGTGGGAGAGCGGGCGGAGAGCTCGACCGGCACCCTGTGGCAGTGGCTGCTCGCGCTCGCCACCTGGGTCACCGGCGAGGACCCCGCGTTCCTCGCGGTCGGACTCGGGCTGCTGCTGAGCGCCGCCGGGTTCGGGCTCGCCCTGTACGCCACGTGCCGGCTGCACCGGGGCGCCCGGCTGCTGCTCCCTGCGGGTGTGTGCGTGCTGCTGGCCGTGCCGCCGTTCTGGTCGTACATGACATCGGGCCTGGAGAGCGGCCTGGGCGCCTTCTGGACCGGCCTGTCGTGGTGGCTGCTGACGCGCACCCGGCGCGGGCAGCCGGCCCGGCCGCTGTACGGGGCCGCCTTCGTGTTCGGTCTTGGTCCGCTGGTCCGGCCCGACCTCGCGGTGGTCACGGCGTGTTTCCTGGCGGCGCAGTGGTGGGTGCTGCGTCCCTCCCGGCGGGGCACCGCCGCGATGCTGGCCTCGGCGGGAGCGCTGCCGCTGGCCTACGAGGTCTTCCGGGCGGGCTACTACGGGATCCTGGTGCCGCTGCCCGCCATCGCCAAGGAGGCGAGCGCCAGCGACTGGAGCCGGGGAGCCGGCTATGTGCAGGAGACGCTCGGGCCCTACTGGCTGTGGCCCGTCGTCCCCGTGCTGGGCGCGCTGACCGTCCTGCTGGTGCGGCGCACACGCCGGGAACGGCGCTACCGCGCCCCGGGGCGGACCTCGCTCGCGGTGCTGCTGGCTCCACTGGCCGCGGGCCTGCTGCTGTCCGGGTACGTGATCCGCGTCGGCGGTGACTACATGCACGCGCGCATGATCCTGCCCGCCCTTCTGCTGCTGCTCCTGCCGGTGCTGGTCGTCCCGGCGAACCGATTCACCGGCGTCGCGAGCGCGCTGCTGCTGGTGTGGCTGTGCGCCGCGGTCAGCCCGCTGCGGACGCCGTTCGACGTGCGCGGCACGCCCGGGTCCTTCAATGTGCGCAGCTCCGACGTGGAGGCCCTCGGCGACCACAACCCGGTGCGCACCGCCACCTGGGTGGCCAACTGGCCCGCCCTGCCGGAGGGGCGCGGCATGCTGGCGGAGGCGGTGCGCGCTGCCGGGCCGACGCTGCTGTACTTCGACTCCGGGCGGCGGCTGCACGCCACGCCGATGCGGCCGGACTCCCGGTACCACGTGGTGATCGTGGGCCGTCATCTCGGCGTCACGGGAGCCGCGGCACCGCTCGACGCCTACGTCAACGACGCCTGGGGGCTTGCCAGTCCCGTCGGCGCGCATCTCGCGCTGGAGCGGTGGAGCTGGCCCGGGCACGAGAAGTTCCTGCGCAACCACTGGGTCTTCGCGGAGTGGGCCACGCGGCGCCCGCCGCAGCGCGATCTGCTGCGGGCCGGGGCCTCGCTGGAGACGGTCGTGGCGGCCCGGGCCGCGCTGGACTGCGGTGAACTGGCCGAGCTGAAGGAGTCGGTGCGCGCGCCGCTCACCGCCGAGCGGTTCTGGCGGAACCTCACGGGGTCCGTCGAGCGGACGGGGTTCCGGTTCGCGCGCTGGCCCGCGACGGCGGAGAAGGCCCTGTGCGACTGACCCGATGAGGTGACCCGGGGTCAGAGCACGCACCGGGCGGGAACATCTGGCGCATGCCCGAGACCCCTCCCCCACTCCTGTGAGCGCCCCGGTCCTCGTCCGGCGGACCGTGCGCGGTGCGACGGCGCTGCGCGGCGGGCCGATGGGCCGGCTCACCCCGTACCAGCTGTTCGGCACCCTGTTCTGGCTGGTGATGACGCTGGCGTACTGGCGGGTCCCGCTGTGCTGCGACGCCGGACTGCACGCGGCGGTCGTGGAGCGGCTCAGGGCTGATCTGCTGCATCCGGCCCACCCCGTGGCGGACCTGCCGGGCGAGGGCAGCCCCTCCTACGGCCCCTACGCCGTCGCGCAGGGCGTGCTGGCCCGGTTGACGGGGCTGTCCGGCTGGGGCGTCGTGAAGCTGGCGGGGCCGGTGCATCTGCTGGTGCTGCTGACGGGGCTCGGCCGTTTCGTCCGGACCCTCACCCCGCGCCCCTGGGCGCCGGTCCTGGGCCTGCTGTTCATGACGCTGCTGTGGGGCACGGCGCGGATCCGGTGGAGCGGCGGCCTCGGTCTGCTGCCGATGACGACGAACCTGGGCCATCCGTCCACGCTGGCGATCGGGCTGACGCTCTGGGCGTGGGCCTGGACGGCGACCCGTGCGCGTGAGGACGCGCCCGCTGTGCGATTCGTCGGCCCGAGCGGGCTCGACGGCCGGCCGGGGTACGCGGGGCTCGGCGCCCTGTACGGGCTGATCCTGCTCACCCACTTCGTCACAGCCGCCTCGGCGCTCATCGGCGCGGTGGCGATCGTGGCGTCCCGGCAGCGCGGGTGGCGCCGGCCGGTCGTGACGCGCTGGGCGCTCGCCGGGGTCGTCTGCGGGGCGGTCGCGGTCGCGTGGCCGTACTACGACGTGCTGGATCTGGTGAGCGGGACCGGCGTGGACACGAGGGACCGGCGGCTGTACGAGGAGATGTTCGCCGGCTCCTGGCTGGCGCTGCTCGGGCTGCCCGCGCTGTGGGTGCGGGCGCGTGGGTCCTCGCGTGATCCGCTGGTGCTGATGTTCCTGCTGCAGTGCCCGCTGGTGGCGTACGGCTGGGTGAGCGGGCACTACGCGTATGCCGGTGCCCTGTGGGCCGTACTGCTGCCGCCGCACTGCGCGCTGGCGGTGGAGCTGGCGGCGCCCCGGCCCTGGCGGCGGGCCCGGAGGGTGCTGGGCGGGGCGGCGGCGGCCGGGGCGTGCGCGGGGTTCGTCACCGTGCACGCCGGGGCGGTCGTGCCGCGCTCGGTCGACCCGGTGGGGTTCGCACAGCCCGTGCGCCGGCCGGCGTACGACTGGGCGGCACGGCACATCGGGCCGGGCGAGGTGGTGATCACCGACGGGTATCTGGCCGGCGACTCCCTAGCCGGGTACGGGCCGAACCTCGTCGCGCCCGTCCGGTCCGACCCGGCCCTGGACGAGCGGGTGCGGGAGCGCCGGGCGGCCGATATCCGGGCCTATCTGTCCCCCGGTTCGACCCGCGCCCAGCGTGCCGCCGTCGTACGCCGCTACCACGTGCGCTGGCTGCTGCTGACGCGCTGGCACCCGGTGCCCGAGGAGGCCGTGGTGGTGGCGTGGAGCGGGGAGACGGGGGAGGTGCTGGCGCGGGTCGGGGGTGACGCGCGGGTGGTTACTCGATAACGAGGTCGACCTCGATGTTGCCGCGGGTGGCGTTGGAGTACGGGCAGACCTGGTGGGCCTGCTCGACCAGCTTGCGGCCGGTCGCCTCGTCCACGCTGTCGGGCAGCTCGACGCGCAGCGTGACGGCGAGGCCGAAGCCCTCGCCCTGCTTGCCGATGGAGACCTCGGCGGTCACGGCGGCGTCGCTGACATCGACCTTGGCCCCACGGCCGACGAGACCGAGGGCGCTGCCGAAGCAGGCGGCGTAACCGGCGGCGAAGAGCTGCTCCGGGTTGGTGCCCTGGCCGTTGCCGCCCAGCGCCTGCGGCGTGCCCAGCGCGAGGTCCAGGGTGCCGTCGGAGCTGACGGCCCGGCCCTCGCGGCCGTGGGTGGCGGTGGCGACAGCGGTGTAGAGCGCGTCCATGGAAATCTCCCTCTCGCATCACGTTCCGGCGGCCCGCTTCCGGGCCGCCTGACACCCATGATTAGAGCACACAATTAAGTTGTGCGCAATTGAATGGCGGGTTCGGGCTACCCTGGACGCATGAACACGCCGGATGACGACTGGCTCCGACTGGACCAGCAGATCTGCTTCTCCCTGCACGCGGCCTCCCGCGCCTTCAACGGCGTCTACCGCGTGATCCTCAAGGACCTCGGGCTCACCTACCCGCAGTACCTGGTGATGCTGGTGCTCTGGGAGCAGGGCGAGCTGCCCGTGAAGAAGCTCGGTGAGCACCTGCGCCTCGACTCCGGCACCCTGTCACCACTGCTCAAGCGGCTGGAGGCGTCCGGCCTGGTGCGCCGGGAGCGCAGCGCGCGCGACGAACGGTCGGTGGAGGTGCGACTGACCGAGGAGGGCACGGCACTGCGGACGCGGGCACTCCAGGTGCCGCGCCGGATCGCCGGGGCGACCGGCTTCGACGCCACCGAGATCCGCGCCCTGCGCGCCCGCCTCGACGAGCTCACGTCGGCGCTGGACGCGGCGGCACTCTCGGAGGTGCCGGGAGACCGGCAGTCGTAGCCCCATAGGGCGTTTTGTCGCTTTCACAGCATTCACCCGATTTACGATCCGTTGTAATGAATGCCGCTGTGGATGCCGACAGGCCTCGCCCCCAGGTCGCCGTCGTGGTCATCGGCTACGACGACGCCGCCCATGTGACGGACGCCGTGCGCTCGGCGCTCGCGCAGGGCCCGGCCGTGCGCGAGGTCGTGGCCGTCGACGACTGCTCGGCGGACGGCAGCGCCGCCCTCCTCGACCGGCTCGCCGCGTCGGAACCCCGCCTGCGGGTGATCCGCCGCCGGGTCAACAGCGGCGGCTGCGGCACCCCGCGCAACACCGGGCTCGACACGGTGACATCGCCGTACGTGATGTTCCTGGACAGCGACGACGTCCTGCCGCCCGGCGCGGTCGACGCGCTGCTCGGGGCCGCGACGGGCGCGCACGCCCAGGTCGCGGGCGGGCTGTGCGTACGCCGGGAGCTGCCGTCGGGGCGTGAAGTGCCCTGGCAGGCGCGTCTCTACGCGCTCCACGCCGTGGTACCGCGCCCCGCGCTGCGACCGCATCTGGTCCAGGACCCGCTCTGCGTCAACAAGCTCTACCGCACCGACTTCCTGCGCGAGCACGGCATTCGCTTCCCCGAGGGCCGCTTCCCATACGAGGACATCGTCTTCAGCGCGCGCGTGCTGGCCGCGGACCCACGCATCGTCCTGATCCCGGACCTGGTGTACGTCTGGCATGTGCGCTGGTCCGCCGAGCGGCTGTCGATCTCCCTGGACCGGACCGGCGTCGGCAACTGGCGGGCCCGGACGGAGGCCTGCCGCCAGGCGTACGAGACCCTGCTGGGCGCCGGGCAGAAGGAACTCGCGCGGGCCGCGCGCGCCAGGTTCCTCGACCACGAGCTGCGGATGTACGTGCGCGAGCTGGGGTTGCGTGACGCCGCCTACCGGCGCGCGTGGTGGGAACTGACGCGGGCGCATCTCGCGGAGTACGACGCCGACGACTGGGCGCTCGACCCGGCCGCTCCGGGCCGGCTGGCCGGGCGGGTCGTCCTGGCCTGCCCGGAGCCGCGCGACCTGCCCCGGCTGCGGGAACTGGCGGCCCGTCCGGCCCGCCTCTGCCCGCCGTACGCCCGTGCCTCCGACGGCACGCCCGTCTGGTCGGAGGACCTCCCGGAGGTCTCGCTGGAACCCCTGCTGACCCGGCCGGTGCGCGCGCTGCCCCTCGCCGTGGACGCGGAGCTGCGGCCGCGCGCGCGTGGCGCCCGGCTGCGGCTGCGCCTGCACGAGCTGTACGGCCGGGTGGAGCGGGCGGGCCCGGCGGCGGTGGAGGTGGAGTGGCGGCACCGGGACGACGGGGACGCCCGCGTCCGCGCCACGACGGAGTTCGCGGCCTCCGCCGGCGGCTGGTCGGCGGAGGCGGACGTCGATCTCCCCGCGCTGGCCGCGCTCGGTACGGCCACCTGGGATCTGCGCCTTCGTGTCCGCTTCCGGGACGGTGCGAGCCGCGAGGTCACGGCGCACGCGCTCGCGGGCGCCGGCCTGCTGCGCCGCAGTGCCGTCCCGAGCGCCCGGCACGGCGTGGTGCTCGTGCAGCCGTACGCCACCCACTCCGGCGCGCTGGCGCTGCGGGTGGCGCCCGGCGTACGCGGTGTGCTCTCCGTCGTACGCGCGCGACTGCGCCGCCTGCTTCACTGAATCCGCCTGCTTCACTGAGAACCCGACGGGACAGCTGACGAGGGGACGGTCGCACATGACCTGGTTGATCACCGGCGGCGCCGGCTACATCGGCGCGCACGTCGTACGGGCGATGACCGCGGCGGGGGAAGGGGCGGTGGTCTACGACGACCTGTCCACCGGTATCGCCGAGCGCGTGCCCGAGGGGGTGCCGCTGGTGGTGGGCTCGACCCTGGACGCCGAGCGGCTCGCGCGCACCCTCGCGGACCACCCGGTCACCGGCGTCGTCCATCTCGCGGCGAAGAAGCAGGTGGGAGAGTCGGTCGAGCAGCCGCTGCGCTACTACCGGGAGAACGTCGAGGGGCTGCGGATCCTGCTGGACGCGGTGACGGCGGCGAAGGTGCCGTCCTTCGTGTTCTCCTCCTCGGCGGCGGTGTACGGCATGCCGGACGTGGACCTGGTCACGGAGGAGACGCCCTGCGTGCCGATGTCGCCCTACGGCGAGACGAAGCTGGCCGGTGAGTGGCTGGTCCGGGCGACGGGCCGGGCCAGCGGCCTGTCGACGGCGTCCCTGCGCTACTTCAACGTGGCGGGCGCGGCGAGCCCGGAGCTCGCGGACACGGGGGTCTTCAACCTCGTGCCCATGGTCTTCGAGAAGCTCACGGAGAACGCGCCGCCGCGGATCTTCGGCGACGACTACGCGACCCCGGACGGCACCTGCGTACGCGACTACATCCACGTCGTCGACCTGGCCGAGGCCCATGTCGCGGCGGCCCGGGCGCTGCGCTCCTCGCCCGGCCGCGCCCTCACGCTCAACATCGGCCGGGGCGAGGGCGTCTCCGTCCGCGAGATGATCGCCCGCATCAACGCGATCACCGGCTATGACCTGCCGCCCACGGTCACCCCCCGCCGCCCGGGCGACCCGGCCCGCGTCGTCGCCTCGGCCGACCGCGCCGCCACGGAGCTGGGCTGGAAGGCCCGGCACGACGTCCAGGACATGATCGCGTCGGCGTGGGAAGGGTGGGTACGGCTGCACCCTGAGGCGGTGCGGGGCTGAACCCGCGTCACCTGCCGGCAAGCCCGCTCACAACGCCCGCAACGCCCCCGCCGTGGCCCGGGCCAGCGACCCCAGGTAGCCCTGCGGCAGCTTCGGGCTGCGGATCACCACCGAGCGCCAGTAGAGCGGGCCCGAGATCAGGTCGAGGGCCAGGTCGTGGTCGAGGCCCTCGCGGAGCTCACCGCGGCGTTCCGCCGCCGTGACGATGCCGGTCGCGACGCCGTCCTGCCCCTCGCGCAGGGCCTTCTGGAGCGCCTCGGCGATATCGGCGTTGCGGGCCGCCTCGGCCTGGAGGTCGGGGATGATCTGCGAGGCGACGGGGTGGCGCAGGGCGCGCGACGTCACCTCGTACAGCAGCCGCAGGTCGCCCTCCAGGGAGCCGGTGTCCGGCGCGGGCAGGCCCTGCACGGCGAGCGCCGAGACGATGTCCAGCACGAGGTGCAGCTTCGAGCGCCAGCGGCGGTACACCGCCGTCTTCCCGACGCCCGCCCGGCGGGCGATCCCCTCGATGGACATCCGCGCGTAGCCGACGGCCGCGAGCTCCTCGAAGACGGCCGCCCGGATCGCGTCCGTCACATCCTCCCGCAGCACGGCCGCCCCCGCCGGGGCCCGGCGGCGCGGACGCGGCTGCGGACGCGGCTGCGGCGGCTCGTCGGCGTTCGCGTTCGTCGTCATGCCGACAGCATAGGGGCGTCACGACGAAACGGTTGCGTTCCGACGCTCGAAAGGCCTACGCTCGCGTTGCGACGATACGGTCCCGTCCCGACGTAAGAATTCGTGAAGAGTCTGGTAAAAACCCACTTTCCCGCTCCTCACGACCCAGGCCCCACGCCCCACACCCCTCCCCCGAACGAAAGCAGCGGATGTGAGCCAGGTCCTCGACACACCGCCCCAGCCACCGGCCCCGGCCCCGGCCCCCGCCGCCGCTGACCTCGCGGCCCTCGCCGCCCGCCACGGCCTCTCGGTCAGCGGCGCCCGGCCCTCCCTGCCCGCGTACGTGCGTCAGCTGTGGGCCCGCCGTCACTTCATCACCGCGTTCGCCACCGCCAAGCTCACCGCCCAGTACAGCCAGGCGAAGCTGGGCCAGGTCTGGCAGGTGATGACCCCGCTGCTGAACGCGGCGGTCTACTACTTCATCTTCGGTGTCCTGCTCGGCACCAAGCACGGCGTGCCGGACTACATCCCGTTCCTGGTCACGGGCGTGTTCATCTGGACGTTCACGCAGAGCTCGATCATGGCGGGCACCCGCGCCATCTCCGGCAACCTGGGCCTCGTCCGCGCCCTGCACTTCCCGCGCGCCGCCCTGCCCCTGTCGTTCTGCCTCCAGCAGCTCCAGCAGCTGCTGTTCTCGATGGGCGCCCTGGTCGTCATCCTGCTCTGCTTCGGGGTGCCGGTCGGCGTGTCCTGGCTGCTGGCGCTCCCGGCGCTGTTCCTGCAGTTCACGTTCAACGCCGGCGTCTCCATGGTCATGGCCCGGATGGGTGCCAAGACCCCCGACATCGCCCAGCTGATGCCGTTCGTGCTGCGCACCTGGATGTATGTCTCGGGCGTCATGTGGAGCATCGACAAGCTGGCCGACAAGGACAGCCTGCCCCGTGTGGTGACGGTCCTGCTGGAGACCAACCCGGCCGCGATCTACATCGACCTGATGCGCTTCGCCCTGATCGACAGCTTCCACGCGAGCCAGCTCCCGGCCCACGTGTGGGCGCTCGCCGTCGGATGGGCCCTGGTCGCCGGTGCCGGTGGCTTCATCTACTTCTGGAAGGCTGAGGAGACGTACGGCCGTGGCTGAGCATCCGAGCGAGAAGATCCCCACCGTCGTCGCCGACGGCGTCGACATCGTCTACCGCGTCAACGGCACCGGCGCCGGACGCGGCTCCGCGACCGCCGCCCTCAACCGCATCGTGCGCCGCAAGAAGACCGAGAAGGCGGCCGGCGTGCGCCGGGTGCACGCCGTGCGGAACGTGTCCTTCGTCGCCTACAAGGGCGAGGCGATCGGCCTGATCGGCACCAACGGCTCCGGCAAGTCGACCCTGCTGAAGGCCGTGGCCGGACTCCTCCCCGTGGAGAACGGCCGCATCTACACCCACGGCCAGCCCTCCCTGCTCGGCGTCAACGCGGCCCTGATGAACGACCTGACCGGCGAGCGCAACGTGCACCTCGGCGGCTTGGCCATGGGCATGTCCCGTGAGCAGATCAGGGAGCGGTACGAGGAGATCGTCGACTTCTCCGGCATCAACGAGAAGGGCGACTTCATCACGCTGCCGATGCGGACGTACTCCTCCGGTATGGCCGCGCGGCTGCGGTTCTCCATCGCCGCCGCCAAGGACCACGACGTGCTGCTGATCGACGAGGCGCTGGCCACCGGCGACCGCTCCTTCCAGAAGCGCTCCGAGCAGCGCATCCGCGAGCTGCGCAAGCACGCCGGCACGGTGTTCCTGGTCAGCCACAACAACAAGTCGATCCGCGACACCTGCGACCGGGTGCTGTGGCTGGAGCGCGGCGAGCTGCTCATGGACGGGCCGACGGAGGACGTCCTCAAGGAGTACGAGGCGTTCACCGGGGACAAGTCCGCGAAGCCCAAGCCAAGCCCGAAGCCGAAGGTTCCCGTTCGCTCGTGAGGCGTACTCCGGTCGGCCGTTTTGTCTTATTGATGAAACCATGACCGAATACGACGCATCAGTGAGAAGGAGCCCTCGCGATGGCCGAGCTCAGCCTCATCGTCCACGGGGCGAACGTTCAGGACCATCTGACGGAACTCCTCGACTCCCTCGCCGCGCATCCCCTCCCCGACGCCGAGGTGATCGTGGCCGCCGTCGGCGACTGGGCCCGGGAGACCGCCGAGCGGCACACCCCGGACGTCCAGGTGCTGCCGGTGCCGGACGGCATGGGCGACGCGGCGGCCCGCGCGGCGGGCGCGGCCCGGGCCTCGGGCCGCTGGCTGCACTTCGTCCACGCCAAGGACGGCCTGCCCGCCGGCGCCCCGCGCACGGTCGCCGAGCGGGTGGCCGAACTGCCCGCCGAAGTGGACGTCCTGCTGCTCGACCACGTCCGCAGCACCTGGCATACCTCCGGCATGCCCTCCCCGAACGGCTCCCTGCTGGCCCGGGCGGGCCGCGCCGACGTCACCCTCGACGTCTGCGCGCCCCTGTTGCGCCTCACCCCGCTGCTCGGCACCCGCGTCCTGCGCGCGGACTTCTGGCGGGCGCACGAGCAGCAGCTCACCACCGACGACGAGCCGCACGCCGCCCTGGCCGCCCTGCTGCTCGCCGACCGCGTCGCCTGTCTGCCGCACGTCGCCTACGAGGACCGCGCCCTGCGCCCCGCGAGCCTGCCGCCGGTCACTCCCGAACAGCGCTACGGCCTCGTCGAGCGCTACGAGTCCCTCCTCGACCTCACCCGGGGCCGCCCCGCCGCCCACGCCGTCCTCTACGACGTCATGGTCCGCGACTGTCTGCGCGTCTTCGCGCGCGGCGGCATGGAGGAGGAGGTCGCGCGGGAGTTCTTCCGCCGGGCGTCCCTGGCCGCCCTGCGCCGCCGCCCCGAGGGCTACAGCCGCCCCGCCGGTCTCGAAGGCGTCCGCCGCTCCCTGCTCGAAGAGGGCGCCTACGCCAGGTACCGGGCCTTCCAGGCCGTCAACCGCACCCGCCGCACCGCCAAGTCGGCCGTACGGACCCGGAAGCGCCAGGTCGGCGCCAAGCTCCGCGACCACCAGTACCGCCGGGCACTCGCCCGCCCGGTCGACCCCCACCTGGCGGTGTTCGCGGCGTACTGGAACCGCGGCGTCGCCTGCAACCCCGCCGCGATCGCCGCCGAGCTCGCCGAACTCGCCCCGCAGATCCACCCGGTGTGGGTGGTCACCCAGGAGAACGAGGCCCTCCTCCCGCCCGGCACCGACCATGTCGTGCCCGGCAGCCGCCGCTACTGGGAGGTGCTGGCGACCGCCAAGTACCTCGTCAACAACGTCAACTTCCCGGGCGCGGTGGTCAAACGCCCGGACGCGATCCACGTCCAGACCCACCACGGCACGCCGCTGAAGCGCATGGGCCTGGACCAGATGGCGTACCCGGCCGCCGCGCAGGGCCTGGACTTCAAGGCGCTGCTGGAGCGCATCGACAAGTGGGACTACAGCGTCTCCGCCAACAGCCACACCACCCGTATGTGGGAGCGCGCGTACCCCTCGCACTACGTCTCCCTCGACCACGGCTATCCGCGCAACGACGTCTACTACACCGCCACGGCCGAGGACATCCGCGCCGTCCGCGACCGCCTCGGCATCGACCCGGGCCGCCGGGCCGTCCTCTACGCGCCGACCCACCGCGACTACGAGGCCGGCTGGACGCCGCGCCTCGACCTCGCCGCCCTCGCCGACCGCCTCGGCGACGACACCGTCCTGCTCGTGCGCGGCCACTACTTCTACGGCGGCGCGGCCTCCCCGCTCACCAACCTGCGCCGCAGCGGCCGGATCATCGACGTCTCCTCCTACGACCCGGTCGAGGATCTGTGCCTGGCGGCGGACGCCCTGGTCACGGACTACTCCTCGATCATGTTCGACTACGCCAACCTCGACCGGCCGATCGTGATCCACGCCGACGACTGGGAGACGTACCGCACCACCCGTGGCGTCTACTTCGACCTGATGGACCAAGCCCCGGGCCCGGTCGCGCGCACCCAGCAGGAACTGACGGAGATCCTCACCACCGAGGCCTGGCGCGACGAGAGCGCGGCGAAGACCCGGGCCGTCTTCCGGCGCCGGTTCTGCGAGTACGACGACGGACGCGCCGCCGAGCGCGTCGTACGCCGGGTCTTCCTCGGCCAGGACGAACGCTCCCTGCCGCAGGTGCTGCCGATCGAGGAACGCACCCCGGCCCCGACCCCGCAGGAGGCGACCGCATGAGCACCCCCGACGTCACCGTGACGGTCATCGTCTACAACGACGCCGAACGCCTCACGCGCGCGGTCGACTCGGTCCGCCGGCAGACCCACGCGAACGTCGAGATCATCATCAGCGACGACCACTCCACGGACGGAACCGCGGACGTCGCACGGCGTCTCGCCGCCCAGGACCCCCGCGTCCGCCACCTCCGCCTGGAGCAGAACAGCGGCGGCTGCGGCGTCCCGCGCAACCGCGCCCTGGACATCGCGCGGGCGCCGTACCTGATGTTCCTCGACAGCGACGACGAACTTCCCGACGACGCCGTCGCCCTGCTGCTCGCCGCGCACCGCGAACGAGAGATCGACTTCGCGATGGGGGCGGTGCAGCGGGTCCGGGTGGACAACGGCCGCCGCTCGACCTGGATGCCGCACCTGGTCGCCGAGCGCCGCACCCTCGACGGCATCGAAGCCGACCCGCGCCTGCTCTTCGAGCACCTGTCGACGAGCAAGATGTACGCCCGCGCCTTCCTCGACCGGCACGGCCTGCGCTTCCCCGAGGGCATCCACTACGAGGACCAGCTGTTCTCGGCGCGGGCGTACTGCCTGGCCAAGAGCTTCACGATCGTCCCGAAGCCGGTCTACCGCTGGTACGTGGCGCCCTACGCGGCCTCCGAGGCGGCCTCGATATCGAACCAGCGGCACAAGCTCGACAACGTCCGCGACCGGATCCACGTCCAGCACCTCATCGACACCTTCCTGGCCGACAACGGACACGAGGCGCTGCGCGAGGACAAGGACTACAAGTTCCTCAAGCACGACTTCAGGATGTACGCCGGTGACCTGCCCTACCGGGACGAGGCGTGGCTGTCCTCCTTCGCGGACCTGGTCACCCCGTACCTCGACACGCTCTGCCCCGGCGCGTTCGCCCGCCTCCCGCGCGCCGAACGCGTCGTCCTCCAGCTGATCCGCGACCGGCGCCTGGCAGAGGCCCGGGTAGCGGCCCGAGGACTGGGCCACGGCGTGGGGCCGCGGCGGATCACGACGGACGGGGAGGGCCGCACGTACTGGGGCGACCGGATCCCCACCTCGGAGTGGGCCCGCCGCGAACTGGACATCTCAGACCTGGATCTGGAGACCCGTCCCTTCCCGAGCGCCCAGTTCCGCCATGAGATCACGGAGATCACCCGAGGCCCGGGCGCCTCCGTCGACCTCGCGATCCGCACCTACGACCCGGCCCTGCGCCTGCCCGTCGGCCCCCGGCGCGCCACGCTCCTCATCGCCCCCGGCGGCCACCGCCTCCACGTCCACTTCCGGCTCTCCCCCGTCGGCCCCGGCGTCTTCGAGGGCCACGCCCACCTGGACCTCGGAGCGGCCCTCCTTCCCTTCTACGGCTTCTCCGGAGTCCGCCACCCCCTGCTCCGCCTGCAACACCAGGGCGTCTCCAACACCGGCCTCCTCCTGGCCCCCCTGACCTTCCCGGCCTTCACCACCCAGGTCCCCCACCACCACCTCACCCTGGAACCGGAAGGCCACGCCCCCGGCCGCCTACAGGCCCGCTGGGAACCCACCGGAGTCACAGCCAACCTGATCCGCCCCACAGTCCGCCGCCTGGCCCGCCCCAGAGTGAAACGAGCAGCACGGTTGCTGGCCAGCGCACTGAAGTAGACATCCAGCAGAACCGCGGGCCCACCCATTCCCACCTAGCTGCGGGCCGCCTCCCGCCCAGCTGCGGGCCGCCGTTCCCGCTGAGCCGCAAACCGCCCGCTCTCACCCAGCTGCGGGCCGCCGCTCCCGCCTAGCTGCGGCCGCCCGGTCCCCCTGAGCCGCGAGCCGCCCGTCCCCGCTGAGCCGCGAGCCGCCGCTCCCACCTAGCTGCGGCCGCCGCTCCTGCTGCGCCGCAAACCACCCGCTCCCACCTAGCTGCGGGCAATCGTGCCGCTAAGGGCGGCACGGGTGGGCGGTGGGGGTCCCCCCGCTCGAGCGAAGCCGAGAGTGGGGGAGTCACCCCGCTCCGCCGGGCTGCGGACCCACCCGCCCCCAGCAGCGACGCCCCGGGCACCTCAACACGGGTGAGAACAGCCCGCTCAACGTCACCGCACCACCGCGTACAACACCTGCCCCTCAGGCCCCCGAGCCACCTCCCGCAACCCGCCCCCAGGCCGATCCACCCCCGTATCCATCACCCACCGCACCCTGTACTCCCGCAAAATCTCCCCCCGCTCCCCCTCCGACACCCCACCCCCGAAATACCTCCGCACCGCCTCCTCCCTCCGCCCCACATCCGGCAGGAAGAAGTCGGGATACCCAGGCGCCACGGTGTAAGCCCCGTACGCCGGAATCTGCGCACTAGGCCGCCCCAACCGCGCCATCACCACATCCCCGTACTTCACCCACCGCGTCATCCACTGGTACCCCACCCACGGCTCCCGGTACTTCTCCGCGACGACCCCCGGCAGATTCCCCGGCAGATCCCCCGGCCTCACCACGTACCCCACCGTCCCCACCTGCGTCCACGCCCCCACAACCAGCGCCACCCCCAGCACACACCCCCACCCCACCCGCACCGCACGCCGCCCGGCCTCCCCCACCTCCACCGCCACCGCCACCTGCGCCGGAATCAGCACCGCCGGCAACGCCCGCCCCCACGCGTACTGCCCGCTCACCCCACCCACGGCCACCACAAGGAACCCCAGCACGAAGAACAGCACCAGCGGATCCCACCGATCCCGCCACCACCGCACCCCCAGGGCCACCACCCCGAGCAACACCAGCCAGTACCGCCCGAACAGGTCCTCGTACAACGGCCGATGCACCGACTCCAGCCCGCCCCACGCCCCGACCAGAGCGAAGAAGTCGTAGTACGGCCACACCAGCAGCACCACAAGCCCCAGCACCACCCCGCACCCCAGCCGCCCCCACACCGCCCGCCCCGGCCGCGCGGCGACCACCGTCGCGAGCGCCCCCAACGAGGCCACCACTCCCGAGAACTGATGACACAGCAGGATCACCGCCCACAGCACCCCCAGCCCGAGCCACACCCCCCAACCCCCGTTCTGCCGCACCGCCCGCCCCAGCCAGGCCCAGAGGTGAAACGCCAGCCCCAAGGCGAACACGCTCGGATACGACACGGTCAGCGCGAGGGAGTTGAGCCCGTAGAAGCCGCTCCATTTGAAGACCACGGTTCCCCACAGGAGCAACAGGCTCAGCACGGCCAGCGCGGGAGCGGCACGACGGCCACTCAGCGTCCGCACATACCGCCAAACCCCGGTCACCAGCAGCGCGAGCCCGACCAGTGCCCCGATCCGCAGCACCCAGAACACCGACAGATCGCCCATCCGCGCGACGCAGCCGAGCACCAGCATCCAGGGCGAGTAATACGGACTCGGCGTGTCCGCGTCGACGAGCGGATTGCCGGGGTCGAGGAGGTTGTGCCGCAGACGCTGGACGGTCGCCGCGTGCACGCCGAGATCTCCTGCCCAGGGCAGCCTGACGATCACGAGGAGCAGCAGCACGACGACCGCCACGGCGGCCACCACGGCGGCGGCCTGCGCGACGAGGACCGGTCTAGTCGCGGCGCGCATCGTGCTGGAACACCCATGTGCGGTAGACGAGGAAACGGAAGGCGGAGGCCAGAACGATCGAGGCTGCCTTGACCGCGTTCGACTCGAGGGGACCGGCCAGGCCGAGGCCGTGGTATCCGACGTAGAACAGCCCGCTTTCCAGGGCGACGCCGACAGCGCTGAAGCCGAAGAACAGCGCGATCTGGCGCCGCGTACGGGACGCCCTGTCGCGGTAGGTGATGTACCGGAATCCGAGGTAGTTGCCGCCCATGGCGACCAGGCTGGCCAGCACGGTCGCGACCATGGCGGCCCGGTGCAGCCCGTGCAGGAGCACGTTGAACACCAGGAAGTTCACCGCGACACCGCTCCCGCCGACCAGGGCGAAATTCAGCACTTCGAGAACGAAGCGTCTGACCGGCAGGGGGGAAGCGGCCGCTCGCTCCTCGGAGAGGTTCACCGTCACGGCACAAGCCTTAGCCGGAAACGGTAAGTCCTCCAGTCGAATCGCCCTAAGGCTCGCCAAGAAGAAAGCGCCCCGGGCCGGCAGCGGCCCGGGGCGCCCAAGAGGCCGTACGCCCTACGAATGCGTCCGCAGCAGCGTCCTCATCGTGCGCATCGCCACCGACAGGTTGGCGAGGTCGAACGCGTCGGAGCCCTGGATCTCCTCCAGTGTGGTGCGGGCGCGGCCGAGGATCGCCGCGTTCTTCTGCTCCCACGCCTTGTAGCGCTGCTCGGGCGTCGAGGTGCCGTTGCCCACGGCCAGGACGTCGGCGGTCAGCGCCGCGTGGGCCGCGTACAGGTCCTCGCGGATCGCCGCACGGGCCATGGACTGCCAGCGGTCGGCACGGGGCAGCTCGGAGATGCGGTCCATCAGCTGGGTGATGCGCAGCCGGTCGGCGAGGTCGTAGTAGACCTCGGCGACGTCCAGCGGCTCCCGGCCCATGCGGTCCGCGACCGAGACGATGTCGACCGTCGGGAAGGCGGAGGAGAAACCGGCCACCCGGGTGGCGAGTTCGTCCGGGACACCGACGCCCGTCAGCTCGTCGAAGATCTTCTGGTACCACTCCAGATCGGCGCCGCGCAGCAGATTCGGCAGCTCACCCCAGACCTGCTCGACCCGGTCGGCGAAGAAGTCGACCGTCTCGGCGAGGTCCAGCGGCTGCGGCCGGTTGTTGAGCAGCCAGCGCGTGCCGCGCTCGACCAGGCGGCGCGAGTGCAGGCGGATGCGGGTCTGGACGTCGGCCTCGACCTTGTTGTCGAGCGCCTCGACCCCGTCCCACACCGGGGACTGGCGGAAAATCGCCCGGGCCGCGGTCTGCGCCCGCACGATCTCCTCGAGCGACGCCCCGGTCTCCTCGCGCAGCCGGTGCAGATACGTCGTACCGCCGGTGTTGACCGTGTCGTTGACCAGGACGGTCGTGGTGATCTCACGGCGCAGCGGGTGGCTGACGAGGTGCTCGGGGAACTGCTCGCGCAGCTCGGTCGGGAAGTACGCGTGCAGCAGGGTGCTCAGGTACGGGTCGTCCGGCAGCGAGGTGTGCAGCAGCTCCTCGGCGACCGTGATCTTCGTGTACGCCAGGAGTACGGCCGTCTCCGGGCCGGTCAGGCCCTGGCCCTGGGCGAGCCGCTCGCGGATCTGCCGGTCGGTGGGCAGGAACTCCAGCGCCCGGTTGAGGTGGCCCTCCCTGACCAGGTGCTTCATGAAGCGCTGCTGGGCGTGGAGCATGGAGCCGGACTGGGCGAGGGCGTTGGCGATCGCCGTGTTCTGCGCGTAGTTGTTGCGCAGCACCAGGCGGCCGACCTCGTCGGTCATCTCGGCGAGCAGCTTGTTGCGCTGCTTGACGGTCATGTCGCCGTCCGAGACGAGGCCGTTGAGCAGGATCTTGATGTTCACCTCGTGGTCGGAGGTGTCCACGCCCGCGCTGTTGTCGATGGCGTCGGTGTTGATCCGGCCGCCGTGCAGCGCGAACTCGATCCGGCCGAGTTGGGTCAGGCCCAGGTTGCCGCCCTCGCCGACGACCTTGACGCGCAGGTCCTTGCCGTCGACGCGGATGGCGTCGTTGGCCTTGTCACCGACATCAGCGTTCGACTCGGCCGAGGACTTGACGTACGTGCCGATGCCGCCGTTCCACAGCAGGTCCACCCGCGCCTGGAAGATCGCCTTCATCAGGTCGGCCGGGGTCAGCTTGGTGACCTTGGCCTCGATGCCGAGGGCCTCGCGGATGTGCGCGTTGACCGGGATCGCCTTGGCCGTACGCGGGAAGATGCCGCCGCCGGCCGACAGCAGGTCCTTGTTGTAGTCCTCCCAGCTGGAGCGGGGCAGCTCGAACAGACGGCGGCGCTCGGCGTAGGAGGTGGCGGCGTCCGGGTTCGGGTCGATGAAGATGTGCCGGTGGTCGAAGGCGGCCACCAGCCGGATGTGCTCGGACAGCAGCATGCCGTTGCCGAACACGTCACCGGACATGTCGCCGATGCCGACGACCGTGAAGTCCTCGGTCTGGGTGTCCACGCCCAGCTCCCGGAAGTGCCGCTTGACGGACTCCCAGGCGCCACGGGCGGTGATGCCCATGCCCTTGTGGTCGTAGCCGGCCGAACCGCCGGATGCGAAGGCGTCACCAAGCCAGAAGTTGTACTGCTCGGCGACCCCGTTGGCGATGTCGGAGAAGGTGGCGGTGCCCTTGTCGGCGGCGACGACGAGGTAGGTGTCGTCCTCGTCGTGCCGGACGACGTCCGCCGGGGGCACGACCTCGCCGGCCACCATGTTGTCGGTGATGTCGAGCAACGCGGAGATGAACGTCTTGTAGCTCGCGACGCCCTCGGCCAGCCACGCGTCCCGGTCGACGCTCGGGTCGGGCAGCTGCTTGGCGACGAAGCCGCCCTTGGCGCCGACCGGCACGATGACGGTGTTCTTCACCATCTGCGCCTTGACCAGGCCGAGGATCTCGGTGCGGAAGTCCTCACGCCGGTCGGACCAGCGCAGGCCACCGCGCGCGACCTTGCCGAACCTGAGGTGCACGCCCTCGACCCGCGGCGAGTACACCCAGATCTCGAACGCCGGACGCGGCGCCGGGAGGTCGGGGATGGCCTGCGGGTCGAACTTCATGGAGACGTAGTCGTGCGGCTTGCCGCCCGCCGCCTCCTGGAAGAAGTTCGTCCGCAGCGTCGCCTTGATGACCGTGAGGAACGACCGGAGGATCCGGTCCTCGTCGAGCGAGGCCACCTGGTCGAGGGCCGCGTCGACCTCCTCCAGCAGCGCGTCCACGATCTCGTGCCCCGCGCGCTGCCGGTCCGGCGACATCCGCGCCTCGAACAGGGAGACCAGCAGCCGGGTGGTGTGGACGTTGTTGCGGAGGGTGTCCTCCATGTAGTCCTGGCTGAACGTCGAAGCCGCCTGGCGCAGGTACTTCGCGTACGCCCGCAGCACCATCGCCTGGCGCCAGGTGAGCCCGGCGCTCAGCACGAGGGAGTTGAAGCCGTCGTTCTCCGCCTTGCCGGTCCAGGTGGCGGAGAAGGCGTCCTGGAAGCGCTCGCGGGCGTCGTCACCGAGGTAGTCCCCGCTGCCGTTCTGCGAGCGGGGCATGCGCAGGCCGAAGTCGTAGATCCAGGCCACGCTGCGGTCCGGGCAGCGCAGGTCGTACGGCCGCTCGTCCACGACCTCGACGCCGAGCCGGTTGAGGACCGGCAGCACCGCTGAGAGGGAGATGGCGTCGCCCGTGCGGTAGATCTTGAAGCGGCGCTCCTCGGGCGCGGCGCCCACCGGCTCGTACAGGCTGAGCGCGAAGTCCTTGCCCTCCTCCGCGTTCAGCTGTTCGAGGTGGACGAGGTCGGCGACCGCGGCGCGCGGGTTGTGGTCGGCCTTGTAGCCCTCGGGGAAGGCGTGCGCGTACCGGCGCATCAGTTCGGCCGCGCGCTCCTCGCCGAGCTCGGCGTTGAGCGCCTCGGCGAAGGCGTCCTCCCAGGAGCGGGCCGCCTCCACCAGCCGGGCCTCGATGCGGTCCTTGTCGGAGTCGGACAGCTCCGGCAGCTCGGTGCCCTGCGGAACCCGGACCACGAAGTGCAGCCGGGAGAGGATCGACTCGGTGTTCCAGGCGGTGAAGTCGACGCTGATGCCGCCCAGTTCCTCCTTGAGGATCTCGATGATCCGAAGGCGCACGGCCGTGGTGTAGCGGTCGCGCGGGAGGTAAACGAGGGCCGAGTAGTAGCGCCCGTACTCGTCCTGGCGCAGGTAGAGCCTCAGCCGCCTGCGCTCCTGGAGGTAGAGGACGGAGGTGACGATGGACCGCAGTTCGTCGACCGGGGTCTGGAAGAGCTCGTCGCGCGGGTACGTCTCCAGGATCTGCAGCAGGTCGCGCCCGTCGTGGCTGTTGGGCGAGAACCCGGCCCGCTCCAGGACCTCCTCGACCTTGCGCCGGATGACGGGGACCCGGCGCACGGACTCGGTGTAGGCGGCGGACGAGAACAGCCCGAGGAAGCGCCGCTCGCCGACGACATTGCCGTCGGCGTCGAACTTCTTCACCCCGATGTAGTCCAGGTACGACGGCCGGTGCACGGTCGCCCGGCTGTTCGCCTTGGTCAGGACGAGCAGCTTGTGCTCGCGTGCCTTGGCCCGGGCGTCGGCGGGCAGCCGCTCGAACGACGGGCTGACCGGGTGGCTCTCCTCGGCGGCGTGGTGCGGGTCCGAGCGCAGTATGCCGAGCCCGGTGCCGGGGACGGCGGCCAGGGAGTCGTCGTCGCGCAGCTGGTACTCGCGGTAGCCGAGGAAGGTGAAGTGATCGTCGGCCAGCCAGCGCAGCAGCTCGCGGGCCTCCTCGACCTGAGGTCCGGGCAGATCACCGGGGATGGACTCGTCCGGCAGCCCCTCCGCCAGCCGGGTCGCCGCGTCCCGCATCTTGCCCCAGTCCTCGACGGCCTCACGGGCGTCGGACAGCACGCGCAGCAGGTCGGCGGTGATCTGCTTCAGATCGGACCGGTCCGTCTCGCGGTCGATCTCCACGTGGATCCAGGACTCGACGTGCGCGTCGTGCGGGAGGTCGCCGGCGCCGGTCGCGGGCGTGGGCAGCACCTCGATGAGCTTGCCGGTCACATCGCGCCGCACCACGAACTGGGGGTGGATGACGACGTGGATCCCGCGCCCCTGCCGGGTCAGCTCATTGGTGACGGAGTCGACGAGGAAGGGCATGTCGTCGGTGACGACCTCGACGACCGAGTGGCTGCACGTCCACCCGTTCTCTTCCACGGTGGGAGTGTGGACCCGCACGTTGGCCGTGCCCTGGGGGCGGTTCTCGGCCAGCCGGTAGTGGGATACGGCGGCTCCGAAGACATCGACCGGGTCGCGGTCGGCGAGGTCCCACGGGGCCGTGTGCAGGTAGTAACGCTGGAGGAACGAGATCAGGGATTCGCGGTCCGGGGCTTCCTGGGCGGCTGGGGTCTCCTCGCCCGTCGACCCGGTCGGTAGGTGCCCCCCGACCGGGCTGTTCTCAGCTACCCGGGCGGCCCTCTCGAGCAACTCGGCCTTGGCTTCGTCCAGCTTGGTCTGCATTGTCCTCTGGCTCCTGTCGCGCGCCGTTGCGTGACGTAGAAGGAAGTACGGTCTCTGCGCTGACGACGTCACGCCGTGACACGGGGTATCCGGTCTGTTCCGACGCTATGCCGCCAGGCGAGAGGAGCGGGGGTGTCTGAGCCATTCTTGAGCTGCCCCACGGGTGTGACGCTGCTCTCTGCGACGCCTCGGTCCCGGTGGTGCTCGGCGTCCCGGGAGTCATCGATGCCCCGTACCGCCCGCGAAGACCAGCGACCGCCGCCCGGTCACGGATGTGGTCCGTGCTCTCCGGGCGCAGGGCAGGGACGACGACGTCCCCGCGAACTATCGCGCTGATCACGCCACCAAGGCTATCGCTCCTTACAGGGGCCCCGTCATGAGCCGTATGTGTACAAAACCAGGCCCGGAAGTTTGACGTTCTGCACAGTGCGCCCCTCTTGGCTGCGCCTCAGCTGCGGGCATGCGCGCCGCCCCCGCTGCGGGCATGCGTGCCGCTAGGGGCGGCACGGGTGGGCGGTGGGGGTCCCCCCGCTCGAGCGAAGCCGAGAGTGGGGGAGGCACCCCGCTACGCCGGGCTGCGAACCCCCCACCCCAGCCACCCACACCGAGCACCTCGGGCTACGCCGCCAGCCGCTCGGCCTCAGCGACCGCTTCCTCCAGCGTGTCCACGACCGGCACACCCACCGCCTCAAGACTCACCCGGCTGTGCGACCCCCCGGTGTACAGCACAGCCCGAGCCCCCACATGCAGCGCGGCCACCGCATCATCCGCCGCATCCCCGATCACCACGGTCCGCCCCGCCTCCACCCCCGTCAGCGACGCGAGATGCCGCACCATGTGCTCGGCCTTGCTGCCCCCCGACGGCCCGGTCCGCCCGTCCACCCGTATGAAGTGCGGCTCGATCCCGAACCCCCGCACCAACGGCACAAGCTCCTCGTGCACATACATGCTCAGAATCGACTGGCTGCGCCCCGCCGACCGCCACCCTGACAGCAGCTCCACGGCCCCCACCGTGAGCCCGCACGCCCCCCGGTGCTCGGCGTAGTACCGGTGGAAGATCTCGTCCATGACCTCCCACTCGGCCTCGGTCGGCAGCCGCCCCATCAGCCGCTCGTAGAACTTCGGCACCGGCACGCAGTACAGCTCCCGGTACTTCTCCAGCGTCAGCGCCTCCAGCCCCAGCTCGGCGAAGGCCGCGTTCGTCGCCCCGATGATCGCGTCGATGTCATGGAACAGCGTCCCGTTCCAGTCCCAGACAATGTGCGCGCCCGTCTTCATCCCCATGCCCGAAAACGTACCCGCCCCCACTGACAATCAAGAGAACAGCGCCCCAACGCGCCCCCGGCGCCCGAACCCGGAGCCGCTCAGTCTCCCTGCCCCACCAGGTTCGGAATCTCCTGCGTGGCGAACCACAGCAGCTCGTGATCCTCGGCCCCGTCCACGACGAACTGCGCGTCGTCGTCCCCGGCATCCGCCGCCCCCAGCGCCGCGGCAGCCGCCGTCACATCCGCCTCCGCGTCATCCGCGTCGACATGCACCGCCGCCGCCCTGGCCAGCGCTACGGGAGCCGAAACCCGTACCTCCCCCAGCGCCGCCTGATCGAGCCCCCGGTCAGGATCGGCAATCGCGGCCCGGTCGGGCACGTCCACGGCCACCACGACCCGGCGCCGCGGCACCCCCGGCTCGATCGCCAGCAGCCGCAAGGAAGCCAGCGCGGCCCGGTTCAGCGCCGCGTACTCCAGTTCCTCGATGTCGTCGGAGACGTACCACTCACGCAGCGCGGGCGTCACGGCGTACGCCACGAACGGCCCGGCTCCCAGCTCACCCGTTTTGTACGCCTCGGCGAGACCGGGGAGGGTCAGGGGCACGTAGACACGCATGGCTGGCCACTTCTTTCGTGGTCGGTTCAGGTCGGAGGGCCCAGGAGGCTCAGGAGGGCCCCGGAAGGCCCCGGAGGGCCTCCAGGATACGTGCGGGGGTCCCCTTTCGAGTTCCGGCCCGTGACGCCCGACGCGTCCACCCCGGGCCCGAAATTCACCCGGCACACCCCGGCCCCGATGGGCTCCTCACTCCCCGGATCACCCGGATAGGTGAACATTCCGGCACCCGCGGCCCGAGGCGCTCTTCCTTGCTTCTGCCCCCGCCCACCCCGTACAAGATCACCAACCCGAAGTTACTCACCGGTATCCATCGGCCCACGAAACGGGGACCCCCATGAACAAGGTCATGACCAGGGCACAGCACCGCCCGGCGAGCCGCCCCCCGGCCCGCCGCGACCCCCGCCGCCCCGGCAGCACCACCTCACGCACTCCCGGGAGCACGGCCTCCCGCGCCCCCGGCGGCGCAGCCCCTCCGCGCATCCCCGCCGGAGGCCCCGCCCGCGCCTCGGCGGCCGGAGACCGCCCGCCGGCAGCCGGCCCCGCCAAGACCGCCCACACCCGCCCCGCGGACACCCGCCCACCGACCCCCTCCGGATCCCGCACAGCAGCCCGGCCAACGCCCGGCACCCCCACGGCAAACCGGCCGACGCCCGGCACCCCCACGGCAGCGCGGCCGACGCCCGGCACCCCCACCCACCCCACGCCCCGCGTCCCCACCCAAAGCCCCCGCCGGCCGGTAGCCCAGCCGGTCCCCCAGCCGCTCCTCCCCACCGACCGCTTCGCCGACCTCCTGCTCGCCGTCCTCAGCGGCCGCCGCCCCGTCCACTCGATGCTCCGCCACACCCGGGGCCGCGCCTATGACGAACTGGCCTGGCTCGCCGAACGCGGCCCCCTGCGCACCCGCGGCGCCCGCCCGGTAGTCCGGGACATCGGCTGGTACGAGCCCCGTCCCGGCGCCATCGAGGCGTTCGCCCGCATCGGCGCCGGCGACCGGCTCCGCGCCATGGCCTTCCGCCTGGAACTCGGCCAGGACCTCCGCTGGCGCTGCACGGCCGTGGAACTGGGCGGCCCCCGCCCACCCCGCCCAGAGGCCTGCTGAGGGGCCGAGGCTGAGGGGCCGAGCCGAGCCACGACCGCCCCAGGCAAGCCGAAGGGCCGGACACCCTCGGTGCCCGGCCCTTCAAGCCGCTACGGTGCCGCGACCGCCGTCACTTCTTACGGCGCCCCCGGCTCTTCGCCTGCTTCCGGCGCTCCGCGCGCGTGAGGCCGTCGGACTCCGAACGCACCGGCTCGCCGTCTTCGGTGAAGTCACCCTCGATGGTGCCGCCCTCACCGTCGACCGTCGGCGCGGAGAAGTGGAGGTTGCGCCGCTGCGGGACGTCGAGCCCCTTGGCACGGATCTCCGGCCGGGAGCCCGCCTGTGCCGGCACCGCGTCCTGCTTCTCCAGGTCGGCCACCGGCTTGGTGTCCTCGACCGGGACCTCCTCGACCTGCTGCTCGACCTGGACCTCCAGGTTGAACAGGTAGCCGACGGACTCCTCCTTGATGCCCTCCATCATCGCGGTGAACATGTCGAAGCCCTCGCGCTGGTACTCGACCAGCGGGTCCTTCTGCGCCATCGCGCGCAGGCCGATGCCCTCCTGGAGGTAGTCCATCTCGTAGAGGTGCTCGCGCCACTTGCGGTCCAGGACCGACAGCACGACCCGGCGCTCCAGCTCACGCATGATCTCGGAGCCGAGCTGCGCCTCACGCGCCTCGTACTGCTCGTGGATGTCGTCCTTGATGGAGTCGCCGATGAACTCGGCGGTCAGGCCCGCCCGGTCGCCGGCGGCCTCCTCCAGTTCCTCGACCGTGACCTTGGCCGGGTAGAGCTGCTTGAACGCGCCCCACAGCCGGTCGAGGTCCCAGTCCTCGGGGAAGCCCTCGGCGGTCTCGGCCTGCACATAGGCGTCGATGGTGTCGTCCATGAAGTGCTGCACCTGCTCGTGCAGGTCCTCGCCCTCCAGGACGCGGCGGCGCTCGCCGTAGATGACCTCGCGCTGGCGGTTGAGGACCTCGTCGTACTTCAGGACGTTCTTACGGGTCTCGAAGTTCTGCTGCTCGACCTGCGACTGGGCGGAGGCGATCGCGCGGGTGACCATCTTGTTCTCGATCGGCACGTCGTCCGGGACGTTCGCCATCGACATCACGCGCTCGACCATCTGGGCCTTGAACAGCCGCATCAGGTCGTCGCCGAGCGAGAGGTAGAAGCGGGACTCGCCCGGGTCGCCCTGACGGCCGGAACGGCCGCGCAGCTGGTTGTCGATCCGCCGCGACTCGTGCCGCTCGGTGCCCAGCACGTAGAGCCCGCCGAGCCTCTCGACCTCGTCCTTCTCGGCCTGGACGGCCTTCTCGGCCCGCTGGAGCGCCTCGGGCAGGGCGTGCGCCCACTCCTCGATGTGCTCCTCGGGGTCGAGGCCGCGCTGGCGCAGCTCCGCCTCGGCGAGGTCCTCGGGGTTGCCGCCGAGCTTGATGTCCGTACCACGGCCGGCCATGTTCGTGGCGACCGTGACGGCGCCCTTGCGGCCGGCCTGGGCGACGATCGTCGCCTCACGGTCGTGCTGCTTGGCGTTCAGCACCTCGTGCTGGATGCCGCGCTTGCTGAGCTGCTGCGAGAGGTACTCGGACTTCTCGACGGAGGTGGTACCGACGAGGATCGGCTGACCCTTGCGGTGCTTCTCCTCGATGTCGTCGACGACCGCCTCGAACTTGGCGACCTCGGTCCGGTAGATCAGGTCCGACTGGTCCTTTCGGACCATCGGCCGGTTGGTCGGGATCGGCACCACACCGAGCTTGTAGATCTGGTGGAACTCGGCGGCCTCGGTCATGGCCGTACCGGTCATGCCGCACAGACCGGGCTGCTCCTTGCCGTTGTGGTCGTGGCGCTTGTAGAGGCGGAAGAAGTTCTGCAGGGTGATCGTGGCGAGCGTCTGGTTCTCGTCCTTGATCGGGACCGCTTCCTTGGCCTCGATCGCCTGGTGCATGCCCTCGTTGTAACGGCGGCCGGCGAGGATACGTCCGGTGTGCTCGTCGACGATCATGACCTCGTCGTCGATGATGACGTAGTCCTTGTCCTTCTTGAAGAGCTCCTTCGCCTTGATGGCGTTGTTCAGGTAGCCCACCAGAGGGGTGTTCACCGACTCGTAGAGGTTGTCGATGCCCAGCCAGTCCTCGACCTTGCTGACGCCGGACTCGTGAATGGCGACCGTGCGCTTCTTCTCGTCGACGTCGTAGTCGCCGGTCTCCTCGATGCCCTTGAGCGGCTGGCCGGCCTCGCCGCGCTTGAGTCGCTTCACCAGCTTGGCGAAGTCCCCGTACCACTTGGTGGCCTGGTCGGCCGGGCCGGAGATGATCAGCGGCGTACGGGCCTCGTCGATGAGGATGGAGTCGACCTCGTCGACGATGGCGAAGTTGTGGCCGCGCTGGACGAGCTCGTCCTGGGACCACGCCATGTTGTCGCGCAGGTAGTCGAATCCGAACTCGTTGTTCGTGCCGTACGTGATGTCGGAGGCGTACTGCTCGCGGCGCTGAGCCGGCGTCATGTTGGCGAGGATGCAGCCGACCTCGAGGCCCAGGAACCGGTGGACGCGGCCCATCATCTCGGAGTCGCGCTCGGCCAGATAGTCGTTGACCGTGATGATGTGGACGCCCTTGCCGGACAGTGCGTTCAGATACGCCGGCAAGGTGCCGACGAGGGTCTTGCCCTCACCGGTCTTCATCTCCGCCACGTAGCCCATGTGCAGGGCGGCGCCGCCCATCATCTGCACGTCGTAGTGACGCTGGCCGAGGACGCGCTTGGCGGCCTCGCGGACGGTGGCGAACGCCTCGGGCAGCAGGTCGTCCAGGGTCTCGCCGTCGGCGTAGCGCTGCTTGTACTCATCGGTGAGGGCGCGCAGCTCGGCGTCGGAGAGGTCGACGAAGTCCTCTTCGATGGAGTTGACCTGGTCCGCGATGCGGTGCAGCTTGCGCAGGATCTTACCTTCGCCTGCACGCATGATCTTCGAGAGGACGGACACGGGGGTTGGTCTCCTTGCCGGTCGGGCCTGGGACGGTCGGTTACCACTTGACTTACTGAGCAACGGCCATCGTATGCGAGGACCCCACCGCGCCGGGAGGGCCTGCCATGACGGCGACCGTCCGCTGCTTCAATTCTGATTCACGTCTGCTTCAAAGGGGACAACGTCCGGGGACTACGGATAGTGCCGCATCCTCCGACGGAATTAGGCGAAGCGTGATAACGCGCTCACTCACCGCAAACAGATGACACCTTCGACGACCTCCGAGAGGATCGGCCGATGGACCCCGTCACCCTCACCACGGACCGCCTCCTGCTGCGCACGGTCGGCCCTCAGGACACCGACGCGGTGTACGACGCCTGCCAGGACCCCGACATCCAGCGCTGGACCACGATCCCCTCGCCCTACCTGCGCGAGCACGCCCAGAGCTTCACGGAACAGATGGTCCCGGACGGCTGGAGGGACGGGTCCATGTTCACTCTCGGCGTCTTCCTCCACTCCGGAGAACTGGCGGGCATGCTCGGCATCACCATGCGCGCCCTGGGCGTGGGCGAGATCGGCTTCTGGGCCACCAAGCAGCACCGCGCCAACGGCTACATCACGGAGGCCGTCCGCACCGCCTGCCGCTGGGCGTTCGTCCACGCCGCGCTCGACCGCATCGAATGGCGCGCCGAGGTGGGCAACCACGCCTCCCGCGCCGTAGCGGAACGCTCCGGCTTCACCATCGAAGGCACCCTGCGCGCCGCGGTCAACAACAAGGGAGTCCGCCGAGACTCCTGGGTAGGCTCCCTCCTCCCCTCAGACCTGAGCCTCCCGTCAACGGCCCCGTACCTACCGGCGCCGGCCTAGCTGCGGCATACGTGCGCCCCCGCTGCGGGCATGCGTGCCGCTAAGGGCGGCACGGGTGGGCGGTGGGGGTCCCCCCGCTCGAGCGAAGCCGAGAGTGGGGGAGGCACCCCGCTCCGCCGGGCTGCGCAACGCCCCACCCTCAGCACCAACGCCCAGCACCCAGCACCAAACCCCCAGCTCACCCACCACTGTCAGTCCCACCCCCTATCGTGCGGACCCATGACCACCCCGCGCCCCTCCGCACAGCTCTCCGCAGACGAAGCCCGGCGACTGGCGCTCCGCGCCCAAGGCTTCCTCGGCGCCCCAGACCGCCGCTCCGGCGTCCGCGGCATCCTCCGCCACCTGGGCGCGATACAGCTCGACACCATCTCGGTCCTGGCCCGCTCCCACGAGCTCGTCCCGTACGCCCGCCTGGGCGCGGTGGGCCGAAAGACAGTCGAGAACGCGTATTGGAAAGACACGCACGCCTTCGAGTACTGGTCCCACGCGGCCTGCATCCTCCCCATCGAGGAGTGGCCCCACTTCGCCTTCCGCCGCCGCGCCTACCGCAACCGCCCGCACTGGAACCACGAACTCCCGGCCGGTGTCTACGACCAGGTCATCAAGCAGCTCCGCTCCGAAGGCCCCCTCACCGCGACGGAGTTGGGCGGCGCGAAGAAGACGAACGACTGGTGGGACTGGTCCGGCACGAAGGTCGCCGTCGAACGCGCCCTGATGTACGGCGAGGTGGTCTGCGTGGAGCGCCGCGGCTGGAAGCGCCTCTACGACCTCGCCGAGCGCGCCGTCCCGGGCCCCCTGCTGCACGACGAACTCGACGACACCGAGTGCGTGCGCCGCCTGGTCCGCCTGGCGGGTGAGTCCCTCGGCGTGGGCACCCGCGCGGACATCGCCGACTACCACCGTCTCAAGGGCGAACAGGTCGACGCGGTGATCGCCGACTCGGGCCTGGTCCCGGTCTCGGTCGAGGGCTGGTCCAAGCCGGCCTGGGCCGACCCCGCGGCCCTGGAGACACCTCCGCGCGGCCGTCACCGCACCACCCTCCTGTCGCCCTTCGACTCCCTGATCTGGGAGCGGGCGCGCACGGAGCGGATCTTCGGCTTCACCCACCGCCTGGAGGCCTACGTCCCCAAGCAGAAGCGGGTGCACGGCTACTTCGCGATGCCGGTCCTGGCCGGCGGCCGGCTCGTCGGCCGCGTGGACCCGGCCCGCGAGGGCGGCACGCTGGTGGCCAGGCAGGTCACGCTCGACGGCCCGAAGGCGGTCCCGGCCGTCGCCCAGGCCCTGGCCGAGGCGGCGACCTGGGTGGACTGCACGGACGTGCGCGTGGAGCGGGTCGACACACCGGCCCTACGCGAGCCCCTCACGAAGGAGATCGCGCGCGTCCTCGGCTGAGCTCTAGCGGATCACCGTTTCGCCGTTTCGCCGTTTCACCGGATCTCGAGAATCTTCTCCCGCATCGCGTACACCACCGCCTCCATCCTGGAGTGCAGCTGCAGCTTCTCCAGGATGTTGCGCACATGGTTCTTCACGGTGTTCTCGGAGATGAACAACTCCTTGGCGATGTCACGGTTGTTCATCCCCGTCGCGACGAGTTTGAGGACTTCGAGTTCGCGGTCCGTCAGTCGCGGCGCGGGCACCAGCCGGCGCTCGTCCGTGCGCTGGATCATCGACTTGAACTCGGTGAGCAGCTTCGACGCCATGGACGGGCTGATCTGCGACTGCCCGTCGGCCACCGCGCGAATGGCGGTGGCCACCTCGTCCGTCGAGATCTCCTTGAGGAGATAGCCGGTCGCTCCCGCCTTGATGGCGTCGTAGAGATCGGCTTCCTCGTCGCTGATCGTCAGCATGATGATCTTGGCGCTGGGTGCGACTTCCTTGATGGAGGTGCACGCCTCGATCCCGCCCCGCTTGGGCATCCGCACGTCCATCAGAACGATGTCGGGCAGCAGGTCGGCGGCCTTCTCGACGGCCTCGGCGCCGTCGCCGGCCTCCCCGATGACCTGGATGTCCTCCTCGGCCGCGAGCACGATCTCCAGGCCACGGCGGAACAGGGCGTGGTCGTCCACCACAAGGACTCTGATCGGCTCCTTGCGTGGAGAGTCCGTGTCCGTGTCCGGGCCCATGCCGACGACGCCGTCGTCGGCATCCTCGTCACGCATCGGTCCGAAGCTGTCCGCCATCGTTCCTCCCCCTGAAGGCTGTGGCCTGAGGTCCTGAGCCATCGCCAACCCAGAGCAACGACCCACCGGTTGGGTCGTTGCCACCATGATTTCATGCCCGGACGGCACCGGGGCGACCGAGCGGGGCGCGCAGTGGTCGCACAGGGGTGCCCCTGGGGGCGCACACGCGCTCCAGGGGCACCTGCTCCGCTGTCACCCGGCACGGTCAGCCGCCGAGCGCACCGCCCGCATCGGGGGCGTGCACCTGCGTGACCATCGTGTCCGTGCTGAGGTGGATCACGCCGTAGTCGTAGGCGTGCCGTCGGTAGACGACACTCGGTTCCTTGGTCTCGGAGTCGACGAACAAGTAGAAGTCGTGCCCGACCAGCTCCATCTCGTAGAGAGCCTGGTCGAGGGTCATGGGCGCTGCGACGTGGGTCTTCTCGCGGACGACGATGGGGCCGTCACCCTGTACTTCCAGCGAGCCGATCTTCTTCGTGGGCACGGCCTCCGGCTCTTCCTGCGCGGTCGGCACCAGACCGTTGCCGTTGAGCGTCGCCACACCCGGGACGTGATCGGCGACCTCGGCGGCCGGGATCCGGCGCGAGCCACGACGCGAGAACCGCTTGTCGTGTTGCCTGCGCAGCCGGGCTTCCAGCTTTTCCGCCGCCAGGTCGAGCGCCGCGTACGGATCGCTCGCCGCTGCCTCCGCCCGGATCACCGGACCGCGGGAGCGGAGCGTGATCTCCACTCGGTCACAGCGGTCGGCCTGCCGGGGGTTGGGCTCCTTGGACACCTCGACGTCGAGGCTGATCACCTTGCCATCGAGCTTCTGGATCTTCTCCAGCTTCAGCTTCTCGGCCACGTGCTTCCGGAACCGCTCGGGCACCTCGGTCTTGCGGCCCTTGACGACGATGTCCACGCAGAACTCCGTTCCCGGATCACTCCGCTTCGGCGCGGAGCATCTCCCTTTTGCACCAGGTTCCGGTGAGGTCCGGAACCTCGGACACTCGGTGACTTCCACCTCCTCCCCCGTGAGCGAGATCTCCACTCCACCGTCGCGAGTGATGAAGAAAAACCCGCAGCACGGCATTCGGTTTTGAGAGGTGTGGCCTGCGGCTTTCCCTCTCAACCGAACATATCTCGCCCGGACGGATGTCGTCACCCTCTACTGCGGCGTACCTCCGTTCAGGTGAATAGGCCCTCTCGTTACCTGCAACGACGCAAGTTCTCAGTCAGTTCCGGTTTATTTCGAAAGAGTCCGGCGATGCCGCCACCACAGCCGCGCACACCACGTCAACGACTCCGCCGGCGTCGCCCGCGCCCGTGATTCCCTGCCGGGCGGGCCATCGGCCCGTCCTCTCTCCCCTTGTTCCGACGTTCTGTTCTTCTCTGCTTTCCCACGTCTCTCCCCTGTACACGGCCCCGGTCCCCGCGGCGTTCGAAACCAGCCCCGCCACCGACCGCACGGCACGCGCCGCTTCCGCCAGGGACGCCCCCGTGGTCATCACGTCGTCGACGAGGACGACCGGGCCCTCCGAGAGCAGCCGGGCACCACCGGGCACCACCGCCAGTGCGCCCGCGAGATTGTCCAGCCGCTGCCGGGAGTTGAGTCCCGACTGGTCGGCCACGGCCCGCCGCTGCCGCAGCACGCCCAGCGCCCTGGCCGGCACGCCGCTCCGCCGCAGCTCACCCGCCGCCGCGAGCGCGATCCGCCGCGCCGGATCATGCCCCCGGGCCCGCACGGCCCGCCGCCCGGACGGAACGGGCACGAGCAGCACAGGCGCCCCGCTGCCCCGCGCCCCCGCTCCTCCGGCCCTGGGCCCGATCCGCGCTCGTGGAAGCCCCGCCCGCACTGCTCCCGCCAGAGCAGCCCCGAGGGGACCGGCGAGCACCAGAGCACCCCGTTCCTTGTGGGCCAGCAGCGTCGCCCGGACCTCGTCCGCGTACCGTGCCGCCGCGTGCACCACCGGCAGCCCCGGTGGCTCAGGCACCGGCCGCACCCGATGCGCCACGGCTCCGCTCAGCACCGCACGGCACTTCGCGCACAGCACCGTGCGAGGCGCCCCGCAGCCGCCGCACTCGCCCGGAAGCACCAGGTCGGTGAGGTCCTGCCACCACCCCCGCATGGCCACCACTGTGCCAACGGCGAGGACCCCCCGCCACCCCTGTGGATAACTCCCTGTGGACAACGCACGGGGCCGGGCCGACGGCCCGCTCTCACCGGCCCCCGCCAGGACACCTCACGCCCCTACCGGGACGCCTCGCACCCCCACCGGGACGCCCCACATCCCTACCAGGACGCCTCGCACCCCCACCGGGACGCCCCACATCCCTACCAGGACACCTCACGCCCCCACCGGGACGCCGCCTCACCCCGGATAGACCGGCGCCGTCCCCTCCGTCACCTTCTGCCACTGCGCGCCCGACGGCAGCCGGACGATCCCGTCCACCGAGTACGCCACCAGCGGCAGCCGGTCGTCCTCGGCGGCGGTGACCTCCTTGACGCCGGTCAGCGCCGCGGGCGCCGGCACGTCCGGTGTGGAGCCGTCGACCTGGACGTACCGCATCTGCTCCACGCCCCCGTGCTCGCGCCCGACCACCACGAGCCGGCTGTCCCCGGCCCACGACATGGCCGTGACCTCCTCCAGCTCCGGCGTCGCGGAGCGAAGTTCGACCACTCTGACGGCTGGCTTCTCGCCCGGCTTCTCCTCCCGCTCGATCAGCCCGATGAGCAGGGTCTTCTTGCCGCCCTTCTCCACGACGAGCGCGATCCGCACCCCGTCGGCGGCCACCCGCACGGACTGGATCCGCCCGTCCAGGTGGGGTGTGCGGACCTCCAGCGGATCGCCCTTGCCCTCCTCGAACAGAAGCAGCCGGGGATCGTCCGGGTCACGGTCGGCCACCCACAGGCCGTCGTCCGCGTCCCAGCTGGGCGTCGTCAGCCGGTCCTCCTCGGTCCGGCCGTGGCTGCGCAGCAGCGGCTCGCCCAGCGAACCGCCCGAGACCAGCGACCCCACGTACAGGGACCTGCCGTCGAGGCCGACACCGGCCGCGGTGTGCTCGTCCCGCGACACCGCCACCGACCGGAGCGCCGTGTCACCCTCGCCCAGCGCCCCCGGCGCCGTGTCCGGCTTGGTGTCGCTGCTGCCCGCTGGGATCCGTACGAGCCGGTCCTTGGCGTCGACGAAGTACAGGTAGTCGGGGTGGCGCGCCGTGGTCCGGAAGGCCGCCGCGTCGGCCGCTTCCTGCGTGAGCGAGCACAGCTCCGCCCCGCCGGCCCGCAGCTCCACCTCGTCCACCGCCGGGCTGAGGTTCCGCAGCGTGAACAGCATCTGGGCGGCCATCTCCTGGCACCGGTTGGTGCCGATGCCCGCGGCCCTACCGTTGAGCGGGACCGTGAGCTTGTTCCGCTCGTCGGGCGTCAGCGCGCCGGCGTCCTTGGCCAGCGCCGTACCCGTGGGCACGCTCGACCTGACCACGGGACCCAGCCACCGCGTGGGCCCGTTGAGCAGGGAGCGCACCATCTGCGTCATGGGCTGCACGCGCCGGCGGACGTAGACGGGGTCGGCGACCGCCGTGGGCTGCGTGTTCGCCCCGGCCGCCATGGTGTTCGAGGCGAAGTAGTACTTGTTGACGGACATGTAGTTGCGCTGGAAGTCCGACTGGCCCATGAGGACGCCCTGGGGCAGCACGTCGATCCGCCACTGCCCGCTCTTCTCGTCCTGCGTCAGGTGCACGGTCCTGGCGTAGGCCCCGGTCGCCGGCGCGTACGACTGCTGCGCGTCGACCGTGGCCACCTTGGTGCCGGTCAGCGTGTACGAGATCTCGCCGGTGTCCTCCCGGCCGCCCGCGCCCTCGGCCTTGGCCCCCGGCCCGTCCGTGAGCACCGTGGTGGACAGCTCCGGCCGCCAGGTCTTCGCGGCGTCGCCGGTCAGGTACTGGCGCGCGGTCTTGTAGTGCGGATCGTCGCTGGTGAGCGCCTCCAGGAAACCCTGAACGATCTCCGAGGGCGGTGCGTCCTCCCCCGGCGGCACGGCGAACACCCGCACCTGGGTGTCCTGGCGAGGTGTGGACTCCACGCCCCGCAGATCCCCGCTGTCCGGCATCGAGGCACACCCCGCCAGCACCAGCACGCCACCGGCGGCGTACGCCATCACGCGCGCGGACGTACGCCGACCGCGCCCCTCGCGGTCAGCGCCCACGAGATGCCTCCCCTTGCCTGTCCACGTCTCCCGGCTCGGCTTCCCTGCCCGAGCCCGCAGAGCCGTTGTCCTTGTCCCGCGGCCCGCTCACGACCGATTCCCGGGCCGCCCCCGCAGGACCACTGCCGGCCATGTCACCAGCCGCTCCGGCCGGATCGCCCACATCCTGGCCGTGAGCCGCCCCCGCCGTACCACCCACACCGCCGGTGCCGACCGGGCCCGCCGGGCCCTCCGCACCCCCACCGCGAGCCGACTGCTCCGATGCCTTCGAATCGTCCGGCGGCCGCGTGCCCGAGGCGGGCCGCGGCACCACGCGCGCGCCGTTACCGGGCAGCGCCGTCGGATCGGCCGTAGGAGCCACCGTGGCCGCCCGCGGCGGTATCGGGTTCCGCGCCGGTCCAGGCGGCACCGGACCGCTCGCCGGCTGCGCCGGTACGGTCGCCCGCTTCTCGCCGTCCCCGCCACCGCACGGCAGACCCGCGTCGTCGAGCCCCCGGTTGCGCCGTGAGTCCTTGGGCTCCAGCGGTATCGGGGAACCCCGCAGCGGCTCGTCGGCGGTCCTGGGCAGCGTCAGCCGGAACTGCGAGCCGCCGCCCGGCTCACCCCATGCCTGCAGCCAGCCGCCGTGCAGCCGCGCGTCCTCCAGGGCGATGGACAGCCCCAGGCCCGTACCACCCGTGGTACGCGCGCGTGCCGGGTCGGCCCGCCAGAAGCGGCTGAACACCCTGGTCGCCTCACCCGGCTTCAGCCCGACCCCGTAGTCCCGCACCGCGACGGCGACCGCGCCGCCTGCCGCGGCGAGCTTGACGACGACGTCCCTGCCCTCACCGTGCTCCACGGCGTTCACGACGAGGTTGCGCAGCACGCGCTCCACGCGCCGGGCGTCGGCCTCGGCGACGACGGGCTGCTGGTCCCCGGACACCCGGATCTGCGTGCCCTTGCGCTCCGCGAGCGGCTCGGCCCCGCTGACCACCCGCCGCACGACCTCCCTGAGATCTATCGGCTCCGCCTCCAGCGCGGCGGCACCGGCGTCGAAACGGCTGATCTCCAGCAGGTCCGCGAGCAGCGACTCGAACCGGTCCAGCTGGTCGGCGAGCAGCTCCGCCGACCGCGCGGTGATCGGGTCGAAGTCCTCCCGCGCCTCATGGATGACGTCCGCCGCCATCCGTACGGTCGTCAGCGGCGTCCGCAGCTCGTGCGACACGTCCGACACGAACCGGCGCTGCATCCGCGACAGGTCCTCCAGCTGGCTGATCTTGAGCTGGAGGTTCTGCGCCATCTTGTTGAAGGCCTCACCGAGCCGCGCGATGTCGTCCTCGCCGGTGACCTTCATACGCTCCTGGAGCCGCCCGGCCGACAGCCGCTCGGCGATCCCCGCCGCCATCCGCACCGGCGTGACGACCTGGCGCACCACGAGCCAGGCGATGGCCCCGAGCAGCACCACGACGAACAACCCGGCGGTCGCCAGAGTCCCCTTGACCAGGCTCAGCGACTTCTCCTCCTGGGTGAGCGGGAAGAGGTAGTAGAGCTGGTAGGGATCGCCGTTCGGGTCGTTGACCTGCTTGCCGATGACCAGGGCGGGCTGGGAGTCCTTGGTGTCGTTGTTGTAGATGACCCGGCTGTAGCTCTGCGCGGCCGCCGTACTGCTGCCGATCCGCTCCCGCAGCGCCGCGGGCACACTCTTGCTCCAGTCCACCTCACCGGAGGCACGCGGACCGCGCCCGCCGGCACCGTCGGCGTCGGAAGCCGGAAGCGTGACCACGTCAAAAGCGCCCTGCCCACCACTGGACAGCGAGGACACGAGATCACTCATCCACTGGATGACGTTCTGCGCGGGACGGCCGTCCGCCGTGGCGACATCGTCGCCGGTCCCGCTCGCCGCCTCGTCGGCCCGCTGCTTGGCCACGGCGAACCCGCCGGTGGCCTGGCTCTGGGAAGCCTTCACCTTCGCGTCCAGCAGGCCGTTGCGCACCTGCCCGATGACGACGAAGCCCAGCAGCAGCACCACGCCGAGCGACATCAGCAGTGTCGTGACGACGACCTTGAGCTGGATGTTGCGCCGCCACAGCCGCATGACCGGCAGCAGTGGCCGGCGCACCCACCGCATGAACAGGCGGATGACCGGACTGCCCTGAACCCCGCCCTGGAGCAGCAGTCCGCTCTCCAGGAACCGTCCCCAGCGGGAACCCGCCCTCTTCCGCCCGACAGGCCGCCCCGGGCGGGCCCCGGACCGTCCGGGCGCCGAAGCGGCACTGTCGCCGGACATGTCAGCTCGGTCCTGCCTTGTACCCGACACCACGGACGGTCACCACGATCTCCGGCTTCTCCGGGTCCTTCTCGACCTTGGAGCGCAGCCGCTGCACATGCACGTTGACCAGCCGCGTGTCCGCCGCGTGCCGGTAGCCCCACACCTGCTCCAGCAGCACCTCGCGCGTGAACACCTGCCACGGCTTGCGCGCGAGCGCGACCAGCAGGTCGAACTCCAGCGGCGTCAGCGCGATCGACTGCCCGTCCCGCTTCACGGAGTGCCCGGCCACATCGATGACCAGGTCACCGATGGCGAGCTGCTCCGGAGCGGGCTCCTCCGACCTCCGCAGCCGCGCCCGGATCCGGGCGACCAGCTCCTTCGGCTTGAACGGCTTCACGATGTAGTCGTCGGCACCCGACTCCAGGCCCACCACGACGTCGACCGTGTCGCTCTTCGCCGTGAGCATCACGATCGGCACCCCGGACTCCGCCCTGATCAGACGGCACACCTCGATGCCGTCCCGACCGGGCAGCATCAGGTCCAGCAGCACCAGATCGGGCTTGGCCTCACGGAAAGCGGCCAGCGCCTTGTCACCGTCGGCAACGAAAGACGGCTCAAAACCCTCACCACGCAGCACGATGCCGAGCATCTCGGCCAGTGCGGTGTCGTCGTCGACGACAAGGACTCGTCCCTTCATAAACGACATCATCCCATTCTCATAACAGTGGCGAAGGCAGTGGTGAGGTAGGTCACCGGCCAGTGACCATAGTCGCAGCAAGCGCTACTGTCTGCCCTCGCCGGCCCACAGTTGATCTCGACGACGCCCGTCGGCCCGGGCCCGGGCACACGGGCGAGGGACGCGGCTGCCGGAGCCCACCCGCCCCGCACACACCGCGGCAGCCGTACGGCTCAGCCCGCCGTCACCCTGGGCGACCGCGCGCACACCTCGGCCAGCGCCTCAGCCGTCACCGGCGACACCACACCCTCCTCCGTGACGATCGCCGTCACCAGCTCGGCCGGGGTCACGTCGAACGCCGGGTTGTACGCCTGCGTCCCCAGCGGCGCCACGGGAATGCCACCCCCCGCCTCCGGCGCACCGGCCACCGGCACCTGCGGCGCCACCACCTCGGTCACCTCGTGACCGGGACGCTGCTCGACCTCGATGGACGCCCCGTCCGGGGTGTCCGGATCCACCGTCGTCACCGGCGCCACCACGATGAACGGCACATGGTGGTACCGCGCCAGCACCGCCAGCGGATAGCTCCCCACCTTGTTCGCGACCGACCCGTCCGCCGTGATGCGGTCCGCCCCGATCAGCACCGCGTCCACCTCCCCGGCGGCGAACAGCGACCCCGCCGCGTTGTCGGTGAGCAGCGTGTACGCCATCCCGCTGCGCGCCGCCTCGTACGCCGTCAGGCGAGCGCCCTGCAGCAACGGACGCGTCTCGTCCACCCACAGCCGCCGCAGCCTGCCCAACCGGTGCGCCGCGAGTGCCACCGCGAACGCCGTCCCCTCCCCGCCCGACACCAGCGAACCGGTGTTGCAGTGGGTGAGGATCCGGTGCCCGCCGCCGGGCAGCAGCTCGTCCAGCAGCGTCAGCCCGTGCTCGGCCATCCGCGCACTGGCCTCGGCATCCTCCCGGTGCAACTGCCGCGCCGCGGCCAGCGCCGCCGAGGCCGCCTGCCTGACATCACCGCCCTTGGCGAGCGCCGCCTCATGGGCCGACTGCGCCCGGCGCACACCGAGGGCCAGGTTCACCGCGGTCGGCCGGGCAGTCGCCAGCGCCTCCGCGGCCTCGTCCACGTCGAAGCCCCGCACGGCGGCGAGCGCGACACCGTAGGCCCCCGCGATACCGAGCAGCGGCGCCCCGCGCACGGCCAGCGAGCGGATCGCCTCCACCAGCGCGGGCGCGTCCGTACAGACCAGCTCGACCTCCTCGGCCGGCAGCCTCGTCTGGTCGAGAAGGACCAGAACGGGCCCTTCCGGTGGCTCCTCCCAACGGATCGCGGAGATCTCGGTCGGCCGCTTGTCGTCGCCGCTGTACGCGTACTGATCAGCCATGCGGTCAGTCTGCCCCCAATCGAGCGGACAATTGAAGGTACGCAGCCCATACCGCGGCCGGTCATTCCAAGACCACCCCATGGCACGATGGCTGCCAACCTGCCGCCGCGACCGCGGACGGGCACCGTGAAGGAGCGACGATGAACGACACTCCGGGCTGGGCCTCGCCCGGATCCGCCCCGTCCGACGGGCAGAAGCCGGACCAGTCCGGCCCTGCCGAGCCCACCGACCGCCCCGGCCCCGCACAGCCCGCGGACCAGCCCGGCCAAGCGGCCCAGCCGGGCCAGGCCCCGCAGGGCCCCGGCCCGCAGTGGTCCAAGGACCAGCCGCCACCCGCCCAGTGGTCCGCCCCCAGCGGCCCGACCGTCCCCGGCCAGGCGCCCCCGCCCCCGCCACCCGGCCCGGGCTGGGGCACCCAGCCCCCCGGCGGCCACGGCCCGGCCGGATACGGCACCGGCGGCCCCACAGGCCCCGGCGGATACGGCGGCTACGGAGCCCCCGGCAGCCCCGGTAGCCCCGGCCCCTACGGCGGCTGGGGAAGCGGCTGGGGCGGCCCCCCGCCCGCCGCCAAGCCCGGCGTCATCCCGCTTCGCCCGCTCGGCGTGGGCGAGATCCTCGACGGCGCCGTCTCCACCATGCGCACCTACTGGCGCACGGTCCTCGGCATCTCCCTGACCGTCGCGGTCCTCACCGAGATCATCGTCGTCCTGTTCCAGGGCCTCGTCCTGGACAACTCCAGCACCGAAGCCCTCAACGACCCGAGCGCCACCCTCAGCGAGCTGAGCCGCGCCATGAGCGACGCCCTGCTCAACTCCAGCGTCGTCTTCGTGATCTCCCTGGTCGGCACCGTCATCGCGACCGCACTGCTCACCACCGTCACCAGCCGCGCCGTACTCGGCAAGCCGGTGACCATCGGCGAGGCCTGGCGGGACGCCCGCCCTCAGGTCGTCAAACTGTTCGGCCTCATCTGCCTGCTGCTGCTCATCACCGCCGGCATCGTCACCGTGGGCACCCTGCCCGGCATTCTCATCACCGCCTCCGGGAGCACTGGGCCAGGCGTCGCCCTCACCGTCCTGGGCGTCATCGGCGCCGGCATCGTCGCCCTCTGGCTGATGATCCGCTTCTCCCTGGCCTCGCCCGCCCTGATGCTGGAGAAGCAGGGCATCAAGAAGGCCATGAGCCGCTCCGCGAAGCTGGTCCAGGGCACCTGGTGGCGGATCTTCGGCATCCAGCTGCTCGCCACGATCATCGCGAACGTCGTCGCCTCGATCATCGTCATCCCCTTCACCTTCCTCGCCGCGGCCCTCAGCGGCGACGGCGTGACCGGCTGGCTCAACAGCGGCGGCGCCGGCCTCGGCTGGACCTTCCTCATCATCAGCGGCATCGGCGCGGTGATCGGCTCCATGATCACCTTCCCGATCACCGCCGGCGTCACCGTGCTCCTCTACATCGACCAGCGCATCCGCCGCGAGGCCCTCGACCTCGAACTGGCCCGCGCCGCAGGCGTCCAGGGCTACGGCCCCAACGCCCCCGGCACCACCCCGGGGAGCTGATGCCGTGAGCTGGGCGGGGGAACCTCTCACAACGGCACTGCCACGCACCGCCATACGGACACTGCTACGCGCCGGCGACACCGCCGTACTGTCGTCGGCGCGCTCCACCGACGAGCCGCCCCTCACCACCCCACGCGACCCAGCGCGCGAGGCGGCCCAACGCGAGCTGTCCAAGCGGATGTACCACGAGAACGACCCCAGCCTGTTCCAGCGCGCCCTCGACGCCTTCTGGGACTGGCTCGGCAAACTGTTCAACGCAGCCTCGTCCGCGACCCCCGGCGGCACACTCGGCCTGGTCGTCATCATCCTGGCCGTCATCGCGGTCCTGGGCACCCTGTGGTGGCGCCTCGGCACCCCGCGCCGCCAACCCACCTCGTCCGCCGCCCTGTTCGACGACCGCCCCCGCAGCGCCGCCGACCACCGCGCCGCCGCCGAGGCACACGCCGCCCAAGGCCACTGGAACCAGGCCGTCCAGGAACGCATGCGGGCCCTCGTCCGCGCCCTGGAGGAACGCGCACTCCTCGACGTCCGCCCCGGCCGCACCGCCGACGAGGCCGCCGCCGAAGCGGGCCGGGCCCTGCCCGCCCACACCGACCGACTGCGCGCCGCCGCCCGGGACTTCGACGACGTGACGTACGGCGGCCGCTCGGCGACCGAGCAGTCGTACCACCGCATCGCCGAACTCGACCGCGACCTGGAACGCACCAAGCCCCAGCTCGCCACGAGCAGCGCCCAGAGCACGGCCCCCCACACCCGCCAGGGAGCCGACGAATGACCACCGAGGCCACGCTCCCGTCCACCTCGGCCTCGCCCACCGCCCGCCAGGTGTGGACCCGCGCGCGCGGTATCGCGCTGGCCCTCGTGCTGCTCGTCGCGGGAGCCATCGCCATCGCCGTGATCCGCTCCGACGCCCGGCACGGCGAACTCGACCCGCGCTCGGTCGACCCCAACGGCAGCCGCGCCGTCGCGGAACTCCTCGCCGACCGTGGCGTGGACACCCGTGTGGTGACCACCCTGGACGAGGCGGCCGCCGCATCGGGCCCGGACACGACCCTCCTGGTCGCGGTCCCCGACCTGCTGACCCGAAGTCAGCAGTCCCGCCTGCACGACTCGTTCGCCGGCTCCGGTGGCCGAACCGTCCTGGTCGCCTCCGGCAGCGCCTCCGTCGAACGGCTCGCCCCCGGCGTCACCGCCGACCCCGCCACCAGCCTCGACTCGACTCTCGCCCCCGACTGCGACCTGCCCGCCGCCCAGCGCGCGGGCACCGCCGACACAGGCGGCGTTCGCTACACCACCACCCACCTCGACGCCGAACAGTGCTACCCCAGCGAGCGCCTGGCCACCCTGCTGCGCATCCCGGACACCACCGGGAACGGCGACACCGTCGCCCTCGGCGCACCCGACATCCTCCTCAACGACCGCCTCGACCAGCAGGGCAACGCCTCGCTCGCCCTCCAGCTCCTCGGCTCCCGCCCCCATCTGGTCTGGTACCTCCCCTCGCTCTCCGACACGTCGGCCACCGGCGCCGACGACGAACGCGGCTTCTTCGACCTGCTCCCCTCGGGCTGGCTCTGGGGCACCCTGCAACTCTTCATCGCCGCAGCCCTGGCCGCCCTCTGGAGGGCACGCCGACTCGGCCCCCTCGTGCCCGAAAAACTCCCCGTCGCGATCCGCGCCTCCGAGACCGCCGAAGGCCGCGCCCGCCTCTACCGCAAGGCCGACGCCCGCGACCGCGCGGCAAACGCTCTTCGCTCCACGACCCGCACCCGCCTCGCCCCCCTCACAGGCATCCCGGTCACCCAGGCGCACTCGCCCGAGGCCCTGCTCCCCGCCCTGTCCGCCCACCTCCACGGCGACGGACAGGACCTGCACGCACTCCTCTTCGGACCACCGCCCAGCGACGACGCAGCACTCATCGCACTCGCCGACCGACTCGACGCCCTCGAAAGAGAGGTACGCCGTCCATGATGGACCCGACCACTGACAACGCCGGGCAGACCGGGGACCCGGGCACCGCCCGAGCCGCCCTGGAGGCCCTGCGCGCCGAGATCGCCAAGGCCGTGGTCGGCCAGGACCCCGCCGTGACCGGCCTCGTCGTCGCCCTGCTCTGCCGCGGCCACGTCCTCCTCGAAGGCGTCCCCGGCGTCGCCAAGACCCTCCTGGTCCGCGCCCTCGCCTCGGCCCTCGAACTCGACACCAAACGCGTCCAGTTCACCCCCGACCTCATGCCGAGCGACGTGACCGGCTCCCTGGTCTACGACACCCGCAGCGCCGAGTTCTCCTTCCAGCCCGGCCCCGTCTTCACCAACCTCCTCCTCGCCGACGAGATCAACCGCACTCCCCCCAAGACCCAGTCGTCCCTCCTCGAAGCCATGGAGGAACGCCAGGTCACGGTCGACGGCACCCCCCGCCCCCTCCCCGACCCGTTCCTGGTCGCAGCGACCCAGAACCCGGTCGAGTACGAGGGCACCTACCCCCTCCCGGAAGCCCAGCTGGACCGCTTCCTCCTCAAACTCACCATCCCCCTCCCCTCCCGCCGGGACGAGATCGACGTCCTCACCCGCCACGCCGAAGGCTTCAACCCGCGTGACCTGCACGCCGCCGGCGTACGCCCCGTAGCGGGCCCCGCCGACCTGGAAGCAGCCCGCGCGGCGGTCGCCAAGACGACCATCTCCCCAGAGATCACCGGCTACGTCGTCGACATCTGCCGCGCCACCCGCGAGTCGCCGTCCCTCACCCTCGGTGTCTCCCCCCGAGGCGCCACGGCCCTCCTGGCCACGGCCCGCGCCTGGGCCTGGCTGACCGGCCGCGACTACGTCATCCCGGACGACGTGAAGGCCTTGGCCCTCCCCACCCTCCGCCACCGCGTACAACTCCGCCCGGAGGCCGAAATGGAAGGCGTGACAGCCGACTCGGTCATCAACGCGATCCTCACCCACGTCCCCGTCCCCCGCTGATGGCACTCACCGGACGCGCCGCCCTCCTCGCGGCCCTGGGCTCCCTCCCCGTCGGCATCTGGGAACCCAGCTGGACGGGCATCCTGGCTGTGAACGCACCCCTGGCCGTGGCCTGCGCCTGCGACTTCGCTCTCGCCGCGCCCGTACGACGCCTGACCCTGACCCGCTCCGGCGACACCTCGGTACGCCTGGGAGACACAGCGGACGTCACTCTCACGATCACCAACTCGTCCCGCCGCCCACTGCGCGCCCACCTGCGCGACGCCTGGCCCCCCAGCAGCTGGCGGCCAGGCACGGAAACGACGGCCTCCCGCCACCGTCTCACCGTCCCCGCAGGGGAACGCCGCCGCGTGACGACCCGTCTCCGCCCCACTCGCCGAGGCGACCGCCAAGCCGACCGGGTCACCATCCGTTCCTACGGCCCCCTCGGCCTCTTCTCCCGCCAAGGCACCCACAGGGTTCCTTGGACGGTTCGCGTCCTGCCTCCGTTCACCAGTCGCAAGCACCTGCCCTCAAAACTGGCCCGCCTCCGCGAACTGGACGGCCGCACCAGCGTGCTCACCCGCGGCGAAGGCACCGAATTCGACAGCCTCCGCGAGTACGTCCCCGGCGACGACACCCGTTCTATCGACTGGCGCGCGACAGCCCGCCAGTCCACGGTCGCCGTACGCACCTGGCGCCCCGAACGCGACCGGCACATCCTCCTGGTCCTCGACACCGGTCGCACCTCTGCAGGCCGCGTGGGCGACGTGCCCCGCCTCGACGCCTCCATGGACGCGGCCCTTCTGCTCGGCGCCCTCGCGTCCCGAGCACGCGACCGCGTCGACCTCCTCGCCTACGACCGCAGGGTCCGCGCCCTGGTCCAGGGCCGCACCGCAGGCGACGTCCTTCCGTCCCTGGTCAACGCGATGGCCACGCTGGAGCCGGAGCTCGTGGAAACGGACGCCCGAGGCCTCACCGCTACCGCCCTCCGAACGTCTCCCCGCCGCTCCCTGATCGTCCTGCTCACCACTCTGGACACGGCCCCCATCGAAGAAGGCCTGCTCCCGGTTCTCACTCAGCTCACCCAGCGCCACACAGTCCTACTGGCATCGGTGGCAGACCCGCACATCACCGAGATGGCCAAGGCACGCGGAAACACCGACGCCGTCTACGAGGCCGCAGCGGCAGCCCAGGCCCAGTCCGAACGCCACCGCACGGCAGAACAACTCCGCCGTCACGGCGTCACAGTCGTGGACGCGACACCGGACGACCTGGCGCCGGCATTGGCAGATGCATACTTGGCGTTGAAGGCGGCCGGACGCCTATGAAATTCAGGGCAGGGCCCCACGGGGCCCTGCCCTGAACGCAGAAAACCCCGTGCCGAATGGCACGGGGTTTTCTTCAATATTTGTTCGGCGGCGTCCTACTCTCCCACAGGGTCCCCCCTGCAGTACCAT
>NZ_JBWKHE010000013.1:0-196892 GCF_056433405.1 Streptomyces sp. NPDC044719
TCGGGCACCCGCCCCCGGGCATTAAACTCGCCGCGGTGCCCTCAGTGCATTCCCCCCCCCCCCCCCCCCCTCACCCCCCCCCCCCCCCCCCCCCCCCCCCCCTCCCCCCCCCCCCCCCCCCCGACGGGGGTGTGCCTGGTCAGGCGAGCTTGGCGGTCAGCGTGATGGGCGTGGCCTTCAGCGCCTGGCTGACCGGGCAGCCGACCTTGGCCTCCTCGGCGGCGGCGAGGAAGGCCGCCTCGTCGATGCCGGGGACGGTGCCCTCGACGGTGAGGTGGATGCCGGTGATGCCCTCGCCGGGCTGGAAGGAGACGTCGGCGGAGGTGATGAGCTTGGTGGGCGGCGTCCCGGCCTTGTTCAGGATGTTGGAGAAGGCCATGGAGTAGCAGCTGGAGTGGGCGGCGGCGATCAGCTCCTCGGGGCTGGTCTTCCCGTTCGCCTCCTGGGCGCGCGACGCCCACGTGACCGGCTGCTCGCCGATCGCACCGGAGGTGTCGAAGGTGACGACGCCGTTGCCCTCGAGCAGGCTGCCTTCCCAGACGGTGTGTGCGGAGCGCGTGGTAGCCACGGTTCTTCCTTTCGCGTGCGGACTCGCGGTGGGGCCCGTCTCCGGGTCCCTTGCCCCCATCCGATCACACCCGTGGCGCCGCGTCCGCACACGCGCCGAATTTCAGGCCGCGCGTTCCTCGCTGCTCTCCAGCGGCACCTGAGGGCCGTTCGACTCGCGCAGCCAGCGCCGCAGGACGCGGTGGACGTGCTCGGCGCCGACGAGTTCCGCCCCGTCCACCACCGGTGCGGAGAGGACGAGCGGGGACAGCAGGAAGGGCCTGCCCTGGGCGCCGCCGAGGCCGCCGTGGGAGCCGATCTGCTCCTCGAAGGCGAGGACTTCGCCGTCGGCCGGGTCGTGGAAGGAGTTGACCATGATGTCGGCGGTGTGCGGGAAGGAGTGCGTACGGCGCACCGCGTCGGCCGCGCCCGGCCCGAACGCGGCGAGCGGGCCCGGGTCGTCGTCGAGGGCGGCCAGGGGGATCTCGGCGCCGTGCGCGCCGAGGACGAGCCCGCCGTGCTCGTCGCTGCGGACCAGCAGGAAGCCGATGCCGGGGTGGTTGGCGAGGGTCGGCAGCAGCGCGGGGTGGCGGGCGTCGATCTCCTCCTTGCTCATCCGGTGCGTGACGTCCGGGAAGGACACCAGGCCCAGGTTGCCGGAGGCCAGCACGATCGGCTCCGGGCGGCGCGCGGGGCGGTGCCGCTCGCCGCCCTCCTCGACCGGGATGCGCAGGGCGGCCCGCACGGCGGCGCGGGCCTCGGCCCCGCTGCGGGTGCGCTCCGCTCTGCGTGAGACGGGCAGTCCGCAGCCGGCCCGTACCAGGTCGCCGAGGGTGAGGCCGTAGCGGGAGCGGAAGGTCTCGCCGGGGCTCTGGCCGTGGTCGGACAGGACGACGATCCGGTAGGGGCGCGGGGCGTGCTCGGCGACGTTCTCGATCAGGGCGAGCGACCGGTCGAGGCTTTCGAGGACCTTCTGCGCGTCGCGGCTCGCCGGGCCGGAGTGGTGGGCGACCTCGTCGTAGGCCACCAGGTCGGCGTAGACGGCGGTGCGGCCGACGAGCATGTCGCCGGTGACCGAGGCGACGACGACGTCCCGCTCGACGACCGTCGCGAAGGCCCGGACGAACGGGTAGAGGCCCGCGCGGGAGACCCTCGGGCGCTGCTTGCGCAGGCGGGCCCGGGTGGACTGGCCTATCTCCCGGCCGACGTCGGCGACGAAGGACAGGGCGGTGCGCACGGCGTTGGCCGGATCCGAGAAGTAGGCGAAGTAGCCCGCCCGGGAGCGGTTCTCGCGGCTGCGGCGGCGGGTGGCGATGGACAGCACGAGGGCCTGCTGTTCGGCGCCGCCGCTGAACAGGTTGCCGCGGCTGGCACCGTCGACGGTGAGCAGACCGCCGTGTCCGGCGTATCCGACGGCGCGGCGCTGGAGTTCGGCGGCGCTGGTCGGGCGGTTGCAGACGACGACCTCGCGGGTGTCCTTCTCGTACCAGCGGAACGCGGGGATGTCGTGGTTGCTGCCGTGCAGGATGCCGAGCTGGCTGGCGCCGGTCTGGCTGGACCAGTCGGTGCGCCAGGGGGTTAGGCGGTGGGTGGAGCGGCCGCCGTCGCCGAAGTCGAGCCAGCGGGCGACGGTGGGCATCAGGCCCCTGCCCACCGCGTCCAGCAGGACGTCGTGGCCGACGCCGTCGAGCTGGACGAACACCGTGCCGGGGCTGGACGGGCTGGGCGGTCCCGACCGGCGGCGGCGGTCGGAGAGGCGGTACAGCCTGCGGCGGTAGGCGTCGTCGTCGCGCACGGCCAGGGCGGCGCCGGTGGCGGACGCCACGGCGGACATCACGGCGGCGACCACGACGGCGGTCTCCGGGGCGGCGGCGCCGCGTTCGGCGGGGTTGAGTCTCAGGGCGAGCAGCAGCAGCGCGCCGTTCAGGAAGAACACCAGCAGCCCGAGCACGAGCGCCGGTACGAGGAGCAGGAGCCGGACGAGCAGCGGCCAGACCACGGCCGACAGCAGACCGAAGGCGCCGGCGCCGAAGGCCGCCGTGACGGCTATGTCGGTGGCGCTGTCGCCGTCCGCGGACCGGAGCCGGAAGTCCGGCAGGATCCCGGCGAGCAGGAGCAGGGTGACAGTGGAGACCGCCCACACGGCGATGCTCCGCCCGACCTGACTGGCGACCCGCCGCCACCGCACGCCCCGCACGCCCAGCCACCTCACGTCCCGGCCCGCCGCGGGCCCTCGTCCACCCTGTCACAACGCCCGGGGAGCGCCTTTCGTCCCTCGCGGTACCGGGCAGGGGCGGGGGCAGGCGTTCGCTGTCGCCGCGTCAGCGTCCGTCGTACCCGGCCGTCGGCATCGAGAGCCGACGGTGCACACACGCCTTCATCGCCGCGTCGTACGCCGGCTCCGCGTGCCCCACCGTCTCGACGCGCACCCCGCGCTTCGCGCACTCCGCGGTGAACTCCTCGACGGACGCGAGCGCGCTCTCGAGCACCCGCCGGCTGGGGGCCACGAACAGGTCGAGGCCGGGCCGGACGCCGTCCCACAGCGCACCGTGGTCGGGACGCAGCCCACGGACCAGTAACTCCCGGCTGACCACATAGCCCCGCTCGGCGGCCCAGCGGGAGCACATCGCGTGCTGGCTGCGGGAGTCGACCAGGAACGGATCGTCGTCCAGCTCCTCGAGCGGCGTCAGACTCGCGATCGCCGTGACCCGGACCGGCACCATGGCGTCCCCCCTCACCTCCGGTTTCGCCGCCGACCCTACTCCTGCCCGTAGGCTTCGGGGAGTCGCGCGAAGGAGGCAAAGAGGTGCCGGTGGAGGTCACCTGGTGGGGTCACGCCACTTGCACGGTCGAGGACTCGAACGTACGCGTGCTCACCGATCCCCTGTTCGCACGCCGGCTCGCACACCTGCGGCGCCGGCGCGGAGCCCTGCCGCCGCCCGGAGCCCTGGACGCGGACGTGGCGCTGGTCTCTCATCTGCACGCCGACCATCTGCACGTTCCGTCGCTGATGCGGCTCGCCCCGGGCACGCGCCTGCTCGTGCCCCGGGGCGCGCGCCGCGCGGTGCCCGGACTGCGCCGGCTCGCGCACCTGCGGGTGAGCGAGGTGGCGCCCGGGGACGAGACCCCGGTCGGCGACGTCGTCGTACGGGCCGTGCCCGCGCGGCACGACGGGCGGCGGCTGCCGTTCGGACCGCACCGCGCCCCCGCGCTCGGGTATGTCATAGCCGGCGAGGCCCGGACGTACTTCGCCGGGGACACCGGACTGTTCGACACGATGGCCGAGGAGGTCGGGCCGGTCGAGGTGGCACTGCTGCCGGTCGGCGGCTGGGGGCCGTACCTGGGCGAGGGGCATCTGGACGCGGGGCGGGCGGCGGAGGCGCTGGCACGGCTGGCGCCGTGCAGTGCGGTGCCGGTGCACTACGGCACGTACTGGCCGATCGGGATGGACGCCGTGCGCCCCCACGAGTTCCATGCGCCGGGCGACGAATTCGTCCGGCTGGCGGCCCGGCGCGCACCCGGCGTGGCGGTGCACCGGCTCGGGCACGGGGAGAGCGTGCGCCCGAAGGTCGCGCGGTGACCTGGACCGCGCCCGTGGCGCAGGCGGGTCTGCCGCTGCTGGCGGCGTCGGCCGTCACCCCGGCGGCCATCGTGCCGACCTCCACCCAGCAGGCGGTCGGCTATCCGACGCTCTTTCTGCTGGTGCTGGCCGGGGCGCTGGTGCCGGTGATTCCGACGGGGGCGCTGGTGAGTTCGGCGGCCGTGGTCGCCTTTCACCAGACGTCGCCGTTCTCGCTGGCGATGGTGTTCCTGACGGCGTCGCTGGCGGCGTTCCTCGGGGACGCGACGCTGTACTGGCTGGGGCGGCGCGGGCTGAAGTCGAAGAACGGCTCGCGCTGGCTGGAGGCGATCCGGGCGCGGGCGCCGGAGGACCGGCTCGTCCAGGCGCAGGAGAAACTCGCCGCGCACGGTGTCGCGGTGCTGGTGCTGTCCCGGCTGGTGCCGGCGGGTCGTATCCCGGTGATGCTGGCGTGCCTTATGGCCGAGTGGCCGTTGCGGCGGTTCTCCCGGGGGAACCTGCCGGCGTGTCTGGCGTGGACCGTGACGTATCAGTTGATCGGGATTCTCGGGGGGTCGCTGTTCGACGAGCCGTGGGAGGGTGTGGTGGCGGCGATCGCGCTGACGCTGGTGATCAGTGCGGTGCCGGCTGTGTGGCGGCGGGTGCGGTAGCGCCGTAGGGGTTGTGGTGGTCTCTGGGTGCGGGTGCGTTGTGGTTGTTCGCGCAGTTCCCCGCGCCCCTGAGGTACCTACAGCACCTTTGATCCGCCTACCGGCACGTCCCAGAGGTCTTCCCGGGGCAGGCCCGCCTTTTCCCAGGCCGCTCGTACGCGCTGGAGAGGCTCCATGACCGGCTCCGCCGACAGGACGAAGGTCGCCCAATGCATGGGGGCCATGCGGCGGGCGCCGAGGTCCTGGGTGGCCCGGACCGCCTCCTCCGGGTCGCAGTGGACGTCGCTGAGCCACCAGCGCGGGTCGTAGGCGCCGATGGGGAGGAGGGCGAGGTCGATGCCGGGGTAGCGCCGGCCGATGCGGGAGAACCAGTGGCCGTAGCCGGTGTCGCCGGCGAAGTAGACGCGCTGTCCGTCCCGGTCGGTGAGCACCCAGCCGCCCCACAGGCTGTGGCAGGTGTCGGTGAGGGTGCGCTTGGACCAGTGGTGGGACGGGACGAAGTCGAAGCGGACGCCGTCCAGTTCGGCCGCTTCCCACCAGTCGAGTTCCGTGACGCGGGTGAAGCGGCGGCGGTGGAACCAGCGGGCGAGTCCGGCCGGGACGAACACGGGGGTGTCGCGCGGGAGCCGGCGCAGGGTGGGGGCGTCCAGGTGGTCGTAGTGGTTGTGGCTGATGACGACGGCGTCGACGCGCGGCAGCTCGTCCCAGGGGACGCCCACGGGGGTGATGCGGGCGGGCGTGCCGAGGATCCGGCGGGACCAGACCGGGTCGGTGAGGACCGTGAGGCCGCCGACGCGCAGCACCCAACTGGCGTGCCCCGCCCAGGTGACGGCGATGGTGCGGGCGTCGACGCGGGGCAGCGGGCCGGGGGCGTAGGGGAGCCGGGGAATGTCGGCGAGGCCTTGGGGGCTCGGTCTCACGGAGCCTTCGCGGGCGAAACGGGCGATGGCCTTCAGGCCGGGGAGCGGGGCGGTCAGCCGGTCGTGGAAGGTGCGTGGCCACACTCTGCGCTCGGCCAGCGGCCGGGGTTCGGCCAAGGGCGGGTACGGGGGCGCGAGCGGGGACGGGAGTGCCGGGTCACCGGCTTCCCGGGTGGGCGTACCGGTGGTCGACTCGGACTGCTGCGTCATCGAGGAGGCTCCCATCGCTGAGCTTCGTCGCGGAGGTCGTCGAAGACCGACTTCAGTCGGATCAACCCGCGTCGCACGTGCGGCAGTTCCAACGGCGCGGGTGAGGTGAGGCATTCCGCGCGTTCCGGGTCGGAGGCGGGCAGCACTGCGCCGGTGGACAGCCGCACGCGCGGGGCTTCGAGGTCGTCGCCGAAGCGGTGGCCGCCCGGCGCGGGCATGCCGAGGCGGGCGGCGAGGAAGTCCTCGAGTTCCTGTGCGTCGCCCACGCCGTGCGCGGTCAGCGCGGGGCGCAGCGGGGCGAGGTCCACGTACAGGTGCCGGCCGGCCCGCGGTGGCCGGGAGAGGGCACCGGCGGCGATGACGGCGGAGTGCGCCGCGGCGGCCACGCGCGCGTGCAGGCGTACGGTGGCGGCCACGCGCTCCGTGACCGGGTCCGGTTCGGCCAGGGCGTACCCGGCTGCCGCGGCGACCGGGGCGGCGACGCGGGCGTCGAGCGCGGTGAGGACGTCGAGCACGCGCGCGTGGAGGCCGTCGCCGTCCTCGCCGGGCGGGAAGCGGGCCACCGCGGCGGGCCAGCCGGACGGAAGCAGGGAACCGGCCAGGTCGGTGACGACGGTGACCCGGTCGGGCAGCATCTCGGCGGGGCTGAGCAGCACGGTGTCGTGCGGATCGTGCAGGGTGTCGCGCCAGGTCTCGTCACTGACCAGGTGCAGGCCCTCTCCCTGGGCGGCCTCGACGGTCTCGTGCAGCAGCTCGGGAGGGGCCACGGTCGCGGTGGGGTCGTCGGCGACGGACAGCACCAGCAGACGCGGGTCGCCGCCCTCGGCGCGGACCCGGCGCACGGTCTCCAGCAGGGCGTACGGATCGGGCACGCCGCCGCTCTCCGGCGGGGTCGGCACATGGAAGGCGGGCCGCCCCAACAGACGTGCGTACGGCGCCCACCAGGCGGCGCAGGGTCTCGGCACCAGGACGTCACCGCCGAGCGCGGCGGTCAGCGCGAGCAGCAGGGAGGGGGCACCGGGGCCGGCGGCCGCGCGGTCGGGGGCGCAGTGCAGTCCGCGCCGGTCCCAGTAGCCGCAGGCGGCCTCCCGCAGCGCGGAGCCGCCACCGACCGGCTCGTGGTCACCGCGGGACGCCGCCGCGGCGAGCACCGCGGACAGCTCCGGCAGGACCGGCAGCCCGTCCTCGGGGAGCGGTGGCCCGAACCGGACGGGGCCGTGGCCTTGCGGGTCCGTCCGCCGCATCCGTACCTCCGCAGTGCCTGGTGCCGCCGTGTTCTGGTGATCCGTACGGTGCGGCTCGTGCCCTCGGCCAGTGAGTACCCAGGGTGCCGCCGCCCCATGGGCGCCCCGCCGGGTTGTGACGGTCACAGCATGGGCGGGCCGGGCCGGGGAAGCGGGGTGCTTCCGGGGGCGCCGCGGAACGGTCCGGCCAGGTCAGCGGTAGGGGTCGCTCTCCCGGTTGCGCAGCCGGTGCGCGGCGGCGCCGAACGCTCCCGCGATCAGCAGCCCGCCCGCTGCCAGGGCCGGCACGGAGTCGGTGAAGGCACCGCCGTCACCGGCCCGCACGCCGCGCTGGATCACCGCTCCGCCGCACTCGCTGTCGTGGGGGTGGGGCGCTGCGTGATGCGGTTCGGGGCACGGCTTGTGGGTGGGCCGGTGCGTGGGCTCGTGGGTCGGCTCGTGGTGGCCACCGCCGCCGTGGGCCACCGTGAACGTCGCACTCCACTCCTTGCCCTCACCGCCGGGAGCGGCCGGGCAGGTGCCGTCGACGGTCCACGCCGAGTCGTCCCCGAGGGCGTCCGGATCGCCCTCGAAGTTCTCGGCGGACGCGATGCGGGCCGTGCCGCGGTAGGCGGGCCCGGACACCTTGTCGTCGTTGCCGCTGACCCTGCGCAGCAGGACCGTGCCGTCGTCGAAGGCCTGCGAGGTGGCGTCGATCGTGTCGGGCGGCGGCCCACCGGTCGGATCACAGCTCACCGAGATGGTGAGCGTGCCCCCGGGCTCGACGGTGGCGGGACTGACCTCGGCGGCGGGTTCGGCGAAGACGGCTGGTGCGAAGCCCGCCAGGGCGGACCCGGCGAGAACGGCGACGAACAGGGTGTGAAGGCTGCGGCGCATCGAGGGGACTCCTTCGGTAGTCATACCCCTCTGCCATCACAGCCCGCCCACGACAGCGCCGCGCGAAACCGGACCCCATTAGCGGGACAGCACCCCCCAACAGAGTGAACCGCAACCCCCTGGGGGCGCGGCGCTACGCCACATCCCGCATGACCTGCTCGCGAACCTTGCCACAGCACCGGCTGATCAGCCGGGACACATGCATCTGCGAAATCCCCAGCTCCTCCGCGATCCGGCTCTGCGTCATGTCGGAGAAGAACCGCATGTACAGAATCGCCCGCTCCCGCTCCGGCAGCGCGGCCAGCCGGTCCTTCACCGCCTCCCGGTCCACGACCGTGTCCAGCGCGGGATCCGGCGACCCGAGCGCGTCGCTCAGGGAGTACCCGTCCTCGCTGCCGGGCAGCTCCGCGTCCAGGGACAGGGCGGTGAAGCTCTCCAGCGCCTCCAGACCGGTCTTGACCTCCTCCTCGCTCATCTTCGCGTGCTCGGCGATCTCGGCCACGGTGGGCCGGCGGCCGGAGATGGTCTGGGACAGATCCTGTGAGGCGAACCGGACACGGTTGCGCAGGTCCTGGACCCGGCGGGGTACGTGCAGGGTCCACATGTGGTCACGGAAGTGCCGCTTGATCTCACCGGTGACGGTGGGCACGGCATAGCTCTCGAAGGCGTTGCCGAGTTCCGGGTCGTACCGGTCCACGGCCTTGACCAGGCCGAGGGCCGCGACCTGGCGCAGATCGTCCAGGCTCTCGCCGCGGCTGCGGAAGCGTCCCGCGATGCGGTCCGCCATGGGCAGCCAGGCCTCGACGATCTCGTCGCGCAGCGCGTCGCGTTCCGGGCCTGCGGGGAGGGCGGCGAGCCTGCGGAAGGCCTCGGCTGTGTCGGGGGCGTCGTCGTGGGGGTGCTGCTTCGTGCTCGTGTGAGTCGGCATGATGCGTCGCAATTCCCTTGCAGGTGCTCTGAATTGGACCGTCACCGTGGGAGCGCATCCGCTGCGGGACAGGGGCGCCGGTGGCGACGCTTCACGTCGCTCCCACGGACGTGCCTCCTGTCCGAAGCACTGAGGTGCGCCTGCCCCGGGCCCTCACACGCAAACCGGAGAGGTTCTCCGCCGTAGCGCAGGGTTACTTGACGCGGACCGGCGAGCGACGGCCGAGCAGGGCTTCAGGGCGAAGGGGCGGGAGTTCCCGCCGGTGCGGGAGAAGGGGCGGCGGCCGCGGAAGCGGGAGGTGCGGGTACGCCGGCCGGTTCACGCCGGTCGGCCTTCTCCTGAGGCAGCAGCAGTTCTTCGTACCGGCCCAGAACGAGCACTACTCCGAGCATGAGCAGCGGGATGAGCACAGCGAGCATCGCCATGGCGGGTCCTTCCCCAGGGAGGTGTGGGGGGGTGTGATCCGGGTCTCCCTCAGGCCGTGGCGCAAACCAGGGCGGGTGTGGCGATCCGGTGTGCCGATCCCGTGTCGGCTCCCGGTGTTCGGGTACGCGGTGCGAACCCCCGAAGGTCTGGAGGGAGACATGCAGCGAGGCAGCGACCGGCTGAGCGTCCACAGGGACGACGAGATGAAGCACGAACTGCAGGGTCTGCTCAGGTCCGGGCACCCCACCCGCAGTGAGGAGTGGCACGACCCGGAGCCGGCCGCCGAGGACGACCCCGAGGTCGCGTACGGGCCGGTGACACCGAGCCGTGCGCCGACGTCTCTGGAGTCGGTGCGGCTGGATCTGGCCCGGCGCCTGGGCCGCAAGGCGTTCCCCGCGAGTTCGCGTGAGCTGGCCCGCGAGCTGCGCGGCCACCAGGCGCCCGACACCCTCGTCGAGGCTCTGGAGCGGCTGCCGCGGCAGGAGCGCTACGGCAATGTCCAGGAACTGGCCCAGGCCCTGGTCCGGGCCCGCGAGACCGGGCCTGAGGAATACGCGTAGTGACCGCGCCAGGGGTGCCGCGGCGCGCCGGCCGGTGTGCCGCGGCACCCCTGCCGACCTGGGAACGGAGAGAGGGCCTCAGTGATGGCCGAGTTGGTGAAGGACGTGATGACTCCGGGTGTGGTCGCCGTGCGCCCGGACGCCTCGCTCGTCGAGGCGGCACAGTTGATGCGCACGCAGAACATCGGCGACGTGGTGGTCGCCGACGGGCAGGATGTGATCGGGGTACTCACCGACCGTGACATCGCGGTGCGGGCCGTCGCCGACGGCGCCGATCCGATGACGGTGAGCGCGCAGACCGTGTGCACCCCGGATCCGGTGACGGTGTCACCGGACGACCGGGTGGCGACCGCGGCCACGCTGATGCGCGAACACGCGGTGCGCCGGTTGCCGGTGGTGGAGAACGGACTGCCGGTCGGCATGGTGAGCCTCGGCGACCTGGCCGAGGCCGAGGACCCCGCGTCGGCGCTCGCCGACATCAGCCGTGCCGAGCCGGACGCCCGGGGCGGTGCATGAGAACGGACCAGGCGAAGGAGATCAGCGCCCGTGGCGTCACGGTCGACGTCGGTGACGCCACGACCCGGTATCTGCTGTACGGGCTGCTGCCCAGCTGGTTCGTGCCGGGTGTGGCCGACTGGGTGATGCACCGGCGGACCCGCATCGAGGAGACGGCGGGCACCAAGGAATCGTTGATCCACTCGCTGATGATGGCCGAGGTCGGCATCCCGATCGCGCTGACGCTGCGCTACGAGGTCAACCCGCTGCTGCTGAGCGTGCAGCTGGGCGGGGCCGCGGTGCACGAGGCGACGGCGCTGTGGGACGTCCGTACGGCCGTCGACAGCGAGCGGGAGGTCAAGCCGGTCGAGCAGCACATCCACAGCTTTCTGGAATCGCTGCCGTTCGGGGCCCTGGCCGCCCTGATGTGCCTGCACGCCGACCAGGTGAAGTCGCTGCTGCGCGGCGGCCAGGGCGATCCCGACGCGTGGCGTCTCGTGCCGCGCCGGCGACCGCTGTCGCGCGGCTATCTGGCGGGCATCGCCGCCGCGATCGGCACGTGCGTGCTGCTGCCGTACGGCGAGGAGCTGCTGCGGTGCGTCCGCACGGGCCGCAAGAACAAGAAGAACCGTTCCGGGAAAGGACGTTGAGCATCATGCGTATCGCGTTTCTGGTCGCGCCCGAGGGCGTCGAGCAGATCGAGCTGACCGATCCGTGGCAGGCGGTGAAGGACGCCGGTCACGAGCCCGTGCTGGTGTCGACGAAGCAGGGGAAGATCCAGGCGTTCGACCACCTCGACAAGGCGGACACCTTTCCCGTGGACGAGGTGGTGGGCGAGAGCGCGCCCGACTCGTTCGGCGGGCTGGTGCTGCCCGGCGGTGTGGCCAACCCGGACTTCCTGCGGATGGACGACGGGGCCGTCGCGTTCGTCCGGGACTTCTTCGAGCACGGCCGCCCGGTGGCCGCGATCTGTCACGCGCCCTGGACGCTGGTCGAGGCGGACGTCGTACGCGGCCGGGAGCTGACCTCCTGGCCGAGTCTGCGGACCGACATCCGCAACGCGGGCGGCACCTGGGTGGACAAGCAGGTGAAGGTCTGCGACCACGGCGCGGGCAAGCTGGTCACCAGCCGCAAGCCGGACGACCTCAAGGCGTTCTGCGAGACCTTCCTCGAGGTGTTCGCCGAGGAGGCCGGCTGAACGCCCTGTCGACCGGGCGCGTGTCCTTCGAGGGGCTCAGGTGCCGGGGGTCGTGGGAGTCGCCGACTCCCCGCTCCCCCGCTCCCGGGCCCCTTCGCGGGTGCGGCCCGCGGCCACCGGGCGGCGCGGGTTGCGGCGCAGGTACTCGCCCTCGAGCTGCGCCATGCGCTCGTTGTGGGCCCGCAGCGCGTCGTTCGACCCGTACAGCAGCGTGTCGTGGCGCGTGCGGTGGATGGTCTCCAGCTCCTTCATGAGCTGCTGGTCGTCCAGCCGGTCAGGGTCCACTCCGGTCATGGTCTCGCCCCGCTCGTCGTGTTCGTGTCCGCGGTACGGGTACCCGCCCGGTGCAATTGAGCACTACACCCGATCGGCACCCGGGAGGGAGCCATGGATCTCGCCTTTCTGCACCCACTCTACGAACACTCGGGCCCCTGGGCCTCTGTGTACGTCGACACCTCCCGGCACACGGAGGACACGCCTCACGAGCGGCAGCTGACGGCCCAGGCCATGGCCAGGCAGCTTGCCGCGCAGGGCGCGGACGAGGCGACCTGCGGGGCCGTGCAGAACGCGATCGAGGATCTGCGACACTCCTCCGAACCGCACGGCCGGGCCTTTTTCGCGCGCGACGGCGAGGTGGTCCTCGACCTGCCGCTGGCCAACCCCCCGCAGGCCGGCGACTGGGCCGAGTGGGCCCCGCTGCCGCGCGTCACGCCCCTGCTGGAACTGGCCGGCGAGGACCCGGTCTGCGTGGTGGCCTACGTCGACCGCAAGGGCGCGGACTTCGAGCTGCGCAGCGCGCTGGGCCGGGAGGACTCCGGGAGCGTCACCGGGCGGCAGTGGCCGGTGCACCGGACGAGCTCGGCGGACTGGTCCGAGCGGCATTTCCAGCTGCGGGTGGAGAACACCTGGGAGCACAACGCGGCGGAGATCGCCGACGCGCTCGCCGTGTGCCAGGAGGAGACGCAGGCCGACCTGCTGATTCTCGTCGGCGACGACCGTGAGCGGCGGTCCGTGCACGACCGGCTGCCCAAGCGGCTGCACGGCCTGGTGGCCGAGGCACCGCACGGCAGCGGCAGCCGGCTCCTCGACGAGGACGTGGAGCGGGCCCGCGCCGAGCATGTGGCGCGGCAGGCCGAGGCGGAGCTGGAGCGGTTCCGGGCCGGCCGGAACCCGGACGACGAGGGCCGGGCCCGGGCCGTGGAGGGCGTTCCCGCGCTGATCGAGGCGGCGCGTGAGCACCGGATCGACGAGCTGCTGATCAGGCCGAACGGGCCGGACGCGCACCGCGAGGTGTGGATCGGCGAGGACCCGGACCAGGTGGCTGTGCGGCGCACGGATCTGAAGATCCTCGGCGAGCAGCACTCGTGGCCGGCCAGGGCGGATGACGCGCTGATCCGGTCGGCGGTGGCCACGGACGCGCATGCGCTGGCTGTTGCGGAGGAGGAGGCGCCGGTGGGTGGACTCGGGGCGTTGCTTCGCTGGAAGTGAGCCGGCCGATGTGGTGCGCCTCATCGCCGTAGCGGTGCTTGCCGCAGTGCGTGTGCGGGTGCGTGGGGACTGGTCGCGCAGTTCCCCGCGCCCCTGAGGGGCGCAGCCCGGGGCTGCGCCCCTAACGGGCGCGTTGCACTCTGCGTTCGTCCCAGACCGGGTCCGGGGTCTCCCGGACCCGGCCGTCGCTGCCGAAGACCAGGTAGCGGTCGAAGGAGCGGGCGAACCAGCGGTCGTGCGTGACGGCGAGGACCGTGCCCTCGAAGGCCTCCAGGCCCTCCTGGAGCGCCTCGGCGGACTCCAGGTCGAGGTTGTCGGTCGGCTCGTCGAGCAGCAGCGCCGTCACGCCCTGGAGCTCCAGCAGGAGGATCTGGAACCGGGCCTGCTGGCCGCCGGACAGCCGGTCGAACGTCTGCTCCGCCTGGTTCGTCAGCTCATAGCGGCGCAGCCGGGACATCGCGGCGCCCCGGTCCTGCGCGTGCTCCTTCCACAGGATGTCGAGGAGCGTGCGGCCCTCCAGCTCCGGGTGGGCATGGGTCTGCGCGAAGTGGCCGGGCACGACCCGGGCGCCCAGCTTCCAGTGCCCCGTGTGCGCCACGTCGCCGCCGGCGAGCAGCCGCAGGAAGTGGGACTTGCCCGAGCCGTTGGAGCCGAGGACGGCGACGCGTTCGCCGTAGAAGACCTCCAGGTCGAAGGGCTTCATCAGGTCGGTGAGTTCCAGGCGCTCGCAGGTGACCGAGCGGACGCCGGTGCGGCCGCCCTTGAGGCGCATCCTGATGTCCTGCTCGCGCGGCGGCTCCGGGGGCGGGCCGGCCTCCTCGAACTTGCGCAGGCGGGTCTGGGCGGCCTGGTAGCGCGACGCCATCCCGTCGCTGTTGGTGGCGGCCTGACGGAGAGTCAGCACCAGCTTCTTCAGCTGGGCGTGCTTCTCGTCCCAGCGCCTGCGCAGCTCCTCGAAACGGGAGAAGCGCTCCCGGCGGGCCTCGTGATACGTCGCGAAGCCGCCGCCGTGCACCCAGGCGTCGGCGCCCGCGGGGCCCGGTTCCAGGGAGATGATCCGCTGGGCCGAGCGGGCGAGGAGTTCACGGTCGTGGGAGACCAGCAGCACGGTCTTGCGGGTCTCGGCGAGCCGCTCCTCCAGCCAGCGCTTGCCGGGTACGTCGAGGTAGTTGTCGGGCTCGTCGAGCAGCAGCACCTCGTCGGTGCCGCGCAGCAGCGCCTCCAGCACGAGCCGTTTCTGCTCGCCGCCGGAGAGGGTGCGGACGAGTCGCCACTGGGCCCTGTCGTACGGGATGCCCAGGGCCGCCGTGGTGCACATGTCCCACAGCGTCTCGGCCTCGTAGCCGCGTGCTTCGGCCCAGTCGGCGAGGGCCTGGGCGTAGGCGAGCTGGGCGGCCTCGTCGTCGACGGTCATGATGGCGTGCTCGGCGGCGTCGACGGCACGGGCCGCCTCGCGGATGCGGGGCGTCGCGACGGACACGAGCAGGTCGCGTACGGTCGTCTCGTCGCGTACGGATCCGACGAACTGCCGCATCACACCGAGGCCGCCGCCGACGGTGACGGAACCACCGTGCGGTTTCAGTTCACCGGCGAGCATGCGGAGCAGGGTGGTCTTCCCGGCACCGTTGGGCCCCACGAGGGCCACGACTGCGCCCTCCCCCACCCGGAACGACACATCGCCGAGCAGCGCCCTCCCGTCGGGCAGGTAGTACTCCAGGTGCGCGGCTTCGAGGTGACCCATGGGCAGGGATTCTGCGGCGTCGGGACGTGGGGGGCAAACGCATTTGGCGCGTGCGACGCCGAGCACCGCGCAGCGACGGTGTGCCCACCCCCCTCCGGGTACCCGCAGCCCATGACAACCCCCGACCTGGACCTCACCACGACGAAGCCCGGGCACCACCCCCTGCGCGACCGCGTCCTCGCCCTGGACCGTCGTCTCTTCGAGTCCGCGGCCGGCCGGCACTGGCCCGGGGCCGGCCCTGTTCTGCCCCGGCTCAGCCGCAGCGCGAACCACGGCGTCCTGTGGTTCGCGACCGCGGCCGCCCTCGCGGCGAGCCGCACACCCCGCGCCCGCCGCGCGGCAGCCCGCGGCCTGGCCTCGCTCGGCCTCGCCTCCCTCGCGATCAACACCCTCGGGAAGCGCTCGGTGCGCCGCCCGCGCCCCGCGCTGCACACGGTCCCGCTGATCAGGCAGCTGAAGCGGCAGCCGATCACCACCTCGTTCCCCTCCGGGCACGCCGCGTCGGCCGCCGCCTTCGCGACCGGTGTCGCCCTGGAGTCCCCGGCCTGGGGCGCCGTCGTCGCCCCGGTGGCCGCCTCGGTCGCCCTCTCCCGCGTCTACACCGGTGTCCACTTCCCGAGCGATGTCCTGGCGGGCGCGGCCCTGGGCGCGGGCGCCGCCTTCGCCGTGCGGGGCCTGGTGCCGACGCGGTCGCAGGCCGTCCCGCCGGCGCGCCCCCGTGCGGAGGTCCCGGCGCTGCTGGAGGGCGAGGGGCTCGTGCTCGTGGCGAACAGCGCTGCGGGGACCGCCGAGCGTGCCCGCGCCCTGCGCGACGAACTCCCGCGGGCCGAGGTCGTCGAGTGCGAACCGCAGGACGTGTCCGCCGAGTTGGAGAAGGCGGCCGGCCGCGCCCGGGTGCTCGGTGTGTGCGGTGGCGACGGCACCGTGAACACCGCCGCCCGGATCGCCCTGAGGCACCGGCTGCCCCTCGCCGTACTGCCCGGGGGCACCCTCAACCACTTCGCCTACGACCTGGGCGTGGAGGACGCCCGCGACCTGGCCCGTGCGCTGCGCCAGGGCGATGCCGTACGCGTGGACGTCGGACGGTTCTCCTGCGGCGACGAGCACGGCGTCTTCCTCAACACCTGCAGTGTCGGCGTCTACCCGGAGCTCGTGCGCGAGCGGGAGCGCTGGTCGCACCGGATCGGCGGCTGGCCGGCCGGCGTGCTCGCGGCCGGGCGCGTGCTGCGCGCCGACCGGCATCCACTGGAGGCCGAGTTCCAGGGCCGTACGCGTCCGCTGTGGCTGCTGTTCGCCGGGAACGGCACCTATCACCGCATGGGGCTCGCGCCCGGACGCCGGCTGGACCTGGCGGACGGGCAGCTCGACGTGCGGGTCGTGCACGGCGGGCGGCGGCCCGCCGCGCGACTGCTGGCCGCCGCCCTCGCGGGACCGCTGACCCGCTCGCCCGCCCACGCGGCCGTCCAGGTGGGGCGGCTGCGCCTGGACCACGTGGCGCCCGGCACGCTGCTCGCCTACGACGGCGAGGTCATCGACGTCGAAGGCCGCGTCACCCTGGAGAAGCTGCCCGAGGCGCTGACCGTGTACCGGCCCATCACCGGCTACTGACTGATACTCCGTCAGTCCATATAGCGGGATACGGGTCTCATTATGCGGCCCTGATGCGTACGGTGATCCCATACCGACCGGAGGAACGGAAGGGGTGGGATCCGCCATGCCGGAACCACGGGAGACCGCCGTCTACACGCACGGGCACCACGAGTCGGTGCTCCGCTCGCACACCTGGCGGACCGCCGCCAACTCGGCGGCATATCTGCTGCCCGCGCTCGAGCCCCACATGAGGATCCTGGACATCGGCTGCGGCCCGGGCACGATCACCGCCGACCTCGCGGAGCTCGTGCCCGGCGGGCAGGTCACCGGTGTCGACCGGGCCCCGGAGATCCTGGAGCGGGCCCGCGCCACGGCGGCCGGGAGGGGACTGGACAACATCGACTTCGCCGTCGCCGACGTGCACGCCCTGGACTACCCGGACGACACCTTCTGCGTGGTCCACGCCCACCAGGTGCTCCAGCACGTGGGGGATCCCGTGCGGGCCCTGCGGGAGATGAAGCGGGTCGTCAGGCCCGGTGGCATCGTCGCCGTACGGGACGCCGACTACGCGGCGATGACCTGGTATCCGGCGTCCGCGGGACTCGAGGCCTGGCTGGACCTCTACCGCCGGGTCGCCCGGGCCAACGGCGGTGAGCCCGACGCCGGGCGCCGGCTGAAGGCCTGGGCGCTGCGCGCCGGGCTCACGGACGTCACGGCGAGCTCCGGGACGTGGACCTTCGCCACGCCTCAGGAGCGGGCCTGGTGGAGTGGGCTGTGGGCCGATCGCACCCTGGCCTCGACCTACGCGGACCGGGCCCGGCAGGGCGGGCACGCCGGTGAGGAGGAGCTGCGGGCCGCGGCCGGGGCGTGGCGCGAATGGGGCGAGCAGGAGGACGGGTGGTTCAGCGTGCTGCACGGAGAAATTCTCTGCAGAAAGGAAGCCTGAAACAGAATTTCGGGGACACCCTGAAAGCAGGAGGTCATATCATGGTTCCCATCCTGCTGGTGCTGCTTCTGGCTTTGGTTCTGTTCGGTGCCGGATTTGCAGTAAAGGTACTCTGGTGGATCGCGTTGGCGGTTCTCGTCCTGTGGCTGCTGGGATTCTTCGTGCGGGGCACGTCGGCAGCCGGGGGCCGGGGCCGGTGGTACAGGTGGTGAATTGACCCGCTGATTCAGCCCCCGTCGCGGGGCAGCAGCGGTCCGAGCGGCCCGAGGTCCAGATTGAGGTCCTCGGGCCGCAGTCCGTAGCGATCGCGCAGTTCGGCCATCCGCTCCTCGAGCAGCATCAGCGTGAGCCCGACCCGCTCCTCCTGCTCCTCGCTCAGGTCCCCCACGTCGAACCTGCGCAGCGCCTGGCGCTCCATGAGCTGGCGCAGCAGTTCCACCACCGTCAGCACGAGTTTGACCAGGTCACGTTCGACGGTGTCGGGCTCCAGGTCCAGCCGGCCGCGCTGCGGACGAGGGTTGGGCCGGGGGGTGGGACGGGGACTGTCGGCTGACGTCACAGCAACTCCTCGAACGGTGAGGACACCTGGGCGTTCACCGAGCTGATGAGCGCGTTGAGGTCGATCCGGACCAGGTCGACGTCGGCGATGCGCAGCGTGATGTCCCCCGTGATCACGACGCCGCCGGCGAGCAGCCGGTCGAGCAGGTCCACGAGGGCGACCTCACGGCGTTCCACTATGGTCAAGGCTTCTCTCCGTCGGTCATGTGGCCTCCCCGGCGTCCCCGGCGCTCCCGGCGAACGAATAGGCCGCCCAGGGGCCGGTGAGTTCGATGCGCATTCCGGGCGCCTCGCCCTTCGTGCGGTCCACCAGTTCCACGAATTCCTCGGAATTGGCGCGCGGCACCAGATATGCGGCATTCAATACGTTCCGCCCGGTCGCCTTGGAAAGGGCGGGATTTTGCGGCGGGTGCAGCCGAGAATCCTCCGCGAATGCGGAAAGGCTTTCGTGCAGTCGGGTCGAGAAATGCTCGGCCTTCTGCCACATGTCCTCGTGCGACCTGGTCTGCTGGCGCCGCTGCCGCAGATAGTCCCGGCCCGACGCGGGTTTCTGCGCGGGCCGGGGACTTTCCTGCTGTTCGGACTCGGCGTACACCTTCACGCCCCACTCGACCCGGCCCTCCAGCCGGTCGAGAGTGCGCCGGAAGTCCTCCTCGCGGGCCTCCATCATCATCCGGACCCCGCTGTCGTCGCGGAAGACGGTGCCGAGCCGCAGCGGCAGCGGGGTCGTGACGGTGGTGAGCGCGTCGATCACGCCCTGGTGGGCACGGGCGGTCTCGGTGAGCCAGTCCAGGTCCTCCAGATGGGCGTGGAGCGGTTCCTCGGCGAAGTCCCGCTCCGGCACATGGCTGACCACGGCGACGAGACCGTGATGGGTCAGCGCCCGGGGCGGATCGCCCGCCACCCCCGACAGCTGGGACTGGAGCGGCGTACCGAAGGGGCGACAGACGGCGTAGACGTACCGCAGTCCGGTCACGGGGCCTCCTTCTTCTCCGCGCGGCCGGGCTCCAGCTCCTCCAGCCGGGCCAGCCTCTCGCGCAACTCGGCGTTCTCACGGGTCAGTTCATCACGGCGGGCCCGCGAGCTCAGGTTCGGGTCGCTCTCCCACCAGTCGATGCCCATCTCCTTGGCCTTGTCGACGGAGGCGACGATGAGCCGGAGCTTGATCGTGAGGAGTTCGATGTCGAGCAGGTTGATGCGGATGTCGCCCGCGATGACGATGCCCTTGTCCAGCACCCTTTCCAGGATGTCGGCCAGGTTGGCACTGCTCCCCTGGCCGTAGGGTTCGGGCATCCTGCTGGGCGTCGTCATCGCCGGCTCCCTGCCTCGGCTTCCTCTTCGTCGTACTCGTCGTCCTCGTACTCTGCCTCGGGCTCGTCCTCCGCCTCCTCCTCCGGCTCGTCCTCTTCTTCGTATTCGCCCTCAGCTTCGTCCTCGTCCTCGTACTCGCCTTCCGGCTCCTCTTCTTCCTCTTCCTCGTACTCGCCCTCGGGCTCCTCGCCCTCGGTGCCCTCCTCGGGCTCCTGCTCGGACTCCTCCTCGGAGAGCGCGTCCTCGTGGCTGCGGACGACCTCGCCGTCGCGGATCTCGCCGCGCCAGCCGTCCTCCGCCTCACCCTTGATCGTGATGAAGCGGACGAAATTCTTGAGGTCGAGCCGGGCCCGGCGGCCCTGGGCGCGCCAGATGTTGCCGGTCTTCTCGAAGAAGCCGGAGGGGTAGTACTCGATGACCAGCAGGACGCGGGTGAGGTCGTCGGTGAGCCGGTGGAAGGAGACGACGCCCTTCGTGCTGCCCTTGGCACCCTCGGAGGTCCACGCGATGCGGTCGTCGGGAATCTGCTCGGTCGTGGTCGCCTTCCAGCTGCGGTTGGACCACCAGACCTTCAACTGCCAGTCGGAGGTGGTGTCGTCGGCCTTGCTCGCGGCCTTGACACCCTTCGCGAAGGTGCTGAAGTCCTGGTACTGGGTCCACTGGTCGTACGCCGTGCGCAGCGGTACGCCGACATCGATGTGCTCGATGATGACGGTGGGCTTGTTGCCGGAACGGCCCTTGCCCTTGCCCTTGCCGCCGAGACCCTTGAAGGCACCTGTGACCTTGTCCTTGAGGCGCGAGCCGCCGGTCTCCAGTGCGGCTCGCAGCGGCCCCTTGCCCTCGGCGATCTTCTTGCCGCCGTCGAGGGCGAGCTTGGCGAAGCCGGGGCTGTTGCCCTCGGCGATGTCGTTCAGCTTGCCCGTGGTCTCGCCGAGCTTGCGGCCCACGCCGGTCAGCATGCGCGTGGCCTGGGCGGCGAGGTACTCCTGCAGCTCGGCCTTCAGCCGGTCGGCGGCCTCGCTGTGAGCCACGTCGGCGAGTGGGTTCTTCGTCGCTCCGTTCGCGGCGGACTTCGCCGATCCGAGGGTGTCGGTCATGCCTCACCGCCTCCCTTCGGCAGCCGGGACCGGGCGCTGCCGCCACGGCTCCCGGAGGTCGACTTCTTCGCGGCCGTGGTCTTCTTCGCCGCCCCGCTCCGGCCCGCCGTCTTCTTGGCGGGCGCCTTCTTGGCGGGAGCCTTCTTCGCAGCCTTCTTCGCAGGCGCCTTCTTGGCCGCCTTCTTCGGGGCCGCCTTCTTCGCCGCCCGCGCCGGCTCCTCGTCCGCCTCGGGCTCCTCGTCCGCCTCCGGACCGGAGTCCTCGGGCTCCTCGTCCTCGGCGTACTCGTCCTCGGCGTCGTCGTCCTCGCGCCCGCCGGGCACCGCGCCCGTCAGCTGGTCGCGCACCTGGGCCGTACGGCCGTGCAGCCGGTCGGCGAACGCGTCGAGCTGCCGCTCGACCATGGCACCGGAGGCCGCCTTGCCGACACCGCGCAGGTCCCCGCGCAGCTGCTCCCCGATCTCCTTGAACTGCGGGTTGTTCCGCAGCTGCTGCTGGACCAGCTCCGCGACCATGCGCGGGCTCAGGTTCAGCTTCTTCCCGGCCACCAGTCCGCCGACGGCGATCGCCATCTTCAGCTTTTTGGTACGTCCCAGGAGGTATCCGGCCCCCACCGCGAGGCCCAGTCCCGTTCGGTTCATTGTGCCGTCCCTTGTTGGCCTGTTCCCGCGCTCCCGCGCGAAGCGGTCTCCAACCGGTCGAGGAGTTCGTCCTCACGACGGTCGAACTCCTCCTCCGTGATCTCTCCGGCCTCCAACTGCTCCTCCAGGCGGGCCAGTTCGGCCTGGACCGTGGCGGGGTCGTAGTAGATCCGCTCGGCCTCCTGGAGCACCTGTCTGATGGCCCAGGCGCTGCCGCGCACCGGTGCGAGCGGCAGCAGCAGCACCTCGGAGATCAGACCCATGTCGTCACCCCGCTCCGGTGGTGTCCGTGCCGCTCGCCACGGTGCCCGCCGGCTCGGCCGGGCCGGGCTCGACGAAGCTGTACGGCGGCAGCGGGCCGTTGACCCGCACCTCCAGGTGCGGCATGTCCTTGCGGGCCTGCTCGACCGCGGCCAGGAAGTGCTCGGCGGACTCGCGGTCCACCAGGTACGACACGTTGGCCAGCCAGCCGGTGGACTCGGGGCCCGTGCTCACGTCTTCGGCGGCCGAGTCCAGGGCGCCCCGGAGTGCGGTGGCGTCGTCGGCCTCCCTTGCCTTGACCGCGGCAGCGACCAGCTCGCCGAGCCGGATCTTGTCGTCGTAACTGCCGCCACCGGACTGCCGGTTGGCCTCGGCGAGACCGCGGATGTCGGGGCTCTCGGCCATCACCTGGTGCAGAACGGCCTCTTCGACGTGGTTGGCCTTGACGTTGTACTCGACCCGGCCCTCCAGCGCCCGCAGACGTTCCTTGTAGTGCTCGGCACGCTCGGCGAGCACCCCGGTGATCGAGTTGTCGTCCGGGGCGACGCTGCCGAACCGCATGGGCAGCACACAGCCGGCCGCACCCGCCTCGCTGAGCACGTTCTGGTGGGCGAGCAGGTCCCTGCGCTTGGGCCGCAGCCCCTCGGGCGCCTCACTGACGACGGCCGCGAGCTCACCCTCGCGCAGGATGCGCACCGGGCGGGGCGGGTCGCCCACACCGCCCATGCCCTCGGGCAGCGCCGGGTGCGCGCTCGCCGCGATGCCGTAGACGTAGGTGCTCACTCCTGCTCCTCCTTCCGGCGGGACGCCGTGCTCTTACGGGCGCGCGGACGGGACTCGCCCTGGCGCTCGGAGCCCTCGTCGCGCGCCTGCTTGAAGGCGTCGGAGATGGTCTCGGCGGCGCCGGACAGCGCCCCCTTGGACTTGCCGCGCGCGCCGGACTCGGTCATCTCCCCGACCAGGTCGGGCAGGCCCGGGTCCTTGCGCGGCCCGGCCTCGAGGTCGAGCCGGTTGCACGCCTCGGCGAAGCGCAGATAGGTGTCGACGCTGGCGACGACGACGCGTACGTCGATCTTCAGGATCTCGATGCCGACCAGGGAGACTCGCACGAAGGCGTCGATGACGAGCCCCCTGTCCAGAACAAGTTCGAGCACGTCGTAGAGACCGCTGCTGCCGCCTCCGCCGCCGGTCTGCTGTGCCGGTACGACAGTCATGCCGGGTGTTCCTCCTCGTGTGTGGGTGCGGGTCCGGTCGGGCGGCCTAGCGGCCGCCGGGCCTGCGCGCGTCGGATCGACCGCGTTCGTAGCGGCGGACGCGCCGGTAGCCCGTGAGCTGCCCCTCGGCGTCGAGCTCCACCTGGTAGCTCGCCATCAGGCTCATCGTGTCGGGCACGCGCTCGAGTTCGAGGACCTCGACCTCCAGCGCCCAGCCCTCGTCGGTCTGCTCGAAGGACGACACGGATTCGGCTTCCATGCCGGTGAGCTCCGCGAGCTGGCCGCGCGCCTGACGCAGCACGTCCATCGGGCTCGGCCGCTTCCGGGCCGCCTGCTTGTCGTTCGATTTGCTCGAATTCTGAGAGTCCTGGGATTCCTGTGAACTCTGTGACTCTTGCGTGTTTCTTGTGTTCGACATGGCCACCTCCCCCTCCGTGTGGCCGCAAGTGTGTTCGCCAAACCTCTACGGGCTCATGCATCTGCCACCCACCGGGGAGATCCCGGAGGGCTCAGCCACGCAGGGCGTGGAGGCGCCGCCGGGCCGGTCCCAGCGCCCGGCCCCGGCCGAGCAGGCCGGACCAGGGGTTGGTGCGGGCCTGCTCGACGGCGTCGGCGACGGTGTAGCTGCGGGCGTTCAGCTCCGGGTCGTCGAGCTGGTCCCAGGTGATGGGGGTCGCCACGGGCGCGCCCGGCCGGGGCCGGACCGTGAAGGGCGCGACGGCGGTCTGGGCGTAGGCGTTGCGCTGCACGTCGAGGTAGAGCCGCTCGCCGCGGTCCTTCTTGCGGGCGGCGGTGGTGAGCCGGTCGGGGTGGGCGTCGGCGAGGGTGTCGGCGACGTCCCGGGCGAAGGAGCGCACCTCGTCGAAGTCGTGCCTTCCGTTGAGCGGCACGATCGCGTGCAGTCCGCGGGAGCCGGTGGTCATCAGCGCCGAGGGCAGCTCCAGCTCGTCGAGCAGCTGCCCGAGCAGCCGGGCGGCCTCGCGCACGGCCTCGAAGTCGTCGCCGGCGGGGTCGAGGTCGAAGATCAGCCGGTCGGGGTGGTCGACTTCGTCGGCGCGCGACAGCCAGCGGTGCAGGGTGATGCTCGCCTGGTCGGCCAGGTAGAGGAGGGTGGCGGTGTCGTCACAGACGGTGTGGCAGACGGTGCCGCCCTCCTTGGACAGCTCGACGCGGGTGATCCACTCCGGGTAGTGGTCCGGGGTGTTCTTCTGCATGAACCGAGGGCCGTCGATGCCGTCGGGATGCCGCTCCAGCATCAGCGGACGGCCCCGCAGGTGCGGCAGCATGAAGGGCGCCACGGCCCGGTAGAAGTCCACCAGATCGCCCTTGGTGTACTCCTTGGCGTCCCCGCCGCCGGGGAAGAGCACCTTGTCCGGCCGGTGGACCGTCACGGTACGGCGGCCGGCCCGCACCCTGCGCGTGCCGTCGCCGCCGCTCACGGCACGACCGCCTCCTCCACCAGCAGCCGCCCGGCCGCGGCGATCGACTCGGCGTCGATGCCCGCGGCGTGCAGCGCCTCGGCCGGGGACGCCGAGCCCGGCATCGACCGCACCCCGAGCCGGACCAGGCGCGGCACGGGGCGCCCGTCGGTGAAGGCGTCCAGGACCGCGTCCCCGATGCCGCCCTCAGGATGGTGGTCCTCCACGGTCACCAGGCAGCCGGTCTCCTCGGCGGCCCGGCGCAGGGTGGCCCGGTCGACGGGCTTCACGGAGTACAGGTCGATCACCCGCGCCTGGATGCCCTCCCGCTCCAGGGCGTCGGCGGCGGCCAGCGCCTCGTGCACGGTGACGCCCGCCGCGACGAGGGTCAGCCGGTCACGCCCGGAGGAGCGCAGCACCTTGCTCCCGCCGACCGGGAACTCCTCGTCGGGGCCGTAGAGCACCGCGCTCTCGCCGCGCGAGGTGCGCAGATAGCGGACGCCCTCCAGGCCTGCCATCGCGCCGACCAGCCGGGCGGTCTGGTTGGCGTCGCACGGGTACAGCACGGTCGAGCCGTGCACCGCCCGCATCATCGCCAGGTCCTCCAGGCCCATCTGGCTGGGACCGTCCTGGCCGATGGCGACGCCTGCGTGCGAGCCGACCAGGTTGATGCCGGCGCCGCTGACGGACGCCATCCTGATGAAGTCGTGGGCCCGGGTCAGGAAGGCCGCGAACGTGGCGGCGTACGGCATCCAGCCGCGGGCGGCGAGCCCGACCGCCGAGGCGACCATCTGCTGCTCGGCGATGTAGCACTCGAAGTAGCGGTCGGGGTGCTCCTTGGCGAAGAACTCGGCACGGGTGGAGTCGCCCACCTCGCCGTCCAGGGCGACGATGTCGCCGCGGCCAGTACCGAGCGCGGCGAGTGCCTCGCCGAAGGCGTTGCGGGTGGCGACCTCCTCGCCCTTGTCCCACTTGGGGAGTTCGTAGTTCCCGGTGTGGACGGCGTGCAGCATGCGGGCGGCTGGCGGTTCCTGCACCGATACGCGGATGTCGCGCGGTCCGCCGAGTTCGGCGATCGCCTCCTCGGCGTCCGGCAGCGGCTTGCCGTGCAGGCCCTCGCGGTCCTGGACGCCCTCCACGCCCTTGCCCTTGAGGGTGCGGGCGAGGATCGCGGTGGGCTGGCCCTTGGTGGAGGCGGCCTCGCCGTAGGCACGGTCGACGGCGTCCACGTCGTGCCCGTCGACCTCGATGGTGTGCCAGTCGAAGGCCTGGAAGCGGCGGGCGTAGGCGTCCAGGTCGTGGCCGTGCCGGGTCGGGCCGCGCTGGCCGAGCCGGTTGACGTCGACGATCACGGTGAGGTTGTCCAGGTGCTCGTACCCGGCGTGCTCGGCGGCCTCCCACACGGATCCCTCGGCCAGCTCGCTGTCGCCGCACAGCACCCATGTGCGGTAGCCGGTGCGGTCCAGCCGCTTGCCGGCCAGCGCGATGCCGACTCCGACCGGCAGGCCCTGCCCGAGCGAGCCGGTGGCCGTCTCGACCCACGGCAGGCGTTGCGGTGTGGGGTGTCCTTCGAGGCGGCTGCCCAGCTTGCGGAAGGTGAGCAGTTCCTCGTCGTCGATGGCGCCGGCCGCTTTGTACGCGGAGTACAGCAGCGGCGAGGCGTGTCCCTTGGACAGCACGAAGCGGTCGTTGCCGGGGTGGGCGGGGCGGTCGAAGTCGTAGCGGAAGTGGTGGGCGAGCAGCACGGCCATCAGGTCGGCCGCGGACATCGAGGACGTCGGGTGCCCGGAGCCCGCGGCGGCGGCTGCGCGGACACTGTCCACGCGCAGCTGCATGCCGAGATCGGTGAGTTCACCGGTGTTCATGAGTCTCCTTTCGCGGAGTCGTCCGGCGGGTCGGAACGCTTGACGGGGCCGGGGGCGATATCGGGTCCCGGGGGTGGTTGATCGTCAGGGGGCTGCGGATCGGGCGACGGCTGGTTCTTGGCGGGCTCGCCGCCGGGCTGGCTCCGTGCGGGCTCACCACCCGGCTGGTTCTTTGCAGGCTCGCCGCCGGGCTGGTTCTTTGCGGGTTCACCACCGGTCTGGTTCTCGGCGGATTCACCGCCGGGCTGGCTCCGCGCGGGCTCACCACCCGGCTGGTTCTTTGCAGGCTCGCCGCCGGGCTGATTCTTTGCGGGTTCACCACCGGGCTGGTTCTCGGCGGATTCACCGCCGGGCTGGCTCCGCGCGGGCTCGCCACCCGGCTGGTTCTTGGCCGACTCGCCACCAGGGTGGTTCCGCGCAGGCTCACCCCCCGGCTCTCCCCCAGCAGCCTCACCGCCAGGCCGGCGCCCGGTCTGTGTGTCGCCGAGTGGTCCCTTCGCGGGCTTGTCGGTGGGCCAGGTCCTGGTCGGCTCTCCGCCCGGGCGGCCCTTGGCGAGCTCCGTTTCCGAGCGCCGCTGCGCGGCCCCGGATCCAGGCCGCACCTGCGTCGCCCCGGATCCGGGCTGCCCCTTCGCGGGCTGGTCTCCGGCCCGGTCCGTCCCGGACCCGGTGCCGGTCCCCCCGTCGTAGGTGTCGGCCTCGATCGCGGCGCCCGGCCCCGAGCGGGCGCTCGCCTCCTGCCGCGTCCCGGGCCCGCCCGGCACCCGGGCCACCTCCGGCGACGACGTGTCCAGGGGCACGGACCAGGACCGTACGAGCCCCAACTGCACGGCCTGACGCGGCAGTACGGCGTCCAGCAGCCAGTCGGCCGCGACCCGGACCCGGTTGCCGGGCATGGCGGCGAGATGGTAGCCACGCGTCACCGCACCCGCCGGCACCCCGGACAGCGCCACGCCGAGCGGATTGGCCGCGGCCTTCGCACCGCCCAGGTCGACGACGAAGCCCAGGTCGCGATGGCGGTAGGGCTTGCGCTCCCCGCCGAGTCCCAGCGACGCGGCGACGTTCTCGGCCGCGACCTTGCCGTGCCGCCAGGCGTGCTGCGCGGTCATCGGCGTATAGCTCCCCGGCTTCTCCAGATCGGGCACCGCCGCCGCGTCACCGCACGCGAACAGCTCCGGCCGCCCCGGCACCTGGAGGTGCGGATCGACGAGCAGCCGCCCCTTCTCCAACGGCAGCCCGAGGGACTCCACCAGCGGATCGGGCCGTACGCCCACGCACCACACCAGCGTCCGGGTCTCGACGAACTCGCCGTCGGTCAGCATCACGCCGTCGTGCGTGGCCTCCTTCACGGAGGTCCCCATCCGTACGTCCACGCCCCGCTGCCGCAGCACACGGTCGGCGGTGGAGGAAAGCTTCTCGTCCATCTCGGGCAGGACCCGCTCCGCCACGTCCAGCAGGATCCAGCGCGGCCGCATGCCCTGCCGCAGCGGATGCTTGCGGACCTGCGCGTCGGTGAACATCTGTCCGTGCGCGGCGACCTCGGTTCCGGTGTATCCGGCGCCGACCACGACGAAGGTGCAGCGCGCGGCGCACGACTTCGGGTCCTCGGCGACGGCTGCCAGCTCCACCTGCCGGGTCACATGGTCGCGCAGGTACAGCGCCTCGGGCAGCCCGCGGAAGCCGTGCGCGTGCTCGGCGACGCCAGGGATGGGCAGCAACTTGTTGACGCTGCCCGCGGCGAGCACCAGCCGGTCGTAGGCGAGCGTGCCGCCGTCCCCCTCGGGGCCGGTGTAGTGCAGGGTGCGTCCGTCGAGGTCGATCCCGTCGGCCTCGCCGAGCACCAGCCGCACCTGGGGCAGCGTGTCGGAGAGGGAGACCGTGACCCGGCGCGGTTCCAGGATGCCGGCGGCGACCTGGGGCAGCAGCGGCACGTACAGGAAGTAGTCGGTCGGGTTGACCAGGGTGATGTGGGCCCTGCCCCGGGTCTGCCGGGCCAGGGTGCGTGCCGCGCGGTAGCCGGCGAAACCGGCACCGACGATCACGATGCGGGGTCGACTCACGGTTCGCCTCCGGCGCTGTCGCGTACCTCGGGAGCCTTCCGCGTCCCCCTGGCCAGGGCACCCAAACGTCCGCCGGGTCCCTCTCGGGCGGAACGCCGCCGGTTTCCGGACCGGGGCCCGGGTACCCGGTGCGGGACACGGACGTCCACGTCGCGGAGGCACTCCCTCATGCCCGAGTACGGCTATTTCCTCTCGTGCGAGCAGTACGGACCAGCCGAGCTGATCGAACAGGCGCGGATGGCCGAGCAGGCCGGATTCCAGGCGCTGTGGATCTCGGACCACTACCACCCGTGGAACGACGAGCAGGGGCAGAGCCCGTTCGTCTGGTCGGTGATCGGCGCGCTGTCCGAGGCGGTGTCCCTCCCGATCGAGACGGCGGTGACCTGCCCGACCGTGCGGATGCACCCGGCGGTGGTGGCGCAGGCCGCGGCGACCAGCGCGGTGATGACGGACAACCGCTTCCGGCTCGGCGTGGGCTCCGGCGAGGCGCTCAACGAGCACATCCTCGGTGACCACTGGCCGCCGGCCCATGTCCGTCTGGACATGCTGGAGGAGGCCATCCAGGTGATGCGCCGGCTGTTCACGGGCGAGGAGGTCAACCACCACGGGCCGCACTACACGGTGGAGAACGCCCGCCTGTACACGGTGCCGGACCAGCCGATCCCGATCGACATCTCCGGCTTCGGCCCGGCGGCGACCCAGCTGGCGTCCCGCGTCGGCGACGGCTACATCAGCATCGCGCCGGACGAGACGATGGTGGAGCAGTACCGCAAGGGCGGAGGCGGCGGAAAACTGGTCAGTGGCGGCACCAAGGTCTGCTACGACACCGACAGGGACGAGGCCGTACGCACCGTCCACCGCCTCTGGGCGAACGAGCAGCTGCCGGGGGAACTGGGCCAGGTGCTGCCCTCCCCGAAACACTTCGAGCAGGCACAGCGACTGGTCACCGAGGACATGGTGCGCGAGAACCGGGTGTGCGGCGACGACGTGGACGAGCACGTGGCCGAGCTGAAGCAGTTCACCGACGCGGGCTTCGACCGGGTCTACGTCAACCAGATCGGCCCCGACCTGCGCGGCTTCTTCGACTTCTACCGCACGAAGGTGTTGCCGCAGCTGGGAAGCTGACGGCGGACCGCCCCGGTCAGTTTGCGTGCGGCCAGGATCCCCGCTCCCGCGGTCAGGGCCGCGCCCAGCCGCCCCCGGTTGCGTGACAGCCACTGCTGCGCGCTGCCGGCCACGGCCTCGTCGTCGAAGCGCCCGTGCGCGCCGAAGTCGTGGCCGTGCGGCCCGTCCGCCGGGGCCCACAGGTTGACCGGCCCGCCGGGCGTGCCCTCGTCCTGCTGCGCGTCGAAGTTCGTACGGGCCAGATAGCGGTCCAGCAGCCCGGGGACGACGGCGTTGGCGATGAGCGTGGCCGCGGTCGAGCCGCCCACCCAGTACTCCCGGCGCCGCGCGTGCGACGCCGCGTGGACGATGGCCCGGGCCGCGACCTCCGGCTGGTACACGGGTGCGACGGGCCGGGCCCGGCCCGCCATCCGGTTCAGCACCCAGTCGAACTGCGGGGTGTTGAGCCCCGGCAGCTGCACCATCGTCGTCCGCACCCCGCTGCGGGCGTGCAGCAGTTCGCAGCGCAGGGACTCGTTGAACCCCTGGATCGCGTGCTTGGCCCCGCAGTACGCCGACTGCAGCGGAATGCCCCGGTAGGCGAGCGCGGAGCCCACCTGCACGATGGTGCCGCGGTCGCGCGGCCGCATGTGGCGCAGCGCGGCCCGGGTGCCGAACACATAGCCGAGGTAGGTCACTTCGGTCACCCGGCGGAACTCGTCCGGGGCGACCTCCGTGACCGGCGCGAAGACTCCGGTGAAGGCGTTGTTGACCCAGACGTCGATGTGGCCGAAGGCGTCGACGACCTGCTGGGCGGCGTCGTCGACGGCCTTGGCGTCGGAGACGTCCACGCCGACGACGAGGGCCTCGCCCCCGGCGCGCTGCACCTCGTCCGCCACGGCGGCGAGTCCCTCGCGTCCCCGGGCCAGCAGGGCGACCCGGTCGCCCCGGGCGGCGAAGGCCCGGGCCGTGGCCCGTCCTACACCGCCCGTGGCTCCGGTCACCACGACCACGCGGCCGTGCTGGTGCGATGCCCGCGTCACGCCTTTCCCGCGCACTCGCGTCACGCCCTGGGGCGGGGTACGTCCGGGTCGTCCGTCGGCCGCGGGGGCACCGTGCCCGGGGCGGGCCCGGTGGACGGGGCCGGCGGCACGGGCGGGTACGGCATACCACCGGCCGCCGCGGCAGTCCGGCTCGCGGCCTCATGGCCCGGGGCCGCACCGGCCGGCTGCCCCGAACCCGGGCGGTCCGGCCGGGCCATGCCGCGCAGCACATAGGCCGTGGCGGCCAGGATCACGGCGGTGATCAGCGCCGCCGCCCAGTCGGGCAGGCCGAGGGCGAGGGCCAGGCCCACGGCGAGTGCGAGGGCCGCGCCCGCGTACAGGGCGAGGGCGCCGGACGCGGCGTACAGCGTGGCCCTGCGGCGCTGCTTGCGTGTCTGCTCGCGCAGTTCGTCCCGTACGGTCTCACGCGCCACCTGTGCCAGCTCGTCAACCAGATGCTTGTCCAGATGCTCCAGGTGATCCATCGGCTTCATACCCGGCCGGGTACCCTCGCCCCCCGGCGCGTAACTAGGCTCGTCCCCATGGAGATTCTGGGTGCCACACTGCGCGTCTGCGTCGACGACCTCGAGACCGCGATCCCCTTCTACGAGCGGCTGGCGGGCGGCAGCGCCCAGCGCTTCGAACGGGGCGGTGTCGAGGTGGCGGCGATCGGCTGCTTCCTGCTGATGAGCGGTCCCCCGGCCGAACTGGAGGTGCTGCGCAAGGTCTCCGCGACGATCGCCGTCCAGGACGTCGACGACACCCACCGGGTGCTCACCGAACTGGGCGCCCACATCGTCGCGGGCCCCATCGCCTCACCGGCCGGCCGCAATCTGATCGCGCTGCACCCGGACGGGTCGATCTACGAGTACGTGGACCGCAACTCCTGACGACCGCCGGGCCGGGGCTCAGCGCCGCCCCGGCCCCATGACCATCTCGGCGGTGATCGCCCAGCGTTCGTGGTCGCGCCAGGCCCCGTCGACGAAGAGCATCTTCGGCGAGAAGCCCTCCAGGCGGAATCCGCAGCCGCGGGCCAGGGCGATCGACGCGGCGTTCCCCGGCTGGACGTTGATCTCCAGCCGGTGCAGCCGCATCGGGCCGAGGGCGTGCCGCACGACGAGGTCGAGACCTTCGCGCATCAGCCCCCGCCCGGCGGCGTGCGCGAAGGCGCCGTAGCCCAGCGCACCGCACTGGAAGCCGCCCTCGACGATGTTGTTGATGTTGATGAACCCGGCGATGGCCCCGTCGTCCTTCTCGCAGACGAGGAAGCCGGCCTTGGACGGGTCCTCGATCAGCCGGCCGGCGTACGCGGTGTAGGCCTGGGCGCTCTCGGGCGGGAAGAGCCAGGGGTGGTGCAGGTCCTTGCTCTCCCGCGCCCGGGCGGTGAACTCGGCGCCGTCCCCGTAGGTGAAGTGGCGTATGCCCACCCGGGGGCCTTCGGCGAGGTAGCGGGACGCGTTGTGGGGCACCCCGCCACAGTAGCCGCGCCCGCGGTCAGGAGCCCACGACGGGCAGCCGCAGCACCCCGGTGTTCCGCGGCCCGCTGACCACGGTCACCGGTTTGATGCCCCGGTTGCCGAAGTACGCGTCGTCGCTCGCCGCGATCACGAAGCTCAGCCGGTGCCCCTTGTCGTACCGGTGCACGATCCCGGGCAGCGTGACGGTGAAGCTCTTGGTCACGTCCGGTACCCGGACCGGTGCGACCAGGCGGCGCACCAGGGTGCGGGTGCCGTCCGGGGCGACGTCGTAGAGCTTGGCGAACAGGACGAGCTTGTCGGCCGCGTCGCCGGAGTTCTGGGTGCGCTCGGCCTTCGGGGAGTGCACCTCGAGCGTGGCCCGGGGCGCGCCCACCACATCGAGGGGGCGTGACAGCGGCGCGCTGGTCCAGCCGAGGTAGGTGCCCTCGGTGTCATGCGGTGGTGTGTCGGGCAGCCCGATGAGGTTGGCCAGGGAGCTCTCCGAATGGCTGGTGGGGGTCAGCCAGTTGGTGTAACCGCGGCTGCCGCGGGTCACCTTGTTCCGGTTGTCGACGAGCTTGCCGTCGCCCGAGAGATACAGCGTGCGGCTCGGTTCGGGGAGGCGGTCGGCGGTGGCGTAGGCGCGGCCGGGGTCCGTGATCCAGTCTCGGTGGTAGGCGAAGGCCGGTCCCGTGTCGGCCTGGGTCCGCCCGCGCAGATGGCGGTCGAACCAGGCGAGGACGCGCCGGCCGACGTAGCTGGTCTCCAGATTGCCCTTCGACAGATCGAGTTCGCCGGCGCCGGGGCCGTTGAGTCCCGCGCTGTGGCCCCAGGACTGCCAGATCATCTTCACGGGGGTGCCCTGGGCGCTCAGTGCCCGGTACGTCGCCGTCGCCTCGTTGAGGTTGAAGAGGGTGTCGGCCTGCCCCTGCACCAGCAGAGTGGGTGTCCTGACGCGGTGGAGATAGGAGGCCGGGGAGACGCTGCGGGCGAAGGCGAGCAGCTCGGCGGTCCGGTCGGCGGGGTAGCGGCCGGAGTTGAGTGTGTGGATGGTCCGGCAGGCCTTGGTGACGAAGTGCAGACAGGAGAGGCGGTTGATGCGGGACGGGTCGAGGCTGGGCTGGAGCAGCGGCTGGCCTTCGCCGATGAGGTAGAAGCCGTTGGTCCACTGCCACTTGAAGACGCCCGGGACACCGGTGCTGCCGGTGGCGTTGTTGGGGTCGAGCGCGTACGCCAGGTCGTTCCAGGTGATCATGGGGACGAGCGCGTCGAGGCGGTGGTCGACGGCGGCCGTGGCGAGCTGCACGGCGCCGCCGTAGGAGCCGCCGATCATGCCGACCCGTGGGTCGCCGGGCCGGTCGAGGGTGACGAAGTCGGCGGTGGTGCCGTCGTCGGCGGCGCGTTCGCCGCCGAGGAAGTCGACCAGTCGCGCGGCGGCGGCACCGTCGATGGCCGGGTCGTCGAGGGAGATGAGACAGCCGCTGCGGCCGAATCCGAGCCCGGAGTAGATGAGGGAGACGTAGCCGCGCTGGGCGAAGGCCTTGCCGATGGTGTCCGTCGATCCGTCCGACTTGCTGCCGCCGAAGCCGTTCGTGCCGAGCACGGCGGGCGCCCGGTGGTTCCGGTCCACGCCCGCCGGGCGGTACAGGTCGGCGTCGACCGTGCAGGGCCGGCCGCCCGCACGGACGGTGAACTTGAGCGGGGTGACGGTGTAGGAGTCCGCCGCGGTGGCGGGCGGAGTGAGGGCGAGGGGGACGGCCAGGGCGGCGCCCAGAGCGAGAGCGAGCGGCGCGCGGGATCTGGGCACGCGTCGGGACACACGGACCTCCACGGTGGGGACAACCCGGATACCGACCAGTAGGTACTTGGTCGTAGTCATCGTGTGACACGTGTCAGGGAGCGTCAATCACCGAAACGAGGGTTTCTTGACAGGATTTCAGTAACGGCATGCTCAGCTCAGGGCCGGCTCGTCGAAGGTCAACGTGCCTCTACCAGCGTCCAGTTCGGCCATCATCCCCAAAGGCATCGTCAGCGCGCCCTCGCCGTGCCCGAACCCGAACTCCTCCACGACCGGGACACCGAGTCCGCCGAGCCGGTCGGCGAAGACCGCGCGCAGGTCCTCGTACGGGCCGCAGGTCGCCCAGGACCCGAGCGCTATCCCGGCGACCCCGTCCAGCCAGCCGCCGCGCAGGAGTTGGGTCAGGTACCGGTCCAGGCGGTACGGGCTCTCGCCGATGTCCTCGATCAGCAGCAGTCCGTCCCGGGCCGCCGGGTGGGCGTGCGGGGTGCCGAGGTCGCTCGCGAGCAGGCTCAGGCAGCCGCCCAGCGTGACGCCTCGGGCCCGTCCGGGCACCAGCCCGCCGCCGCCCTCGGGCACGGCCGTGACGGTCCGCACGGACTCCGGCTCGAAGAGGGTCGCCCGCAGATGCTCCTGGGCCCGGGCGTTCTTGAGGAAGTCGACTCCGGCGACCGCGGGTCCGTACAGGGTGACCAGTCCGAGGCGGGTGGCGAAGGCCTGGTGCAGGACGGTGATGTCGCTGAACCCGGCGAACACCTTCGGGCCCGCCGCCCGCATCGCCGCCCAGTCGAGCAGGTCCACCATGCGCTGCGCCCCGTACCCGCCCCGGGCGCACAGCACCGCGGCGACGGACGGGTCGCACCAGGCGCCTTGCAGGTCGGCGGCCCGCTCGGCGTCGGTGCCGGCCAGATAGTCCAATGCGCGGTGCCGGCCCAGCACATGGGGCGCCACCACGGGATCGAGGTCCCAGCCGCGCAGGATGTCGAGCCCGGCCTGGAGCCGCTCCTCGGGCACGGGCCCGCTCGGCGCCACGACGGCGACACGGGCGCCGGGGGCGAGCCGGGGCGGTCGCGAGAGCTGGTTCACCTGACGAGCTCCAGGGTCGGGATGCCGTGCGGATCGAGCCGGAACACCTGGGCGTACAGGGAGAGTTCGGCCTCCAGGGCGCGCACCATGGTCTCGGCCCGCCGGAACCCGTGCCCCTCCCCCTCGAAGGTGAGATAGGCGTGCGGTACCCGCCGGCTCCCCAGCCGGGCCAGGAACCGCTCGCACTGGACGGGCGGGCAGATCACGTCGTCCAGGCCCTGGAGCAGCAGGAACGGCACACCGAGGCGGTCGGCGTGGCCGGCGGGCGAGCGCTCCGCATACCGCGCGGGCACCTCGGCGAGCGGACCGATCAGGCTCTCCAGGTACTGCGACTCGAAGTCGTGGGTCTCCCCCGTGCCCCAGCCGGTGAGGTCCAGGATGGGGTACTTGATCGTGCCGCAGGCGTAGACGTCGGTCGTGGTGAGGGAGGCGGCCGCGGTCCAGCCGCCGGCGCTGCCGCCCCGCACGGCGAGCCGGTCGCGGTCGGCGGTGCCCTCGTCGGCGAGGGCCAGGGCGACGGCGGCGCAGTCCTCGACGTCCACCACGCCCCACTGCTCGCGCAGCCGCTCGCGGTAGGAGCGGCCGTAGCCGGTGGAGCCGCCGTAGTTCACCTCAACGACGCCGATGCCGCGCGAGGTGAAGTAGGCGATCTCCAGGTCGAGCACGAGCGGTGCGCGGCCGGTGGGCCCGCCGTGCGCCCAGACGACGTACGGCGGCAGTTCGCCGCCGGGCGCGACGCAGCCGGGGTGGTGCGGCGGGTAGATGTGGGCGTGGATGTCGCGTCCCTCCGGGCCGGTGAAGGCGCGGATCTGCGGCTCGGGGTAGTAGGCGGGGTCCACGGCGTCGTCGTGCTCGGCGCCGATGACGCGGGCGTGGCCGGTGGCGGCGTCCAGTTCCACGACCTCGTAGGCGCTGCGCGGGCTGGCCCCGACGGCGACGACCCGCTCGCCGTGCGCGGCGAGGGTGGGCGCGAACTCGGTCCAGGGCCCGGCCGCGTCGACGACCTCGCCGGTCTCGGGGTCCAGGATGCCGAGGGCGGTGGCGCCCCGGCCGTGCACGACGGCGATCAGGCCGCTGTCGAGGGGCGCGAACCATCGCATGCCGAGCTTCCACAGCGCCCCGCCGAACTCCTCTTCGCGCGGGCACAGAGGCTTCCCGTCGAGGTGGAGGTTCCACCAGCCGCTGCGGTCGCTCGCGTGCAGGAGGCGGCCGTCGTGGGTCCAGTCGGCCTGGGCGATGGACTCGCCGGGCCCCCCGGCCACGGTCCGCGCGTCGTGCAGGCGCCCGTCGGGGCCGACGTCGGCGAGGAGCAGTTCGGTGCCGTCCCAGGGCATGCGCGGATGGTCCCAGGCGAGCCAGGCCGCCCGCCGCCCGTCGGGCGAGAGCTTGGCACCCGTCACGAAGCGGTGCCGGGCGTCGGTGAGTTCGCGCACGGCGCCCCGGTCCTGGGCGGCGGAGCCGTCGAGCGGGACCGCGGCCAGGACGCGGCGCACATCGGTGGGTCCGTCACCGGTGAACTCCTCCAGCACGCACCACACTTCGCCCCGCTCGGGGCGTGGCAGCGGTTCCGCCCAGCGCAGGCCCCCGCCCACGGGTGACACCGGCGTGAGGGGGCGGGGCTCTCCGCCCGGCTCGTACCGGTACAGCCGCTGGTCGGCGAAGTTCACGAACACCACCAGCGGACCGTCGTCACCCGCGTGGGCGGCCCACGGGTGGCCGCCGTACTCGATGACCCGGCTGCGCACGTTCCACGGCGCGGGCAGCACCGGCTCCTCCGTGCCGTCGGCGTGCCGCCGCACCAGGGTGCGCCGGCCGCCCTCGGCGGGGCGCGGCTCGGTCCACCACACCTCGTCGCCGACGAAGCCCACCCACTCCGGGTGCCCGTCGTGCGCGGCGGCCAGTGCCGCGTCGATGGGCGAGGGCCAAGCCCCGTACGCCAGCGTCCGCACGCTCTCCCCCACTCCCCTAGGCCGTCCGCAGGAACCGGTCGAGTACCCGCACACCGAAGTGCAGCGCCTCGACCGGGACCCGTTCGTCGACGCCGTGGAACATGGCCCCGTAGTCGTATCCCTCCGGCAGCTTCAGCGGTGTGAAGCCGTAGCCGGTGATGCCGAGGCGCGAGAACTGCTTGGCGTCCGTGCCGCCGGACATGCAGTACGGCACGACGTGCCCCTCCGGGGCGAACTCCTCGACGGCGGCCCGCATCCGCGCGAACGTCGCCGAGTCCACGGGCGACTCGAGGGCGACCTCGCGGTGGTGGAACTCCCATTCCACGTCCGGCCCGGTGAGCCGGTCGAGGGTCTCGCGGAACTCGTCCTCGCCGCCCGGCAGATAGCGGCCGTCCACCTGTGCCACGGCCTCCCCGGGGATCACGTTGACCTTGTAACCCGCGTTCAGCATCGTCGGGTTGGCGCTGTTGCGTACGGTCGACTCGACGAGCTTCGCCGCGGGGCCCAGCTTGTCGAGCAGCGCGTCGATGTCCGTCAGATCGCTGTCGATGCCGTAGAGCGCGGCGAGTTCGGTGAGCGCCGCGCGTACGGTCGGGGTCGGCCGCAGCGGCCATTCGTGCTCGCCGATCCGCGCGATCGCGGCCGACAGGCGGGTCACCGCGTTGTCCCGGTTCACCTTGGAGCCGTGCCCGGCGCGTCCGCGCGCGGTGAGCCTCAGCCAGGCGGTGCCGCGTTCCCCGGCCGCGATCGGGTAGATCTGCCGCCCGTTGCCGTCGTGGAAGGTGAAGGCGCCCGACTCGCTGATGCCCTCGGTGCAGCCCTCGAACAGGGCGGCGTGTTCGTCGGCGAGGAACCCGGAGCCGTCCTCGGCGCTGGCCTCCTCGTCCGCGGTGAACGCGATGACGATGTCCCGCCGGGGCCGTACGCCCTGCCGGGCCCAGGCGCGCACCACGGCGAGGATCATCGCGTCCATGTTCTTCATGTCGACGGCGCCGCGCCCCCAGACGACCCCGTCGCGGACCTCCCCGGAGAACGGGTGCACGCTCCAGTCGGCGGCCTCGGCGGGCACGACGTCCAGATGGCCGTGGAGCAGCAACGCGTCGGCGTCGGGGTCCGTGCCCTCCACACGGGCGACGACGTTGGTCCGGCCCTTGGTGCGCTCCAGGAGCGTCGGCTCGATCCCGGCCCCGGCGAGCCGCGCGGCGGCGTACTCGGCGGCGGGCCGTTCCTGGCAGTCGCCCCCGCCCCGGTTGGTGGTGTCGATCCGGATCAGGTCGGACGTGAACGTCACGACCTCGTCCAGTGCCTGCCCGTCCACCTGCTCAGCCATACTGCTCCTCCACCGCGGCCGAGACGATCGTGGTGACCGCCTTGAAGGCGCGGATGCCCTCGTACATGGTCGCGCTCGTGTACGCCACCTTCCGCTCCCCGATCCGTTCCACACCCGGCACGACGGTGGCGGCCATCGCCAGGTGCTCCGCGTCGAACTCGACGGCGACGGTGAACGGGCCGCCGCGCACGGGTTCGTGACGCACCGCCAGCGCGGCGGCCTCCTTGGCCGCCGCGCGGATGTCGGCGGCGGTCCGGGCGGGGGTGCGGCACACGGCCGCGTAGCGCGACACATGGTCCTTCACCGCGACCTTCAGCGCCTCGGGCGCGTACCCGAGGGCGTCCTCGCAGGCGACGTCGTCCCCGGTGACCAGCACGACCGGCACCCCGAACTCGGCGACGACATGGGCGTTGAGCAGGCCCTCGCTCGCCCGTACGTCGTTCAGCCACACGCCCGTGATCTGGTTCGCGAGGTAGGTGTGGGCGAGGACGCCCTCCATGCCGGCGCCCGCGTGGTAGCCGACGAACGCGATGCCGTCGACGTCGCCGTGCTGCACGCCCTCCACCATGGACAGCGCCTTGTGCCGCCCGGTGAGCAGCTGGGCCCGTTCGTCCAATTGCTCCAGCAGCAGATTGCGCATGGTCGCGTGCGCCTCGTTGATGATCACCTCGTCGGCACCGCCGTCGTGGAAGCCGAGCACGGCGGCGTTGACGTCGGAGGTGAACAGCGAGCGGCAGCGCTCCCACTGCGCGGCGCCCGGCACCACGTCGTCCGGCCAGGTGACCCCGGTGGCGCCCTCCATGTCGGCGCTGATGAGGATTCTCATGACGAGCCGTCCCGGATGGAGATCTTCATGGTTCGTCACGTTACGCGCTGCGGGCAAAACCGGCTACGACGTCACCAGCGGATCGGCAGATCGGCGAGGAACGAGCTGAGCCGTTCGGCGAGAAGCCGGTGGTCGCGGGCCGAGTAGTGCCAGTGGCAGCCCATGTGGTCGAAGCCCGTGTCGTCCAGGGGCCAGTAGCGGACCCGGCGGTCGCCGGCGCCGGTGCGCTCCTGGACCACCTGCTCGACATGCCCGGCGAACGGACCGGCGCCGACGGCCAGCAGGGTGGTCCCGGGGCCGTAGCGCGTCCGCAGCTTCTGCAGGAAGCCGCTGTAGGCGCCCCGGTACGCGGCGGCGAGGCTCTCGTCCGTCCAGGGCTCACCCGGGTTGATCGGGGTGGAGAAGTCGTTCGTGCCGAGGTGGACCACCACGAGCTGGGGCCGCCAGGTGCCCGGGTTCTGCCAGACGTCGCCCGGCACGTTCAGCAGCGCGCGGTCGTAGAAGGTGCGGTAGTTCTCCCCCGGCGAGCCTCCGTTGTAGTTGCGCACCATGCCCCGGCCCGAGTACGCGTTGATCTGGTGGTCGGCGCGCAGCCGCCGGGCGGTGAGGGCGCCGTAGCCCACGTCCGCGTTCGTGGTGCGCTTGAGCTGCTCGTCGGTGCAGTCGCGGGAGGCCGAGAGGTTGCCGTAGCCCGCCGTGAGGGAGTCTCCGACGAACTCGATCTGGCGGCTCCGCGCGGCCGGCCGGGACAGCACCGCGCCGCCCGGCGCGGCGACGAAGCCGCCGAACGCGCTGGTGGCCCAGGGGGTGTCGTTGCGTTTGACGAGCCGGACGGTGTGGACCCCCTTGGGCAGGCCGGTCACCCAGTGTGTGGTCCTCCCCGGCGTGACGAGGGTCGCGACGGTGGCTCCGTCGACCTGGACGTCGTAGTCGGCGGCCGGATCGTCGAGCACGATGCCGACGCCGGTGCCCCGGATCCGGCCCTCGAAGTACACGCCGGGCCAGCTGTACTGGAGCACGTCCCCGGCGTCCTTGACCCGCCCGGCGGTGTGCACGCTCATCGCCACCGCGTCCTTGTCGGGCGAGGCGGCGGTGGCCACGGCGGACGTGCCGAGCAGCACCATCGACGCGGCGGACGCGACCAGCATCCGTAACCAGGGCAAGGTCATGGCTGTCCTCCGGAGGACGAGACAGGTGCACGGACCGGGCGGAATGACCGTACACCGACAAAAACTCCCCCACCAGGCCGCGCCGGGCTCAGCGCCGGAGCCGCCCGAAGCGGAAGGGCACGAGAGCCCCGGGCCGCCGCCCGGTGACCACGTACTCGGCGAGCCTGTGCCCCGTGACCGGCCCCAGGGTGACGCCGAGCATGCCGTGGCCGGTGGCGGCGAAGGCGTTGTCGTGCCCCGGGACACGGTCGATCACCGGAAGCCCGTCGGGGAGGAAGGGCCGCCCGCCCACCCAGGGGTCGCGGATCAGCCCGACCAGGTCGTCCGGGTCGTCGAACCAGCGGCCCAGGTAGTGCCGGCTCGCGAGGGCCACCGCGACGATACGGCGCCAGTCGAGACGGTTGTTGTTGCCGCTGAGCTCCATCGTGCCGCCGATCCGGGTGGTGCCGCCGATCGGTGAGGCGACGGCCCGGCGTTCGCCGAAGTACAGCGTGTGCCGGGGCGCCGGATCGAGGTCCACGGAGAAGCTGTAGCCCTTGCCCGCCTGGAGGGGCAGACGGTGACCGAGGAGCCGGAGCAGTCCCGGGGAGCGCATTCCGGCGGCGACGACGACCGCCGCGCAGGGCAGCTCGCTGTCGGCGGTGCGCAGGGCGGTGACCCGGCCGCCCGCCGACCGGAACCCGGTGATCTCGGCGTTCTCGTGGATCTTCACGCCCGCGGCGGCCAGCGCCTCGCCCAGGGCACGCGCGAACGCCTCCGGGTCGACCACGCCCTCTCCCGCCACGAGATAGGCCGCGCGTACGGCCGGTGACAGTGCCTCGTCCAGCAGGTGCGCCTCGGGGCCCGTGGTGATGTCGTCGGGCACGGGATAGTGCCCGTCGGCCATCTCCCGCTGGATCGCGAGGTGATGGCGTGCCTCGGCCGGCGACAGGAAGGCGTGCACCATGCCGGGCCGGGTCAGCGTGGTGTCCACCCCGGCCTCGCGCAGTCCGTCGAACAGGCCGAAGGTGTCCCGGTTCAGCCCGGCGATCGCCGCGTAGCCGCGCCGGAAGGCGGCCGGTGTGCTGCTGCGCCAGAACCGCCACAGCCACCGGACGAACGCCGGGTCCGGGAGGGGCCGCAGATACAGCGGGGAGTCCGGGCGGCCCAGCGAGCGCAGGGCGTAGCGCACCACGCCCGGGGCGGGCACCGGCGTCGAATGGCTGAGGCAGACCCAGCCCGCGTTGCCCCGCGACACTCCGGAGCCCAGCTGCCTCCGCTCGACCACCTCCACCTGAAGGCCGGCGGCGGCCAGGTAGTACGCCGTGCAAAGCCCCACTACGCCGCCGCCCACGACGACGACCGGGCCCGCCGTACCGGAGACGGCACTCATGACGGGTTCCCGTACGACGCGAGGAACTCCCGGGTGCGGGCCTCGGCAGGGGTGTCCAGGACGTCCTCGGGCCGGCCCTCCTCCACGATCCGGCCGCCGTCGACGAAGACGACATGGTCGGAGACCTCGCGGGCGAAGGGCAGTTCGTGGGTGACCAGCAGCATCGTCATGCCGTCGGCGGCGAGTTCACGCATCACGCTCAGCACCTCCCGGGTGGCCTCGGGGTCCAGGGACGACGTGGGCTCGTCGAAGAGCAGGACCTCGGGCGTGAGGGCGAGAGCGCGCGCGATGGCGACGCGCTGCTGTTCGCCCCCGGAGAGCTGCTCGGGCTGGGCGAGGGCCCGGTGGGCCACACCGACCCGCCGCAGCAGCGCCACGGCCCGCTCCAGCGCCCGCTCTTCGGGCACGCCCGCCTTGCGCTGCGCGAGCACGACGTTCTCCACGGCCGTCAGGTGCGGGAACAGATGGAACCGCTGGAAGACCATGCCGACCGTGCGGCGCAGCCGGGGCAGGTCGCGGCACACCGTGCGGCCGCCTTGGTGCACCACCTCCCCGGCGACCTCGACGGTGCCCCGGTCCGGGCGTTCCAGCAGGTTGACGCAGCGCATCAGGGTGGTCTTGCCGCCGCCGCTCTGCCCGATGACGCTGACGATGCTGCCCCGGCGGACCTCCAGGTCCACCCGGTCGAGCACGAGCCGTCCGTCGAAGGACTTGCACAGCCCCTCGATCCGTACGACGGCCTCGGCGAAGGCCCGGGGGGCGGGGGTCTCGGCGGCCACTGACTCGGTCATGCGGAAGCCTCCTTCACGGGTACGCCGGCGGCCGGCTCACCGGCCAGCAGGGCACGGGCCGCCCGCAGGCGCCGCCGCCGCCACGGCGACAGGGGCACTCCCGAGCGCACCTTCCGCTCCAGGAGCAGCAGGAGTTGGGACAGCGGGTAGCACAGAGCGAAGTAGATCGCCGCGATGACCAGGTACACCTCCAGCGCCCGGAAGGTGGCGGAGGTGATGAGCCGCCCCTCGGACATCAGCTCGGCGGCGGAGACGGTGACCAGCAGCGAGGTGGACTTGAGCAGGTCGACCAGCATGGTGTTGGTGCCGGGCAGCGCCAGCCGGAGGGCCTGGGGCAGCACGATGTGGCCGAAGATGCCCGTCCTGCCGAGGCCCAGCGCCTCCCCCGCCTCGGTCTGCCCGGCGTGCACGCCGCTGATCGCGGAGCGGAAGATCTCGGACAGGTAGGCGGCGTAGAAGACGATCAGGCTGAGGCAGCCGGCCGTGAAGACGTCCAGCCGGATCCCGGCGGAGGCGAGGCCGAAGTAGGTCAGGAAGATGATGGCGAGCAGCGGGACGTTCTTGAACACCTCGGTGTAGACGGCGGCGAGGGCGCGTGCCGGCCAGGCTCTGCTGAGCCTGAGCAGCGCCACGGCCAGGCCGAGCAGCACCGCGCCGGCGAAGCCGGCCACCGTGTAGGACACGGTGCGCCCGAGTGCGTCGATCAGATCGGTTCGGTAGTCGGACCAGGGAACCTCGAAGAGACCGGACATGGCGGCTGCTTTCACTCGGCGATGGACGGGGGCGTCCAGTCCTGGGGCCGGTCCACGCCGCGGCGGGCCGTGGCCACGTCGGCGGCGGGCACGAGGAACTGCTTCGGGTCGCCGCCGTACTTCCTGACGAGCCTCTCCATCGCGCCGTCCGCGTACATGGCGTCGATCTGCGTGGAGACGGCACGCTCCAGCTTCGTGGCCTTCTTCGGCAGGTAGAAGCCGGTCTGGTACGGCTGGAAGTACGCGTAGGCGGGCTCGGCCTCGACCTGCGCGGCGGTCGGCGGCGTCAGGTACTCGGTGTCGATCTTCAGGTCAGGGCGCTGCTTCTGCGCCGCGATGATGAGCAGCGGGTCGAGGAAGCCGACGTCGACCCGTCCCGCACCGAGGTCGTCGAAGACGCCGTTGGCGTCGGGGTAGGCGTGCAGCTTGGCACCGGGCACGGCCTGGATGGACTTGACCCAGACGTAGCCCTCGACGGTGCCCAGGTTCAGGTTCTCCAGGTCGCCGACCGTCTTGTAGGTCTTGCCGCTGCGGACGGCCATCGCCGGGGGCGAGTAGTAGGGCGGATCGGTGAACAGCCCCTGTTTCTGTCGTTCCGCGGTCCAGGCGACGCCGCCGACGGTGATGTCGACCCGGCGGGACTGCACCCCGGCGAGCATGCCGGCGAAGTCCGTCACCTCGGGCTCCACCTTCAGGCCGAGCTTCCTGGCGACGTGGGCGAGGATGTCGCCGTCGAGCCCGACGACTCTGCCGCCCTGGACGCTGGTGTAGGGGGCATAGGGCTGGACGGCCACCTTGATGACTCCGGGCGTGAGCGTGCCCAGCGCGGCGGCCTCGGCCGACACGTTCTCGGGGGCGTCGTCCCCGCCCGAGCCGCAGGCGGCGGCCGTGGACAGCAGGAGCATCGTTGACAGGGCGAGGGCAAGCGAACGCACACGGATCATCGGCTCGGGCCTTCCGGCTGGGCGCCCCGGCGGGGTCTGATTGGGCCCATACGCTAGGCAGCCCCCGGCCCCACGTCACCGTTCACTTCGTACGAACTTGTGGCTGGAATCGCCCGCTCCCCTGTACGGTGCGTCCAATCTCGGACCGCCCCGCCGACGGGAGGAACGCCGTGCTGAGCCCGTCACTCGCGCAGGAGATCGCCGGGGACACCTCGGCCGTCATCGGCTTCAACGTGCTGATCACCGACGCGGACGGCATGGTCATCGGCAGCGGCGACAGCAGTCGCGTCGGCACCTTCCACGAGGCGTCCGTCGAGGTCATCCGCACCAAGGAGCCCGCCACGCACAACGCGTCACAGGCCCAGTCGCTGCGCGGGGTACGGCCCGGGGTCACCCTGCCCCTGGTCACGGACGGGCAGGCGGTGGGGAGCGTCGGCATCACCGGCACACCGGCCCAGGTGCGCCGTTTCGGCCTGCTGGTGAAGCGGCAGACGGAGATCCTGCTGAGGGAGTCCGTGATGCTGCGCTCCCGGCTGCTCGCCGAGCGGGCGGCCGAGAAGCTGCTCTCCGACATCGCCTCCTACGACCCGCTGGTCGTGGAAAGCGACTTCCTGATGTTCCGGGCCGCCGAACTCGGCTTCGACCTGCGGCTGCGCCGGGTCGCGGTGGCGTTCGAGGTGACCGTCCCCGGCCCCGGCGCCCGTCGCGGCGCCCCGGCCCGGGACATGGGACTGGTCCGCTCGGAGCTGCTGCGTACGGTCCGTGACGTCTTCGCCGACCCGCAGGACATCGTCGCGGGCACGGCTCCCGGCTGGATCGGCGTCCTGCACCGGCTCCCGGCCCGGAGTCCGGCGGACGCGCCGGCCGCCGCCTGCCTCCGGGTCACGGACGTCATCGCCGCCCAGGACGGGCTCGCCGCCCGCGCGGGGATCGGCGAGCCGGCCGTCTCCGTCGGCGGACTGCACGACTCCTACCAGGACGCCTGCGACGCGCTGCGCCTGGGCGCCCGGGTGGGCGGCGGCTCCGCCGTCCACCGGATCAGCGATCTGCGGGTCCACCAACTGCTGACGGCGGTGAGCCAGTCCGCCCGCACCCGTCTGCTCGACCTCACCGCGGCGCGGTTGCGGGACCAGCCGGACTGGCCGGCGCTCCGCGACACGGTCACGGCCTGGTGCGAGAGCGGCTTCAACCTCGTACGGGCCTCCGCGGCGCTGCACATCCACCGCAACACCGTCGTCTACCGCATGAACAAGATCGAGCGGCTCACCGGCCGTTCGCTGCGTGAGCACCGGACGGCGACGGCCCTGTACCTGGCTTGTCTCGCCGACCGGCTGGGCGGCCCGGACCACTGACCGGTCGCCTCAGGCGGTACGCCCCGCCACCAGCCACCTGGAGGGCAGCTCGATGCGCGTGCCGTCGGGGCGGTACTCGGTGGTCGTCAGGGGCATCTCGCCGCTCGCCAGGACGGTGAGGCCGGCCGAGCGCAGATACTCGGGCACGGCGTCGTCGGAGACCTCGCCGGGTGCGATGCCGTGCCGGAACACCGGCGCGAGCTTGGGCGGCGGGCCGTCGGGGCCGCTCGCCAGACCCACCAGCACCGGCTTGGCGCTACCGGAGAGCTCCACCAGGAAGGCCCGGCCGCGGTCGCCGACCAGCGTGGCGATCCCGTCCACCAGCGTCTGCCGGTCGTCCGGTTCGCACTGGTGCAGTACGCCCCGCATGTAGACGTTGGTGTCGCCGAGCTCCGCGTGCAGGGTCTGCGTCTCGCTCTTCTCGGCGGCGTCCAGCCGCCGGTACGCGGCCTGCCCGGCCGGGTCGGCCCGCCGGGCGTGGTCGAGGGCCGCGGCCGACAGATCGGCGCCCACGACCCGCGGGAAGCGGTCGGCGAGGTAGCGGGTCTGGGTGCCGTTGCCGCAGCCGAGGTCCACCATCGGCAGGGCGGGATCGACCACATGCGGTTCGAACAGGGCGAGGTGCGGTCCGGCGGTCAGGACCGGCTCGGCGTCCCAGAACACCGCCCCTGGTTCGGTGGACGCCGCCCGCCAGAACCCTTCCCAGGCCTCCCGGTACCGACTCGTCACGCTCATGCCCAACTCCCCAGGGTGCGAACGAATCCCGCCATCCGGCGGGCGAGTACGGTGTACCGCGCGGCACGGGCCGCCACAAGCGTCCGGTGTGTTCTTTCCCGGCTCGTTCGAGAGGGCCCCGAGGCGGATCAGCGCCTGGGCAGCGTCAGTTCGAACCACACGGTCTTGCCCGCCTTGGTGCGGCTGGTGCCCCACTCGCGGGACAGCGTGCTGACGACACGCAGACCGCGCCCGGCATCGTCGAGAGAGCCGCTGCTCAGCAGCGTGGGCAGCTCGTGGTCGTCGTCGTCCACCTCGCACAGCAGGGTGTCCCCGCGGACGAGACGCAGTTCCACGGGGCGTGCGTGGGAGTGCCGTACGGCGTTGGTGACGAGCTCGCTGACCATCAGCTCGGCGGAGGCGACCAGTTTCGCCAGGCCCCAGTCGTGCAGCTGCTCGCGGACCACCGCGCGGGCCCGGCCGGCCTCGGCCGGGTCGAGGGCGAGCCGCCACTCGGCGACGTCGTCCGGCTCGATGCCGTTCAGCCGGGCCATCAGCAGCGCCACGTCGTCCTTGCGTCCGCCCCGGATGTTGAGGGCGCGGATGATGGTGTCGCAGGCGTCGTCCATGGACGCGGCGGGGTGGGCGGCCGACTCACAGAGCGTCGCGAGGCCGACACCGATGTCCTCGCCGCGCACCTCGACCAGCCCGTCGGTGCACATCACCAGCCGGTCGCCTGTCTCCACTCGCGTGCGTATCGCCTCGAAGGGCACTCCCCCGACGCCGATGGGCGCTCCCGTGGGCAGGTCCAGCAGTTCGCTGCGCCCGTCGTCGGCCCGGACCAGGACGGGCGGGATGTGCCCGGCGTTGGCGAGGTGCAGCTCGCCCGCGATCGGGTCGTACACGGCGTACAGACAGGTCGCGAGGTAGGTGTCGCCGAGGCGCTGGGCGAGGTCGTCGAGGTTGCGCAGCAGCTGGGCGGGCGGCAGGTCGAGTCCGGCCATGGTCTGCACGGCCGTCCGCAACTGGCCCATCATCGCAGCCGAGTTCAGTCCGTGGCCCATCACGTCGCCGACGACGAACGCGGTACGCCCGCCGGGCAGCTTCACGGCGTCGAACCAGTCGCCGCCGACCCGGCCGAGCAGGGTGCCCGGCAGATAGCGGGTGGCGATGTCGCAGCCCGCCATGCGGGGCGGGATGTGCGGCAGCATGCTGTCCTGGAGCGTCTCGGCGACGTTCTCCTGGAGCGTGTACATGCGCGCGTTGTCGAGCACGAGGCCTGCGCGGGCGGCGAGTTCGGCGCCGGTGACGCGGTCCATGTCGTTGAAGACGGGCCGCTCCGGGTGCCGCAGCAGGATCATGAAGCCGAGCACGACGTGGCGGGCCTTCAGGGGCACGACCAGCATGGAGCGGCCCGTGATGAGCGGCCGGATGTCGCGCTTCTCGAACTGCGCGGCGATGGCGTGACCCAGCTGTTCGCTGATGCGCGGCACCAGGACGGGTTCACCTGAGGTCATGCACTGGAAGAACGGCGTGTGCGCGGGGAACGGCATGGCCTCCCCGACCGGGACGACGTCGTCCCAGCGGCCGGGCTCGTCGGTGTGCTCCACGGCGACCCGGTGCCACATGGTGGTCGTGTCGGGCACGCCGTCCGGGAACCCTTCGCCGGCGACGACCTGTTCGCGCAGATACGTGCCGGCGACGTCGGTGAACCGGGGCACGACGGCCCTGCTGACCTCGATGATCGTGCGGGACAGGTCGAGGGAGGTGCCGATGCGGCCGCTGACCTCGTTGAGGAACTCCAGATGCTCGCGGACGGCCGCGTACTCGAGGTCCTCGCCGTCGTCGCGCAGTTCCTCCGGGACGGGCTCGCCGGCGGCCAGGGCCCGCGCGGCACGTTCCCTGCGGGCCTTGCGCTCGGCGCGCCGGGCCACGCCCCAGTCGGGGGTGACGGGCACCCGGTCGTTCTGACTGAACTCCAGAATGGGATAGCCGAGTTCGAGGACCTGCGCGACGATGCGGGCGCTCTCGCCGACACTCATGCTGGGCAGGATCTCGGGCAGCCGGCGGGCGAGGTCCTCCGCCCCGGGGAAGTCCGTGTGCAGCGCGAAGCCTGGCGCTGTCCGCGCCGGCGCGGCGTCGGCGAGGTCGCCGGCACTCAGCGCTTCCGCGTCGGCCGCCAGCACGAGCAGCCGCTCCGGCCCGGGGCCGATCAGGGGGTAGGCCCACCACAGGACGTCGACCCGGTCGCGTCCGGGTGCGCCGAGCCGGGCGCGGCCCGCCGCCGGGTAGGAGAGGCCGCCGTCGAGGGATGATTCGAGGTCGGGCCCGAGGCCGTCGCAGGCGCCGTACGGGGTGGTGTCCTCCTCCTCGGGCAGGGCGCCCGACACGGGGAGCAGATCGAGGGCCGTGCGGCCGATCGCCTCTTCCTTGGGGACGCCGAACAGGCGCCGTGCGCCCCGGCTCCAGTGGGACACGAGTCCGTCGCGGTCGACCACGACGACGGCCAGGGGGACCCGGCCGGGCTCGGCGGGTTCCGTCACCGTGCCGTGTCCAGCTCCGGGGCTGGGGGATGCGTCACTCTCGGTGCCACGGTCCATGGCCCAGGCCCTCTCTCCCCACGGATCCGCGAGATCTGTGCCAGCGTCACCACCGTAAGGCGCCCGCCGGTCGCGATGTGAGGCAATGCGGGAATTGCTCGCGCGGGCCTCGCACCGGCGTACGACCCCGCGCGCCGGTGCGCCTCAGTCCTCGTGCCCCAGCTGGAGATCCCGTTCGGTGCGGCCGCCTCCGGCGACCTGGAGGACGGTGGCGACGGGTGGGTATCCGGCGGCGATGACGGTGTACTCGCCGGAGGACAGGTCGACGAACCGGAACGTCCCGTCGGGGCCGGTGGTGAGGGTGTCGACGACATTGCCCGCCACGTCCAGCAGGGTCACCCGGGCGTCCTCCACGGGCCGGCCGCCGCCCGCCCGGACGGTGCCGCGCAGCACGGCGCCGCCGGCCAGCTCGATGTCCCGGCGGGTCTCACGGTCGGCCTGGACGGTGACGAGCAGCGCGGCCGGGCGGAAGGCGGGCGCGCCGGCGGCGAGGGTGTACTCCCCGGCGACGAGTTCGGTGATGACGTAGCCGCCTTCCCGGCCGCTGCGGGTGGTGGCCACGACCGCGCCGTGGGCGTTGGTGAGCGTGACGGTGGCGTCCCGCACGGGGGTGCCGTCGGCGGTGACGACGCTGCCGACGAGGTTCCCGGCGCCGCCGAGGACGATGTCCAGTTCGACGGGGCGTTCGCCGACCGTCACGGAGACCGCCTGCGGCTGGTGGCCGCCCGCGGCTGCGATCAGCACATAGGCGCCGGGGCCCGGGGTGGCCAGCGTGTAGCGCCCGTCCTCACCGCTCGCGCCGCGCCCGGTCTGCTGCCCGGTGACGTCGATGAGCGTGAGCGCGGCGCGGGGCACCACGGTCCCGTCGTGGTGCTGCACCGAGCCGCAGACGGGCATTCCGGCCGCGTGCGGTGCGCGTGCCTGCGGGATCGGGGCGTTCCCCGGCGCCGTGTCCGGGTCGGTGGCGGAGGCGTAGTGGGACACCAGTGGTTTCTCCTTGAGGAAGAAGGCGATGACCAGTCCGAGGACGAGCACCGGCACCAGGTAGAGGAAGATCCGCGGCATGGCGTCGGCGTACGCCCGGATGTAGCCGTCGCGCAGTGCCGGGGGCAGCGTGTGGACGAGCTGCGGGGTGATGGACTCGGGCTCGGGCAGCCGGTCGCCCATCTGTGCGGGGAGGCGCCCGGCCAGCGCGTCGGCGAGCCGGCCGGCGAAGAGGGTGCCGAAGACGGCCGCCCCGACGCTGCCGCCGATCTGCCGGAAGTAGTTGTTGGCGCCGGTGGCGGTGGAGAGGTCGGCGGGGCGCACGGAGTTCTGCACGGCGAGGATCAGGACCGGCATCACCATGCCGATGCCGGCGCCGAGGACGGCCGTCCAGATGCTGTAGTGCAGCCGGGGCGTGCCGGCGTCGAGGCGGGAGAGCAGCCACATGCCGGCGACGGAGAGGGCGCCGCCGAGGATCGGGTAGGCCTTGTAGCGGCCGGTGTGGCTGATGAGCTGGCCGACGATGATCGAGGCGCCGACGATGCCGCCCGTCATCGGCAGCATGAGCAGGCCCGACTCGGTGGCGGAGGCCCCGTCGACCATCTGCAGCCAGGTCGGCAGGTAGCTGGCGGCGCCGAACAGTCCGGCTCCGGTCACCAGGCCGACGAGGCCGGTGACGTTGAAGACGGAGTCCTTGAACAGCCGCAGCGGGATGAGGGGTTCGACGGCGAAGCGCTCGACGACGAGGAAGAGCACGGCCGCCGCGGCCGCTCCGGCACCGAGGCCGAGGATCACGCGTGAGTCCCAGGCGTACTCGATGCCGCCCCAACTGGTGAGCAGCACCAGGCAGGTGGAGGCGGCGGTCAGCAGCAGCGCGCCGAGGATGTCCAGCCGGGCCCTGACGGCCGGCTTCGGGAGCTTCAGCGCGACGGCGACGACGGCCAGGGTGAGCAGGCCGAAGGGCACGTTGACGTAGAAGCACCAGCGCCAGGAGAGGTGGTCCGTGAAGTAGCCGCCGAGCAGCGGTCCGGCCACGGAGGCGAGGCCGAACGCGGCGCCGATCAGACCCATGTAGCGGGCGCGTCGCCGGGGCGGCACGATGTCCGCGATGATCGCCTGGACACCGATCATGAGGCCGCCCGCTCCGACGCCCTGGAGGGCGCGGAAGGCGATGAGCTGGTCCATGGTCCGGGCACTGCCCGCGAGCGCGGAGCCGGCGACGAAGACGACGATGGCGAACTGGAAGACGCCCTTGCGGCCCAGCAGATCGCCGAGCTTGCCGTAGATCGGCAGTCCGACGGTGGCGGTGAGCAGGTAGGCGGTGATCGTCCAGGACATCCGGTCCAGGCCGTGCAGCTCGCCGACGATCTTCGGGAGCGCGGTGGCGACGATCATCTGCTCCAGGGCGGCCAGGAGCAGGGCCGGCATGAGCGCGAGGAAGATCAACCGGACCCGGCGGGGGCTCAGTCCGGCGGCCGGGGCCGGTGGCGGGGCGGGGGTGTCGGGTGGCGCCACCGCCGGTTCGTCCTGCGCCAGAGTGATACCGCCCACCTACCGCTCCCCTCGTCGCGCTGCCGCACAATTCCCGCGTAAAAGCGACAACTATGAGCAAGCACGACGAGTTACGGCATGCGGCGGGTCCGCCCGGAGATCACCCGAACCGGTGAGGGGGCACAACGGCCGCCGTGAGGCCGGACCTTGGAAAGGCGGGCCGCTACTTCTCGACCTCGGCGGCGAGCTTGGCGAGCATCGCGTCGTAGATCCGGCCGAGACCCTTGGGGGCGAAGGTCTTCTCGAAGAAGCCGCCGATGCCGCCGGCGCCGGTCCAGGTGGTGGTCACGACGACCCGGGACTTGCCCTCGCCGGCCGGGGTGACCCGCCAGGTGGTGACCATGGAGGAGTTGCGGTCCTTCTCGACCAGCTCGCCGTCGGTGGGCTCGCTGACCTCCAGGAGGCAGTCGCGCACGCGCTTGCTGGTGGCCTGGAGCTTCCAGTGGACGAGGGTGCCCTCGCCGTCGCCGCCCTCGCGCACCTCGTACTCGCTGAAGTGCTCGGGCAGCAGCTTCTCGCGCGTGTCGCTGTAGTCGGCGAGGGCGTCGAACACCGTCTCCGCGTCCGCCGCGACGATCCGCTCCGTAGTGGCCTCGACCTGCGCCATCAGGTTCCTCCAGGACATGGTTTCTCGGGGGTCGGGGCAAGCCAACCACCCCGCCGCCCGGCCCCCCAAATCGGGGTCCTCGAACCCGGTCGAACACGTTCGTAAAACACCCTCGCACGATCAAGAGAACATGTGTTCTATTCTGTGGTCAGTGCTACCGAGGAGGCGTCATGCGCTGGGAGAACCTCACAACGGACTCCGAACACAGCCGGGCCGACTCCGCGCTGTTCGGCGCGGACGCGGTGACGACCCGCACCATCGACACGCCGGAGTTCGCGGGCATCACCTTCCACGAGATCCGGGCCCGTTCGATCATCAACCGGGTGCCGGCGGTCTCGCGGATGTCGTTCCAGTGGACGGTCAACCCCTATCGCGGCTGCTCGCACGCGTGCGTGTACTGCTTCGCCCGCAAGACGCACAGCTACCTCGACCTCGACACGGGCCTCGGCTTCGACACCCAGATCGTGGTCAAGATCAACGCGCCCGAGCTGCTGCGCCGGCAGCTCGGCTCGCGGCGCTGGCAGGGCGAGCACATCGCGATGGGCACGAACGTCGACTGCTACCAGCGCGCCGAGGGCCGCTACCGCCTGATGCCGGGCATCATCTCGGCCCTGCGCGATCACGCGAACCCCTTCTCGATCCTGACCAAGGGCACGCTGATCCTGCGCGACCTGGACCTGATCAGGCAGGCCGCGGAGGTGACCGACGTCGGCATATCCGTCTCGGTCGGCTTCACCGACCCCGAGCTGTGGCGCACCGTCGAGCCGGGCACGCCCGCGCCGGAGCGGCGCCTGGACGTCGTACGGACCCTGGGCGAGCACGGCATCGGCTGCGGGGTGCTGATGGCGCCGGTGATCCCGTTCCTGGGCGACCAGCCGGCCCAACTGCGGGCCACTGTACGGGCGATCGCGGCCTCCGGCGCCACGTCCGTCACCCCCCTGGTGCTCCACCTGCGGCCCGGCGCCCGCGAGTGGTTCATGGCCTGGCTGGGCCGGGAGCATCCGCATCTGGTGTCCCGGTACGAGCGGCTGTACGCGGAGGGCTCCTACGCCCCGAAGTGGTACCAGCGCCGGATCACCCGTCAGGTCCACGAACTGGCGGAGGAGTACGGCATCGGGCCCACCCGCGCGGACCCGCCGCGCCGGATCCGGCCACCCGAACCGGCCGAGCCGCCGACGTCCAAAGCCACCCAACTGTCGCTCATATAGGAGCGTTCGAGCGCATCTCGCGGCCCAATCGGGTCAAGTCTTGACAGAACACGTTCTTCCGGAGCCGCTTGCCGGGACGAATCGGCGATGACCGTGAACTCCGCGGTCCGACGCCTCTCCGCCCTGGAAGGACTCCATGAGAACACGCGCAGCCGTGCTGTGCGGCGCTGCCGTCGCGCTGGCCGGGAGCATTGCGGCCGTGCCCGCCGAGGCGAGCGCACCGCACTCGGCGGAAACCCTTCGCGCTGCGAAACCCGCCTGGAAGAAGTGCGGCACCACCGACTATCCGATGCTCCAGTGCGCGTCCGTCAAGGTGCCGCTCGACCACGCGAACCCGCGCGGTCGGCAGATCAGCCTCGCGCTGTCCCGCGTCCCGCACACCGCCGAGCGGTTCCAGGGTCCGCTGCTGGTGAACCCCGGCGGCCCCGGCGGCGACGGTCTGACGCTCGCCGGTTTCGTCGCGACCTCACTGCCCAAGGAGGTCGCGGCCCAGTACGACATCATCGGATTCGACCCGCGCGGAGTGGGCCAGAGCACGCCCGCGCTGGACTGCGAGCCCGGCTACTTCACTCCGGTGCGCCCGGACTCCGTGCCGAGCACCCCCGAGGCCGAGCGGGCCAACCTCGCCCGCGCCAAGTCATTCGCCGTCGCCTGCGGCGAGAAGTACGGGCACCTGCTGCCGCACATCAACACGGTCAGCGCCGCGCACGACATCGAAGCGATCCGGCGGGCGCTGGGCGCGCGGAAGATCAACTACTTCGGCTACTCGTACGGCACCTATCTGGGCGCGGTCTACGGGCGGCTGTATCCGCAGCACGTCCGGCGCATGGTCCTGGACTCGATCGTCGACCCCACCGACGTCTGGTACACCGCCAACCTCAACCAGGACCACGCCTTCAACGACCGCCACCGCGCCTTCATGGCCTGGGTCGCCAAGCACGACGCGCGGTACCGGCTCGGCACCGACCCGGAGAAGATCGAAGCCACCTGGTACGCGATGCGGGCGGCGCTGGCCAAGAACCCGGCGAACGGCAGGGTGGGTGCCGCGGAGCTGGAGGACACCTTCGTCCCGGGTACCTACTACAACGGCTACTGGCCCTATCTGGCGGAGGCGTTCGCGGCCTATGTGAACCGCAAGACCACGGCCCCGCTGGTCGAGGTGTACAAGAACTTCGGCGCGATCGACGCCGCCGACGACAACAGCTACAGCATCTACACCGCCGTGCAGTGCCGGGACGCGTTCTGGCCGCGTGACTGGCACCAGTGGCGCAAGGACAACTGGGCGGCGTACGAGAAGGCGCCGTTCATGACCTGGAACAACGCCTGGTACAACGCACCGTGCGCGTTCTGGCCGGCCGACGGGGCGCGTCCGGTGAGCATCGCCAACGGTCAGCTGCCTCCCGCCCTGCTGTTCCAGGCGACGAACGACGCGGCCACTCCCTACGAGGGCGGCGTCACCGTCCATGACCTGCTGGCCCGCTCCAGCCTGGTGGTCGAGCAGGGCGGCGGCAACCACGGCATCACACTGAGCGGAAACGCCTGCCTGGACAAGTACCTGGCCACCTACCTGTCCGACGGCACCGTCCCGCGCGGCATCGGCACACGGGACGCGACCTGCGACACCCTGCCGGACCCCGAGCCACTGACATCGAAGACGGCGTCGGTCTCCGCACGCGGCTCGACACTCCACCGCCTGCTCGGCTTCCGCGGCTGAGCCCCTGACCGTCCGTCGGGTCGGGCACTGTCAGACCCGTGGTGCACTATGGGCCCATGAGTGCGCTGACGAGGATTCCCGCCCCCGGCGGGGTCGCTGCCGCTGCCCAGTACAGCCACGTGGTCATGGGCACCGGCCGTTTCGTGGCCGTCGCCGGTCAACTCGCGCTCGATGAGCGGGGCGGTCTGGTCGGCGAGGGCGACCCGGCGGCGCAGGCCCGCCAGGTCTTCGAGAACCTCGGGCGCTGCCTGGCCGCGGCCGGGGCGACCTTCGACGACGTCGTCAAACTCACCTATTTCGTCACGGACATGGCCCATATGCCGGCCATCCGAGCCGCCCGCGCCGAGCACATACCCGACGACCGGCTGCCGGCCGCGTCCGCGGTGCGGGTCGCCGGGCTGGTGCGGCCGGAGTTCCTGATGGAAGTCGAGGCGTTCGCGGTGGTGGCGGAGTGAAGGTGCTCCGGATCCGGGAGATGACGCTCGCCGACTGCGACCGTGTCGCGGAGATCCGCATTCACGGCTGGCAGAGCGCGTACCGCGGCCTGATCCCGCAGGCGTACCTGGACGGCCTGAGCGTCGCCGAGGACGCGGAGCGCCGCCGGACGCACCTCGCGCAGGGCGACGACAGCGTGGTGAACCTGGTCGCCGAGGACGCCGGTGGCGAACTCGTCGGCTGGGCCTGCCACGGGCCGTACCGGGACGGTGAAGTCCGTACGCCGGACGCCGAGTTGTACGCCGTCTACGTCCACCCGGAACACCTGGGGCGCGGCGTGGGGCGGGCGCTGCTCGCGGAGTCGGTCGAGCGCTGCTCCCGCGCGGGACACGGCCGGATGCTCCTGTGGGTCCTCAAGGGGAACGGCCGGGCCCGCCGTTTCTACGAACGGGCCGGCTTTCTCGCGGACGGCGCCGAGGAGCCCTTCGAGGTGGAGGGCACCACCGTCCCCGAGGTGCGCTACGCGAGACCGCTCCTCCGCTGACTCACCGCTGCTTCGGGATCCTCCCCAGCGCTCGCACCGCCGCCTCGGCGAGCACCGGATGGGCGAGGGCCTCGTCCAGGACGGGCCTGGCCCGGGCGTCGCCGAGCGTGCCGAGCCCGTCCACACAGGCGAGGGCCACCCGACGGTAGGGGTCGTGCGGCCGCAGCCGCCGCCGCAGGGTGGTGATCAGCGCGGGCACGGCCTCCGGGGCGCGCAGTTCAACCAGGAGCCGTACGGGGTGGAGGGCGTAGGCGACGCGCAGTTCGTTGGTGGCGAGCGCGGCGGCCGCGCGGGCGGTGCGCGGGTCGCCGAGCCGGGCGAGGGCGTAGGCGGCGGAGGCGCAGCGTGGCGGGTCACGGTGGTTCAGCAGCAGCACCAGGGCCTCGAAGGCCCGCCGGTCCCCCGCGAGCCCCAGCCGGAACGCGGCCAGCTCCCTCGCCCACAGCTGCTGTCCGGGCTCGGTCAGCACACCTGCCAGGGCGTCGACGTCATCGGTCGCCACCAGCCGCTCGAACGCGGGCACCGCCCCCGACTCCTGCCGTAAGCGCAGCGTGAGTGATCGCAACTCTTCGTCCATGAGTGAGAGGGTAGGTGGGCCGCGAGCTGCGCGGGACGTACATCACAAAGACGAGGGCTGGCGCGCTCGTTACCCGCCAGTTAAGCTCAGACGAGCGAGTTACCCACTCGTATTTCCTCGCGGCGGTCTGGTGACGCGGCCGCCGTGATGGGGGTACCTCCCACGCCCTTAAGGCAGTGGGGGAAGTCGGTTCGGTACCTCAGGTACCGCGGTGCGACTCGGCCCCGGGACAGGGCCGGTCCTCCCTTCACCGGGCGTGTGCGCTTGCGGCCCGGCAACACCCGCGTTTTTCTCACGCACCCGGTGCGCCCCTCGGCGCACCCGGGCGTGTTCCCCGTCGTCACCCTCATTCCTGGAGTCCCGCGATGGCCACTCCCCTTTCCGACCCGTCCCAGTCCCCGCTGCAGACCATCGCCGTCGTCGGCCTCGGCACGATGGGCACCGGCATCGCCGAGGTCCTCGCCAAGGCCGGCCGCGAGGTCGTCGGCATCGACATCAGCGAGGCCCAGGCCGCGAAGTGCCTCGCCACCCTGGAGGCCTCCACCGCCCGCGGCGTCGAGCGCGAGCGGCTCACCGAGCAGGACCGTACGGACATCCTCGCCCGGGTCCGCACCTCCACCGACCTCCGGGCGGCGGCCGACGCCGACCTGGTCATCGAGGTGGCGCCGGAGTCGTACGAGGTCAAGCAGCAGATCTTCCGGGAGCTGGACGGGATCGTGCGCCCCGAGACGATCCTGGCGACCGGCACCAACGCCCTGTCCGTCACCCGGCTGGCCGCCGACTCCTCCCGTCCGGAGCGGGTGCTGGGCCTGCACTTCTTCAACCCGGCCCCGGCGATGCGGCTGGTCGAGGTCGTCTCCTCGGTGCTGACCGCGCCGGCGGCCGTCACGGCGGTCACCGACCTCGCCCTGGACCTGGGCAAGGAGCCCGTCGCGGTCGGCGACCGCCCCGGGTTCGTCGCCGACGGACTGCTGTTCGGCTACCTCAACCAGGCCGCCGCGATGTACGAGGCGAAGTACGCCTCCCGCGAGGACATCGACGCCGCGATGCGGCTGGGCTGCGGGCTGCCCATGGGGCCGCTGGCGCTGCTCGACCTGATCGGCGTCGACACCGCCCGCACGGTCCTGGAGGCGATGTACGCCGATTCCCGCGACCGTCTGCACGCGCCGGCACCGATCCTCGCCCAGCTGAGCGAGGCGGGCCTGACCGGCCGTAAGGCGGGGCGCGGCTTCTACACCTACGAGGCGCCGGGCAGCTCGGTCGTCGTGCGGGACGCGCTGACCCCGCTGGAGGGCGGCAGCCTGACCGCGGGCCGGGAGGTCCGCTCGGTCGGTGTCGCGGGCTCGGGCACGATGGCCTCCGGGATCGCCGAGGTCTTCGCCAAGGGCGGGTACGACGTGGTCCTCGCGGCGCGCAGCGAGGAGAAGGCGCAGGCCGCGAAGGCCCGGATCGGCAAGTCCCTGGCCCGCTCGGTCGACAAGGGCCGGCTGACCGCCGAGGCCGCCGCGCAGACCCTGGAGCGCATCACGCCGACGGGCACGTACGACGACTTCGCCGACGTCGACCTGGCCGTGGAGGCGGTCGCCGAGGACCTGGAGGTCAAGCGCCAGCTGTTCGCCGCGCTGGACAAGGTCTGCAAGCCGGGCGCGATCCTGGCCACCACCACCTCGTCCCTGTCCGTCGTCGCCTGCGCCCGTGCCACCTCGCGTCCGCAGGACGTGATCGGCATGCACTTCTTCAACCCGGCGCCGGCCATGAAGCTGGTCGAGGTCGTGCGTACGGTGCTGACGGCCGACGACGTCCACTCGACGGTCCGTGAGGTCTGCGGACGGATCAGGAAGCACGCGGTCGACTGCGGTGACCGGGCCGGCTTCATCGTGAACGCGCTGCTGTTCCCGTACCTGAACAACGCGATCAAGATGGTGCAGGAGCACTACGCGTCCCTCGACGACATCGACGCGGCGATGAAGCTGGGCGGCGGTTATCCGATGGGCCCGTTCGAGCTCCTGGACGTGGTCGGACTGGACGTCTCGCTCGCCATCGAGAAGGTCCTGCACCGCGAGTTCCGTGACCCGGGGCTCGCCCCGGCGCCGCTGCTGGAGCACCTGGTGGCCGCGGGCTGCCTCGGCCGCAAGACCGGCCGTGGCTTCCGCGAATATGCCAAGCGCTGAGGGTCCCGGCGACTGGTTCCGGTCCGGCTCCGAGTGGGGTGGCCTGCTCGGCCCGGACCGGTTCCACGAACCAGGCCATGCGCAGCGAGCTGCGCACATGCAGTACGTTCAGGGCATGCCCCAGCCCGCCAAGTCCTCACGTACACCAGCTACGACCGACGCTCCGGAGAGCGCCGCAGGCTCTCGCGCCGCCGCCCAGCGGCTCAAGATGCGCCGGGAATTGGCGGCCGCCGCGATGGAGCTCTTCGCGACCAAGGGGTACGAGGCGACCACCGTCGACGAGATCGCGGCGGCGGCCGGGGTCGCCCGCCGCACGTTCTTCCGCCACTTCCGCTCCAAGGAAGAGGCGATCTTCCCCGACCATGACGACACCCTGATCCGCGCCGAGGCGGTGCTCAACGCCGCGCCCGCGCACGAGCATCCGCTCGACACGGTGTGCCGCGGCATCAAGGAAGTCATGAAGATGTACGCGGCCCGGCCCGAGATCTCGGTCGCCCGCTACAAGCTGACGCGTGAGGTGCCCACGCTGCGCGAGGCGGAGATCGCCTCGGTGGCCCGCTACGAGCGGCTGTTCACCCGCTATCTCCTCGGCCACTTCGACGAGCGCGCGCACGCCGACGACGCCAACGACGACCCGCTGCTGGCGGAGGTCGCCGCGTCCGCCGTGGTCACCGCCCACAACCACGTCCTGCGGCGCTGGCTGCGGGCCGGCGGGCAGGGGGACGTGGAGACGCAGCTGGACCACGCCTTCGCGATCGTGCGCAAGACCTTCGGCACGGGCATCGGGGCCGGGCGCTCCACGGACCCGCAGCCGGCCGCGGCCACGGCGTCGGCCCAGGGCGAGGTGCTGGTGACCGTCGCCCGTACCGACGCTCCTCTGGACGAGGTCATGAGGACGATCGAGCAGGCACTCAAGGAGCGCTGAGCAGCTCGCACCACTGTGATGACGGCCACCCCCGGGGTGGCCGTTTTGGCATGTCAGAGGGCGTTTTGACGTGCCTCGCCGAGGCCATTCGATCGATCATCGCTCATTTGTTACGTAAAGATTTCATCTGAGAGCAAGTTCTGGCACTCAGTGCCTTGCGGGGTGACACGCGGTGTCATACGTTGGAGAGGTCCGGGCGACGTCCCAGCAAGCCCACCGCCTGCTCGCCCGGACGCCTGCGTCACAGGCAACCTCCCGCGCCACCAAGCGCTGCCGAACAGCACCACCGCCGAACCGACGGCACACCCTCAACCCTCAGCAGCAACGACGTAACCCTCAGCGCCCCTCCCTCAGGGCGCACACCGCCGGAGGCAACACCGTGACCATGAAGGACATCCTGGCCGCGATCCAGTCGCCCGACTCCGTGTCGGAGGACTTCGCCGCCCTCCCGCTCCCCGAGTCGTACCGCGCGATCACCGTGCACAAGGACGAGACGGAGATGTTCGCGGGCCTCGCGACCCGCGACAAGGACCCCCGCAAGTCGATCCACCTGGACGAGGTTCCGGTCCCGGAGCTCGGCCCGGGCGAGGCCCTGGTGGCCGTCATGGCCTCCTCGGTCAACTACAACTCGGTGTGGACCTCGATCTTCGAGCCGCTGTCGACGTTCGGCTTCCTGGAGCGCTACGGCCGGCTCAGCGAGCTCACCAAGCGCCACGACCTGCCGTACCACGTCATCGGCTCCGACCTCGCGGGCGTCGTCCTGCGTACCGGCCCGGGCGTCAACGCCTGGCGGCCGGGCGACGAGGTCGTCGCGCACTGCCTCTCCGTCGAGCTGGAGTCCAGCGACGGCCACAACGACACGATGCTCGACCCCGAGCAGCGCATCTGGGGCTTCGAGACCAACTTCGGCGGCCTCGCGGAGGTCGCGCTGGTCAAGTCGAACCAGCTGATGCCCAAGCCCGACCACCTGAGCTGGGAGGAGGCCGCCGCCCCCGGCCTGGTCAACTCCACCGCCTACCGGCAGCTGGTCTCCCGCAACGGCGCCGGCATGAAGCAGGGCGACAACGTGCTCATCTGGGGCGCGAGCGGCGGACTCGGCTCCTACGCCACCCAGTTCGCGCTGGCCGGCGGCGCCAACCCGATCTGCGTCGTCTCCAGCGAGCAGAAGGCGGACATCTGCCGGTCGATGGGCGCCGACGCGATCATCGACCGCAACGCCGAGGGCTACAAGTTCTGGAAGGACGAGAACACCCAGGACCCCAAGGAGTGGAAGCGCTTCGGCAAGCGCATCCGCGAGCTCACCGGCGGCGAGGACATCGACATCGTCTTCGAGCACCCCGGCCGCGAGACCTTCGGTGCCTCGGTCTTCGTCACCCGCAAGGGCGGCACCATCACCACCTGCGCCTCGACCTCGGGCTACATGCACGAGTACGACAACCGCTACCTGTGGATGTCGCTGAAGCGGATCATCGGCTCGCACTTCGCCAACTACCGCGAGGCCTGGGAGGCCAACCGGCTCATCGCGAAGGGCAAGATCCACCCCACCCTGTCGAAGGTGTACTCCCTGGAGGACACCGGTCAGGCCGCGTTCGACGTGCACCGCAACCTCCACCAGGGCAAGGTCGGCGTGCTCGCGCTGGCCCCCGAGGAGGGCCTGGGCGTGCGCGACCACGAGAAGCGCGCCCAGCACATCGACGCCATCAACCGCTTCCGGAACATCTGAGGTCACAGATGACTGAGCGTCAGACCGCGCCTGTGCCCGAGGGCGCGCCCGTGTCGAAAGAGACGAAGACAAGGGAGCGAAGCGACCGCGGGCTGAGGAACGTCGACACGGGCACAGAGCGCCCTCGGGCACAGGCGCAAAAAGAAAGGGACCGGCCGTGGCTCATGCGCACCTACGCCGGTCACTCCACGGCCGAGGCGTCCAACGAGCTGTACCGACGCAACCTCGCCAAGGGCCAGACGGGTCTGTCGGTGGCGTTCGACCTGCCGACGCAGACCGGCTACGACTCCGACCACATCCTCGCCCGCGGCGAGGTCGGCCGGGTCGGTGTGCCGATCGCGCACCTCGGTGACATGCGCCGGCTGTTCCAGGACATCCCCCTGGAGCAGATGAACACCTCGATGACCATCAACGCCACGGCCATGTGGCTGCTGGCGCTCTACCAGGTCGTCGCCGAGGAGCAGGGCGCGGACATCACCCAGCTCCAGGGCACGACCCAGAACGACATCGTCAAGGAGTACCTGTCCCGCGGCACCCATGTGTTCCCGCCGGGGCCGTCGCTCCGTCTGACGACGGACATGATCGCGTACACGGTCTCCCACATCCCGAAGTGGAACCCGATCAACATCTGCAGCTACCACCTGCAGGAGGCGGGCGCCACACCGGTGCAGGAGATCGCGTACGCGATGTCCACCGCGATCGCCGTGCTGGACGCCGTGCGCGACTCCGGCCAGGTGCCGCAGGAGCGCATGGGCGACGTGGTCGGCCGTATCTCCTTCTTCGTGAACGCGGGCGTCCGCTTCGTCGAGGAGATGTGCAAGATGCGCGCCTTCGGCCGCATCTGGGACCAGGTCACCCGTGAGCGGTACGGCATCGAGAACCCCAAGCACCGCCGCTTCCGCTACGGCGTCCAGGTCAACTCGCTGGGCCTGACGGAGGCCCAGCCGGAGAACAACGTCCAGCGGATCGTGCTCGAGATGCTGGCCGTGACCCTCTCCAAGGACGCACGCGCGCGTGCCGTGCAGCTCCCCGCCTGGAACGAGGCCCTCGGCCTGCCCCGCCCCTGGGACCAGCAGTGGTCGCTGCGCATCCAGCAGGTGCTGGCCTACGAGAGCGACCTGCTGGAGTACGAGGACATCTTCGACGGCTCGAAGGTGATCGAGGCGAAGGTGGAGGAACTGGTCGAGTCCGCCCTCGCGGAGATCGACCGCATCCAGGAGATGGGCGGCGCGATGGCGGCCGTCGAGTCCGGCTACCTCAAGTCGCAGCTGGTCGCCTCGCACGCGGAACGCCGGGGCCGGATCGAGTCGGGCCAGGAGAAGATCATCGGTGTCAACGCCTTCGAGGGCACCGAGCCGAACCCGCTGACCGCCGACCTGGACACCGCGATCCAGACGGTCGACCCGGAGGTCGAGGCCCGCGTCATCGCCTCGCTCCAGCAGTGGCGCGACAACCGCTACCAGCCGCCCTTCAACCACCCGCGCCCCTGCAAGGCGCTGGAACGGCTGAAGGACGCCGCCCGCGGCACGGAGAACCTCATGGAGGCCACCCTGGAGTGCGCCCGCGCCGGGGCGACGACCGGCGAGTGGGCCGGGGCCCTGCGCGAGGTGTTCGGCGAGTTCCGCGCCCCGACGGGCGTCTCGTCGGCGCCCGTGGCCGTCCCGGTCGAGGAGGGCAGCACGCTGGACCTGGTCCGCCGCAAGGTGGACGTCACGGCCAAGGACCTGGGAGTCGGCAAGCTGCGCTTCCTGGTCGGCAAGCCGGGCCTGGACGGGCACTCCAACGGCGCCGAGCAGATCGCGGTCCGCGCGCGGGACGCCGGCTTCGAGGTGGTCTACCAGGGCATCCGGCTGACGCCCGAGCAGATCGTGGACGCGGCCCTCGCGGAGGACGTGCACGCGGTCGGCCTGTCCATCCTGTCCGGCTCGCACGCCCAGCTGGTCCCGGACGTCCTCGAACGGCTCCGTGTGGCCGGTGCCACAGATATACCCGTGATCGCCGGTGGCATCATCCCGAATGGTGACGCCGAGCAGCTCAGGCAAGCCGGAGTGGCCGCCGTCTTCACCCCGAAGGACTTCGACATCACCGGAATCATCGGCCGCATCGTCGACGAGATCCGGAAAGCGAACAAGCTCGACCCCCTGGAGGTCCCCGCATGACCACGGTCAACCGCCTTCGCCCCCGGCGTTCCTGCCTGGCGGTACCGGGCTCGAACCCCCGCTTCCTGGAGAAGGCACAGGGCCTCCCGGCCGACCAGGTCTTCCTCGACCTGGAGGACGCGTGCGCCCCGCTCGCCAAGCCCGAGGCGCGGCACACCATCGTGAAGTTCCTGAACGAGGGCGACTGGACGGGCAAGACGCGCGTCGTGCGGGTCAACGACTGGACGACCGAGTGGACGTACCGGGACGTCGTCACGGTCGTCGAGGGCGCCGGCCAGAACCTCGACTGCATCATGCTGCCGAAGGTGCAGACGGCCCAGCAGGTCGTCGCCCTCGACCTGCTGCTGACGCAGATCGAGAAGACGATGGGCTTCGAGGTCGGCAAGATCGGCATCGAGGCGCAGATCGAGAACGCGCAGGGCCTGAACAACGTCAACGAGATCGCGACGGCCTCCCCGCGCGTCGAGACGATCATCTTCGGCCCGGCCGACTTCATGGCCTCCATCAACATGAAGTCGCTGGTCGTGGGCGAGCAGCCGCCCGGCTACCCGGCGGACGCCTACCACTACATCCTGATGAAGATCCTGATGGCCGCCCGCGCCAACAACCTCCAGGCGATCGACGGCCCCTACCTCCAGATCCGCAACATCGACGGCTACCGCGAGGTCGCCCAGCGCGCCGCCGCGCTCGGCTTCGACGGCAAGTGGGTGCTGCACCCGGGCCAGGTCGAGGCGTCCAACGAGATCTTCTCGCCCTCGCAGGAGGACTACGACCACGCCGAGCTGATCCTGGACGCGTACGACTACTACACGTCCGAGGCGGGCGGCAAGAAGGGCTCCGCGATGCTCGGCGACGAGATGATCGACGAGGCCAGCCGCAAGATGGCCCTGGTCGTCTCCGGCAAGGGACGCGCCGCCGGCATGCAGCGCACCAGCAAGTTCGAGATCCCGGAGGCGTGACGACGATGCAGTTCGGACGCACCTACGAGGAGTTCGAGGTCGGGGCGACGTACAAGCACTGGCCGGGCAAGACGGTCACGGAGTACGACGACCACCTGTTCTGTCTCCTCACCATGAACCACCACCCCCTCCACATGGACACCAACTATGCGGAGAAGACGACGGACTTCGGCAAGAACGTCGTCGTGGGCAACTACATCTACTCCCTCCTGCTCGGCATGTCGGTCCCGGACATCTCCGGCAAGGCCATCGCCAACCTGGAGATCGAGTCGCTCAAGCACGTGGCGCCGACCTTCCACGGCGACACCGTCTACGGCCAGACGACCGTGCTCGACAAGTGGCCGTCGAAGTCGAAGAGCGACCGCGGCATCGTCTATGTCGAGACCAAGGGCTACAAGCAGGACGGCACGCTGGTCTGCGTGTTCCGCCGCAAGGTCATGGTGCCGACCGAGACCTACATCAAGGAGCGCGGCGGCGAGCAGCCCGGCCGCCCCGAGCTCAAGGAGCAGGAGAAGTAGCCATGGCGCGACTCGCCCAGACCGCCGGTCTGACGGACATCCAGCAGGAGATCCTGTCCACCGTCCGGGACTTCGTGGACAAGGAGATCATCCCGGTCGCGACGGAGCTGGAGCACCGCGACGAGTACCCGCAGCAGATCGTCGACGGGCTGAAGGAGTTGGGCCTGTTCGGCCTGATGATCCCCGAGGAGTACGGGGGCCTGGGCGAGTCTCTCCTGACGTACGCGCTGTGCGTGGAGGAGATCGCCCGCGGGTGGATGTCGGTGTCCGGCATCATCAACACCCACTTCATCGTGGCGTACATGCTCAAGCAGCACGGAACGCAGGAACAGAAGGACCATTTCCTGCCGAAGATGGCGGCGGGCGACATTCGCGGCGCGTTCTCGATGTCGGAGCCGGCCCTCGGCTCGGACGTCTCGGCGATCACGTCGAAGGCGGTGCGGGACGGCGAGGAGTACGTCCTGAACGGCCAGAAGATGTGGCTGACCAACGGCGGAACGTCGTCTTTGGTGGCCGTTCTGGTCCGAAGTGACGAAGGTCACCCCGAGGGCACCGCGCCCCACAAGTCGATGACGACCTTCCTCGTCGAGAAGGAGCCCGGCTTCGGTGAGGTCCGGCCCGGCCTCACCATCCCCGGCAAGATCGACAAGATGGGTTACAAGGGGGTCGACACCACCGAACTCATCATGGATGGCCTGCGGATTCCTGCGGATCGCGTGCTCGGCGGGGTCACCGGCCGTGGTTTCTACCAGATGATGGACGGCGTGGAGGTCGGGCGCGTGAACGTGGCGGCGCGTGGCTGCGGCGTCGCTCAGCGTGCGTTCGAACTGGGTGTCCAGTACGCGCAGCAGCGTCACACCTTCGGGAAGCCGATCGCCCAGCACCAGGCGATCCAGTTCAAGCTGGCCGAGATGGCTACCAAGGTCGAGGCCGCGCATGCGATGATGGTGAATGCAGCTCGCAAAAAGGACTCCGGGGAGCGAAACGACCTCGAGGCCGGCATGGCGAAATACCTCGCCTCCGAGTACTGCAAGGAAGTCGTCGAGGACGCCTTCCGGATCCACGGCGGCTACGGCTTCTCCAAGGAGTACGAGATCGAACGCCTCTACCGTGAGGCGCCGATGCTGCTCATCGGTGAAGGTACCGCCGAGATCCAGAAAATGATCATCGGTCGGCGACTGCTCGAAGAGTATCGATTCCAGGGCTAGATGTCCGGATACGGGGTGTTTTCTTGGAGAAGAAGATCACACCCCGTCAGCACTCTTCAGCCGCCGACTCGGCTGCCTGGCTTACCCAGTTACGGCCCCGAGCCGCTACGATCGCCGGAAAGCCGCCGTCCCCCGTCAGAGTGCGGCCTCATCCGCTACGAAGGTCATCCATGCCCCACAGCCAAACCTCTGCACCACGCGACAGCCGGGCCGGCGTACGCCTCGCGCGCGGAGCATCGCCGTGGCTCCTTCCGACCGTCGCCACCGCAGCCCTCAGCCTGGCCCGTGCCCGCCGCTCCGGCGCCGCCAAGGCCGTCGCCGTTCCCGCCACCGCGCTCGCGGCGGGAATGCTGTGGTTCTTCCGCGACCCCGAGCGCGAGATCACCCAGGGCCGGGTCATCTCGCCCGCCGACGGTGTGGTGCAGAGCATCATGCCGTGGAAGGACGGCCGCACCCGCGTCGCGATCTTCATGAGCCCGCTCAACGTGCACGTCAACCGCGCGCCGCTGGCCGGCACGGTGACGTCGGTCGAGCACATCCCCGGTGGCTTTGTTCCCGCTTTCAACAAGGAGAGCGAGAACAACGAGCGGGTCGTGTGGCACTTCGACACCGAGCTCGGCGACATCGAGATGATCCAGATCGCCGGCGCGGTCGCCCGTCGCATCGTTCCCTACGTCCCCCAGGGCACCAAGGTCGAGCAGGGCGAGCGGATCGGCCTGATCCGCTTCGGCTCGCGTGTCGACCTCTACCTGCCCGAGGGCGTGGAGGTCGCGGTCGAGGTCGGTCAGAAGACCGTGGCGGGGGTGACTCGCATTGACCGTGATTGATCCTGATACCAAGGCCGGCTGGGTCCCGGAGGCCGACGAGGTCGACGAAGAAGAGGAGATGCCCCTCTCTCTTCGCCTGTCGATAGCGGACACCCTGACCCTCGGCAACGCCACGTGCGGCTTCATGGCGGTGTACTTCACCACCACCGGCATCCTGATCCCGCACCTCACGGGCAGCCAGGAGACCGGCATGGCCCGCCACAGCGCGGCCACGGCGGTCATCCTCATGCTCTGCGCGGCGGTCTTCGACCTGTTCGACGGTCTGGTGGCGCGCAAGCTGCGCTCCTCCCCCATGGGCGCGGAGCTGGACAACCTGTCCGACCTGATCAGCTTCGGCCTGGCGCCCGCGTACTTCGTCCTCGTGTACGGCATGGTCGCGGACGACGCGCACCAGCGGGTGGCGGCGGTCGGGGCGATCGTCGTGCTGCTGGCGGTGGTGCTGCGGCTTGCGCGGTTCAGTTGCGTCACGGTCAAGGACGGCACGTTCCAGGGCATGCCGTCGCCGTTCGGGGCGCTGACGGTCGTGTCGATCGTGCTGCTGGAGCTGCCCTTCGTGGCGACGCTGCTGGCGATCCTGGGGACGGCGTGGCTGATGGTGAGCCGGGTCGAGTACCCGAAGCCGCGAGGGCGGCTCGCCGTGGCGATGCTGTCGTGGATCGTGCTGAGCATGGGGCTGCTGGCGGCGTGGGCGTTCGACGCGCCGAGCGGGCAGCTGCTGCTGCAGACGGGGTGTGCGCTTCAGCTGGTCATGGGGGCGGTGATTCCGCTGTTCGCGACGGCTCGGCGGGTGAACAACTTCCGTGGCAGCCGGCGGGAGGCGCGGGCGGCGCAGCCGTAGCGTCGCACTGGCTTGGGCCCTGGACCGGGATTCGGTTCGGGGCCCTTCGCATGTCCGGGTTCGTGGGGGTCATGTCCCTGGGGGCTCCGCCCCCAGACCCCCGGGCATCGGCTGCGGCGCCGTCGTGGCGGGTCGCGCAGTTCCCCGCGCCCCCGGGGGGGCGGCGTCGCCCCGGGGGGCGGGGAACTGCGCGAGCAACGCCCACCGGCCCGCACCCGGCCCACCGGCCGCCAGAATCAGCCGGACAGAAGTCCGCTCAGGTCAGGAAGTCCCTCGCGATGCACTCCGCCACCCGTTCCAGGATCGGGCCCGCGTCCGCGATGCACTTCGCCACGTCCGGCTCCGCGTCCGTCAGGGGGTAGGCCCGGCGGAAGCCGGACCGGCCCAGTACCTCCGGGGGCAGGGCGAGGCGGCCGCAGACCGCTACCACGTCCTTGCCGGCGGCCCGGGCCGCCGCGGCGACGCCCGCCGGGGCCTTGCCGTGCAGGGTCTGTTCGTCGAGGGAACCCTCGCCCGTGATCACCAGGTCGGCACGGTCCAGCGCGGGGGCGAAGCCCAGGACGTCGAGCATCACCTCGATGCCGGGGCGGAACCTGGCGCCCAGCAGCAGGGCGCCGTAGCCGATGCCGCCCGCCGCGCCCGCGCCGGGCGAGGCGGCGTACTCGGCGGCCTTCGGACCGGCCGGCCCCTCCAGCACCTTCGCGAAGTGCGCGAGGGCGGTGTCCAGAGCCGCCACGTCGTCCGGCGAGGCGCCCTTCTGCGGGCCGTAGACCGCGGGCGCGCCCTTCGGGCCGGTCAGCGGGTTGTCGACGTCGCTGGCGAGGACCAGCTCGACCTCGGTCAGGCGCGGGTCGAGGCCCGAGAGGTCGGCCGTGGCCAGATCGGCGAGGCCGCCGCCGCCCGGCGGTACCGGCTCACCGTCGGCGTCCAGGAACCGGGCGCCCAGCGCGGACAGCATTCCGGCGCCGCCGTCCGTGGTGGCGCTGCCGCCCACCCCGAAGACGATCGTGCGGGCACCCGCGTCCAGGGCGGCCCGAAGCAGCTCGCCGGAGCCGTACGTGGACGCCGTGAGCGGGGCGAAGACGCCGGCGGGCAGCCGCTGGAGCCCGCTCGCCTCGGCCATCTCCACGACCGCGGTGCCGTCGCGCAGCGCGAACGCCGCCGTCACCTCACCGCCGAGGGGGCCGGCGACCCGTACCTCCCGGCGCTCGAACCCGGCCGCGACCGCCGCGGCCACGGTGCCGTCGCCGCCGTCGGCCACGGGCAGCGCCTCGACCTCGAGGTGCGGCACGGCCCGGCGGAGCCCGGCCGTCACCCGCTCGGCGACCTCCACGGCCGTCAGCGACCCCTTGAACTTGTCCGCGGCGACGAGCACCCGCTGCGTCGTTCGGGTACCGCTCACTGCAGCGTCCGCCACTTGCACTCCCCTTGCTCTCCGGGCCCTCACGCACGTCAGGGCCAGTCGCGCCGCTGCGACCTTAACCTCAGGACGCCCCGGCCGTCAGCATCTGCCCGACTCCTGGACCTGCGGCCCCACCCCCTCGGGCGATCCCGTGGAAACGGGTAGACCGTAACCATGACGCTCGTCGACACCGAAGCAGCGCTCGCCGACCGCATCCTCGGCGGCTGGCTGGGCCGTATCGCGGGAAACATGCTCGGCAAGCCGGTCGAACAGGGCGAGGTCTGGACGCGCGACCGCATCGACCGCTACCTCAGAAAGGCCGCCGCCCTCCCCCTGACCGACTACCTGCCCGAGCCCATCGGCGACGACGAGTCCGCGCTGCGGCCCGAGTGGCGCCAGTGTGTGCGCGGGCGGATCCACGGCAGCTGTCGCGACGACGACGTCGACTACGCGATCCTCGGCCTCCACCTGCTGGAGACCCACGGCTTCGGCTTCAGCACCGAGCAGGTCGGCGACCTGTGGCTGCTGCGGCTGCCGTACCTGCAGACGTTCACCGCCGAGCGGGCCGCGTACCGCAATCTGGCCGACGGGCTCAAGCCGCCGCTGACGGCGACGTACGACAATCCGTACCAGGAGTGGATCGGGGCGCTGATCAGGGCCGACATCTACGGCTGGACCTGCCCGGGCGTGCCGCGCCGGGCCGCCTCGCTGGCCCGGCGGGACGCGGTGCTGTCGCACACCGGCAACGGGGTCTACGGGGCGATGTGGGCGGCGGCGCTGATCTCGGCGGCGTTCACGGCGCCCACCGTGCGGCACGCTGTCGACCAGGCCCTGACCGTGATCCCGGCGAGCAGCCGTCTGGCCCGGACGGTACGCCGGGTGGTCTCCCTGCACGACACCCGGATGTCCTGGGAGGACACGCTCACCACGATCACCGAGGAGACCCTCGGGATGGGCTGGATCCACACCGTTCCGAATGCCGCCGTGCTGACCGCCGGCCTGCTCTACGGAGACGGCGACTTCACGCGCACCATCACCCTGACTGTCCGGGGCGGCCTGGACACCGATTCCAACGGGGCGACCGCGGGTTCGGTGGTGGGCGTGTTCGGCGGGGCGGCCGCCATCCCGGACCACTGGAAGGCGCCGCTGGAGGACACGGTCCGCAGTGCGGTGTTCGGGTTCGACGGGGTGCGGATCAGCGAGCTGGCGGAGCGGACGCTGCGGCTGGCGGAGCCGGCGGCCTGACCGTGGAGAACCGGCCATTCCCGGCCGGTGGCGGTGCCGGACTTGGTCTTCCGCTTGGGGATCCGGGGCTCATCGAGGCTCAGCATCGGCCACGGCTTCCGGGCGCTCCCGGCCGTTCCGCTTGAAAGCGCTTCCATTCGGCTGATTCCGGCCACTTACTCATCGCCTGACGATGTCGATCAAACCCGACCGTAAAGTGATCTGGCCATCGAGCCAGTCGATCATTTCCAGTCATCCGGTCCGCTTCCTCGCGCCCGACAGAAAGCGTCTGCTTGTCATGTCTCGTCTCAGAACCGCCCTGCGTGCCGCCGCCTCCGCGACCGTCCTGTCCGCCGCCGTGCTCACCGCGCCGCAGGCCGTCGCCGTCGAACAGCCGTCGGTGCCGCTCTCGGCCGGGGCCGACGCCGAGACCGTGGCCCTCGCGCAGGCCGACCCGGCTGCCGCCGCGGCCGCGGCCAACGTCTGCGGCACCGGCTACACGCTGAAGAAGGGCATTCCGCTGCCCCTCGGCACCGACCCCGCCGAGCGCCTGGCGACCCTCTTCTCCTACGAGAACGGCGGCAAGGGCTGCGTCATCCTCGACAACAACGTCGGCAAGGCGCAGTACATGTACGTGCAGGTCTGCAAGGTGGGCGGTACGTCCTGCGACCCGGACTCGGGCAACTTCAGCGAGTACGCGGGCCCGGTGCGCGTCTCCAGCTTCGCCTGCGCCCCGGTGACCGCCAAGATGGGCTCGACCTCCAGCAGCCTCTACATCAACTACAAGTCCGACCGGGTCTTCCCCTGCGGCTGAGCCGGCTTCCGGTGGTTACCCTGCCCCAATGACCACCTCTGCTGACTTCGCCGCGTACATCGCGTCCCTGCCCCGCGTCCTGGCCGGTGCTGCCGCGCTGTTCCGGGACGGCGAGGGCAGGGTACTGCTCGTCGAGCCCAACTACCGGGACGGCTGGACGCTGCCCGGCGGCACGATCGAGTCGGACGACGGCGAGACCCCGCGGCAGGGCGCGCGGCGCGAGACGGCCGAGGAGATCGGCCTGGACCGTGAGCTCGGCCGGCTCCTGGCGGTGGACTGGGTGCACGGGCCTGGGCGTCCGCCGCTGGTGGCGTATCTGTACGACGGCGGGGTGCTCGGCGAGGACGCCCTCAAGGCGATCCGCCTCCAGGAGGAGGAACTGCTGTCCTGGCGCCTCGTACCGCGCGAGGAGCTGACCGACTACCTCCCGGGCGCCCTCGGGCGCCGCGTCCTCACCGCCCTGGACGTACTGGCGGACGGCTCGGGCACGGCGGAGCTGGAGAACGGCCGGCGGGTCGGCTGACGGGGCGGTGGGGCTGCGCCGCGCCACCTGATCGATCGGCGCAGCACGCCTCTCGGATATCCGTTCGCTCCGTGTGGCCCGGCGTCCTACCCTCGGATCATGGCCAAGCCCCTCGTCGCCCTGCTCACCGGTGCCGGTATCAGCACCGACTCCGGGATCCCGGACTACCGCGGTCCGAACGGGCTGTGGCGGCGGGATCCGGAGGCCGAGAAGCTCGTGACGTACGAGTACTACATGGGCGATCCGGAGATCCGGCGGCGGTCGTGGCAGATGCGGCGCAAGAACCGGACGCTGCGGGCCGAGCCCAATGCCGCCCACCGGGCCATCGCCGACCTGGAGGGGTCGGGGGTGCCGGTGCGGGTGATCACGCAGAACGTGGACGGGCTGCACCAGCTCGCCGGGATGCCCGCCCGCAAGGTCCTCGAACTGCACGGCACGGCACGGAGTTTCGTGTGCACCGGCTGCCACGTCCGCGGCCCGATGCAGGACGCGCTGGCCCGGGTCGAGGCCGGTGAGGACGATCCGCCGTGCCTGGAGTGCGGTGGTGTCCTGAAGTCGGCGACCGTGATGTTCGGCGAGCGGCTCGACCCCGTCGTCCTCGGCGAGGCGGCCGCCATCAGCAAGGCCTGCCAGGTGTTCATCGCCGTCGGCACGAGCCTCCAGGTCCAGCCCGCCGCCGGCCTCGCCGGTGTCGCCGCCGACCACGGCGCCCGCCTGATCATCGTCAACGCCGAGCCGACGCCGTACGACGAGCGCGCCGACGAGATCGTCCGGGAACCCATCGGAACGGCCCTGCCCGAGCTGTTGCGCCGCCTCGGCGACGCCGCCTAGAACAGCGCGGCCCCGCTCTCGAACTCCAGCAGGCGGCGTTTGCGCTCCAGGCCGCCGCCGTAGCCCGTGAGGCTGCCGTTCGCGCCGATGACGCGGTGGCAGGGGACGATGACGCCGATGGGGTTGCGGCCGTTGGCGAGGCCGACCGCGCGGGAGGCGGTGGGGGTGCCGAGGGCGTGGGCGAGTTCGCCGTAGGTGCGGGTCTCGCCGTACGGGATGCGGCTCAGTCGCTCCCAGACGGTGCGCTGGAACGGGGTGCCCGTCAGGCGGAGTTCGACGGTGAACTCCCTGAGCTCGCCCGCGAAGTACGCCTCGAGTTGTTCCTCCGCCTCCGCGAACAGGGTGTCGTCGCGGGTGCCGAAGGTCTCCTGAGGCGGGCGGTGGCGCTGGCCGGTCATGTAGAGGCCGCACAGGACTCCGTCGTCGGCGACGAGGGTGAGGGGGCCGTAGGGGCTGTCGGTCACGGTGTGGTGCTTCATCGAACGTCCTTATACCGGGAGGAAGTTGATCGGGTGGCTGTCCGTCGCCCAGAGGTACTGGACGGCGTAGGCCCGCCACGGGCGCCAGGCGGCCGCGCGTGCGGTGAGCGCCGCGGGCGTGGACGGCAGGCCCAGCTCCTGTGCGGCGCGGCGGATGCCGAGGTCGGTGGGGAGGAAGGCGTCCGGGTCGCCGAGTGCGCGCATGGCGATGACGTCGGCCGTCCAGGGGCCGAAGCCGGGCAGGGCGAGGAGCTGGGCGCGGCTGCGCGGCCAGTCGCTCTCCACTCCCAGGTGGAGCTCGCCTTCGGCGAGTTGACGGACCAGGGTGGTGAAGGTGGTGCGGCGGCTGCGGGGCATCGCCAGCGACTCGGGGTTCAGTGCCGCGAGGGCATCGGGTGCCGGGAAGAGGTGGGTGAGCCCGCCCTCGGGGTCGTCGACCGGTTCGCCGTGCGCGGTGACCAGGCGGGCCGCGTGCGTGCGGGCGGCGGCGGTGGAGACCTGCTGGCCGAGCACGGCCCGGACGGCGAACTCGGCCTCGTCCACCGTGCGCGGGACACGCCGGCCGGGTGCCTTGTCGACCAGTGGCGCGAGGACCGGGTCGGTGCGCAGCTGGTCGTCGATGGCGACCGGGTCTGCGTCGAGGTCGAGCAGGCGGCGGCAGCGGCTGATGGCGACGGTCAGATCGCGCAGGTCACTGAGGGTGAGGCGGCAGGCGATGTGGTCGGGAGTGGGGGTGAGGGCGACGATGCCGTGGCCGTACGGGAGGCGCAGGGTGCGGCGGTAGGAACCGTCGCGCCACTCCTCCACCCCGGGTACGGCCGTCGCGGCGAGGTGGCCGAAGAGGTTGTCGGGGTTGAGGGGGGTCCGGAACGGCAGCCGCAGGGCGAGCGCGCCGGGTGTGCTCGTGCCCTGCCGCTTCGGGGCGCGGGTGCGCAGCTCGCTCGGGGACAGGGCGAAGACCTCGCGGACGGTGTCGTTGAAGGCGCGGATCGAGGCGAAGCCGGCGGCGAAGGCGAGCTGCGCCATCGGCAGGGTCGTCGTCTCGATGAGCAGCCGGGCCGTCTGGGCGCGCTGGGCCCGGGCGAGCGCGAGGGGGCCCGCGCCCAGTTCGGCGAGCAGCTGGCGCTCGACCTGCCGGGTGCTGTAGCCGAGCCGTCCGGCCAGGCCCGGCACGCCCTCGCGGTCCACTACGCCGTCGGCGATCAGCCGCATGGCGCGGGCCACCAGGTCGGCGCGCTGGTTCCACTCCGGGGAGCCGGGGCTGGTGTCGGGCCGGCAGCGCTTGCAGGCCCGGAACCCGGCCTGCTGGCAGGCCGCCGCGCTCGGGTGGAAGACCATGTTCTCCGGCTTGGGCGGCACGACCGGACAGCTGGGACGGCAGTAGATGCGGGTCGTCAGGACGGCCGTGAAGAACCAGCCGTCGAAGCGCGCGTCCTTGGACTGGACGGCGCGTACGCAACGCTCGGTGTCGGTGTGCATCCCCATCTGCATACGTCCAGCATCGGTCACCACCGGCGGGCGGGTCTGGCGAGAATCCGACATCGACCTGCCCCGACCGGGACAGATGAAGATTCATTCATGTGTTCGTGTGTGCCCGGTACGATGACGTCATGGGTCATGGAGCCGTCACCACCGCGCAGGACGCCGGCGAGCGCGTACGCCTGGACGCGGACAACGTCGCGAAGGTGGCCACCACGCTTCAGGCCCTGTCCACACCCTCCCGCCTGCTGATCCTCGCGCGGCTGCGGGAAGGCCCGCTGCCGGCCACCGAGTTGGCGGCCGAGGTGGGCATGGAGCAGTCGGCCTGCTCGCACCAGCTGCGGCTGCTGCGCAATCTGGGCCTGGTGGTGGGCGAGCGCCGGGGCCGTTCGGTCGTGTACGCGCTGCACGACCACCATGTCGCCGAGCTGCTCGACCAGGCCGTGTACCACGTGGAGCATCTGCGCCTGGGGATCAGCGACACCGCCGACTGAGGCGGCGGCGCCGCTGTCCCACCGTTCGTTCTATTCGGTCGCCGTCGGCCGGCGTGAGGCCTCCATCGCCTCACTCACCCGCGTCAGCGGACGCAGCCGGTAGGTGAACGCGTAGTCGCGGCCCGCGAGCAGCTTGAACTCGTCGTGCGTGTGCGCTCCCCAGCTGTTGTCGCCGCCCACGCCCATCTGGCGGTGGTTGATCCGCAGCACCACCGCGTCCCGCGGGGTGAGCTGATAGTCGTGGCGGGCGCCGACCGACAGGTCCTCCGGGGTGAAGCGCGAGGCGTTGACCTCCAGCAGCGGCTCGGCGGAGACGAGCAGTCCGCGTCCGGCGCCGTCCGTCAGCGCGGCCCAGCGGACGTCGGTCTTGTTGCCGTTCTCCTGGGGCCGCAGGTAGGAGGTCCACTGCTCGGCGACGGTGCCGGAGTACAGGCCCACGTCGGTGCTGTTGTTGCGGTCCCACATGTTCTCCTCGGGGCCGCGGCCGTAGTAGTGCAGCCGGTCCAGCCGGCGCGGCAGGAACAGCAGGGTGCCGACCTCGGGAATGTACGGCAGGTTCGAGGCGCCCGGGTGCAGGGTGTTGTCGACCTTGATCTCGCCGTTGCCGAAGACCGTGTAGGTGGTGGAGTACGTGGACTCCGTGCCGGTGGGCAGCGTGCCGGTGACGGTGACCTCGACGGCCCGGTCGCCCAGGGGCCGTACCCGTACGTCCGACACCTTCCGCTTCGTCCCGGCGTCGCGCCACACCTGGTTGCGGGTGTGGTGGCCGTTGCCCCGGTCGTTGTCGGTGGGCGCCCGCCAGAAGTTCGGGGCGGGGCCGGAGGTGATCAGGCGCGTGCCGACCGCCTCGTACGACGTGATGGTTCCCGTGCTCTTGTCGAACGTGACCGAGAAGTTCTTGCCCTTGACCGAGAGGGTCTGGTCCCCGTCCGTGTGGCGCAGGGTGGGCACGCCGGCGAGCGGCGCCGGTTTCACGGCAGGGGTACCGGCGTCGAGGGCCAGTTGCTGCTTGGCCACCTCGAAGCCCGCCTTGGCCCACTTGGTGCGTTCCTTGGTGGTGAAGGAGAGCTGGAGGAAGTACTCCGTGCCCGGCTCGGGCTTCGCCGGCAGCCGCACCGGCACCTTGATGTCCTTGCCGCTCAGCGGCGCCACATCGAGCTGGTCGCGAGTCAGCCGGCCGCGCTGGACGACCTTGCCGTCGGCGACGAGGGACCAACGCCCGTCGAACTCGCGAAGGTTGGTGAACAGGTACTCGTTGGTGAGCTTGACGGCGCCGGGCCCGCCCGGGGCCGGGGCGGCGTTGATCGCCTGGTAGATCTGCTTGACCTCGGCGGCCTTGCCCGTGTGGCCGCGGTCGGCGGTGACGATGCCGTCGCCGGAGAAGGCGCCGTCGTTGGGGTTGTCGCCCCAGTCGCCGCCGTAGGCGTAGAAGGTCTTGTCGCGCGGGCGCTTCTCGGTGAGCCCGACGGTGGCGGCGTCGAACCAGAACCGCACGCCCTCGTCGTCCGGGCCGCGGTCGTCCGAGGCCAGCTCCGCCGCGCTCAGCGGGCGGGCGTACACGCGAGCGCGCCGGATGGTGCCGCTGAACTCCCGGGTCGGGTTGTCGACGTCCGTGGCGAGCGCCAGGGACGCCGTGTTGTCGCTCGGGCGCCGGGTGGTCGTGCGGGTGCCTCGCACCGAGCCGTCGACGTACAGGGTGAGCGTGCCCGCGTCCGCGTCGAAGACACCGGCGACGTGGTGCTCCTTGCCCGTCCAGTCGTCGGGCAGCGCCCAGCTCGCGGTGACCCACTGGCCGCCGCCGTGGATGAAGAACTCCAGCGTTTTGTCGGACTGTTTGAGGGCGTACTGGGTGTCGCCCTTGGCGATGATGGGCTGGTGATAGCCGGTCACATGCGGGGTGACCCAGGCCTCCAGCGTGAGCGAACCGGTGAGGTCGAGGCGGGCGTCGCGGGGGAAGACGGTGCCGCCGAAGACGCCCTTGGCACGGTCGAAGGTGCCGGCGGGCGCCATGATCTCGCCGCGCAGCGCGCCCGGGCCGGACTCGGTCAGCAGCTTACGGGCCGGGGTGGGCCAGCTCAGGGCCTGGTCGACGAAGTCCCAGATCCAGCCGCCCTGGAGGACGTCGTAGCGGCGGACGATGTCCCAGTACTTCTTGAAGTTGCCGTTGGAGTTCCCCATGCCGTGGGAGTACTCGATCATCACGTACGGACGTGTGTCGTTCGTGTCCTTGGCACGGGCCTCGACGCGCTGCGGGCTGTCGTACATCTCGGAGCGGATGTCGCTGATGCCCGGGCGGTCGTCGCCCTCGTACTGGATGACGCGGGTGGGGTCGTAGCCGCGGATCCAGTCGTACATGGCGTTGAAGGTGGTGCCGCCGCCCGCCTCGTTACCTAGGGACCAGATGACCACCGAGGCGTGGTTCTTGTCGCGGTGGACCATGTTCTGGGCGCGGATCACGCACGCTTCGGTCCACTCGGGGTGACCGCTGCCGGGGAACTTGTCGCGGATGCCGTGGGTCTCGAGGTTGGTCTCGTCCACGAGGTACAGGCCGTACTCGTCGGCGAGCTCCAGCCACAGCGGGCTGTTGGGGTAGTGCGAGGTGCGGACGCTGTTGATGTTGAGACGCTTGATGATCTCGATGTCCTCGATCATCTGGGCCCTGGTGAGCGCCGAGCCGGTGACGGGGTGCATCTCGTGCCGGTTGGTGCCGCGGAAGGACACCGGCTTGCCGTTGATGCGCATCAGGCCGTCCTTGAGCGCGAACTCGCGGAAGCCGACCCGGTGCGAGAGGGTCTCGACCACCTTGCCGGCCGGGTCGCGCAGCCGCAGGACGGCGGTGTAGAGGTTCGGGTGCTCGGCCGACCAGAGTTTCGGCGACGGGACGGCTCTGGACGCCTCGGCGGTGGCCTCGCCGCCGGCCGGGACGTCGACGGGCTGCTGGAGCGGCCGGGACCAGACGGCGTGGCCGCGCGCGTCGTAGAGCTGGGTCTCGACGGTGTAGCGGCCCGCGCCCTCGCCGCCGTAGTCGCGGACATGTGCCGTGACCTTGAGGTCGGCGGAGGCGTAGTCGTCGCCGAGCGGGGTGTCCAGTTTGAAGTCGCGCAGGTGCACGGAGGGCGTGGAGTACAGATGGACCGAGCGGAAGATGCCGCTCAGCCGGATCATGTCCTGATCCTCCAGCCACTCCGCGTCGGAGTAGCGGTAGACCTCGACGGCGATCTGGTTGGTGCCCGGCTTGAGGTGGCGGGTGATGTCGTACTCGGCGGAGGTGTAGGAGTCCTCGTGGTAGCCCACCAGTTCGCCGTTGATCCACACGTAGTGGGCGGACTTCACGCCCTCGAAGTGCAGGAAGGTGCGGCGGCCCGACCAGCTCTTCGGGACGGTGAACGTACGGCGGTACTGGCCGACGGGGTTGTAGCGGGTCGGGGCGGCCGGCGGCTGGGCGTCCTCGCCGCCGCCGTTGGGGCCCCACCAGGGGTAGGTGATGTTGATGTAGATCGGGAAGTCGTAGCCCTGCAACTGCCAGGCGGAGGGCACGGGGATGGTGTCCCAGCCGGAGTCGTCGACGTCGGTGCGGTAGAAGTCGGTGTCCCGGTCGTCGGGCCGGTCGGCGTAGGCGAACTTCCACTTGCCGTCGAGGCTCTGCCGGTACGGCGAACGCGTGCGGTCGGCGTCCAGTGCCTGCCCGAGGTCCGCGTACGGCATCAGCGTGGTGTGCGGTGGCTCCGTGCCCACCCGGTACACGGCCAGTCCGTCGTTCCACTCCGGAGGGCCGTCCGCCGCCGGGCGCCGGGCGGCCGCGTGCGCTGCGGTGGGCGACGCCGAGAGGGCGAGCGCGCCGAGTACGGCGGCGCCCCCTTCGAGCAGCCGGCGGCGGCTGACTACGGGCCGGTCGGCGGGAGACGGGAGCGGGTGCGGGTGCGGCATGACCGTGGCCTTCCTCGGTTCGACAGGTGCGGTGCTGCACGGACTGAGGGCACGTCAGCCACGATCCTCAACTGCACACCCTCGATGGGTGTTTCTGTTGGGATACGTGTCAACTGACGGTGACGGAGCAACTGCTGAGCAGGCACACCCTAGGACTCGCACACAATCGAAGCAATGACCGCGTCGGACTTTGTGCGGTCCTGATGGTTCGGCTGCTCTCAGGCCGTGAGGAAGGCGAGCACCTCGCTGATCAGGCGCGCGGGGGCGTCCAGCGGCACGAGATGCCCCGCCCCCGGTACCGGCCGCAGCCTGGCGCCAGGGATCATGGCGGCCAGTTCCTGCCCCTTGGCGAACGGGATCCAGGTGTCCTCGGTGCCCCAGCACACCGTCACGGGCAGATCGAGCGTGGGATACAGCGGCTGGATCTCGTCGGTGTAGCGCTGGTCGGCCTGCGCGATCTGGCGGTAGAAGGCGGCCTGCCCCCGCTCCCCCGTCCACGGCCGGACCAGCGCGTCGAGCGCGGCGGGACGCAGGCCCAGGTTGCTCGCGGACGTCACGTACTGCCGCACCAGGGCCTCGTGCAGGGGCGGCGGCAGCTGCTCGAAGACCTGGCTGTGCTCCCCGACCAGCCGGAAGAAGGGGGAACCCCAGGGCTCCAGGGCCACCGGGTCGACCACCGCGAGCCGCCGGTACCGGGCCCCGTGCAGCAGGTGCGCGCGCAGCGCCGCACAGCCGCCGAAGTCGTGCGCGACGACGGACGGCTCCGCGAGCTTCCAGTGCGCCAGCAGTTCGGTGAACACCTCCCCCTGGACGCCCAGCGAGACGTCCTGGCCCGGGTACATGTCCGAGGCGCCGTAGCCCGGCATGTCCCAGACGTGGACGGAGTACCCGACGGCGGCGAGTGCGGGAGCGATCTCATGCCAGACGTACGACGAGAAGGGCGTCCCGTGCAGCAGCACGACCGGCTCGCCGCCCGGATCCCCCAGCCGGTCCCAGCGGACGGTGCCCGCCGCCGTGTCCAGACTCTCCCGCAACGACCAGTCACTCATGACGGCACTCCCCCTCCATGGTCGGAACTGCGTTCCGACCCTCGATTTTTTGTCATTTCGGCGCGACAGCGTCGCTCCACCGACCGTACTGTGACCTCATCGGACAGCCTGCGCAACGGATCTTGGCCGGACCTTTTGCCGCGCCGGAAGGAGCGGCTCGCATGAACGGGTATGCGACCTCGGATCGCGACTCCGTCACGGCCGCGCCAGGCGGCCTGCTGGATCTTCTGAAGGTCGCGGCCGTGGTCCTGGACGCGGGCGGGCATATCGCCCTGTGGAGCCCCGAGATCGAGCAGCTGCTCGGCTACACCGCGGCGGAGGCCCTGCGCCGGCGCGCCGACACGCTCCTGGTCGCGCCCGAGAACCGGACCCGGGGCAGGGAACTGTTCGCCCAGGTCAGCTCAGGGGCCCGGTGGGCCGGTGTCTTCCCGCTGCGGCACAAGGACGGTACGGACCGGGCCGTGGAGTTCCGCACGATGCGTCTCCTCGACCCCGAGGGGCAGCCCCATCTGCTGGGCCTCGCCACGGACGCGACGACCGTACGGATCGTGGAGCGGGACCTCGCCCTCTCGCACAGCCTCGTCAACCAGACGCCGCTCGGCATCGCCGTGTTCGACAACGACCTGCGCTGGGTCGGGGTCAATCCCGCGCTGGAGCGGATGAACGGCGTGCCCGAGGAGGCCGTGCTGGGGCGCCGGGTCGGCGAGGTGCTGCCGGACCTGGACGTGAAGGCCATCGAGGCCCGGATGCGGCACGTCCTGGAGACCGGCAGACCCCTGCTCGACCAGCAGACCATCGGCCGTACGGCGGCGGACGTCCAGGACCGCGCCTACTCGGAGTCGTACCACCGCATCGAGGACACCGACGGGCGGGTGCTGGGCCTCGCGATGGCCGTACTGGACGTCACCGAGCGCCAGCAGGCCGCGGCCGAAGTCGCCCAGGCCCGCCGGCATCTGTCGGTGATCGCCGACGCCGGGGTGCGGATCGGCACCACGCTGGACCTCCAGCAGACCGCCAGGGAACTGGCCGACGTGGTGGTGTCGCAGCTCGCGGACCTGGCCGCCGTGGACGTGCTGGAGTCCGTCGTGACCCACGGCACGATCGCGCCGGTGTCGGGCGGCGCCCCCGCCGAGTTCAGAGCGCTGGCCGTCGCCGCCGGTTACCCCACCGACGCCATCCACGCCGCCGACCCGGTCGGCGAGCTCGCCACCTACGGCTCGTCACGGATCATCACGCAGTGCGTCCGCAGTGCCCGTCCTGTCCTGGTCGAGCGCGTGGACGCGAAGATGATGCGGCGCATCGCCCGGGACGGGCGGGCCGCGAAGACCCTGCGCGAGGCGGGCGCGCACTCCTACATGGCGGTGCCGCTGATGGCCCGCGGCAAGGTGCTCGGCACGCTCACCCTGTACCGCACCGTCGACGAACGCCCCTTCGACGACCGGGACCGGGTGCTCGCCTCGGAGCTCTCCGCCCGCGCCGCCATCTGCATCGACAACGCCCGCCTCTACGGACGCGAGCGCGGTACCGCCCTCACCCTGCAGCGCAGCCTGCTTCCCGCCGCGCCCGCCGAGCAGGAGGGGCTCGACATCGCCGCCCGCTACCGACCGGCCCTCAGCGAGGTCGGCGGCGACTGGTACGACGTACTGCCGCTGGGCCCGGGGCGCACCGCGCTCGTCGTCGGGGACGTCATGGGCAAGGGCGTCCAGGCCGCGGCGATCATGGGGCAGCTGAGCACGGCCACGCGGGCGCTGGCCCGGCTGGACCTGCCGCCCGCCGAGCTGCTGCGGCACCTCGACGACATCGCCGGCTCGCTCGGCGACGCGATCGCGACCTGCGTGTACGCCGTGTGCGACCTGGGGCGCGGCACCTGTGCCCTGTCCAGCGCGGGGCACCTGCCGCCCGTGCTCGCCGGGGCGGACGGCAGCGCGAAGCTCGTCGACGTGCCCGGCGGCGTACCGCTCGGGGTGGGGGGCGTGGAGTTCGGCACCGTGGAGGTGGAACTTCCCCCGGGCTCGCTGCTCGCCCTGTACACGGACGGGCTGGTCGAGAACCGCGGGGAGCCGATCGACACCGGGCTCAGCACGCTGACCCACCTCCTGCGGAACGCGGGCCCGAACCTGCAGCGGACCAGCGACAGCCTCCTCAGCGCGCTGAGCCCGGAGCCCGACGACGACGTGGCGCTGCTGCTGGTCCGCACGCGCGCCTGAGCGCTCTCGGCGGCAACTGTTAGCATGTTTGTGTGAGTTACGTCTTCTACCTCTGATCCGGGCCACCGGCTCCACCCTCGCACGCCGTGTCGAAACACGGGCCGAGGTGCCGTGGAGCCGCGACGTCGCCCACGGCCCGCCCTGTTCTGGGCCCGGCCGTCCGTCGGATCCGATGGCCCGCTCGCATCCCCGCCCGAACCGGGGGTGAAGTGTGCCTCCTCAACGAGGAGAGAACGTGACCACCCTTGTTCTGCCTGCCCGTGACCGGGCCCAGCTGACCTGCGCCTCGATCCGCGTCGACCGCGGTGGCCGCACGGTGCTGCACGACGTCGACATGAAGGTCTCCCCGAGGTCGCGCTGGGGCGTCGTCGGCGAGAACGGCCGCGGCAAGTCGACCCTGCTGCATGTCCTGGCCGGGCTCCTGGCCCCGGACGAGGGGACCGTGCACCGCGTGGGCACGCTCGCCCTGGCCGAGCAGGAGATGCCGGCCGAGGACGAGCGCACGGTCGGCGACTTCATCGACGATCACCTGGCCGACGCCCGCGCGGCCCTGCGGGACCTGGACGCCGCGGCGCAAGCGCTCGCGGCGGAGCGTCCCGGGGCCGATCAGGCCTACGCCGACGCCCTGGAGGTGGCGCAGGCGCTGGACGCCTGGGACGCAGACCGGCGGGTGGACGTCGCCCTGGACGGACTCGGTGCGGTGAGCGACCGGGCCCGTCCGCTGGCCACGCTGTCGGTCGGCCAGCGCTACCGCATCCGGCTGGCCTGTCTGCTGGGTGCCGAGTACGACTTCCTGCTCCTGGACGAGCCCACCAACCACCTGGACCTGGCGGGGCTCGAGTACCTCACCGCCAGGCTGCGCGCCCATGCCGGCGGCGTCGTGGTGGTCAGCCACGACCGGGCGCTCCTCGCGGACGTGGCCACCACGATCCTCGATCTCGACCCCACCCGCGACGGCCGGCCGGGCGTGTACGGCGGCGGCTACACCGGCTATCGCGAGGGGCGGGAGGCCGAACTGGTCCGCTGGGAGGAGGAGTACGAGCAGCAGCAGACCGAGCACGTCCGTCTGAAGCAGGCGCTGTCCGAGGCGCAGAACCGGCTGAGCACCGGCTGGCGCCCGGACAAGGGCACCGGCAAGCACCAGCGTGCCACCCGGGCCGGTGCGCTGGTGCGTTCCGTCCACCGGCGCCAGGACGATCTGGACCGGCACCAGGTCACCGCGCCGGTGCCGCCCCGGCGTTTTTCGCTGCCCGAGCTGCCCGCCCGGCCGGGGGTCGTCCTGCTGCGGGCGGAGGAGGTGACGGTCGGCGGGCGGCTGCACGACTCGACGAGCCTGTCGGTGACGTCCGGCGACCGGCTGGCCGTCACCGGCCCGAACGGGGCGGGCAAGTCCACGCTCCTGTCCGTCCTGGCCGGGCGTCTGGCCCCCTGCTCGGGCCGGGTGCACCGGGCGCGCAGGGTGCGGCTTCGGCTGCTCGGGCAGGAGTCGCCGCGGGCGACGGACCGGCGGGCCCGTGACCTCTACGAGGCGCACACCGCCGAGCTGGTCACGGCGGGTGTGCTGAAGGAGGGCGAGGTGGTGGGGCTCGGCTCGCTGGGCCTGCTCACCTCACGCGACACCGACAAGCCGGTGGCCGAGCTGTCGATGGGCCAGCAGCGCCGTCTCGACCTGGCCCTGGCCCTCGCCGCCCGCCCGCACGTCCTGCTGCTGGACGAGCCCACCAACCATCTGTCCATCGCCCTGGTCGACGAACTCACCGAAGCGCTGCACACCACGGAGGCGGCCGTCGTCCTGGCCACCCACGACCGTCAGCTGCGGCGCGACATCGCCACGTGGCCGCGGGTCGCACTGTCGCAGCGGCGGCCGGCGGAGACGGGGGTGGGTACGACGATCCGCTGACCCGGGACCCGCCCGGCCGCGTCCGCATGACGCCCGGGCGGGTCCGCCTGCCCGGGCGTCATGCGGACCTCACGGATTGCCAGGAGTCTGTTCGAACGGCTCCCAGGCGTCGTCCTTCTTCACCGTGCACAGGGCCCAGATGATGAACCCGGAGATCGCGATCATCACGACCGACCAGACCGGGTAGGACGGCAGGGAGAGGAAGTTGGCGATGATGATGAGTCCGGCGATGCCCACGCCGGCGACGCGTGCCCACGTCGACGCCTGGAACAGCCCCATGCTGACGAGCACGGCGACCGCGCCCAGGACCAGGTGGATCCAGCCCCAGCTCGTGAGGTCGAACGCGAAGACGTAGTCGGGGGTCGAGAGGAACACCTCGTCCTCGGCGATCGCCGCGATGCCACGCATGATGCCCAGGATCCCACCGATCATGAGCATGACGGCGGCGAAGACCATCAGGCCGACGGCCCATTCGCGTTTCGCCGTCGAGTGTGCGTGCGTAGGGTGTGTGGCGGCCATCCTGCTGCCTCGTTTCTGTCGGGGGCTAGGGTTCCGACGGGCCGGAGCCGCTCAGGACCAGCTCCTTCGCCCTGCGGTACTCGTCGTCCGTGATGTCGCCGCGGGCGCGGATCTCGGACAGCTTGGCGAGTTCGTCGACGCTGCTCCCCCGTCCTTCGCCGCCCTTGGCGGTCTCCCGTATGTAGCTGTCGAAGGCCTCCTGCTGCGCGCGGGCCTGGGACATCTCCCGGCGGCCCATGTTCTTGCCGCGCGCGACGACGTAGACGAACACGCCGAGGAACGGCAGGACGATGCAGAACACCAGCCAGCCGGTCTTCGCCCAACCGCCCAGATCGTCGTCACGGAAGATGTCGAGGACGACGCGGAAGAGCAGCACGAACCACATGATCCACAGGAAGAACCACAGCATCGTCCAGAAGGCGCTCAACAACGGAAAGTCGTACGCCAGGTAGGTCTGCGCACTCATGTCACTCCTCCGTCCCGGGCGCACACCGCCCGGCAGGCCGTTCCGTGCCGTTCTCAGCGTGCCCATGTCCGGCGCGGGGCCGCCTCACCCGGGACGGGTGAGCGTGCCGGACACGCAGCCGGACCGGTCCGGCCACCAGTGACAGCGCGGCTGCCGCCGTCGCGCGCCAGGCCGGCCGCCGGGTCACCCGCGAAGGGTGATCCGTTCCCGGCGCCGTGGCGGTGAGGTGGAGAGGGCAGCCGACAGGACCGAGAGAGACGAGATGAACGATCCAGCCACCGCACGGACCGAGCCCGCGCGGCCCCGGCAGGAGCGGGAGCGGCGGCCGCAGCCGCGAGCGGAGACGAGACGGCGCGCGAAGGCCGCCGTCCTGCTGCGCGCGGCGCTCATCGCGATCGGCCTCGTCACCGTCTACTACGTACTGCCCCTGGACGGCCGCGGCACCAGCACCGGCACCTCGGTGCTGCTCGGCTGCGGCCTGCTGCTGGTCGTCCTGGTCTTCTGGTGGGAGGTACAGGCCATCGCCCACTCGCCGTTCCCCCGGCTGAAGGCCGTCGAGGCACTGGCCGCCACGCTCGTCCTGTTCCTCCTGCTCTTCGCGGGCGCCTACTTCCTGCTGGAACACTCCACCCCGGGCTCCTTCAGCGAGCCCCTGACCAAGACGGACTCCCTGTACTTCACGCTCACCACGTTCACCACCGTCGGGTACGGCGACATCGCCGCCCGTTCCCAGACGGGGCGGGTCCTGACGATGCTTCAGATGGCAGGCGGGCTGCTGCTGGTGGGCGTGGCGGCACGGATCCTCGCCGGCGCGGTGCAGGCCGGGCTGCGCAGGCGGGGCCACGCGCCGTCGGAGGACTTCTCCTCCCGGCGGGAGGGCTGAGCCATGACCGTACCGAGCCCCACCACGACGTTCCTGTCCCCGGCCGAGCGGGCGGAGTCGGGCCGCTCGGTGCGGCGGCGGGTGCCGCGTTCGTCCCACGGCCGCCTCGAGGCGGGGCCGGAGCGGCCCGACCCGGTCGAGGTGGTGGAGCGCCAGTCGGCCACCCGGGTACCGGAGTTGGTGCCCGTCCGCTACGGCCGCATGCTCGAGTCCCCGTTCCGCTTCTACCGGGGCGCCGCGGCGATCATGGCCGCCGATCTCGGGGCGGCCGCGGACACCGGGCTGCGGGTGCAGCTGTGCGGGGACGCCCATCTGCTGAACTTCCGGCTGCTGGCCTCGCCGGAGCGCCATCTGGTCTTCGACATCAACGACTTCGACGAGACCCTGGCCGGGCCGTTCGAGTGGGACGTCAAGCGGCTGGCGGCCAGTTTCGCCATCGCGGGCCGGGCAGGCGGCTTCGACACCGCGGAGCAGAACGGCGCGGTGGAGACCTGCGTACGCGCCTACCGGCAGCGGATGCGGGAGTTCGCCGGTATGCGCACCCTGGACATCTGGTACGCCCAGGACGACGCCGACCACATGCGGGAGCTGATGGCCGCGTCGATGACCAAGGAGGCCAGGCGCCGTACCGCCGAGGCCACACGGAAAGCCCGTACCCGCACCCACCTCCAGGCCTTCGCGAAACTCACCGAGACCACGGCCGAGGGGCGGCGGATCACACCGGACCCACCGCTGATCACCCCGCTGCGGGATCTGGTTTCCGACTCCTCGCCCGGCCAGGAGAAGGAACTGCTCACCGTCCTTGAGGGCTATGCGGACAGTCTGTCGTCCGAGCGCAGGCACCTGTTGAGCCGCTACCGACTGGTGGACATCGCCCGCAAGGTGGTGGGGGTCGGCAGTGTCGGCACCCGCTGCTGGATCGTGCTGCTGCTCGGCCGGGACGACGACGATCCCCTGCTCCTCCAGGCCAAGGAGGCACAGCAGTCGGTGCTCGCCGCCCACACCGGCGGGGACGGCTACGACAACCAGGGCCGCCGGGTGGTGGCGGGACAGCGGCTGATCCAGACGACCAGTGACATCCTCCTGGGCTGGACGCACGCCCTCGGCCTCGACGGACACGAGCGGGACTTCTACGTACGCCAGCTGCGGGACTGGAAGGGCATCGCGCGTGCGGACACCATGGACCCGGCCATGCTCCGCCTGTTCGCGCGGCTGTGCGGGGCGAGCCTGGCGCGGGCCCACGCCCGCTCGGGCGACGCCGTCGCCATCGCGGCGTACCTGGGCGGCGGCGACCGGTTCGACCGCGCACTCGCCGGCTTCGCCCAGTCGTACGCCGATCAGAACGAGCGCGATTTCGCGGCGCTGGGCGCGGCCGCGCGCTCCGGCAGGATCCCCACGGCGGTCCTGTGACCCCCGCTCGCCCCGGCCCGCTCGCCCCCGCCCCGCTCACTCCGGCAGCTGGCGCATCTCCACGACCCGGAGACCCAGCGACTGGAAGCGGGTCAGCAGCCCGTACAGATGGGCCTCGTCGATGACGGAGCCGAACAGGACCGTCTGACCGGACATCACCACGTGATCCAGCTCCGGGAAGACCTTGGCCAGCGTCTCCGACATGTGTCCGTCGACGCGGATCTCGTAGCGCATGAGCTGCTCTCCCGCGGGCGGCGTGGGGCGGGCCGTGCACGCCCCTCCCTTGCGATGGTCCGCCCCGGCGCGCCGTCCGCCCTCACCCGGCGCAGGTGAATCCGCGCCCGCTCCTCATTCCTTCAAGACGATCTTGAGAATGATGATCAGCAGCCCGAGCAGCAGGTTCACCGCGGCGGAGCCCGCCATCTGCCTCCCCGAGGCACCGGCCCGGGCCGCGGCGGCCATCGACCAGCCGACCTGCCCGGCCACCGCCACGGAGAGCGCCAGCCACAAGGTGCCGGGCATGTCCAGGGGCAGCAGTGCGCTGATCGCCACGGCGACGGCGGGCGGGACGGCGGCCTCCAGGATGGGCCACTCCTCGCGGCACACCTGCAGCACGGCCCGGCGCCCCACGGCCCCCTGCGCCAGACGGGCCCCGAACAGCTGCGCGTGCACGTGCGCGAGCCAGAACACCGCACCGGTCATCAGCAGCAGCGCCACGAGCTCGACCCGGGGCAGCGAACCCAGGGTTCCGACGCCGATCACCACGGAGGCGGCGAGCATGGAGCCGTAGACGCCGCCGGTGTAGTCGGCCCGGGACCGCCGCACGGCGCCGCGTGCCGGCAGCCCGGCGCCACCGGGCGCGGCCGGGGCCCCGCTCACAGGAGCCGCCGTTCGCGCCCCCTGCGGACGGCGTCGCCGCGCCGGGTGACGGCGAGCTTGCGGTAGATGCTCTTGAGGTGGGTCTTCACGGTGTTCACGGACACATGGAGGTCGGCGGCGATCTCCTCCGTCGACATCATCTCGGCCACGCGCCGCAGCACATCACGCTCGCGGGCGCTCAGCTCCTCGACGGCGAGTTCCGGGGGCCCGTCAGGCGCGGCGGGCCAGGGGGCGCGGTGAGGGCCGGGGCCCGGGAGGAGCCAGCCGGCGGCCAGCTCCCGCGGCCGGCCGGTGCTCAGCAGCGGCCGGATCCAGGGGCCGGCTTCCAGGAACGGGCGGCGCAGCTGCTCGCGCCGGCCGTCCAGGAGTGCCCGGGCGACCAGGCGACGGGCGGTGGCGGGGTCCCCGGCGTCGAGGGCGGCCCGGGCGCGTACCAGCGTGGCGCGGACGGTCACCGCCGGGCCGGGCCGGTCGTTCTCCGGCAGGCCGTCGAGCAGGCCCAGCGCCCCTTCGGAATCGCCCGCCGCGAGCCGGACGCGGGCCGCCTCCACCGCGCACGCCGTCCGGTCGCGGGCCACCCGCTCCACGGTCTTCCGGGCCAGCTCGGGACGGCCCTGGGCGAGGTGGGCGGCGGACGCCAGCAGGGCGGCGTGGTCCCGCGCCCAGGGTGAGCTCACAGCGGCCGGGACGGTCGCGTCCGCCGCTGCCAGGGCGCCCCGGGCGTTCCCTCGGGCCAGGAGCAGCCGCCCCCGGGTGAGGGTGCGGCCTGCCTCCACCACCGGGTCCTCGACGAGCGAGTGGGAGTCGGCCGCCTCGTCGAGGAACGCCTGCGCCTCGTCGAGTTCGTCGCGGTCGATGGCCACGGCGGCCAGGACCAGCGGGGCGATGCCGGACCGTGAGCTCCGCGGGAGGCTGTAGCGCTCCGCCTGGCCGGCCGCCGCGAGGGCCTTGTGCTCCGCCGGGCCCAGCCGGCCGTTGAGGTAGTCGATCAGTGCCAGGTGGCCGAGGGCCTCCCACCGGGGCAGGGCCGTGGCCGCTTCCTCCGGGGAACCGGCCACCGCCGACAGGGCGGTCCGGGCGTCGTCGAAGCGCCCGGCCCACAGGCGGGCGGAGCCCAGGTGCGTGAGCAGGAGGGCGGTGAGTTCCGGGTGCTCCTCGAGGAGCTGCCCGGGGACCTCCCGCCGAAGGAGCCTCGCCTGCTCGGCGGCCCGCTCCGCTCTGCCCGGAGAGCCGGTCAGCCGGGCGGCCAGGGCTTCCAGGAGGGCACAGCTGAGCCGCACCGGGGCCGCACCGGCTCCGTCCCGGCCCAGTTCCTCCTCGGCCTGGCGCAGATGGGCCAGGCCGCGTTCGAGATCGCGGCGTCCCAGCTCGCGGGCGGCGCGCACGAGGTCGGGCGCCGGGCCCGTGACCTCCGGGCTCATCCCCGCGAACAGGGCGGACAGCTCCTCGGAGCGCAGCCCGGTGAAGAGCTGCCCGATCGCCAGATCGTCGACCACGACGCGGGCGGTGAACTCCCAGTCGTCCGCCGCGGCCCCCTGGACGAGCGCGTCGGGCAGGGCTCCGGATCGCCGCAGCCACTGCGCGGCCCGGCCGCGCAGCTCCGGCTCCAGGCCGGGGAAGCGTTCCCTCAGGTGGGCGCGGAGGATCTCCGCGAACAGGGGGTGCAGGCTGTACCAGGAGTGTCCGAGGTAGTGGACGAACGCGTTCTCGCGCTGCAGCGCGGCCAGGATCGGCTCCGCGTCGGTGCGCAGCGTCAGCGCGTTCACCAGGTCGGGGCAGCAGCGGTCCAGGACGCTGATGCGCAGCAGCAGGTCCTGGGTGCCGGGTGTCTGCCGGTCGAGGACCTCGGCCAGCAGGAAGTCGGCCACCGCGCTGTGGTCGGCCTCGAACTGTTTCAGGTAGGCGTGGGGGTCCGTGCCCTCCCGGGCGGCCAAGGCGCACAGCCGGAGTCCCGCGGCCCAGCCCTGGGTCCGCTCCACCAGGGCCCTCACGGCGCCGGCCCGCAGGTGCAGTCCGTGCCGCGACAGCAGTTCGTGGGCCTCCTCGGAGGTGAAGGCCAGCTCGGCGTTCCGGATCTCCGTGATCTCGCCCGACGCCCGGTAGCGGTGCAGCGGCAGCAGGGGTTCCGTGCGGGAGACCAGGACCAGGCGCATGCCCCGTCCGGCGTGGTGCAGGACGAACTCGAGCTGCTCCGCGATCTCGGGGGAGGTCACCCGGTCGAACTCGTCCAGTACGACGACGGTGGTGTGGTCCCGGCGCTCCAGGTCGGCGGCCAGGCGGGTCAGCGTCCGCTGGTCGACATGGGCCGCCTCCGCGGGGCAGCCCACGTCGCCCGTCACCGGGACGCCCGCTGCGCGCAGTGCCTCCAGCAGATAGGCCCAGAAGATCCCGGGGGCCTGGTCGGCGGGGTCGGCCGTGAGCCAGGCGACCGGTTCCGCGAGGCCGGCTGCCCAGTCGGCGACCAGGAGGGTCTTGCCGGCGCCCGCGGCCCCGTTGACCATCGTCAGGGGTGTGCCGAGAGCCTGGTCGAGGTGCCGGACGAGGCGGGCGCGGCGCACGAACGTGGCGGGCCGCTTCGGCAGGGCGAACCGGGTGCGCAGCAGCGGATCGCCCGTGGGGTCGACGCCTGCGGACGCCGGTTCCGCACCGGTCTCCTCGGTCACGGCCATGGAGCCCACCCTGTTCGCCGTCCGACGGATCACAAGCAGCGCTCGTACCACCCAGGATCTCAAGCTTCACCCCCCTGCGCACGCCCACCGCCGGGCCGTGACCGGCCTCGGCGGCCGCCACGCAACCACCCGCCACGGGCGATGCGACCGCAGGACGGCCGGGGTTCGCTGAGGTCCACCCGCACCACCTACGAAGCCGTGCGGCACCGCCCGGGCGGCTCGGAACGGGGGTATCCGCCATGTGCCGCTGGCTCGCCTACTCGGGCACCCCCGTGCTGCTGGACGATGTCCTCTACCGGCCGCAGCACTCGCTGATCGACCAGAGCCTGCACGCGCGGATGGGTGTCGAGACCACCAACGGCGACGGCTTCGGGATCGGCTGGTACGCGTGGCATCTGCGGACGCCCGCCGTCATTCGCGACACCGGTCCGGCGTGGAGCAACCGCAATCTGCGGGAGATCGCCGACCACGTCCGCTCGTCGCTGTTCTTCGCCCATGTACGCGCCTCCACCGGGACGGCCGTTCAGCAGACGAACTGCCACCCTTTCCGCCACGGCCGCTGGCTGTGGATGCACAACGGGGCGATCACCGGGTTCCACGAGCTGCGCCGGGACCTGATGCTGGCCGTGGACCCGGCGCTGTTCCCGGCGCTGGAGGGCACGACGGACTCCGAGGTGATGTTCCATGTGGCCCTCACCCTCGGGCTCGACGGCGATCCGCCGGGCGCGGTGGCCCGGATGGCGGGGCTTGTGGAGCGGCTCGGGCACGAGCACGGAGTGGCGCAGCCGCTCCAGATGACGGTCGCGGTGACCGACGGCGAACGGGTGTGGTTCTTCCGGTACTCCAGCGGCGGGGACTCGCGGTCGCTTTACTACAGCAGCCGGGTGGACGACGTGCGTGCGCTCCACCCCGACCTCGCGTTCCTGAGGCACATCTCCGAGGAGACGCGGCTGGTCGTGTCGGAGCCGCTGGGCGATCTGCCCGGGGTCTGGAACGTCGTACCGGAGAGCAGCTACGGCATCGTCCAGCCGGGCCGGGACACGCTGCGGCACTTCGAGCCCGAGCCGGTCTGAGTGCGTGGGCGGCTCAGCGGAGCCGTGCGGAGGGACTCGCGTTGACGCCCTCTCCTGCCCGAGGGCAGGAGATTCCGGCCCGTACCGCTACGCGGTACCACCATGGGTTCCTGTTTCACGGGCCACCGCCGGCCGGTGAGGGCAGGATGCCCTGCACCTCCGCCCTGAAGGGTGGAGCACTGAGCAAGTGTTCGGTATCAGGTCATGCCTGCCTCAGTCGCCTCCATACGGCCTTCGCCGCGTTGTGTCCCGACATCCCGTGCACGCCGGGGCCGGGCGGGGTCGCCGACGAGCAGATGAACACGGCCGGGTGAGGGGTGTGGTACGGGAACGGGGTCACTTTGGGGCGCAGCAGGAGCTGGAGTCCGGAGACCGCGCCGGAGGCGATGTCGCCGCCGACGTAATTGGCGTTGCGGGCGGCGAGTTCGCGTGGGCCTGCGGTGGCACGGGCCAGGACACGGTCGCGGAACCCCGGGGCGAAGCGCTCCAGTTGGCGCTCGATGGCGTCGGTGAGGTCGCCGGTCCAGCCGTGCGGGACGTGGCCGTAGGCCCAGAAGACGTGCTTGCCCGCCGGGGCCCGGGTGGGGTCGACGACGCTCGGCTGGACCGTGATCAGGAAGGGGCGGTCGGGGGCCCGGCCCTCCCGGGACGCCGCGCGCAGTGCGGTGCCGATCTCCGCGCTGTTCGCGCCGATCTGGACCGTGCCGGCGACGCGGGCCTCCTTCGCGGTCCACGGCACGGGCCCGTCCAGCGCATAGTCGATCTTGAAGACGCCCGGGCCGTACCGGTAGCCGGCGTAGTGGTCGCCGAAGCCGGCGATGCGGGCCAGGGCCGTGGGCGAGGTGTCGAAGACGTACGCCCGGGCCGGGGGCAGGTCGTCGAGGCGCTTGACCTCGTAGTCGGTGTGGACGCTGCCGCCGAGGTCGCGCAGATAGGCGGCGAGGGCGTCGGAGAGGGTCTGGGAGCCGCCGCGGGCGACGGGCCAGCCGCGGGCGTGCGCCGCGAGGGCGAAGACCAGGCCGATGGCGCCGGTGGCGAAGCCGCCGAGCGGTGCCATGACATGCGCGACGAGCCCGGCGAACAGCGTCCTGGCCGGTTCGTCGCGGAAGCGGCGCGTCAGCAGGGTGGACGGGGGCAGGCCGACGAGTCCGAAGCGGGCGAGGGTGACCGGGTCGCGGGGCAGCGCGGTGAGCGGCAGGGACATGAAGTCCCGGGCCAGGGTGTCCCACTTGGGCAGGAAGGGCTCGACGAGCCTGCGGTACGCCCCGGCGTCGCGCGGCCCGAAGGAGGCGGCCGTCTCACCCACCGACCGGGACAGCACGGCCGCCGTGCCGTCCGGGAAGGGGTGCGCCATGGGCAGCTCGGCGTGCAGCCACTTAAGGCCGTACCTCTCGAGCGGCAGGGCGCGGAACGCCGGTGAGTTGATGCCCAGCGGGTGCGCCGCGGAGCACGGGTCGTGCCGGAAGCCGGGCAGGGTGAGCTCCTCGGTGCGGGCTCCGCCGCCCACGGTGCCCCGCGCCTCGAAGACGGCCACGGAGAAACCTCGGCGGGCCAGCTCCACGGCCGCGGTCAGTCCGTTCGGCCCCGCACCCACTACGACGGCATCGAGCATCGACGGCACCTCGGACCCCTTCGTCAGCCGACGGCCACTGAGGATCAGGATATGCCCGGGGACTGACAGTCACGGGCCGCGGGTGATTTCCGGCCCGGACCACACCTGGAGACCGCATGGAGCGCCGTTCGAGCGACGGGGTGCGTACGCTCGGTGACCGTCACGCTCCGCCTGACAGCAGTCCTGCCACGTGGCGGGCGGTGGCCGCGTCGCGGGCCGCGGTGAAGGGGAGGTCGTTGCCGCCCGTGATGCGGAACGGCTCGCCCGAGCGGGTCAGATGGGTGCCGCCCGCCTCCTCGACCAGGAGCAGCCCGGCGGCGTGGTCCCACGCCGCTTCCCAGGAGAACGCGGTCGCGTCCAACTCGCCACCGGCGATGGCGAGGTACTCCAGTCCGGCCGAGCCGCACGGGCGCGGCGCCACACCGTCGGCACGCAGGCCGAGCAGGGCGTGCTTTTGTTCGTCCGTCGTGTAGTCCGGGTGGGAGGTGGCCACGCGCAGGTCACGGCCGGGCTCCGGCACACCGGCGAACAGCCGCTCGCCGTCGAGGTAGGCGCCCTTGCCGCGCCGGGCGGTGGCGAACTGGTCGCGGGCGGGCGCGTAGGTCCAGGAGGCGAGCAGGGTGCCGCCGTGCGCCAGCGCGACCAGGGTGCAGAATCCGGTTTCGCCCCGCACGAACTGCCGCGTCCCGTCGACCGGGTCGACGATCCAGACCGGGGCCTCGCCGCATATCGCCTCGTACGACGCCGGGTTGGCGTGGACCGCCTCCTCCCCGACCACGACCGAGCCGGGCAGCAGGTCGATCAGAACGTCGGTCAGATACAGCTCGGCCTTGCGGTCGGCGTCCGTCACCAGGTCGTGCGGGCCGTCCTTCTCGTCGACCTCGTGGGCGGCGAGCCGGCGCCAGCGCGGCATGATCTCGGTGGCGGCGGCCTTGCGGACGGCCTCCTCGACGTCGGAGGCGCGCTGTACGAGAAACTCTTCGATGGTTTCGTTGCTGTCGATCACCCCTCCATGACAACACGTGGCACTGACAACCCCCACCCTCCGGGTGCACTGCGGATGGCATCACGATGAACAGCGACGCGTGCGGGCGGGCCGGACGGCGGCGGGCCCCGCGGGTCACCGGCCGACGGCGTACCCCTGCATACCGCGCGGGTTCGCCGCCGCCGACAGGACGCCCGTCTCCGGGTCCCGTGCGACCGCGCACAGCCGGCCCTCCGACCAGGGGCCGCCGACGGTCACCTCGTGGCCGCGCCGCCGCAGCTCCGCGACGGTCTCCGGGTCGAAGCGGGACTCCACGGTGACGCTCCCCGGGCGCATGCCGCGCGGGTAGAAGGAGCCGGGGAAGCTGTCGTTGTGCCAGTTCGGGGCGTCGATCGCGCCCTGCAGGTCGGGGCCGCCGCGGACCTGGGCGCGCAGCGCGACCGCGAGGAAGAAGTGCAGCTGCCACTGGTCCTGCTGGTCCCCGCCCGGGGTGCCGAACGCCATGACGGGCACGCCCTCGCGCAGGGCGAGCGACGGCGTCAGCGTGGTGCGGGGGCGGCGGCCCGGCATGAGGGAATTGGGCAGGCCCTCCTCGAGCCAGGTCATCTGGAGCCGGGTGCCGAGCGGGAAGCCCAGTTCGGGCACGACGGGGCTGGACTGGAGCCAGCCGCCGCTGGGCGTGGCCGAGACCATGTTGCCCCAGCGGTCGACGACGTCGAGGTGGCAGGTGTCGCCCCGGGTGGTCCCGTCGGCGAGGATCTCCGGTTCGCCCGGCACGGGGGACGCCGGGCTCTTGGCGACGGTCGGTTCGCCGATGCCCAGGGCGTCGAAGCCCTCCTGGGCGGCGGCCGCCACGCGCGCGTGCGCGCACAGCCTGGGGGTGCGTCCGCCGGGGCTGCCGGGCCGCAGATCGTGGTCGGACCGCTCGCCGACGAGGGCACGGCGGGCCGTGTTGTACTCGTCGGACAGCAGGTCGTCGAGCGGCACGTCGGCGGCGTCCCCGTACCAGGCCTCCCGGTCGGCCATGGCGAGTTTGCAGCCCTCGACCAGGAGGTGGACGTAGTCGGCCGAACCGTACCGGGGCAGCTCGGGCGGGAGCAGGGCGAGCTGCTGGAGCAGGACCGGGCCCTGGCTCCAGGGGCCCGGCTTGCACACGGTCCAGCCGTTCCAGTCGTACGTCGCCGGCGTCTCGTAGGTCGCGGACCAGGAGGCGAGGTCGGCGGCCGTGAGGGTGCCGGTGTGGTGGGTGCCGCTGGTGTCCAGGGTGGGCCGGGCGGCCTGGCGGACGAGGGCCTCGGCGATGAAGCCGGTGCGCCACACCTGCCGTGCGGCCTCGATCCCGGCCTCCCTGTCCTGGGCCCCGGCGGTCTCGGCGAGCAGGCGCTTCCAGGTGGCGGCGAGCACGGGATTGCCGAAGAGCTCGCCGGGGCGCGGCGCCTTCCCACCGGGCAGGTACACCTCCGCCGACGAGGTCCACTCCGTCTCGAACAGCTCGCGCACGGTCTCGACGGTCTCCCCGACGCGCTCCACGGGCGCGTGCCCGTGCTCGGCGTACCCGACGGCGTACTTCAGGACGTCGGCGAGGGACTTGGTGCCGTGGTCGCGCAGCAACAGCATCCAGGCGTCGAACGCGCCCGGTACTGCGGCGGCGAGCGGCCCGGTGCCGGGCACGAGGTCCAGGCCGAGGCCCCGGTAGTGCGCGACGGTCGCCCCGGCCGGTGCGACACCCTGCCCGCACAGCACCCGCACCTCGCCCCCGGCCGGGGCCAGCAGGATCGGCACCTCGCCGGCCGGGCCGTTGAGGTGCGGCTCCACGACATGCAGCACGAACGCCCCCGCCACGGCCGCGTCGTAGGCGTTGCCACCGTCCTCCAGCACGGCCATCGCCGACTGCGAGGCCAGCCAGTGGGTGGAGGACACCATGCCGAAGGTGCCCTGGAGGGTGGGGCGGGTCGTGAACATACGGGCTGTCACCTCTCGTGGTCGTACACCACCCGTCCCCTCCCCCTGTCGTGGTCCCGCCAAAACTCCGGCACCCTGCGTGCCCACCTGGCCAGGGCAAATCACCCACCCGGCGCCGAACCGACCGAAAACCTGGCGGCGAACAGTGAGGCACCGTCACCACGCAAGCACGGAGCGAGTTCGCACTTCCGCCCCACAGGGAGTCGTGTGACACTGTCGTCCGTCCGCCGTGCGGGCCCGCTCCGCACCGTCCGTCCCCCACAGAAGGGCGCCGTGCGTTCCCTACCTCTGCCCCTGGCCCTGACCGCACGCCTGTCCCCGGTGGTCGTGCTCGCGACCATGGGCTGGGCGCTGTCGTCCGGTCCGCTCGCCACGCCGCAGGCCGCCGAGCACACATCGGCCGAAGAGAAGACCGAGACCCAGTCCGCGTCCGGCCCGTCGACGGAGACGGTGTCGAAGGCGTACTCGGCCGCGCCGGCGCCGTGCGAGAGCGTCGCCAAGAAGACGGTCGAGTCGCTTGTGCCGGGCGCCAAGACGGCCGGCAAGGAGATCCCGTCCACGGACTCGGAGCTGCGCCGCACCTGCTCCTGGAACGCGCTCGAGGGGTACGACTACCGCTGGCTCGACGTGTCCTACGAGGTCATGGAGTCGGACGAGGCGGCGCAGAAGGCCTACAAGAGGCACACCGAGGAGAAGAGCGGCGGCGGCGCCGTCCCGGGCCTCGGCGACACCGCGTACTCCATCGTCAACCTCACCACCGAGGACAAGCAGGAGACCCGCGAGGGCCAGGTGTTCGTCAGCGCCTCCAACGCGCTGGTGACCATCACGTACAACGGCAGTGACTTCGAGTCGAAGAAGGCGCCCAGTACGGACACGATCAACAAGGGCGCCATCAAGGCCGCCAAGGAAGCGGTGGCCGCGCTGGAGGCCGAGGGCGGCAAGGGCTGATCGCCCTCCAGCGCACCCACCCGGTCAGACCGTGGTGCGGTGCCGGCCCCGCAGCGCCATCAGCACCAGGTACAGCACCATCGACGTGCCCAGGCCCACCGCCCAGCCGTAGTCGGCCAGGTCGGCGAGCGCCGGGATCGGGCGGCCGTCGATCAGCGGTTTGAAGCTCGCGCCGCCGACGGCGAGGACGCCGCCGGCCGCGAAGGCGACGACGGCCCGCCAGTTCCAGCCGCCCTCGTACCAGTAGCGGCCGCCCGTGCGGTACAGGTCGGCCAGGTCCAGCCGGGCGCGGCGCAGGATCCAGTAGTCGGCGATGAGGATGCCCGCGACGGTGCCGAGCAGTCCGCCGACCAGGCCGAGCCAGGTGAAGATGTAGCCCTGCGGGTCGGAGTACAGCTTCCACGGGAAGATCAGCACCCCTAGGACGCAGGTGGCGAGGGCACCGGCCCGGAAACTGATCCTGCGGGGCGCGATGTTGGAGAAGTCGAAGGCCGGTGAGACCAGGTTGGCCGCGACGTTGACGGACAGGGTCGCCACCAGGACCGTGACCAGCGCGAAGAGCAGGCCCACCGTGTTGTCGGTCTTGGCCGCGAGCTGGACCGGGTCCCAGATGGCCTCGCCGTAGACGGCCTGCGAGCCCGAGGTGACCATCACGGACAGGAACGCGAAGAGCGTCATGGTCGTGGGCAGGCCGAGCGCCTGGCCCCGGGTCTGCGCCTTCTGGCTCTTGCCGTAGCGGGTGAAGTCGGGGATGTTCAGCGACAGCGTGGACCAGAAGCCGATCATGCCCATCAGGGCGGGTGCGAACAGCTTCCAGAAGTCGGCGCCCCAGCCGAGCTTGGAGGGCTGGTCGAACAGCGGGCCGAAGCCGCCCGCCTTGTCGCTCATCCACCACAGCATCACGAACGCGCCGACGAGCACGAAGGGCGCCGCCCAGTTCTCGAAGCGGCGGATCGTCTCCATGCCCCGGTAGATGATGACGACCTGCAGCGCCCAGAAGATCGCGAACGACAGCCACATGGTCCAGGCGTAACCGCCGACCTTCGCGACGTCCGTCCAGCCGCTCCCGATGAGCTTGCCGGCCAGGAAGTAGATGGCCTCGCCCCCGATCCAGGTCTGGATACCGAACCAGCCGCACGCCACCAACGCCCGTACGACGGCGGGGAGGTTGGCGCCGCGGATGCCGAAGGAGGCGCGGGCGAAGACCGGGAAGGGTATGCCGTACTTGGGTCCGGCGTGCCCGGTGAGCAGCATCGGTATCAGCACGATGACGTTGGCCAGGGCGATGGTGAGCACCGCCTGCTTCCAGTCCATGCCGACGGCTATGAGCCCGGAGGCCAGGGTCCAGGAGGCCGTGTTGTGGGCCATGCCGACCCACAGCGCGGAGAAGTTGTACGTGGTCCAGGTGCGCTTCTCGACGGGAACCGGCAGCAGGTCCTCGTTGGCGTAGGGGCCGGTCGGTGCGGGAGCGCCCGGGGCGATCTCCACCCGGCCGTCGGCGAGGGTGACTTGGGAGGTCGGCGGTGGGGCCGTGGGAGCGGTATCGGTCATGGGCCGGGCCAATCAGGGGAGGTGGGACGGGAAAGGCCGTGCGGTGATGCCGATGGGGGGGTGCGCTCGGGAGCGTCCTGGGCCCCCTTCCCGAGCCGCTGGGAAGGGGGAGTTCACACGGGGTGGTGCAGCGCGGGAGGTCAGCCGTTGACGGCCGGGATCACCTGGGATCCGTAGGCCTCGATCACGGCCTCCTGCGCGTCGTGCATGTCGTAGACGGCGAACTGGTCCACGCCGAGCGCGCGCAGCGCGTCCAGCTTCTCGATGTGCTTCTCGACCGGGCCGATGAGGCAGAACCGGTCGACGATCTCGTCGGGCACGAACCGGGTGTCCGGGTTGTCGGCGCGTCCGTGGTGGGAGTAGTCGTAGCCCTCGCGGGCCTTGATGTAGTCGGTGAGTTCGTCGGGGACGGCGGCCGAGTGCTCGCCGTACTTGGAGACCAGGTCGGCGACGTGGTTGCCGACCATGCCGCCGAACCAGCGGCACTGCTCGCGCGCGTGGGCGAGCGCCTCGGGCGAGTCGTCCTCGGTGACATAGGCGGGGGCGGCCACGCAGACGGTCACCTCGGCGGGGTCCCGGCCGGCGGCGACGGCCGCGTCCTTCACGGCCTTGACCATGTACTCGGTGAGGTACAGGTCGGCCAGCTGGAGGATGAAACCGTCGGCCTCCTCCCCGGTCATCTTCAGGGCCTTGGGGCCGTACGCGGCCATCCACACGGGCAGTTCGGCGCCCTGCTTGATCCAGGGGAACCGGACGACGGTGCCGCCGCCGAGGTCGGCCTCCCGTCCGCTGCCGAGGTCCCGGATGACCTTCATGGCCTCGCTGATCCGGGCCAGGGTGTTGGGCTTGCGGCCGGCCACGCGCATCGCCGAGTCGCCGCGGCCGATGCCGCAGACCGTGCGGTTGCCGAACATGTCGTTGAGGGTGGCGAAGGTGGAGGCGGTGACCTCCCAGGTGCGGGTGCCCGGGTTGGTCACCATCGGCCCGACCTTCAGTTTCGTCGTGTTGGCCAGGATCTGGCTGTAGATCACGAACGGTTCCTGCCACAGCACGGCGGAGTCGAAGGTCCAGCCGTACGAGAAGCCGTTCCGTTCCGCGCGTTTCATCAGGCTGATCACCCGCGAGGCCGGCGGGTCGGTCTGCAGGACGAGTCCGAAGTCCATCCGCACCACTCCTAGTTGAGGTACTGACAGGTGGAACGCGGGGTGAAGACGCCGTGCCCGGCGTGGCCGGTGTACTCCCGCTCGGTGATGACGGGTTCGCCGCGCGAGAGGACCGTCTCGACCCGGCCGGTGGTGCGCCTGCCCTCGTACGCCGAGTAGTCGACGTTCATGTGGTGCGTCTCGGCCGACATGACCTGCTCGGCATGCGGGTCGTAGATGACGACGTCGGCGTCGGCGCCCGGCGCGATGGTGCCCTTCTTCGGGTACAGGCCGAACATCCGGGCCGGGGACGCGCAGGCGATCTCGATCCAGCGGCGGCGCGAGATGTGCCCGTCGAGGACGGCCTGGTGGAGCAGGTCCATACGGTTCTCGACGCCGGGGAGACCGTTGGGGATCTTGGAGAAGTCGCCGCGGCCGAGTTCCTTCTGGCCCACGAAGCAGAACGGGCAGTGGTCGGTGGAGACGACCTGGAGGTCGTTGGTGCGCAGGCCCCGCCACAGTGCGGCCTGGTGCTCCTTCGGCCTCAGCGGGGTGCTGCACACGTACTTCGCGCCCTCGAAGTCCGGCTCGGCCAGGTTGTCGGTGGACAGGAACAGGTACTGCGGGCAGGTCTCGCCGAAGACGGGCAGCCCCTCGTCGCGGGCCCGGGCCAGCTCGGCGACCGCCTCCGTCGCCGAGACGTGCACGACGTACAGGGGCGCACCGGCCACCTGCGCGAGCTTGATGGCGCGGTGGGTGGCCTCGGCCTCCAGCAGGGCCTTGCGGACCTCGCCGTGGTAGCGCGGGTCGGTCTCGCCCCGGGCGAGCGCCTGTTCGACCAGGACGTCGATCGCGATGCCGTTCTCGGCGTGCATCATGATCAGGCCGCCGTTGTCGGCGGAGCGCTGCATGGCGCGCAGGATCTGGCCGTCGTCGCTGTAGAAGACGCCCGGGTAGGCCATGAACTGCTTGAAGGAGGTGACGCCCTCCTCGATCAGGTGGTCCATCTCCTTGAGCGTGTGCTCGTTGACGTCGGAGACGATCATGTGGAAGCCGTAGTCGATGGCGCAGTTGCCGTCGGCCTTGGCGTGCCAGGCGTCCAGGCCCTCGCGCAGGCTGTGCCCGACGCTCTGTACGGCGAAGTCGACGATCGTCGTCGTGCCACCCCAGGCGGCGGCGCGGGTGCCGGTCTCGAAGGTGTCGGAGGCGAAGGTGCCGCCGAAGGGCAGCTCCATGTGGGTGTGGGCGTCGACGCCGCCGGGGATGACGTACTTTCCGGTGGCGTCGATCACGCGGTCCGCTGTGAAGGCTTCAGCGGCGGGTGTGCCGGAGGCGGCGAGGGCGGCGATGCGGCCGTCCTCGATCAGGACGTCGGCGTGGATCTCGTCGGATGCGGTGACTACTAGGCCGCCGCGAATGACTGTACGGCTCATCGGTCGCTCCTCGCGGTGTGCACGTGACGGTTGTTCGTGGCTGGTCGCGCAGTTCCCCGCGCCCCTGGTTCCTTACGGTGCTGTCAGTGGCCCGTACGCCCCCGGTGCCCGGTCCCGGTAGAACTGCCAGCGGTCGCGGACCTCGCGGAGTTTGGCCATGTCCAGGTCGCGGACGACCAGTTCGGGCTCCTTGTCGCTCGCCACCTCGCCGACGAACTGGGCCTCCGGGTCCACGAAGTACGACGTGCCGTAGAAGTCGTTGTCGCCGTACTCCTCGACGCCGACCCGGTTGATCGCGCCGACGAAGTACTCGTTGGCGACGGCCGCCGCCGGCTGTTCCAGCTGCCACAGATAGGCCGACAGGCCGCGCGAGGTGGCCGAGGGGTTGAAGACGATCTCCGCGCCGGCGAGACCGAGTGCGCGCCAGCCCTCCGGGAAGTGGCGGTCGTAGCAGATGTAGACGCCGATCCTGCCCACGGCCGTGTCGAAGACCGGCCAGCCGGTGTTGCCGGGGCGGAAGTAGAACTTCTCCCAGAAGCCGCGCACCTGGGGGATGTGGGTCTTGCGGTACTTTCCGAGGTAGGAGCCGTCCGCGTCGATCACGGCGGCGGTGTTGTAGAGGACGCCGGGCTGCTCCTCCTCGTACATCGGCAGCACCAGGACGATGCCCAGTTCCTTCGCGAGTGCCTGGAAGCGCCGGACGATGGGGCCCTCGGGGATCTGCTCGGCGTACTCGTAGAAGGCAGGGTCCTGGACCTGGCAGAAGTACGGTCCGTAGAACAGCTCCTGGAAGCACAGGACTTGAGCACCCTGCGCGGCCGCGTCGCGGGCCGCCTGCTCGTGGACCTGGATCATCGATTCCTTGTCGCCCGTCCAGGCGGTCTGAAAGACGGCGGCACGGATCACTCTGCTCATCGGGACCTCCGGTCGCTCGGTGTGCCGTGAGCCTAGGAACCGGGAGAGCCGTCTTTGAGTTGCACCGTGTCACGTCTGGGGGCGTGCGGCGTGCCACCGTGTCACTCTGCAGTGGGTTCATGTTTCACCGCCGTTTTCCCAGGTGGTCACGTGTTTCACTGCTGTTGCGCGTCGTGCGCGAGGAGTGCGATGTGCACGGAGGCGGCCTGCTCGAAGTCGTCGAGGTCCACCCCGAGGCGGCCCTGTATGGCCTCAAGGCGGCGGTAGAGGGCCGGCCGGGAGACGTGGTGGAGCTGGGCCGTGCGGGACTTGTTGCGGCCGGTGGCGAGGTAGGTGCGCAGGACGGACAGCAGGTCCTCGTCGGTCTCGCACAGCAGCCCGTCCAGCTCCCGTTCCGCGAAGGACTGCACCTGCGGATCGTCCCTCAGGAGACGGATCAGACCGCGCAGGTGGACGTCCTTCAGGCGGACGACCGGCGGGAGGTCGAGGGCCGCCGTGGAGTCGGCGACCGCGTCCGCCACGTGCTGGGCCTCGCGCAGTCCCGCGGGTACGTCGTCCCAGACGGCCCGGGGTTCGGCGGCGGCGACGATCGTGCGGGCCGAGCCGGACTCGGTCCGCAGCCGGGCCGCGAAGTGCGCGGCGAGGGCGCCCGCGTCCTGGTCGCGGGCGAGGCTGAGGAGGACGGCGGTGGCGCCGTCGGCGAGCTCGGCGACCAGACCGGGCAGGCCCAGCAACCGCAGCAGCCGGTCGAGCCGGCCGGTGTCGCCGTCGCGGACGACCAGCGGCACGAAGGTCCGCCGGTTGACGGGCAGTCCGGCCGCGCGGGCCCGGGGCAGCAGTTGGCGTGCCGGTACGACACCACTGACCAGGTCGGTCAGCAGGCCCTGCGCGGACTGCTCCTCCCACGAGCAGGCCGCGGTGCCGCCGAGCATGCGGTGCAGGACGAGGGCCTCGGCGGCGCGGTCGGCCAGCAGCCGTCCGGTCGCGGTGTCGCCGCGGTAGCCGCACAGCACGATGCGGCCCCAGCGCTCGCCGCGTCCGCCCAGTTCGGCCCGGATCCAGCCGTCGCCCTCGGTGCCTCCGGCCTGTCGGGCGATGCGTTCCCAGTCGCGCAGGACGTCGTCGACAGCCGGCCGCTCCCCCGCCGTGCCGAGGACGCGGTGGGCGAGGTTGGTGACGACGACCGGGCAGGCGGCGTGCCGGGCGATCTCGTCGAGCAGGCGTTGCAGCGGGGCGCCCGCGGTGATGAGGGCGGTGAGTTCGGTGCGGACGGCCTCGGAGAGGCTGACGGCGGCGAACTTGCGCCGCACGAGCCGTGACTGGACCTCCTCGGTGAGGTCGGCGAAGGGGAAGGGCCGGTGCAGGACGACCATCGGCAGCCCGCACCGCTCGGCCGCCCGGCGCATCACGTCCGGGGTTGCGGGGAAGGCGCGCCCGAGTCCGAGGACGACGGCGGCGGCCTCCGCGCGGTGCAACGACCGGACGTACTCGGCCTGCTTGTCCTCGTCGCCGGCGAGCAGCACGCCGGTGGTGAGGACCATCTCGCCGCCGCTGAGCATCACACCGACGTCGGCGGCCTCGGCGACGTGCACCCAGCGCACCGGCCGGTCCAGATGGCTCGCTCCGGCCACCACCTCGGGCTCCCCGGCGAGCACCCGCTCCAGGGTGAGGACCTGCCGGACCGACAGAGCGGGTTCCCAGGTGTCCGGGGTGGTGGCCATGGCGACTTCCCTTGCGTCAGTGCGCTGCTACCGGATGCTCCTCAGAGCGTTCTCGAGGATCGCGGCGCCTTCCTCGGCCTCCGCGACGTTGAGGGACAGCGGCGGGGCGACGCGCAGACAGCTGGTGTTGTGGCCGCCGCCCTTGCCGAGCAGCAGCCCGCCCTCGCGGGCCGCCTCCAGGACGGCCGTGGTGGCCTTCGGGTCGGCTTCGTCGGTGCCGGGCTTGGTCACCTCGATGCCGATCATCAGCCCGCGCCCGCGGACCTCCCGGACGGCCGGCACCTGGGCGGCGGCGGACCGCAGCCGCTCGATGAGCAGGCCGCCGACCCGCCGCGCGTTGCCCTGGAGGTCGTGTTCCACGAGGTAGTTGAGGTTGGCGAGGCCCGCCGCCATGGTGATCTGGGTGCCGCCGAACGTGGAGATGCTGTTGGAGTCCAGGCAGTTCATGATCTCGGAGCGGGCGACGACGCCGCCGATGGACATGCCGTTGCCGATGCCCTTGGCGAAGGTCATGATGTCCGGCGGCCCGCCCTGCCCGTGGGCCTGCCAGCCCCAGAAGTGCTCGCCGGTGCGGCCCCAGCCGGTCTGCACCTCGTCGGCGATCCACAGGATGCCGCGCTCGTTCAGCACCTCGCGGAAGGCGGCGTACAGCCCGTCCGGCGGTGAGGTGAAGCCGCCGACGCCCTGGATGGGTTCGGCGATCAGCGCGGCCGGCGGGCGGGTGTGGCCGAGCAGGTCCTCAAGGTCCTCGACGCAGGCCGCGATGAACTCGCCGTCGCTCAGGGCCGCGTAGGGGCCGCGGGTGCGCACGCCGCCGTGGACGTACAGCGTCTGCAGCGGGGACAGCGAGGTCGGGGACCAGCCGCTGTTGCCGGTGATGCCGACCGAGCTGAAGGAGCGGCCGTGGTAGCTGTTGCGCATCGCCAGGATCGTGTTGCTGCGCCGGTACGTCGTGGCCAGCAGCAGGGCGGTGTCGTTGGCCTCGGTGCCGGAGGTGGTGAAGAAGACGCGGGCGTCCGGGATGCCGCTCAACTGGGCGATGCGCTCGGCGAGTTCGATCATCGGCCGGTTGAGGTACAGGGTCGAGGAGTGGATGATCCGCGCGGACTGCTCGCTCACCGCCTTGGTGATCTCCGGCAGCGCGTGGGCGGTCATCGTGGTGAGGATGCCGCCGAAGAAGTCGAGATACCGGTTGCCTTGGGCGTCCCAGACGTGGCGGCCCTCGCCGTGGGTGATCTCGATGGGCTCCTCGTAGTAGAGGGCGAGCCAGTCGGGGAGCACGGTCCGGTGGCGGCCCAGCAGGTCGTCGGTCACGGCCGCACCAGCCCTTCGTAGGCGTCGGGGCGGCGGTCGCGGTAGAAGGCCCACTGCTGCCGCACGTCCTCGACGAGGCCGAGGTCCAGGTCGCGGACGACGAGCTCCTCCTTGCTGTCGCTGGCGACGTCGCCGACGAACTGCCCGCGCGGGTCGACGAAGTACGACGTCCCGTAGAAGTCGTTGTCCCCGTACTCCTCCTGACCCACGCGGTTGATCGCGGCGACGAAGTACTCGTTGGCGACGGCCGCGGCGGGCTGCTCGAGACGCCACAGGTGGGACGACAGGCCCCGGTGGGTGGCGGAGGGGTTGTAGACCAGCTGGGCGCCCTTCAGGCCGAGCTCGCGCCAGCCCTCCGGGAAGTGGCGGTCGTAGCAGATGTAGACGCCGACCTTGCCGACGGCGGTGTCGAAGACGGGCCAGCCGAGGTTGCCGGGTTTGAAGTAGTACTTCTCCCAGAAGCCCTTGACCTGCGGGATGTGGTGCTTGCGGTACTTGCCGAGGTAGCTGCCGTCGGAGTCGATCACGGCCGCGGTGTTGTAGTAGAAGCCGGACTGCTCGACCTCGAACACCGGCACGACGATCACCATGCCGGTCTCGCGTGCGAGCGCCCGCATGCGGCGTACGGTCGGCCCGTCCGGGACCGGCTCGGCCCAGCGGTAGTGCTCGGGCTCCTGGACCTGACAGAAGTAAGGGCTGTTGAAGACTTCCTGGAAGCCGATGATCTTCGCGCCCCGGCGAGCCGCCTCGCGGGCGTGCTCCTCGTGTTTCGCCACCATGGACTCGGTGTCGCCGGTCCAGGTGGCCTGGACCAGAGCGGCACGTACGACGTTGGCCATGAGCTGCTCCTTCGACGCGACGTCTGCGTCTCTACGCCCGTAGAAACGGGCGTAGAGCCACGAACGTAAGCCTCCGGCACGGGCTTGCCAAGACCATCGTCCCCAACCCGCTGGGCAGAGCGCGATTCGCACTCCTGTGGGTGAGTCGCCCGGGGCACGGCGTCGCCGGTCAGGCGGCGAACCCGGCGACCCGGAGCGCGTGCACGAGATCCCAGCGGCGCTCGTCCGACACGCCCTGGGCGGCCTGGAGCAGGAGCGGTACGAGCCGCTGCGGATCGGGCTCGGCGCTGCGGGCGGCCTCCTCTGGGGTGCGGGCTCTGACGTACGCGTCGAGCAGCGCGCGCACCTCGCGGTGACGGCCCTCGGCGGCCAGTCCGAGGACGGCCTCGCCGATCTCGGCCGGGGGCCGGGCGACGCCCTGCCGCAGGATCTGCTGCCCGTCGCCCGCGCGCCCGGCCGCGCCCAGTGCGTCCGCCGCGGCGACCAGCCGCCCCGCCGGCAGCGAGGCAGCCTCCCACAGCAGGGTCTGCCAGTCCGCGCCCAGCCCGGCCCGCTCCAGCTCGCCCGCGAGCAGCGGGAACCGGGCGGGGGCGGAGGAGGTGAGCTCGACCAGCAGTGCGTGCGCCTCCCCGCTGCGCCCCTCGGCACGCAGCCGCGCCAGCGTGCCGACGGTCCGCGCGACCTCCGTCCGGTCCGCCGCGCCGCCCGCCTCGCCCTGCGGCTCCACGTGCTGGACCGCGGCTTCTTCGGCGGCCCCGGCGAACCGGGCACCGCGCCGGGTGCGGCCGGTGACGGGGGCGGGTTCGGGAAGCGCCGGCACGGCAGCGGGCGGCACGACGACGGGCGCGGCCTCCTCCTCGACCATCCCGGCGAAGCGGGCACTGCCCCGACGCCGTTTGCGCTGCTTGGGGGTAGGCGGCTGGGGGGCCGGGGGCTCGGGGGCTGGAAGCGCGGTGGGGGTACCGCCGGCTTCCGGGGGAACAGCCCGGCCCGCCGGGTGCTCCTGGGCGTCGTGCTCCGGCTCCGGGCCGGCGCCCGCATGCCGGGTGCCATACCGGCCGGTGCCCCCGGCCGTGCCGGACGCCTGCCCACCACGCACACCCCCGGCAGCCCCCGGCGCCTGCCCACCACGCACACCCCCGGCAACCCCCGGCGCCTGCCCACCACGCACACCCCCGGCAGCCCCCGGCGCCTGCCCACCACGCACACCCCCGGCAACCCCTGGCGCCGCCCCGCCACGCGCATGCGCGGCATGCCCTGAGGCCTCCCCGCCCCGCACACCCCCGGGTCGCCCCGAAGCAGCCCCAACGCCCTCGGCCCAGACCCCTCCCCCGCTGCCGAAGGCCCCCGGCGCGCCCTCACTCCTCGCACCCGGGGCACCACCTGGCCCGGCCGTCGCGCCCCGCCCCTCGAAGAAGGCGGCTTCGCCGCGGTCGTGGCGGTCCAGGTGGGCCATCCGCTCGCGGAGCTCCGCGCAGCGGGCCGTCGCGCGTTCGTGATCGTCGTGGGCCCAGGCGAGGTCGAGGCGGAGGGCGTCGGCCTGTTCGCGGGTGGGGGCGGAGGCCAGGAGGCGGGTCAGGTCCGCCTGGCGTTCGGCGGCGTACTTCTGCTCGCGGAGCATGACGTCCAGCCGGTCCCCGAGGGCGTCGCGGCCGCCCGGCCGGGCATCGTACGCGGCGAGCGCGGCCGCATGCAGGGAGCGTGCGCGTTCCGTCTCCGGACCCACGCCCCCGGGGCCGTACTGCCCGGCGAGGTCCTGCAGCAGCGCCTCCACCACGTCCCAGGGCGGCATCTCCTGCCCGTCGAGGCAGGCCCGCATGCCCTCCGGGTCGCGCTGCCAGAACACCGCGCACCAGCCGCCGGACGGGTCCAGCCGTGCCAGCAGGCCGTCCAGGTAGTTCGCGAACTCCCGGACCCTGCCCGGGAGTTGATCCGCTGCCATCGCTCAACTCCCGCCAGACGGAGCGCTTCGCCCAGTAGGCAACACCAGTCGTGTTACAGGAGTGCTACGGGGAGTTTTCGCGCGGGACGCGGGAGCCTCAGTGCCAGGACATCAGACCGGTGCAGGCACGCACCGCTCGGCCACGTCGTCCATGGACAGCCCGAGCACGCCGGCCAGCGCGGCCACCGTGAAGAAGGCGGGCGTGGGGGCCCGCCCGGTCTCGATCTTCCGGAGGGTCTCGGCGGAGATGCCCGCCTCCGCGGCGATCTCCGTCATGCTCCGGTCGCCACGCGCCTCACGCAGCAGCCGGCCCAGCCGCTCGCCGCGTTCGCGCTCTTCGGGGGTGAGAGGGGTGCGCACCATGCCCCCATTCTAATACCGGTATAGTAATTGGCATGGTGGAACTCAAGACCGATACATCGATCGATGCCATGTACGAAGCGGGCCAGGTCGTCGCCCGCGCCCTGACAGCCGCCCGAAAGGCCGCCGACGTGGGCGTCTCCCTGCTGGAACTGGACGAGGTGGCGCACGACGTACTGCGCGAGGCGGGCGCGACCTCGCCGTTCCTGGGGTACCGGCCCTCCTTCGCCCCGACCCCCTTCCCCGCCGTCCTCTGCGCCTCGGTCAACGACGCGATCGTGCACGGCATCCCGGGCCCCTACCGCCTGCGCGACGGCGACCTCGTGTCCCTGGACTTCGGCGCCGAACTCGGCGGCTGGGTCGGCGACTCGGCCCTCAGCTTCGTCGTCGGCACCCCACGCAAGGGCGATCTGCGCCTGGTCGAGACCGCCGAGCGGGCCCTCGCCGCGGGCATCGAGGCGGCCGTCGTGGGCAACCGCATCGGCGACATCGCCCACGCGATCGGAACGGTGTGCCGCGGCGCCGGCTACGGCATCCCGGACGGCTTCGGCGGCCACGGCATCGGCCGCCGCATGCACGAGGATCCCGGGGTGCCGAACGAGGGCCGGCCGGGGCGGGGCATGCGCCTGCGGCACGGCATGGTGCTGGCGATCGAGCCCATGGTCATCGGGGGCGGTACGGACGCCTACCACGCCGCACCCGACGGCTGGACCCTCAAGACGAACGACGGCTCCCGCGCGGCCCACGCGGAGCACACGGTGGCGATCACGGACTTTGGACCGAGGATCCTGACGGCACGCTGAGCCACACCGGCCGGCCCGAATCCCCCGGAATGCCCCGAAGGTGCCCGCTGCCGACGATCGTGCGAAGGTGTTCTACGAGCGCGCCCCAGGTGTAACCGGCTGCCACCCGGGTTACCCGACCCCGGCACGTCGACCAGCGAGGGCGTCCCCCCGCGCGGGCGCCGGGGACGCCGGGAACGGAAGGCCCATGAGCAGCGGCTTCACCAGCCCGGAGGGCGGCTACGGCTCGGACCCCTTCGGAGAATTCCTCGCACGCTTCTTCGGCGGACCGCGTCCCGGTCCCCGGCAGATCGACCTCGGACGGCTGCTCAGCCAGCCGGCCCGGGAGCTCGTCCGCGGCGCCGCCCAGTACGCCGCCGAGCACGGCAGCCGGGACCTCGACACGGAGCATCTGCTGCGGGCGGCGCTCGCCACCGAGCCCACCCGGACCCTGCTCAGCAAGGCCGGGGCCAATCCCGACTCGCTGGCGTCCCAGATCGACGACCGGTCGGGTCCGGCCCAGCACGGCCCGAAGGACGCGCCGCCGCCGACCGCACTGTCCCTCACCCCGGCCGCCAAACGGGCCCTGCTGGACGCGCACGACATGGCCCGGGCCCGCGGCTACGGCTACATCGGCCCCGAGCACGTGCTCAGCGCCCTGGCCTCGAACCCCGACTCGGCCGCCGGGCACATCCTGAACGCGGCCCGCTTCGCGCCCTCCCAGCCGCCGGAGGCACCAGAGGCCCCCCAGGCCGAGCGGCCTCGGGTGACGAACACGCCGACCCTCGACAAGTACGGCCGCGACCTCACCGAACTGGCCCGGCAGGGGCGTATCGACCCGGTGATCGGCCGGGACGAGGAGATCGAGCAGACCGTCGAGGTCCTCTCCCGCCGCGGCAAGAACAACCCGGTGCTGATCGGTGACGCGGGCGTCGGCAAGACCGCCGTCGTGGAGGGGCTGGCGCAGCGCGTCTCCGAGGGGGACGTGCCCGACATCCTGATCGGGCGCCGCGTGGTCGCCCTGGACCTGACGGGCGTCGTCGCGGGCACCCGCTACCGGGGTGACTTCGAGGAGCGGATGAACAACATCGTCAGTGAGATCCGCTCCCACTCCGAGCAGTTGATCATCTTCATCGACGAGCTGCACACGGTCGTGGGCGCCGGTTCCGGCGGCGGCGACGGCAGTTCGCTGGACGCCGGCAACATCCTCAAGCCGGCCCTCGCACGCGGCGAGTTGCACATCGTGGGCGCCACCACCTTGGAGGAGTACCGCCGGATCGAGAAGGACGCGGCGCTGGCCCGCCGCTTCCAGCCGATCATGGTCCCGGAGCCGACCGCCGCGGACACGATCGAGATCCTGCGCGGCCTGCGGGACCGCTACGAGGCCCACCACCAGGTCCGCTACACCGACGAGGCGCTGGTGGCGGCCGTGGAGCTGTCGGACCGCTATCTCACCGACCGCCGCCTGCCGGACAAGGCCATCGACCTGATCGACCAGGCCGGTGCCCGGGTGCGGCTGCGGGCCCGGACCAAGGGCACGGACGTACGGGCCCTGGAGCGGGAGCTGGAGCAACTGACCCTGGACAAGGACCAGGCGGTCGCGGACGAACAGTACGAGCAGGCCACCCAGTTGCGCGACCGGATCCTGGACGTGAAGCAGCGGATCGCCCAGGCGGGCGGCGAGAGCGAGATCGACGAGGGCCAGGATCTCGTCGTCGAGGCCGAGTCGATCGCCGAGGTGGTGTCCCGCCAGACCGGCATCCCGGTCAGCAGCCTCACCCAGGAGGAGAAGGACCGGCTGCTGGGCCTGGAGGAGCATCTGCACGAGCGGGTGGTCGGCCAGGACGAGGCCGTGCGGGTCGTCTCGGACGCGGTGCTGCGCTCCCGGGCCGGCCTGGCCAGCCCGGACCGGCCGATCGGCAGCTTCCTCTTCCTCGGTCCGACCGGGGTCGGCAAGACCGAGCTGGCCCGGGCGCTCGCCGAGGCGCTGTTCGGCAGCGAGGACCGCATGGTCCGCCTCGACATGAGCGAGTACCAGGAGCGGCACACCGTCAGCCGTCTGATCGGCGCCCCGCCCGGCTACGTCGGCCACGAGGAGGCGGGCCAGCTCACCGAGGTCGTGCGCCGCCACCCGTACTCGCTCCTCCTCCTCGACGAGGTGGAGAAGGCGCACCCGGACGTCTTCAACATCCTGCTCCAGGTCCTCGACGACGGCCGGCTGACCGACTCCCAGGGCCGCACGGTGGACTTCACCAACACCGTCATCACGATGACCAGCAACCTCGGCTCCGAGGCGATCACCCGCCGCGGCGCCACGCTGGGCTTCGCGTCAGGCGGCGACGAAGCGGACGAGGAGGCCCGGCGCGAGCAGATCCTGCGCCCGCTGCGCGAGCACTTCCGCCCCGAGTTCCTCAACCGCATCGACGAGATCGTCGTCTTCCGCCAGCTCACCACGGAACAGCTGCGCCGGATCACCAACCTCCTGCTGGACCGCACCCGTTCCCTCGTGCACGACAAGGGCATCACGGTGACCTTCACCGACCGAGCGGTGGAGTGGCTGGCCGACCACGGCTACCAGCCGGAGTACGGCGCCCGCCCACTGCGCCGCACGATCCAGCGCGAGGTGGACAACGAGCTGTCCCGGCTGTTGCTGGACGGCAGGGTGTCCGAGGGCGGCCAGGTCACGGTGGACACCGAGGACGGCCACTTGACGTTCCAGACGGCAACGCCCTCTTAGGGGCGCGGGGAACTGCGCGCTCAGCCCCCGCACACCCGCACCCGGCCCTCAACGCACAGGCCGCACCACCATCGCCGACCCCCCACCCCGCCGCACGGTCTCAGCGGCTGCCAGCCACTTCCCACCGGGCAGCCGCTGAACACCCGTGGCCGCCCCGATCTCCGGGTTCACCTTGAAGGAATGCCCGATCGCCTCGAGCTGCTTCCTCAACTCGGCGTTGTCGTACAACCCCGGCTCCAGCTCGGTCTGCGCGGCGTTCCGCTGACTCGCCCGGGGCGCGGCGATCGCATCGACCAGCGGCAACCCCCGGTCGACAAACCCGGTCAGCGTCTGCAGGACGGTCGTGATGATCGTCGCCCCACCCGGCGACCCCAGCGCCACCACGGGCTTGTCGTGCCGGTCGAGAACGATCGTCGGCGAGATCGACGACCGCGGCCGCTTCCCCGGCCCCGGCAGATTCGGGTCGTGCACGGCGGGGTTCGCCGGCGTGAAGGAGAAGTCCGTCAGCTCGTTGTTGAGGATGAATCCCCGCCCCGGCACGGTGATCCCGCTGCCCCCGGTCTGCTCGATGGTGAGCGTGTAGGCGACGACGTTGCCCCACTTGTCGGCCACCGTCAGATGCGTGGTGCTGTCACCCTCGTACGTCGTCGGAGCGGCCTCACCACCGGAGCCACAGCGCGCAGGATGACGCGGATCGCCCGGCGCCACCGGACTCGTGAGCACCGCGTCGTCCTTGATCAGGCACTCGCGGGAGTCGGCGAACCTCTGCGACAACAGCTCCTTCGTCGGCACGTCCTCGAAGGCGGGGTCGCCCACCCACCGCCCCCGGTCCGCGAACGCGATCCGGCTCGCCTCGATGAAACGGTGCAGGTACTTCGCCCTGCTCGCCTTCGACAGGTCGGTCCGCTCCAGGATGTTGAGCGCCTCGCCGACCGTCGTACCGCCGGAGGACGACGGGGCCATGGAGTAGACGCCGAGGCCGCGGTAGGAGGTCCTGGTGGGTGCCTGGAGCTTGGTGCGGTAGGCGGCCAGGTCCTTCGCCGACAGGTCACCGGGCCGGGCGTTCCAGCCGGAGGCCGGGTCGACGGGCGGCTTGTCGACCGTGTCGACGACCTCCCGGCCGAGGCCGCCGCGGTAGAGCGTGTCGACGCCCTTGCTTCCCAGCTCCGCGTAGGTGCGGGCGAGGTCGGGGTTCTTGAAGGTGGAGCCGACGACCGGGAGCTGCCCGCCCGGCAGGAAGAGTTCGGCGGTGTCCGGGAAGTAGCGGAAGCGGGTCTCGTTGGACGCCGTCTGCGAGCGGAAGGTCTCGTCGACCGTGAAACCGTCGCGCGCCAGCCGCTCGGCCGGCTTCAGGACGCTCGCGAGCCGCTTGCTGCCCCACTGGTCCAGTGCCGTCTGCCAGGTGGCGGGCGTGCCGGGCGTGCCGACGCTCAGGCCGCTGCTGACGGCTTCGGCGAACGGGATGGGCTTGCCGTTCTCGGTGAACAAGTTCTTGTCGGCGGACAGCGGAGCGGTCTCGCGGCCGTCGATGGTGCGCACGGTACGGGACTTGGCGTCGTAGTAGACGAAGTAGCCGCCCCCGCCGACTCCGGCGGAGTAGGGCTCGGTGACGCCGAGCGCGGCGGCCGTGGCGACGGCCGCGTCGACGGCGTTGCCGCCGTTGCGCAGGACCTCGATCCCGGCGGCCGAGGCGTCCGGGTCGACGCTGGAGACCGCGCCGCCGTAGCCGACGGCCAGGGGGGTTTTCTCACTGCCGGTGGTCTGCGCGGCGGGTGGCGCCGCCGCCCCCACCGACATCACCACGGCGGCCGAAACCGCCAGGACCGTCAGATTCCGTGCGACAGGGCGACGCATCCGCACCTCCAGTCAAAGGCCGTCCGCGCAGCTTAATTGATGGCCATCGCCGCGTCAGGCACGCGTCGAACACCGGTGCGTCGGGCCCGCTACCATGCGCGCCCATGAACGACGACGTGCGCAACATAGTCCTGGGTGTGGTCGCGGCGGGTATCAGCGCCGCGCTGGGCTGGCTCGCCCGTACGTTTCTGTGGAAGCGGAAACTCCGGCGCAAGCAGGCCTTCTTCGGGCTGCCCGAGAACTCCGAGTCGCTGCTGGTCGTCAACCGTGATCCGGCCGCCACCGAGCCGGCGGTGCACCGCTTCGACGTGTACGCGCTCCTGGAACTCTCCGCACTGATCAAGAGCTGTGGGGCGCACCTCCACGTGGTCACCCAGGACTCGGCCCATCAGGGCTTCGGTGAGCGTACCGAGTTCTGCGTCGGCGGCCCGGGGTCCAACCGGCGCATGATGGCGCACATGGCGGCCATGCTGCCCGGCGTGCGCGTCAACATCGACGCCGAACCGGGGCCGGACCGGGGCGCCTTCCAGATCGGCGAAGAGCGCTACCGCCTGGATCCGGGCATCACGGAGTACGTCCTGCTGGCCCGGCTCACCGCCGGCGACCGCCGTGAGGCGCGTCCCGTGTTCCTCTTCTGCGGCCAGCGGGCCATCACCAACCAGGCCGCCACCCGCTACCTGGCCCGCAACCACGAGCGGCTGGCCCGCAAGCACGGCGATTCCTTCGTGCTGCTGCTGAAGGTCATCAACTCGCAGGCGTACGGCCCGGACGTCGTCGAACTGGTGGAGGACGTGACACGAGCGGCACAGACCCCGCTGCCCTCCCCTGCCGCTCCACGCAACAGCCACCGGGCCTCCTGAAGTCCTCCACTTCTCAACAATCGTTACTGGCACGTAACTTACCGACGGGTTACCACTGGTAAGGCGCCGAGGTTACCGTCTGGTCACTTTGCACTTACACGAGTGAGGAGTGACCCGTGGGACACGCCCGCAAGGCCCTGCGCACCACCGCCGTCGGAGCAGTCTCGGCGACCCTGGTCGCCGGCACGGCCCTCGGACTCGCCCCCACCGCACAGGCGGCGCCGAACCCCGTCCGCTTCGTCGACATCACCGGCGACGGCGGCACCGTCCTCAAGGCCAACGTCGTCACCCCGGGCGGGTCCGACGGCACGCACCGCTACCCGCTGCTCGTCATGCCCACGAGCTGGGGCCTGCCACAGATCGAATATCTGGCCCAGGCACAGAAACTCGCCGACTCCGGGTACGTCGTGGTCACGTACAACGTGCGCGGCTTCTGGCAGTCGGGCGGCGAGATAGAAGTAGCGGGCCCACCCGACATCGCCGACGCGTCGAAGGTCATCGACTGGGCGCTCGCGAACACCCCCTCGGACGCCGGGCACATCGGCATGGCGGGCGTCTCCTACGGCGCCGGCATCAGCCTGCTCACCGCCGCACAGGACAAGCGCGTCAAGGCGGTCGCCTCACTGAGCGGCTGGGCGGACCTGATCGGCTCGATCTACGCCGGGCGCACCCAGCACCTCCAGGCGGCCGCGCTGCTGGACGGCGCGAGCATCGTCACGGGCCGCCAGAGCGCCGAACTCCGGCAGACGTTCGACGACTTCTACGGCTCCAACCTGGCGAAGGAGCCGGAGCTGATCGCCTGGGGGAAGAAACGTTCCGCTGCGACCTATGTCGACCAGATCAACAAGAACGGCGCGGCGATCATGCTCGCCAACGCCTGGGGCGACTCGATCTTCCCGCCCAACCAGTACGCCGACTTCTACGAGAAGCTGACCGGCCCGAAGCGGCTGGAGATGCGGCCGGGAGACCACGCGACCGCCGAGATGACCGGCCTGTTCGGGCTGCCCAACGACGTGTGGAAGGACACCACGCGCTGGTTCGACCACCACCTCAGGGGCGAGGACAACGGCATCGACCGTGAGCAGCCGGTCCAGCTCAAGTCCCGTTCCTCGGGCGGCTACGAGGGCTACCCGGACTGGAAGTCGGTCGCCGCGACCGACCGGAAGATCGCCCTCGGGGGCACGACCACGATCCGCGCGAACGTGAACTCGGGGGCGGACGGCGGAGTCGTCTTCCTGTCCAGCATCCTCGACCAGGTGGCCCAGCTGCCCCCGATGGCCTCGATCCCGCTGCTCCCCCGCCGCTGGGCCGCCGTCTGGCAGTCGGAGAAGTACGTCACGGCCCAACAGGTGCGCGGCACCGCGAAGTTGCACACGACCCTCACCCCGACCAAGGAGAGCGGCACCCTCGTCGCCTACCTCTACGACGTGGGGCCGCTCGGCCTCGGCAAGCTGGTCTCCAACGCGCCGTACACCTTCCACGGGCGCACCCCCGGAAAGCCGTTCGGCGTCGACCTGGAGCTGTACTCCACGGCCTACGACGTCCCGGCCGGGCATCGCCTCGCCCTGGTCGTCGACACGGTCGACCCGCTCTACATCGAGCACAACCCGTCCGGCGCGCAGCTGACCTTCTCCTCGCCTGCGAACGACCCGTCGTACGTGTCGGTCCCGCTGCGCGAGCAGTGATCTCCGGCTGCCGCCGGACGGGCCTGGCCGATGTGAACCGCCGCCCCCGTGGCCGGAAGGGCCGTGGGGGCCACACCCGGCGGGAACGCCCCGCGGACCGGGCCGGCGGTCTGTTCACCCCCGGCGGGATCGGCGGGCTTCAGCGAAGTCCCCCTCTCCGACAGGGATGAAGGGCACATCGTAGTCGAGGTCCGATCCGATGAGCCGTCCGGTGCCTGCCCGTTCAGTGCTTGAGGATCTTGGAGAGGAAGTCCTTGGCCCGGTCGCTGGTGGGGTTGGTGAAGAACTCGTCGGGGGTGCGGTCCTCGACGATGGCGCCGTCGGACATGAAGACGACGCGGTTGGCGGCCGAGCGGGCGAAGCCCATCTCGTGCGTGACGACGATCATGGTCATGCCGTCGCGGGCCAGTTGTTTCATGACCTCCAGCACCTCGTTGATCATCTCCGGGTCGAGGGCCGAGGTCGGCTCGTCGAAGAGCATCGCCTTGGGCTCCATGGCCAGGGCACGGGCGATGGCCACGCGCTGCTGCTGACCGCCGGAGAGCTGCGCCGGGTACTTGTCCGCCTGGTTGGCGACCCCGACCCGGTCGAGGAGTTCGCGGGAGCGCTTGTCGGCGTCCTCCTTACGGCGCCCGCGGACCTTGACCTGTCCCAGGGAGACATTCTGCAGGACGGTCTTGTGGGCGAAGAGGTTGAACGACTGGAAGACCATGCCGACGTCGGCGCGCAGCCGGGCCAGGGGCTTGCCCTCCTCGGGCAACGGCTGGCCGTCGAGGACGATCGACCCCGACTCGATGGTCTCCAGCCGGTTGATCGCCCGGCACAGTGTCGACTTTCCCGACCCCGAGGGGCCGATGACCACGACCACCTCCCCCTTGCCCACGGTGAGATTGATGTCCCGCAGGACATGCAGCTCTCCGAAGTGCTTGTTGACGTCACGCAGCTCGATCAGCGGATCTGCGGCCATACTCAGCCCTACTCACTCTCAGCTGTGTGGTGGTTGCCGCAACGTATCCAGGCAAGATCGGACTTGTCGGGCGACACGCACTTTTCGATCATTAGCCGTATTTACATCGCACTTTGGCTCAAAGAGTACGACCAAGGGTACGGCCATGGGCCTCAGGCCTCCGCGACTTCCGCGTACAGCTGCGACAGCTCGGGCACGCCGTAGGCGGCCCACTCGTGCCCGGAGTCCACGACGTCGAACTCCCTGCCGGAGGTGAGCCGCACGACGGGCTGCCCGTCGGACCTGATCTCCCAGGCGGCTCCCGGCACGGTGCGCACGATGACGCTGCCCAGGTAGAGACCTGCGTCGTTGCCGAGCCAGGCCAGGGTCTCCTCGTCGTCCCGCCAGCGCGGCAGCAGCTGGTCCAGCGCCTCCAGTGAGGCCGCCGAGTCGTCCAGCCGGACCCCCGCCCGGGACGCCTGGGAGCGGAGCAGTTCGCACTCGGCGAGCAGATCCGCGATGCCCGCGGGGTCGGGGAACCCGACCTTCTGGCGCCGGTTGCCCAGGAAAGGGATGTTCATACGTCCAGCGTGTCATTCGTACCGCCGTACGCACCACAGGCGCGCGGGCCGTCGATGACGGTCGAGTTCACGCCGAGTTCGCGCATGGCGCGTTGACGAGTCCCTGTTGTCTCCCTAGCTTCACCGTGCGTCTTGCGTCTCGGCGTTCGTGGTGTCTTCTGTTCCGTCCCTGCGTTTGGTGTTGTCGCGTCGTGTGTCGATGAGCGGGAGGAGTCGGCCGTGCGCCGATGTGTCCGGGGGGTCCTGGTCGTCCTGGCCCTGTGCGGGTCCTTGTTGTCCACGGCGCCGGCGGTTCCGGCTCAGGCCGTCGAAGTCGGACGGGCCGCGCCGGTGCCGCTTGAGCGGTTGTTCGACAACATCGCCGTCAGCGACGACAGCCGGCCCGCGGCGGCCGACTTCGACGGCGCCGGCGCCTCCCTGTCGGCGCGGGACCTCACGGCCGCCGGCTGGGTGCCCGGCCGCACCCTGACCGTCCAGGGAGCCCGGCTGACCTGGCCGCGGCGGCAGCCGGGCGAGCCCGACAACGTCCGTGCCGCCGGTCAGGACGTCCGCGTCACGGGGCGCGGCGACGCCCTCGCCTTCCTGGTGGCGGGCACGGCCGGCACGGAGGCCGGCGGCCCGGGCACGATCGTGTACGCGAACGGCACCCGCTCCGGCTACCGGCTGACCGCGCCCGACTGGCGCACCGGACCGCTCGCCACGAAGGCGGTCGCCCTGCCGCACATCAACACGCCCGGCGGGCAACTCGCCGAGCGGGCCCGCCTGTACGTCGTGACGGTGCCGCTGACGCCGGGGCGTGAGCTCGCCTCGGTCCGGCTGCCGCGCGCCACCGGGCTGCATGTCTTCGCGGTGTCGGTGCGGACCGCCACACAGGGCTGGACGGGCAGCTGGACGACCTCGACGGGCGGCTATGCCGCCGTGGGGCCCTGGACGGACCGGACGCTGCGGCTGGTGGTGCACACCTCGGCGGGCGGGCCCCGGGTGCGGATGCGGTTCGACAACACCTTCGCGGCGGCCCCGGTGCGGATCGGCGGCGCGACGGTCGCCGTGCGGGCCTCGGGCGCGGCGGCACGCGGCACGCCGGTGCCGCTGTCCTTCGCCGGTGAGGAAAGCGTGGAGATCCCGGCCGGTACCCAGGCGTACAGCGATCCGCTGGGCTTCGCCGTGCCGGCGGACGCCGATCTGCTGGTCAGCTTCCATCTGCCCGGCCCGGTGCCGGCGGCGCCCCTGCACCGGCTCGCGCAGCAGCGGTCGTACGTCAGCGAGCCCGGCGACCACACGGCGGACGGTACCGCCGTCGCCTACACGTCGGTGATCACCAGCTGGCCGCTGCTCGCCGGGGTCGACGTGGGCGGCGGGCCCGGGTCCGTGGTGCTGCTCGGGGACTCGATCACCGACGGCGACAAGTCCACGGTGGACGCGAACCGGCGGTGGCCGAACGTGCTGGCCGGCCGGCTGCTGCGGCAGAGCGCCGTGCCGCGCTACGGGGTGCTGAACCAGGGCGTCTCGGGCAACCGTGTGGTCACCGACCGGTATCCCGGCGACGGGGTGTCCACGGACACGGCCGGGGTGAGCGCCCTGCACCGGTTCGACCGGGATGTCCTCGCCCAGCCGTCGGCCCGTACGGCGATCGTCTTCGAGGGCGTCAACGACGTGCGCTGGGGCACCTCGGCGGAGCAGGTGATCGCGGGGCTGCGGGAGCTGGCGGAGCGCGGGCGGGCCCGGGGGCTCAGGATGCTCGCGGCGACGATCCTGCCGTGCGAGGGCGAGGCACGGTGCACGGCGGCCGTCGACGCCGAGCGGGTCGCGGTGAACGAGTGGATCCGCGAGGGCGGTGTCTTCGACGGGGTGCTCGACTTCGACGCCGTCGTGCGCGACCCGGCCGACCCCGCGCGGATCCTGCCGGTGTACGACAGCGGCGACCACCTGCATCCCGGGGACGCGGGTCTTGCGGCGCTGGCGGAGTCGGTCGACCTGCGGCTGCTGTGAGCCGGCCGTCCGCGGCCGCTGTGAGCTGTCGTCCGCGCCCCCTGTGAGCTACACGTCCAGGTCGACCACGACCGGGGCGTGGTCCGACGCGCCCTTGCCCTTGCGCTCCTCGCGGTCCACGTACGCGTCCTTGACCGCCTTGGTGAACGGCGCGTTGGCGTACACCAGGTCGATGCGCATGCCGCGGTTCTTCGGGAAGCAGAGCTGGCGGTAGTCCCAGTACGTGAACGGGTGCTCGTACTTCAGGGGCCGCGGGACCACGTCGGACAGGCCCGCCTCGCGCAGGGAGGCCAGGGCGGCACGCTCGGCGGGGGTGACGTGGGTGGCGCCCTCGAAGGCCGCGGGGTCGTGGACGTCGTCGTCCGTCGGCGCCACGTTGTAGTCGCCCATCACCGCGAATGGGCGGCCGCCGGCCGCGTCGCCCGCGACGGCGGCCTTGAGGGCCTCGAACCACTGGAGCTTGTAGGCGTAGTGCGGGTGGTCCACCTCGCGGCCGTTCGGCACGTACACCGACCACACGCGGAGCGGGCCGCAGGTCGCCGAGATGGCGCGGGGCTCCACCGAGCCGTCGAACCCGGGGTCGCCGGGCAGGCCCTTGACGACGTCCTCGATGCCTACGCGGGAGAGCACCGCCACGCCGTTCCACCGGCCGGTCGCGTGGACCGCCGACTCGTAGCCCAGCTCGCGCAGCTGCTCCGCGGGGAACTGCTCCTCGCTGACCTTGGCCTCCTGGAGGCACAGCACGTCCGTGCCGCTGCTCTCCAGCCAGGCCAGGAGCCTCGGCAGGCGGGCGGTGATCGAGTTCACGTTCCAGGTCGCGATGCGCATGTCCCACAACCTACCCGGAGGGTCTGACAACGCCGCCCGGGCCTCAGAGGTCGGCCGATGACCCGGGGGTGAGCCGCAGGTGTTCCGCCCCGGCCAGGTTGCCGATCTGGCGGTCGTAGATCGGGCGCGCGAGGTCGGTGAGGAGGGCGTCGTGGATGTCGTAGGCGCGCTGCGGCCGGACCTCGCGGACGTAGTCGATGACCTCGGAGATCTTGCTCCACGGGGCCATGACCGGGAGCATCAGCGTCTCCACCGGGTGGTCGGGGACGGTGAGGGCGTCGCCGGGGTGGAAGACCTTGCCGCCGTCGACGAGGTAGCCGACGTTGGTGATGCGCGGGATGTCCGGGTGGATCACCGCGTGGAGTTCGCCGTGGACCCGCACGTCGAAGCCGGCGGCGGTGAAGCTGTCGCCGTGGCCGACGGTGTGCACGCGGCCGGGGAAGGCGGACGAGATCTTGTCCGCGACCGCCTTCAGGGTCCAGATCTCCGCGGCCGGGTTGTCCTCCATCGCGGCACGCAGCCGGAACTCGTCGAAGTGGTCGGGGTGCTCGTGGGTGACGAGGATCGCGTCCGCGCCGAGCGCGGCGTCCTCCTCGCTGAACCCGCCGGGGTCGAGGACGAGGGTCCGGCCGTCCTTCTCGAGGCGGACGCAGGCGTGCGACATCTTCGTGAGCTTCATGAGTCCATCCTGCCTCCCGGGGTCACGCGCGCCCTCACTCCTGGGGCGTGGTCTCCTCCCGGATGACCTGCTGGGCGACCTTGAACGCGCTGTTCGCCGCCGGTACGCCGCAGTAGACGGCAGCCTGGAGGAGTACCTCCTTGATCTCGCCCGGGGTGAGGCCGTTGCGCAGGGCGGCCCGGGTGTGGAAGGCCAGTTCGTCCAGGTGGCCGCCGGCGACCAGGGCGGTGAGGGTGACACAGCTGCGGGTGCGCCGGTCGAGCCCGGGGCGGTCCCAGACCTCGCCCCAGGCGTAGCGGGTGATGAACTCCTGGAAGTCCCCGGAGAAATCGTCGGCCTGCGCCAGCGCCCGGTCGACGTGCGCGTCGCCCAGCACCTCGCGGCGGACCTTGAGCCCGGCGTCGTAGGGATCGGGCCGCCCCTGCGCCGGGGGCGCCGCGACCGGAGCGATCTCCGCGACGGGTCCGGCCTGGAGGGGCTGCTGCGGTACCGGGGACAGGGCCGGCTTGACGGCGGCCGCGGGCAGGGCCGTATGGCCGGTGGAGGTGTCGAAGGCGGGCTGCCAGGCGGTGGAGAAGTGCCGCACCAGGAGGTCGGTGACCGCCGCGGGCTGCTCCACCGGCACCAGGTGGGAGGCACCGGGGACGACGGCGAGGCGGGCGTCCGGGATGCCGGCGACCAGGGTGCGGGCCTCGGCGGGGCCGGTGACCTGGTCGTCGGAGCCGACGAGGACCAGGGTCGGCACGCCGACGCGGCCCAGTTCGGGCCGGACGTCGAACGAGGCGAGCGCCTCGCAGGCGGCGATGTAGCAGCCGGGGTCGGTGGTGCGGACCATCTGCACGGCCCACTCGGTGATCGCGGGCTGCGCGGCGGCGAACCCGCCGGTGAACCAGCGCTCGGGTGAGGTGCGGGCGATGGGGTCCAGGCCGTTCGTGCGGACGATCACGCCTCTCTGCCGGAACTCGTCGGCCGTGCCGAAGCGGGGCGAGGCCGCGATCAGCGCCAGGGAGGCGAGCCGCTCGGGGTGGCGCAGGGCCAGCTCGATACCGACCGCACCGCCGAGCGCGCAGCCCGCGTAGCCGAAGCGCTGCACGCCGAGCCCCTCGAGCGTGGTCAGCAGCCGTGTGGTGAGGTCGTTGACCGAGCCCGCCGGGTACGCGGGAGCGCCGCCGTGTCCCGGCAGGTCGAACCGGAAGACCCGCCAGTGCTTGATCAACTCGGGGATCTGGCGGTCCCACATGTGCCAGGTTGTACCGAGTGACGGGCCCAGGATCAGGACAGGCGCGTCTTCTGGCCCGTCAAAGCGGTATTGAAGGGTGTTGGTCGTACTCTCACTCACCCGACTCACGCTCCCACATCTCACGATTTCTCACGTACCTGGGGCGCAACCCCGTGCAAGCCGTCCCACTTTGTGGCGGCTCCGCGAAGATCTTCGACATCAGGCTTCACGTACCACCGCTCGGTGGTCGTCGCCCCAGTCGGCCGGGTACGTGAGGCACGACGCGGGTGCATCGTACCGACGTCTGCCCGCGGTGGTCGCGTGCGGCTGCGACGATCAGGGCGCGCCCATGAGGCGGTCCAGCGATGGCGCCAGAAGCGGGGCGAGCGCGGCGGCGTAGGCCTCCGACAGGTGGCTGTCGTCGCGGTAGACGGCGGTGTCGGCCACGACTACGGGGCAGATGCCGGTGCGCGGGGCGCAGAGCCAGGGGGTGGGGTCGATGACGGTGGTGGCCGTGGTGGACGCGGCGGCACGGAGGGCGGTGCCGCGGGTCTCGTCGTAGGTCGCGTCCGGCAAGTGGTCGGCGCAGGCCCGCAGTTGCAGGGAGTTGCGGGCGGCGCAGTCGATCGGGTCGCCCTTGGGCCATGGGGTGTCGAGCAGGGCGGCGACGCGGGCGCCGGAGGCACCCAGGCCGCGGAAGGTGCTCTCGAAGCCGGTCGTCCACTGGTGGAGGAGGTCGGCGGCGGGACGGGCCGGGTCTCCGGCGTCCGAAGAGGAGGCGACGACCAGGTCGGGGCGCAGGGTCCGGATCCTGGCCATGGCGTTGGCGCGCCAGGTGTCGCAGGCCGTGTACGGCTTGTGGCCGCTGTCGATGGTCACATCGGCGACCTTGCAGGAGGCCTTCGTCAGCGAGACCAGCTTCCAGCCCCGTGTGGTCGCGAGCCGTTGCAGGGCCGGGAACCACTGGGCCGCGTGGGAGTCGCCGAAGAGGACGACCGTACGGGAGGAGGTCCGGTCGCCGTAGACGCAGGGCCCGTTGCGGGTGGCGGCGTAATCGACGTGACAGCCGTCCCGGTAGACCGCGGAGCGGGAGGACTTCACCTTGGGCAGGGGCGGGGCGAGGTTGCTCGGCAGGGCCGTGGGGGACGACGCGAGGAGTTCGGCGAGGCGTGCCCGCGGGGCCGGTGCGTCGGAGAGAGTCCGCGCCAGCGGGGGCGCGGGGCCGCCCACCTCGATCGTCGGCGGGACCGCTGTCGCCGTCAGGGACAGCGCCGAGGTGCCGGCCGACAGCGCCGCCCCGAGCACCAGGGCGCGGCGGGGGCGACGTCGGAAGGCCCGGTGGAAACGGACCGGGTTCTCGACGAGGCGCAGGGTCAGCCACGCCAGGCCGAGTGCCGCCGCGGACAGCCCGAGCGCGAGCGGCAGGCCGGCGGTGCCGTCGGCGCGGCCCAGCGCCGCCGGGGCTATGACCAGCAGGGGCCAGTGCCACAGGTACCAGCCGTACGAGAGTCCGCCGAGCCACACCAGCGGTCGCCGCGCCAGCAGCCACCCGGCGCCGTGCGGGGTGGGCGCGCAGCCGCCGGCCAGGACGAGCACGGTACCGGCGACCGGCAGGAGGGCGTGGTGGCCGGGGAAGGGTGTCTCGTCGTCGTACCAGACCGCTGCCAGCGTGACGCAGGTCAGGCCGAGCCAGGTCAGCGGGGCCGCGACGGCGGCGGGCAGCCGTTCCAGCCGGCCCGTGCCCAGCGCCAGGAGCGCCCCGGCACCCAGTTCCCAGGCCCGGGTGAGGGAGCCGAAGTACGCCCAGGGCGCCGAGGAGTTGGTCACGAGGAGGCCCGCCGCGAACGACCCCAGGCACAGGACCCCCAGCGGCACCGCGACCAGTCGGCGCCGGCCGCGGGCGAGGCGCCAGGTCAGCAGCAGGAGCAGCGGCCACACCAGGTAGAACTGCTCCTCCACGGCGAGCGACCAGAAGTGCTGGAACGGCGACGGCGGGCTGTTCTGGGCGAGATAGTCCGTACCTGCCGCCGCCAGCCGGAAGTTGACCCCGTACAAAGCACTGGCGAGGGCGTCGCCCGCGTACTCGGCGAGCCGCGCCTTCGAAAGGAACAGCCACGCCCCGCCCAGCGTGACGGCGATGACCAGGGACGACACGGGAAGCAGCCGCAGTGCCCGGCGGGCGTAGAAGGAACGGACCGACACCCGGCCGGTGCGGGAGAGTTCGCGCAGCAGCAGCGACGTGATGAGGAAGCCGGAGATCACGAAGAAGACGTCGACACCGATGTAACCGCCGCTGACCTGGGGCACTCCGGCGTGGGCGAGCACCACCAGCCCGACGGCCACCGCGCGCAGGCCCTGGATGTCGAGCCGCAGGACGTGCCCCTTGGGCGGCGCGGGTCTGCGGCTCACCGGGACGGTACGTATCTCGGCGGACATGACGCTCGGCATCAGGTGACTCCTCGGGGACCGGCATGCTTCGGATAGGAAGATCGGTCCGGCCGCCACGCGCGGTTCCGCTGTTGTCGCCCCACTTCGCCTCGGCCGCGAAGATTCAACCGCCGGACACCATCGGTTCACCCGCGTTCAGCCCGGCGACAAGAGACGCGACGGTGCTCAGAGGTCGCTCGGCAGACCGAGTCCGGTCAGTGCGCCCACCGGGTCCAGGTCGGGGGTGCCTCTCGGCCACCAGTCGTCGTGGCCCGGCTCGGACTCGTAGGCGTACCACAGGCCGTCGCGGCCCAGACGGAGCTGGACGTGGCCATGGGGGTGGGTGAGGTGATTGCGCCGGGGGCGGAAGGCGGGCAGGTCGGCGGCGAGGAGGAGCGGGCGGGCCCGGTCGAACCGGCCGGCCGGCGGGTCCCACGGCTCCTCCAGCACGGCGAGGCCCTCCAGGCCGCCCTGACGCCAGGCGGCGACCGCGCGGGCCAGCTCGGACGGCGTGCGGCCCGCCGCGGAGGCGAGGGAGGCGTAGAGCGCCCGGGTGCCCGCCGTGAGTCCCGAGCCTGGGCGTGCCGCGGCCAGGCGGACGGCGTCCTGCCAGAGGGTCAGTTGCCCGACCGGGTCACGGCCGGTGGCGAGCAGGGCGTGTGCCCGGGCGGCGGCGTCCGTGGCCAGTTGGTCCAGCGCGAAGGGGTCGGGGCCGCCGGGGGACGCCGGGTATGCCGGGGGCTGCTCGGGGTGCGCGGGCGTGGGCAGCGGCGTCGGCAGGGGCGGGAGGATGCGCGGGGCGAGGGCGTCGCCGGCCCGTACGCCGGGGAGCGGCTCCGGTTCCTTGTCCTGGGCGGCACGGGCCGCGCGGGTGGCGCTCAGCCGGGACAGCGCGTCGAGCAGGTCCCGTTCGCCCCGGCCGCGCAGCAGGAGCAGGACGAAGGGGTCGGCGTCGAGCAGCCGGGCGGTCTGGTAGCAGAGGGCGGCGGCGTGCTTGCAGGGGTGGCCCCGGTCGGGGCAGCTGCACCGCGGTTCCAGGTCGCCGGGACCCGGCAGCAGGGGTACGCCGCAGTCCGCGAGGGATTGGGGCATCTCCTTGTCGAGGAGGGCCGCGATATGCCCGGGCCGGTCGACGGCGGCGTCCAGGAACCGCTCCCAGTCGGCGTCGTCGAGCGTGCGCAGCCGCACCTGCACGCGGTACGGGCGCGGACGGCTGCCCTGTACGTAGGCCAGGACCAGCCCGGGCGTCACGGTGATGGCGTCGACATGCCCCTGCCCCGCGTAACCCCGCCCGCGCTCCAGCCGCTTGGCGTCCAGCGCGCCCTGCTCCAGCGCGGCGACCCACGCGTTCCCCCACCAGCTCTCGGCGAATCCCTTGCCGTCGGGCTCGCGGGGCGGGAACGCCGGGAAGGTACGGCGGAGATCGCTGTCTCGGCCGGGGGCGGCCATGGAGCGGGGTTTCCGGGGCGTGGTGTGAGGGGGCACCGCTGTGCGGGGGGTCGGTTGCGGGGTGGGCCGGGGGTTGGAGGTCGCGGGGTGGCCGGGAGCCGGCGCGTCAGGGGTCGGCCTGTCGAGGGCGGGCAGATCGGGGGCCGGCAGGTCGGGGGCCGCCGGGCTGTGCGGCGCGTCGGCCTCCCGATGAGGCGAGCGCCCGGGGCCCGTTGCGTCGGTGCCCTCGGGTGCCGCGTCCGGCTCGTCCGCTTCCGGAGGCATCCGGAAGGCGTCGCCCAGCAACTGCAGTACGTCACGCCCTCCCCTGCCGGCGGTGTGTTCACCCGTCCGCCGCTCGGGCCCCGGCCTCCGGTGCGCGGCGCCCTGCCGGGCAGCGCTGCGCCTGCGCCCGGCCCCTACACGCGCGGCCTCTTCCCGTGCCCGCCGCGCGTCGTCCCGAGCCGCGCGCAGCGCCTCACGCGCGACGTCCCCCGCGCGCGGGCCCGGCCGCTCGGTGGCGTCGCCGGAAGCATCGGCGAGGCCGCCTCCCCCCACGTCGAGGCCGCCTCCCCTCGCGTCGACGGGCGCGCTGCTGCGCTCGTCTTCGGACGGCACGCCGGACTGTGCGGCCCGCGGCCCACTGCTGCCACCGTCGCCCGGCCCGCTGCCGCCGCCGTCACCCTCGGTGCTTCCGCTAAGGGCCCCGCTGCTGCCACCGTGGCCCGGCGAGTCACCGGGCACGCCAGTCACCGCGTCATCGGCACCCTCGGTCGCAGGCACGTCCTCCGGGGAGTCCGCCTCGCCCCCGTCGGACCCACGCCGCTCGGACACCGCCCTGCGCAGTGCCTCGCGGGCCGCGTCCCCGGGTCGCGCGGTCTCCTGGGCGGCGGGTGCCCGGGGCGGGGAAGACGCGGGACGGGGAGCGGATGCCGGGTCCGGGTCGCGGTTCGCCTGCTCCCGGGCGGCACGCAACGCCCGGCGGGCCTCGTCGGCCCCGCTGTGGGTCATGACGTCCTCCGCAGGGAGACGAGGTCGGACAGCTCGCGGTCCGTCAGTTCGGTGAGGGCCGACTCGCCGGAGCCGAGGATGGCGTCGGCCAGGGCGCGCTTGGCCTGGAGCATCTCGGCGATACGGTCCTCCACCGTGCCCTCGGTGATGAGGCGGTGGACCTGGACGGGCTGGGTCTGGCCGATGCGGTAGGCGCGGTCGGTGGCCTGTTCCTCGACGGCCGGGTTCCACCAGCGGTCGAAGTGGACGACATGCCCCGCGCGGGTGAGGTTGAGGCCGGTGCCCGCGGCCTTCAGGGACAGGACGAGGACGGGGGTCGAGCCGGCCTGGAAACGGTCCACCATGCGCTCCCGCTCCGGGACCGGTGTGCCGCCGTGGAGGAGGTCGACCGGGACGGCCCGGGTGGCCAGGTGAGTGGTGATCAGCCGGGCCATCCCCACGTACTGGGTGAAGACGAGCGCGGAGCCGTCCTCGGCGAGCAGCGTGTCCAACAGCTCGTCCAGCAGGGCGAGTTTGCCTGAGCGGGTGGCGAACCGGTCGCCGCCGGGCCGGGAGTGCTCCGGCGCCTGGTCCTCCTTCAGGTACAGCGCGGGGTGGTTGCAGATCTGCTTCAGCGAGGTGAGGAGCTTCAGCACCAGGCCCCGGCGGGCCATGCCCTCGGAGGTCTCGATGGCGAGCATCGACTCGCGGACCACCGCCTCGTACAGCGCGGCCTGTTCCCGGGTGAGCGGGACCGGGTGGTCGCTCTCCGTCTTGGGCGGCAGCTCGGGGACGATGCCCGGGTCGGACTTCTTCCGGCGCAGGAGGAAGGGGCGGACCAGGCGGGCCAGGCGCTCCACCGCCTGCTCGTCCTCGCCGGTCTCCACGGCCCGGGCGTGCCGGGCGCGGAAGGACTTCAGCGGGCCGAGGAGGCCCGGTGTCGTCCAGTCGAGCAGCGCCCACAGCTCCGACAGGTTGTTCTCGACGGGTGTGCCGGTCAGGGCGACCCGCGCGGGGGACGGGATCGTGCGCAGCGCCTTGGCCGTGGCCGAGTAGGGGTTCTTGACGTGCTGCGCCTCGTCGGCGACGACCATGCCCCAGGCCCGCTCGGCCAGGACGGGGGCCGCCGAGCGCATCGTGCCGTAGGTGGTGAGGACGAAACCGCCGTCCAGGCCGGCCAGGCTGCGGTCCGGGCCGTGGAAGCGGCGGACGGGGACGCCGGGCGCGAAGCGGGTGATCTCCCGTTGCCAGTTGCCCAGCAGCGAGGCCGGGCAGACCACCAGGGTCGGCTCGGAGCGGGCCCGCTTCAGGTGCAGGGCGATGAGGGTGACGGTCTTGCCGAGGCCCATGTCGTCGGCGAGGCAGCCGCCGAGGCCGAGGGAGGTCATCAGCTCGAGCCAGGCCAGGCCCCGGAGCTGGTAGTCGCGGAGGGTGGCGTGCAGGTCCGGCGGCGGCTCGGCCGGGCGGATCCCGGCGGTCAGGCGGTCGCGCAGACCGGCCAGCGCGCCGACCGGGACGGCCTCGACCGTCTCGCCGTCCACGTCGGCCGTGCCGGTGAGGGCGACGGACAGCGCGTCGACCGGGTCGAGCAGGCCCAGGTCCCGCTTGCGGGCCTTGCGGACGAGGGCCGGGTCGACCAGCACCCACTGGTCACGCAGCCGGACGACCGGACGGTGAGCCTCGGCCAGGGCGTCCATCTCGTTGTCGGTGAGCGGGTCGCCGCCGAGTGCCAGCTGCCAGCTGAAGCGGAGCAGGTCCTCGCTCTCGAAGAAGCCGGTGCCGTCCTTCGCCGAGCCGGGGGCCGGGCGGACCACCGCCGTGGCGGAGAGGTCCTGGGCCAGGTCCCTCGGCCAGTGCACGGCGACCCCGGCCGCGGCGAGCCGGGTGGCCGCGACTCCGAGCAGGTCGTTCAGCTCCACCTCCGACAGCGCCAGCACGTCGGGCACGTCCTGGTCGGAGAGCCGGTCGAGCGGGGGCCAGACCCGGGCCGCCCTGCGGACCGCGAGGGCCGCGTCGACGCGCGCGCGTGGACCGAAGGCGTCGTCGGCCCCGCCCGCCCAGAGGGTGGCCGCGTCGGCCACGAGGGTCGGGTCGGCGAGGCTGTGCACCTGGACGATCGCCGCGCCGGCGCTGCGTACGCCGCCGTCGGAGGCGTCGTCGAACAGGTCGTACGCCGACAGGTCCAGGCGGAGCGAGATCCGCACCCCGGCGTCCATGCCGGCGGCGACCTCGGCGGCCCAGTCGTGGGCGTCGGGCAGGCGCTGGGCCTCCCGGGCCGCGAAGGGCCTGCCGGAGGTGTGGGGCGCGGCCGGGGTGCGGGGCAGGGTGTCGGCGACCGCGTCCAGGAAGGCACGCACCAGCGCTTCCGGTTCCGGCAGACGGATCGGGCCCGGGCCGGGCAGCGGGACCGCGTGTCCCTCGTACGGCAGGGCGGCGGCCACCGCGCGCAGGTGCGCGATGTCGTCCGGGTCGAGGGGGCCGGCCCGCCACGCGTCGTGCCCCGCGGCGGTCAGGCCGGGCAGCAGCCGGCCGCGCGCGGTCAGCCGCAGGGCGTGCAGGGCGGCCGCGCCCCAGCAGGCGGTGGCGGGGTGCGCGGCGGGGTCGGTGCGGGCGCGCACCAGGAGCGGCAGGGCCGCGTCCAGCGGGAGGGTCAGCGCCGGGGTGGTCCGCCGCCGCACACCGGCGCCGTGCCGTCGTACGACGGTCAGCTCGGTGGCCGGGGCCTCCTCGGAGTCCGCCGTGTCCCCGGTGCGCAGGGGCTCGCCCTCGGGGTCCCAGAAGGCGATCCGCCCGTCGCGCGGGAGGGGCGCGGGCAGGAAGACGGCCGGGAGCCGGACGGGGACCGCCGGCTCCCCCGCCCGCTCGGCCACCACGGCCGTGTCACCCATACGTCCTGCCACCTCCCGTCCCGCGTGTCGGATCAGTTGTCTCCGACTCTACGGGCGGGGTCTGACAATCGGCCCCGGCGGCCGTACCGGCCCGCTGGAATTCAGGTCAGGGCACGGTCCGGGAGACCACGAACACCCAGGGGTACGCCGGGTTGGACAGGTCCACGACCACGTCATGCGTGGGGGCCGGATTCTTCTGCCGGTGGACGACGCCCGACCACGAGCCGTTGTCGGCGAACTTCCAGCCGGTGACCTTCCGGTCGCGGGCGCCGATGGTGACGTGGCTCTTCTTCAGGTCGTCCCGGGTCAGGCCGAGGCCCGTCAGATACGCGTCCAGACCGGCCGAGTTGGTCTCGAACTGGGCGTACAGGCGGCTGGTCTTCCAGTTGTTGGTCTCGTAGTACGCCACGTGCCAGGCCGGGTGCGGGACGGGCACCTGGTAGATCCGGCGCTGGAGCTTGGAGGGCCAGCCCTCGGTGAGGCCGGTCGCCGAGTACTTCGCCTCCTTGTCCTTGCCGCTGTCCCGGCTCTGGTTCGCGGAGATCACCAGGTAGCCGGCCGGGATGCCGATGAGCAGCACGATGATCAGCAGGGTGAGCGCCCTGCGGCGGATCATGTGGCCGCGGTCCTCGACCGGACGCTCCGGCTCGTCGGGCCAGGGGCCCTGGTGGGGCAGCGAAGCGGTCACAGCGTCTCCTGGGTACTGCTGCGGGCCTGTGCGTACCGCTCGTAGCGCTCGTAGCGCTCCACCCGGCGGCGCTTGGCGCGGCGGAAGCGGCGGGCGACCAGCCGGGCCAGGTCGGCGGCGCCGACCATGCCGGCCTCGGGGCCGAGCTGGGCCCGGGTGATACGGGCCTCGGGGCGGTAGCCGCGGCCCGTCAGATGCCGGCGGAAGGCGTCCCGCGCGGGGCCGATCAGCAGGTCGTCGGCGGCCGAGACACCGCCGCCGATCACGAAGCAGGAGGGGTCGAGGGCGGCCGCGAGGTTGGCGATGCCGACGCCGAGCCACTGGCCGATGTCCTGGAGCAGCTCGATGCACATGGCGTCGCCGTCACGGGCCAGCTCGGTGATCATCGGGCCGCTGATCTCGGAGATGTTGCCCTTGACGTGCTCGATGATCCCGTACGCCACCGGTGAGTCGGCGGCGGCCAGCTCGCGTGCCTCGCGGACCAGGGCGTTGCCGGAGCTGTACTGCTCCCAGCAGCCGCGGTTGCCGCACGGGCAGCGGTGGCCGCCGGGCACGACCTGCATATGGCCGAACTCGCCGGCGACGCCGTACTTGCCGCGCTTGACCTGGCCGTCCTCCAGGATCGCGCCGCCGATGCCGGTGCCCAGCGTGATCATGACGAGGTGGTCCTCGCCGCGGCCGGCGCCGAAGCGCCATTCGGCCCAGGCCGCGGTGTTGGCGTCGTTGTCCACGAGGACCGGTACGGAGAGCCGGCCCGAGAGGCGGTCGCGGAGCGGTTCGTTGCGCCAGGACAGGTGCGGGGCGAACAGCACGCGGTTGCGGTCGGCGTCGACCCACCCGGCGGCGCCGATGCCGACGGCGTGCACGTCGTGCCGGTCGGAGAGGTCCAGGACCAGCTCGGCGATGGTGTCCTCGACGACCTTGGGGCTCTTGGACTTGTCCGGGGTCTCCGTGCGGAGCTTCTCCAGGATGTTGCCGTCGGCGTCGACGACGCCCGCCATCACCTTCGTACCGCCGATGTCGATGCCGACCGTCGGCACGCGGGGTGCCGTCAGGTGTGAGCGGCGCTCCCGGGTGCCGACGGTGCGCAGGGCCGTGGCACGGCGGGAGCCGATGGGGGCGGTGAAGTCGCGGTAGGTGCTCATCGGGCCCGATTCTGCCTCACCGTGGGGGTGTGTGCGGAGCGGGGCAGGGGTGGGGTGGTGCGGATCATTGCCGGGTGCGGGTGAGTGGTTGGTTGCTCGCGCCCACGCGGCGGAGCCGCAGATCGACACAGCCCCGCGCCCCCCCAGGAAACGCGTCCCCCTCAAGACCTCACAAGAAGCTGGAACTCGAACGAATAGCGCGTCGGGCGGTACGTGTGTGTGCCGTATTCCACTGCTCGGCCCGTGTCGTCGAACGTGACGCGTTGCATGGTCAGGAGCGGGGCCCCGGCCTCCTCGGCCAGGCGGTCCGCCTCCGGTGGTGTCGCCGCTCGGGCGCCGATGGACTGGCGGGCGCTGTGGAGGGTGATGCCGGCGGCTCGCATCAGGCGGTAGAGGCCGGTGGTCTCCAGCTGGCCGGTGTCGAGGTCGATGAGGCCGGGGGGCAGGAAGTTGCAGAGGTAGGCCATGGGCTCGCCGTGGGCGAGGCGGAGGCGTTCCACACGGTGGACGTCGCTGTCCTCGGCGACGCCGAGTGCGGCGGCGACCTCGGCGGAGGCGGGCTCGACCGTGTTGACCAGTACCTTCGTGGCCGGGCGCTGGCCCGCCGCCTCCAGGTCGTCGTAGAGGCTGCTGAGCTCCAGCGGGCGCTTGACCTGGCTGTGCACGACCTGGGTGCCCACGCCGCGCCGGCGTACGAGCAGGCCCTTGTCGACGAGCGACTGGATGGCCTGGCGGACGGTCGGCCGGGACAGGCCGAGCCGGGCCGCGAGCTCGATCTCGTTCCCCAGCAGGCTGCCGGGGGTCAGCGTGCCGTGCTCGATCGCGGCCTCCAGTTGCTGGGAGAGCTGGAAGTACAACGGCACGGGAGAGCTGCGGTCCACGCTCAGCTCGAGCTGCACGGTCGGGTCCACTTCTGGTTTCGGCACGGGCCGAGCGTAGCTCCGTGCGTTGTTGACGGGAAGTTCTGTAGTCAGATTGTCCGGACATACAGATTGACAGGGGCGGGCTGTGCACGCACTTTGTTCTCATGCGCATCGGGGTCATCGGTACGGGCCGCATCGGCACGATCCACGCGAACACGCTCAGTCGGCACCGCGACGTCGGGTCCTTGATCCTCACGGACGCGGACCCCTCGCGGGCCCAGGATCTGGCGCACCGGCTGGGTGAGACGGCGGCGCCGGGGGTGGAGGAGATCTTCCGCTGGGGGGTCGACGCCGTGGTGATCACGACGAACACGTCCGCCCACGCCGAACTGATCGGTCGGGCAGCACGCTCGGGCCTGCCGGTGTTCTGCGAGAAGCCCATCGCGCTGGATCTGCCGGGGACGCTGAGCGCGATCGCCGAGGTCGAGACCGTCGGGACGATCCTCCAGATGGGCTTCCAGCGCCGCTTCGACACGGGCTACACGGGCGCCCGCGAGGCCGTGCGGTCCGGCAGGCTGGGGCGGCTGCACACCGTCCGGGCGCTGACCAGTGACCAGTCGCCGCCGTCCGCCGCGTGGCTGCCGCTGTCCGGCGGGCTGTACCGGGACACGCTGATCCACGACTTCGACGTGCTGCGCTGGGTGACCGGCCGGGAGGTGGCCGATGTGTACGCGGCCGGTTCCGACGCGGGGCCCGCGATGTTCCGCGAGGCCGGCGATGTCGACACCGCCGCCGCGCTCCTCACCCTCGACGACGGCACGCTCGCCACGATCACCGGCTCCCGGATGAACGGGGCCGGCTACGACGTGCGCATGGAACTCGCCGGGGAGCGCGACCAGATCGTGGTCGGTCTGGACGACCGTACGCCGATCGCGTCCACGGAACCGACCGGCCCGCCGGCCGCGGACAAGCCCTGGACGGGCTTCCTGGAGCGGTTCGGCCCGGCCTACGAGGCGGAGCTGAACGCGTTCGTCGAGGTCGTCCGGGGCGAGCGGCCCAACCCCTGTGACGGGCGCGAGGCGCTGCAGGCGCTGCGCGTCGCCGAGGCGTGCGAGCTGTCGCGCCGGGAGCGCAGGGCGGTGCGGCTGGCGGAGATCCCCGGCGGGGCCGCCCAGACCTTCGCGTGACGGCGGGCGGCGGGCCGTACGGCGCCCGGCTGCGGTCAGTGCCCCTCCGGTTCCTCCTGCTCCGTCTGCTCCTCGTCCAGGAGTCCCGCGTCGTAGGCCAGCAGCGCGATCTGCACCCGGTTGTTGAGGTCGAGCTTGGCCAGGATGCGTGAGACATGTGTCTTGACGGTGGCGACGCTCATGAAGAGGCCGGTGGCGATCTCGGCGTTGGCCAGGCCCCGGCCGACCGCGACGGCGACCTCACGCTCGCGGTCGTTGAGGACGGCCATGCGGGCACGCGCGCGTGTGCGGCGCGTGTCGGCTGCGGTGCCGACCGCGTGCCGCATCAGCTGCCGGGTGACGGTGGGCGAGAGGACCGGGTCGCCGGCCGCGACCCGGCGCACGGCCGCGAGGATCTCGGCGGGCGGGGTGTCCTTGAGGACGAAGCCGGCGGCTCCCACGCGCAGCGCCCGCAGCACCTGTTCGTCGGCGTGGAAGGTGGTGAGCACCACCACCTGCGGGGCGTCCTTGCGGGCACGCAGCCGCTCCGTGGCCGTGAGACCGTCCACCGTCGGCATCCGGATGTCCATGAGCACGACGTCCGGGCGGGTGCGCTCGACGAGCGCCTCCGCCTCGCCGCCGTCGGCGGCCTCCCCGACGATCTCGATGTCGTCGGCGCCGCCCATCATGAAGGACAGTCCGGCCCGCACCAGCGGGTCGTCGTCGACGAGGAGAAGTCTGATCGCAGTCATGGGAGTTACGTAATCACGGCCGCGGTCAGGCGCGCAGCGTCACTCCGTACAGGGTGCCCAGGCGGCGGATCTCCCACCAGACCACCGCCGTCACCGAGGCGGGGCCGCCGAGGACGGCGAGGCCCTGGATCACCGGCGGGCCGGGCGGCAGACCTCCCGCGACCAGGCTGATGACCGCGAACTCCCACACCAGGGTGCCGGTCAGCAGGGCGGGGAGCGCCGCGTGCACGGTCGAGGTGTTGAAACCGGTGCGGATGGCAGGGCCGGTGGCGAAGCCGATGAAGAACAGGAGCCAGACCAGGGGCAGGGCCGCCGCGATGATCAGCCAGGGTGCGGGGTCCGTCACCGGGGCGGAGGTCGTCGTGTTCCGGCCGAGCAGGATGATCGCCCCGCCGAGCAACGGGAGGGCCGTCACGGCGCCGACGTACCACCCGGCCGACCGCAGGGCGGCCCGCACGCCGGCGCGCATGGCCGACCGCCGCTCCGCCGACGCCCAGCGGAAGAGCACGGCGATCACGACGGGCGTGCTCAGGAGCAGCAGCGGCGGGGTGACCGCCAGCCGCATCATGTACTGCTCCTGGGCCTCGGCGACGTCCTCCGGTTTGCCGTAGACGGCGAGCAGCAGGAGGGACATGGCCGCCGCGGTCCAGGCCCGCAGCTTCTGCACGCGCGTGACGTGCCGGTCGTCGACGGCCCGGTGCCCGTACCGCGGGAAGAGCCGGTGGGCCCGGTTGCGGGCCGAGCGCGCGAACGAGTAGCCGACCACGAGCGGAAGGAACGCGAACCAGGTGCACGAGCCGAGCAGCACCAGCCACAGACAGCCGGAGGTGCTGGATCGCCCTTGCCGGAACAGCTGGCGCAGCGAGGGCCATTCGCCACCGCGCGAACCACCCGGCCCCGGCCCCGGGTGGGGCCCCGGTGGATACGGGTACGGATGGGGATGGGGATGGGGATGGGGATGGGGATGGGGATACGGCTGTGGCTGCGGGTAGCCGTACGGCGCCGGGCCCGGCTGCGGGGGTACGTAGGGGCCCGTGGCCGGAGGTGGCGGGTATGGTCCCCCGGGCGGCGGACCGGGCGGCTGGTACGGGTTGGCGGGTCCCCCGAAACTCACGTGGTGTTCCTTCCGTTGCTCGCGGTGCTGAAGGCGGCACAAACATCAGCCATCTCCGCAGTCAAGTCAACTGGCTTCGGCGCGCGGGGTCATGGGGTTGCGCGCGGGCGCCCGACATGCGCCCCGGAAACGCCCTGCCCGCGCCCTACGGACCTGGAATGATCACCGTATGCGCACCGTGTACGCCCTGTTCGTGGGCATCGACGACTACCCCGGCGCGCCGCTGCGCGGCTGCGTCAACGACGTCCGGGCGGCGGAGAGCTGGCTGCGCGGCAGGACCGGCCCGGAGCCTCGCGTCCGGACGCTGTACGACGCCCGGGCCACCCGGGCGGCCGTGCTCGCGGGCCTGGAGGAGCACTTGGGGCGCGGCGGCCCCGGCGACACCGCGCTGCTGTGGTTCAGCGGGCACGGCAGCCAGAGCCCGACCACCGACCCGGGCGAGGCCACCGGCTGGTCCCAGGCGCTGGTGTGCCACGACAGCCTCGTCCCCGGCGGTCAGCCGGTGCTGCGGGACACCGAACTGGGGGCGCTCCTGGACCGCGTCGCCGCCCGCGGCACCCATGTCGTCGCGGTGCTGGACTGCTGCCACTCGGGCGGGGCGACACGGGAGGACGCAGGGAGTCCGGTTGGTGCGGCGGTCCGGGGCGTGCCCTGGCGGTCGTGGTGGCACACGGGGTCACGCGAGGGCGGCGGGCCGGGGCCCGAGCGGGGCCGGCACGTGCTGCTGGCCGCGTGCCGTCCGCAGGAGCTCGCGCACGAGAAGGTCATCGAGGGGCGGCCCCGGGGCCTGTTCAGTCATGCGCTGCTGAGCGCGCTCGACGGTCTCGGTCCCGCGGCCACGTACGGGGAGGTGCACGCGCTCGCCCACGCGCGCGTGCGAGCCCGGGGCCACGTCCAGCATCCCGAGCTGCGCGGTCCTGAGGACGGCGGCTTCCTGTCCGGCGAGCCGGTACCGGCCTCGCCGTTCCTGCTGCGGCACACGGAGTGGGGCTGGGAGGTCAACTGCGGCGCGGCGCACGGGCTGCGGTCGGCGGGCGCCGAGTTCACCCTGGCCGGGGACGCCGTGGAGCGCACGGTCGTGGTCCGGGAGGTGCGGACCGAGTCGGCTCTGGTGGACCCGGTCGACTGGCGGCCGACCCCGGAGGACGAGCGGGTGACGCACCCCGTCACTCCGTCGGCCATGGCGTTCCCCCCGGCGGTCGTGACGCTGTCCGGTGAGCCGGTCGCGGTACGCCTGGTCGCTGAGGCCGTCACGGCGGTGCCCGCGCTGGCCCTGGAGGCGGACGGGCCACCCGCGGCGGAAGGGGTGCTGCGCCTGCACGTGGAGGCCGGGTACGGCAGGGCCCGGGTGTCGGGCGGCGCCGGGCATCCCGTGCCCGAAATGCCGCTGGAGTCCCCCGCGGACGCGGCCGGCGTCACCGACTGCCTCGCCCACATCGCGCGTTGGCACCACATCCGGGACCTGGCCAATCCCGATCCGCTCCTGTCGTCGCTGGTGCGCATCACCGTCGAGGAGACGCCGGTGGGCAGTCTGCGTCACTCGGCGGACGGTGAGATCGTCTGCGCCTACACACCCGACGGCCGTGAACCGCAGGTGCGGGTCGGGATCCACAACTTCTCCGGACGCGACCTGTGGGCGGTGCTCCTCGATCTGACGGACGGCTACGGCTCGTCCCCGCACCTGTTCGAGGGCGAGTTCATCGGGGACGGCAGGGCCGGGTGGGCCCGGCGCGGGCAGCCCGTGTGGATGCGGCTGCCGCCCGGGCGTTCGAAGGCGCGGGGTGCCTCCACCCGGGACTGGCTGAAGGTGATCGTCGCGGAGGAGGAGCTGAACCTCGCGCCCTTCCGGCTGCCCGCCTGGTCCTCCGCCGCCCCCTCCGGTGCACGCCTCAGCCCGGCCCCGGCCGCTGCAGGCGGACTGCTGCGAGTGATCGGCGCGGGCGTCAAGGACGGCCGGGACGCGGGCGGTCCGGCCCTCGGGGCGGCCCGGTGGGGGACGGCACAGGTGGTCGTACGCACCCAGGTGTGAGGAGCCGTCACCAGCCGAGGTGGGTGAAGCCCGCCCACGCCGTCAGGTCGGCGCCGTCGATGTGCCCTACCCGTGCCCGCAGCCGGTCCGGCATGCCGGGCGGCGCCTCGCGGCGTTCGTTCAGCATCCACGACTGGGCGCTGCGCAGCGCGGCTCCGGGAGGCAGGCCCTCCTGGCTCATGAAGTGGTGGATCATGTACATCAGCAGGGACGTCGCCTCGTCGGGCACGGGCCACAGGGAGCCGATGACCGAGCGGGCGCCCGCGACGAGGAACGCGGTGGACAGGCTGTACGCCTCGTCGTAGCCGTGCCCGGAGACGTTGGTGCGGCAGGCCGCGAGCACGACCAGGTCCAGGCCGCGGTAGCGGGTCGCCCCCTCGGTCAGCTCCTCGGCGGCCAACCGTCCTCCGGACAGGGCGAGATAGGCGCTGTGCCGCTCGCCCTGGCGCACCACTCCGTGGCAGGCGAGGTGTAGCAGTCCGCCCTGCTGCCGGCGCAGCCAGTCGGTGACGGCGGCGGGCGTGGCGGCGCCGGGGCCGAGCAGGTCGCCGTCGGGGTGGAAGACACTGTGGACGGCAGCGGCCTCTTCACCGGCGTGGTGCAGATCGCGGGTCGGGTTGCCGACGACCAGGGTCCGGCGGGTGCCGGCGGCGGGCCGGGCGGCCACGTCGCACAGCAGCCGGGCGGAGGGCAGGTAGGAGATGTCCACCTCCTCGCAGGCGTAGGCCCAAGCCCTGCGCCGGCCACGCACGCGTGCCGCGTGCCAGGGCACGACGCCCAGGGCACCCATGGGAACGAGCACGATCGAGGGCACCCGGCCGTAGCCGCGCGGGAGCCGGCCGAGCAGCGGTTCCATGACCGCCGTACCGGCCCAGGCGCAGACCTGTTCAAGGGCGGCGCGGCTCGTGGCGGGGCTCGGGGCCGGTCCGGGCAGGGCGTCTTCGTCGGGCGGGCCGCCGGCGTCGCGGCCGGGGGTGCCGGTGGCGCGGTAGGCGGTGAGCGGGGGTGCGTCGAGGGTGAGGCGGGGCAGGTCGAGGGCGTCCGTGCCGCCGTCGGCGGTGACGATGACGGCGGCGCCTGAGCCGTGCCGGGGGCCGAGGAGTCCGGGCACCTCCTCCTCACCGGGCACCAGGTAGACCAGCGCGGTCGCGCCCATCGCGCGCAGCGCCGAGCCGATGTCCCCGGGTGAGGGCACGTCGAGCAGGCCGTGCTGCCGGGGGGAGTGGGCCAGGGCCTCCAGGACCCGTCGGCGCAGTCGGCTGGAGGGGCCCGCGACCGCGGCCTGAGCGGCCAACAGCATCTCCTCCCCCAGCTCGGGCACCGTGCCCGCCGCCTGCCACTCCTGCGCCAGTTCGGTCTTGCCCAGTGCCCTCAGCATGTCGGGCACGGTGGTGACCACGGTCGCCGCGTGCAGGACGAGGCCGCGCCCCGCGTCCAGGGCCTGTACGGCGTCGGCGTGGGCGCCGTCGGCCAGGCACCAGCGCGCCACGTCGAGTGCCTGGCCGCCCGCCAGCCGGGCGGTCTGCGCGGCATGGGCCGTACCGGACTGGAGCAGGGAGCTCCAGGCCGCCGCGCGCAGGCAGTCGAGGCCGACGCGGCGGGAGGCCTCGTAGTTCAGGCGTCTCGTTTGGGCGTCGTGCGTGTACTCGTCGCCGCGCAGGCGGTAGGCCCTGGCCAGCGACATGCCGGTGCCGCCCCACAAGGGGTGGTGCGGGCCACCGGAGAGCTTCAGGGTGTGCCGCAGCCAGGCGATGCCCTGGTCCAGGTGGTCGAGGCGGTCCGCCGGAGGTCCCATGGCCATGGTGCAGTGCGCCACTCCCAGCGAGCCCGTGGTCCGGATCCATCGCTCGTCGTCCGGTTCGAGCAGCTCCAGTGTGGCTTCCTGCAGCTCCATGGCCTCCAGCATTCCCTGGTGGTCCATCGCCGGCAGGGCGCGTGCTCCGACCGCGAAGGCCGCCTCGGCCAGTTTGTCGGCCTGGGCGTTGCGCGGCAGCCCCGCGATCCGGCGGCGGATCTCGTGTGGGGGTGTGGCGGCGCCCGCCCCTTCGGCAGCGGGTTCGAAGCGGCCGGTGCGCCGCGCTCGCAGGAGGCCCAGGTGGCTCCGGGCGCCCTCCAGGTTCGATTCGAACGCGAGCATGTCGACGTGTTCGGCGGGCAGTTCCTCCAAGGCCCGCTCGAGCACGCGGATCTGCTCGGCCAGGGCCTCCTCGTCGGCGCCGCGGGCCGCCTGGTGCACCCGGAACAAGGCGATCTGCGCGTTCAGGGCCACACGCTCGTCCGGTCGCAGCGCCGCGGTCTCGACGATGCGCGCCATGTCGTCCACGGCGGTGTCGAAGTCATCCTCCCCGCCGCCCAGTTGGGCGAGATAGGTCCGCAGGATGGCATGGGCGAAGTCGAGATTCTCACGGGTCCGGGTGCCGGACGGAACCACGGCCCTGGCCCGTTCGATCCGGGCGATGGCACGCTCGATGTCGGCTGGGTCGGTGAGGTGCCGCAGGCCGAACGCGCTGTTCTTGACCACGACGTCGGCCTGCCAGATCTCGTCCGCCGGCCCGTGGTCGCGCACCTCCCGCCAGAGTTCCTCCTCGCGCACGGGATCGAAGAGCGGTTGCTCGAGCCGCAGGATCGGCAGCACGCTCAGCACATGTCCCGCGCGCAGGCCGGACATGACGGTGCCCCGGGGCAGCGCCGCCCAGTCCTCGATCAACCGGTCGTACGCCTGCCGCGCCGTCGTACAGCCCAGCCGGTCCAGTACCAGTTGGGTCATGCCGGCCAGCTCCCGGCCGTTCACGACGCCCTCGATCCGCTGCTCGATCTCCCAGCGCAGTGCCTGAAGGTCGTACGGAGTCGTCATCTCACATCCCCCGCTCCCGCGATCGCGGCGCGGTTCGCGTCCGGTACGGCGCCAGCGCCCCGTTGAGCCACCGCTCCCCCTCCTCGGTCCCGAAGTCGACGCCGGGTGCGCCCGTGGGTTCCAGCACCGGCGGCCCGCCCCGGTCGTCGAAGAGGATCGCGACCCGGTCGGCCGGTTCGCGCTTGGACGGCCAGACGAAGCCCTGCGCCCAGGGCTCGGTGTGCCGGCGGATCCAGTGGCCCCAGTCGCGGGTCTGCGGGTAGTCCGCGCCCTCGGTGTGCACCAGCCACGCGTCCTGCGCCACCGCCGCGAGATCCGCGCCGGACATCAGCGAGACGACCTCGATGTCGGCGGCCAGTCGCAGGAAGGACAGGCTGCGGCGTTCGAACGCCACGCGGGGCAGGAGCCGGTGGCCGGCGTCGGAGTCGAACGGCAGCGAGCGCAGCAGCACCTCGCAGACGGCGGCACCGACGCCGAAGCCGACATAGAGGTAGCCGTAGCGGTCGTAGCGGGTGCTGTCGAAACGGCCACCGTAGTAGAAGGCGTGCGAGGGGCGCGCGTTGTACGCGGTCGGCGGGCGGTGGGTGGAGTGCACGCGGTACACCGGTGTGCCGGCGCGCAGCACGGCTCGGGTCGGTTCGCCAGGCAGGGCCTCGGGCGGCGGGTACTTGCCCATGGGCTACTCCTCCCCCTCCGGTCCGGCCAGTTCCCGGGCCGCGCCGAGCAGTTCGGCGTCCCGGCCACGGCCCAGCAGGGACGCGGGGGTGCCGTCCCACCATGTCGTACGGGACAGCCACCAGTCGGCGGCGCCCCAGGGGTCGGTGGCGGCACGCAGTACGGAGTTGACCTCCAGGACGATCCGCCAGGGCATGGCCCCGGCCTCGAACTGGAAGAGGGGCAGCCGTCTGCGGCCGTCCGGGCCGGAGAGGACGATCAGCCCTGGGTCGGCGCTCGCGGTCCAGGGCGTGGACGGCTCGCTCAGCAGCCTTTCGCGGACGGGGCCCAGGACGGGTCCGACCATGGGGTTGCCGTCGAGGACGAGCATGCACAGGTCGGCCGCCGCGTATCCCTCGTACAACTGCCGGTCCGGGGGCTGCGCCATGAACCGCCCGGCGTCGCCCTGCTGTCGGAGCCGGGCGGACTCTTCGGCGGGGAGGTCGTCGAGGAGGGTCTCGGCGGCGGCCAGCACGGCGGCCGGATCCGAGTCCTCTGCCCCGGCCCGCAGTCGGGACAGCCGCTCGCTCAGCGTCCGGCGGGTGTCCGGTTCGAGCAGGCCGGACAGTCTCTGCCAGTCGGCCGCGGCGGCCGCGAGCACCATCAAGGGGTTCACCCGCACCCGTGCCCTTTCTCCTCGGTGCCGGCTGACGCGTGTGCGGCCGGGGGTCGTTCGCGCGCGCCCAGCGTCTCGGCCAGCAGGTCGGCGACCAGCGGGCGGCGGACGACGAGGTGGAGGTCCGTGTCCGTGTCGGTGCCGGCGTCCAGCGCGGCCCACAGGGCACTGACTCCGGTCTGCGGGGCCAGTCCGCCGCGGCCCACGCCGAGCAGGGGGAAGCAGATCGACCGCAACGGCGGTGTGAAGGCGGCGCGTTCCTCGGACAGCAGGGCCAGGGCGCGGGCCGCCGCCGTGACGACGTCCTGGGCGGCGACGTCGTAGTCGTTGGTGCCGGGCCTCGGGACGGCGACGGCGGCGTGGTACAGACGGCGGATGCCCCGGGCCGCGAGGGCGCCCGGCTCGGTGGGGGCGACCGTGCCGGGCAGTGCGGGGCGGCCCAGCAGCCCGTTCGCCGTGCGCCAGCCGAGCAGCGCGTCGTGCACGGGATCGGCGGTGACGTCCCCGGCCGAGCCGCGGACGGCGCCCGCGCGGCGCAGGGACGCGGACACGGAGGCCTTGAACATCGCGGGCAGCGAGAGGTGCGTGTTGGTCGGGGAGACGATCACGTCCACGTTCCGGAGGAGTTCGGCGGGGTGCACGTGCAGCAGTACCTCGCGGGAGCCGACGCGGAGGGAACGGTGCTGCAAGTGCGGTGCGAGGAGAGGCGGTTGAGGCGTGGCCGCGCGCTGCGGGGCGATGCCGGCCAGCCAGCACACCTGTTCGGCGATCTGGGCCAGGACCATTTCCTCCTGGCTCTTGCGGAAGCGTTCGACGCTGACGCTGTACACCTGGGCGGCGAGCCGTCGCCGGTCCGCCGCCGGGCGGTCGCGCAGGCCGGGTGCCAGGCCGAGCGAGTAGCCTGCCGCCTGCTCCAGGTCGCCGCCGCCCAGCCGGGACACGGCCGTGCGCAGCAGGTTCTCCACCTCGACGGGCCAGGCGTCGGTGACGGCGGCGGAGTGCGCGGCGGCCGCCCGGCGGAGCAGCGGGACGTGGAGCTCCCGGATCCGGACCAGGCCCTCGACGCGCACGGTCTTCACCTCCCTCAACACGGAGGCGACCTCGAACTGCGGTGCACCAGACGACATATGCCCATGATCCGCCGCGTCCCTCAACTGCCACAAGGCTTTCAGGAATCGGTGTCAGGCCATCCCCCACGGCAGCCACGCCCGCACCTCGAACCCGCCCTCCGGCGTGTGCCCGTGCTCCAGGCGGCCGCCCGCCAGGGTCGCCCGTTCCGTCAGGCCGATCAGGCCCTGGCCGGAGCCGGGCACGGGGGGCACCTCGCCCTCGGGGGCCGGGTTGTGCACGGAGACGGTGAGGCCGTCGCCCGGTGCGCCGGTGACGGACACCGTGACCTCCGTGCCGGGCGCGTGCTTACGGGCGTTGGTGAGGCCCTCCTGGGCGATGCGGTAGGCGGTGCGGCCGACGGAGGACGGGACGGCGGCGGGGTCGCCGACGCGCTGGTCCAGGGAGACCTTCATACCGGCCTGGCGGGACTCGGCGACCAGCGTGTCCAGCGCCCCGAGGGTCGGCAGCGGCCGGCCCGTGTCGTCCGGCTCGCCCGCCCGCAGCACCCCGATGATCTCCCGCAGGTCCTGGAGGGCCTCGTGCGCGCTCTCCCGGATCACACCCGCCGCCCTCGCGGTCTCCGCCGCGGGCGCGTCGGGCCGGAACTCCAGGGCCCCCGCGTGCACGCTCAGCAGCGTCAGCCGGTGGGCGAGTACGTCGTGCATCTCCCGCGCGATGGCCTCGCGGGCGAGCCGCTGCGCCTGCTCGGCCCGCAACCGCGCCTCCGTCTCGGCCCGCCGGGCACGGTCCCTGAGGCTCACCAGCAAGTGCCGCTTGGCCCGTGCGAACATGCCCCAGCCGACGATCGCCACCGTGAGCAGCACGGCGAAGGCCACGCTCACCAGGTAGGGAATGTCCCCGTCGGGGCGCAGCCAGTAGAACAACGGGATCAGCGCGACGTTGACGCCGCCCACCCAGGCCACGTACCGGAAGGGGCGGTGCACCGCGAGGGTGAACAGGGCGATCACGGCCGTACCGCCCGCGGTGTCCGAGACGAGGGTGACGGGAGTCAGCGCCACGGCAAGCCCCAGCGGCCAGCGGCGGCGCAGCCAGACCGCCGCGCAGGCCAGCGCGCCGATGACCTGGTCGACGACGGCCAGCCCTTCCGGGACATGAGGGTTCTTGACGAGGGCGTCCAGGGCGACCGCCCCCACCAGCACGGCCAGCAGGAAGCAGCAGAAGTCGACGGCCCAGTCGCGCGCGGTGCGCCGGGGCCGACGCCCGTCCCGTTCGGCGTCGGGGTCGAGTTCGTACAGCAGGGCGGACGGGATGAACCATGTGCGCCCGGTGAACAGCGAGGGCGTCTCCCCCGCCGGTACCGTGGCGGCCTGCCCCGCGTCGTCACCACTCACGGTCGACAAATCTACGCAGTCCGGTCCCGTGCCACCGCCTCCCGGGCGGGATCGTCGACCAAAGTCGTCACACCGGAGACTTTAGACGCCGCCGGACGGACCCGAACCGGGACTTCAGTCTCCGGATGCCCACCCCGCGACCGACGCGCGCGGAGGGTCCGCTGGGCGAGGCTCATGGCATGAAGCAGGTACTGGAGATTCTCGGCTTCCTCGCCCTGGTCCAGGGCGTGGCGGGCCTGGTGCACGAGTTCACCGACTGGAACTGGGGTCTCGTGCAACGACTGGGGTTCCTCGACGGCTACGAGATCTACGCGAGCGTCACCCTGCTCGTGCTGGGCGTCGCCCTGTTCGCGGCGGCCGGGAGCCGGAGGTCCGTCTGAGCAGCGGACGGACCTCCGGCACCACCCTTGCGGGCCCGGCTCAGCAGCCGTAGTCGACCAGGTCGAACGACTCGTAGTGGTCGGCCGTGTAGTAGTCCTCCTGGTTCTCCTCACCGGTGACGATGCGCCGCGCACCGCGGTTGGAGGAGCCCGGGGTGATGACCGTGTACTCGTGGTAGTACCCGGTCGACTGCTGGGGCAGGATGCCTTCCCGGTTCTGGAAGACGGTGCCGTCCTGCTCGAACGGGTAGGGGCCGCCCTGCTCGATCAGGTCGAGGGTGTCGTGGGCTTGGGACGGCAGTTTGCTGTAGCAGATGTCACCGACGGCGGTGGGGGCCGCGTCGGCCGTGGTGGCGGAGACGGTCCCGCCGATGAGGAGAGCGGACACAAGGGCGGCTGCTGCGCCGAGCCGCGAGGCGCGTGGGGGGAAATTCATGCGCTCATGATGACGCGCGTAGACAGTGGCATGTCAATGTCAAGCGCAGAGATTTTCCCGTCAAGTCCGATGAGTTCGCGGGAAGTTAACCGGGGCGGCTACGCGTCCTCCGGCAGTTTGTACTCGCCGTACTCCGGGCGGCCCGCCAGGTCGTACGTCTGCATGGAGACGCCCGCGCCGGTGACGCTCCCTCCCGTGTGCCGGAACGCGGTCGGTACGGCGCCCTCCGGGAACAGCCGGAACCCGGTGCCGAGCACGACCGGGAACGTCAGCAGGTGGAGGGTGTCGACGAGGTCGAGCGACAGCAGGGAGCGGACGAGGGCGCCGCTGCCGTGCACCTGGAGCTCGCCGTCGGTGCGCTCCTTCAGTGCGGTGACCTCCTTGCCGAGGTCACCGGAGAGCACGGTGGTGCCCGCCCAGCCGGGGTCCTTCAGGGTCGAGGAAGGGACGTACTTCGGCAGTGAGTTGAGCTTCGAGGCGACCGGATCGGCCGGGTCGGTCACCTTCGGCCAGTACGCGGAGAAGATGTCGTACGTACGGCGCCCGAGCAGGAAGGCGGCCGGACGCGCGAAGACGTCGTTGACGAACCGGCCGAAGTCCTCGTCGGCGTACCAGAAGCTCCAGCCGCCGTGGGTGAAGCCCCCGCGGGTGTCCTCCTTGGGCCCGCCGGGGGCCTGGTAGACGCCGTCGAGGGTGACGAAGAGGGTGGAGACGAGCTTGCCCATGACGTGTGCCTGCCTTTCCGGAACGAAGAGGGTCCGTTGTCATGGGTTCAGACCCCTCCGGCACCCGCAACTCATCGCTGGGCCGTACGCCACGCGCGCGTCTCGCCGGGACCTCGATGTCCGTTCGCCGCCAGCGTCGCCCTCGGGCGGCCGGTGGGATGGAGACATGACTTCACAAGGAACTTCTCGAACGACTTCTCAGACGACTTCTCAGGAGACCCTGCACGGCAAGGTGGCTCTCGTGACCGGCGGGAGCCGGGGCATCGGCGCGGCGACCGCCCTGCGGCTGGCCCGGGAGGGCGCGGACGTGGCCGTCGGCTATGTGAACGGCAAGGAGGCGGCCGAGGAGGTCGTACGGGCCGTCGAGGCGCTGGGGCGCCGGTCGGTGGCGCTGCGCGCGGACGCCGGGGACGCCGTCGACGCGGCCGAAGTGGTGGACGCGGCGGCCGAGGCGCTGGGCAGGCTCGACGTCCTGGTGAACAACGCGGGCGTGGGGGTTCTCGGGCCGCTGGAGACGCTGTCCCTCGAGGATGTCGACCGGGTTCTCGACGTCAACGTACGAGGTGTCTTCCTGACGTCCCGGGCGGCCGCCGCGTGGCTGCCCGAGGGCGGGCGGATCATCACGATCGGCAGTTGCATGTCACAACGCGTGCCGGGGCCCGGCGGGACGCTCTACGCGATGAGCAAGGCCGCTCTGGCCGGTCTGACGAAGGCCCTCGCCAGGGAGCTGGGCGGGCGCGGGATCACGGCGAACCTGGTCCTCCCCGGCCCGATCGACACGGACATGAATCCGGCGGACGGTCCGCACGCGGAAGGCGAGGCGGCGATGACCGCGCTGGGGCGGTACGGGACGGCGGACGAGGTGGCGTCGATGGTCGCCTACCTCGCGGGGGCGACGTATGTGACCGGTGCGGAGTTCTCGGTGGACGGCGGGCACGCGGCGTGAGGCACGGGGGCGCACCGATGCCGTCCGGCGGGTGCGCCCCACAGTCACGGGGTGGTTCAGCCGCCCAGCTCCTGGTGGCGTGCCGCCAGCCGGCCCGTGCCCTCCTGGGTCAGGGAGCCGAACAGGCGGAGCCGGGAGATGCCCCCGTCGGGGAAGATGTCCACGCGCGCGTGCGTGCCCACGGCCGGGGCGGGCAGGACGAAGCGGTGGTTGGTGTCGGGCTGAAGGCGGGTGCGGGGCAGGATCTCCTGCCAGTCGCCGTCCTCGCCGTCCCGCACCGACACCGACGCCCAGCCGGCGCTGTTGCCCTTGAGGTAGGCGGTGTCGATCTCCAGGGCGCGGATCTGCGCCTGGGCGGCCAGCCGGTAGCGGATCCAGTCGTGGCCCTGGTCGCGGCGGCGGCGGGTCTCCCAGCCGTCGTCCATCTTGAGGGAGCGGCCCGGCTGGATGGTGTTGGAGGCGGGCGAGTAGAAGCGGTTGGAGGCGTCCTCGGCCCGGCCGCCGTTCTCCAGGGCGACGACGTCGAAGGTGCCGAGCGCCTCCAGCCAGGCCGGGTCGGGGACGACCTCGCCGTGGACGCGCAGGCGCGCGATGCCGCCGTCGGGGTGCTGGTTGACCCGCAGGTGCGTGAAGCACTGCTCGACGTCGACGGCGAACCCGTTCGCCGCGTGGCCGCCGACGGGGGTGCGCGGGACGAGGGTCGTCCACTTCACGTCGTCCCCGAGGAGTTCCTCCGGCGACGGGGAGCCGATGACGCGGGTGCCCTCGACGGACACGGCCTGCGGGTAGTTGCCGCGGAAGTGGGCGGTGTCGACGACGATCCCGCGGATCACGCCCGGGGCGCCGAGGCGGACCAGCGCCCAGTCGTGGTCCTCCTCGGTCGGCCAGGGGTGGCCGGCGGAGGCACCCCGGCGGCGGCGGGTCTCCCAGCCGTCCATGATCTTGCCCTTGTGGCCGAAGTGCTCGGGGTCGAACTCGGCGGGCCCGGGCACCAGCAGGTTCTCGCGCTGGGCGAAGAACTCGTCGTTGGCGGCGATGACACCGGCACCGAGGCGCCGGTCGGCGAGGTCGGTGTACTGGGTGAAGGGGAAGTCGGCGGTGCGGTAGTCCGCGTACGGGTCGCCGCCTCCGTAGGGGTTCGCGTCGCCGGTGAAGCTGGGGATCGCCGTCACGATGATCAGGTCTGCCTTTCGGGTGTCCGGGATGGGATTCAGTGGGTCCGGGTGAGGAGCCGCCCCTTCGGTTCGGTGAACTCGCCGTCCGCGACGATGCGCTGCCCGCGCAGCCAGGTGGACTTCACGACGCCGTACAGGGTCTTGCCGGCGTAGGCCGTGACGCGGTTGCGGTGCTGGAGGGCGACCGGGTCGACGGTGAAGGTCTCGTCGGGTGCGAGGACGGCGAAGTCGGCGTCGCGGCCCGCCGCGATGGCGCCCTTGCGGGTGTCGAGTCCGACGAGTTCGGAGGTCCGGGTGGACATCCAGCGGACCACGTCCTCCAGGCCGTGACCGCGCTCGCGGGCCGCCGTCCACACCGCCGCCAGGCTCAGCTGGAGTCCGGAGATGCCGCCCCACGCCGTCGCGAAGTCGTCCGTCTTCAGGTCGGCGGTGGACGGGGAGTGGTCGGTGACGACGCAGTCGACGGTGCCGTCGGTCAGCGCCTGCCAGAGCAGGTCCTGGTTGGCGGACTCGCGGATGGGCGGGCAGCACTTGAACTCGCTGGCGCCGTCGGGGACTTCCTCGGCGGTGAGGGTCAGGTAGTGGGGGCAGGTCTCCACGGTGATGCGGACGCCGTCGGCCTTCGCCTCGGCGATCATGGGCAGGGCGTCGCTGGAGGACAGGTGCAGGATGTGCACGCGCGCGTGGAGGGCCTTCGCCTCGCGGATGAGCTGGGCGATGGCGGTGTCCTCGGCTTCCCGGGGGCGGGAGGCGAGGAAGTCGGCGTAGCGGGGGCCGGGCCGCTGCGGGGCGGAGGCGAGGAGGTGGGGGTCCTCGGCGTGCACGATGAGCAGTCCGTCGAGGGCGGCGATCTCGGCCATGGAGCGGGCGAGCGGGTCGCGGTCGAGGTGCGGGAACTCGTCCACGCCGGACGGCGACAGGAACGCCTTGAAGCCGAAGACTCCGGCCTCGTGCAGCGGGCGCAGGTCCTTGATGTTGTCGGGCAGGGCGCCGCCCCAGAAGCCGACGTCGATGTGCGCCTTGTCGGCGGCGACCCGCTGCTTCGTACGGAGGTGCGCGACGGTCGTGGTCGGCGGGAGGGAGTTGAGGGGCATGTCGACGAGGGTCGTGATGCCGCCGGCCGCCGCGGCGCGGGTGGCGGTCCAGAAGCCCTCCCACTCGGTGCGGCCGGGGTCGTTCACGTGCACATGGGTGTCGACCAGGCCGGGCAGCAGGACGTGGTCGCCCAGGTCCTCCAGGCGGGCGCCCTCCGGTACGGGCGCGTCGTACGGGAGGACGGCCGTGATCGTGCCGTCCGCGACGGCGACCGAGGCGGCGCGCGTCCCCTCGGGAGTGATGACACGCGTCGAGCGAAGCACCAGTTCAGCGTCGGACACCCGAACCCCTTACTTCCACCTACCGGAATTCAACTTTCTGTTGAAGGAGTCTCACCCCCTCTCCTGCGCCAGTCAAGGGCACACTGAACCTCGGCGCCTTTTCATGGCCACTCCTGGACGTTTCCACAAAGCGGAATTAAACTTCCAGTACGCAGAACGTAGCTACGTACGAGCGGGGAGTCAACCGACTGCCGGGTAGGCTTCTGCTCTTCCGCCGCCAGTCCCGAAAGGAACGCGCCGTGCCGACGTCCAGCGCCAGCACCACCGACTCCGCCCGGTCCTCCGCCAACGGCGGCGTACAGTCCCTGGAGCGCGCCTTCGACCTGCTCGAACGGATGGCGGACGCGGGCGGCGAGGTCGGCCTGAGCGAGCTGTCCGCGAGCAGCGGGCTGCCCCTGCCGACGATCCACCGTCTGATGCGCACGCTGGTGGCCTGCGGGTACGTCCGTCAGCAGCCGAACCGGCGGTACGCGCTCGGCCCGCGCCTGATCCGTCTCGGCGAGTCGGCCTCCCGGCTGCTGGGCACCTGGGCTCGGCCCTACCTCGCCCGGCTGGTCGAGGAGACCGGCGAGACGGCGAACATGGCCCTGCTGGACGGGGACGAGATCGTGTACGTGGCGCAGGTGCCGTCGAAGCACTCGATGCGCATGTTCACGGAGGTCGGCCGGCGCGTCCTGCCGCACTCCACGGGCGTGGGCAAGGCCCTGCTCGCGAGCTTCCCGGCGGAGGAGGTGCGCGCCCTGCTCCACCGCACGGGCATGCCCGCCGCGACGGAGAAGACGATCACGACGCCGGACGGGTTCATCGCCGCGCTGGAGGACGTACGCCGGCAGGGCTACGCGATCGACGACAACGAGCAGGAGATCGGGGTCCGCTGCCTGGCCGTCCCGGTGCCCGACTCCCCCACCGCCGCGGCGATCTCCATCTCCGGCCCGGCGGGCCGGGTCACGGAGACGGCGACGGACAAGATCGTGCCGGTGCTCCAGCAGGTGGCCGCGCAACTGTCGGAGGCCCTGGCCAACCAGAGCCCCGCCTGACGTTCGGCACGAGCGCGGCGCTCTAGCCCTCCCCGCGCACCGGCCCTCCGAAGAGGTCCACGGCCCGGCGGACCTCCGACAGCCCGGGGGACAGCGCACTCACCGAGCCGATCGCGCCGGCGATCAGCAGCAGGGAGCGGCGCATGCGCGGGATCTCGGGGATGCCGGCGACGGCCATCGCGTCCAGCGCGGCCAGTTCCTCCTCGGCGATGGTCCGATCGGCGAAATCGCCTGGGTGGGCGGCGAGCCGGCGGCGCAGCCCGGACACGGCGGAGCGCAGCTCCGTCACGCGCGGGTCCGTGTCGCCGCTGGTCACAGGCCCCTGCCGCTTCTGCTCCACGCTCCGCAACACAGTCCTCCCCCTCGCACCTCGTCGTGCGCGTGCCATTCCGACGCGAAGTCCCCCACACCGGGCAGCACTCGGACGCCCGGACGGTCGGTGCGGGCGACAGTAAACGACAGGGCCCACCAGGCGCCAGTCCATTGCGTCATCGACTTGCTCCGCTGCGTGACTTCTCGGCCCGGATCGTGCGGTATGCAGGATCCATGACGACACGGAAGACGCGGGAAGAGGCCCAGGAGGTTGCCGGGCTCCTGCTCGCCGCCGGGGGCGGGCGACGACTCGGAGGGCGGCCCAAGGCACTGCTCCTCCACCGGGGGCGGCCGCTCGTGGAGCACGCGGTGCGGGTGCTGCGGGAGGGCGGTTGCGCACGGGTCCATGTAGTACTGGGCGCCCGGTCCGAAGAGGTGCGTGATCGGGCCGTCCTGCCGGACTGCGTCCTCGTCGACAACCCCGGCTGGGAGCGGGGCATGGGCACGTCCCTGCGGGCCGGGCTCGACTCGCTCGCCGGTACGGGCGCCCGGGCCGCCCTGGTCTCGCTCGTCGACCAGCCCGGCATCGGCGCGCAGGCGGTGGCCCGGGTCCTCGGGGCGTACGAGGGCGAGGAGTCATTGGTGTCGGCCGCGTACGCCGGGGTGCGGGGTCATCCCGTCCTGTTCGGTGCCGCCCACTGGGCGGGCATCGCCGCGACTGCCACCGGGGACCGGGGGGCACGCGCCTATCTGAAGGAACACGAGCCGGCGATCGCGCTCGTCGAGTGCGGGGACGTGGCCCGGCCCTTCGACATCGACACCGAGGCCGATCTGGCCCACCTTGAGTGAGCGGGGTGGCACGGAGCGCCACCTTTCCTCGATCCAAAGAGTCTCGACATCAACACACGATTGAACTTCCACTATGAGGAAACTAGTATCCACACTTCAGAAGCGCCCGAGGGCTCCGCGGGTGCCGAACGCCGTATCCGGGAAGACTGGCACCCGGTGCCGAACCGCCGCCTCGTCTTCACAGCTCGCTGAAGGAAGTGACCGTTCATGTCCGCACCAGCGCCGTCACCGCTGGCCATCGTCGACGCCGAGCCCCTGCCCCGGCAGGAGGAGGTCCTCACCGAAGCGGCACTGGCCTTCGTGGCCGAGCTGCACCGGCGGTTCACGCCCCGGCGTGACGAACTCCTCGCCCGCCGCGCCGAGCGCCGCGCCGAGATCGCCCGCACCTCCACCCTCGACTTCCTCCCGGAGACCGCCGCGATCCGCGCCGACGACTCCTGGAAGGTCGCCCCGGCCCCGGACGCGCTGAACGACCGCCGGGTCGAGATCACCGGCCCCACCGACCGCAAGATGACCATCAACGCCCTCAACTCGGGCGCCAGGGTGTGGCTCGCGGACTTCGAGGACGCCTCCGCGCCCACCTGGGAGAACGTGGTCCTCGGCCAGCTCAACCTGAGCGACGCCTACACCCGGAACATCGACTTCACGGACGAGAGGTCCGGCAAGTCGTACGCCCTGAAGGCGAACGAGGAACTCGCCACGGTCGTCATGCGCCCGCGCGGCTGGCACCTGAACGAGCGTCACCTCGTCGACGCGAACGGCACCCCGGTGCCCGGCGCGCTGGTCGACTTCGGCCTGTACTTCTTCCACAACGCGGGGCGCCTGCTGGGCCTCGGCAAGGGCCCGTACTTCTACCTCCCCAAGACGGAGTCGCACCTGGAGGCCCGCCTCTGGAACGAGGTCTTCGTCTTCGCGCAGGAGTACGTCGGCATCCCGCAGGGCACCGTTCGCGCGACCGTCCTGATCGAGACGATCACGGCGGCGTACGAGATGGAGGAGATCCTCTACGAGCTTCGCGACCACGCCTCCGGGCTGAACGCGGGCCGCTGGGACTACCTCTTCTCCATCGTCAAGAACTTCCGTGACGGCGGCGCCAAGTTCGTCCTGCCGGACCGCAACGCGGTCACGATGACGGCCCCGTTCATGCGCGCCTACACCGAACTCCTCGTCCGCACCTGCCACAAGCGCGGCGCGCACGCGATCGGCGGCATGGCGGCCTTCATCCCGTCCCGCCGGGACGCGGAGGTCAACAAGGTCGCCTTCGAGAAGGTCCGCGCCGACAAGGACCGCGAGGCGAACGACGGTTTCGACGGCTCCTGGGTCGCCCACCCCGACCTGGTGCCGATCGCCATGGAGTCCTTCGACAAGGTCCTCGGCGACAAGCCCCACCAGAAGGACCGGCTGCGCGAGGACGTCGACGTCAAGGCCGCCGACTTGATCGCCGTCGACTCCCTCGACGCCAAGCCCTCGTACGCGGGCCTGGTGAACGCCGTGCAGGTCGGCATCCGCTACATCGAGGCGTGGCTGCGCGGGCTCGGCGCGGTCGCGATCTTCAACCTGATGGAGGACGCGGCCACCGCCGAGATCTCCCGCTCGCAGATCTGGCAGTGGATCAACGCGGAGGTCGTCCTCGACAACGGCGAGCAGGTCACCGCCGAGCTGGCCCGCAAGGTCGCCGCCGAGGAACTCGCGAACATCCGCGCCGAGATCGGCGACGAGGCCTTCGCGGCCGGCAACTGGCAGCAGGCGCACGACCTGCTGCTGACGGTCTCCCTCGACGAGGACTACGCCGACTTCCTCACGCTGCCGGCGTACGAGCAGCTCAAGGGCTGACGCGCGGGCAACCGAACCGCTAGCGCTCCGAGTGGCCCCGGGGTCTTCCCCGGGGCCACTCGGTCGCGTACGGCCTTCTTCACGGCCGTCGGTTCGGGGAAGCCCTGCTCACGCCGGTCCCAGACGACCTCGTCGCCGACGCGGACGACGAACACGCCGCCCTTGCCCGGCTTCAGCGCCAGTTCCGTCAGCTCCGCCTCGAAGGTCGTGAGCAGTTCCTGCGCCAGCCATGCCGCCCGGGGCAGCCAGCGGCACTGGGTGCAGTACTCGATCTCCACACGGCCACTCATCCGAGGTGCACCGACCAATCCTGTTGGGCCGCGGGTTTGCCGTGCAGGTCGGGGACCTGCTTGAGCCACGCGGGGCGTCCTTGCTGGGTTCTGGCCGCCCGGACGGCCTCCTCGGCGGCGAGTTCCTCCCGGGTGGGGAAGCCGGTGGGCAGCCAGGCCTCGGAGGACCGCACGCGCGCGTGGAGGTACGTCACATACGCCTCGCGTGCCTCGTCCGGGGTGGCGAAGCCGGGCTCGTCCGCGAGCCAGGCGTCGGGGACCTCCGCGAGGATGCGGCGCAGCGACTCCTCGGTCACCCGGGGGGCCAACTCGGCGTCGGCGGCCCGCACATCGGGCCCGTAGTGGCCGAGGGCGTGATGCCGGAAGTCGTAGGCCTTGGCAGGGTCGGCACCGTCCCAGCGGTGGTGGAAGACCAGGGCGGCGCCGTGGTCGATCAGCCACAGGCGCGGGGGTGCGACGCCCAGGGTGGGCCAGACCATCAGGTTGGAGCTGTGGACCGTGCGGTCGACGTTCACGGTCAGGGCGTCGAGCCAGACGATCCTGCCCGCCTCCAGCGGGTCCACGGGGAAGACCCGGGCGATCTCCGGGGTGAAGTCCCGGGCACCCGGCAGATAGTCCATGCCGAGGTTCACCCCCGCGCTGCCCGCGTGCAGCTCCCGCACCTCCTGGTGGGGCTCGGCGTCCGCTACCGCCGGGTCGAAGTGCACCAGCACCAGCTCGGGGAACCGCAGCCCGAGGGCGCGGGCCAGTTCGCCCACGATCACCTCGGCGACGAGCGCCTTGCGGCCCTGCGCGGAGCCGGTGAATTTGACGACGTAGGTGCCCAGGTCGTCCGCCTCGACGACGCCGGGGACGGAGCCGCCGGAGTGCAGGGGTGCGACGTAGCGGGTGGCGGTGACCTCTCTCAGCATGTGCGCCCCTCACTTCCGGCCTTCTGGATGACTTGAGCATTGTAAGAAGTGATCGCTCCCGCGCGGGTGCGCAGGTCGGCGAGCATCGGGGCGTCCGTGCCGTCCAGGGCGGTCAGCGCGCCGCGCCACCGGGTCAGGGCAGCCCGCTCGTCCCCCAGCTCCCTCAGGAGGTGGCCCAGCTCGTACTCGGCGAGGCCCCGCCCGTAGGAGTCGCCGCGTGCGGCGGCTTCGCGGATCAGTGCCTCGCACTCCTCCCGGGCGGGTCCGGGGCGGCCGAGCGCCCGCAGGGCCTGTGAGCGGCCCAGGCGGGTCTCCCGCTCGGCGTTCCAGTGGCCGGCTCCGCAGGCCGTGGCGCTCAGCGCCTCGTCGAAGCTCCGCAGGGCCTGGGCGGGCTCGCCGAGCGCCAGGTGGGCGCGGCCCGCGTTGCACAGGGCGACCTGTTCGAGCACGGCACTGCCGCCCTGCCGGGCGAGGTCCCGGCTGCGCAGGTGGAGCGAGAGGGCGGAGCGCGGGTCGCCGAGTTCGGCGACGTTCCCCTGGTGGCCGACGAGCGTCGCCTCCTCGGCCGGCGCGAGGGTGTCGGGACGCAGTGCGAGACATCGGGCCAGCGTCGCCCGGGCCTCGGCGCCGCGGCCGAGTTCCCGCAGCAGCGCGGCCCGGTTGCCGAGGTGCCGCATCCGGGCGGCGTCGTCGGCGAGGTGCCCGCTGAGCTCCACGGCTTCGTCCAGCAGGAGGAGTGCCTGGCGGACCCGTCCGGCCGAGTAGTGCGCGGTGGCGAGCTGGCCGAGGGCCCGTGCCTCGGCCGCGGCGTCGCCGCCCGATCGGGCGAGGGTGATGGCGTGCCGCGTCAGGCGTTCGAGGTCGCGCGCCCGGCCGCGGTCGTGCAGATAGGGGAACAGGGAGTTGATCAGTTCCAGGGTGCGGCCGGGTCCCAGACGTCCGTGGCCGCCGGAGTCGGCCAGGAAGAGCAGGTTCGCCGCTTCCGTGTCGCCCCAGGCGAGTGCCGCGGCCGGGTCGGCGAAGGCGGGTGCGTCCCCGGGCTGTTCGGGCGCTCGGCCGGGCCCCGGCCGGAGAGCCTCGGCGCATCGGGCGAGCCGCTGCCGGTACCAGCGCAGGGCCCGTTCGACGGCGTCGGTGTTCCCGGCCCGGCCGTCCGGCCGGCCGGCGAGTTCCCGGGCGAAGTCGCGGACCAGGTCGTGCGGGACGTAGCGGCCCCAGTGCGTCTCCTGGAGCAGCGCCACCTCCGCCAGCCGGTCCAGGGCCTGTTCGGCGCGGCGTTCTGAGGAGCCCGTCGCGACGGCCATCAGCGGTGCGCCGTACTCGGGCAGGTCCAGTGCGCCGACGAGGGCGAGGGCCGTGGCGGCGTCGCGGTCGCGGGGGTCGCCCGAGCCGGTGAGTGCCTCGTGGGCCGCCGTCAGGGAGCGGCGGACGCTGAGGTCCTCCAGTTCGAGGTGGTCCAGGCGGTCCTCGACCCGGTCGAGGCGTTCCACCAGTTTCTCCACGGACAGCGCGGTCCGGCTCCTGAGGCGGGCCGCGCAGATGCGCAGCGCCAGGGGCAGGTGGCCGCACAGGTCAGCGAGCCGGGCGACCGGCCGGGCGTCGGCCGCGGCCCAGGTGCGGCCCGCGGCCCGCTCCAGCAGGAGGGCGCCGTCCCGCGGCGGGAGCGGTTCGAGCCGGACGTGTGTGGCGGCTCCGAGGGTGGCCAGCGGCAGTCTGCTGGTCAGCAGTACGGCGCAGCCGGCGCCTGCCGGGAGCAGGGGACGCACCTGGCTCACCGATGCCGCGTCGTCGAGGACGAGGAGGGTGCGGGTGGCGGCCAGCGCGGAGCGCAGCAGGGCGGAGCCGGCCGCTTCGTCGCCGGGGATACGCCGGGTGTCCACCCCCAGGCCGTGCAGGAGGGCGGCGAGGGCGTCGGCGGGTGTGAGGGGGGCGATGCCGGGTGTGGCGCCGTGCAGGTTGAGGTAGAGGCGGCCGTCCGGGTACGCGGGCCTGAGCTGTTCCGCGATGTGCAGGGCGAGGCCTGTCTTGCCGACGCCCGGCATGCCACTGATCACCGCGCATGCGGTGCCGGCGCGGTCCGACTCCAGCGCGGCACGGATCTCGGCGATGTGCTCGGCGCGGCCGACGAACCCGGCGGGCGGAGCGGGGAGTTGCTCCGGCCGCGGGGGCGTCCGCCCGGGCACGGCGTGGGGTTCGGACTCGGGGGCGGCTAACGGGCCAGGAGGGGGCGGGTCACGGTGTTGCCAGTGGGTGGCGCTGCGGAGCACCTCCTGGTGGGCGTCCTGGAGGGCCGGGCCCGGCTCGACCCCGAGTTCCTCGACCAGGGTCCGGCGCACGGACCGGAAGCGGGCCAGCGCCTCGGCTCGGCGGCCGGTGCGGCCGAGGGCGAGGATCAGCTGGCGGTGCAGCGCCTCCCGGAACGGATGCTCCTCGACGAGGAGGCCCAGCTCGGCTGCGAGCCCTTCCGGACGGCCGAGGCGCAGCAGGGCCTCGAAGCGGCATTCGAGCACCTGGAGCCGCTGTTCCTGAAGAAACGTGACGACGGGATGCCCGGCGAGAGCGGGCACGTCCGCGAAGGGGGTGCCGCGCCACAGGGCGAGCGCGTCGCACGCCGCGCGCTCCGCCGTCTCCCAGTCCTCCAGGTTGCGGGCCGCCATCGCCCGGCGCACCCGCCCCTCGAAGGCGTCGCGGTCCAACTCGTCGGCCTCGACACGCAGTTCGAGCCCGTGGGGCATGGTGCGCAGCCGGGTGCCGTCGGCATCGCGGAGGTCGCGGCGCAGCCGGGCGACGTGGTTGTGCAGCGAGGCGGTGGCGGTCGGCGGCGGGTCCTCGCCCCACAGCGCCGCCGTCACCGTGTCCGGCGGCACGGTGCGGTTCGGTTCCAGCAGCAGGACGGCGAGCAGCGCACGGGGCTTCGCTCCCCGGACGACCAACGCCACGCCGTCGTCGTCGGCCGTCGTCAGTGCTCCCAGTACCGCGAACTTCACCAGCACTCCCCCGTGTTCGGCATCGGCCCCTGCCCGAAGAGCGTCACACATCGCTGTTAGCGGCGCGTGGGGGGCCTGTTAGGGCCGGTCGGAACGATGCCCTTCCCACGAGCCCGGAGAGGTCGGTGCACATGTCGACACGCCCGCTACGGACGACGCTGGTCTGCATGACGGCGATCGCGGCCACGAGTGCGGCCCTGCTGTCCACGCCCGCTGCCGCGACGCAGGCCCGAGGGTCCGGGCACGGCGCCACCCAGGCCGCCATGGACGCCGCCGTCGCCGCGGGTGTGCCGGGAGTCGTCGCGGAGGTGCGTGACACCCGTGGGGTGTGGAAGGGCACCTCGGGCGTCGCCGACCTCACCACGAAGCAGCCGCGCGGCCACGGCGACCGGTTCCGCGCGGGAAGTGTCACCAAGACCCTGGTGGCCACCGTCATGCTCCAGCTCCAGGCCGAGGGCAGAGTCGACCTCGATGCCACGGTCGACCACTACCTGCCCGGGCTGGTGCGCGGCAACGGCCACGACGGAACGAAGATCACGGTGCGTCAGCTGATGAACCACACCAGCGGCATCTTCAACTTCACCGACGACGCCACGTTCGCGAAGAAGGTGCTCGGCATCGACTTCCTGGAGTCCCGCTACGACGACTGGACGCCGCAGCAGGTCATCGCCCTCGCCCTGGAGAACCCTCCCCAGTTCGAGCCCGGCACCTCCTGGAAGTACTCCAACACCAACTACCTGCTGCTCGGGCTGATCGTCGAGAAGCTGACCGGCCGCCCCTACGCCGAGGAGATCGAACGGCGCGTCACCGGGCCGCTGGGGATGCGGGCCACGCGCTTCCCCGGAACCGACCCACACGTGCCCGCGCCGACCCGGCACTACAGCACCTTCACCGAGGACCCGGGCGAGACCTACGACGTGACCGAGCTCAACCCGTCCTGGGCGTGGGCGGCGGGCGAGATGATCAGCAACTCCGCCGACCTCAACCGCTTCTTCAGCGCGCTGTTCGGCGGCAGGCTGCTGCGTCCGGCCCAGCTCCGGCAGATGACGAGGACGGTCTCGACGGAGGGCAATCTGCCGGGCCAGCGCTACGGCCTGGGCCTCATCGAGTACGAGACGAGCTGCGGGGTCCCGGTCTGGGGCCACTCGGGCGGGATCCACGGCTCCTCGACCCAGTCCTTCGGCTCCAGGGACGGCCGCCACATGATCACCCTGAACTTCAACGGGGACTGGGTCGGCGGCGGCAAGAACGTCGTCTCGGCCGAGTTCTGCCCACCCCGGAACCATCAGTAAGGATAGGCTTGCCTCACTTTCGCTAGGGTGTGCGGACAGATCAACCGACACGCACACCCCGGGAGCCCGCCTTGCCGCACACGACCGACACCGTCGCCGCGCGCGAGGAGGGCTGGGTCCAGCTGGGATCGGGCGCCGAGTTGCGCCAACTGCTGGGCGATCCCTGGCCCGTGGTGATCGAGAAGGTCCACGACCGGCTCACCGAGCAGGACCGGGACATCCTCACCCGCTCCCCCTTCTGCCTGCTGGCCACCTCCGACGCACGGGGCAACTGCGACGTCTCCCCGCGCGGGGACGCCGCGGGGTTCACCCACGTCGTGGACCCGGGCACGCTCGCCCTGCCCGACCGGCCGGGGAACCGGCGCGGCGACAGCTTCCACAACATCCTCGACAACCCGCACGCGGGGCTGCTGTATCTGATACCCGGCGGCAAGGAGGTCCTGCGGGTCAACGGCAGGGCGCGGATCCTCACCGACGCCCCGTTCTTCGACGCCATGGCGCAGGACGGCGAGCGCCCCGCCCTCGCCCTCGTGCTCGAGATCGACGAGATCTATCTGCACTGCCCACAGTCGCTGCGCCGCTCGGGGGTATGGAATCCGGCCACGTGGCAGACGGGCTGAGATCACGGTTCAGGCACGCCCCTCCCGGCATTCAGTAAGGTTAGGCTAACCTTCGCCGCGTGAGATCTGGTGAAGAAACGGCCGGCGGACGACGTCTGCGCGGGCATCAACTTTCGGCCACGGGTGTGACCGTCTCGTACGACGGCGTGGACGTCGTGCACGACGCGGCGATCGCGCTCCGGCCCGGTGAGGTGACCGTCCTGGTCGGCCCCAACGGCAGCGGGAAGTCGACGCTGCTGCGGACGATCGCCCGGCTGCAGCGGGCCCGCGAGGCCGCGCTCAGGATCGACGCCGGCACCGACGGCCTCGCCCTGACCGCCCGGGAGTTCGCGCGGTACGTGGCCCTGCTGACCCAGGGCCGGCCCACGCCCAGCGGACTGACCGTGCGGGACCTCGTCGAGTTCGGCCGCTACCCCTACCGTGGCCGCTTCGGCCGCCCGGACCCGGACGCGTCGGCCGCGGTCGAGCGGGCGCTCGCGCTGACCGGGGTCACCGACCTCGCCGAGCGCGGCGCCGACCACCTCTCCGGCGGGCAGTTGCAGCGGGTCTGGCTCGCGAGCTGCCTCGCCCAGGAGACCGGTGTGCTGCTGCTGGACGAGCCGACGACCTATCTCGACCTGCGCTACCAGATCGAACTCCTCGACCTCGTCCGCGATCTGGCGGACGACCACGGGATCGCCGTCGGGGTCGTGCTGCACGACCTCGACCAGGCGGCGGCCATCGCCGACCGGATCACGCTGCTCGAAGCGGGCCGGATCGTCGCCGAGGGCCGGCCCGAGGAGGTCCTGACCCCGCAGCGGCTGACCGCCGTCTACGGCATCCGGATCGACGTCGACACAGACCCCCACACCGGCCGACCGCGGACCCGTCCGATCGGCCGGCACCACACCCGTACCACCCGAAGCGAAAGGCTCGGCACCACCTCATGAGACGTCTCCTGCTCACCGCCACCACCACGGCCGCGGCGCTCACCCTCGCCGCCTGCGGCACCACCGAGCCCGCCGCTGACAGCTCGAAGAAGACCTCCGAGGCCATCACGCTCACCGACTCCACCGGCGCGAAGGTCGAGCTCGACGGCCCGGCCGAGAAGGTCGTGGCCACCGAGTGGAACGAGGTCGAGAGTCTCATCACCCTCGGTGTCGACCCCGTCGGCGTCGCCGACGTCAAGGGCTACAAGACCTGGGACACCGCCGTCCCGCTGAAGAACGAGCCGAAGGACATCGGCACCCGCGGCGAGCCCAGCATGGACACCATCGCCTCGCTCTCCCCCGACCTCATCGTGGCCAGCTCCGACCTGCCCGACGCGGCCGTGAAGCAGCTGAAGAAGATCGCCCCGGTACTGGAGATCAAGTCCGCCGACGCGTCCGACCAGATCGGGCAGATGTTCACCAACCTCGACCTCATCGCCAAGGCCACCGGCACCACCGACAAGGCGAAGACCGCCCGGACGGACTTCGAGGCCAAGGTCGCCGAGGGCAAGAAGGCCCTCGCCGACGCCAAGCTCGACGGCTCCGGCATCGCCTTCGCCGACGGCTACGTCACCTCCAACCAGGTCTCCCTGCGCCCGTACACCGACGGCTCCCTCATCGGGTCGGTCAACAAGCAGCTCGGCCTGAAGAACGCCTGGAAGGTCAAGGGCGACCCGGCCTACGGCCTCGGCACCACCGACGTCGAGGGCCTCACCAGCCTGCCGAAGGACGTCCAGTTCGCCTACATAGGCAACGACGACGACAAGTCCAGCAACCCGTTCTCCGGCCAGCTGAAGAAGAACGCCGTGTGGACGTCCCTGCCGTTCGTCAAGGCGGACAAGGTGCACCGGCTGCCCGACGGCATCTGGATGTTCGGCGGCCCCCAGTCGATGGAGGCGTACATCGACGCCCTCGTCGACGCACTGACGAAGTAGACGAGCCGACGAAGCAGTCGCGCGGACGCAGCGGAAGAAGCAGAAGCACCGGAGCCATGGCCGTCACCGAAGCACCCCCCAGCACCACCCGCCCGCCGGCGGCCGCGTCCCGTACGGGCGCGGCAGCGGTGACGGCCGGGCTCGTCCTCCTGGTCGCCGTTCTCGCGGTCGTCGACATCACCCAGGGCACCGCCGCCGTCGGACCGGCGCAGGTGTTCAAGGCCCTGACCGGGCAGGCCGATCCGGGCGACGCGTCCGTGGTCATCGCCTCCCGGCTGCCGCGGATGGCCGCCGGCCTCCTGGTCGGCGTGGTCCTCGGCATCGCGGGGGCCGTCCTCCAGGCCGTCAGCCGCAATGTGCTCGCCTCGCCCGACACCCTCGCGGTGAACGCCGGTTCGTACCTGGCGCTCGGGCTGGCCGGCGCGACCGGCCTCTCGCTGCCGCTGCTGGCCTCCTCGGGAGTCGCCTTCGCGGGCGGGCTGGTGGCGGCGGCCGTCGTGCTCGCCCTGTCCGGGCTCGGCACGGGCACCGTACGGCTGGTCCTCGCCGGCACGGCGCTCGCGCTCGGCCTGAACTCCGTGACGGAGGGGCTGCTCCTGCTGTTCCCGCAGCAGACGGAGGGCCTCTACCAGTGGAACCAGGGCAGCATCGGCCAGAACGGCTTCGACGGCGTCCTGCAGATGCTGCCCGTCGCCCTGGTGGGACTCGCCGGGCTGCTGCTGGTAGCCCGGCGGGTCGACGCGCTCGCCCTCGGGGACGACGCGGCACGCGGGCTGGGCGTCCCGGTCCACGCCACCCGCGTCACGGTGGTCGTGCTGGCGGCGCTGCTGTCGGCGGCGGCCGTCACGCTCGCCGGGCCCATCGGCTACGTCGGGCTCTGCGCCCCCGCCCTGGTGCGGCCGCTCGCCCGCCGGTTCCGGGGCTTCGTCCGCGCCCGCGCGGCCCTGCCCGTGGCCGGGCTCACCGGTGCCGCGCTGGTGCTCGGATCGGACGTGCTGCTGCGGGCCCTCATCCCCGCGGACACGGCGGTCGCCGTGCCCACCGGCATCGTCACCAGCCTGGTCGGTGCCGTGTTCCTGGTGGTGACGGCCCTGCGGCTGCGGGACACGGCGGGCGCCGACGCGCCGGACCGCCTGCGCATCCCGAGCCGGACGGCGTTCCTCGTCACGGTGGGCGTCCTGGCCGCCGTGGTCGTGGGCGTCACGCTGGCCGGCGTCCTGCTCGGCGACAGCAAACTCCTGCTCGGCGATGTCGCGAACTGGGCGCAGGGACGGGCCGGTCAGGCCGTCTCCTTCGTGCTGGACACCCGGGTGCCGCGGGTGCTCGCCGCCCTGTGCGCGGGCGCCTCACTCGCCCTGGCCGGCACGCTCGTACAGGCCGTGACCCGCAACCCGCTCGCCGAGCCGGGCGTTCTGGGCGTCTCCGGCGGCGCCGCGCTGGGCGCCGTGCTGCTGGTGACGACCGTGCCCGCCGCCGGCTCCTGGGGGATCGCGGGCGCCGCGTTCGGGGGCGCCGCGCTGGCCTCCGCCATCGTCTTCGGGCTCGCGGCCCGGGGCGGCTACCGGCAGAACCGGCTGGTCCTCGTCGGGATCGGCATGGCCGCCGGCTCCACGGCCCTGATCAGTCTGCTCATCGTGCTCACCGACCCGTTCAACGCCACGAAGGCGCTGACCTGGCTGTCCGGTTCGACGTACGGGCGGACCCTGCCGGACGTCGTGCCCGTCGCGGTCGTGCTGGTGCTGGGCGTTGCCGTCGCGGTCGCGCGGCGCACCGAGCTGGATCTCGTCTCCCTCGACGAGGACACCCCGCGGCTGCTCGGCCTCGGACTGCCCCGGGCCAGGCTCGGCTTCCTGGTGGTGGGTGTCCTGCTCGCCGCGACCGCGGTCGCCTCGGCCGGCACCATCGGCTTCGTGGGTCTGGTGGCGCCGCACGCGGCACGTGCTCTCGTGGGCAGGCGGCATGTGCGGGTGGTCCCGGTCGCCGTCCTGCTCGGCGCCGCGCTCGTCTGCACGGCCGATCTGCTCGGCCGGACCGTCATCGCCCCCGCCCAGCTGGGCGCGGGACTGATGACGGCGGTGATCGGCACGCCGTACTTCCTGCGTCTGCTGGTACGGAGCCGGAAGGCGACATAAGACACCCAAAAGGTCATCAATGGCCCAATTGCCTCACACCTGCCTGTTGTATGGATCCACGCACAACGGGAGTGAGGGAGCATGGCCAAGGACATCACGGACGCGGGGCCGCCACCGTCCGCGAGCCTGAAGCCCAATGCGATCGGGTTCCTCGACGCTCTGGTCATCGGGCTCAACGCGACCTCACCGGCGTACTCCGTGGCGGCGGTCATCGGCCCGGTCGTGGCGCTGGTGGGCATCTACGCCCCCGGCGTGATGATCGCGTCGTTCGTGCCCATGCTGCTGATCGCCTCGGCGTTCTACTACCTCAACAAGGTCGACCAGGACTGCGGCACGACCTTCTCGTGGGTCACCCGGGCCATGGGGCCGTGGGCGGGCTGGCTCGGCGGCTGGGCCATCGCCATGACAGGTGTCCTGGTCGTCGGGTCGCTGGCGGACGTCGCCGTGACCTTCTTCCTGCTCGCGGTCGGTCTGGACAGCTGGGCGGACAACGACGTCGTCCGCCAGGTGCTGACCGTGCTGCTCGTGCTGGTGATGACGGCCGTCTGTGTGATCGGCATCGACGTGTCGGCCAAGGTGCAGAACGTCCTCATCCTGGCGCAGGTCGCCTGTCTGCTGGCCTTCGCCGTGGTGGCGCTCTACCGCGTCTACGCCGGCACCGGCACCCTCGACTCCGTCGAACCGGAGTTCAGCTGGCTCGATCCCTTCGGTGCGGGCGGGGCGTCCCTGACCGCCGCCCTGCTGCTGGGCGTGTTCATCTACTGGGGGTGGGAGTCGGCGGTCAACCTCACCGAGGAGACCGAGGACTCCGCCACCGCCCCCGGTAAGGCGGCGGTGTGGTCGACGGTGCTGCTCCTGGTGACCTACCTCGCGGTCGCGTTCGCGGTCGTGGGGTACGCCGGGACGGCCTATCTGGCCGAGAACGCGGCGGAGGAGGAGTTCGTCTTCGCGCTGCTCGCCGAAGAGGCGATGGGCGGCTGGGACTGGGTCGTGCTGCTGGCGGTCTCGACGTCCGCGCTCGCGTCGACGCAGACGACGATCATCCCGGCGTCGCGCACCGGCCTGTCGATGGCCCGCCGGCACGCGCTGCCCGCGTACTTCGGCCGTATCAATCCCCGGTTCCGCACTCCCGACGTGAGCACCTGGTGGGTCGCCGGCATCGCCATCGTCTGGTACCTCGTCCTCTACCACATCAGCGAGAACGCCCTCTTCGACTCGCTGACCGCACTGTCCCTGCTGATCGCGTTCTACTACGCGCTCACGGGTGTCGCCTGCGCGGTGTACTACCGCCGCCAACTGACCCGCAGTGCCCGCCACTTCCTCCTGATCGGGCTCGGCCCCCTGGTCGGTGCCGGGCTGCTGGCCTGGCTGCTGGTGGAGTCCGTGGCGGACATGTCCGACCCCGCCAACTCCTACAGCGGCGTCTCGTGGCTCGGGCTCGGCCCCCCGCTGGTCATCGGTATCGGCATCATCGTCACCGGCGTGGTCCTCATGGTCGTGTGGCGGCTGATGGCCCCCGTGTTCTGGTCCGAACACCCCAGCGTGGTCGACCCCGCCCTCGCCCCCGGCGAGCACGGCAAGGAGTCCTGAGATGTCGGTGGTCCTCGGCTACGACGAATCCCCGGGCGCCCTGAGCGCGCTGCGGGTCGCGATCGAGGTGGCGGCCGCGTACGGCGAACCGCTGGTGATCGTCTACGGGGCCGCGGCCCCGGGCGTCACGGGCGAGGAGTACGGCGCTCACCACGATGCCGTCCGTGAGGCCGGGAACACCGTGCTCGGTCACGCGGTCCGGGTCGCCGACGAGGCCGGCGTGCCCAGCACGGTCGAACTCATCGACCAGCGGCCCGCGCAGGCACTCATCGACGCCGCGGCCCGCCACGACGGCAGGGTGATCGTGGTCGGTACCTGGGGCGAGAGCCCGGTCCGCGGCGCCCTGCTGGGCTCGACCCCCCACAAGCTGCTGCACCTCTCGAGCGTCCCCGTCCTGTGCGTGCCGGCCACCTCCGAGTCATGAGCCGCCCGGGCGCGTCCGCTTCAGCGGGCTGAAGACGTACAGGTCGAGGATGTCGGGCAGCGGCGCGACGCCGGGACCGCCCTCGCGGACCCAGGTGACGACGTCCTCGGTCGCGGCCGGGTCGTTGACCAGACCCAACCACACCGGCCGGGCCCCGGCGGCCCGGCCCGCCGCCGACGGCTGTACGACGATGACGTTGGCCTGGTCGCAGACGTCGAGGCACTCGGAGACCCGCACGGGCGCCGCCTCACGCAGCCGCTCGGTCTGGGCCGCGTGGTCGACGCCGGTCACCTTGCGGCTGCCGCAGCAGCAGTCCCGGCACACGACGACGCGGCACGGAACCCCTCCGGCCGGGCTCGCGGACATGCCGCACCCTTCCTCTCTCCGGGGAGATCCGCCCCGGTGGTTCGTCGAGGAGGCGACCGCGTGAGTCTCCTGGCTCCCGGCCTGGGCCGGTCACAGTGGCGGGACCGCGCCGGATTCACACCGGCTTCCTCGTTCCGCCGTCGCCTTGTCCGCCGGTCATCATTCCACGCGGTCCACGGCGGTCTCGCCGAGGGGAAGGCGCGTCACCGGGGAGGAACGAGCGGGTTGGGCAGCGGCAGATAGCGGGCGTCCGCGCCGTCGGCGCCCGTCCAGCGCAGCAGGAGGTTCGTCTTGGCGGGGAGGGTGGGCGAGGTGAGCAGGCCGGAGATCTCGGGCAGGTCGTGGCGGGCGAGTTCGCGGCGGGCGGCGGGCCAGGGGTCGAAGCCGGGGTGGCGTTCGGCGAGGGCGCCGGCGATCTCGGTGAGGTGGTTGACGACCAGGCAGTACACGAGCCGCTCCCAGCCGGCTTCCCGGGAGACGTCCGGGAGCAGCTTCACGCCCTCGGCGTCCCGGTACAGCGCCTGCACGGGCATGCCGTCGGCGTCCACGGCGACCAGCGTGTTCTGCAAATGGGCCTCGATGACGACGCCGTGCCGGGCGAAGGCCTCCAGGGCCGGGGGCACCACCTGCGCCAGGTACGCCGCCCACCACGCCCCGGGGTCGGCGGCGCGGTCGAGCGGGCTGCCGTCGAAGCCCTCGACGAGTCCGGCGGCGAGCAGCGGGGTCGCGCCGGGCAGGAGCCGGCCGGCGAAGCCGTCGCGGACGAGGACGGCCAGGGCCTCGAAGGCGAATCCGGCGGTGCGGTATCCCCGGTCGCCGAGCCAGGCCGGGGGACCGTCGAGCGTGCCGAAGTCGTCGAAGGCGGCGCACACGGCCGAGTCGGTGCGGCGCAGGGCGAGCAGGTCGTGGCGCCACAGCCGGCGGATGTCGTTGGTGATGCGCACGTCGAGGCTGAACTTGAGGAACAGGTCGTGCCCGGGTGCGTAGAGCGTGCGGACAGCGGCCGTGGGCCAGGTGTCGAAGGCGGTCGTGCCGAGCCGGACCAGTCTGCCGTCCGCGAAGGCGGCGGCGAGCTCCGCGCTCGCCAGGTCGAGCTGCCAGGGGTGGGCCGGGAGCAGCCGGTAGCCGGGCGGGGCGGTGCCGAGGGCGTCGAGGGCCGAGGTGTCGCCCTCCTCGACGACGGTGTCCTCGCGCAGCCCGAGCAGGGTCAGCGGGAAACGGGCGTACGCCTCGGGCGCGTACGGCAGCCAGCCCGCGGCCGGGCCGCCACCGCGCGCCTTGGGGGCGGGGTGGTGCGTGTGGCCGGTGAGAAGGCACTGCTCGGAGCGCAGGTAGGGGTCGTCGGGCGGGTTCGCGCGGTCGCGGGCCTCCAGCAGGGCGGCCACGGCGTCCCTGCTGTCGATCATCTCGGCGGGCAGTTCGTGGTTGGACAGCCCGGTGTGCCGACGCAGTTCCTCGGCGACGAGCTTGACCAGCTCGGTGTGGCCGACGCGCTGCCAGCCGTCCGGCCCCTCGACCTCGGGCTCGGCGGGCCGCCGCGTCCCGCGCACCCGCAGCAGCCGGTCTCCGCCGGGCAGGCGGTAGATCCGGTGCCCGCCGGTCCGGCGCACCGGCCGGGCCACTTCCCGCAGCAGGCAGTTCAGCAGCGGCACGGCGGCGTACGCGTCGGCGGGCGGGGGCATGAGGTCCACGCGATCCACTCGTTTCCCTGCGTTCCTTGTGTTCTCTGTGTTCTCTACGTTCCTGCGGCCCTTCCGGACTTCCGGACTTCCTGGCGGAGATGATCAGTATGCCGGTCGCCGTCATCGCGCCGTGACGCCCTATTCGTACCCGAGGAGCCCGCCCGTGCACCGTTCCCCCACCGCCGAGGCCGAGGTCGCCGACGAACTGGCCGGCGTACGGCCCGGACTGCTGCCGCGGTACGAGGCCGAACTCCCCGGTGCGCGGGCGGCCGTGCTGTCCCGTCTGTGGCGCGGTCTCGCCCACGATCCGCTGCCCTGGGTGGCCCGCAGGGAGCCGGGCCGGGACGGGCTGACCTTGTTCCTGGCCGACGGCCGGCGGCTGCACGGCCCGCCGCCGGATCCGTACGCCACCGGGGACCACGTCACCGTCGTCGGGCTCGACGGGGCGGAGTACGACGATCCGGCGCGGCTGATGACGGACCTCGCCGTCCCGCACTCCGCTTCCTTCGCCGCCGAACTCGGGCACAGCGTCGCCTCGTTGGCGCTGTCGCGAGCGGGGCAGGAGGGGCGCTCGGCGGACGAGTGGCCGGGGAACGACTGGGAGTGGGAGCAGCGGATCGTCGACGGGCATCCGTTCCACCCCACCTGCCGGTCCCGGCCTGGTTTCTCGGTGGCCGAGCAACTCGCCTACGGGCCCGAGCACCGGCCGGTCGTGGAGCTGGGACTTGTGCCGGTGCGGGCGGAGGAGTGCCTGGTGACGGGGGCCTGGCCGCGGGATCTGCGGGACGGGCCGCGGGTGGTGCTGCCGGTGCACCCCTGGCAGGCGGCGCACGTGCTGAAGCGGGCGTGCGAGGAGCGGCGCGCCGGGCATCCGCTGATGTCCCTGCGGACGCTCGCGCTGCCCGGCGGGCCGCATGTCAAGACCTCGCTCAGCGCCCGGCTGACGTCCTCGGTGCGGGACATCTCGCTGCCCTCGGTCGCCGCGTCCGCGATGCTGTCGGACTTCGCCGAGACGCCCGCCGCCCGCACGGACGGCCTGCTGCACATGACCCGAACCCTGGGCGCCGCGGCGGCCGGTTCCCCCGACTTCGCGGCCGTGCTGCGGGAGTCGCCGCAGACGTACGCGGGGGTCGGTGAACGGGTCCTGCCGGTGGCGGCGCTCGCGACCAGCGCGCTCCCCCGCTCCCCCGCCTGGCTGGCCGGCTTCACGCGCCTCGCCCTCACCGTCGGGCTGCGGCTGCTGGAGCTGGGCGTGGCCCTTGAGGCACACGGCCAGAACCTTCTGGTGGTCCTCTCGCCGGAGGGCGACCCGCTGCGGTTCGTCTACCGCGATCTGGCCGACATCCGCGTCAGCCCGGCCCGGCTGGCCCGGCACGGCATCGCGGTGCCCGACCTGCCCGCCCGGATGGTCACGGACGACGAACGCACGCTGCGCCGCAAGCTGTTCGGCTCGCTGGTGGCGGGCGCGCTGGCCGGGGCGGCGGGGTCGGGGGCGGCGCTGACGGCGGCGCTGGAGACGGCCGTGGACGACCTCCCGCGCACCCCGGACCTCACGGCACTGCGTGCGGAGCCCCTGCCCACCAAGGCGCTGACGCTGATGCGGCTCTCGCCGCAGACGCCCGGGGACCAGTGGGCGGAGCTGCCCAATCCCCTTGCGTGAGCCCCGTTTTGGAGCACGGCCCCGGCGCTCCATAAGATCCGTCGATGATCACAAGAAAACGGCTGGCGGCGGGCGTCTGCGCTCTGCTCGCCGCGCTGACGGCCGGGATCGCCTTCCCGGCCGGAGCGGCCGCCGGCGAACCCACGGGCCGGGCCGCCCCCAAGGTCGACCTCGTCCTCGATGTGAGCGGCTCGATGCGGGCGCGGGACATCGACGGACAGTCGCGGATGGCCGCCGCGAAGCAGGCGTTCAACGAGGTGCTCGACGCGACGCCCGAGGAGGTCGAACTCGGCATCCGCACCCTCGGCGCCGACTACCCGGGGGACGACCGGAAAACGGGCTGCAAGGACACCGCGCAGCTCTATCCGGTCGGCCCGCTGGACCGCACCGAGGCCAAGACGGCCGTCGCCACGCTCACCCCGACGGGCTGGACGCCGATCGGCCCGGCCCTGCTGAAGGCGGCCGGCGACCTCGACGGCGGCGACGGCCCCAAGCGCATCGTGCTGATCAGCGACGGCGAGGACACCTGTGCCCCGCTCGACCCGTGCGAGGTGGCTCGCGAGATCGCGGCGAAGGGCATCGGCCTGACCATCGACACGCTGGGCCTGGTGCCGACCGCCAGGCTGAGCAGGCAGCTGAGCTGCATCGCCGAGGCCACCGGCGGCACCTACACCTCGGTGGAGCACCAGGACGAACTCACCGACAAGGTGAACCAGTTGGTGGACCGGGCGGCCGATCCGGTGGTGACGCCGGTGGCGGCCGAGGGCGCGTCCCGGTGCTCGCAGGCGCCGACGCTGAAGTCGGGCCTGTACAGCGACCGGCAGGAGTTCGGGCAGCAGCGCTGGTACCGGGTGGACGTCCTGCCGGGTCAGGAGCTGCGCGCCTCGGTGAGCGTGGCGGCGGACCGGGCCGTGAACCCCGGCTACGGGGTGCTGCTGCGGGCCGTGACGGTCAAGGGCCGGGAGATCGTACGCGGTGAGGCGGCGGGCAACGGCCGTACGGACGTGATCTCGACGGGGCTCAGGTACCCCGAGCCCGAGCGCGACGACGCCGACGGCGACAAGCCGGTCGCGGAGACCGTGTGCCTGGCGGTCACCCACTCCTTCTCGGCGGCCTCCGGCGTGCAGACCACGCCCGGGCTGCCGCTGGAGCTGACCGTCGACGTCGTGGACGGGCCGAGCCGGGCGGGCGACGTGGCCTCCTTCGGGCTCGGCCGCGGCTGGTGGCTGCTCGGCGCGCTGATCCTCACCGGCTTCCTCGCCGGTCTCCTCTGGGGCTGGCTGTCGCGCTGGCGGGTCGCGGTCTGGAGGACCAACTGATGCGAGTGATACGTGCGTTGAGCGCCGCGTTGCTGACGCTGGGTCTGGCGGCCGCTCCCGCCGCGGCCGATTCCTCGCCGAGTCCTTCGCAGGACACCTCGGCGGTGCCCACCCGGGCGGGCACCTCCTTTCGCACCGCGACGGAGATCGAGCAAGGGCAGCGGGCCACGGCGAGCGGCTCCACCGGTGACTACCTGTACTGGTCGTTCCCCGCCGACACCGGGCAGCGCCCCACGGTCGCGGCGACGGTGAAGCTGCCGGACACCCACGCGCAGCAGACCTGGCAGATCGACGTGTACGACGGGCTGCGCCGCCGCCAGGCCTGCCAGTACGGGGCGCAGACACGCACCGCCGCCGCGGACGCGGCCTCGGTCGAACTGGCCTGTGTGCTGCGCACGGTCCGTGCCTGGTCGGAGCCGTGGGCGAACGACCCGCTGCCGGGCACCTACTACGTCCGGCTGACGGTCACCGGCGTGGCCGCCTCCGACCTGGGCCTCCCGGTCGACTCCGAAGTGCGGGTCGGCTCCAGGGACATCGGCGGCTCGGCGGCGGTGGACGGCTCGCTGGCCGAGCCGCTGGTGCCGGGGATCGCGACACGGTCCGGGGACGAGGAGGAGTCCTCGGCGGTGCCGGCCGGGCTCGAACCCGAGGACGGCTGGGCGTCCGGCTGGTGGTCGGACCGGTGGGTGTGGACCGCGGTGGGCGGGGTGCTGGCCGCGCTGGCGGGGGTCGCCGGGTACGCGCTGACGCGCGGCTCGGGCCGGCCGTCGGGTGTGCCGCCCGCTGCCTGACCTGGACCGGACCCTGACGTGAACCGGACCCCGACGTGAACCGGGCTCGGACGCGGAAGGCCCGCTTCGTGCGGGCCTTCTGTCATGTGTCGCGCAGTTCCTTGGCGAGCGTGCCCTCGCCGCTCACCTCGACCCGGCCCTCCCTGACGGCCTGGACCAGGCTCAACTCGCCCCGGCCGATCGCCGTACACGTCCCGGTGTCCAGGACCAGCCGGGCGTCCGGCTCCCCGGGGGCGGGCCCGTCGCCGTACACGGGTCCGTCCTCGGCACCGGCATGGAGGTGGAAGTGCCCTTCCTCCAAGCGGACTTCGACGAGACCGTCCCCGTCCAGCTCACGCAGCAGGGGCAGGGCGAACCAGTGCGCCCGCACCGCGTCCGTCGGCCGCAGCTCCCCCAGTTCGGCCTGCCCCCACTCCCCCAGCGCCTGCAGCACCGGCAGCAACTCCCGCCCGCGAGGAGTGACTTCGTACACTTTCGCCGCACCGGGCGGGGGCAGCCGACGCCGGGTGGCGAGGCCGTCGCGCTCCATGTCCTTCAGCCGCGAGGCGAGTACGTCCGTGCTGACGCCGGGCAGGTCCGCGTGCAGGTCGGTGTAGCGGCGGGGACCGGCGAGGAGCTCCCGGACGATCAGCAGGGTCCAGCGGTCGCCGACCAGGTCGAGCGCGCGGGCGGCGGAACAGTACTGGTCGTAGCTTCGGCGAGGTGGCATGCGACGCAGTCTAGACAAGTTGTTGGACTTTCCAAGCTGCTACTTGGTAAAACCAAGCAACACCAGTCAGCCGAGGGGAAGCGCGCATGGAGTTCCGGCAGTCGAGCAAGCTCAGCGAGGTCTGTTACGAGATCCGCGGCCCGGTGATAGAACACGCCAACGCGCTGGAGGAGGCGGGCCACAGTGTGCTGCGCCTGAACACCGGCAACCCCGCGCTCTTCGGGTTCGAGGCGCCGGAGGAGATCGTCCAGGACATGATCCGGATGCTGCCGCAGGCGCACGGCTACACCGACTCGCGCGGGGTGCTGTCCGCCCGCCGGGCGGTGGCCCAGCGCTACCAGACGCTGGGCCTGGAGGTCGGCGTCGACGACGTCTTCCTCGGCAACGGCGTCTCCGAGCTGGTCTCCATGGCCGTACAGGCCCTGCTCGAGGACGGCGACGAGGTCCTCATCCCCGCCCCGGACTTCCCCCTCTGGACCGCGGTGACGACCCTCGCGGGCGGCAAGGCGGTCCACTACCTGTGCGACGAGCAGGCCGACTGGTACCCGGACCTGGACGACATGGCCTCGAAGATCACCGACCGGACCAAGGCGGTCGTGATCATCAACCCGAACAACCCCACCGGCGCCGTCTACCCGAAGGAGATCGTCGAGGGCATCCTCGACCTCGCCCGGCGGCACGGCCTGATGGTGTTCGCCGACGAGATCTACGACCAGATCCTCTACGACGACGCCGTGCACCACTCGGCCGCCGCACTCGCCCCCGACCTGGTGGTCCTCACCTTCTGCGGCCTGTCGAAGACCTACCGGGTGGCGGGCTTCCGCTCCGGCTGGCTGGTGGTCACGGGCCCGAGGCAGCACGCCAAGGACTATCTGGAAGGCCTCACCATGCTGGCCTCCATGCGGCTGTGCGCCAACGCGCCCGCCCAGTACGCCATCCAGGCCGCGCTCGGCGGGCGGCAGTCCATCGGCGACCTCACCAGGCCGGGCGGACGGCTGCTGGAGCAGCGGGACGTGGCCTGGGAGAAGCTCAACGAGATCCCGGGCGTGAGCTGCGTGAAGCCCAAGGGCGCGCTGTACGCCTTCCCGCGCATCGACCCCAAGGTGCACAACATCCACGACGACGAGAAGTTCGTTCTCGACCTGCTGCTCCGCGAGAAGATCCAGGTCGTCCAGGGCACGGGCTTCAACTGGCCGGCCCCGGATCACTTCCGGATCCTGACCCTGCCGCACGCCGATGATCTGGAGGCGGCCATTGGGCGGATCGGGCGGTTCCTGAGCGGGTACCGGCAGTAGCACGCCCGCCTCCAGGCCGCGCCTTCCTGCGCGACGGCCGGAACCCGCCGTTGAGAGTGCCGGGCAGGGGGGAATGTCGTCCTGAGTCCTTCCCCCTGTCAGGAGTGGAGACGAGTGATGGGTACCACAACCGGTGAGACCCGGGTCGGCGTCGCGGAGCAGCCGGCGAGCATTCGGTTGCCCGGCATCGTGCTCGGCGTCGGGATGGGCGGGTTCGCCGACGGCATCCTGCTGCACCAGTTGCTCCAGTGGCACCACATGCTTTCCAGCACCAACCAGGATCGCATCGGGGTGAAGTACTACGACCCCCACACCGTCTCCGGCCTGGAGATGAACACCCTGTGGGACGGCGTCTTCCACACCGTGTGCTGGCTCTCGGTCCTGCTCGGGCTGGCCGTCCTGTACTCGCGGGTCACCCACGACCGGCTGCGGGTGTGGACCTCTCGCGTGCTGTGGGGCTGGATGCTCGTCGGCTGGGGCTTGTTCAACCTCGTCGAGGGTGTGCTTGACCACCACATCCTCGTCATCCACCACGTCTACGCCGGTGACGGCCAGGTCTGGTGGGACATCGGCTTCCTCGTTCTCGGCGCGCTGCTGGTCGCCGGCGGCCATCTGCTCCAGCGCAGCGGCCGACGCGCCTGATGGGCCACCAGTTCCACGAGCAGGGGCAGCACGCGGGCGGCGGCGTCCTGGAGTGGCTGCTGCCCGCGCTCATGCTGTCGGCCCTCGCCGGCGGCTACCTGCTGCTCGTCCGCCGCGCGCGGCACCGCAATCCCGCCCTGGGCTGGAGCCGGTGGCGGACCGGCTGGTTCCTGGGCGGGATCCTGCTGTGCGGTGTGGCGCTGCTGCCGCCCGTGGCCCCCTTCGCCCAGGAGGACTTCCGCGGGCACATGGTCCAGCACCTGCTCATCGGCATGTACGGGCCGCTCGCCCTGGTCCTGGCCGCCCCCGTCACCCTGCTGCTGCGCACCCTGCCCGCCCGCCGTGGGCGGCAGCTGACCTCCCTGCTGCACAGCCCGCCGGCCCGTGCGCTCACCCACCCGGTGGTCGCGCTGGTGCTCTCGACGGGCAGCCTCGCGGTGCTGTACTTCACCCCGCTCTACGACGCGACCATGACCAGCCCGGCAGGACACTGGCTGATGCACGCGCACTTCCTGCTGTCCGGCTGCCTGTTCGCCCACGTCATCGCCGGGCCCGACCCGGCCCCCGCCCGGGCGGGCGTGCGGGCGCGGCTGGTCTGCCTGGGCGTGGCGATCGCGGCGCACGCGGTGATCTCCCAGCTGATGTACGGAGGCTTCTGGGCCGATATCCACGCCCCGATCGACCAGGTGCGGGGCGGCGCGGAGATCATGTACTACGGCGGCGACATCGCCGAGCTGCTGCTGGCCGCCGCTCTGGTCGCCACCTGGCGGCCCGAGCCCCGGCGCCCGGCGAGCCGTGCCGCGGGGCGGGGAGTGGTCCCGGCGCCGAATGTCAGTGGCGGGTCGTAGCCTTCGAGCAGGTGGGGCGAGTGCCCCGGGCCTGTGCCGGAGAGGAGCGCGCCGTGACTCGACCGCCGACCGCCGCGCAGCGGCGTGTCATCGACGCCGCCGACCCGGTCACCGGGCGGCTCAGGGGTACGGAGGCGCAGCTCACGGCGCTGGTGAAGCGCGGGCTGGCCTTCCGGCACCCCCGGCCGCCGCACGATCACTTTCTGACCCCGGAGGGGCACCGGGTGCGGCAGGGCATCACGCAGGTGCCCGAGCCGCACGGGCCCGGGGAGGCGCCCGCCCCGACAGGGGTGTTCGCCGCCCGCGTCGGCGGCGAGGAGGCCGCCGAGGGTGCCGGGCCCGCCCGGCGCCGAGAGGTGCACAGCGCCTGGCAGGGGCTGCTGGAGCTGCGCCGGATGACCAACCCGGGCGGGGCCGTGGACCGGCCGTGCGGCTGGGAGCGTGCGCATCTGGTGCGGGCCGCCGCGCTGGCGCTGGAGGCGGCCGGGCACGGTCCGGCGGGGCGGGAGGGCCCGGGGTATCGCGTGCGGGAGACCGCGCAGCCGGAGGCCGTCGCCGTCCACGAGCCGGACGGCGAGGCGCTGCGGGCCTGCGCGGCCACCCTGGAAGGGGCAGGCTGGCAGGTGAGCGAACACCGCGAGCCGCGCGGCGGGACCCGGTATCTGCTGGCTTCGCCGCGCCGGACGTGATGGGCATGCCAAGATCGGTGGATCGTTGCGCAATGCACGAGAGTCCGAAGGGGAAGCCGTGAGCGAGCCGTTTTCCGTCCCTGTGACCGTCCGTGGATACGAGACCGACGTCCAGGGTCACCTCAACCAGAGCGTGTACCTGAACTACGCGGAGCACGCCCGCTGGTCGTTGCTGCACGCCGCGGGGATCAGCCAGTCCGCGCTGACGGGAACCGGCGTGGGCCCGGTGGCCCTGGAGACGACCATTCGCTACAAACGGGAGCTGCTCGCGGGCGACGAGGTCGAGGTGACCTGCGCCTTCGACTGGGGCAGCGGCAAGACGTTCCGTATCGAGCAGACCGTCCGCAAGACCGACGGCACGGTGGCCGCCGAGATCACGGCGGTCGGCGGCGTCCTGGACCTCAAGGAACGCAGGCTGGTCGCCGACCCCGCGAAGGTCTTCAAGGAACTGGCCACGGACCCGGGCCTGTTCGGTCTCTAGGCCGGGGCCCTGCTCGCCCCGGTGATCTCCTCGCCCGCCTCCATGGGGTGGGTGACGTCCTGCGCGTCCTTGTTGCCCAGGTGGTTGAAGACCAGGTTGAGCAGGACGGCCGCCACACACCCGGTGGAGATGCCCGAGTCCAGGACGATCCGCGCCGTCTCCGGGAAGGCGTGGTAGAACTCCGGCGCCGTGATGGGGATGATGCCGACGGCCAGGGAGACGGCCACGATCAGGACGTTGTTGTCCTTGTCCAGGCCGGCCCTGACCAGGGTCTGGATGCCGCTGGCGGCGACCGAGCCGAACAGGACCACGCCGGCGCCGCCGAGCACCGGGCGCGGTACGACGGCGATCAGCGAGGCAGCCATGGGACACAGGCCCATCAGCACCAGGAAGCCGCCGCCGGTGGCGACGACGTACCGGCTGCGGATCCTGGTCATGGCGACCAGGCCGATGTTCTGCGCGAAGGCGCTGCACATGAAGCCGTTGAAGAGCGGGCTGATCGCCGAGCCGAGGGTGTCGGCGCGCAGCCCGGCCGCGATGGTCTTCTCGTCGGCCGGGCGGTCGACGATCTCGCCCAGCGCCAGCATGTCGGCGGTCGATTCGGTCATCGAGACCACCATCACGACGCACAGCGAGATGATCGCGGCCGGCTGGAACTGCGGGGCACCGAAGTGGAACGGGGTCGGGAAGCCGATGACGGCCGCGTCCGCGACCGGACCGAAGTCCGTGGCGCCGAACGGGATCGCGATCAGCGTGCCGGCGACCAGGCCGAGCAGCACCGCGATCTGCTTGACGAAGCCGGTGGTGAAGCGGCGCAGGAGCAGCACGATCAGCAGGGTGACGGCGGCCAGCCCGAGGTTGGTCGCCGAACCGTAGCCGTGCGCCGCCGGGTCGGGTCCCTGCGCCCAGCCGAAGGCGACCGGCAGGAGGGAGACGCCGATGAGGGTGATGACCGTCCCCGTGACCACCGGCGGGAAGAAGCGCACCGCCTTGCTGAAGAAGGGGGCGGCCAGGAAGCCCAGGAGTCCGGCGACGATGACCGCGCCGAAGATGATCGGCAGGGCGTCGGACTTGTCCTCGGTGGAGGCGACGATCGCGGTCATGGGGGCGACACCGGCGAAGGTGACGCCGTTGACGAAGGGCAGCCGGGCGCCGATCTTCCAGATGCCCAGGGTCTGCAAGAAGGTGGCGAGGCCCGCCGTGAACAGGCAGGCGCCGGTGAGGAAGGTCAGGTCGGTGGCGGTCAGGCCGATGGCCGCGCCGACGATCAGGGGTGGGGCGACGACTCCGGCGTACATGGCGGCCACGTGCTGGAGGCCGGTCGTCGCCATCTTGAGCGCGGGGAGTTTTTCGTCAACGGGGTGGTCGGCCACGGCGGCTTCCCTCCGGTCGGTTACACGGCCGCGCCGATGGCGTCCGTGGGTGTCAGGGAGGTGGTGCGGGTGGTCGTGCGGGACCGGACATTCGGGTGACGGGGGGCCGTTCCGGGGCGCACGCATCCGCGCGCCCCGGAGACGGCGCCGTGGTCCCCGCTCGGGTCCACGGCCACCGGCCGGGAGCCGTCCCTCCCGGCCGGAGTCATCGGGGTGTTCAGTCCTGGGCGGCGATCCTCGCCAGCCGCTGGGCCTCGTCCCGCGTCGAGCGGGCGATGGCGTCCTCGTCGGCCGTGAGCAGCCGCCCGTCCTCGACGATCTGCCGGCCGTCGACGAAGGAGGCGGTGACCGGGGCCGCCGCGCCGAAGACCAGGGCGGTCACGGGGTCGGCGATGGAGGCGTGGGCGACCGTGTCCAGCTTCCACAGGACCAGGTCGGCGAGCTTGCCCGGCTCCAGGGAGCCGGTCTCCGCCGCCCGGCCCAGGACCTGGGCGCCGCCGTAGGTGCCGAGGCGCAGGGCCTGGCGGGCGTTCAGGGCGGCTTCCTTGCGGGGGCCGAGGCGGTTGATGAGGAGGGCGTTGCGCAGCTCGGTGTGCAGTTCGCCCGACTCGTTCGAGGCGGTGCCGTCGACGCCGAGGCCGACCGGGACGCCGGCGGCGAGCATGTCGGGGACGCGGGCGATCCCGGCCGCGAGGCGGGCGTTGGAGGACGGGCAGTGCGCGACGCCGGTCTTCGTGCGGGCGAAGGCGGCGATGTCGGAGTCGTTCATGTGGACGCAGTGCGCCATCCACACGTCCTCGCCGAGCCAGCCGGTGGACTCGAAGTAGTCGGTGGGGCCCATGCCGAACAGTTCGTGGCAGAACTTCTCCTCCTCCACGGTCTCCGAACCGTGGGTGTGGAGCCGTACGCCGAGGCGGCGGGCCAGCTGGGCGCCGTCCCGCAGCAGTTCGGTGGAGACCGAGAAGGGCGAGCAGGGCGCGACGGCGACCTGGGTCATGGCGTCGAAGGAGGAGTCGTGGTGCTGCCGGACGGTCTCCTCGGTCGCGGCCAGCGCGCCGTCCAGGGTCTCGACGGCGAAGTCCGGGGGCAGGCCGCCGTCCTTCTCGCTGCGGTCCATGGAGCCGCGGGCGAGGGTGAAGCGGACGCCCATGTCGCGGGCGGCGCCGATGATCGCGCCGGACAGGTCGCCGGAGCCCCGCGGGAAGACGTAGTGGTGGTCCATGGCGGTGGTGACGCCGCCGCGGGCCATCACCGCGAGCGAGCCCTGGGCCGCCGCGCGCACCATCGGCTCGTCGATGCGCGCCCAGATGGGGTACAGCGCGACCAGCCAGTCGAAGAGGTTGTGGTCCGTCGCCAGACCCCGGGTGATCCACTGGTAGAAGTGGTGGTGGGTGTTGATCAGGCCGGGCGTCACGAGGTGACCGGAGGCGTCGATACGGCGTACGACGTTCTCCAGGCCGTCGGGGGCCGTGCCCGCGCCGAGCGACTCGATGCGGTTGCCGGCGAGGACGACGTACCCGGAGGCGTACTCGGTGTCGTGTCCGTCGACGGTCGCGATCGCGCAGTTCTCGATGACGATGCGCCGGTCTGCTGCCATGGTTCGTCCTTTGCGCTGTTGTGGAGAGGGCACGGCAGGACCCCGGAAGTTTGAGTGCCGTGGCCGGAGAGTCGGGTTCCCCGGCCACGGGTGCCGAAAGGGGGAGCGTCAGAGATTGGTGAGGTCCACGGGGATGCGCGGCTCGCAGCCGTCCCGCAGGATCGTCGCCTCGATCAGGCCGTAGGGGCGGTCGGCGGCGAAGTACACCTCATTGTCGTTCTTCAGCCCGAACGGCTCCAGGTCGACCAGGAAGTGGTGCTTGTTCGGCAGGGAGAAGCGGACCTCGTCGATCTCGCCGCGGTTCTCGATGATCCGCGAACCCATCTGGTACAGGGTCTGCTGCAGCGACAGCGAGTACGTCTCGGCGAAGGCCTGGAGCATGTGCTTCTTGGTCTGCTCGTAGGACTTCTCCCAGTTGGGCATGCGCTGGTCGTCGTCGGTCCAGTTGAAGCGCCAGCGGCCGGAGACCTGGGTGGCCAGGATGCGGTCGTAGGCCTCCTTCAGCGTCGTGTACTTGTCCTTGACGTAGCCCCAGAACTCGGAGTTGGTCGAGTTCATCACGACGAGGTCCTTCAGACCGGAGATCACCTCCCACCGCTCACCGTCATAGGTGATCTGCGTGAGCCGTGTCTCCTGGCCCTTGCGGACGAAGGAGTGCTTGACCTCGTCGGCGCCGATGAACCGCGAGTTGGCGTCGGCGGCCTCGATCCGCTCCCAGGCGTACTCCTCGATGCGGATCCGGGCCGTGCTGATCGGCTCCTGCGAGGTGACGAAGTGCCGGGCGAGATGGATGCCGAACTGCTCGGCCGACTCTATGCCGTGCTCCTTGGCGAACGCGTACACCGTGTTCTTGGTGGTGTCGGTCGGCAGGACGTTGGCGTTGGAGCCGGAGTAGTGGACCTCCTTCATGTCGCCGCTCAGCGACACGGAGACGTTCAGGTCCTTGATGTGGTGGGTGGCGCCGTCCCGCGTGATCTTGACGACTCGGTTCTCGGCCTTGCCGTACTGGTTCTGTCCCAGGATGGTGGGCATAGCTAGCTCCCTCGGTAAACGGAGTAGCCGAACGGGTTGAGCAGCAGCGGTACGTGGTAGTGCTGGCCCGGTACGACGGCGAACGTGATCGCCACCTCCGGGAAGAACACACCGGCGCCGCTGTCCCGATTCGCGGGGGCGTCCTGCTGCGCATCGGCTTGCGTGTTCGCAGATTTCTCGAAGTACGGCTCCACCGCGAAGTCGAGCCGTACGTGGGTGGTGCCCTCCGGCAGGGCCGGGAGGTCCTTGCACCTGCCGTCCGCGTCGGTCGCGGAGCCGCCGAGTGCCTGCCACGCAGCGTCCCGGCCGCTACGGGCGGAGAGCTGGACGGCGACGGCCTCGGCGGGGCGGCCGATGCTGGTGTCCAGGATGTGCGTGGACACGGAGGCGGTGGTGCTGGTGCTCATGGTCAGGCGTCCTCTTCGGTCTTCCTCGAAGATCGGTCTTCTTCGACGAGGCGGGCGAGCCGGATACGGTTGATCTTGCCCAGCTCGGTGCGGACGATCTCCCGCTCCCGCTCCGGCGGGTTGCCGATCCGTTCCCTGACCGCGTCGCGCATCTGCTCGCCGGTCCGGCCGGTGGCGCAGATCAGGAAGACATGGCCGAACCTCTCCTGGTAGGCGAGGTTGAGTTCGAGCATCTCCGCCTTGAGTGCGTCGGAGGCGCCGGACATGCCGCGCTGCTCCCGGGCCGAGGTGGGGTCGCCGGCCTTGGGGCGGCCGATGGGCGGGTGTCCGGCCATCGCCTCCTCCAGGTCCGTGACCGTCAGCTCCGCCATGGCGGCGTCGCTCGCGGCGTACAGGTCCTCGGGGGTGGCGTAGGGGCGGGCGGCGAGCAGCCGCTTCGCCCACGCCGTGGAGGCGCACGCCTCGTGGAGCGCGGTGCGGGCCGCTTGCTCCTCGAGGGTGTTGAAGCGGGCCAGGCCCGGCGGCGTGGAAGGGGAAGTCACGGGAGCCTCCGTGGCCGGATACGGCCTTCGTGCTGAACGGGCGTGCCGATAGCTAACGCCCTCCCGCGACCGCACGTCAACAGTTTGTTGAAAATTCGCGTCGGGAACACGGAGGCGGATCCGGACGCGGACACGGAGGCCGGTCAGGCCCCCTTCTCGCGGTTCAGGTAGTTGTAGACGGTGAAGCGGCTGACGCCGAGTGCGCTCGCCACGGTCTCCACCCCGTGCCTTACGGAGAAGGCGCCGCGCGCCTCGAGTATCCGCACGACCTCCTGCTTCGCCTTGCGGTCCAGATCGGCCAGCGGGCCCTTGCGGCGCTCCATCGCGGCGAGGATGTGATCGAGGGAGTCGGCGAGCTGCGGCAGCCGTACGGCGACGGCGTCGCTGCCCTCCCAGGCGAGGACGACGTCGTCGGGGCCGGCCTCGTCGGGCGGGATCATCTCGCCGCCCATGGCGTCGACCAGGGGCTTCACGGCCGCGATGAACGGCTCGTCCCCCGCGCCGCTCATGCCTCGCCCTCCTCGGCCACGTTGACCTGGAGCGAGATCCGGGTGGCACCGGCCTCCAGGGCCTTGCGGAGCAGGGCATCCACGGCGGTGAGCACGGCGTCGGCACCGCCCTCCGCGGTGTTGCCGAACGGGCCGACGTCCACGGCGTCCAGCTCGGCGGCCTCCACGACCTCGCGGGCCACCAGCGCGTGCGCGGGTGCCTCGTCCAGGTCGAAGGGCTCGGTCGTGAACTCCACTCTCAATCGCACTGCGCCCCCATAAAATCGCTCTGACCTGCACATTCTCTCAGTCGTCCGTCTGAGAGGGCACATCCGGGGCGCTCCCTGTCGCCAGGGCATCAAACGCCCGGTCTACTGCCGCCCTGGTTCGGTCCTCCGACTCAGGGAAGAGGTGACTGTAGACGTTCAGCGTCATCGCGGCATTGGTGTGCCCCAGCCGCTCCGACACGACCTTAACGGACTCCCTTGCTGCGATCAGCAGAGAAGCGTAAGCATGACGCAGAGCGTGGGGGCCGGTGCCCTTGCCTCACGAATTCACGGCCTCGGGTCGCGCTGGGGAGGGCGCCTCTCCCTGCAATGATCCGGTTTGTTGAGGACTAGATCACGCTGAGGAGGAGGCACCCTCCGGGTGTCGAAACGTACAGAGCGGGCGGACGATCTGTCGCTGTCCACGAACAGCAAGAAACTGGTGGGCAAGGCGGGCATCGTTGCGGTGCGTCGTCTGGCGGACAAGGTCGGGCTGACCGAGGGGGCTCGGACAGGCCCTGGCAAAGGCGGATGTCCATCCGGTGCACGACCGGGGCACGGTGCTGGTCTCGGCAGCCTGCGCGGTCCTGCTGGGGGCCCGGTCGATCGCGGGGATCGACGTGATGCGCCAGACGCCGCTGGTCCTGGGACGAAGATCGCCTCGGTACGGGCCCGGACCCGCATCCATGTCCATCAGCAGCTCGACCTGCGGCACATGTGATTCGGTTGACAGGATGTTTTCGGCGGTTTTCCGGCGGTGGCTGGAATCGGGAATTCCAGGCGGGCGTGTTCAGTCGGTGCGCGGCCGTTCGGACAGACGCCGACCGAGGAGGGCCAGCACCGTGCCCATCAGGCCGTCGGTCGTCCCACGGCCGCCGAGGTCGGGAGTCGCCGCGTCGCTTCGTGCCGCCTCGCCCACACACGCGCGGAGCATGTCGGCAGCTTCGGTGTGTCCGAAGTGGTCGAGCATCAGCACCACGGACATGGCCGCGGCGCAGGGGTTCGCCACGCCTTTCCCCGCGATGTCCGGAGCGCTGCCGTGCACCGGCTCGACGAGGACGAAGCCGGTTTCGGGGCATATGCTGGCGCTCGCCGCGAGACCCAGTCCGCCCATCAGAGCAGCTCCGATATCACTGATGATGTCCCCGAAAAGGTTGGACGCCAGCACACCTTCGTAGGGCGTCGGGTCGCGCACCAGGTTGTAGCAGAAAGAGTCGACGTACTCCTCGGAGCCGATCATTTCGGGAAAGGCTCCGAGCTCCTTTCGGAAAACGTCCACCCAGAGCCCACCGGTGTTTGGCACGGCATTGGCCTTGTGCACCAACGTCACTTTTCGCCGACCTTTTTCGCTGAGCCGGCGCAGACAGGAACGTACGAACTTCTCGACGGTGTCGCGGGTGTAGACGCACTCGTCGATCGCGACGTTCACCACGCCGGCCCGGCCCACCGTCCCGCCGACTCCGACATAGAGCCCCTGGGTGTTCTCGCGATAGAGATCGATGACGCCATCGCTCAGGACTATCGGCCGATGGTTGACGTACAGGTCGAGCTCCCTGCGCAGCCCGAGGAGGATCTCACGCCCGTGTGCCATGTCGGGGATCCGCGGGTCGCCGAGTGCTCCCAGGAAGACGCAGCCGTAGTCCTTCGACAGCCGCTCGACAGCGCCGGTCGGCAGTCCCACGCCGCTGGCGATCCACTCGTCGGCTCCCCAGCCGAAGACGTCGTATTCGAGATCCAGACCGAACGCGTCACTGAGCAGGGTCAGCGCAGGGAGCGTCGCCGGAATCACTTCCTTGCCGATCCCGTCGCCCGGGACCACCGCGATCCTCATGAGTCCACCCTCGGCGTGAACATGTCTTCGACAGAGCTGAGGTAGCCGGCCACCGCGGTGGCCGCGACGACGTAGGGCGAGGCCAGGTATACCTGGCCCGGTCCCGAGCGCCCGGGGAAGTTCCGGTTCTGCGCGCTCACGGTGACCTCGGCCGGGCTCTCCGACACACCGGGACCGGCGTTGATGCACGCCCCGCAGGACGGCGGCAGCACGCTCACGCCCACATCCCTGAACAGGTCGATGTAGCCTCGTTCGACCGCGTACCGCATGACGTCCTCGCTGCCGACCTGGATGTACGCCTGCACGCCGTCCGGCACGGCCACCCCACGGGCGCGAGCCAGCTCGAAAACGCTCGCGTACATGTCCATGTCGTACGCCTTGCCGCCGGTGCAGGAACCGCCGTAGACCTTGTCGACTCTGACCCTCTCAGGGACCGAGGCCAGAGGCACGGAGTTGCGCGGATCCCCCGGCAGAGCCACCATCGGCACGATCAGTGCCAGGTCGATGTCCACGATGGCGGAGTACTCCGCATTCTCGTCCGAGACCGCGGCCCCGCCGCCGTCGGATGCGGGAGAGCGTCGGCCGAGGTAGTCGTACGTGACGTGATCCGGTTCGAACATGCCGGTCATGGCCCCGGCTTCCACCGCCATGTTGCACAGGGTGGCGCGCTCGTCGACGTTCAGGCCCTCGCCCCCCCGGCCGCCGAACAGGAGTGCCTTGCCCAGAGTCCGGCTGCCCTCGATCGACGGGTGCGCCAGCAGTGAGAGCATCAGATCCTTCGCGCACACTCCTTGCCTCAGCCGCCCCACCAGATTGACCTTGATGACCTCGGGAACCTTCACGAGGATCTCGCGGTTGTACCAGGCGTTCGCGATGTCCGTCGCGCCCACTCCGAAGGCGAGAGCACCGACAGCGCCTGCCGTGCACGTGTGGCTGTCCGTGCCGATGATCATGTCTCCCGGCCGGGCGACGTGCTCCAGGATGTAGTTGTGACAGATGGCGCGGCTGCCCCCCATTTCCGAGGAGCCGATGAAGTTGCCGCCGCTGAGGGCCGCGAATTCCTGCTGGCGCCTGCCCAGGTTCTCCACCCGCTCGATCAGTTCCAGGCCGTTGTCCCGTCGCTTCAGGACGGATTCCGCCAGCGAGAGGTGGTCCTGGAAGAAATAGCATGACTCCGGCTCGGCAAGCACGGCCTCCGCTCCGAACTGACGCACAAACATCCCCGCGGCCATGGGTGTCACATATTCGTGCGAGAATCTCACATCAGCCTCGGCGAAGTAGGATTCCCCGACCCGCACGCTCTCGCTGTCACCACAGGGGTTGCGGGACGAGAGCCGCCGCTGGATGATCTTTTCCACAGCGTTCAGCGGCCTCTTCACGGAAAACGCCGGCCTGACGTCACTCTCCGCGCCGTTGCGGGTCTCACGGTTGAAGCCGAACAGCCCGCCCAGGTCAATGATCGCGCGTTCGATCTCGTTCGCGCGTTGCGTGAACGCCCCCAGCGGAAGTTCCTCGCCCGCCAGCAGGGCGTCCAGTGCGCCGAAGTCGTCGCAGGTGATGATGCCGACATTTCGGCAGTTCTGCTGGTAGATCCTCTCGAAGGAGCGGGCGAAGACGATCTCCACTCCTGCGTATTTCTCGGCGTACACGGCGTGCTCCCGGGACGAACCACAGCCCTTGGCTTCGCCGCTGACGATGACCTGCGGCGCGAACGACTTCACCGCTCCTTGCACGAAGGGCTTTCCGCGGAGACCGAGATACGCGTAGTCGCCCAGCTTCTCGTCGTACCAGTAACAGCACCAGCCCGGGATAATCTCGTCCGTCGAAATGCTGTTCATAAGCGGGGCCTGGAGCAACTCCGACGTTGCCGGGACGGTACCACCGCCCACCAGCTGAGCCCCAATGAGTTCCGTGTCCTCGGTCAGGACCAGGACTTCGCCGCGCAGGCGGATCGAACGCTCACGGCCGACGCCTCCGGCTTCACTCAGCGGTCGCAATGATCTGCCTTATCAGTTCGTCGGCCAGAGGAGCGGAGCTGGTTTTCGCCTTCGCCAGGACCTTCTTGATCAAGGAGGCGTCGTCTTTTTCGTATCCGTGAACCGTCAGCCAGTACTTTACGTTGTTGACACCAGACGAAGCATCGATCATCACTTCCTGTTCACGGCCCAGGAAGCTGGCGGGAACACTCGAGTAGACACTGTCCTTGACGAGAACGTCCCCCTTTTCATGAGCTTTCAGGATCGCGGCTCCGTGGACTCCGGCGCTGGTCTTGAAGACGTCACGCCCCATCGCGGGGTAATTCTGTGGAATGTCGACACCCAGCACGGGCGCTGCATAGGCGCAGTAGTCACGGAGTGCCTTGAGATCGTACGTCGCGTGCCCGTCCAGGTGGCTGTTCACCATGAGCTGGTCGAGGGAGGCGTTGCCCGTTCGCTCGCCGATGCCCAGGATCGTGCCGTGCACGCGCTCGCACCCCATGGCGAGAGCGGTGAGGGAGTTGGCGAGCGCCAGGCCCCGGTCGTTGTGCCCGTGCCATTCGAATCCGATTGGATGGCCTCGGTCCGCGAAGTACTGCTGCGACCAGTGAATGAGCGATCGCGTCCCGCTCGGCAACGCGGCGCCCACCGTGTCGCAGAGAGTTATCCTTCGGACCCCTGTCTCGATGGCCGCGTCGTATACGCCGGTGAGGACCTCGGGAGTGCACCGCACCGTGTCCTCCAGGACCAGAACGAACTCCACATCCTCCCGTCGGCACTCAGCCGCCGACTGAATGATGTTGCGCCTGATCGACGCGCTGTCCCAGTCTTCGACGTACTGCCGGATGGGGCTGACCCCGATGAAGAGATACGCATCGACCGCTACTCCAACGGTCTGCGCTATCTCGCATATCGCGTGAATGTCCGCCGGGTGAGTCCGGCCAGCATATCCCTGCGTCAGCTCGTATCCGTTCGCGGAGATGTGGCGGGCGATCTCGATACATTCCCGTTCGGCGGCCGAATCCGATCCCGGAAAGCCGAGATCAGCCGAGCGGACCCCCGAGCGGACCATGTGGTCGACGATGGTCAGTTTCTGCTCCAGCGTCGGGTTACGGATGTTCGGCGCCTGGAGTCCGTCGCGCAGAGTCTCGTCGAAGAAGGTGCCTGAATGCGTGGGCGTCGGCTGGGCGCTCTCGCACCTGATGCTGTTCCAGTTGAACCAGACATCCGGCCTCAGGTTCGAACTCTCGCCAATGATTCCGCTCACTTCGACCTCCGGTTTCCCGAATAGTCAGAAATATTGAGGTTTCCTTGTCGGCCGGACCTCCGGTCGCCAATGTGCCACTGACCCAAGCGCATTCGCCCCGCCTACCCGCCCGGCTCTCGCCAGAGCCTCGACGGCTCCGTCAACGCGAACACAAGCTACGGTCCGCCGTCCTCACCGGATCCTCGCCCGGTCCTCGGCCCTGGGCCGGCGCCGTTGACCAGACCCGGCAGACCCGGACCTGCCCGGCGAAGTCTGCCTATGCGAACCAAACGAGCCGATTCAGGGACAACACTCAGCCGTCAAAAGTTCCAGCAAGGTCGTGTCAACCGGATCGGCGTTGCGGGCAACTCTTCCACAGACCCGGGATCGCTCGCCCACGAGCGGACCAGGGGGAAGCACGGTGGGCGGCCAGCCGGTGAAGCGAATGCGGATCAGCCGATCGCCTTATCGGAATTCACCCTGCCCTAAACACAGAAAGTTCATCTGAACAGCGCGAAAACCAGTGGCTGAAATCAACACGGGGGATAAGTTGACTTCTGTTTCTTTCGAGATCCTTGGACCACTGCAAGTACGCTCCGGTGATCACCCTGTCTCGTTGGACGGATCACGGCAGGAGAGGGCACTCGCCGCACTCCTGCTGAGCGCCAACCGGACTGTGACCATCGAGCATCTGATCGATGTCGTCTGGGAGGAGCCTCCGGCAACGGCACGTCGGCAGATCCAGGACATCGTTCCGCGACTTCGGCGGAAGCTGCTCAACAATGGCGCCCCCAGCGACATCATCTCGACCCAGCGCCCCGGCTATCTTCTCCGCCTGGAGGGCAATGCCCTGGACGCGCACGCTTTCGACGAGCTGGCGACCGCCGGACATGAACTGATCCCGGTGGACATCGCCGCGGCGGCCGCCAAGCTGCGTGAGGCGCTGTTGCTGTGGCGCGGCGAAATGCTGACCGGTATCGGGAGCAGCAGGCTGGAGAGCGCGGCCCGCATCTGGCAGGACCGGCATCTGACCGTCTGGGAGGAGTGCCTGGCACTGGAATTGGCGCTGGGCCACCACGACGTCACCACCGAACTTCGTACTCTTGTTGACCGGTTTCCGCTGCGAGAGCCGCTGGTAGGCCTCCTGATGCTCGCCCTGCACGCGGCGGGGCAGCGTGTCGAGGCCCTGGCCGCCTTCAGGGCTCTGCAGAAGAGGCTGGCCGGCGAACTCGGCCTTGATCCCGGGGGCGATCTGCAACAGGTCCACACCGCGATCCTGCGCTCCGGCCCTCATGCGGAGTTCGTGGCCGACCCCATCGCCCAGCTGCGGCGATTCAGGTTCACCGGTCAGATGGAGCAGGGGACTCGTCCCTCAGCGGTCGCCGACGGCCCACTCGTCGAGGCGCACGGCCCCACATCCCGACCGTGCGGCGGACCGGCACATCCGACCCCCGGGGCAGCCCCCGTCGAACCGACGGTCGGCTCCCCCCAGCCGTCCGAACCGGCCACTTTCTCGCCGGCCGGCCCGGGACCCTCCGCTCGGGCAGACCACCGCCAGGAGGCCGCGGTCGTACACCGCCATCGGTCGGCGGCAACGCCGGACCACCTGTCCGGCCGACCGGGTTTGCCGATACCGGCTCAACTTCCCCTGGCGGCACGCGATTTCAGCGGTCGCACATCCGAACTCGCTCGGCTCGACACGCTCGCTCGTGACGGCGCCGCGTCCACTGCCATGCCCGTCCTTGCCATCACGGGAACCGCCGGCGTCGGCAAGACCGCGCTCGCCGTCCACTGGGCGAGCCAGGTGGCGCATCGCTTCCCCGACGGGCAACTCTACGTCGACCTGCGTGGTTTCGCCCCCGATCAGGAGGTCACAAGCCCGGCGGACACGGTGCGCGGCTTCCTCGACGCCCTCCAGGTTCCCGCGCACAGCGTTCCCGCCGGTCTGGCCGCCCAAGTGAACCTGTTCCGCAGTCTGTTGGCTGGGCGGCGGATGCTGATCCTGCTGGACAACGCCAAGGACTCCGAGCAGGTCCGTCCCCTGTTGCCGGGGGCGTCCGAGTGCCTGGTCGTGATCACCAGCCGCAACCGTCTGACGAGTCTGGTGGCCGCCGAAGGCGCCCGCCCGATCGCCCTGGGGATGCTCACCACCCAGGAATCGCGGCAGTTGCTCGCCGACCGCCTCGGACCCGACCGGCTGGCCGTCGAGCCCCGGGCCACGAACGAGATCATCAACTCCTGCGCCGGTCTGCCCCTGGCGCTCGCCGTGGTGGCCGCCCTGGACACCACCCGCACCACTCCCCGCCTACAGTCCCTGGCCGAGCAACTGCGGGACGACAACGCGCGGCTGGGCACGCTCACCACGGGCGACCCCGTCACCGACGTCAAAACGGTGCTGTCCTGGTCCTACGACAGGCTCAGCCCCGAGGCGGCACGGCTGCTCCGACTGCTCGGGCTGCACCCGGGGCCCGACATCACCGAGCCCGCGGCGGCCAGCCTGGCCGGTGTCCCGGCGCCGCTCGTGCGCGGGCTGCTGACTGAGCTGACGCAGGCGAACCTGACAGAGGAGCACTCCCCGGGCCGGTACTCCCTGCCCGGGCTGATGCGCTCGTACGCCTCCGAACTCGCTCACACCCTCGACGACGAGACCCAGCGGCAAGCGGCCGTGCACCGGATGCTGGACCACTACCTCCGCACCGGACAGGCAGCGGCCCGTCTCCTGTCCCCGCACCGGACGTCCACAGCGCCGTCCCGCGCCCGCGCGGGAGTCGTCTTCGAAGAGCTGGACAGCCGGCTGTCGGCCCTGGCGTGGTTCACCGCTGAGCGCCAGGTACTGCTCCGTGCCGTGAGCCTGGCTGCCGATGCCGGCTTCAGCACTCACGCATGGCGTCTGGCCGTCGAACTCGCCGACCACCTCTACGAGCGCGACGACGCCCGGCACGACCGGACACCGTCCCAGGACGACGCCCTGAACGTGACCGTGAACGTCAAGAACTTGGCCTGCCACGGTGCGCCCCAGCACGCCGCCCGCCCTCCGGGGCACGACAGCCTGCAGCAGAACAACGGTCACCGCCACGAAGAACTCTCGCTGTCAGGTCCCGGGGGCGTCCGCCAGGGCGGCCTTCCCCGGTTCAGGGCCACTGATTTCTGACCGCAAAATGGACAACTTCCTCCGCGCACCCGGAGCAGTCGGTCCGGCTCACCTGCCTGCCATTATCTCATCCTTCATGGAGAAATTGTGCTTTTGGAGCAGCAGGCCGTCCTTCTGCTGGTTGGAATACTAGCGGGAATCGCCTGCACCATCGTCAACATCGCCTCGCTTATTTCCTATCCGGCGCTCCTTTCCATGGGTTTACCGCCGGTGGTAGCGAATGCTACGAACACAGTGTCGCTGGTCTTCACCGGTTTCGGCGCCACACTGGGATCACGACCGGAACTGGAAGGACAGCGGTCCCGGGTCATTCGTTTCGGAGCCATCAACGCCATTGGTGGAGCCGTGGGGGCCGTGACATTGATCGTGACGTCTCCTGACATTTTCCAGTTCATGGTTCCCATTCTCGTGGCCGGAGCTTCGGTGTTGCTTCTCCTCCAACCGAAGATTAATCGGATGGCGGCCGGTCCGGTGAGCGCGGACTGCGACGCCGACGATCATTTCTCATTCCTCTCCATGTCCGGCATGTTCGCAGTCTCGGTCTACACCGGATACTTCGGAGCAGCCGGAGGTATTCTCGCAGTGGCGCTGCTGGGAGTCATGATCGACGAACCGCTGGTCCGCATCAACGCCATAAAAAATGCCACCAACATCCTGGCGAACAGCACCGCGTCGGTCATCTTTATCATCTCGGGATCGGTCCACTACGGCGCTGCGCTGCCCCTGGCAGCCGGGTTTCTCCTCGGAGGCGGCGTAGGCCCCTTGCTCGCCCGGAAAATCTCCCGTGGCCTGCTGCGTTCACTCGCCGGGATCAGCGGACTTCTGTTCGCGGCAAAGCTGGGGGTCGAAGGATATGGCTGAGCCGTCAATTCGTACCACGGTGAACTGGAAGCAGCGGGGGTATCATCCGAGATGGTCCTGGTAGACCGCGACAAGGAACTCACCTATCTGAAGTCCGCCCTTGCCGAGACCTGGACCGGCAGGAACCGGATGGTCGTCATCGAGGGCGGCGTGGGGTGCGGCAAGAGCGAACTGCTCCAGACCTTCGCCGAGCACGCCGCTGAGCAGGGAGCCGTCGTCCTGCACGCTGTTGGTCTGCGCCGGGGCGAAGCCCGGCCGCTCGGCCTCCTCCGCCAGCTGGCGGGCCAGCTCCCCACGCCGATCTCGGACACGAACGTCCCCGAGGCTCACGCGGACACCAGCGTCGAGCACTTCGGCGAGGCGCTGCACCTCCTGGCGAAGACCGCACCGGTCGTGGTGTGCGTGGACGACGCCCAGGACGGGGACAGCCTCTCGCTCCGGCACCTCCTGCGGGCGGCTGCTCGGGGACGAGCCACGCGCATCCTCCTGGTCCTGACGGACTGCCTCCACCTGCCGCACCAGAACCCGGTCATGAAGACCGAACTGCTACGGCAGTCGAACTCTCTGCGGGTACGGCTGGATCCGGTGAGCAGGGAGGGCACAGCCGCGATGCTGAACGTGACGCGGGAAACCGCCGAGGACAGTGCGCTGGTCGACCAACTGCACACGATCAGCGCAGGAAACCCACTGCTGCTGAGGGCGTTGTTGGAGGAGCTCAGGCCGTCCGGCCCCTCGGCACGGACCGACCCGACGCCCTTCGAGGTCCTCCAGCCCCTCGAAGGAGGGCTGTACGGCCAGGCCGTCCTGGCCTGCCTGTATCGCAGCGGCTCGGTGGCGCTGACGCTAGGACACGCCCTCGCCGTCCTCGGTGAGGCGAGCACCCCGCAGCTGCTGTCCCGCATGGTCGAGAAGCCGTCAGCGCTGGTCGACCGGAACCTGCACGCGCTCAGAGCCGCCGGCGTCATCGGCGCCGACGGGTTCCGGCATCCGGCCGCCGCGGCCACCGTCCTGGCGGACATCACGTCGTCCCACCGTGCCCTGCTGCACCACCGAGCAGCGGTGGCGCTGCGGGAGGCCGGGGCGTCGTCGTCACTGGCGGCGCGGCACCTGCTCAGCTCCCACGCCCAACCGGATGCGCGACGAGCCACCGAGCCGTGGGAAATCGTCACGCTGCGGGACGCCGCCGAGAAGGCACTCTCCGAGGGTGACGCGGACACGGCGATCAGCTTCCTCGAATTGGCCGGTGACGGCTGCACCGACGAGTCGCAGCGTATCGAGATCCGGCTGAGGACGGCCCTGATCACCTGGCGGATCAACCCCGCGGCGGCCGAGTACCGTTACCTCCCGCAGCTCATGGAGTCCATGCGGTCAGGCGCCCTGTCACCGGCCGCACTGGGATCTCTGGGCAAGCTCCTCGTCGTACAGGGACGGGTCGCCGACGCGCTCGAGGTGCTGGACCGCCTCAGCCCGCGCTCGGACGCCTCCGCCGCTACGGCGGGCATCCACCCGCAACTCACGTCGATGCTGGTGCGCTACGGCTATCCAGGGGTCGAAATCCCTGACGAAGGGTGGCCGTCCGTCCCGGCACAGGAGGCGGACGACCTCTCGTACGAACGCGTACCGGGGCTGCCCCTGCTCAGGAAGTCGGCGGAGCACCTTCTCACCGGCACCAGCAAGGACCGGGCCGGGGCAGCGGAGAACTTCCTGCGGGCCACCCCCCTCACGGACTCGACGGCAGGACCGGTGTGCAACGCGATCGAAACGCTGCTGCACGCCGACCGTCTGGCCGACGCGGAGTGCTGGTGCGACATGTCACTGGACGAGGCCACGCGCCGGGCCATACCGGGCTGGCAGGCCATGTTCGGCTTGCTCCGGGGCCAGATCGCCTTACGGCAGGGGAAGTTGGAGCAGGCCGTCACCTCGGTGGAGAACGTGCTGAAGGCGGTGCCTGAGCGCAACGGTGGCATGCTCATCTGCGGCACCGCCTCGATTCTCGCCCTCGCCTATACGGAGATGGGCCGTTACGACGACGCGGCGCGGCAACTCGACCAGCCAGTGTCCGAGGAGTGGCGCAACAGCCTGTACTGGCTGGGCTGTCTCCGGGCGCGCGGCCGGCTCCACCTGGCCACGAACCGCCCACACGCGGCCTTGTCGGACTTCCTGAGCGTGGGGCAGCATGCCCGTCGATGGGGAATCGACCATCCTTTGCTGGTGTCATGGCGGGCTGACGCGGCTCATGCCTGGCTACGGCTCGAAGAGCCGTCCGAGGCGGCGCGGTTGCTCGCGACGCCCGGCAACCAGGTCACCCTTCAGGCCACGGGAGCCGGGGTTGTCCTCTCCCGTGTGCATGCTGCCGTCGCCCCGGCGGAGGAGCGCGCGCGCCTGCTGTCGCAGGTCGTCGAGCGGCTGCACGCCTGCGGTGAGCGCCTGGAGTTGGCGAAGGCCCTGGGCGACCTCAGCGAGACGTACCAGGCGCTCGGCGACGCGGCCCGGGCCGATTCGGTCCGGCGCAGGGCCTGGCATCTCGCCAGGGAATGCGGGGCGGAACCGCTGTGTGCAAAGCTCGCCGTCGGCAGCCGGACTCCTGACCGGGCGGTCGAGGAGGAAACCGTGTCCGTCGGTGCGGGGGGCGACGCGGAGCAGGGCGCGGCAGTCGTCAAACTCACGAAGGCGGAACACCGGGTGGCCTTGCTGGCCGCCTACGGGCGCACCAACCGCGACATATCGAAACAGCTCTACATCACTGTCAGCACGGTGGAACAGCACCTCACCCGCGTATACCAGAAGCTCCGCATCACGACGCGGCAGGAGATTCCGGTGAATCTTTGACTGCGGTTGAACCTCAACTGCTGTGCGTTCCCGGGCGGTCTGGTGCGTTCGGACGCGAACAGACCATCACCCGTTATCGCACGCGTGCCGCCACGACCCGGCTGATCATGTCGAGGATGGTGGCTTGGTGCTGCCAGAGGAAGAAGTGGTCGCCGGCACAGGTCTGGGCGAGAGACCTTTTGGTGGTCTGTTCGCTCCACCCCCGGACGCCCTCGGCCTCGACCATCGGGTCGTCCGCGCCGCTGAACACGAGCAACGGACAGTCCAGTGGCGGCTCTTCGGTGTATTCGTACCTCTCGCACAGTGCGAAGTCGGCGCGAAGGGCGGGCAGGACCATGTCGAGTAGGTCCTGGTTGTTCAGGACGTCCGTGGGCATTCCGCCGTAGTCCACCATGACCGAGGCGAACTCGCCGTCCGGGAGGTGAGATATGGGCGGCCGCCTGTCCTTCGCCTGCGGCGCCTCCCGCCCGGATACGCTGAGCACGACCGGCTGCGGGCCGCCACGCCGACGCAGGGCCCTGGCGGTTTCGAAAGCGATGAGCGCGCCCATGCTGTGCCCGAAGAACGCGAACGGCCGCCCCTGGGAATCGTCCAGCACGGCAGCGGCGACATCGTCGGCGAGGGCCGAGGCCGTGGTGTACATGGGGTCACCCAGGCGTTCCTGACGGCCCGGCAGGACGAACGACCGGATCTCGATACCGGGCGGCGCGCTCGAAGCCCAGGGCTGGAAGATTCGGCCCACGCCGCCGGCGTACGGCAGGCAGTACACGACCGTGGCCGATGGACGCGTGGTCCACCGCAGGACAGGCAACGGCCGGGTCTGCTGGTCTGGCATGGGTTCCTCCCGCATATTCCGTACAACTTCTCTTGAACGACGGCCCTTGGCGACCAGCGGTGCATCCGCTGCCACTGGTCGCCAAGGGCCGCCCGCGCCGGCTTCGAGTGCGCGCTAGCGCTTGTCTCGTTCCATTGCCTCGACCAGGCTCTTCGGCCGCATATCGGTCCAGTGCTCGTCGATGTACTCGACGCACTCGGCCCGACTGGTCTTGGGTAGCGCGATATCCCAGCCGTCCGGGACGTCAACGAACACCGGCCACAGCGAATACTGTCCCTCGGCATTCACCAGGACATAGAACTCGCCGTCCTCATCATCGAACGGGTTGTTAGCCATTTGAATCCTCCCTGGCGTCAGCACGGTTGCAGTCGATATCCACGAGTACAGATCGCAGTGCAGAGCCTACTGCATCCAACGCTTCCGGAACAGTCATTTCGTCATGCGTGCGATCGACGTCGTACGTAAGCAACTCGCCCTCAACGTACGGCATCCAGGACTCGGCCGAGCCTCGCGGCTTTTCCCTCTTCGCCGCCGCTTTGAACAGCAGCATGTCTCCTTGATAGACGTCCGGAGTAAAGGACCGGATCAACCACCCGTTATTCCTGACGACCGCGTCCACGGCGGCGAGCCGGTCCTGTTCCAGTCCGGCAAGAACCTCGGCGTCCTGCAATCCTGCGGCATGCGCGGCAGTCAACAGCGAGATCTGGCCACCCACCGGCACATCAGCAATTTCTTCGCTTTGCGGGTAGGCGTCGAGGAGGGCGAGCAGGTCGACCTGTTCACCATCGGCCTGAAGAGTCGTGGCCATTTTCTGGGCGACCACACCGCCGAAGGACCAGCCCAGCAGGCGATAAGGCCCCTTGGGCTGAACCGACTTGATGTGGTCCAGATAGTCGGCCACCATCTCTTCGATGCTCCCGGACACTTCATCCGCCGGGTTGAGGCCTCGCGCCTGGAGGATATAGATCGGATATTCCTCTGGCAGCCGCGCTATCAACCCGCTGTAGCACCACCCGATACCGCTTCCTGGATGGACACAGAATATGGGGGGCTGATCGCCGGTCGCCCGCAGCGGCACCAAGGTGTCGAATTCGTTCACCTCGGGATGCCATTCCCTGGACAACGCGGACACCGTAGGCGCCTCGAACAGATTGCGGATGGACAGCTCCATTCCGAGGACCGAGCGGACGTGGCTGATCAGCTGCATCGCCAGCAGCGAATGCCCGCCCAGGGCGAAGAAGCTGTCATCAATGCCGACCTTCGGCAGCCCCAGCACCTGAGCGAACAGCCCGCACAACACCTCCTCCCGCGCAGTACGCGGACCACGCCCGGACGTCATGCCCGACAGATCCGGCACGGGGAGCGCGGCACGGTCCAGCTTTCCGTTCGCTGTCAACGGCAGGCTGTCCAGGGCGACCAGGACCGAGGGCAGCATGTACTCCGGCAACCGTCCCCGCAGGCTTTCGCGCAGGGCCACGGTGTCCACCCCGCCTGTGGCGGCTTCGGCGTCCGTGGCCGGGTGTTCCGGGATGATGTAGCCGACGAGGCGCTTGTCGCCGGCACGGTCTTCCCGGACCACCACCGCCGCCTGAGCGACACCAGGCTGCTCGGCCAGGACCGTTTCGATCTCCCCGGTCTCGATCCGGAAACCACGGACCTTGACCTGGTCATCCGCACGCCCGACGAACTCCAGCTGCCCGTCTGCACCCCACCGCACCAGATCCCCCGTGCGATACAGCCGCCCACCCGCCGCACCGAACGGATCCGCCACGAACCGGCCCGCCGTCAGACCCGCACGATTCAGATACCCCCGCGCCAGACCCGCACCACCCACATACAACTCACCCACCACACCCGGAGCCACCAACCGCAACCCACCATCCAGCACATACACCCGCGTGTTCCACATCGGGCGTCCGATGGGAACAGAGTCCCCGGTGAATTGGGTTCCCGGGGGAATCTGGTAGTCGATACAACCGACGGTGGTCTCGGTGGGGCCGTAGTGGTTTATCAGCTGCGTGTCAGGGCTGTTGCTGCGCCACTGCCGCACAGCCTCAGCGGTCAACAGCTCACCGCCCAGCATCAGCTGACCCGTGGCCGTGGCCGGGAAAGGTTCCGAACCCTTCAGGAGAACTTGGAGGTGACTCGGGGTCATCTTCACGAAGGTGATCGACTCGGGGGCCTGCAACTCCTCGGTCGGCCACTGGCTGTTGGAGGGGAGGAGGCGTAGACAACCGCCCGCGATCAGAGTGCCGTAGAAGCTTGTCACTCCGATATCGAAAGACATCGGAGCATGGATCAGGGCCTCCCCCGACAAGCCCGCATACGTCTGCGAGGCCCTGGCCACATAGTTCACCAGTCCGGTGTGTGTGACGCTGACGCCTTTGGGGCGGCCGGTGGATCCGGAGGTGTAGATGACGTATGCCGGGTTGGCGGGCCGCAGGGAGGTGAG
>NZ_JBWKHE010000014.1:0-132167 GCF_056433405.1 Streptomyces sp. NPDC044719
AGAAATAGAGGTGTGGGGGGGGGGGAGGGGAGGAGAGAAGAGGAGGGAAGAAGAAGGGGGAGAAAAAAAAAAAAGGGGGGGGGGGCTCCCCCCGCGGCCCCCCCCCTCCACTGTCCGGTGCTCGCTCAGACGCCGCTTCGAGGAACCGGCGGCAGGGCGGCCGGCACATAGTGCATCGCCGTGCCGTGTGCGCTGACGGTCCCGACACGCTGCCAGTGCGGCTGCTGTCCGGCGGCATGGCGGGCGCTCTGGGCCCCCGCGCTGTACGCACTGTACGAGCTGCCGTACGAATGGCTGTACGAGCCCGTACTGTGCGGGATGGTCCCGAAGGCGGTGAACCCCAGCTTCTCCTCGCCGCTGCGGTCGCCGGGCAGTGCGCGGAAGGACTTGACGTACTCGGCGTAGAGCGCGTCGTAGATCGGCGTGGCCGATGGGCCGCCCAGGGAGTCCTGAGCCGACCGCGCGGAGGGGATCGGCGAGAAGGACTGGCGGCGGGGAACGTCGTATGCGTGCACGTATGTCCAAACGACCCCGCGGGTCAGGGGATGCGGCCCTTGTACGGCTTTCGCCGGAGTACGGCGCAGGCGGGTGACCCTCAGGTCAGGTGCCGGCCAGCGGCAGGGCCGCGCCGACCAGCTTTCCGGTCGCCGCCGCCTTGTCCAGGGCGTCCCGCATCAGGTCCTCGCGCGGCTGGCGGCCGATCGAGCCGACGGGCGCGGCGAACATCAGTACCTGCTGGTGCTTGTTGGCGGCCGCGCGCCAGGGGTCGGTCACCTGGAGCGGCTGGTGCGCCTGCCACCAGGCCACCGGCTGGCCGCCGTTGGTGCCGGGCTGGAGCACCGCGTGCAGCTGGCCCACGGCGAGCAGCACCGACCAGCCGTGCAGCACCGGCGGTACGGCGGACAGGTCGGCCAGTGGCATGAAGCCCTGCTCGATGAGCAGCGGCAGGAAGTCGTCGCCGGAGCCGGTGGTGCCGGCCCGGGCGATGGGCGCGGTCGGCTCCACCACCAGGGCCGGGTGCAGCTCCCCGGCGATCAGGACGAGCCCGCTGGTCACGCCGAGCACCGCCGGCTCGGGCGCCGACTGGTCGGACGTCATGCCGCCGGTGTCGCCGGCGATGGACTTCACTGCGCCCCGGAGCTGCTCCTCGGTCACCTGGACGACCTGTGAGGGCAGGCAGCCGGAGTGGGCGAAGGCGAGGACGGCCGTCTCGTCCCCGATGAAGAGGACGGTGCTGGTGCGCTCCTGCTCGGAGTCGCCCGGAGTGCGGCAGGACGTGCAGTCGTAACTGCCCGGGGCGGTCTCTCCGGCGAGCAGTCGGTCTGCTTCTTCGTCGCCGATCTCGGCGCGTACCTCGTCGCTGACGTCGAGCATGCGCGGCACGGGTGGCTCCCTCGGGGATGCGGTGCGTGGCAAAGCCGGGTGGCTCCCGGCCCGTGGTCCGGGTAGGTCCCGGCTCATGAAGAAGACAACGGGCGATCTGTGGCGGGAGTCACGCCCCAGGGCGAACGGAATCGAACCAACCAGCGCGCAGGGTCACGCTCGGCACGGAATCGCGCACTCACGGTCAAGTCCCCGATTTGTAAAGGACGTTGGAGTGGTGAACTGGGTCACACCTCAGCGAGCCGGTTGGTCGACAAATCATGAAATCCAGGAATGAAGTGGGTGTCCGGAAATTGCCGTTACCCGAGGTATCGGTGAACTGGCCTGGCGTGACGGGCCGCTGGTTGATGACAGGCCGTCAACTCCTTAGATTCCTCCGCCGTGTGCAGCGAGCACCGCTCGGGTACGTCCGCCGGCCGCACGGTTCTCCGGAACCGGGCAGCACCACCACCGGCGGGCGGGGCGAGCGCGACCCACGTGCCCCATGGCGCGGGGAGTGGCGCTCCGCCTTGGGGGACCCCGGGTGTTTCGAGAGGGAACTACATGTCCGAATGTGCCTATACCACCCGTGACAGCGCCCGGAAGAACCCGGTTCGCAAAACGGCGGTCCTCGCCGGGGCGGCCCTGCTCGCGCCCCTCGGACTGCTGGCGGCGACCGGCAACGCCGCGGCGGCTGACAGCGGGGTGTGGGACCGCATCGCCCAGTGCGAGAGCGGCGGCAACTGGCACATCAACACCGGCAACGGCTACTACGGCGGACTCCAGTTCGCCCCGTCGACCTGGAACGCCTACGGCGGCACGGCCTACGCGCCCACCGCCGACCGGGCGAGCAAGTCCCAGCAGATCGCCGTCGCCACCAAGGTCCAGCGCGCCCAGGGCTGGGGCGCCTGGCCGACCTGCTCGGCTCGCGCCGGGGCGAGCGGAAGCGCACCCGCGGCTTCCGCGTCCGGCCCGGTCACCACCAAGCCCGCTCCGGCGAAGCAGTGGAAGGCGCCGGCACGCTCCGCGGAGCACCCGGACCGCAGCTCGTCCCGCGGCGACTACACCGTCCGCGAAGGCGACACCCTGAGCGGCGTCGCCGCCCGGCACGGGACCACCTGGCAGCGCCTCTACGCCGCCAACAAGGCCGCCATCGGCGGTGATCCCCACATGATCGTGCCCGGCCTGCGCCTCGACATCTGAGCCGCTGCTCCCCCTCGCCGGGACACAGGGTCCCGTCCGGTCGCCCGACCGGACGGGACCTCGGCCGTGCGGGGCGCCGGACCCCCGGTCAGCTCCTGAGCTCGACCGCCTCTCCGGCGAACACGACCGATCCGCGGCGCAGTTCGTAGATGAGGGCGGGCCGGTCCCGCAGGTCGGGCGGCAGCCGCTGCTCGGCGATCACCACGCACGCGTCGAGCGCGCTCAGCAGCTCGTAGGTCCGGGCCGCGACCGAGGGCGACATGCCCTGGGCGGGCTCGTCGACGAGCACCACGCGCGCGCGTGCCAGCAAGGCCCGGGACAGGGCGAGCATGCGCTGCTCCCCGCCGGAGAGGGTGCCGGCGCGCCGCTCCAGCAGGGGACGCAGCTGCGGGTAGGCCTCGAGCGCCGGGGCGTGGTCCGGGGCGGCGAGTCCGAGGTTCTCGCGCACGCTGAGCGAGCCGAACACGGCCTGCCGTTCCGGCACCAGGCACAGCCCGCGCCGGGCCCGCTCGTACGCCGGTACGCGGGTCACGTCGGCGCCGTCCCACACCACCGCCCCGCCGGACAGGGGCACGGTGCCGGCCAGCGCGCGCAGGGCGGTCGTGCGGCCGGAGCCGTTGCGGCCCAGCAGGACGGTGAGGCCGGGGCCGGGGGCGGCGAGGGTGACGCCGTGCAGGGCCTCCAGGGGGCCGTAGCGCACGCGCGCGTGGCGCAGGGAGATCGTCGTCATCGGCCGGCCGCCGTTCCCAGGGCGTCCAGGACGCGCTCGGGCGGACCGGAGGCGACGATCCGACCCGCGGTCATCACGTGCACGACATGGGCGAGGCCCGCGACCAGGTCCAGATCGTGCTCGACGACGAGGAGGGCCGTGCCGTCGGCGGCCAGGGCCTTCAGGACCCGGGCCAGGGCGGCCACTTCGGCGTTGTCCAGGCCGGCGGCGGGCTCGTCGAGCAGCAGCACGCGGGGGCCGCCCGCGAGGACCCGGGCCAGTTCGACGCGGCGCAGTGTCCCGGTGGGCAGCCCGGCGGCGGGCACTGCCCGCACCGGCCCGTCCAGCCCGAGCAGCCTGAGCGTCCGCTCCACCGCGCCCGGGTCGGTCACCCGGCCCTGCTCGGCGCCGACCCGGACGTTCTCGGCCACGGTCAGCGACGGGAAGACGGCCAGTTGCTGGAACGTCCGCGCGACACCGAGCCGGGTGCGGGCATGGGCGGGCAGCGCGGTGATGTCCCGCCCGCCGAGCCGCACGGTCCCGCGCGCGGGCCGCAGGGTCCCGGCCAGACAGTGGAACAGGGTGCTCTTCCCGGCCCCGTTGGGGCCCACGACGGCGGTGATCCGGCCGGGGGAGAGGTCCAGGTCGACTCCGTCGAGTGCGGTGAAGCCGCCGTAGCGGGCGTGGAGGTGACGGGCGGTGAGGAGGGGAGTGGCGGCGGTGGCGGCCGGTCCCGTGGGCGGTGGGGTGGCTCGGGAGGCCGCACGCGGCCGGTCGGACGGCGGGCGGTGGGGTGCCCGGGGTGCCAGTGCCCGGCCCGAGGGGCCGCGTTCCGTGCCGCTCTCGCCGTTTCGGTGCTCGCGGCGCCCGGCCGCCCCCGTGCCCTTCGCCCTCAGCCCCACCCGCGTCGCCCCCGTCGGTACCGGCGCGCTCCGGGCCGCCCGTGGCTCCGCCGGGCGCAGCAGCGCGCGGGCCCGGGCACCCAGTGGTGTCAGGGCCGGTGCCCGGCGCAACCGCAGGCGTTCCGCCGCCGTGCGCAGAGCCTCGTACGGGCCGCCGGGGAAGCGGCCCACGAGGATCGCCAGGACACCGATCAGCGCAGCGGCGAAACCGCCCCGGGTGCCCGCGTCCAGACCGACCAGGAGGGCCGCGGCGGCGAGGGCGCCGAGGGTGCTGTCGGCGCCCAGCACCACGACCGCCGCGAACCACAGCAGCCCGCGCACCGGGTCGTACGCGGCGGCGTCGAAGGCGCGCAGGCCCATGCCGAGCATGCCGCCGCCCAGCGCGGCCAGCGCCGCGCCCGCGACGAAGGCCAGCAGCTTGAGGGACGGCACCTGGACGCCCGCCGCCTGCGCGCCCCGCTCGTGGTCCCGCATGGCCGCCAGGGCCCGGCCCGTCCGCCCCCGGCGCAGGGCGTGCGTCGCCAGCAGCGCGACCGCCAGCAGGAGCAGCTCCAGGACGTAGTAGGCACGGTCCCCGTCGAAGCCCGCCGGGCGGCCCAGCGCCAGGCCCGACGTGGCGTACGGCTGGGCGAAGACGAAGCGGCTCACCCCCACGCCGACGGCGAACGTCGCCAGTGCCAGCGCCAGGCCCCGGCGGCCGATCGCCGGCCAGCCGGTGAGCAGACCGAGCGGCGCCACCAGGACGACCGCCACCGCGAGCGCCGCAAGCTCCGGCAGACGGGGCAGCCCCGGGAAGCGGCCCGCCGCCAGCAGCGCGGTGAACAGGGCGCCCAGACCCGCGTACGCCGCCTGGCCCAGCGAGATCTGGCCACCCCGGCCGGTGACCACCACCAAGGACAGCAGGATCACGGCCAGCGCCGGCACCTGGACCGAGGTGTGCAGATCCCGGCCGGCGAGGCCCAGCGGCAGCAGGAACAGGACGAGCGCCACGATCCAGGCGCCCGGCGGGGTCCGCACGCGCGCGGTGGCCGTGCGCGGCAGCGCGTCACGGGCATCGGCCCCCGGCAGTGCCAGCGCCGCGATCAGCAGGGCGACGACGAACAGGTTCGTGCCGGCCGCCTGAAGCAGTGGCTCGCCCCAGCCCGACGGATGCAGTCGTGTCAGCTGGCTCTGCGCCACCCCGATGCCCAGCGCCACCACCACCGCGACCGGCAGGCTCCGCATCCGCGCGGCCACCGCGACCGCCACGACCTCCATCACCAGCAGCGGCAGCCCGTACGGGTCCAGACGCACGTACGGCGCCAGCAGCACGCCCGTCAGACCCGCCGTGAACGAGCCGAACGCCCAGCCCGCCGCCGCGACCCGGTCCGCGTCGATCCCGCCCAGCACGGCGAGCTGCCGGTCGTCCACCACGGCCCGCAACTCCCGCCCGAACCGCGTCCGGCGGACCACCGCCGCGACCCCGGCGGCCAGCATCAGCACCACCGCCAGCTGCCCCCACGGCTCGTCCGGCACCAGCTCCGGCGCGTCTTCCCGCGCCCCCTGCCCCCACAGCAGCGCCGCCCCGCCCACCAGCAGCACGAACACCCCGATGGACGCCACCAGCGTCTGCGCCGGGTCACCGCCGAGGACCGCCAGCGGCCGGAAGACGAACCGCTCCAGTACGACACCCAGCCCCGGCGCCAGCACCAGCAGGGTCACCGTGGCCCCGAGCCACAGCGGCCAGCCCCACTCGATCACGCACTGCCGCAGCACGTACGCGCACACCATCGCGATCGCGCCGTGCGCGAAATTCAGCACCCCGGTCGCGCGGTACGTCACGATCAGGCCGATTCCGGTCAGCGCCGCCGCGCTGCCGACCGAGAGGCCGGCGAGGGTGAGGTCGTACGTCAGCGAGGACATCGGCCGGGCTCAGTCGGTTTCCCCGGTGGGCTCGCAGATCGGGCAGGGGCCCAGTTCACCGCTCGCCACCAGCTTGGAGTCCACCGGAACCGCCTCCGCCTTGCCCGCGACCAGCGGGCAGTCCGCGCGGTGCCACAGCGTGCCGCCCGGCACCATCAGCTGCTCGCCGCTGACCGCCAGGGGCGCGAGGGAGACCTGCCCGGTCTCGTCCGCTTCGGCGGGCTCGGCGGCCACCAGCAGGCCGTACAGCTCCTCCACGCGCGCGGCAGCGATCGAGCCCCGGCCGTGGGCCAGCAACACCGCCCCGGAGACGATCAGCGCGGCTCCAGGGACCGTGCAGGAGGCGAGATAGGGCAGCTGCCGTTCCGCGAAGCGCTCGCCGGAGACGCCGTACCAGCCGACGACGCACAACACCGCGCCCGCGGCCAGCGCGGCCCAGCCGGTCCACAGGACGGGATGCACGGTCCGCAGTCGGCTTGTCCGCATCGCTGGCTCCCACACGTCGGTTCGGCTGTGTGCCTGGCTGCCTGTTCAAGTCCGGCGATCGCTTGCACTATGCCCTGTGGAAGCTGACCCTGAAAGCACCGGGCGCACATGGCCCGGACCGACACCCGGTGGTGAGCCAGATGGTTCTCGGCAGCGACCTCAGGCGGGGTAAAGCGACAGAGGGCCCGCGAGCCGCGGGACGGGGCACGGCGATCGCGGCCGCCCTGATCCTGGCCCTCGCCCCGGCCCTCGCGGCGTGCAGTGACGACAGCGGCGGCGGCAGCGAGAGCACGCCGCCCACACCGACCGCGGAGCGGACAGCGAGCGCACCGGCCAGCGCACCGGCGGACCGCGCCGCGGCCGAGCAGGAGATCAAGCAGAACTGGGAGACATTCTTCGATCCGAAGACCTCGACCGAGGACAAACAGGCCGTCCTGGAGAACGGCGACCGGATGGGCCCGGTCCTCCAGGCCTTCAGCGGTGACGAGCGCGGCGGACAGGTCCAGGCGAAGGTCACCAAGATCGAGTTCACCTCGGCCACCGAGGCGAACGTGACGTACACGCTCACCCTGAAGGGCGCCACCGCTCTGCCGGACGCCTCCGGGACAGCCGTCGAGCAGGAGGGCACCTGGAAGGTGTCCGTCAAGACGCTGTGCTCGCTGGTGCAGATGAGCGGCAATGGGTCGCCGGTCCCGGGCTGCTGAGATTTTCGCCGCGGTGCTGCTGCTCGCCCTGAGCGCGGCCTGCGGCAGCCGGCTCCCGGAGAGCGACTTCGAGCGCGACGACCGCACCCCGGCGCCCCGCGACTCCGCGCCCCTGCGGGTCGGCATCATCACCAGCGCCACCAGCCCGGTCGGCGGCAGCGCCTTCACCGGCCCGCGCGACGGCGCCAAGGCCTGGTTCGACCGGCTCAACGCGCGCGGGGGCATCGACGGCCGCCGCGTCGAGGTGCGCCTGTGCGACGACGGCGGCAGCGGCGTCGGCAACAACGAGTGCGTGCACAAGCTGGTCGAGGAGGACGACGTCGTCGCCCTGGTCGCCACCACCGCCCTGGACTACGCGGGCGCCTCCCGGGTCTCCCGCGCGCGCGTGCCCGACATCGGGGGCCAGCCCATCGGCGGCGCCTACGACACCTACCCGCACCTCTACGGCATCTACGGCAGCCTCGCGCCCCGCGACGGCACCACCGGCTGGGACGGCAAGCTGTACGGCGGCACCGAGGTCTACCGCTACTTCAAACGCGAGCACGGCGCCCGCACCGCCGCCGTCGTCTCCTACAACCAGTCCGCGTCCGCCGCCTACGCCCGGCTCGTCGAGCGGGGCCTGCGCGCCGAGGGCTACCAGGTCGTCACCGAGCAGGTCGACTTCGCGCTGCCCAACTTCCGCGCCGTCGCGGCCGACCTGAAGGAACAGGGCGCAGATCTGGTTTTCGACGCCATCGACTCGCACGGCAACGCCCGGCTCTGCCAGGCCATGGACGAGGTCGGCGCCCATGTCACCGCCAAGGTGACCAACGTGCAGAACTGGACGTCCACCGTCCCCGACGACTACGAGGACGCCCCGCGCTGCCGCAACGCCCTCTGGGCGACCGGCTCCAGCCGCGCCTTCGACGACACCGGCCACCCGGCCGTACGGGAGTTCCGCGAGGCGACCAAAGACCTGAAGACGCACTCCCAGTGGCAGCTGGAGGGGTGGGCCGCCGCACGCTGGTTCACGGACGCGGCGAAGTCCTGCGCGAAGACGGGCATCACGCGCGCGTGCGTCGACGGCTACATGAACCGCAGCCAGGGCTACACGGCGGGCGGACTGCTCCTGCCCGTCGAATTCCAGCGGCTCGCCGAGCCCCCGAAGACCCGCGAGACCTGTCTGTCGGTGGCCCGCTGGCAGGACGGCGAGGGCTGGGTCGGCCAGGGCGACATGAACCGCACCTGCTTCGACGTACCGCAACTGGCCTATGAGCCCTGAGGACAGCGGGGCCTTGAGGACAGCCGGGCCTTTAGGACAGTGGCTGTCCGCAAGGGCTGGCAGACTCGCCCCATGTTGGAGACCTCGGCACGCCTGCTGCGTCTGCTGTCCCTGCTCCAGGCCCACCGCGAGTGGTCCGGGGCCGACCTGGCCGGCCGGCTCGGCGTCAGCGCCCGCACCCTGCGCCGCGACGTCGACCGGCTGCGCGAGCTCGGCTACCCGGTCAACGCCAGCCCCGGCACGGGCGGCGGCTACCAGCTGGGCGCCGGCGCCGAACTGCCGCCGCTGCTGCTGGACGACGACGAGGCCGTGGCGGTGGCGGTCGGGCTGCGCACGGCCGCCGGGCACGGCATCGAGGGCATCGGCGAGACCTCGGTACGGGCCCTCGCCAAGCTGGAACAGGTGCTGCCGAACCGGCTGCGCCGCCGGGTGGGCGCCCTCAACGCCTTCACCGTGCCGATGCTGCGCGGCCCCGTGCCCGACGCCGTCGACCCCGTCGTGCTGACCGAGCTCGCCCACCTCTGCCGGGACGCCGAGCGGTTGCGCTTCGAGTACCGCGGCCACGACGGCACCCTCAGCCGCCGCAGCGTCGAACCGCACCGCCTGGTGTGCACCGAACGCCGCTGGTACCTGGTCGCCTGGGACCTGGAGCGGGAGGACTGGCGCACCTTCCGCGTGGACCGCGTCACGCCCCGGCCGCCGCACGGCCCGCGCTTCGTGCCGCGCGAGCCGCCCGCCGAGGACCTGGCCGCCTATGTCTCCCAGGGCGTCTCCACGCGCGCGTACGCCACCCACGCCGTGGTGCGGCTCCTGGTGCCCCTGGAGGAGGCCGTCGCCCACATCTCGCCCTCCGCCGGGGTACTGGAGGCCGAGGGCCCCGAAAGCTGCCTGCTGCGCTGCGGCGCCGGCAGCCTCGACGTGATGGTCATCCACGTGATGATGCTGGGCTTCGAGTTCGAGGTGCTGGAGCCGGTGGAGCTGATCGAGGCGATCAGGAGGACTCGCGACCGGCTTGATGGCGCTTTGGCTCGGGCTGCGCAGTCACCGCCGCGTACTCCGGATGGTGCAGGTCGAACGCCGGCGACTCCGACCGGATCCGCGGCAACGTCGTGAAGTTGTGCCGGGGCGGCGGGCAGGAGGTGGCCCACTCCAGGGAGCGGCCGTAGCCCCAGGGGTCGTCGACCTCGACCTTCCGGCCGTACTTGGCGGTCTTCCACACGTTGTAGAGGAACGGCAGCGTCGACATGCCGAGCAGGAACGCGCCGATCGTCGAGACGGTGTTGAGCGCGGTGAACCCGTCCGCGGCGAGGTAGTCCGCGTACCGGCGGGGCATGCCCTCGGCGCCCAGCCAGTGCTGCACCAGGAACGTGGTGTGGAAGCCGGTGAAGAGCACCCAGAACTGGATCTTGCCGAGCCGTTCGTCGAGCATCTTCCCGGTGAACTTCGGCCACCAGAAGAAGAAGCCGCCGAAGATCGCGAACACGACGGTGCCGAAGACGACGTAGTGGAAGTGCGCGACCACGAAGTACGTGTCCGTCACATGGAAGTCCATCGGCGGCGACGCCAGGATCACCCCGGTCAGCCCGCCGAACAGGAACGTCACCAGGAAGCCCGTCGCCCAGAGCATCGGGGTCTCGAAGGACAGCGAGCCCTTGAGCATGGTGCCGGTCCAGTTGAAGAACTTCACGCCCGTCGGCACGGCGATCAGGAAGCTCATGAGGGAGAAGAAGGGCAGCAGCACCGCGCCCGTGGCGAACATGTGGTGCGCCCACACGATCATCGACAGACCGGTGATCGCCATCGTCGCGCCCACCAGCGTCAGATAGCCGAACATCGGCTTGCGGCTGAAGACCGGGATGATCTCCGTGATGATCCCGAAGAACGGCAGCGCGATGATGTACACCTCGGGATGCCCGAAGAACCAGAACAGGTGCTGCCACAGGATCGCCCCGCCGTTGGCCGCGTCGAAGACCTGCGAGCCGAACCGCCGGTCCGCCTCCAGCACCAGCAGCGCCGCCGCCAGCACCGGGAACGCCATCAGGATCATGATCGACGTGAACAGGGTGTTCCAGACGAAGATCGGCATCCGGAACATCGTCATGCCGGGGGCCCGCATCCCGATGATGGTCGTGACGAAGTTGACCGCGCCGAGGATCGTGCCGAACCCGGACAGCGCCAGCCCCATGATCCACAGGTCGGCCCCGAGGCCCGGCGTGCGCTCAGCGCTGTTGAGCGGGGCGTAGGCGGTCCAGCCGAAGTCCGCCGGACCGGAGGGCACCAGCAGAGAGCCGAGCACGATCAGCCCGCCGAACAGGAACAGCCAGTACGAGAGCATGTTCAGCCGGGGGAAGGCGACGTCGGGCGCGCCGATCTGCAGCGGCATCAGCTCGTTGGCGAAGCCCGCGAAGGTCGGCGTCGCGAACAGCAGCAGCATGATCGTGCCGTGCAGCGTGAACGCCTGGTTGAACTGGGTGTTGTCGATGATCTGGAGTCCCGGGCGGGCCAGTTCGGCACGCATCAGCAGCGCCATCACACCGGCGACCAGGAAGAAGAGGAACGACGTGACCAGGTAGAGGTGGCCGATCTTCTTGTGGTCCGTCGTCGTCAGCCAGTCGACCACCACCCGCCCGTGCCGCGTCCTCGGCGCGGTCCGCGCCGCCGCCTGTACGGTCTGCGTCCCCATCGCTCGCCCCTTCGCTCATCGCGCACCGGGCCCGCCGAAACCCGCGCCGCACGTGCCCGCGAGCTCACGCCATGATGCTCGGGTCACCACGCGCTCCGACAGGGGCGTATCGGTCTCTCCGTGCCCGATCCACGCATTTCCTGTACGGCGCCGGCACGGCCGGACCGGTGGCGGCGCCGGAATGGAATGGAGCTCCGGGGGTACTTCTTCCGGAACTTTCCGCCGGGCTTTTACAGGAGCTCATGTGACACGCGGGAATTACGATCGAATGCCTGCGGAAGGCCTACGGAACCGCTCGTCCGTGTGACGGACAGCGCCGGAAACACCTGTCGTGATCTTGTGACAGAAGTGTGACCGGGGCCGGACAGCCACCGGGGGTAGCGTGGCGGCATGGCACCGATTCCGACACCTTCCGCGGAACCCGACGACAGCCCGGACACCTATGTCGGCCTGCCGGCCGACCGGGCCGAACACCTCGCGCGTGAGCGCGGCTGGCCGACGGTGCGTTCGTTGCCGCCGGGGGCGATCATCACGATGGAGTACCGCGTGGGACGGCTGAACTTCGAAGTGAAGGACGGCCGGGTGGCGCGCGCCTGGAAGGGCTGAGACACGGCGAAGGCCCCGGTTCCGCTCCGGAACCGGGGCCTTCGCACGCCGAGGCCCGTCAGGGGTGGGCCGAGGAGGCCGAGCCGCGCGGGAGCCGCTCCGGGTGCGGCGGGCGGCGGCTGCCGGCCGGGGTGACCGGGGCGCGCTCCGAGCGGGCCGTGTGCGGACCCGGGGCCAGGTAGGCCGGGGCCCGGGGCGAACGGGCCGCGACGTCGTCCCGGTCGGCGGGCAGCGGCGTGACCGCCACGGGCGGCGCGCTGACCGGGGCGGGAGCCGTACTGCTCCGCCGGGACCGCCAGCGGTCGCGCAGCTCGAAGATCCTGGCCTCGGCTCGGGCGATCAGCGGCTCGAACCACGGCAGGGCGAGCATGATCAGCAGTCCCGCGACCCAGCCGAGGAGGACATCGCTCAGCCAGTGCGTACCCAGGTAGACGGTGGCCAGCCCGACGCCGAGCGAGGTCACGGCGGACACGGCGGACAGCCAGCGCTGCGCTCTCCCGCTGGAAGCCAGGTAGGCCAGGATTCCCCAGGTCACCACGGCGTTGGCGGTGTGACCGCTCGGAAATATATCGCCGCCGCGCCACATCTCGTTGGAGCCGATCACGGTCGCGTAGTGCGGTCCCAGGCGGCCCATGCCGTACTTGGCGGCGCCGACCGTGATGTTCAGCAGCAGCAGTGAGACGCCGAGGGCGAGCAGCGGACGCAGGGTGTGCTGCCGCCACGAGCGCCAGCCCAGCCAGGCCGCGACCATCACCGCGGTCGGGCCGCGCTGGCCGAGCACCACGTAGTAGTCGACGAACCAGTGGATCTCCGACCACTGCTGGTACGGCCGGAAGAACATGACCTGCCAGTCGAGCCGGACCAGCCAGGACGTGATCACCACGGCCCACACGATCGCGCCGTAGAACGCCGCGGTGGCGGCGACGAGCACGATGCGGTGCCTGCTCATCTTCGGCACATCGATGTGGGCGGGTCGTTCCGGCTCACGATCCAGCCGGGCGAACACCCGGTCCAGACGGGTGAGCTTCGGTTCGGTACGCACCCAATCGACGTTACAGCGAGTGAGCTCTGATGCCGGGCGAATCAACGGCTTTGTGATGACGATGTGATGTGGGATTCCTCTCAGGAGGAGGTTTATTTCCACCGAATCTGCAATCGTCGGCCGCTGCGGCCTTCAATTCCTTTGATCATTCCGGATGGGGGTTTATTGCGCTTTTGAATTCGTTCACCGGAGCATGGCGCGGAATTCCCCCGGCGCTCACAGCGGGTCAGGGCGGACCGGAGCCGTTCAGCCAGAACGCCCCGTACACCGCGGAGGCTACCGCCACCACCCCCAGCACCAACGCTGACCTGCGCGTACGCAACCGTGCGAGGGCCAGCGCAAGGGGCAGCAGCAGCGGGAAGGCGGGCACCAGCAGGCGCGGTTTCGAGCCGAAGTAGCTCGACGCGCACAGCGCGAGCGCGGTGACGACCCCGGTGTAGACCAGCAGCGGGAGCGGCTGACGCTGACGTACCCCGACCGCATACAGCCAGATGACTGACGCGACCCCGACGATCAGCCCCACGCCGGCCAGGGCCGAGGGGAACGACGTGAACTTCTCGGCGATGAACCGGGCGAAGGCGTAACCGCCGTCGAAGCCGTTGCGCCACCCCGCCTGCACGTCGAGATAGCCGAGCGGCCCCTTGCCCGTGTGGTGACCGACCCACAGCACGTAGCCGGCGGTGCCGAGCGGGGCCAGCAGCATGCCGAGGACGCGGGAGGCGTCGGCCGAAGCGGAGGGGGAGGCGGAGACCGACGGCAAGACGAGGGCAGGGGCGCTTGGTGTGATCCGCGCGCCGTCCGGCTCGCGCGCGCGTCGGTCCCGCACGAAAGAGGCAAGGGCGGCCACCCACACCGCTGCCACCACCGCCATCCCCACCGGACGGGTCAGCCCCGCCAGCAGGGCCAGCGTCCCCGCCAACGGCCAGCGGGCGGTCAGGACCGCGTACAGCGCCCACGCGGCGAGCGCCGTGAACAGGGACTCGCTGTACGCCATCGACTGCACGATCCCGACCGGGAGCACGGCCCACAGCAGCACCGCGCACACCCCGGCCCGGCGGCCGTACACATGGTCGGCCACCGCGAAGATCCCCCAGGCCGCGGCGAGAGAGGCGAACAGACTGACGAGGAAACCCCCGTCCGCGTACGACAGCGGGGACACCGCCGTCACCAGTCGCTCCAGCCAGGGCAGCAGCGGGAAGAAGGCGAGATTGGAGTGCACGTCGCCGTTCGCCAGGCGCACCTCGTAGCCGTAGCCCAGCTCGGCGACCCGGGTGTACCAGAGCGAGTCCCAGCGGGCGGTCAGCAGCGTGTACGCGTTCTTGTCCCGCGCCGCGCTCCACAGGGCCAGGGCGACAAGGCCCAGGGCGCGCACGGCCGCGTACCCCAGCAGGGCCGGGGCCGCCCGGCGCAGCGGCCCGGCGCGGGACGGAGCCGCGCGCGTCTCGAGATCGGTCACGGGCCCGATTATCGACCCGCGGCGGAACCGGACGGCCGGCCGGGGGCGTGGTCGACCCAGAGCAGAGTGGCGTACGCCACATCGTTCCGCCGGGACTGTGAGAGGTCCGCCACTAGGCTCCGGCGGGGACTCGCGTACTCTGACGTGTCACTCGCTTTTCGTTTGCGCGGGCCGGAGACCCACCGCTCCTCTCCGGCCGAGTCGCGGGGGCGTCCCCCACCCCGTGAGCCCGCCGATCGCGAGGGAACATCTGGGAGGTACGTACATGTCCGGGACGACCACGGCTGCCGCTGCGCTGCGCCGTCGGGCGGCCGGGGCCGGTGCCAACCGCTGGGTGGTTCTCGTCGTCCTCTGCGTCAGCCTGCTGCTGGTCGCCGTCGACGCCACCGTGCTGCACGTGGCGGTCCCCGCCGTCACCGAGGACCTGAAGCCCGGCGGGATCGAGCTGCTCTGGATCGTCGACATCTACCCGCTGGTCTGCGCCTCGCTGCTGATCCTGTTCGGCACACTGGGCGACCGCGTGGGCCGCCGAAGGGTCCTGCTCCTCGGCTACGCGCTCTTCGGCGTCGCCTCGGGGCTCGCGGCCCTGGCGGACAACGCCCAGGTACTGATCGCGGCGCGGGCGCTGCTCGGTGTGGGCGGCGCGATGATCATGCCCGCGACCCTGTCGATCCTGCGGCAGGTCTTCCCGGACCGGCGCGAGCGGGCGCTCGCGATCGGCATCTGGAGCGCCGTGGCCGCGGTGGGCGCGGCGGTCGGGCCGCTGCTCGGCGGCTTCCTGCTGGAGCACTTCTGGTGGGGTTCGGTCTTCCTCGTCAACATTCCGTTGATGCTGGTCAGTCTTCCGGTGGGGCGGCTGCTGCTGCCCGAGTCGAAGGGCGACGGCACCGGCCCCTGGGACGTCATCGGCGCCCTGATGGCGGCGGCCGGGCTGTTCGGCGTGGTGCTGGGCGTCAAGCGGCTCGGGGGCGGGGAGCCGGTGTGGAGCATGTTCACCGTGCTGCCGCTGGTCCTGGGCGCGGCGCTGCTGGTCGCCTTCGTACGGCGGCAGCGGCGGCGGGCGTCTCCGCTGGTCGACCTCAAAATGTTCGCGCGGCCGGCGTTCAGTACATCGGTCGGCTGCATCGTGCTGGCGATGCTCGCGCTGGTCGGTCTCGAGCTGATCGCGGCGCAGTACCTCCAGCTGGTGCTTGGGCTGTCGCCGCTGGAGACGGGGCTGCGGCTGCTGCCGCTGACGTTCGCCGCGATGGCGGCCGGGCTGGCCGGTGCGCGGATGCTGCGGCGGTTCGGGCCGCGGCGGATGGTGAGCGTCGGGTTCTGCCTCACGGCGTTCGCGGTGCTGCTGCTGACGGCGCTGGGCCGGACCGACGACTGGGGGCTGATGCTGGCCGCGTTCGTGCTGCTGGGCTTCGGGCTGGAGACGACGCTGTTCGGGGCGTACGAGTCGATGTTGAGCGAGGCGCCGCAGGAGCAGGCCGGCGGGGCGGCGGCGATCGGGGAGACGTCGTACCAGCTCGGGGCGGGGATCGGGATCGCGCTGCTCGGCAGCGTGATGAACGCGGCGTACGCGCCCGGCCTGTCGGGTGTCTCGGGGGTGCCGGAGTCGGCGTCCTCATCGGCGGGGCATTCGCTGGGGGAGGCCTACGAGGTCGCCGCGCAGCTGGGCGGGTCGGCCGGGGCCGCTCTGCGGCATGCCGCCCGGGACGCGTTCGTGCACGGGCTGCATGTGACGTTGCTGGTGAGCGCGGGGTTGTTGCTGCTCGGAGCGGTGATGGCGTTGCGGTTGCCGCGGGTCATGCAGTGCGAGGAGGCGGACGCGGGGGCCGTGGAGGTGCCCGCGCAGAGGGACGCCGCGGAGTCGCGCGTCTCCGTGTAGTCGCCCACCCACGCACCGCCCGTAACTGCCGGCCGAGGGGCCGAGGCCGCCCGTGGGGGCGGGAGACGTCGGCGGCTTGCGGTGGAGGGTTCCGCGCCGCGGGGTCGCGTCCCGCTCGCGCGGCGTCTGTGGCTGCAGCACCTCATCGAGGATCCGCTCGTATTCCTGGCGGTCCTCGCTCAGCAGGTGCTGCGCTCGCGCCGCGTCCGGCTCCGGCCCATGCCGCAGGGCCGTTGCTCCTGGGCAGAGTGCGTTCCGCCGTTTCGGCGTTGGCGCTTCCCGGGATCAAGCGCGCTCCCCGGGATCAAGCCCGCAGCCGCCGATGGCGCCCCGGCCCCACGGGCGACCTTCACCTCTCAGTTGGCAGCTATGGGTGGTGCGTGGGTGGGCGGAGGTCGTAGCGTCTTGGTTAGCGGTGCTAGTTAAAGAAGCCTCGGAGGGTGTCGTCATGTCCGTGTCGTCCAAGCTGCCCCCCTTCGACCCCGTCGACCCCCTCGGTCTCGACGACCTGCTGGATGCGGAGGACCTCGGGATCAGGGACACCGTCAGGGCCTGGGCCGCGGACCGGGTGCTGCCGTATGTGGCCGACTGGTACGAGAAGGGGGAGCTGCCGGAGATCCGGGAGCTGGCCCGGGAGCTCGGAGGGCTCGGCGCGCTCGGGATGTCGCTGAGCGGATACGGGTGCGCCGGCGCCTCCGCCGTGCAGTACGGGCTCGCCTGTCTGGAGCTGGAGGCGGCCGACTCCGGTATCCGGTCCCTCGTCTCCGTGCAGGGCTCCCTCGCCATGTACGCCATCCACCGGTTCGGGAGTGAGGCGCAGAAGCGGCAATGGCTGCCCCGTATGGCCTCCGGCGAGGTCATCGGGTGCTTCGGCCTGACCGAGCCCGACCACGGGTCCGACCCCGCCTCCATGCGGACCTACGCCAAGCGCGACGGCTCCGACTGGGTGCTCAACGGGCGCAAGATGTGGATCACCAACGGGTCCGTGGCCGGGGTGGCCGTCGTGTGGGCGCAGACGGACGACGGGGTCCGGGGGTTCGTCGTGCCCACCGGCAGCGGTGGGTTCTCCGCGCCGGAGATCAAGCACAAGTGGTCCCTGCGCGCCTCGGTCACCAGCGAGCTCGTCCTCGACGACGTACGACTGCCCGCCGACGCCGTACTTCCGGAGGGCGCCGGCCTGCGCGGACCGCTCAGCTGTCTGTCCCACGCCCGGTACGGAATCGTCTGGGGCGCCATGGGCGCGGCCCGCAGTTGTTTCGAGGCCGCGGTCGACTACGCGAAGTCGAGGGAGCAGTTCGGGCGGCCCATCGGCGGCTTCCAGCTCACCCAGGCCAAACTCGCCGACATGGCGGTCGAACTGCACAAGGGGATTCTGCTCGCCCATCATCTGGGGCGGCGTATGGACGCCGGCCGCCTGCGTCCCGAACAGGTCAGCTTCGGCAAGCTCAACAACGTACGAGAAGCGATCGAGATCTGCCGCACGGCCCGCACCATTCTCGGCGCCAACGGGATCTCGCTCGAGTACCCCGTGATGCGGCACGCGACCAACCTCGAGTCGGTGCTCACCTACGAGGGCACCGTCGAGATGCACCAGCTCGTGCTGGGCAAGGCGCTCACCGGACTCGACGCCTTCCGGTAGACGCCGTCCGGTGAACCCTGCGCGGGGGCAGGGCCGGTGAGCGGCCCTGCCTCAGCTCTGGTTGAAGAAGCCGTCCGTGCGGTGCCCGGCCGGGTCGCCGTTCACGATCTCCGTGTTGGCCGGGGTCAGCAGGAACACGCGGGTCGACACCCGCTCGATCGAACCCCGCAGGCCGAAGATCAGCCCGGCCGCGAAGTCGACCACGCGCTTGGCGTCGGCGGCGTCCATGGCCGTGAGGTTCATGATGACCGGCACGCCCTCGCGGAACAGCTCGCCGATCGCGCGGGCGTCCCGGAAGCTGTCCGGGGTCACCGTGCCGATGCGACGGCCTCTCTCCTCGGCGACGTCCGAGGCCACCTTGACACGCGGATCGGTGACCCAGGCCTCCCCGGACTCGGTCCCGTCGGAGTAGTCGTCGTCGTAGTAACGCTCGTCTTCGTTGTCGTCGACGAGGCCAAGCCAGGCACTTGCCTTGCGTACCGATCCCATGGACGCCTCCTCTCACAGCGGTCTTTCTGCTTTCCGCATCCCTATGGTCGTCCATGATGCGGATGGCGCGCCAAGTGGATAGACGCCGCACGGGGGGTTTGTGACGGTACTGGTGCACAGCGATTCCGTCGAGAGTCCGTGTTTCCCAAGGGCCTTGTCGTAAACGACTGCTGACTGTGAGTGAAATATGATTCTTCACGGCGTACGGGTGATGGGCAGTGCGTACGGGTGAACGGGTTGGCCGATATTATGCGGCGCCCAAACATCGTACGGAGCGCGGGGGACGTCGTGTTCGGAATGGTCAGGCCCTGTCGGCATCGGCTCGGTGAGAGTCTCACCGCCCAGTGGATGGCGCATTTGTGTGGGCTGTGTCTCGCTTTGCGCGGGGATCACGGTCAGCTCGCGCGCATCGTGACGAACTATGACGGGCTTCTCGTCTCTGTATTGACGGAGGCTCAGACACGCCCTGTGACCGGTGCGTCGGGTGGTGTGGGACGGCGTACGGCGGGTCCGTGTCCGCTGCGCGGGATGCGCACCGCGTCCGTCGCGCACGGTGAGGGGGCGCGACTCGCCGCGGCCGTGTCGCTGGTGCTCGCCTCCGCCAAGGTGCGCGACCATGTCGCCGACGGAGACGGGCTGCTGGCCCGGGCGCCGGTGGCGCGTGCCGCGCGCCGGGTCGCGGCGGGCTGGGACCGGGCAGGGGCCCGGACCGGCTCCGCCGTAGGGTTCGACACGGCCGTCCTGGTCGATGCCGTGGACCGGCAGGGCGGCATCGAGGCGCTCGCCGGGCCCGGGACACCGCTCCTGACGGTGACCGAGCCGACCGAGACCGCGACCGCCGCCGCCTTCGCGCACACGGCGGTCCTCGCCGGCCGGCCGTACAACGCCGGGCCGCTCGCCGAGGCCGGTCGCCTCTTCGGGCGGCTCGCCCACCTCCTGGACGCCGTGGAGGACCGGCACGCTGACGCCGCGTCAGGCGCCTGGAACCCGATCACCGCGACCGGCACCTCCCTCGCGGAGGCCCGGCGGCTCGCCGACGACGCGGTGCACGGCGTCCGGCTGGCGCTGCGGGAGGCGGAGTTCACCGACGGGCGGCTGGTGCACCGGCTGCTGGTGCACGAGCTGCGTACCTCCGTCGACCGGGCCTTCGGCACGACCGCCTGCGCCCACACCGCCGGTCCCGAGGCGGCCGGTCCCCATGCGCCGCCCGGCACCGGCGCACCGGGCGGTCCAGGCGCCCCGCTGCCGCCGGAGCCGCCGCGCGGCAACCGGCGCGGGCTGCTCGCCGGGTGCGCGGTGTGGGTCGGGCTCGCCTGTACGTGTCAGATGTGCTGCGGCACGTACCACGACCCGTGGTCGGGCGAGCGCAAGGAAGGGCAGTGCGGCAACTGCGACTGCAGCGGATGCGGGGACTGCTGCAGTTGCTGCGACTGTTGCGGCAACTGCTGTGACAACTGCGGCTGCGACGGCTGCGACTGCGGCTGCAGCTGCTGAGGCACGAGCGGGACGGCCGCGGAACGGCCGCGGAACGGGCCGGCGGCGAGGTGCGGCTCGGGGCCGGCCCGGGCCCGGTGTAACGGTCGTTCCAAGGTTGAAGGCCGAAAGGCCCTCTTGCGCCTACCGGCCGTTCGGCCGAATACTCCCCCACAGCGCTTGTCAGGGGCACGGCGTGTTCGGGAACCGGACGCGCGGTCCCAGGCTGCGCCTCACGGGCCCGAGACCCCACGAGGGCCCCCTACTTCCCCTGTGGAGGAACGAAAAGTGAGGATCAAGCGCACCACCCCCCGCAGCGGCATTTCGAGACGGACCCGGCTGATCGCCGTTTCCACCGGCCTCGTCGCCGCCGCAGCGATCGCGATCCCCAGCGCGAACGCGTCCGACACCCCCACCACCTTCAGCGCCGCCGAACTCAAGAGCGCGAGCGGCTCGATACTGAAGGCCGACATCCCGGGCACCGCCTGGGCCGTCGACAGCAAGACCGACCGTGTGCTCGTCACCGTCGACAGCACGGTCACCCAGGCCGAGATCGCGAAGATCAAGCAGCAGGCCGGCGCCAACGCCGACGCGCTCACGATCAAGCGCACCCCCGGCAAGTTCAACAAGCTCATCCAGGGCGGCGACGCCATCTATGCGAGTAGCTGGCGCTGCTCCCTCGGCTTCAACGTCCAGAACAGCAGCGGTCAGCAGTTCTTCCTGACCGCCGGTCACTGCACCGACGGCGCGGGCACCTGGTACTCCAACTCCGGCCGCACCACGGTGATCGGCTCGACCGCCGGCTCCAGCTTCCCGGGCAACGACTACGGCCTCGTGCGCTACAGCGGGTCCGTCAGCCGGCCCGGCACCGCGAACGGCGTGGACATCACGCGCGCGGCCACCCCGAGCGTGGGCACCACCGTCATCCGCGACGGCTCCACGACCGGTACGCACAGCGGCCGGGTCACCGCCCTCAACGCCACCGTCAACTACGGCGGCGGCGACATCGTCTCCGGCCTGATCCAGACCACCGTCTGCGCCGAGCCCGGTGACTCCGGCGGCTCGCTCTACGGCAGCAACGGCACCGCGTACGGTCTGACCTCCGGCGGCAGCGGCAACTGCTCCTCCGGCGGTACGACGTTCTTCCAGCCCGTCACGGAGGCCCTGAGCGCCTACGGGGTCAGCGTGTACTAGGCCCTACCGGGCAGCAGTAGGCAGCGTTTGTGCCCCCGCACGCATTGCGTGCGGGGGCTTTCCCTTGTGGGGTGGGGCAGTTTGTGGCTGCTTGTCATGCCTTAAGGAGAGTGCAGGGAAAGGTAAGCCAATGTCCGCCCCTCGGATGTCGATTGGGGCCACTTGGTTGGGCGATTTTCAGCCATGGCCAGACCTCGCAGAGTGCACACACATTACTCACGCGTAATGTTTGCAGTGTGAACGCGTGTGAAGCGCGTGCGAGTTGGGTCCGATTTGACCGTGCGCGGTCAAAATGTGGGGGCGCGGGGTCGGCAATCTACGCGCGTCCTGAACTCGACCTTGTGTGCTCCCCGTTGTCCTCGGAATAGTGGGCGCTCGTCAACAAGGCCTTCCGGCCCGCGAGGTCCCCACAACCTCCCGGGTCGACCCCCCACAGGAGGACATGAGTTGAAGCACCGACGCATACCCAAGCGACGTGCAGCCCTGGCAGGTGCGGGTGTCGCCGCACTCGTCGCCGCTGGAGTGACCTTCCAGTCTGCGAACGCCAGTGAGCCCGCGAAGGCCTCCGCGCCCGAGACCCTGTCTGTCTCCGCGGCCGGAAAGCTCGCCTCGACGCTGGCCAAGGACCTGGGCGCCGACTCGGCCGGTACGTACTACGACACCAAGAGCAAGAACCTCGTGGTGAACGTGCTCGACGAGGCCGCGGCCAAGGCCGTCGAGAAGGCGGGGGCCAAGGCGAGAGTCGTGGCGAACTCTCTCGCCGAGCTGAAGAGCGCCCGCAGCACGCTGAAGGCGGACGCGACGATCCCGGGGACCGCCTGGGTGACCGACCCGACGACGAACAAGGTCGTGGTGACCGCCGACCGTACGGTCTCCAAGGCCGAGTGGGCGACGCTGACGAAGGTCGTCGACGGGCTCGGGACGAAGGCCGAACTGAAGAGGTCGAAGGGGGAGTACAAGCCCTTCATCGCCGGTGGCGACGCGATCACCGGTGGCAGCGGCCGCTGCTCGCTCGGCTTCAACGTGGTCAAGGGCGGCGAACCGTTCTTCCTGACCGCCGGTCACTGCACCGAGGGCATCTCCACCTGGTCGGACTCCAGCGGCAAGGAGATCGGCACCAACGCGGACTCCAGCTTCCCGGACAACGACTACGGGCTGGTCAAGTACACCGCCGAGGTGGCTCACCCGAGCGAGGTGAACCTCTACAACGGCTCGACCCAGAAGATCTCGGGTGCCGCCGAGGCGACCGTCGGCATGGAGGTCACCCGGAGCGGGTCGACCACCCAGGTGCACGAAGGCAAGGTCACCGGGCTGGACGCCACCGTGAACTACGGCAACGGTGACATCGTCAACGGCCTGGTCCAGACCGACGTCTGCGCCGAGCCCGGCGACAGTGGCGGCTCGCTGTTCTCCGGCGACAAGGCGATCGGGCTCACCTCCGGTGGCAGCGGTGACTGCACCTCCGGTGGGGAGACGTTCTTCCAGCCGGTGACCGAGGCGCTGTCGGCGACCGGTACCGAGATCGGCTGACACCCGCACGGCTTCGCGAAGTCCCGCCCCTTGTGTGAGGGGCGGGGCTTTCGCGTGTGTCCTACGGCTCGTGCGCCGGGAGCGGGGTGGCTGCTCGCTTTCGCAGCGCGGCGGCCGTCAGCGTGAGGGCTGCTCCCGCCACCGCCCAGGCGGCCAGCACCAGGAGTGATGTGGTCATGGCGTTGTTCTCGAAGTAGGCGATCGAGCGGGTGGCCCAGGTGCCCGCTCCCGGGGGGAGTGCCGGGCCGATCGCCTTCCAGAAGGGCGGGAGCAGGGGCGGGGGGAGTGCGCCGCCGGCGCTCGGGTTGCCGAGGATCACCACCAGCAGGATCACCAGGCCGATCCCGATCGTGCCGAAGATGCCCTGGAGGGCGAGGGTGGCCGCGCCCACGGCGAAGATGATCAGCGCGCCCAGACCCCAGAGGGCTACCGTGCCGCCGGGGAGGGCGTCCAGGATCGGGCCGGCGATGAGGGCTCCGCCAAGCCCGCCGGTGATCGCGACCAGGGCCATGACCGCCAGGCGGATCGCGGCGCGTTCGGGGGTGGACGGTTTCGCTCCCGCGCTGATGGCCAGGGCCGCGGCGCCCAGGTAGCCGCCCACGCACCAGCCGACCACCAGGTAGAAGGGCGTGAGTCCGTTGGGGTCGTGGGCGCCGGACGGGATGACGTCGACCGTGCGGAGTCTGCGCTTCTCCGACTTCTCCAGGGTGGTGACGAGGTTCGTCAGGGTGCCGGCGAGGACCCTGCCGCCGCCGGAGGCCACGAGGAGGGTGTCGGTGCCCGCCGGGTCGATGATCAGGGCGCCGTCGATGTCCCGGTTCATGATCTGGTTCCGGGCCGCTGCCGCGTCGGGCAGTGCGCGGGGGTCCAGCGGGGAGCCGGGCAGCCGTTCCAGACGGGTCACCGCTTGTGCGGAGGCGGCCTGTGGGGCGACCACCGCGAAGGGCACGTCCTTGGGTTTCGGGTCGTGCAGTGCCCCCACGTAGGACGCGATGAAGAGCAGCTGGAGGGCGATCACGCCGAGGATGAGCAGGGTGGCCCGCGGGGTGACGGCGTCCTTCACCTCGTCGAGGAACGAGCTGTGCGGCATGCCTCCACGGTCGGGGGCGGCCGGGTGTTTCCGCAGGTGGGGCGGGGCCGAACGGATGTCGCACATGCATTCGAAAATTGGTCTATGGTGGGGGTGAGGTAGCTGGGAACAGATGTTCGAGAGCTGGTGTGGCTCACGAGTGCGGGAGGTGCGTGTGCCGGGGTTCACGCATCTGCACACCGTCTCCGGATTCTCGTTGCGATATGGAGCCTCGCATCCGGAGCGGCTGGCCGAGCGTGCCTCCGAGCGGGGCATGGATGCCCTGGCTCTCACCGATCGCGACACGCTCGCCGGTGCCGTCCGGTTCGCGAAGGCCTGTGCGAAGTCGGGGGTCCGTCCGGTGTTCGGGGCGGATCTGGCGGTGGCGGGCGCCCGGGCTCCGGAGAGCGGGGACCGGCGGGGGCGGCGTCGGACCCCGGTGCGGGGCGGGGCCTTCGTCGACGAGTCGGCTCCCCGCGTGATCTTTCTTGCCCGGGACGGTGCCCGGGGGTGGGCCGAGCTGTGCAGGCTCGTCTCGGCGGCGCACGCCGGGGAGGGGCCTACGCCGCTGCTGCCCTGGGAGCACCGTCACGCCGAGGGGCTGACCGTGCTGCTCGGGCCCGAGTCGGATGTCGGGCGTGCCCTGGCCGCGGGGCGTCCCGATCGTGCGGCGCGGCTGCTCGTGCCCTGGCGTGAGGTCTACGGCGACGACCTGCGGCTGGAGGCCGTCTGGCATGGCCGAAAAGGTACGGGTCCAGGGTCCCTGCGGCTGGCCGCCCGCACCGTCGGGTTCGCCGCCGAGCAGCGGATCCGGCCCGTGCTCAGCAACGCCGTGCGGTACGCCGACTCGGGGCTGGGCCCGGTCGCCGACGTCCTGGACGCCGCCCGGCGTCTGGTGCCCATCGACCCGACCAAGGAACTGGACTCCGGCGAGGCCTGGCTCAAGGGGGCGGGGGCCATGCTCGGGGTGGCGGAGCGGATCGTGGAGGCCGCGGGGTTCCGGCGGGACACCGCTCATCGGCTGGTGGAACAGACCGAGGCCACGGCCGCCGAGTGTCTGGTCGATCCCGAGGACGACCTCGGGATCGGTACCGTCCACTTTCCCGAGCCGCAGCTGGTCGGCGCCGGGCGTCGTACCGCCCAGCGGACGCTGGCCTCGCGGGCGGTGGCGGGGATGGTGCTGCGCGGGTACGACCGGCGGCGGGAGTACTGGGAGCGGATGCACCATGAGCTGGACATCATCGCCCATCACGGCTTCGCCTCTTATTTTCTGACCGTCGCCCAAGTGGTCGACGATGTCCGGGGGATGGGGATCCGGGTCGCCGCCCGGGGGTCCGGGGCGGGGTCGCTCGTCAACCATCTGCTCGGGATCGCGCACGCCGATCCGATCGAGCACCGGCTGCTGATGGAGCGGTTCCTGTCGAAGGAGCGGGTCGTACTGCCCGACATCGACATCGACGTGGAGTCCGCGCGCCGGCTGGAGGTCTACCGCGCGATCATCGGCCGGTTCGGCACCGAGCGGGTCGCGACGGTCGCGATGCCGGAGACGTATCGCGTGCGGCACGCGATCCGGGACGTGGGGGCCGCCCTGTCCATGGACCCGGCCGAGATCGACCGGGTCGCCAAGTCCTTCCCCCACATCCGGGCGCGGGACGCCCGTGCGGCGCTGGAGGAGCTGCCCGAGCTGCGTGCGCTGGCGGGGGAGAAGGAGAAGTACGGGAGGCTGTGGGAGCTGGTCGAGGGGCTGGACGCCCTGCCGCGCGGGGTGGCCATGCACCCGTGCGGGGTGCTGCTGTCGGACGCCTCGCTGCTCGCGCGTACGCCGGTCATGCCGACCAGCGGCGAGGGTCTTCCGATGTCGCAGTTCGACAAGGACGACGTCGAGGACCTCGGGCTGCTGAAGCTGGACGTGCTGGGTGTGCGGATGCAGTCGGCGATGGCGCACGCGGTGGCGGAAGTGGAGCGGGTGTCGGGTGCCCGGGTCGATCTGGACGCCCTGCCGCCGGGGGATCCGGAGACGTACCGGCTGGTGCGGTCCGCCGAGACGCTCGGGTGCTTCCAGATCGAGTCGCCGGGGCAGCGGGACCTGGTCGGGCGGCTCCAGCCGGCCACGTTCCACGATCTCGTCGTCGACATCTCGCTGTTCCGGCCCGGGCCGGTCGCCGCCGACATGGTGCGGCCGTTCATCGAGGCGCGGCACGGGCGGGCGCCGATCCGTTATCCGCATCCGGATCTGGAGGAGCCGCTGAAGGAGACGTACGGGGTCGTCGTCTTCCACGAGCAGATCATCGACATCGTCGACATCATGACCAGGTGCGGTCGTGGTGAAGCGGACCGGGTGCGGCGGGGGCTGTCGGATCCGGAGTCGCAGGGGCGGATCAAGGTGTGGTTCGCGCAGCACGCGGCGGCGAACGGGTATGACGCGGAAACGATTCAGCGGACCTGGGAGATCGTCGAGGCCTTCGGGTCGTACGGCTTCTGCAAGGCGCACGCGGTCGCCTTCGCCGTGCCGACGTACCAGTCGGCGTGGCTGAAAGCGCATCATCCTGCCGCCTTCTACGCCGGGCTGCTCACCCATGACCCGGGGATGTATCCGAAGCGGCTGCTGCTGGCGGACGCGCGGCGGCGGGGGGTGCCGGTGCTGCCGCTGGATGTGAACGCGTCGGGGATCGCACACCGTATCGAACTGGTGTCCGGTAGTTGGGGGCTGCGGCTGGCTCTCTCCGATGTGCACGGCATCAGCGAGGCCGAGGCGGCACGGATCGCCGAGGGGCAGCCGTACGCCTCGCTGGTCGACTTCTGGGAGCGCGGCCGGCCCAGCCGTCCGCTGGCCCAGCGGCTCGCCCAGGTGGGCGCGCTCGACGCGTTCGGCGCCAACCGCCGTGATCTGCAACTGCATCTGACCGAGCTGCACCGGGGCGCGCGGGGCGCGGGCGGAGGCCAGCTCCCCATGGCCGGAGGGCGGGAGACCGCCCCGGCCGGGCTGCCCGACCTCACCTCGTCGGAGCGGCTCAGTGCCGAGCTGGGCGTGCTGTCCATGGACACCTCGCGCAATCTGATGGACGACCACCGTGCCTTCCTCGACGAGTTGGGCGTCGTTTCGGCGCGGCGGCTGCGCGAGGCCCGGCACGGGGAGACGGTGCTGGTCGCGGGCGCCAAGGCGGCCACCCAGACACCGCCGATCCGGTCCGGCAAGCGGGTCATCTTCTCCACCCTGGACGACGGCACGGGCCTGGTCGACCTCGCCTTCTTCGACGACTCCCACGACGCCTGCGCCCACACCGTCTTCCACTCCTGGCTGCTGCTGGTGCGCGGGGTGGTGCAGCGGCGCGGCCCGCGCAGCCTCAGCGTGGTGGGCGCCGCCGCCTGGAACCTCGCGGAACTGCTGGAGGTACGCCGGGAGGAGGGCCTCGAGGGCGTCGCGGCCCGGCTGGCCGGCGGTGGTGACGCCGGGGGCGATTCCGGTGGCGACGGTGAGGACGACGGTGAGGGAGCGGCGCGCCGGCGGCTCGCCGGATCGGAGGGGGCGCCGGCACCGGCGGGCTCCGCGGCCCAGGATCCGATGGAGCAGCGGAAGATCCGCATGCCCACGGGGTACGAGATGCACCCCTGGGCCGATCTGCGTCCCGCGGGCGAAGGGCCCGCGGTGGGACGGAAGTTGTGGCACCAGAGTCCGGGGAGTGCGGGATGACCATCCTCTGCGTACGTTTCCAGCTGCCTCCGACGCGCGAGGCCGATCTGCCCAGACTGCTCGGGATGCTCGAGGAGTTCACGCCGGTCGTCCAGGCCCTGCCACCGGACGGGGCGCTGGCCGACCTGGGGGGCGCCGAGCGGTACTTCGGGCGGGACGCCGTCGAACTGGCCTCGGTGATCCGGGTGCGGTCGCTCGCGCTGCACGGCGTCGACTGTGTGATCGGCGCCGGACCCGGGCCGATGCTGGCCCGTATGGCGCTGGGCGACGCCGTGCCCGGGATGACGTCCGTGGTGCCCGAGGGGCGGGACGCCATCGCGGAGTTCCTCGCGGTCAAGCCCGTCGCCGCGCTGCCCGGTGTCGGCACCAGGACCGCCCGTACGCTGGGCGACTACGGCCTCGACACCCTCGGCCTGGTCGCCGCCGCGCCGCTGTCCACGCTCCAGCGGCTGGTCGGCGCGAAGGCCGGCCGCGAGCTGCACGAGAAGGCGAACGGCGTCGACCGCGGCCGGGTCGTCCCGAACGCCGTCTCCCGCTCGCTCGCCACGGAACGCCCCTTCGAGCGCGACGAACTGGACCCGGACCGGCACCGCCGGGCGCTGCTGTCGGCCGCCGAGGAGATCGGCGCCCGGCTGCGGGCCCTGGGCAAGGTCTGTCGCACGCTCACCCTCACCGTGCGCTACGCCGACCGGTCGGCCACCACCCGCAGTCGCACGCTGACCGAACCGACCGCGCATTCACCGGCGCTGACCAGGACCGCGTACGGCATGTACGAGGCGCTCGGGCTGCAGCGCGCCCGGGTGCGCGCGCTCGTCCTGCGCGCCGAGGGACTCGACCCCGCCGACCAGGCCTCCCATCAGCTGACCTTCGATCCCGTGGACGAGCGGGTCCGCCGTATCGAGGAGGTCGCGGACCGCGCGCGAGCGAAGTTCGGGCCGCGGGCGGTGATGCCCGGGGGACTAGGGGGACTGGCGGCGTGAATCCCTCCATGTGACGTCAGTTGGCCCACGGCGGTGCGATGCGGGTGCCGTCGGCCAGGTGTGCCTCCAGGCCGATGGAGGTGGTGACCCAGGAGTACGCGGTCCGGCCGGTCGGGTTCTCCACGGTCAGGGTGGCGCCGGGGTTGATGATCACCGTGTCGCCCGCCGTGATCCGGTCGGTGCGGCCGTCGAGGGTGATCAGCAGCTCGCCGTCGAGCAGATGGAAGATCTCCTCCCGGCTGACCGTGTGCGCGGGAGCCTTGAGGCCGGCGGGAATCTCACCACGCCAGGCGCACAACTCCTTGCTCCCGCTCAGCGGTGTGGCGTACGAGACGAAACGGGCGCCGTGGATCTCGTGTGTGACGGCGTCCGAGGAGCGGATGACGGGCATGGCTGCCTCCGGTCGATCAGTGGGGTCAGTTGGTCAAGTAGCTTGACTATATGGTCAAGCTGCTTGACCGTCACGTCAAGGGTGTTTCAATGCACGGGTGCAGAACTCCGAGGCCATGGCCCTGTCCGCCGCCCTGCTCGCCGCCGCCGGCGGACTCACGCAGCGCATCCATGAGGGCGTGGTCGCGCGCGGCTTCGAGGGGTTGCGGCCCGCGCACGGCTTCGCCTTCGCCCGGCTCGCTCCCGACGGTGCGACGGTCACCGACCTCGCCGTCCACCTCGGGGTGACCAAACAGGCCGCCAGTCAGCTCGTCGACGAGATGGTGCGCAAGGGGTACGCCGAGCGGCGGCCCCACCCCGAGGACGCGCGGGCGCGGCTGGTCGTGCTGACGGGGCGGGGGTGGGCCTGCACTCGGGCTGCCGAGGAGGCGGCCGCGGAGGCGGTGCGGGAGTGGGGTGCGGTGCTGGGGGAGGGCGAAGCGCGGGTGCTGCGGGAGCAGTTGCTGCGGATCGCGCCACAGGGTCCTGTGCGGCCCGCCTGGTGAGGGCGGTGGCAGGGGTGGGGTGGTCGGTGCCGGTTACCGCTGGAAGTTTTTACTGACGCGTAACTTCCCAGGCTGGCTACTCGCTCGTAACTTGACGAGTGAACAGCATCCTCGTGATCCGGATCACAGGCGTCGTGCCGTCGCACTTCCCTTGACCCGCAAGGAGATCACTCGATGCTGCCCTGGAAACGAGTGCTCAGACCCCTGGCCGCGCTGCTGCTGACCGCCGCGGCCGTCACCGTCCCCGCCACCACCGCCCAGGCCGCCGCCCCCGGCGCCGGCTGGAACGACTACTCCTGCGAGCCGTCCGCCGCCCATCCCCGCCCCGTCGTCCTGGTCCACGGCACCCTCGGGAACTCCGTCGACAACTGGCTGGGCCTAGCCCCCTATCTGAAGGTCCGCGGCTACTGCGTCTTCTCCCTGGACTACGGCCAGCTCGAGGGCGTCCCCTTCTTCCACGGCCTCGGGCCCGTCGAGAAGTCCGCCGGACAGCTGAAGGACTTCGTCGACAAGGTGCTCGCCGCGACCGGCGCCGCCGAGACCGACGTCGTCGGACACTCGCAGGGCGGCATGATGCCCCGCTACTACCTGAGGTTCCTCGGCGGAGCGGCCAAGGTGAACGCCCTGGTCGGCATCGCACCCTCCAACCACGGCACCACCCTGAGCGGCTTCACCAACCTGCTGCCCTACTTCCCGGGTGCCGCGGACCTGTTGGCGAAGAACACCCCCGCCCTCGCCGACCAGGTCGCCGGCTCCGACTTTCTGGAGCGGCTGAACGCGGGCGGCGACACCGTCCCGGGCGTGCGCTACACCGTCATCGCCACCAAGTACGACGAGGTGGTCACGCCGTGGCGCAGCCAGTACCTGAGCGGGCCCGACGTGCGGAACGTCCTGCTCCAGGACCTGTGCCCCGTCGACCTCTCCGAGCATGTGGCGATCGGGCTGTTCGACCGGATCGCCTTCCATGAGGTGGCCAACGCACTGGATCCGGGGCGGGCTCGGCCCACCACCTGTGCGTCGGCCTTCGAATGACACGTGTCACCAGTTGACGTGTCGCCTGTTGACACGTGCCAAGAGACGTTTCGGGGCCTGTCCGGCCTGAGCCGCCGGACAGGCCCCGGGGCGTGGGGCGGTGGGGGTCAGCGGCTCCGCCGGCCGTCGTTCACCGTCCGGCGCCTGGCCGAGAGGAACAGGGCCGAGGCACCCAGTGCCAGTGCCGCCGCTCCGCCGATCGCGACGTACGGGGTGGTGCTGTCACCGCCGGTCTCGGCGAGGTTCTCCGTGGCACCGGCCGCCTCCGGCCGGTTGGGCGCGGGTGGGGCGGCCTTCGGCCGGTTCGGCGTGCTCTCCTTCAAAGCCGCGGCCGGTTCCGCCGAGGTGCTGGGGTCGTTGTCGCCGTGCCCGTGGTGCTCGACGGTCGACTTGGCGTTGCCGTCCTTGATCTGCTTCTCGCTGGGAGCCGAGGCGGTCGGGGCCGGGGCCGTGCCACCCTTCGCGGTGTCGCCGCTGCCTTGGAAGGTGACGTCCGAGCAGGAGTAGAACGCCTCCGGGCTGTCCGACCGCTGCCAGACCGCGTACAGCAGATGTCTGCCCGAACGCTCAGGCAGGGTGCCGGAGAAGGTGTAGAAACCGCCCGTGGCGGCCGGGTCGGTGGACGTCGCCACCGGGTTCTTCAGGTCCAGGTCGCTCCAGGCCAGAGGCTTGGCCGGGTCGTAGCCGGACTTGGTGAGGTACACCTTGAAGGTGCCCTTGTGGGGCGCCGTCACGCGGTACTTGAAGGTGTGCGAGCCGCTGCGCACGCTGGTCGCGGGCCAGTCGGCGCGGGCCAGGTCGAGCCCCTTGAACTGCGCGTTGTTCGCGCTGCACAGCTTGCCGTCCGGGATCAGCCGCTGGTGCCGTCCGCCCGCGTCGCCGATGCGGATGCCGTTCCAGTCGTAGAGAGCCTGGGTGCCGCCCGCCGCGACGGCCGCCTTGCACGCGGCCGACTTGGGGCTCTCGGGGCCCTCGGCGTAGCACTGCGAGACCCGGCTGACCGGGTCGCCCATGGATCCGTGCGCGGCCGCCGGAGTGGCGGTCAGTGCGGTCAGGGCGAGCGGAAGGCTGCCGAGGGCGGCGACGGTGGCTACCGTGCGGCGTGCGGGCATGCGGGAACTCCTCGAAACGGCTCATACGGTTGTGGGGACAGGCCCCGGCCCGAGCGGGCCGGATCCCGTGGGGTGATCCGAAACTAACCCCGGAGAACCGTGAAATCGCCTGCTGGGGACGGGTGGAGGAGATCCTTATGGCCGCGTTAAGGGAGTGCTCAGACTGGCATCAGGTAGGTACCGTCGCGGCATGGCAGACGAGGAGATCCGGCCGGCCGGAGCCGCCGACGTACCGGTCGTCGAGGGCGTGATCGACGCGGCCTTCCGCCCCTACATCGAGCGCATCGGCCAGGTGCCGCAGCCCATGGAGGAGGACCACGCGGCGAACGTGGCCGCGGGCAGGGTGTTCGTGACGGGCGAGCCCGTGATCGGCCTCGTGGTGGTCGAGGCCTTCGAGGACCATCTCTTCCTCGACATCATCGCCGTCCACCCCACCGCGCACGGCAGGGGAGTGGGGCGACGGCTGCTTCGCTTCGTCGAGGCACGCGCGCGTGCGCTGGGTCTGCCGGAGATCAGGCTCTACACGAACGCGATGATGTGGGAGAACCAGAAAATCTACCCGAGGTACGGCTACGAGCTGGTGGAGCGCCGTGTGGACGGGCCCTACGACCGTGTCCACTACCGCAAGCGGCTGCTCTGAACGCGTCTCATGACCGGCACCGGCCGGTCAGCTGTCCGGCCACCATGTGCGCGCGACGTCCTTGCGGACCTCCGGGCGCCCGCCGGGGCGCTCGTCGGCCTCCTCGCGGAGCTTGCGGACGTCCGACTTCTTCAGGGGCTTCTGCACGGTCACACGGCGCATGGCTGCCTCCTTAGGGGCTACCGGGTTCCGCGTTCTCACGGAGGTAGACCTTTCGGGGGAGAGTTCCTCATCGCTCCCGGTCTGTCTGTGGCGGCTGTCACCATTCGAGTGTCAGTGGCGGGTGTCACTCTTGGGCCCATGACGCATGACGGTGAACCTGTGACCTCGGCGAACACCCCTCGCCCGGGCGTGGACTGGGACGCGCGGGCGGCCTCCTTCGACGAGGAGCCGGACCACGGGCTGCGCGACCCCGGGGTGCGCCGCGCCTGGGCCGGGCGGCTGCGCGACTGGCTGCCCGGCAGCGCTGGCGACCTCCTCGATCTCGGCTGTGGCACCGGCAGCCTGTCGCTCCTCGCGTCCGAGCAGGGACACCAGGTGACGGGCGTGGACCTCTCCGAGGCGATGGTGACGCTCGCCCGGGAGAAACTGGCCGGGCGCGACGCGGTGTTCCTCGTCGGCGACGCCGCGGCCCCGCCGGTCGGGGAGCAGCGCTTCGACGTCGTTCTCGTACGGCACGTCCTGTGGGCCCTGCCCGACCCCGGCCGCGCCCTGCGGCACTGGGCCGGGCTGCTGCGGCCGGGAGGGCGGCTCGTGCTGGTCGAGGGCGTGTGGGGGACGGCCGATCCGGTCGGTATACCGGCGGAGCGCCTCACCGCCCTCCTCGCCCCGATCGCCGGGCGGGTGCGTGTGGAGCGGCTGTCGGACGATCCGCTGCTGTGGGGCGGGGAGGTGACCGACGAGCGGTATGCGGTGGTCGCGGTGACGGGCTGAGGCGGGGGTCAGGCCAGGAGCGCGGCGAAGTCGCCGCCGTGGGCCCGGGTCTCCAGTTCGTCGAGTGCGGCCAGAGCGGCGGTCGCGGCCTCCGGGTCGGTCTGGGCGAGGCCGCTCTCGGCGAACTCGTCCTCGTCGAGGCGGCGTACGTCCGTGCCGTCGGCGGAGCGCCAGAGGTCCAGGTCGAGGTCCTCGACCAGTAGCTCCTGGCCAGACCGAACGGCGGGGCGGGTGATGTCGCAGTACCAGCCCTTCAGCGTGCCCGTGGCGGAGCGGACCTCCTTCACCGCGTACCAGCGGTTCCTCCAGTAGTACTCCGTGAAGACGTCCCCGGGCTCGAAGCGGACGAACCCGAAGTCGCGTACGCCGCTGCCCGCCCACGGGGCGCGGACCGTGACGCGGGTGCCGTCGTCCGCCAGGAGCTCGCCGGTGTAACGGATCTTCGTACGGCCCGCCTTGACGAGGACGACATCCACCTCGCCGGGCCGGTCAGCCGAGTTCGCGGACATGGCGCACTTCCTTCGCGCAGATCTCGTAGCCGAACCACTTGTTGATGGCGATCATCGGGTCGTTGCCCGTGTCGTTGCCGGTGAACGCCTCCTCGTATCCGGCGGCGCGGGCCCGGTGCAGGGAGTCGTTCTTGGCGAGCTTGGCCAGGCCCCGGCCGCGGAAGGCGCGGGCGGTGCCGGTCATGGCGGTGGCGTAGCGGGTGCCGCCGTCGGTGTACGCCACGCTGAAGGCGGCGGGGCGGCCGTCGACGACCGCGACCGTGGTCAGGTCGCGGTTCAGAAGCGGGTGCCTCCAGGTCTCCGCCAGCCAGGCCTCGTAGTCCGTGAACTCGACGTCGATGTCGCTCGGTTCGTCCGACGTCGTCTCCGCGTCCAGTTCGAACATGGGGCGCGGGTCGTCCGCGAAGTCGGCGGCCGTGCGCAGTTCGACGCCCGCCGGGGGCTCCTGGCGTGGTGGCAGGGTGCCGGCCGCCAGGTCCAGGCGCAGGAAGTAGGCGGAGCGGCTGGCCCGGAAGCCGTTCCGCTCGGCGAAGGCGAGGTTCTCCGGCTCGTCCAGCACCCAGGCGAACAGCTTCCTGACGCCCAGTGCGGCCAGGCGTTCCTCGGCGGTGCGCAGCAGCAGCGAACCGGCGCCGCGGTGCCTGCGGTCGGGGCGCACGTAGATATTGGCGGATCCCTGGCCGGGTTCCGGGCTGTCGTGGGCGACGCTGATCTGGGCCGTGCCGATGATCTCGCCGTCCTCCTCGGCGATGAGCTGTCCGAAGTGGGCGTCCGGATGGACGTGCGTCAGGGTGTGCACCACCGACTCGGGGGTGGACAACATGTAGGGGAGGGCGAGGCGACGGGTGTCGGAGAACCCCTCGGCGTCGGCTCGGACGTCGGGACGCAGGTCGCGCACGATCACAGTCATGGAGGCGGACGTTACGTGGAGGCACACCCCGGGTGCCTCTCATTTTCCGTCGGGTACGGGACAATCGGCCTGTGACGTTGAAGATCGACATCGATGACAGTGCTCCGCCGTACGAGCAGGTGCGGGCGCGGATCTCCGAGCAGGCCCGGTCGGGGGCGCTGCCGGTGGGATACCGGCTGCCGACCGTGCGGGGTCTGGCCGAGTCGCTGGGACTCGCCGCGAACACCGTCGCCAAGGCGTACCGGGCGCTCGAGGCGGACGGCGTGATCGAGACGCGAGGGCGCCACGGCACGTTCGTGGCAGCCGCCGGCGCGGCGGCGGACCGGGAACTGGCGACCGCGGCGCAGGCCTATGTGGAGCGGGCCCGACGGCTCGGGCTCACGGAGGCCGACGCACTGGCGGCGGTACGGGACGCCCTGCGGGCGGCTTACGGGGAGTAGGGGGTCGGGCTGCTGGTTCGGGTTGGGTTGTCGTCCGGGTGCGGGCCGGTGGGGGTTGTTCGCGCAGTTCCCCGCGCCCCTAGGGGGCGTCGCCCTAGGGGCGCGGGGAACTGCGCGACCGGCCACAACGGCGCCGCAGTCGGCGTACGGCCTTCCGCCGCACACCGTCGCCGGAGAGGAAAGTCCCGTCAGCCGGCCCGCGCCAGTCGCCCCGGCGTCCGGGTGATCTCCAGGCCCGCCGATCTCCCCACCCGTGCGAACGTTCTCGCGTCCTCCACCGCCGCGCCGCCCGGGTCGTTGTTGAAGTACGCGTAGACGTCCTCGCCGTCGGGCCAGGTCGTGGCGATGCGGTCGAGCCAGGTGGCGAGGGATCGTCGGCCGTAGCGGGGCCAGGGGTGGGCGCGGCCCTGGTGGAAGCGGACGTAGCCCCAGTCGGTGGTGCGCCACAGCGGTGTCACGGGACGGGCCAGGATGTCGGCCCAGCACAGGGCGGCGCCACGGGAGCGCAGGACCGCGCGGACCTCCGGTGTCCACCAGGAGTCGTGGCGGGGCTCCACGGCGACCCGGGTCGAGGCGGGGAAGCAGGCGAGGCAGGCGTCCAGGAGCCCCGGGTCGGCGCGCAGGTTGGGCGGGAGCTGGAGGAGGACCGGGCCGAGGCGGCTCCCCAGGCCCGCCGCGTGGCTCATCAGGCGCTGCACCGGCTCCTCGGGGTCCTTGAGCCGCTTGATGTGGGTGAGGTAGCGGCTCGCCTTGACCGCCACGACGAAGTCCCCGGGCACCCGCCTCCGCCAGTCCTCGAAGGTCTCCCGCGCCGGCAGCCGGTAGAACGCGTTGTTGATCTCGACCGTCGCGAAGTGCTGGGCGTACTCCTCCAGCCAGAGCCGCATCGGCAGCCCGGACGGGTACAGGACGTCCCGCCAGTCCTTGTACTGCCACCCGGACGTGCCGACGAACAGGGTCATAACCCCATCAAAACACCGGCCGGTACCGACCTTCTACAGATACAGCCCCGCGTCCGCGCCCCCGCGCGGCTCCGGCAGGGCGGTCGGTGACGTGCCCCGGCGCAGCGCGTACAGCTCGGCCAGGGTCGCGCCCTCGCGGCCGACGCCGTCCTCGTGGCCCAGCCAGCCCACCGCCTCCGACCGGGTCAGCGGACCCACCTCGATCCGGGCGAGGCAGCGGCCGGGGCGGACGACGGCGGGGTGCAGGCGCTCCAGGTCCTCGTTGGTCGTGACACCGACCAGGACGTTGCGGCCCTGGCCGAGCAGTCCGTCGGTCAGGTTCAGCAGCCTCGACAGGGCCTGGCCCGCCGTGTGCTTGGCCTCGCCGCGGATCAGCTCGTCGCAGTCCTCCAGCAGGAGCAGCCGCCAGCGGCCCTTGCCCGTCGCGTCCTCCTCGCCGATCGCGATGTCCATCAAGTAACCGACGTCGGAGAAGAGCCGCTCGGGGTCCAGGACGCAGTCCACCTGGCACCAGTCCCGCCAGGAACGGGCCAGGGTGCGCAGCGCGGACGTCTTGCCGGTTCCGGGCGGGCCGTGCAGCAGGAGCAGCCGGCCCGCGATGTCCTCAGGGGTGGTCTTCATCAGGCGGTCCATGGCGTCCGCCACCGGCGCGGTGTAGTTGGGCCGCACCTCGTCCCAGGTGCCCGCCGCGATCTGGCGGGTCGTGCGGTGCGGGCCGCGTCGCGGGGAGACGTACCAGAAGCCCATCGTGACGTTCTCCGGCTGCGGTTCGGGTTCGTCCGCCGCGCCGTCCGTGGCCTGGTCGAGGACCTTCTGCGCCAGCTCCGCGCTGGTCGCCGTGACCGTGACGTCGGCGCCCCGGTTCCAGCGGGAGACCAGCAGCGTCCAGCCGTCGCCCTCCGCCAGCGTGGCGCTGCGGTCGTCGTCCCGGGCGACGCGCAGCACGCGGGCGCCGGGCGGCATCAGCGCCGCCCCGGACCGTACGCGGTCGATGTTCGCCGCGTGCGAGTACGGCTGCTCGCCCGTCGCGAAGCGGCCGAGGAACAGCGCGTCGACGACATCGGACGGGGAGTCGGAGTCGTCGACGTTGAGCCGGATCGGCAGCGCCTCGTGCGGGTTTCCAGACATGCCGCCATGATCCGGCACCGGGGCGCCGCGTGCACCCGGTTTCCCGGTGCACGCGGCAGGTTCCCCCCGCGCAGGTCAGACCCCGGAGCGGGACACCAGCCGGCGTGCCTGCCGGGTCCTGCGGACCAGCGCGTACCCCTTGGTCAGGGCACGGTCCCTGGCGAACGTACGGGCGATCGCACGACCCTCGATCACCCGCTCGAACTCGTCGATGTCCGTGCCGCGGCGCACCGTCACGCGCCGCAGGGCGTACGGCCCCTGCGCGCGACGCGCCAGGCCGTTGCCCACGGCGAGTGCCTGGGCGTACCCCGTCTCACGTACCGCCCGCCGGACCCGGCGGCTGGAGTAGCCGTAGGGGTAGGCGAACGAGGTCGGTACGGTGCCCAGTTGGTCCGCGACGATCTCTTTGCAGTGGATCAGCTCGAACCGCAGCGTGGCATCGGAGACCTGGTCGAGCTGCGGGTGGCTGTGGCTGTGCCCGCCGATCTCGACGCCCGCCGCGGCGAGCTCACGGACCTGATCCCAGTCCAGCATGGTGTCCAGGCCGCCGCCGGTGTCGTACGGCCCCTTCAGCCACCCCGTCGAGGCGAACAGGGTGGCCGGGAAGCCGTGCTTGGCGAGCGCGGGCAAGGCGTGCCGGTGCACGCCCTCGTAGCCGTCGTCGAAGGTGATGAGGACCGGCCGCTCGGGCAGCGGCCGGCCGGAGCGCCAGCACGCCGCCAGTTCGGCCGTGGTGAGGGGCCGCAGCCCCCGGTCCGCGAGCACCGCCAGCTGCTCGGCGAACGCCTCCGGGGTCACGGACAGAGCGCGGGTCGCGTCGTTCGGATCGGTCGCGACCGCGTGGTACATGAGGACCGGTACGCGCACGTCACTCACGGACCCGCACCTCCTCCGGCACGGACGACGGCTGCGCCGTCTCCACCGCGGGCACCGAGAACGTGGCCCCGCCCCGGCGGGCCCGCACGCTCCCCACCACGTATCCGCCCGCCGCCGTGAGCACCCCGGCGACGATCGCGCCCGCCCGGCCCACGCCGCCCGGCCGGGCCAGCAGCGCGTCCCGAAGGCCCCGCGCCACCCCGGCCGGCAGTACCCGGGTCGTATACCGGCGCTCCGACTCGAGTCCCTTCTCGGCGCCGACACTCCGGGCCACCAGGGCCTTGGACAGGCCCTCGGCATAGGTGCGCGTACGGAAGTAGCGGAAGTGCTCGCGGACCTCGGGCACGCGGTGGTGGATCACCGCCCGGTCGTCGATCAGCAGCACCGCGTCGGGCCGGGCGCGGCTGAGGCGGATGCACAGTTCCGTCTCCTCGCAGCCCAGCGGTCGTTTGTCGCCGTCCCTGCCGATGCCGGTGGCGAAGCCGCCCGCCGCGTCGAACGCGCTGCGGCGGAACGAGGCGTTGCCGCCGAGCACATTGCGCACCCGGACCCGGCCGCGGGGCAGGCCCCGGTAGGTGCAGCCCACCACCCAGTCGAACTCCTCCGGGAACCAGTCCGGCCGCCGCCCTGACGCCCAGACCGGGACCGTGCGCCCGCCGACCGCCATCACCCGCGGGTCGGTGTACGCCTCGGCGAAGTGCCGCAGCCAGTCGCGCTCGGCCACGGCGTCGTCGTCGAGGAAGGCGACTATCTCGCCGCGCGCCGCCGCGATCCCGGTGTTGCGGCCCGCGGACAGGCCACGGGGGCCCGCGTTGGCGAGCACCCGCACCACGGCGCCCTGGGAGGGCTCCTTGTACTCCTTGGCCAGCCGCTCCCGCAGCGTGTCGTTGTGGTCGACGACCAGCAGCGTCTCCAGGGCGGGCCGTGACTGCGCCCGCACCGAGGAGACCGCCGCGAGGATGTCCTCCCAGCGGTCCTCGGTGTACGCGCAGATCACGACGGAGATGCCGGGACCGCTCAAGACACCTCTCCCCGCATGGCGTCCATCATCGGCGACTGGGGCGAACGGCGGCGCAGCGCACGGCGGTTGGAGCGCTCCTGGAGGATCACCCTCAGCACGCGCAGCCCGTCCCGCACGGCCCGCAGATTGCTGACGCCGTGGATGCGCAGGTACTCGTGGCTCGGGATCTCCTGCACCTTGAGCCCGGCCTTGACGACCCTGATGTTCATCAGGGTCTCGACCTCGAAGCCGGTGCAGTCGAGGTCGATCTTGTCGAGGCAGTGCCGCCAGAACGCGTTGTACCCGTAGCACAGGTCGGTGTAACGGGCGCCGAACTTGCGGTTGACGGCCGTGCACAGCGCCCAGTTGCCGAGCTTGCGGATGAAGGTCATGTCGTCGGTGCCGCCGCCGTTGGCGAAGCGGGAGCCCTTGGCGAAGTCCGCGCCGGAGACCAGGGCGGAGACGTACGACAGGATCTCGCCCCCGTCGGCCGAGCCGTCCGCGTCGACCATCACGATGATGTCGCCGGTGCAGGCCTGGAATCCGGTGATCAGGGCGTCGCCCTTGCCCTTGCCGCGCTGCTCGACGACCTTCACCTCGGGCCACAGCTCGCGGGCCACCTGGACGGTGTCGTCGGTGGAGTTGCCGTCGACCAGGACCACTTCGTGTATCCAGTCGGGCAGGGTCTTGAAGACGTACGGGAGATTCTCCGCCTCGTTCATGGCCGGGATGACCACGCTCACCGGCGGCGCGATGGCCAGGTGAGAGGAGACGGGCCGGTACTTCCCGGCGACCGGCGGATGCTGCTCCGCGGCAGCCGGCTGCAGAACTGAGCTCATGAGTCTGGTCCCTCTCGTCCGGTGGACCGCCCCCCCAGGGCAGTCCGGATCCAATCCGGTTCGAAAGGGGGGTTCTCACCCGTGGCACGCACGCCGAGATGGAGCTTCGGGCACGCCGGGTGAGCTGGCAAAGCTGGCCGGCCGCAAAACGGCAGCCGACCGCGCGGCACGGCCCGGCCACCATGTGCGGTCACCGAGCACGGCACCCCCCTACCGCGCCCCGCGCCGGTACGTCGCGGTCCTTGAGCCCTCCCCTAGAGCCGCGTACTGACGGACCGATGCGGGTGAGATGTATGACGGTATTGACGATTGAACCCGTATGGCAAGACCTGGAACGGCCCCTCACGTTTTTGTTGGTTTGGCCGTTACGGGATGTCCTTTGTGGGCCGTAAGTTGAAAGCTTCCGGTCGCGGAAGCAGCTGTTCCCCGCAGGCGCGACCCGCCTCCGGGGAACAGTTGTTCAGGTGCCGGCGTCCGTGCCGACGTCCGTGCCGGTTACTGCACGAGCTTCAGCAGCCGGTTCGGCGAGCCCGAACCCGCGCTGGTGACCTTGCCGGTGGTGGCGCCGGCGACCAGGGCCGAGGTGACCTGGGCCGGGGTGGCGGAGGTGTGGCCCGCCAGGTAGACCGCCGCCGCGCCCGCGACGTGCGGGGTCGCCATCGAGGTGCCGGAGATGGTGTTGGTCGCGGTGTCGCTGGTGTGCCAGCCGGCCGTGATGGACGAGCCGGGCGCGAAGATGTCCAGGGCCGAACCGTAGTTCGAGTAGCTCGCCTTGGCGTCCGTGCTGGTGGTGGCGCCGACCGTGATGGCCTCGGCGACCCGGGCCGGGGAGGACGAGGAGGCGGTGGTGCTGCTGTTGCCCGCGGCGACGGCGTACGTGACGCCGCTGGCTATGGAGTTGCGGACCGCCGTGTCCAGCGAGGCCGAGGCGCCGCCGCCGAGCGACATGTTGGCGACCGAGGGGCCGGAGTGGTTCTGGGTCACCCAGTCGATGCCCGCGATCACACCGGCCGTGGTGCCGGAGCCGCTGTTGTTCAGCACCCGCACGCCCACGATCTTCGCCTTCTTGGCGACACCGTAGGTCGTGCCCGCGATCGTGGTGGCCACATGGGTGCCGTGGCCGTTGCCGTCGGAGGCGTTGTTGTCGCCGTCGACGGCGTCGTAACCGTGGGCGGCACGGCCGCTGATCTGCTGGTGGGTGACGCGCACACCGGTGTCGATCACATAGACGGTCACGCCGCTGCCCGCGCTGTCCGGGTAGGTGTAGGTGCCGGAGAGCGGGAGCGAGGTCTGGTCGATGCGGTCCAGACCCCAGGGGGCGTTGGTCTGGGTGGCGGCGAGCCGGACGCGCTGGTTCTGCTCGACCGCGGCCACGGCCGGGTCGGCGGCGAGCCGCTTGGCCTCGGTGGCGGAGAGGACGGCGGAGTAGCCGTTCAGCGCCTTGCCGAAGGTCTTGTCGACCGTGCCGCCGTACTCCTTCACCAGGTTCTTGCCCGCGGCCGAGGACGCCTTCAGTCCCGCGCTCTTCTTGAGCGTGACGATGTAGCTGTCCTTGACGGCGGTCGGGGAGTCCGCGGCGAGCACCCGGCCCTCGGCGGGAGCGGCCTGGGCGGGCAGGGCGGTGATCCCGCCCACGAGGGCGGCGGTCGCCGACAAGGTGATCGCGGTGAGTCCGAGTCTCTTGCTACGCAGTTGTGCCATTACGAGGGAGTCCTCCTCTAGGCGGCGCGCGCCTGGGTGGGGCGCGCGTCATGTGGGGGTGGTGCGCGTGCTCGCGCACTCCGGCCGGGGAGCGTCGCGTTCCGCTCCCGGCCGGAGTAAAGCGTCGGCCATCTACCGGCGTAGAACAAGAGAGTTGAGCACTAGTCAACAAATCTGTCATGAGCACGAAATAAATCAACAGACTTGGCATGGACACTTCCTGTCAACACGCGTAGCTGCTACGACGGTTATGGCAGAGATCCTGCTAAAGGGAGGTTCCATGAGACGTTCCCGACTTGTCGTCCTCGTGAGCTCGCTCCTCCTCGCCGTCGGCACCGCCTTCACCGGGGCCGCGACGGCGCAGGCGTCCTCACTCGCAGCAACTGGCGGCTACGTGGCGCTCGGTGACTCCTACTCCTCCGGAGTGGGTGCCGGCAGCTACATCAGTTCCAGCGGCGACTGCAAGCGCAGCACAAAGGCCTTCCCCTACCTCTGGGCAGCCGCCCACTCACCCTCGACCTTCGACTTCACGGCCTGCTCGGGCGCCCGAACGGGTGATGTTCTGTCCGGTCAGCTCGGCCCTCTGAGCAGCGCCACCGCCCTCGTCTCCGTCAGCGTGGGCGGCAATGACGCCGGATTCGCCGACGTCATGACGACCTGTGTCACCCAGTCCGACGGCGCCTGCGTCTCCCGCATCAACACCGCCCGGGCGTACGTCGACTCCACGCTGCCCGGCAAGCTCGACGGCGTGTACTCGGCGATCCGCTCCAAGGCACCGAACGCCCGTGTCGTCGTGCTCGGCTATCCCCGCTTCTACAAGCTGGGCGCGACCTGCCTCGGCCTGTCCGAGACCAAGCGCAAGGCCATCAACGACGCCTCCGACTACCTGAACACCGCCATCGCCAAGCGCGTCGCCGACCACGGCTTCGTCTTCGGCGACGTACGCACCACCTTCACCGGCCACGAGATCTGCTCCGGCGACTCCTGGCTGCACAGCGTCAGCTGGCTCAACATCGGCGAGTCCTACCACCCGAAGGCCCCCGGCCAGTCGGGCGGCTATCTGCCGGTGCTCAACGCCAACGACTGACCGGTCATCCGGAGTCCGAGTCCGAGTCCGAGCCTGAACCGGAGTCCGAGTCCGTGTCCGAAGGAGAAGGGGAGGCCCCGCCCGTCGGGGTCTCCGTCTCGCAGGTCAGAGAGAACGGCACCGCCTCGGACGCCGTGCGCACCGGCTCCTGCACCTCGACGCTGATCTCGTTCTCGATCGTCCCGGACTCCTCGCGGGTCGTCACGTTCACCGAGTCCTGCTTCGTACGCCCGCCCCCTTCGGCGAACGAGAGCGTCTTCCAGCCCCCGTCGAGCACCGAGCCGTCCTGCGTCACCCAGCGGTAGCGCACCTCGGCCGGCAGCCGGCCCACCGTGAACGTCGCCGTGAACTGCGGCGCCTCGGCGTTCGGTGGCGGACACGGGCCCGCGTAGTCCGTGCGCTTGCCGTCCAGAGCCACCCGCACCGACTGCGGCGGCGGACTGCTCTTCTCGCTCTCGCTCTCGCTCTCGCTCGGCGTCGGGGAGGGGCTCGACTTCCCGCTCCCGGTGTTCTCCTTCGGACCGGTCTCGGCCGGCGTACTCGTCCCGGCCCCCTGGTCGTTGTCCCGGGAGCCGTCACCGCCCCCGTTGTTCAGCAGCGCGTACGTCAGCCCGCCCACCGCGAGGGCCAGTGCGACCACGCCCGCGACCAGCACCCGGCCGGTCCGGCGGTCGCGATCCTGACGGGCGGCCGTCGTCGTCGCGCCCGAGCCGGAGGGCATCGGCTGCCCCGGGAAGGGCATCGGGGGCGTGGCGGCGGGCTCGGCGCGGGTGGCGAACGGCGGCGGGTACGGGACCGCCCGCGTGGTGTCCGCGCTCGGCGTGCCGCCCGCGGCGATGACCCGCAGTTCCTGCTCGGCCCGCTCGGGCGGCAGCCGCTGCTCGGGATCCTTGCGCAGCAGTCCCTCGATGACCGGGGCGAGCGGACCGGCCCGGTACGGCGGCGGCAGCTCCTCGTCGACGATCGCGCGCAGCGTGCTCAGCGGCGTGTCGTGGCGGAAGGGGGAGTGGCCCTCGACCGCCGCGTACAGCAGCACCCCGAGCGACCACAGGTCCGACTCCGGGCCCGGCGTGCGGCCGAGCGCCCGCTCCGGGGCGAGGAACTCCGGCGAGCCGATGACCTCCCCGGTCATGGTCAGCGCGGAGCTGCCCTCGACCATGGCGATCCCGAAGTCGGTGAGCACGATCCGGCCGTCGTTCGAGATCAGCACGTTGGCCGGCTTCACGTCCCGGTGCAGCACCCCGGCCTCGTGGGCGACCCGCAGTGCGGCCAGCACCTCGGCGCCGACGTGCGCGGCCCGCTGCGGCGGCATCGGGCCCTCGGCCTCCAGCACCTCCGCCAGCGAGAGCCCGCGGACCAGCTCCATGACGATCCACGGCTGGCCGCCGTCCGTGGCTACGTCGTATACGGTCACCACGTTCCCGCTGGCGACCCGGGCAGCCGCCCACGCCTCCCGCTCCAGCCGGGCGTACATCCGCTGCACATCGTCGCCGGCCAGTCCGGCCGGGGCGCGCACCTCCTTGACGGCGACCTCGCGGTGCAGCACCTCGTCCCGGGCGCGCCACACCGTCCCCATGCCGCCCTCGCCGAGCGGCGCCAGGAGCCGGTAGCGGCCCGCGATCACACGCTCATGGCCCGGTTCTTCGGACACGGCGCCCCCATTCGCAGCCGGGCGAAATCTCCACGAGGTCTGTTTTCCCCACGAGGTCGGATTTCCTCACGACGTCCGCTTTCCCTTTGACGCCTGTTTTCTCACGAACGTAACTCAGCCGAGTGCGGATGCCGCCCCCTTGAACACCAGTCCGGCCCCGAGCACCACCACGGCGAAGGCCGAACCGAGCGGCGCGGTGCGGCGTATCAGGGCCACCATCGGGCCCGCCGTCCAGCGGGGGCGCCGGTCCAGGAGCCGTGTCATCCCGCTGCCCGCCTTGACGACGGCGTACCCGGCGGCCGTCAGGGTGAGCGCCAGCCCGACCCCGTACGCGACGACGAGCAGCAGACCGAACCAGGCCTGTCCGAGGGCCGCGGCGCCGACGAGCACCACCACGGCGGACGGACTGGGCACGAGTCCGCCCGCGAAGCCCATGAGGATCGTGCCGCGGAGGGTGGGGGCGACGGGGTGGGAGTGGGTGAAGCCGCCGTGGGTGTGCACGACCGTGTGCGGGTGCGAGTGGGGGTGAGCGTGGTCGTGCGGGTGGTGGTGATCGTCGTGCGCGTGATCGTGGTGGTGGTGATCGGGCGTAGGGCTGTGGCCGGTGTGCTCATGCCGGTGGTCGTGATCGTGCTCGTGATCGTGGTCATGTGTGTGCGCGTGGGGGTGGGGCGCGCGGCTGCGCAGCGCGCGGCGGAGCAGGCTCGCGCCCGCCAGTGTCACCAGCAGACCGCTGGCGACGCCGAGCCAGGCGATCACCGAGGGGGCCGCCGCCGAACCGGCCGTGACCAGGAGGCCCAGGGCGACCACGCCCAGGGTGTGGGTGACCGTCACCGAGGCCGCCATGGGCAGGACGTCCTTCATCCGGGCGGCACCGCCCCGGGCCGCCGCGGTCGCGGCCATGATGGTCTTGCCGTGACCCGGGGCGAGCGCGTGCATCGCGCCGAGGACGACGGCGATGCCGAGAGCCAGCGCGGCGAACCCCGCGGTGAGGTCGTGCCGGGCGACCAGGTCGTCCAGGGCACGCGTCCAGCGGTCGGCGCCGCGCGGCAGCACGGAGGCGGCGGGGGCGTCCGACTCCTCCTCGGCCAGCGCCGCCCCGCCGGGGCGCACCCGCAGGGCGGCGGACGCGGTGTCGGCCGGAGAGGAGAGCAACTCCTCGGGGTACTTGGTCAGTTCGGCCGATATCGACTTCTCGGGTACGTCCGACGCGGTGAGGGTCATACGGTCGCCCCGGGCCGTGACCTCCCGCCAGCCCGGGCCGGAGGAGGCGCCCGCGCCGCGGAAGCCGAGCGACACACTCTCCTCATCGGACGGGAGGGGAGCGGTCAGCTCGCACTCCACGCGGAGGGTGTCCAGCCCCGCCTGCCCGGGCCGCACCCGCGCCCGGCTGCGCTCGGCGGTGAGGGCGGCGGTCCGGCCGTCGACGGTCACCTTGCTGTCCGCGGCGGCCGTGGCGCACCGCTCGCGGGCCCACAGGGCGATGCCCAGCCGCTCGATGTCCGGCTTCGCCTGGGTCGCGGGGATCTCGGCGAGGTCCTCGACGTGCTGGACCCGGAGCTCGCCGGGGGCGGCGACGAGACCGTCGTAGCGGTTGACGGTGAAGTTGCCCAGCGGGTGGGCGCTCGCCGTGGCGGCGGGCAGCACAGTGAGCGCGCAGGCGGCCGTGAGGACGGCGGCGCCGGACGCGAACAGTCGGCGCAGGGTCACCGGTTCTTCTCCAGGTCCTTGAGCGCGGTACGGGCCTCGCGGGCGCCGAGGGGCGAGAAGCCGGGGTTCAGGTCGAGCGCGGCCTTGAGGTGGTCGCGGGCCTCGCGCTCGTCGCCGGTGGCGCGTTCGATGATCCCGCGGTGGTAGAGGAAGGTCGCGTTGCGGTAGCCGGTGGCGGTGGCCCGGCGGGCGTACGGCAGGGCCTCCTCGTCGCGGCCGTTGACGTGCAGGGCCCAGGCGAGCGCGTCGGCGGTGTGCACGCTGTGGCGGCGGTCCCACTCGGCGCGGGCGGAGCGCAGGGCCTCCTTCTTGTCGCCGTGGTCGGCGGCGGCCATGGCCGAGTCGAGGTCGGCGTTGACACCGCCGGCGCGGGCCAGTGCCGTCCAGGCGTCGACCAGCGCGTACTGGTCGCCGGCCTTCGCCCGGTCGCCGTCGCCGCCGCGGTCCTCGTACAGCTCGCCGAGGGCGACGAGCGGGCCGGGCAACGGGAAGCGGGCGACGACCTGCTCCAGGCCCCGCACGGCGGCCGCGCGGTCGCCGTCCGCCGCCTCGGCGCGGGCGCGGCCCTCCAGGGCGGGCAGGTAGGAGTCGTCGGCGGCGAGCGCCCGGGCATAGTGGCCGCGCGCCGCCTTGTAGTCGCCCTGGTTCCAGGCGAGTTGCCCGAGCGCGGTGGCGACGTACGCGATGTCGGCGGGCGAGTGCGCGGAGTCCAGGGCGCGTTCCAGCACCTCACGCGCCGTGCGGACGTCGCCGCGCAGCTCCCGCACGTACGCGTACCGCGTGAAGACGGGCACGCCGGGACGCCTGTCGTCGGCGGTGTCGGCGGCCTTCTCGGCGTCGTCGTACCGGCCGAGTTCGACGAGGGCGTCGATACGGGTGCACAGGGCACGTTCGTTGTAGGGGTTCTGCCTCAGGGCCCGGTCGGCGTACTTCAGGGCGCCGGGGAAGTCGTGCCGGGCCGCGGCGAGGGCGGCCTGGCCGGCCAGGGCCGGGTCGTTGCCGGGCTTCAGTCCGAGGGACCGCTTCAGCGCGCGCTCGGCCTGCGGATAGCGCGAGGGGTCGCCCTTCGTCCGGGCCTGCTCGACGTAGGCGAGGCCGAGGGTGGCCCAGTTGCCGAAGTCCCTCGGCTGGGCCCGGAGGTGCTTCTGCAGGGACGCGATCCCCGAGTCGAGATCCCCTCGGGCCAGCGCGCCCGGTGACAACGCCCCGGCCGCGGACACGGCGGCCACGTCGCCGCCGGCCGGACCCCTTCCCGCACCCCCGAAGGCGATGGCCCCGCCGGTGAGCGCGACGGCCAGCAGCGCGGCGCACCCTGCCAGATGAGCCGCCCGCCAGCGCCGCGCGCCGTCGGCGGTCCGCCGCATCGCGGCCACGCGCTGGTCGACACCCTCGCCGGCGGAGGATGTGCTGTCGGTGTCGGTGTCGGTGTCGGTGTCGGTGTCGGTGTCGGTGTCGGTGTCGCTGCCGGTGTCCGGCCTGGGGTCCTGCTCGTGCCCTGCCTCCGCGGCCGGCTCGTGGTCCGGGCGTGGGCGGTCGTCGTCGCGCCTCTCCGGTGCGCTGTCCGTCGTACGCGGAGGCATGGGTCTCCTCAGTCGGCTGTGCAAGTGCGGGTGGGAGTGGGCGGCGCGGCCCGTGCCGTGGGGGATGGGTGGGAACGGGCCGCGCCAGCAAGGGGAACGGAACGGGTCAGTACGCCCGGTTCCGCATACGGCGCCACCACATCAGGGCCGCGCCGATCAGGACGATGCCGCCCGCGCCGGCCCCGGCGGACGCGGCGATCAGGCGCATGTCGTCCGAGCCCTCGGCGCCGGCCGGCTGCAGCGCGTCGCCCAGCTGGCTGCGGACGTCGTTGCCGCCGTCCACGCCCTTGGCGAGCGGGCCGCGCGACCCCTCGGTCGGGTTGGCCAGGTACGGGAAGGACTTGCCGAACTTCTTGTCGTTCTCGTTCACCGCGTCCCCGAGGTCGTTCTTGGCGCCGAGCAGCTCACCCTCGACGACCTGGAGCGACGCGTCGATCACGTCGTCGGTCAGCCGACGCCCGTTCGGGAAGCCCGCGTTGTCACCGTCCAGGACACCCAGCCGCTTGGGCTTGGCGGCCGGCTTGATGGACGTGTTGAGCCGCAGCTGCTCCGACGGCGTCACGTGCGGCGGCTGGTTGAGATCCTTGACGCCCTTGAGGAACACGTCGACCAGGTCGTTGCGCGGCTCGTCGGGCGCCGGGATCTTGTAGATCGCCTCGATGAGCTTGGGCAGCTCCGGGTTGGTCACGTTCTCCAGGAACTGGGCGTCGTCCCGCGGCGCGGACGCGTTGAACTTGTCCTTGTCCTTCAGCGGGTTGACGACCTCGTTCACCAGCGGCATGCCGAGGCGCGAGACCTGGGAGTAGTAGCCCTTGGCGTTCTTGCGCTGCGTCGTCGACCAGATGCCGACGATCGGCTGCTCGTGCGACTCGGCGATGAAGCTGTTGGGGACCTGCAGGGCGATCGAGTTGACGTTGTAGCCCTTGAGCGTGTCGTTGCCGACCTCGGAGAGGTTCCCGCCGTACAGCAGGTCGAAGACCCTCAGGTCCAGGAAGAACGGGTCGTCGGCCTGCCCGGCGAACGTCTGGGCGCCCCCGGCGAGCTTGTGGATCGCCTGCTTGCGCAGGGTGTTGTAGTCCGGCATCGACGCCTTGCCGACGTTCGACGGCGCCACCGGCACGTCGTCGGCGACCTTGGTCTTCGAGACCGCCTTCAGGTCCTTCAGCTTGATCAGCTCGAGGTCGTAGGTCTGCGTGATGTTGAGGTCGGGGTCGTCGAGGCTCTCGACCGGACCCGTGTTGTACAGGAACGTCTTGTCGTTCTTCGTGTGCGTCTTGAACGTGTACCGGAACAGCAGGTCTTCCTGCGCGTCGCCGTTGCTGTCGATGCGCAGGTCGTACTCGGCGTCCTCGGCGAACGTGAAGAAGTTGGGCCCGCCCGCCGGTTCCTCCATCGGGATCCAGTTTGCGACGATGGTCGTCGTGTCCGGCTTGTCCGGGCTGACGAACGCGTACACGTCGGTGTTGTCGAACTGCGGGGTCCCCGAGATCAGCGGGGCCTCGCGGTGGCTGGAGGCGGAGGCCTCCTCAGGTGCCAGCGCGGTCACACCGGCGGCGGTGAGCCCACCGGTGGCCAGCGCACCACAGATCACAGTCGCGATGCTCCGGCGCCCCGCGCCGGTCCTGAAGCTAGGTGTCATGCCGTCCGTCCTCGGTGCCAACTTGCCTGACACACGCCATTCGGAGTGGTCGGCAGAGCGGATTGGTCGAATCTCAAACGTTCTTACGGCGCGACTGAAAAGTTGTTTCATCGCCAGGCGACCCGCGTTTTCGGCGAGTTGATCCGTAACCCCATCCGGAGGTGTGTGCGTTGCGAATACCTCGTGTGAGGGGACAGGCCCGATGTGGCCTCGGAGAGGGGGAACGAGTGGAGGCGGACGAACTGCTGCTGCTCGTGGCGGGCGGGAACCACCAGGCCTTCGAGGAGCTGTACGGACTGGTGTCCGGCCCGGTGTTCGGTCTTGTACGACGGGTGGTGCGCGATCCGGCCCAGTCGGAGGAGGTGGCTCAGGAGGTGCTGCTCGAACTGTGGCGGTCCGCCGCGAAGTTCGACCCGGACCGGGGGAGTGCGCTGTCCTGGATCCTCACCCTCGCCCACCGCCGTGCCGTCGACCGGGTACGCAGCGCCCGTGCGGCGGGGGAGCGCGAGCAGCGCGAGGCGTGGCGCGCCCACTTCCCGGCCTTCGACCAGGTGACCGAGGAGGTCGAGGCGGGACTGGAACGCGAGTGGGTGCGCCGCTGCCTGGATCGCCTCACCGAACTCCAGCGCCAGTCCGTCACCCTCGCCTACTACGAGGGCTACACCTACCGTGAGGTGGCCGAGCGGCTCTCCCTGCCGCTGGGCACCGTCAAGACGCGCATGCGCGACGGGCTGACGAGGATGCGCGAATGCCTGGGAGGCGTGGCATGAGCCTCTTCCGCCGCGAGGACCCGCACTCGCTGGCCGCGCCCTACGCGCTCGACGCCCTGGAACCCCCGGAGCGGGTCCGCTTCGAGAGGCATATGAAGGACTGCGACCGCTGTGCCGCCGAGGTGCGTGACCTGTCCGAGGACGCCGTCCGGCTCGCCTGGTCGACGGCCGCCCCGGCCCCGGCCGCGATGCGCGACCGCGTCATGGCCGCCGTACGGACGACTCCGCAGGACCCGGTGCCCCAGGAGGCGGCGCGCGAGCCGGCCCGCGCGCGGGCGACGCAGCTGCCGCCGCACGTGTGGGGCAACCAGCCTCCGCCGCGCCAGCGGGGGCGGCGCCGGATCCCGTTGTTCGTGCCCTTCGCCACTGCCACCGCCGCCGCGGCCCTCGTGGTCGCCTCGCTGTTCGCCGTCCAGGCGAACCGGACCCAGGACGAACTGACCGCAGAGCGCGACCGGTCACGTGAGATCGCCCACGTTCTGGCGGCTCCGGACGCCCGTGCGAGCAGCGGCCGGGACGGGCGGGGCAGAACCATCGGAGTGATCGCTTCCGCGACGGAGGGGAGCGCGGTGGTCACCCTCGGCGGATACGGCACCCCGCCGGGCGGCCGAGCGCACCAGTTGTGGCTCATGCGCCCGGGCGCGCAACCACGCTCCCTGGGGCTCCTCGAAGGCGACACGCCCCTGGTCGCGACCAGTCTCGGCTCCTCCGCGACGTCACTGGCCGTAACCGTCGAGCCCGCCGGCGGGTCCCCGCAGCCCACTACCCAGCCCATCGTCCAACTCGCCCTGAAATCTGTTGGATTCGGAGAGTAATCGGAGATACATCGTCAACCCCCTTATGGGGAAGGTGAATCCTGTGACCGCGATACACGAGTGCCCGGGCGGGGCGATAGGGTTAACCTGCCCGGGCCGGGTGGACTCGTACGGGTGGGGAGTGACATGGAACAGATAACAGTGCGCAGCAGGGCGAGGGTCCCTGCGATCACCTGCGGGAGCAGCGCGACCAGTTCGCGCCTCGACCGCCATCTCTCGGTGCTGGGCGGTCCTGCCGTCCCGCAGCGGGAGACGGTCGAGGCGACCTCGCTGATGCGTGAACTGACCGCGCGCCAGCCGCACGACCGCAGTGGCAGGGGAGCGCGCGTGCGCCGCGTCTCGCTCTTCGCACCGCTGCGCCGACTGCGCCGCTCGCTGTTCGGCGGCAGGTAGGGGCCCGCGCTCGGGCGGTCACACCGACCCCGGCGTCACGCTGCGCACTCGTCGTCCGTCATCCCCACGGCACGCAGCAGCGCCAGGTGTGTTCCCGAGCGCGGTATGTCCCCCTGTCGGTGCCTCATCCCCGCCCGGCAGCGACCGGGGGCGTCGCCCGGCTCCGTACTCCCGGCCGCCCGTTCACCGCTCCCCGCGCGCGTACTGACGCACGGCCAGCGGTACGAAGATCCCGAGCAGCACGGCGCACCACAGGAGCGACCCCGCGACGGGGTGGGCCACCGGCCAGGCGGCTCCGTCGGGCACGGGCGCGTTGCCGAACAGATCCCGCAGGGCCGTCGCCACCGCGCTGATCGGATTCCACTCGGCGACCGTCCGCAGCCACGCCGGCAGCCCGGTCGCCGGGATGTACGCGCTGGAGAGCAGCGGCAGCAGGAAGGTCGCCCCGCCCAGCTGACCGGCCGCCTCCTCGTTCCGGGTGAGCAGGCCGAGGTAGATCCCGGCCCAGGTGCACGCGAAGCGGAACAGCATCAACAGCCCGACGGCCCCCGCCGCTTCGAGCGGGCCGCTCTCGATCCGCCAGCCCACCGCGAGCCCCACCAGCAGGAACGGCACCGTCCCGACGGCCGTGACCACCACGTCCGCCGCGGCCTGTCCGAGCGGTACGGCCGCCCGGCTCATCGGCAGCGTACGGAAGCGGTCCGTCACGCCCCGGTGCGTGTCCTGGGCCGCCTGGAACATACCGGTCATGATGCCGCCCGCGGCGGTCGCCACCAGCAGGCCCGGTACCAGGAACGACCGGTACGCCTCGCCCGGCATCGCCAGCGCGCTGCCGAACACATAGCCGAAGAACAGCAGCATGCTGACCGGCATCGTCTGGGTGAGGATCAGCAGCCCCGGGTTATTCCGCATCCGCAGCAACTGGCGCCCCAGCATCGCGGTCCCGTCGTACGCCAGCATGCTCATGCGGCAGCCTCCCTTTCCTCGGTGGTGGTCTCGGTCAGGCGCAGGAACACGTCGTCCAGCGTCGGTGGCCGCAGGCTCGCGTCGAGCAAGGGCACGCCCGCCGTGTCCAGTGCGCGCACCAGCAGCGGGAGGGTGAGAGTCGGGTCCTTGCTGACCGCGCCGACGGCGTTGCGCTCGTGGTCGAACGACGGCTGCGCGCCCGTGAGCCGGTCGAGCACGCCCGCCGCCCTCACGAGCACGTCCGCGTCCGCCACGACGACCTCGGCGTGCGCCCCGACGAGTGCCTTGAGCTGCGCCGGCGACCCGGTGTGCGCGACCCGGCCGCGGTCCACCAGGGCGATGTCGTCGGCGAGTTGGTCGGCCTCCTCCAGGTACTGGGTGGTGAGGAGCACGGTCGTGCCCTCGGCGGTCAGATCGCGCACCGCGTCCCAGATGAGGTTGCGGCTGGCCGGGTCGAGGCCGGTGGTCGGCTCGTCCAGGAACAGCACGTCGGGGCGGCGGATCAGGCTCGCCGCCAGGTCCAGGCGGCGGCGCATGCCGCCCGAGTAGGTGGACGCGGGCCGGTCGGCGGCCTCCGCCAGCCCGAAGCGGTCGAGGAGTTCCGTGGTCCGGCCTGCCGGACCGCGCACCCGGTGCAGTCGGCCGAACAGCTTCAGGTTCTGGCGTCCGGTCAGGTCCCCGTCGATCGAGGTGTCCTGCCCGGTGACACCGATCCGGCTCCTCACGGCGGCGGCCTCGCGGACGAGGTCGTGCCCGGCGACCCGCGCGGAGCCCGCGTCCGGCCGCAGCAGCGTGGTCAGCAGCCGTACGGCCGTGGTCTTGCCCGCCCCGTTCGGTCCGAGGACCCCGCACACCGTCCCCTCGGCCACCGCGAGGTCCAGTCCGCGCACGGCGTGGACCTCCCCGAATCGCTTCTCGAGACCTTCACTAAGTACAGCGTACGTAGAAGTCATGGCACGACCATAGCGCACTACGTACGCTGTACGTAACTAGGATGGTGGCCGAGGTGATGATCGATGGCGGACCGAGCGGCCGTTCCCGAAGTGATCTGGGCGCGTCCCGAGCGCACCGGCCGTGGGCCGAAACCGGCGTTCACCCGTGCCGGCATCGCGGCGGCCGCGGTGCGGATCGCCGACGCGGAGGGTCTTGACGGGGTGTCCATGCGGCGTGTCGCCGCGGAGTTGGGCTGCGGCACGATGTCGCTGTACAACTACGTCCCCCGCAAGGAGGACCTGTACGAGCTGATGATCGACGCCGTCGGTGTCGAGCACGAGCTGTTCGAGCCCACGGGCGACTGGCGCGCCGACATGCTCCGCAACGCGGAGGAGACGCGGGCCATCATGTACCGCCACACCTGGGTGCCGCGCCTGATGGCGGGGGTGCACGGCTTCAGCCCCAACACCCTGCGCTACCTGGAGCACTGCCTGGCCTGCCTCGAACCGCTCGACGTGCCGGCCGGTACGAAGACGGAGCTGATCGCGCTGCTCAACGGTGTCGTGAGCACCTACACCGCGAACGACATCGCGACCGTCGAGCGCACCCGCTCCGTGCCGTGGTCCGAGGAGGAGGAGAACGCGGTGCGTATGGCCTATCTGGGCAGCCAGGTGGCCACCGGCGCCTATCCGCGACTGGCCGCGGCCTTCATGGAGCAGAGCGGGCCGGTCGATCTGGAGGCGGTGTTCCGGCGGGCGCTGGAGCGCATCCTGGACGCCTATGACCCGGAGCTGCGCTAGGGCATGTATCGAAAGTGACTGGTTGTGGCTCTGTGGCCTGTGTTTCGATGCCGGAGTGGACATCGAGAGCTCCGGGGTGCCGGACGAGAGGCCGCGCCGCTGGGTCCGGCAGAGGGCCGAAGGTGATGTCGAGGGGTGCGTGCGGGTCCTCGCGGAGATCCATGCGCGCGACGGCTATCCGGTGAACTGGCCGGATCAGCCCGGCGAGTGGCTGTCACGTGGTCCCCTGCTGGGCTCCTGGGTTGCCGAACTCGAAGGCGGCCTGGTCGGGCACGTCAGTTTGTCGCAAGGCGACGAAGGCGATCTGGCCCCGACGCTGTGGAGCGAGCGGAACGGGGTGACGCGGGGTATGGCCGCCGTGGTCAGCAGACTGTTCGTCGCCCCGCAGGCGAGGGGACATCGGATCGGTGCACTGCTGATCGGCGAAGCAGTGGAGGAAGCGCGGCGTCGTGGCCTGCATCCGGTGCTCGACGTCGTCGCATCCGATACCGCGGCGGCAGCCCTGTACGAGCGGTTGGGCTGGGAGCTGATGGCCACAGTCGAGCAGCAGTGGAGTCCGCACCAGACGGTGGCCATCCGCTGTTACGCCGCGCCATCGTGACGTGGTCAGTCATGGCCCCCTGTGGGTCGAACTTCGGCGGCCGGCCCGGTCCGAGACGGGGGACACGTCAAGATCCACTTTCCAAACACGCCCTCGAGCGTCCCCGGTCCGCGCTAGAGCAGCGCGAGTTGCCCTTCCGGGCCCTCCTCGGGGGCGGCGAGGACCGATGCCGGGCGGCGGGCCGACGCCGGTGCCGGGAGGACGCCTGCCTCCCGCAGCTCCGTCGCCGTGATCGGGTCGGGGACCGTCGGTTCGTCCAGCGGGCGGAGCTCGGCCAGCAGCGCCAGGACCGTGATCAGTTCCAGCAGTTCCGAGGTCCAGCTCTGGGGCCAGGTGGCAGGGCGGATCGCCGCGAGGGTGCCCGGTTCGGGGTCCGGGATCCGTGCCGCGAACCACTGTTCCAGGACGCGGACCCCGCCGACCTCGACGTCCCAGGCCTCTGGCGGCACGGGGGAGATGCGGCCCTCGTCCAGCAGCAGGGCCTCCTCGTCCCGGTCGTAGCGCAGGGTCAGGGGGCGGGTGGGCAGGGGAGAGCGGACGTAGGGGCGGCGGCCGCCGGGGAGCTTCGGCCGCTCACCGTCGCGGCGCATCAGCCACAGCAGCCGGTGCCCCAGCTCCAGCCCCCGCGCCCAGGCGCCGGCGTCGCCCGTGAGCGGGACGGTGAGGTCCGGGCGGGTCGTGGCGGTGATCCAGGCCAGTACGTCCAGCGGGGTGGGGGCGCCGCCCAGGCGCGTGCGCAGCAGGTCCAGCAGGCCGGGCGCCAGGTTCGGCTCCAGGCCGCCCGGACGCCGGAACAGCGGGCGGACGCGGCCGGGGCGGAGCAGCGGCAGCAGAGAGGTGACGAGCAGCGGAGGGTGGACGGCCTCGGGCGCCTCCACCACGAAGACCTGCCGCTCGTCCGCCACCCGCCACAGCTCCGGGCGGGCCGCGTCGATCAGCCGCTGGTCGGGGATCAGCCACTGCTCGTCGAAGGGCGCGAGCAGCACCCGCACCGGCTCGGGGCACGGGCCCGAGGCGCGGACCAGCTTCTCCGTGCCGCCCGGCCGGCCGGGCAACTGGCCGACCGCCGTGTGCAGCGTGCGCGAGCGGGTCGGCTCGAACAGGGTCTCGCGGTCGGGTCCCCCGGCCTTCACCAAAGCGTCCCAGCGGGCCTTCAGGGACGCCGGGTCGGGGCCCGCCGGCCACCCCCGGCCGAGCCGCGGCGGTGCGACGGACCACGGCATGAGGTCCGCCAGCAGCGGAGCGTCGTCGTGCGTCACGCTGGGCATCGTACGGTGTGGCTCCGACACGCGGGTCAGGTGGCGTCCAGCGTCACCGTGAAGGAGAACCGATCCCCCCGGTACTGGATGACGGCCACGTCCAGCGGCCGCCCCTCGCCGTCGTACGTCACGCCCGTGTAGTGCAGGATCGGGCTGAGCAGCGGCACTTGGAGCAGCTTCGCGGTCTCCGGGTCGGCCAGCCGGGCCTCCACCGTGTCCGTGATGCGGCTGATGTCCACCCCGACGACATCCCGCAGCACCTTGGTCATGGGCCACCGGACGAGGTCGTCCAGGTCGATCCGCGCGGCCAGTTCGGGACGGACGTAGTTCCGGGCGTGGTTCGTCGGCTCACCCGTCTTCTCATCGCTCCGCAGCCGGTGGTACGTCGAGACCTCCCGCACCTCCGGGAAGAACTCGGCGAGTTCGCCCGGCACCGGGGTCGTGCCGTGGTCCAGCAGTGCCGTCGTCATGCCGGACTGCTGGGCCACGATCGCGTCCACCGAGCCGAGCAGACGGACCGGGGAACCCCTGCGCGCGTGCGGCTCGATGAAGGTGCCCCGCCGGCGGTGGCGGGTGATCAGCCCCTCGTCCTCCAGCTCCTTCAGCGCCTGCCGCATCGTCAGCACGCTCACGCCGTAGTGCCCGGCCAGCTGCTCCTCGGTGGGCAGGCGCAGCGGGTCCTGGGGCGAGCGGCCGAGGATGGAGGCCCGCAGCGACTGCGACACCTGGTACCAGAGCGGCAGCTTGCGGTTCAGGACGATCGAGTCCGGGGCGAAGGAGGTCACGGGCCATCCGTACCGGTCAGGGGGGTTCAGTGCAAGGGACGGAAGTGCCGCTCCAGGCCCTGCCAGACGTCGTCGTAACCCTGCTGCAGGTGTTCCGCCCGGGCCGCGTGCGGTGTGAGGGTCAGCGGCCAGCGGGTCTCGAACATGAACGCCAGTCCGTCGTCGATCTTCTGCGGCTTCAGCTCGGCGGCGCTCGCCCGGTCGAAGGTCTCCCGGTCCGGGCCGTGCGCCGACATCATGTTGTGCAGCGAACCGCCGCCCGGCACGAAACCTCCCTTTCCGGCCGTCTTCGCGTCGTAGGCGCCTTCGATCAGGCCCATGTACTCGCTCATCACGTTCCGGTGGAAGTACGGCGGCCGGAAGGTGTCCTCGCCCACCAGCCAGCGCGGCGCGAACACCACGAAGTCGACACCGGCCAGGCCCGGGGTGTCCGACGGGGACGTCAGCACCGTGAAGATCGACGGGTCCGGGTGGTCGTAGGTGATGGTGCCGAGCACATTGAAACGGCGCAGGTCATAGATGTACGGCACATGGTTGCCGTGCCAGGCGACGACATCGAGGGGGGAGTGGTCGTAGGTGGCCGTCCAGAGGTTGCCGCAGAACTTGTTCACCACCTCCACCGGGCCCTCGACGTCCTCGTAGGCGGCGACCGGGGCGCGGAAGTCCCGGGGATTGGCGAGCCCGTTCGCGCCGATCGGGCCCAGGTCGGGGAGGCGGAAGGGTGCGCCGTAGTTCTCGCACACATAGCCGCGGGCTGAAGCGTCCAGCAGCTCCACACGGAAGCGGACCCCACGCGGGACGAGCGCGACATGGCCCGGCTCCACATGGAGCAGACCGAACTCGGTGCGCAGCAGCAGCCCGCCGCGCTCCGGGACGATCAGCAGCTCACCGTCGGCATCGCTGAACACCCGCTCCATCGAGGCGTTGGCGGCATAGAGGTGCACGGCGACGCCGGTGCGCTGGGTGGCGTCGCCGTTGCCGCCCAGCGTCCACAGTCCGGCCAGGAAGTCGGTCTCGGGGGCCGGGTCGGGAAGGGGGTCCCAGCGCAGGCGGTTCGGGTCGGGCACGGTCTGCGTGAACGGAGCCGTGCGGATCGAGCCGTTGTGGGCCCGGGTGAACGCCGGGTGCGCGGCCGACGGGCGGATCCGGTACAGCCACGAGCGGCGGTTGTGGGACCGCGGCTCGGTGAAGGCCGTACCGCTCAGCTGCTCCGCGTACAGCCCGAGCGGGGCCCGCTGGGGTGAGTTGCGGCCCTCGGGCAGCGCGCCCGGCACGGCCTCGGAGCCGTGCTCGTTGCCGAAGCCGGAGAGATAGGTCAGCCCTTCGGCGGTCTTCCGCGCTCCCCCACGCTCGAACCCGCTCGTGCGGGAGGTACCCCCATCACCCATTGATCGCTGCTCCCTTGCGGTCGATTCCTATGTAACACCGTAGGATTGCGTTTTCCCCTGCGCAAGAGGGACACGCGCCCTCCTCTCGAGGGATGACCTGAACCCGACTTGAGGACGATCCGCCGGGTCGGACGTGCGTTCTACGCTCGCGGACATGACGTGGACACGTGGACCTCTCGCCCTGCTCGCGGTCTGCGTCCTGCTGGGCGGAGCCGGGGGCTGCGGCTCCGGTGACGCGCGGGAGCGGGGGAGCGGGGCCTCGTCCACGCCCGCGGGCACGCTCCTGGAGGACCGGGACCCCGAGGGGCGGCCCTTCCGTCAGGTGGCGCGGCGGGACGCGCCCGACGTCGGCATCGAGGTGCAGCCCGACGCGGGCGGCGGCTGGGACGTCCGGCTGGCTGTCCGCAAGTTCCGCTTCTCGCGGGCGGGTGCGGCGGGGGAGGCGGTGGCCGGGCGCGGACTCGCACACCTCTATGTGGACGGCCGTCTCGTCACCCGGCTCCGCACCACCGAGTACCGGCTGGCCGCCCACCTCGTCCCGCGCGGCACGCACCACGTCACGGCCCGCCTCTACGCCGACGACGGCACCGCCTGGGCGGTGGACGGCAGGCCCGTGGAGAGCACGGCCGACATCACCGCGTCGGAGCCCGGCCCGGGCGCGACGCCGAGTGCGAGCGCCCCGGGGGAAGCGCGCACGCACGCGACGGACCACCGGTCCCGGATCGGGGGGCGAGGTTCACCGGATCGCGCCGGAAAGGCATCATGAAGCCCGTGCCCCACGCGACATCGCTCCGTCGTGCGCCCGTGCAGCGGCGCAGTGCCGAACGCCTGACCAGGATCCTCGACGCCTGCGCCGACCTTCTCGACGAGGTCGGCTACGACGCCCTGAGCACCCGCGCCGTCGCCCAGCGGGCCGGCGTCCCCATCGGCTCGGTCTACCGCTTCTTCGGCAACAAACGCCAGATGGCCGACGCGCTGGCCCAGCGCAACCTCGAGCGGTACTCCGCCCGCGTCACCGAGCGCCTGCGGGAGACGGGCGACGGGGGCTGGCGCGTGGCCATGGACGCCGTGCTCGACGAGTACCTGGAGATGAAGCGCACCGCGCCCGGCTTCTCCCTCGTCGACTTCGGCAACCAGATCCCGGTCGGCTCCCGCCACACCGAACCCAACCACCGCGTCGCCGACCGCCTCACCGAGCTCCTCTCCGGCTACCTCGACCGCGAGCCCGACGAGGAGCTGCGCCGGGTGTTCCTCATCGCCGTCGAGACCGCCGACACCCTCGTGCACCTGGCGTTCCGGGTCATGCCGGAAGGGGACCCCAAGATCATCGAGGAGATGCGGGAAATGCTCCGGGCGTATCTGTCCCGGGTACTCGACTGACCCGATGCCGCCGGGGCCTCCCCTCCATGCATACCGGTCGGTATGCTCGGGCGCGTTCGTGCGCCACCGAAGCCGCCGCCCCCGGGAGGACCCGTGTCCCGCACCGCCCTGCGTATCTGTCCCCTGTGTGAGGCCACCTGCGGCCTGACGCTCACCATCGAGGGGACGCGCGTCACCCGTGCCCGGGGTGACCGCGACGACGTGTTCAGCGAAGGCTTCATCTGCCCCAAGGGCGCCTCCTTCGGAGCCGTCGACTCCGACCCCGACCGGCTGCGCGCCCCACTGGTGCGCAGGGACGGGGAGCTGCGCGAGGCCACCTGGGAGGAGGCCTTCGACGCCGTCGCCGCCGGCATTCGCCCGGTCGTCGAGCGCTACGGCCCGAACTCCGTCGGCGTCGTCCTCGGCAACCCCAACGTGCACACCATGGCCGGCGCCCTCTACCCGACGGTGCTGCTCGCCGGACTCGGCACCCGCAGCGTCTTCACCGCCTCCACGGTCGACCAGATGCCCAAGCACGTCTCCAGCGGACTGCTCTTCGGCGACGCGAACGCCATCCCCGTGCCCGACCTCGACCACACCGACCATCTGCTCCTCATCGGCGCCAACCCGCTGGAGTCCAACGGCAGTCTGTGCACCGCCCCCGACTTCCCGGGCAAGCTCAAGGCGCTCAAGGCCCGGGGCGGCACCCTCGTCGTCATCGACCCGCGGCGCACCCGGACCGCCAAGCTCGCCGACCGGCACATCGCCGTGCGGCCCGGGACCGACGCGCTGCTGCTGGCGGCGATGGCGCAGGTGCTCTACGCCGAGGGTCTGGTCGAGCCGACCCCGCACGTCCAGGGCGTCGAGGAACTGGCCGACGCCCTGCGGGAGTTCACCCCCGAAGCCGTGGCCCCGGCGTGTGACGTCGACGCCGGCCTCATCCGCACCCTCGCCCGCGAACTCGCCGCCGCCCCCACCGCCGCCGTCTACGGCCGCATCGGCAGCTGCACCGTCCCGCACGGCACCTTGGCCAGCTGGCTCGTCGACGTCCTGAACATCCTCACCGGCAACCTCGACCGGCCGGGCGGCGCGCTCTTCCCGCAGGCCGCCACCGACAAGACCCCGCGCCCCGCCGGACCCGGCCGCGGCTTCGCCCTCGGCCGCTGGCTCTCCCGGGTGAGCAGGCACCCCGAAGCGAAGGGCGAGCTGCCCCTGTCGGCCCTCGCCGAGGAGATCGACACCGCCACCGAGGAGGGCGAGCCGGTCCGCGCGCTGATCGCCGTCGCCGCCAACCCCGTGCTGTCCGCGCCCGACGGCGACCGGCTCGACAAGGCGCTCGACTCGCTCGACTTCATGGTCAGCGTCGACCCCTACCTCAACGAGACCTCACGCCACGCCCACGTCGTGCTGCCCCCGCCCCCGCCCTCCCAGAGCCCGCACCACGACTTCGCCTTCAACACCCTCGCCGTACGCAACCAGGTCCGCTACACCCGCCCCGCGGTCCCGCTGGAGCCGGGCCGCATGGCGGAGACGGAGATCCTGGCCCGGCTGATCCTCGCCGCGACGGGGATGCACGGGGCCGACCCCGCCGCCGTCGACCAGATGGTCATCGACCAGACCCTCGGCAAGGCGGTCAAGGAAGCCCATTCGCCCGTATACGGCCGCGATCCCCGCGAGCTCGCCGCCCGGCTCACCGGCGACACCGGCCCCGAACGACGGCTGGACATGATGCTGCGCCTCGGCCCCTACGGCGACGGCTTCGGCGTACGACCGGACGGGCTCTCCCTGGAGAAGCTGCTCGCGCATCCGCACGGCATCGACCTCGGCCCCCTGCGGTCCCGGCTCCCGCAGCCGCTGAAGACGCGGAGCGGCCTGGTGGAGCTGCTGCCGGGGCCGATCGCACAGGACCTGCCCCGGCTGCGCGCGGCCCTGACCGAACGCCCCGAGGGGCTCGTCCTGGTCGGCCGCCGTCATCTGCGCTCCAACAACAGCTGGATGCACAACGTGCCCGCCCTGACCGGCGGCTCCAACCGCTGCACCCTGCACATCCACCCCGCGGACGCCGAACGGCTGGGCGTGGCGGACGGTGCGCCGGTACGGGTCAAGGGCGCCGGGGGAGAGGTGACCGCACCGGCCGAGGTCACGGATGCCATCCGCAGGGGTGTGGTGAGCCTGCCGCACGGCTGGGGCCATGACCGGCCTGGCACCCGCCTCAGCCACGCCTCGACCGACCCAGGCGTCAACGTCAACCAGCTGCTCGACGGCCGTCTGCTCGACCCGCTGTCGGGCAACGCGGTCCTCAACGGAGTGCCCGTCGAATGCGCCCCGGCGGCCGAAAAGCTCATGCCGCTGACCTGAGCAAAGCTGTGACCAGCAGTTTTGCGCTTATTGCTCGCACGTCAACGTCTTGTTAACGCTGCTTGACGGGCCCTAACGTCTCGGGAACCGCCGGCCCTGGTGGAATGTTCAAGGGCGAACGTTAGGTACCCACTCATGCTGACCATCCTCGGCTTCGCCATGATCGCGACCTTCCTGGTCCTGATCATGATGAAGAAGATGTCGCCGATCGCGGCGCTCGTGCTGATTCCCGCTCTCTTCTGCGTGTTCGTCGGCAAGGGCGCCAAGCTCGGCGACTACGTCCTCGACGGCGTGACCGACCTCGCCCCCACCGCGGCGATGCTCATGTTCGCGATCGTCTACTTCGGCGTGATGATCGACGTCGGTCTCTTCGACCCGATCGTCCGCGGGATCCTCAAATTCTGTAAAGCGGACCCGATGCGGATCGTCGTGGGCACCGCGCTGCTCGCCGCGATCGTCTCGCTGGACGGCGACGGCTCCACCACCTTCATGATCACCGTCTCGGCGATGTACCCGCTGTACAAGCGCCTGAAGATGAGCCTGGTCGTGATGACCGGTGTGGCCGCGATGGCCAACGGCGTGATGAACACCCTCCCCTGGGGCGGCCCGACCGCCCGCGCCGCGACCGCGCTCAAGCTCGACGCCAGCGAGATCTTCGTCCCGATGATCCCGGCGCTCCTGGTGGGTCTGCTCTTCGTCTTCGGTCTCTCCTACGTGCTCGGTGTGCGTGAGCGCCGGAGGCTGGGGATGCTGACGCTGGACGAGGTGCTGGAGGAGGAGAAGGAGAGCGAGACGGTCCTCGTGGGCTCCGGCTCCGGTTCCGGTGACGGCAAGGTCTCCATGCGCAAGGGCGGCGCGGGCTCCGGCACCGGCGCGGACGCGGGCTCCGGCACCGGCGCGGACGCGGGCACCGGCACCGGAGCGGGCGCCGAGGGCGACGCCGAGGACGACGGCTTCCAGGGTCTCGACCCGAACCGGGCCACCCTGCGCCCCAAGCTCTACTGGTTCAACGCGCTGCTCACGGTCGTCCTGCTCACCGCCATGATCATGGAGTGGCTGCCGATCCCGGTGCTGTTCCTGCTCGGTGCCGCGCTGGCCCTCACCGTGAACTTCCCGCACATCCCCGACCAGAAGGCCCGGCTGGCCGCCCACGCCGACAACGTCCTGAACGTCGCCGGCATGGTCTTCGCCGCCGCCGTCTTCACCGGCGTCCTCCAGGGCACCGGCATGGTCGACAACATGGCCAAGTGGATGGTGGACGTCATCCCCGCGGGCATGGGCCCGCACATGGCCCTCGTCACCGGTGTGCTGAGCCTGCCGCTGACGTACTTCATGTCCAACGACGGCTTCTACTTCGGTGTCCTGCCCGTCCTCGCCGAAGCCGGTGCCGCGCACGGCGTCTCCCCGGTGGAGATGGCCCGCGCCTCGCTGGTCGGCCAGCCGCTGCACATGTCGAGCCCGCTCGTCCCGGCCGTCTACGTCCTGGTCGGCATGGCCAAGGTGGAGTTCGGCGACCACACCAGGTTCGTGGTCAAGTGGGCCGCCCTCACATGCCTCGTCATCCTCGGCGCGGGCATCCTGTTCGGAATCATCTGACCTTGTTCGACTCCAGTTGGAGGACATCGTGAGGCCCGGTGGGAATCGCGGCTGGCTGCTCCGCCTCGTCATCGCCTTCGGCTTCGCTCAGGCGGCGGTGTCGATGGCCCGGCCCGCCGTCTCCTACCGGGCCCTCGCGCTGGGCGCGGACGAACGCGCCGTCGGTGTGATCGCCGGTGTCTACGCGCTGCTTCCGCTGTTCGCCGCCGTCCCCCTGGGGCGTCGTACCGACCACGGCCGCTGCGCGCCCCTGCTGCCCTTCGGGGTGGTCCTCATCTCCGGCGGCTGCGCCCTCAGCGGCGTCGCCGGCTCCCTGGGGGCGATGGCCCTGTGGAGCGGGGTGATGGGCCTCGGCCACCTCTGCTTCGTCATCGGCTCCCAGTCCCTCGTCGCCCGTCAGTCCGCGCCGCACGACCAGGACCGCAACTTCGGTCACTTCACCATCGGCGCGGCGCTCGGCCAGCTGGTCGGCCCCATCGCCGCGGGCGCGCTGATCGGCGGCGAGGACATGGCGGGCACCAGCGCGCTCGCCCTGGTCGTGGCGGGCGGGATCGGCGCGGTCGCGTTCACCTCGCTGTGGCGCATCGAGCACCGCCGTACGGCGGCCACGTCCCGCGCGGACAAGGGCGACCGGGTCCCGGTCCGGGGCATCCTGCGCACCCGGGGCGTGCCCGCCGGCATTTTCATCAGCCTCGCCGTGCTGTCCGCGACCGACATCCTCACCGCGTACCTCCCGGTGGTCGGCGAGCACCGGGGCATCGCGCCGTCCGTGATCGGCCTCCTGCTCAGCCTGCGCGCGGCGGCCACCATCGCTTGCCGCCTGGTGCTGACGCCCCTGCTGCGGCTGCTCGGCCGGACCATGCTGCTCACCGTGACGTGTCTGCTGGCGGCCCTTCTGTGCGCGGGCATCGCCCTGCCGGTGCCGGTGTGGGCGCTCGGTCTGCTGCTCGTACTGCTCGGCTTCTGCCTGGGCGTCGGGCAGCCGCTGTCCATGACGACGGTCGTCCAGGCGGCACCCGACGAGGCCCGTTCCACCGCTCTCGCCCTGCGTCTGACCGGCAATCGGCTCGGGCAGGTCGCCGCGCCCGCCGCGGCCGGGCTGATCGCCGGGGTCGCGGGGGTAGCGGCGCCGTTCGTGATGCTGGGGGTGCTGTTGCTGGTGTCGTCGGGGGTCGCGGTGCGGTCGCCGCGGGAGCCGGACGAGGCGGGGCGGGAGCCGGACGAGGAGGGCGGAGCGGACGACCCCGAACCCCGGCGGAACGGGATGCGGTTGGGCCGGAAGAGCGACATCTGACGCGTCGTGGGCGCTGCTCCGGCGTTTCCGGGTGACATGTAGCAGATAGTCAGGTGACGAGGTGTTTGTATGAAAATCATCTGACTTGGAGGCATGTTCATGCCCGTCGTACCCCTCGCACGCCGTGCCGGCACCCGCACCGCCGTCCTCGCCGCTCTCACCCTCGCCGGCACCACCCTGAGCGGGGTGCCCGCTGTCGCCGCTCCGGGGGACAACGGGGACGTCAAGATCCACGCCACCGAGACGGCCGCCACTGATCGCCGCAACGATTCGAAGGTCTGCGACTTCTACCTCGCCGCGTTCGACTTCGAGGCGGGCGAGACGGTCAACTGGACCATCCAGGCGCTGCCCGAGGTCCCGGCCAAGAGCGGCTCGGTCACCCTCAACGCGGCCGGAGCGGGCCGCAGCCCGCTCATCGACCTTCCCAACGGGCAGTACAAGCTGACATGGCTCACCGACCGGGCCCACGGCGCGGGCAAGTTCAAGGTGTTCCAGGTCGCCTGCCCGGACTCCAAGGCCACCATCACCCCGAACGGCGGCGCCCCGGCGGGTGGTGGCGGCATCGCCCGTGCCGAGGCTTTCACCCCGGTCGCCGGCGCCGCCGCCGTCGGCCTGGCCGCCGTCGCCGGAGCGGTCTGGTTCCGCCTCCGCCGCCGCCCTGATGGCGCGGCGTAGGACACCATCCGCGTATCGCGCCGCTCCTGTGGGGCGGCGCGAGTCCGGGGCGGGCGGTGGTGCGGGTCCGGCGGGGTGGGGCGGGGGCGGCCCTGGAGCTGCCCCCGGGGGTCGGCGCGGGGGTGGGTCCGGCTACGACGGCCGCCTGGTGGGGTGGCGTGAGGCTGTGTCCGGTTCTGACGGCGGGGCGGCGGGGCGGCGGGCGGCTGGGTGCCGTTCTGACGGCGCTTTGGTGGGGCGGCGTGGGGGCGGGGCGGGGTTTGGGGCTGAGCCGGTGGCTCGGCGTGGGGGTGGGGCCGGTTCTGGTGTTGGTTCGGTGGGGCGGCGTGGGGCGGAGGCTGAAGCTGGGCCGGTAACTCGGCGTGGTGTTGGGTCCGGGTCCGTTGACGCTCCGGTGGCTCGGCGTGGGGCTGGTTCTGGATCCGTTGCCACATCTGTGCGGCGGGGGGCCGGAGTTGGGGGTGCCGCACCTCCGGTGGGTCGGCGAACGGGTGGGGCGGGTTCCGGTGCTGCGCCCGTGGTTCGGCGTGGGCCCGGGGGCAGCGGTCCTGGTGGGGTTGGAGGCCGCCGTGGGGCCGGTGGCAGTGGCCCCGGTGGGGTTGGAGGCCGCGGTGGGGCGGGAGGCAGTGGCCTCGGTGGGGTCGGAGGCCGCCGTGGGGCCGGGGGCAGCGGTCCTGGTGGGGCCGGTGGACGCCGTGGGGCGGGAGGCAGTGGCCCCGGTGGGGCCGGGGGCGGTGGCCCCACGGCCTGGCCCCGGCGGCCGCGCAGGCCCTGGTACCGGACGCGTGCCTACCGGCTGGCGCGGACGATCGCCGTGGCCTTCTCGTTGCTGTTGCTCGGTGTCTGCTGGGACCCGGGCGACGAGCCCAGCGAATCCGTCACGGCTCTGCCGACCGGCTCCGCCGAAGCTGCCGCGGACGCCCTGCCGGGCGACTCCGACACCGCCCCGGCCGGCGCCTCGGCCACTTCCGCCTGGCCCAGCCGCTCCGCGTCCACACCCGCCCAGCCGGGCAACGCCGCCTCCACCCCTGCCCTTCCAGGCCGCCCCACCGGCTCCCCGCCCGCCCGGCCCGGCCCCTCCGGATCCCCCGGGCCCGGTACCCGTACACCACAGGCACCCACATCCCGTACCGCCCCGGCTCAGGGACCCGGCGCCCAGACCTCCAGACCCCCCACCGGCAGCCACCCCGCGCCGGGCCGTCGCCCCGCAACCGGCACCCCCCACCCGAACCGCCCCCCGGCCTCCGAGCGCCCCCAGCCCCCCACCGCCCAACCACCCCGCCCCGCCACCCCCCACTCCCTGCCCCGCTCCCGCGCCACGCGCCTCCTCATCCCCTACCTCCGCGTCGACGCCCCGATCATGCCCCTGGGCCTCGACCGCGAACGACGGCTCACAGCGCCCCCGGAGGACAACCCGAGACTGGTCGGCTGGTACCAGCACGGCGCCTCGCCCGGCGAGCAGGGCACCGCCGTCGCCGTCGGGCATCTCGACACGGATCGCGGCCCCGCCGTCTTCGCGGGGCTGACGGAGCTGAAGCGGGGCCGGGAGATCAAGGCCCGCCGCGCCGACGGACGGATCGCCGTCTACACGGTCGACGCGATCAAGTCGTACGAGAAGGAGCACTTCCCGAGCCAGGAGGTGTACGGCGCCCGGGGCCGCCCCGAGCTGCGCCTGATCACCTGCGGCGGCGCCTACGACCGCAGGAAGGGCTACTCCGGGAACGTCGTGGTGTTCGCCCATCTCACCGCCGTCCGCTGACGCCCTGGCCGAATCAGGCCGTCCGCCTTCTCACCAGATGGACCGAAGCCCCCGATCCCGCCCGGTGTCTTCCCCCGGCCGCACACATTCCGTTAACTTCCGTGACCCACAGCCCCGTGCGACCCGTGCGGGGCCTCCGGCCCGCGGAGCACCAGCGCCCTGAAGACCCCTCGGGGGCATCTCATGACACGCGCCATCTCCCTGCACGACGTGAGCAAGGCCTATACGCGAGGCGCCCGCGTGGTGGACCGGCTGTCGCTGGACATCACGCCGGGCGAGTTCCTCGTACTGCTCGGCCCGTCCGGCTGCGGCAAGTCGACCGTGCTCAGAATGATCGCCGGGCTGGAGGAGATCGACGACGGCCAACTGCTGCTCGACGGCGAGTACGCCAACGACCTGCCGCCGTCCGGCCGGGACATGGCGATGGTCTTCCAGAACTTCGCCCTCTACCCGAACATGACCAGCCGGGCCAACATCGGCTTCCCGCTGCGCATCGAGGCCCCCGGCACGGACCCCCGCCCACGCGTGGACGCCACCGCCCGCATGCTGGGCATCGAGGACCTCCTGGACCGCCTGCCCGGCCAGCTCTCCGGCGGCGAACGCCAGCGCGTCGCGATGGGCCGGGCCATCGCCCGCCACCCCTCGGCCTTCCTGATGGACGAGCCGCTGTCCAACCTCGACGCCAAGCTCCGCAACCACCTGCGGGCCGAGATATCCCAGCTCACCCGGGAGCTGGGCGTCACCACCATCTACGTCACCCACGACCAGGCCGAGGCCATGTCGCTGGGCGACCGGGTCGCGGTGCTGCGCGGTGGCGTGCTCCAGCAGGTCGACAGCCCGCGCGCGGTCTACGCGATGCCCGGCAATGTGTTCGTCGCCGCCTTCATAGGCACCCCGCGCATCAACCTGCTGCGCGGCCTGGTGCGTGCCCCGCTGGACGGCGCGATGACCATCAGCCTGGGCAAGCAGTTCCTGCGCCTGCCCGAACCGCTCTCCCTGGACCACCAGTTGCTGCGGGTCCAGCAGGGCCGCGAGGTCATCGTCGGCCTGCGCTCGGAGGCCGTCCGGATCGCCAAGCACTCCTCGGCCCGCCCCGGCGAGGTGCCGATCACCGGCCTGGTCGAGCATGTGGAGTTCCAGGGGCACGAGATCCTCGTCCACTTCAACACCGGCTCCAGCCCCGCCGTCGTCCCCGAACTGGAGGCCCCGCGCCCCCGCCCCGGCCGCCCCGCCCGGCGGCGCCGCCGCGAGGGCTCGGTGCTCACCCGGCTGCGGGAGCGGTCCGCGGCCGGGCGGGCCGGACCCGTGGTCGCCCTGGACCACCCCGAGGCCGCCGCCCCCGCCACCGCCGAACCCCGCCTGCCCGGGGACCTCATCGTCCGCACCACCCCGGACCTGGCCCTCCGCCACGGCATGCAGGTGCCGCTCCTCGTCGACCTCGCCCATCTCTTCGTCTTCGACCAGAACGGCGACCGCATCTGCCCGCACCCGGCGCGCCTGCCCGACCTGGGGGAGTGAGGAGCCGCACACCCGGGCGGAGCCCGCTCCGTGCTGTGATGACGGGGTGACCGGGACGTCTGGCGTCAGAAAACTATCGCCGCTAGTTTATGTGCCGGACGACGACGCCCCGCCCCGGAGGAAGCGCGATGAAGGCACACGACGGCATGTACATCGGGGGCGCCTGGCGCCCGGCCGCAGGCCAGGACGTGATCGAGGTCGTGAACCCGGTCGACGAGAAGGTCATCGGCACGGTCCCGGCGGGCACCGCCGAGGACGTCGACACCGCCGTACGGGCCGCCCGCGCCGCCCTCGCGGCCTGGGCCGCGACCCCGCCCGCCGAGCGTGCGGCGCGCCTGGCCACCCTCCGGGACGTGCTCGTGGCCCGCGCCGACGAGATCGCCGAGACCGTCACGGCCGAACTCGGCTCACCCCTGAAGTTCTCGCAGGCCGTCCACGCGGGCGTGCCGATCGCGGTCGCGGGCTCCTACGCCGAACTGGCGGCCACGTACGCCTTCGAGGAGAAGACCGGCAACTCGGTGGTGCACCACGAGCCGGTCGGTGTCGTGGCAGCGATCACGCCCTGGAACTACCCCCTGCACCAGATCGTCGCCAAGGTCGCCCCGGCCCTCGCGGCGGGCTGCACGGTCGTCGTGAAGCCCGCCGAGGACACCCCGCTGGTCGCCCGCCTGTTCGCCGGCGCGGTGCACGAGGCCGGGATCCCGGCGGGCGTCTTCAACCTGGTCACCGGACTCGGCCCGGTCGCCGGCCAGGCCCTCGCCGAACATCCGGACGTCGACCTGGTCTCCTTCACCGGCTCCACCGCCGTCGGCCGCCACATCGCCGCGATCGCCGCCGGGCAGGTCAAGAAGGTCGCCCTCGAACTCGGCGGCAAGTCCGCCAACGTCATCCTCCCGAGCGCCGACCTGGCCAAGGCGGTCAACGTCGGGGTCGCCAATGTCATGTCCAACTCCGGGCAGACGTGCAGCGCCTGGACGCGCATGCTCGTCCACCGCGACCGGTACGACGAGGCCGTCGAGCTCGCCGCTGCCGCCGCCGCCAAGTACGGCGACCGCATCGGCCCGGTCGTCAACGCCAAGCAGCAGGCCCGGGTGCGCGGCTACATCGACAAGGGCGTCGCGGAAGGCGCCCGCCTGGTCGCAGGCGGCCCCGAATCCCCGCGCGAGACGGGCTACTTCGTCAGCCCGACCGTCTTCGCCGACGTCACCCCGGACATGACCATCGCCCAGGAAGAGATCTTCGGCCCGGTCCTGTCGATCCTCCCCTACGACGACGAGGAGGACGCCCTGCGCATCGCCAACGGCACGGTGTACGGCCTGGCCGGTGCCGTCTGGGCCGGTGACGAGGCAGAGGCGGTGGCCTTCGCACGCCGGATGGAGACCGGCCAGGTCGACATCAACGGCGGCCGCTTCAACCCCCTCGCGCCCTTCGGCGGGTACAAGCAGTCGGGCGTGGGCCGCGAACTCGGCGTGCACGGCCTGGCCGAGTACCTCCAGACCAAGTCCCTCCAGTTCTAGTCAGGGAGTTCCTTCCGTCATGGCTGTCCGCGCCGCCGTACTGCCCGCCGTCGGCTCCCCGCTGGAGATCACCGGCATCGACCTGCCGGACCCCGGACCCGGCCAGGTCCGCGTCCGGCTCGCCGCCGCCGGGGTCTGCCACTCCGACCTGTCCCTGTCCGACGGCACCATGCGCGTGCCCGTCCCCGCCGTCCTCGGCCACGAGGGCGCCGGCACGGTCGTCGCCGTCGGCGAGGGCGTCACCCACGTCGCGCCCGGCGACGGGGTCGTCCTCAACTGGGCCCCGTCCTGCGGTGCCTGCCACGCCTGCTCGCTCGGCGAGGTCTGGCTGTGCGCCAACGCCCTCAACGGCGCCGCCGACGTCTACGCCCGCACCACCGAGGGCACCGACCTCCACCCCGGCCTGAACGTCGCCGCGTTCGCCGAGGAGACGGTCGTGTCCGCCGCCTGCGTCCTGCCCGTGCCCCAGGGCGTACCGCTCACCGACGCGGCCCTCCTCGGCTGCGCCGTCCTCACCGGCTACGGCGCCGTCCACCACTCGGCGCAGGTCCGGCCCGGCGAGACGGTGGCGGTGTTCGGCGTCGGGGGAGTGGGCCTCGCAGCCCTCCAGGCCGCCCGGATCGCGGGTGCCTCGAAGATCGTCGCGGTGGACGTCTCCGCCGAGAAGGAGGAACTGGCCCGGGCGGCCGGTGCCACCGACTACGTCATCGCCTCCGAGCACACCGCCCGCGAGATCCGCGCCCTCACCGGCAAACAGGGCGTCGACGTCGCCGTGGAGTGCGCCGGCCGCGCGGTCACCATCCGCACGGCCTGGGACTCCACCCGGCGCGGCGGCCGCACCACGGTCGTCGGCATCGGCGGCAAGGACCAGCAGGTCACCTTCAACGCCCTCGAGATCTTCCACTGGGGCCGCACCCTCGCCGGCTGCGTCTACGGCAACTCCAACCCGGCCGAGGACCTCCCGGTGCTCGCCGAACACGTCCGGGCGGGCCGCCTCGACCTGAGCGCGCTGGTGACGGAGCGGATCTCCCTGGAGGGCATCCCGGCCGCGTTCGAGAACATGCTGGCGGGCAAGGGCGGCCGGGCACTGGTCGTCTTCTAGCCCGCTTCCCCCACGCCCCGGCCTCCACGCGAGGCCGGGGCCTCAGGCGTGCCCGCACACGCGGTCGGTGCCAAGTACAGGTAAAAGTCCTGGTGCGCGACCCGTTGACGTACATACCGTCCGGTCAGTACGTTCCCCGGACTCGAGTCAGCCCCTGTTCCCATCCGAGCCACCCCCCGTTCCGTCCCCGCACCCACCGGAGCGTGCACCGCATGGACACGGCCCCTTCCGCTCAGCCCGCCACCACCACCCCGGCCGCCGGCAACCGCCGCCGGGTAGCCACCGCGGCAGCGCTCGCCTCGGCCGTCGAGTGGTACGACTACTTCGTCTTCGGCATCGCCGCCGCCCTCGTCCTCGGCGATCTCTACTTCCCCGCGGGCAGCCCCACCGCCGGCGTCCTGGCCTCGTTCGCCACCTTCGCCGTCGGCTTCCTCGCCCGCCCCATCGGCGGCATCGTCGCGGGCCACCTGGGCGACAAGCGCGGCCGCAAGCCGATGCTGGTCCTCGCCCTCACCCTGATGGGCGTGGCCACCACCGGCATCGGCCTGCTGCCGACGTACGAAACGATCGGCGTCGCGGCCCCGATCCTGCTGGTCCTGCTCCGCGTCGCCCAGGGCGTCGCCGTCGGCGCCCAGTGGGGCGGCGCGATGCTCCTGGCCACCGAGTACGCCCCGGAGGGCAAGCGCGGTGTCTACGGCAGTGTCGTCCAGCTCGGCGTCCCCATCGGCGTGGTGACCGCCAACACGGTCTTCCTGGCCGCCGGCGCCCTCACCACCGACTCGGCGTTCGCGGCCTGGGGTTGGCGCGTGCCGTTCCTGGTCGGTCTGCTGGTCCTCGGACTCGCCTGGTACATCCACACCCGCGTCGAGGAGACCCCCGCGTTCCGGGAGGCCGAACGTGCCCTCGCGGAGAAGGAGAAGACCGAGCAGAGCTCGCCGCTGCGCACGATCCTGCGCGGCCACCTCGGCACGGTCCTCCTCGCCGGCGGCTCCTTCGCCGTCAACACCGCGACCTTCTACATCCTGATCACCGGCGTCCTCGACTACACGACCCGCGAGCTGGACATGAAGAAGAGCGCGGTGCTCACCGTCTCGCTCTGCGTCAGCCTCACCCAGCTCGTGCTCATCCCGGCTGCCGCCGCGCTCTCCGACCGTGTCGGCCGCATCCGGATCTACGCCCTCGGCGCCGTCGGCATCGCGCTGTGGGCCGTACCGCTCTTCCTGCTGATCGACACCGGCTCGCTGCTGTGGCTCGCCGTCGGCACGTTCGTCGCCAGCTGCTTCCTGAGCATCATGTACGGCCCCCAGGCCGCCCTGTTCGCGGAGCTGTTCACGCCCGAGATGCGCTACACCGGCGCCTCCCTCGGCTACCAGATCGCGGCCGTGGCCGGCGGCGGGCTCGCGCCCTTCGTCATGGTGCTGCTGCTGGAGGCGACGGGAACGTCGATGGCCGTGTCCGGCTACATCATCGTGCTCTCGGTGATCGCGCTGGTCTCGATCAAAGTCCTCGCGGACCGTGCCCGTGCGGCGGAACCGGCGGCGGAACCCGCGACCGAGCCGGCGACGGAGGCCGAGTCAGCGGGCTGAGTCCGCGGCCTCCTCGGGCCGGGGCTCCGGAGCCGCTCCCGGAGCCCCGCCCCGAGCCGCCGCCCGCGACCGCGACCGGGACACCGCGACACCCGCCAGGCACAGCACGCCGCCGACCAGGGTCAGCAGTCCCGGCACCTCGCCGAGGAACAGCCAGGACATCAGGACGACCAGCGCGGGCGCCGCGTACGTCGTCGCGCCCATCCGGCTCGCGGTCGTCCGGGACAGGGCGTACGCCCACGTCGTGAAGGCGAGGGCGGTCGGGAAGACGCCCAGGTACACCATGTTGAGCGTCGCGGAGGCAGGCGCCTCGGCGGCCTCCTGGACCAGCTGCCCCGCGAACGGCAGACACAGCACCGCGCCGACCAGGCACCCGAACGTCGTCACCTGCAAGGGACTCGCCGTGCCCAGCGCGGGCTTCTGCGCCACGACACCACCGGCGTACGCGACCGCCGCCAGCAGGCACAGCACCACCCCGAGCACCGAGGACCCACCCTCGCCCGACATCGAGAGACTCACCGTCACCGCGCCGGCGAACGACACCGCCATCCCCGCCAGCAGCCGCGGCGGCATCGGGTCCCCGAGCAGCCTGGCACCCAGCAGCGCGATCAGGATCGGCCCGGTGTTCACGACCAGGGCGGCCGTACCCGCGTCGACCTGCTGCTCGCCCCAGTTGAGCGCGACCATGTAGAAGCCGAACCACAGCAGCCCCGATATCGCGATCCCGCGCCAGGCCGAGCGCGGCGGCAGTCCCTCCCGCCGCAGCAGGCAGATCAGGCCCAGCGTCAGCACCCCGGCCAGCAGCCGCCCGAGCGCCAGCGCGCCCGGCGAGTACGCGTCGCCCGCGCTGCGGATCGAGACGAAGGCGGACGCCCACAGCACGACGGTGACCGCGGCCGCCCCGGCGGCCAGCAGTTCCGCCCGGCGGCCGGGACGGGACGGGGAGGTGTTCATCATGCTCCAGAGGCTAGGAGGGGTGGAGGGGCGGACGCTCGCGGTTTTCGGACCGGGCGTCGAGGCATGCCGGGCGGTGGTGTGTCCGGGCCGGTCCGGCCAGGATTCGAGGTCAGCGCAGCGCCGCCGCCTCCACACCCAGCAGATCGAAGAGGGCCCGTTCACCGGCCGCCGTCACCTTCACGGCACGCTCGGAGCCGATGCGCACGCACCACCCCGTGTCCAGGGCGTGCCGGCACAGGGCCGCGCCCGCCACGCCCGCGAGATGGGGCCGGCGTTCGGTCCAGTCGAGACAGGCCCGCGCCAGGGGACGCCGGCCGCGCCGTTCGAGGCCGATACCGGCCGACGCGAACCACGCCAGGCCCGTGTCGGTGAGCGCGAACCCGGTCTCCTGCTGCAGCAGCCCGCGTGCCGTCAGTGCGTCGGTGACCGCGATGCCGAGCCGGCCGGCGAGATGGTCGTAGCAGGTGCGGCCCCGGGCCATGGCCGAACCCGCGCTCGACTCCCGCAGGCTCCGCGGCCGTACGGCCGTGCCCGGCGCGACCTGTGCGGCCAGGTCCTCCACCAGCTGCGCGACCCGCGCGTCGGCCAGCCGGACGTACCGGTGCCGGCCCTGCCGCTCCTCGGCGAGCAGCCCGCCCGCGACGAGCCTGCTCAGGTGCTCGCTCAGCGTGGAAGCGGCGACACCCGCGTGCCGCGCCAGCTCGCCCGCCGTCCAGGCCCGTCCGTCGAGCAGCGCCAGCAGGCACGCGGCCCGGGTCTCGTCCGCGAACAGTCCGGCGAGCCGTGCCAGGCTCGTGGCCCGCGGGTCCCTCGTCGTCATGGCCCCAGCATGGGACACGGACCGTTCGGCCGCCGCCGAAGTGTCCCTACGCGGTCCGCCGCACTTGCTCGTACTGCCGTGCCAGCCCGTCCAGCAGGGCCGTCAGCCCCGTCTCGAAAGCCCGCTCGTCGATCTTCTCCTGCTGCTCGGCGAGGAGATGGGCCTGCTGGAGATGGGGGTAGTCGGCGGGGTCGTAGGCGCTCGCGTCGTCCACGAAGCCCCCGGCGAAGGAGCCGAGCGCGGAGCCCATCACGAAGTACCGCATCAGCGCGCCGATGGACGTGGCCTGCGCCGGCGGCCAGCCCGCGGCGACCATCGCGCCGTAGACGGCGTCCGCGAGGCGCAGCCCCGCCGGGCGGCGGCCGGGGCCGCGGGCCAGCACCGGGACGATGTTCGGGTGGTCGCGCAGCGCGGCCCGGTAGGAGACGGCCCAGTCGTGCAGCGCGGTCCGCCAGTCGCGGCCGTCCTCGAACATCGTCAGGTCCACCTGACCGCTCACCGAGTCGGCGACCGCCTCCAGGATCTCGTCCTTCGTGCGGAAGTGGTTGTACAGCGAGGGCCCGCTGACGCCCAGTTCGGCGGCGAGCCGTCGGGTGGAGACGGCCGCGAGGCCCTCCGCGTCCACGAGCACACGAGCGGTCTCGATGATCCGGTCTGTGCTGAGCAAGGGCTTGCGCGGTCGGGCCATGGCGCACATAGTAGGGCTGCGGCTGGAAACTAGCAGTGCTAATTTAAATGTACGGTTTTCAAGTGGGGTGACTCGTGGTGAACCTGGAGCTCAGCGAGGAGCAGAGCGCGGTCCGGCGGCTCGCACGCGACTTCGTGGAGCGTGAGATCACCCCGAACGTCATCGCCTGGGACCGCGCCGAGGAAGTCGACCGCGCGATCGTCAAGAAGCTCGGCGAGGTCGGCTTCCTGGGCCTGACCGTCGACGAGGAGTACGGCGGATCCGGCGGCGACCACCTCGCGTACTGCCTGGTCACTGAGGAACTGGGGCGGGGTGACTCGTCCGTGCGCGGCATCGTCTCCGTCTCGCTGGGGCTCGTCGCCAAGACCGTCGCCGCGTGGGGGAGCGAAGAGCAGAAGCGGCGGTGGCTGCCCGGGCTCACCTCCGGCGAGACGGTCGGCTGCTTCGGCCTGACCGAGCCGGGCACGGGCTCGGACGCGGGCAACCTCGCGACCCGAGCGGTCCGGGACGGCGACGACTACGTCATCAGCGGCACCAAGATGTTCATCACCAACGGCACCTGGGCCGACGTCGTCCTGCTCTTCGCCCGCTCCACGGACGCCCCCGGCCACAAGGGCGTCTCCGCCTTCCTCGTCCCCACCGGCACGCCCGGCCTGACGCGCCGCACGATCCACGGGAAGCTGGGGCTGCGCGGCCAGGCAACGGCCGAACTGGTGCTGGACGACGTACGCGTGCCCGCCTCGGCGCTGCTGGGGGAGGAGGGCAAGGGCTTCTCGGTCGCCATGTCCGCCCTGGCCAAGGGCCGGATGTCGGTCGCCGCGGGCTGTGTCGGCATAGCCCAGGCCGCGCTGGACGCGGCGGTGCGGTACGCGGGCGAGCGCGAGCAGTTCGGGAAGCCCATCGCCCGGCACCAGCTCGTCCAGGAGCTGATCAGCGACATCGCCGTGGACGTCGACGCCGCCCGGCTGCTGACCTGGCGGGTCGCCGATCTGATCGACCGGGGGTGTCCGTTCGCCGTCGAGTCGTCCAAGGCCAAGCTGTTCGCCTCGGAGGCGGCCGTCCGCGCCGCGAACAACGCGCTCCAGGTCTTCGGCGGATACGGCTACATCGACGAGTACCCGGCGGGCAAGCTGCTGCGGGACGCCCGTGTGATGACCCTCTACGAGGGCACCAGTCAGATCCAGAAGCTGGTCATCGGGCGTGCGCTGACGGGAGTTTCGGCGTTCTGAGTACCTTCTGAGTACGTCGGCGGATGTGGCGCTGGCCACTTCGGCCGAAGCTTGCCCCCATGAGTGACACACCGGGTAAGCAGAACACCGCGGCCTTCTACGGCCAGGCCGTCGCCTCGTTCGCCGTCGCCATGGCGGCCACCGCCATCGGCATCTACCATCTCAGCGCCGACGCCTGGGTCCGGGGCTTCCTCGCCATCGCCGTCCTCTACCTGGTCACCTCCTCCTTCACCCTGGCCAAGGTGATCCGGGACCGGCAGGAGGGGGCGGCGGCCCCCGCCTACACCCCCTTCGAGAAGCACTGACCGGCCGCACTAAGCGCCCGCTCACCTTCAACGGTATGGTGGTGCCCCTGCCAGTGGAGAGGGGCACGTGATGGGTACGGCGGAGGAGACGGCCGGCGGCGAGGCGCAGGCGTGGGGCGAGGTCACGCCCGACGCGGCGCGGCGGCTGCTGATCGCCGCGGTGGAGGCCTTCGCCGAGCGCGGGTACCACGCCACGACGACCCGTGACATCGCGGGTCGCGCCGGGATGAGCCCGGCGGCGCTCTACATCCACTACAAGACCAAGGAAGAGCTGCTGCACCGCATCAGCAGGATCGGGCACGCGAAGGCCCTGGAGATCCTGCGGACGGCGGCCCGGCGCGAGGGCAGCGCCCGTGAGCGCCTGGCCGACGCGGTCAGTTCCTTCGTCCGCTGGCACGCCGGCGGGCGCACCACGGCGCGGGTCGTCCAGTACGAGCTGGACTCGCTCGGGCCTGACGCCCGGGCCGAGATCCTCGCGCTGCGCCGGCAGTGCGACGACGAGGTGCACCAGGTCATCGAGGACGGCGTGGCGTCGGGCGAGTTCGACGTGCTCGACGTCAAGGGGACCACCCTCGCGGTGCTCTCCCTCTGCATCGACGTGGCCCGCTGGTTCAACGTCGACGGGCCGTGGACGCCGGACGAGGTCGGCGCGCTGTACGCCGACCTCGTGCTGCGGATGGTCGGAGCCGGGGAGCCGGCGCCGGCTCAGAAGTAGTAGCGCGCCACGGACTCGGCGACGCAGACGGGCTTGTCGCCGCCCTCGCGTTCCAGGGTGAAGGCGACGGTGACCTGGACACCGCCGGTCACCTCCTCGACGCCGGTGATCGTGGCGGTCGCGCGCAGCCGGGAACCGACCGGCACGGGCGCGGGGAAACGCACCTTGTTCGTGCCGTAGTTGACGCCCATCTTCACGCCCTCGACGGCGATCAGCTGCGGCCCGAAGAGGGGGAGCAGCGACAGGGTCAGATAGCCGTGCGCGATGGTCGTGCCGAAGGGGCCCGCGGCGGCCTTCTCGGGGTCGATGTGGATCCACTGATGGTCACCGGTGGCGTCCGCGAAGAGGTCGATCCGCTTCTGGTCGATGTCGAGCCAGTCGGTGTACCCCAGATGCTCGCCCACCGCCGACTTCAGGTCGTCGACGGACGTGAAGATCCTCGGCTGTGCCATGTCCCGGCCTCTCGCATGTCAGGGATGCTGTTTTTCTAAGCGACTGCTTAGCATGGTCGGCGCCGGGGGGTCGTGTCAACGGACTGGGTAGGGTTCGATGGGTGCCCCAGATTCCAGAGAAGATCCATGAGCTCACGGTCGGCCAGCTCGCGGCGCGCAGTGGCGCGGCCGTCTCCGCGCTGCACTTCTACGAGTCCAAGGGCCTGATCGGCAGTCGCCGGACCTCCGGCAACCAGCGCCGCTACTCCCGTGACACGCTCCGCCGGGTCGCCTTCATCAGGGCCGCGCAGCGGGTCGGCATCCCGCTGGCCACGATCCGCGAGGCGCTGGCGGAACTCCCCGAGGAGCGGACGCCGACGAAGGAGGACTGGGCCCACCTCTCGGAAGCCTGGCGCTCCGAACTGGACGAACGCATCAAGCAGCTGAACCGCCTTCGAGACCACCTCACCGACTGCATCGGCTGCGGCTGCCTCTCCCTCGAAGGCTGTGTCCTCTCCAACCCGGACGACGCCTTCGGCGAACGCCGCACGGGCTCCCGCCTGATGGTGGACAAGAACCGCGGGTAGCTGTAGCTGCGGGCAGCTCGCCGCCCTGCGGGCATGCGTGCCGCTGGGGGCGGCACGGGTGGGCGGTGGGGGTCCCCCCGCTCGAGCGAAGCCGAGAGTGGGGGAGGCACCCAGCTCCGCCGGGCTGCGCAACGCCCCGACCTCAGTGACAACGCCGAGCATCTGCCGCCTGACCAAGGGCGTACTCACCCAACCCCGCCCCCACCAACTCCGCATTGGACCCGGCCCGCCTCCCGTCCGGCAGCACCAGCACATCCTCCAGCCCGACCCGCGTAGCCACCCCCAACCGCCCCGCGAGCCGCAGCACAGGCCAAGCACCCCCGTCCTCCCCATGCAGCAGCACAGGACGGCCATGGGCAGAACCGATCTCGGACAACAACGCCCGCGCGGAAGCCACCGCGCTCAACGGCTCCGTGTCCATCACCTCGGCCAGCACTCGCAGTACCTTCGGCCCGAGCCGAGACGCGGCGAACCGCTCCGCCCCGTCCGTCCCCGACCAGATACCGGCCTCCACCCCCACCCCGAGATCGAGAAGCGCGGCGGCCACCTCCTCCGCCCCCGGCTCATGCCAGTTGACCGACGCGTGATCGGGCAGCACGGTCCAGCCCCGGACCCGGTCCAGCCTGGCGGTGGGGTCCGGCTCCGCCCACGCCCCCGTCGTCACACCGACCGGCACCGACACCCGCGCCCGGATCGCTTCCAGCGTCACCGCGAGCACCCGCGGCGACAGCGTGTCCCGCCCGCACGGCGTCTTGGGATGGACATGGATGTCCGTCGCCCCGGCCGCGACGGCCTCCGCCGCGGACTCGGCCATCGCCTCGGGCGACAGCGGCACCGCCATACCGTCGGCGGCTCCCCGCGTCCCGTTCAGACACACCTGCACCATGTCCCGATGGTGCCAGTCACCACTGACAGCCGGCCCCGGCGGCGACAGTGGGGGTGCGGCATCCCCGGCGCACCCCCCGCGCACCCGCGTTCGTCAAGCCGACATCAACAGTGGCCGTGCCCGCCTGGCGTACGCCAGGGACTCGGGCGTGAGCACGGGACGCGGTACCAGGATTCCGCAGTCCGTGCAGACCGGACCCGCCGATGGTTCGTGGTCCAGGTCGTACTTCCAGGCGAGTTGTTCCCCGCCGCACACCGGGCACGCCGAGCCCGGTTCGCGCTCCAGCGCGGCGATCAGCCGGCGCAGCACCTCGGCCAGCGGTTCACGGGGATGGACCGCCGGATCGTCGCACCACGCCACGCCGAAACCGCCCCAGGTCAGCCGGTGCCAGTCGTCCACGCTGCCCGGCCGGCGCAGTCCGTCGTGCTTCTCCTTCTTGCGGCGCTCGGCGAACTCGACCTCGTAGGCCAGCCAGACCGCCCGCGCCTCCTCCAGTTCGTCCAGTGCGGCCACGAGCCGCACTGGATCGGGGGACCGGTCCTCGGGACCGAATCCCGCCCGGGCGCACAAATGGTCCCAGGTCGCCCTGTGCCCGTAAGGGGCGAACCTCTCAAGGCACTTGCGCAGCGAATAGCGCCGCAAAGCCAGATCGCACCGCGGATCACGGACCTGTCTCGCCAGACTCCGGAAACCGGCCATCGTCCTGCACCTCCGTCACACCTGCACCTGTAATCCGGTCACTTCGGCGTCGTCGTACGGACGTCGCCGAATAGACGTATCGACAAGCGAATCGGCTCCATCCGATTTCAAATGCCCTCCATAAGCCGTCCTAAGAGGCTCGCAAGTCGACTGCCGTGGTCCGTGTGCCTGTTGTGCTGACTCCAAGAAGTGACGCTTGTTCATCTTCAAACCCGGGGATACCGGCGGTAACATCCGGCCACCCCCTCGGGAGGAGCCCCCATGCAACGGCGTACCCCACACACCGTTCTCGGCAGAATGAGAACTCCCCGGGGATTCCCCGGGTTCCTGAAGACCGCTTCGGTATGCGCCCTGATCGCAGGTCTTTTGTCGCCGCTTGCCCCGGCCGCCGCCGCGGAAACACCGACAGCGCGGGCCGCCGCCGCGGCGAACGACCACTGCGGCAACCAGTGTTCGGACATTCTCCCGCCCGGCCAGAACGGCAACGCCACCCTCGCCCAGATCCTCCTCAACCAGGCCTTCGGCACCCAGCCCGAGCACGCCGAGGACCAGCTCGGGCCCTACGCGAATCTCGCCAAGGGCTACACCGGCCTCACCAACGACAAGATCAACAACTTCTTCAACGACGCGTCCTTCGGGGTCCCGGCGGGCCAGGTCGCCTCCACGGTCAAGCCCGCCGGGCGCGGCGACGTGACGATCGTCCGTGACAAGAAGACGGGCGTGCCGCACATCACCGGCACCACTCGGTACGGCACCGAGTTCGGAGCCGGCTACGCGGCCGCCCAGGACCGGCTGTGGCTGATGGACGTCTTCCGGCACGTCGGGCGCGGTCAGCTGACCTCCTTCGCCGGCGGCGCGCCCTCCAACCAGGGCCTGGAGCAGCAGTTCTGGCGGCACGCCCCGTACACCGAGGCCGATCTCCAGGCGCAGATCGACAACGCCGTCGCCACCAACGGCGAGCGCGGCAAGCAGGCCCTCGCCGACGCCACGGCCTATCTCGACGGCATCAACTCCTACATCGGCGCCTCGGACAGCGGCCGCTACTTCCCGGGCGAGTACGTCCTCACCGGGCACAAGGACTCCGTCACCAACGCCGGGAAGATCGAGCACTTCAAGATCACCGACCTCGTCGCGCTGGGCTCGGTCATCGGCGCGCTGTTCGGTTCCGGCGGCGGCGGTGAGGTCAACAACGCGCTCTCGCTGCTCGCCGCCCAGGAGAAGTACGGCGTGGCGGAGGGCACCAAGGTCTGGGAGTCCTTCCGCGAGCGCAACGACCCGGAGGCCGTCCTCACCGTCCGCGACGGCAGCTTCCCGTACGCGACCAAGCCCGACGACCCGCAGGGCACGGCCCTGCCCGACGCCGGTTCCGTAAAGCCCGAGCCGCTCGTCCACGACCGCACCGGCAGCGCCACGAGCCCCAGTGCCACCGGAGCGTCCGGCGAGGCGGCCAGGACGGCCCTGTCGTCCGCCAAGCGCGGCATGTCCAACGCCCTCGTGGTCGGCGGCGAGCACACCGCCAGCGGCCACCCCGTCGCCGTGTTCGGCCCGCAGACCGGCTACTTCGCCCCCCAGTTGCTGCTGCTCCAGGAGATCCAGGGCCCGGGGATCAGCGCCCGGGGTGCCTCCTTCGCCGGCCTGAGCATGTACGTCGAGCTCGGCCGCGGCCAGGACTACGCGTGGAGCGCCACGACCTCCGGCCAGGACATCATCGACACCTACGCCGTCGAGTTGTGCCAGGACGACTACCACTACCTGTACCGCGGCACCTGCACGCCGATGGAGAAGGTCGAGCAGAAGAACGCCTGGAAGCCGACCACGGCCGACGGCACCGCGGCCGGCTCCTACACGATGCGCGTGTGGCGCACGAAGTACGGCCCCGTCGAGTACCGCGCGACGGTCGGCGGCAAGAAGGTCGCCTACACCACCCTGCGCTCGTCCTTCCTGCACGAGGCCGACTCCATCATCGGCTTCCAGATGCTGAACGACCCCGGCTATGTCAAGGGCCCGGAGTCCTTCCAGAAGGCGGTGCAGCACATCAACTACACCTTCAACTGGTTCTACGCCGACTCCGAGCACACCGCGTACTACAACAGCGGCGACAACCCGGTGCGCGCGAACGGCGTCGACGCCGAGTTCCCGGCGTGGGCGCGGCCGGCGTACGAGTGGCGGGGCTGGGACCCGGCGACCAACACGGCCGACTACACCCCGCCCTCCGCCCACCCGAACTCGACCGACCAGGACTACTACATCTCCTGGAACAACAAGCAGGCCAAGGACTACACGACAGCTCCCTGGGGCAACGGGTCCGTGCACCGCGGCAACCTCCTGGACGACCGGGTGCAGAAGCTGGTCCGGCAGGGCGGGGTGACCCGGGCCGCGCTGGTGAAGGCCATGGCCGACGCCGGAACGGCCGATCTGCGGGCGGAGGACGTCCTGCCGAAGCTGCTGAAGGTCGTCAACAGCTCACCGGTCACCGACTCCGCCGCGGCCGCTGCCGTCAGCAAGCTCCAGGCCTGGGTCGCGGCCGGCGGCAAGCGCACGGAGAGCTCGGCCGGCTCCAAGAAGTACGCAGACGCCGACGCGATCCGCATCCTGGACGCCTGGTGGCCGCTGCTGGTCAAGGCCGAGTTCGAACCGGGCCTCGGCCGTGAGCTCTACACCGCCATGACCGCGAACCTGCCCGTCGACGAGTCCCCGTCGGCCGCCCACGGCCCGACCGGCTCACATGCCGGAAGCTCCTTCCAGTACGGCTGGTGGAGCTATGTCGACAAGGACATCCGGGCCGTGCTCGGCGAGCAGGTGCAGGGTCCGCTCGCCAGGAAGTACTGCGGCGACGGCAGCCTCGGTGCCTGTCGTGACACTCTCATCAGCACGTTGAAGGAGGCGGCAGGCAAGACCGCTGCCCAGGTCTACCCCGGCGACGACCAGTGCTCGGCGGGCGACCAGTGGTGCGCCGACTCGGTCATCCACCGCACCCTGGGCGGCATCAAGCACGGCAAGATCAGCTGGCAGAACCGGCCGACCTACCAGCAGGTCGTGGAGTTCACCTCGCACCGGTGACGGGAGGATCTCTGATGCTGACGGCGGGTCAGCGGACCCGGCCCGCCCTCAGCACCAGGCGCGCCAGCTCCTCGTGCAGGATGTCGCTGTGGGCGCCGGCCGGTGGGCCGCCGCGTCTGACCACCGCCGACGCGTCGACGTTCACGCACCCCGAGGCGGGCAGTTCCACCGTCAGGGCCTTGGCGAGGGTGTACGCGCGCGTGCCCGGCACCGCCCGCACCCCGCCGCAGCCCATCGCGCCCCATTTCTCGCCCAGGGCCCGGCTCAGATCGAGGCCGGAGGCCGACCGGCTGTCGCCCGCCATCCGCGACGCCAGCGGATAGAACGTGCCGAGGGCCGAGTCGTGCCGGGAGTGGCAGCACACCACAGGGCCGTCGACACGGTTCTGCTGCCCCTGCAGCACCCCTCCGGCGCGCGCGTCGTGCGGCAGCCGGGCCGCGAACGCGTAGTGCGAGAACGCCCCTTGGAGCAGCGTCACGGACTTCACCGTGCGCACGCCCTCGGGGAGTCCGCGCAGCGCGAACGACACCAGCCGGGCACCGAAGCTGTGCCCCACGAGGTGCACACGCACGTCCGGCGCCGCCTTCGCGAGCTGCCCGACGACCCGGCCCAGACCGCGCTCACCGACGGTTCCCGCGCGCCGCTTCATCGCGTAGTACGCCGCCTGCCGCAGCAGTTCGTGCGCACCGTCCCAGGGGTTCGGGAGCCTGAAGTCCCGCCGTGCGCCGGACGCTTCGAGCTCCGCGAGCGCCTGCGCGAACTCCTCGCAGGCCGCCGCCGAGGATCCGGCGAACATCTCCGGCTCGCTCTGCGGCACCCCCTCCGCCACCGTGTCCGCCGCGAACAGCTCCTGGGGTCCGGGCGCCACCACCTCCACCAGCAGCCGCACCAGCCGCCCGAACTCCTCCAGCTCGGACTCCTCCCGCGGCTGCTGCTCCAGCAGCCGCGCGATCTGGTCGACCAGGATCGCCCGGCCCGGGAAGGTCTCCAGCAGCGCGTGCCGCGTGTCCTTGTCGAGCGCGGGACGCCCGGGAGCCCCGGCCGCCACGGCCCGCGGCAGGTCCGGGATCGGCTCGTCGGAGAACCGCATCGCCGGCCACAGCACCCCGACGTACCCGAGCCGGGCCGACGGGGCCAGCCGTGGGACGGGCGCGAGGAAACGGTCGTAGAGCCGGGTCGCGCCCGAGCGGTCGTTGTTCCAGCCGTGCGCGAAGACGATCAGGTCGCGCACCTTCCGTTCGGTCACCCCGGCGAGCAACCGGTCCCGCTGGCGGCCCGCCGGGTCCCCGTCCGCGTCGAAGGTCAGCTCCCAGTAGGGAGCCACACTCATCGCCGGATCCGCCATGACAGGCCCCCTAGCCCCCGGGTGACGCCACGATCTGGGCGCATCGTCCTGCCAACGGGGCGAATTGGCCATACGTCACGGGCGCATTGGGTGCCGTATGCCTCGCTCAGCGGTAGACGAGGTACTCCCGCCGCGTCCGCCGGAACGCCGCCAGGTCCTGCTGCCACCCCGCCACGACCTCGTCGGTGCCCGCGCCCGCGTCGATCATCGTGCGCACGCGCGTGGAGCCGGTGAGCTTGTCGATCCAGTTGTCGGGGCGCCAGGCGAAACCGCTCCAGACCCGCTTGGCGGTCACCAGGAGGGCGATCCCCGTGCGCACGGGGTCGAACGCGGCCCGGTCGTGCACATGGACCTGCACACCACCGATCGTCTTGCCCTGGAACTTCGAGAAGGTGGGCGCGAAGTACGCCTCCCTGAACCGCACGCCGGGCAGCCCGAGTTCGTTCGCCCCCTCCGCCCAGCGCCGGTCGACGCCCTCCGCGCCCAGCAGCTCGAACGGCCGGGTCGTGCCCCGCCCCTCCGACAGGTTCGTGCCCTCGAACAGACACGTCCCCGAGTAGACCAGGGCCGTATCCGGCGTGGGCATGTTCGGGCTCGGCGGCACCCAGGGCAGGCCGGAGGCGTCGTAGAACTCCGAGCGCTTCCAGCCCGACATCGGCACGGTCTCCAGCGGCACGGGGTCGGTCAGGAACTCGCCGTTGAACAGCCGTGCCAGCTCCGCGACGGTCATCCCGTGGGCCTGGGAGATGGGCTGCCGCCCGACGAACGTGGCGAACTCCTTGTGCAGCACGGGTCCCAGCGCCGCCCGCCCGGTCACCGGGTTGGGCCGGTCCAGGACCACGAACCGTTTGCCGGCGAGCCGCGCGGCCTCCATGCAGTCGTACAGGGTCCAGATGTACGTGTAGAAGCGGGCGCCGACGTCCTGGATGTCGAAGACGACCGTGTCCACGCCGGACGCGGTGAAGATGTCGGCGAGGGGCCGGCCGCTCTTGAGGTACGTGTCGTAGACCGGCAGGCCGGTCGCCGGGTCGTCGTAGCGGCCCTCGGAGCCGCCGGCCTGGGCCGTGCCCCGGAAGCCGTGCTCGGGACCGAAGACGGCGGTGAGGTCGACGCGGTCGTCCGCGTGCATGACGTCGACGATGTGGCGGGCGTCGCGGGTGATGCCGGTGGGGTTGGTGACGATGCCGGCCTTCTGGCCGTCGAGCAGGGTGTAGCCGTCGTGGGCGAGGCGTTCGAAGCCGGTGCGCAGGTGCCTGCGGCGCTGGGCGGCGGCCGCGGTCGAGGTGGCTGATACGGCTGCCGCCGTGGCGGTGGTGAGTACGGCTCGTCTGGAAGGGCGCATGCGGTGACCTCCGTGGTCCGTTTTGTGCCGCTTCGCCGTGGCTGGTCGCGCCCACGCGGCGGAGCCGCAAATCGGTACAGCCTCGCGCCCCTAGGGTGCTGCTCCACCCCCTTCCTTGAAACATACCGACCGGTTAGTCTGGCGCCATTGCTGAGCCGCGACTGAGGAGACCGATGGTGGGAGCCTTTCAAGGGGCCGGGGTTGTTGTCACGGGGGCCGCTGGCGGGATCGGGGCCGCGCTGGCCCGGAGGTTCGCCGCCGAAGGGGCCCGGGTCGTCGTCAACGACCTGGACGCCGAGCGGGCCAAGCACGTCGCGGACGAGGTCGGGGGGATCGCCGTGCCCGGTGATGCCTCGGCGGTGGTCGGGGACGCCCGGGACGCGCTCGGCGGGACCGTCGATGTGTACTGCGCCAACGCCGGTGTCGCCGCCGACGGCATCGAGCCCGGGCAGCCGTTGGACGAGAAGGCGTGGGCCCTCTCCTGGGACGTGAACGTCATGGCCCACGTGCGGGCCGCGCAGGAACTGCTGCCCGCCTGGCTGGAGCGCGGCAGTGGCCGGTTCGTCTCCACCGTGTCCGCCGCCGGGCTGCTCACCATGATCGGCGCCGCCCCCTACGCCGTCACCAAGCACGGCGCCCTCGCCTTCGCCGAGTGGCTGTCGCTGACCTACCGGCACCGGGGCGTCAAGGTCCACGCCATCTGCCCGCAGGGCGTCCGCACCGACATGCTCGCCGCCTCCGGCAGCGCGGGCGACCTGGTGCTGCAGCCGACCGCGATCGAGCCGGAGGCCGTCGCGGACGCCCTGGTAAAGGGCATCGAGGAGGACCGGTTCCTGATCCTGCCGCACCCGGAGGTCGCCGCCTACCACCAGGCCCGGGCCGCCGACCCCGACCGGTGGCTGACCGGCATGAACCGCATCCAGCAGCAGTGGGAGGAGACCCGATGACCGAGTCCCGCTACGCCGCCAAGCCCTGGCTGGACCTGCTCGACGAGGCCCAGAAGGGCCCCATAAGCCCCGCCGGCTCCCTCGTACACGCCCTGCGGCGGGTGATGGCCGAGACGCCGGACCGTGACTTCCTGGCCTACTTCGACGGCCGGCTGACCTACCGGGACGTCGACGAGCTCAGCGACTCCGTCGCCGGGCACCTCGCGGCACGCGGCCTGGAGCGCGGTGACCGGGTCGCGGTGCTGCTCCAGAACTCCCCGCACTTCGTGCTCGCCGTGCTCGGCGCGTGGAAGGCGGGCGCGATCGTCGTGCCCGTCAACCCGATGTACAAGGCGGGCGAGGTGACTCACGTCCTGCGGGACGGCGAGGTGGCCGCGCTGATCTGCTCGGACCGGGCGTGGGAGTCGTATCTGCGCGAGACGGCGGCGGACTCGCCCGTGCGGATCGTGCTCACCGGGTGCGAGCTGGACTTCCAGACGCGTGACGACGCGCGCGTGCTCAGCTTCGAGCGGCTGCCGCAGGCCCCGGACGCCGATGACCTCGTGGCTGTGGCGCGGGCCGGGCACAAGGCGCCCGAGGACCGGGAACCCGGCCCCTCCGACATCGCGCTGATCAGCTACACCTCGGGCACCAGCGGCACGCCCAAGGGCGCCACCAACACGCACGGCAACATCATGTACAACGCCGAGCGGCAGCGGACCGGCCTGGGGCTGCCGGAGCGGCCCGTGTACTTCGCGATGGCGCCCCTGTTCCACATCACGGGCATGGTCTGCCAGTTCGGTGCCTGTCTGAACAGCGGGGGCACGCTCGTGCTGGCCTACCGCTTCGAGGCGGGCACGGTGCTGGACGCGTTCGCCGAGCACGCGCCGCACTACACGGTCGGCCCGTCCACGGCCTTCATGGCGCTGGCGGCCCACCCTTCCGTCACCCGTGAGCACTTCTCCTCCTTCCGGGTGATCTCCTCCGGCGGCGCCCCGCTGCCGCCCGCGCTGGTGGAGAAGTTCCGGGCGGGCTTCGGCCCGTACATCCGCAACGGCTACGGGCTGACCGAGTGCACCGCGCCCTGCGCCTCCGTGCCGCCCGGTCTGGAGGCGCCCGTCGACCCGGCCTCCGGGACGCTCGCCGTGGGCCTGCCCGGCCCGGACACGGTCGTACGGATCGTCGACGACAACGGCGACGAGGTGCCCTTCGGTGAGCAGGGCGAGATCGCCGTACGCGGTCCGCAGGTCGTGCCCGGCTACTGGCGGCGCGCCGACGCCACCGCCGAGACCTTCCCCGGAGCCGAACTGCGCACCGGCGACATCGGCTTCATGGACGAGCAGGGCTGGCTGTACGTCGTCGACCGCAAGAAGGACATGATCAACGCGTCCGGCTTCAAGGTGTGGCCGCGCGAGGTCGAGGACGTGCTCTACACGCACCCGGCGGTGCGCGAGGCCGCCGTGGTCGGGGTGCCCGACGGCTATCGCGGGGAGACCGTCAAGGCGTACATCAGCCTGCGTCCGGACGCCGAGACGGACCCGGATGCACTCGCCGCGTACTGCAAGGAGAGACTGGCCGCTTACAAATACCCGCGCCAGGTGGAGATCCTGCCCGACTTGCCGAAGACGGCCAGTGGGAAGATCCTCCGTCGGGAACTGCGTTCCCGGACGCAAGACAATTGACCAGCAGTACGGAAAGGCAGGTGGCGGCAGTGCCCAGGACCATGGACTCGGACGGCATCCCCGTGCCTCAGCGGCTCCTGGCCGCCGCCACCCGGCTCTTCGCCGAGCGGGGTTACGACCGCACCTCGGTGCAGGAGATCGTCGAGGCGGCCGGCGTCACCAAGGGGGCGCTGTACCACTACTTCGGCTCCAAGGACGACCTGCTGCACGAGGTGTACGCGCGTGTGCTGCGCATCCAGCAGGAGCGGCTGGACGCCGTCGCGGACGCGGACGAGCCGGTGGAGAAGCGGCTGCGGTCCGCGGCCGCGGACGTCGTGGTGACGACCATCGACAACCTCGACGACGCGATGATCTTCTGGCGGTCGATGCACCATCTCAGCCCCGAGAAGAACAAGCAGGTCCGCTCCGAGCGCCGCCGCTACCACGAGCGCTTCCGCGCGCTGGTGGAGGAGGGCCAGGAGTCGGGCGTCTTCTCGAAGACGACACCGGCGGACCTGGTGGTGGACTACCACTTCGGCTCGGTCCACCACCTGTCGACGTGGTACCGGCCGGACGGCCCCATGAGCCCTCAACAGGTAGCCGACCACCTGGCCGACCTGTTGATGCGGGCGCTGCGCCCCTGACCCAGGGGCTCCGCACCCTGGACCCCCGGCCTATGCCCACCCACCACCCGACGAGGTGAGCCAAGAGGCCGGGCTCGCCCCCACCAGCCCGTCCGGCGCTTGAGGACGAGGCCGTCCAGGCCGATCGGGGTCCAGGGGGCGTAGCCCCATGGCGGGGTCGAAGGGGCGGAGCCCCTGGGTGTGGGACGGGTAGGGGCGGTGGGGGCGAAAATCCCCCACCGCCCGCACCGCCTCACACGTACTTCTTCAACTCCCGCCGGGCCAGCGACCGCTGATGCACCTCGTCGGGCCCGTCCGCGATCATCAGCGTCCGCGCCCCCGCGTACAGCTCCGCCAGCGGGAAGTCCTGACTGACACCCCCCGCACCGTGCAACTGGATCGCCCGGTCGAGAATGTCCACCACGGCCCGAGGCGTAGCGATCTTGATCGACTGGATCTCGGTGTGCGCGCCCTTGTTCCCGACCGTGTCCATCAGCCACGCCGTCTTCAGCACCAGCAGCCGCAACTGCTCGACCGTCACCCGCGCGTCCGCGATCCAGTTGTGCACCACACCCTGCTGCGCCAGCGCCTTCCCGAAGGCCGTACGGGACACCGCCCGCCGGCACATCAGCTCGATCGCCCGCTCCGCCATGCCGATCAGCCGCATGCAGTGGTGGATCCGGCCGGGACCGAGCCGGGCCTGGGCGATGGCGAAGCCGCCGCCCTCCTCGCCGATCAGGTTCGACGCCGGCACGCGCGCCTGGTCGAAGATCACCTCGGCGTGGCCGCCGTGGTAGTGGTCCTCGTAGCCGAACACCTGCATGGCCCGCTTGATGGTGACGCCCGGGGTGTCACGCGGCACCAGCACCATCGACTGCTGGCGGCGGATGTCCTCCCCGTCCGGGTCCGTCTTGCCCATCACGATGAAGATCTTGCAGTCCGGGTGCATCGCCCCGGAGATGTACCACTTGCGGCCGGTGATGACGTACTCGTCGCCGTCCCGCTCGATGTGCGTGGTGATGTTGGTGGCGTCCGAGGAGGCTACCTCCGGCTCGGTCATGGCGAACGCCGAGCGGATCTCGCCCGCGAGCAGCGGCTCCAGCCACTGCTTGCGCTGCTGCTCGTCGCCGAACTGGGTCAGCACCTCCATGTTCCCGGTGTCGGGAGCCGCGCAGTTCGTCACCGTCGGAGCCAGCTGCGGGGACCGGCCCATGATCTCGGCGAGTGGTGCGTACTGCAGGTTGGTGAGCCCGGCCCCGTACTCGGAGTCCGGCAGGAAGAGGTTCCACAGGCCCTGCCTGCGCGCCTCGGCCTTCAGCTCCTCCACCACGGGCACCGTCTCCCACGGCGAGGCGAGCCCGGCGCGCTGCTCGTCCGCGACCGCCTCGGCCGGGTAGACGTACTCGTCCATGAAGGTGAGCAGCTTGGCGCGCAGCTCCTCGGTGCGTGCGTCGAACGCGAAGTCCATACGGATCAGCCCTCCTGAAGGCCCTCGTGAAGCGTGGTCAGCCCGTGCCGGACGAAGACGGGCACGAGGTCGCCGATGCGGTCGAACCCGCGCCCGACCGTCTGGCCGAGCGTGTAGCGGTAGTGGATGCCCTCGAGGATCACGGCGAGCTTGAACCAGGCGAACGCCGTGTACCAGGAGACCGCGGAGACGTCGCGCCCCGAGCGCGCGGCGTACCGCTCGATGAGCTCGGACGGCGCCGGATGCCCGGGGGCCTCGGCGGTCGTGGAGACGGGGGACTCGGGCATACCCAGGGGCATGCTGTACATGACCAGCAGGCCGAGGTCGGTGAGCGGGTCGCCCAGCGTCGACATCTCCCAGTCGAGGATGGCCTTGATCTGGTCGTCCTCACCGATGAGGACGTTGTCGAGCCGGTAGTCGCCGTGCACGACGGCGGGGGCGGGGGAGCGGGGCAGGTCCCGGCCGAGGGCGGCGTGCAGTTCGTCGATGCCGTCCAGGTCACGGTTGCGGGAGGCGTCCAGCTGCTTGCCCCAGCGCCGCAGCTGCCGGTCCAGGAAGCCCTCGGGCCGCCCGAAGTCCGCGAGGCCCGCCTCGCCCGGGTCCACCGCGTGCAGCTCCACCAGCGTGTCCACCAGGTTCAGCACCGCGCCCCGGGTCCGCTCCGGACCGAGCGGGGCGAGCTGGTCGGCGGTGCGATAGGGGGTGCCCTCGACGAACTCCATGACGTAGAAGGGCGAGCCGAGCACCTCCTCGTCCTCGCACAGCAGCACCGGCCGCGGAACCGGCACGGCGGTCGGATACAGCCCGCTGATCACCCGGTGCTCGCGCTTCATGTCGTGCGCGGTGGCCAGTACATGGCCGAGCGGAGGCCGCCGCACGACCCAGCGTGCGACGCCGTCGGAGACCGCGTACGTGAGGTTCGACCGTCCGCCCTCGATCAGCCGGCCGGACAGCGGGCCGTTCACCAGGCCGGGGCGTTCCCGGTCGAGCAGGCCGCGCAGCCGGTCGAGATCGAGTCCGGGCGGGTGGTCGGGGCTCATGCGTCGCTCCTACGGGCAGATGGACGGTTCCCGACTCATGATGCCGACCGGTCGGTATGTCGTCCAGAGGGGGGCCGAAACGTGATCGGAGCCACGATAGGCCGACGGCTCCTCCCGCCAGACGCCGGGGAGGCCCAAGGACCCCCGGCCGCTTCGTTCAGGCCATCCGGCTTGCGTGCCGTGCGGGGAGCCCGGAAGGTCGGAGCCATGAAGGCCATCAGCTACTCACGGTACGGCGGACCCGAGGTGCTGGCGTTCGGGGAGGTCCGCGATCCCAAGGTCGGCCCGGACGCGGTGCTGGTGAAGGTCCGGGCGGCGGCCGTGAACCCCGTCGACTGGAAGGCCCGCGAGGGCCACCTCGACGCCATCCTCGAACCCGCCTTCCCCGTGGTGCCCGGCTGGGACGTCTCGGGCGTCGTCGTACGGCCCGGTGTGGCCGTCTCGGAGTTCGACGTCGGGGACGAGGTCATCGGGTACGTACGCGAGGACTTCCTCTCCCGCGGCACCTTCGCCGAGTACGTGGCCGCACCCCTGCGCACCCTCGCCCGCAAGCCGCGCAACCTCTCCTTCGAGGAGGCTGCCGGACTGCCGCTGGTCGGGCTCACCGCCTACCAGGTGCTGCTCAAGGTGCTCCAGGTGAAGCGGGGCGAGACCGTCCTGGTGCACGCGGCGGCCGGCGGCGTCGGCTCGCTCGCCGTCCAGCTCGCCACCCACCTCGGCGCCCGGGTGATCGGTACGGCCAGTGAGTCCAACCACGACTTCGTGCGGGGCCTCGGCGGCGAACCGGTGACGTACGGCGAGGGCCTGGGCGAGCGGGTGCGGGGGGTGGCGCCCGAGGGTGTGAACGCGGTGTTCGACACGGTCGGCGGTGACGCGCTGAAGGTCTCGGCGAACCTGCTGGCCCCCGAGGGCCGCCTGGTGTCGATCGCGGACGTCGACGTCGTGAACTACGGCGGCCGCTACTACTTCGTACGCCCCGACGCCGAGGACCTGCAGCGGCTGTCCGAACTGGCGGAACAGGGCGTGGTGAGCGTGCACGTCTCCGAGACGTTCCCGCTGGAGCGGGCGGCGGACGCGCACCGGCTGAACCAGGAGGGCCGGACCCGCGGCAAGATCGTCGTGACGGTGGACTGGGAGACGGAGGGGGAGTAGCGCCGCCCGTAGCCGCCCCCCGGGCATTTCTAGAGAACGAGGGCGGCCCCGCACACCGCCATCGCGACCGTGCACAGCACCGCGGCCGTGGCGTGCCGGGGCGCGAACGCCGCCGGGCTGCCGGAGGCGGAGAGGGTGCGGATCCGGCGGTGGGCGACGCCGAGGAAGCCCAGCCACAGGACGCAGCACAGGGCGCACGCGACGACCCCGGCCACCGACGCGCTCCCGTGCAGGGCGGTCTTCACGGCGAGCACGGCCGAGACCGTGCCGGAGAGGGTCGTACGACGCCACGCGAGCCGGGTCCGCTCGGGCTGGAGCCCGGGATCGCGGTCAGGGGTCCGAGCCGCGCTGCCGGTCGCGCTCACCCCTCCCACCCCACGAGCACCACGAGCACCATCGCGACGGCCACGACCGCGACGACGAGGCTCAGCAGCGCCGGGAACCGGGACACCGGCAGATCCTCGCCCCGGCGCATGGCCCGCTCGCAGCGCACCCAGTGGTTGACCGCCCGCAGCGAGCACAGCACCCCGGCGGCGAGCAGCGCGAGGGCCAGCCCCACCCGCCAGCCCCAGCGCAGGTCGGGCAGGAACTGGTCCACGGCGAAGCCGCCGCCGATCAGCGCGAGCGCGGTGCGCAGCCAGGCGAGAAAGGTGCGTTCGTTCGCCAGCGAGAACCGGTAGTCGGGCGTCTCGCCGTCCTGCCGGACCTCGGCGGGCGCGAACCACAACCGGACGTTCCGTACGAACTCGATCACGTGCGCGACCCTACCCGGGAGGCGATCGCCGGTCGCCGGCGCCGGCTACGGCCTCGCCCGGAACGCCTTGAGCCGCTCGTACGCCGCCAGCCCGTCCGGCACCCACTCCCAGTCCCCGAGCCGTCGCTCCACCTCTTCCTCGGGCAGGAAGTCGTGCCAGGCCACCTCCTCGGCCTGCGGCCGCACGGGAAGCTCGCAGCGGACCTCGTACACCGCCGACCACCAGCTCTGGCCGGCGCCGTTGTCGTAGAGGAACTTGAAGAGGTACCGGGGATCCGGAAGGCCGGTCACGCCCAGTTCCTCCTCGGCCTCGCGCAGGGCCGCCGTGTCGTAGGCCTCGCCCGCGCCGACCACGCCGCCGACGAACATGTCGTAGAGGGAGGGGAAGACCAGCTTGGTGGGTGTCCGCCGGTGCACGAAGAGACGGCCCTCGGCGTCCCGGGCCTGGATGAACACACAGCGGTGCCGCAGGCCCCCGGAGTAGACCTCGCCTCGGGGCGACTGCCCGATGACCTGGTCGTTCTCGTCGACGACGTCGAGGATCTCGTCAGCAGCGCTCATGCCCTCATCCAAGCAGAGCGCTCATGCGCGCATCCAAGCAGAGCACTCATGCGCGCATCCAAGCAGTGCGCGGCGCCGGAATCACTGGGGCTGCGGCTGTGCCTGCAGCTTCCCGACGCGGGCCCGCTCCGCCAGCCCGTGCGGCATCGCCGGATGCAGCCCCAGCAGCACGATCCCGGCGACCACGGCCAGCAGACCGCCCGCCTCCCAGCTCAGGGCCACCGCGTCGGTCCGCAGCCGGTCGCCGAGGAAGCCGACGCCGCAGATGATCCCGGCGAGCGGCTGTGCCGCGGTCAGGGCGGGCAGCGACTTGCGCAGGGAGGCGGTCTCGAAGGCGCTCTGCACGAGGACCAGCCCCGTGACGCCCAGCGCGAGGACCGCGTACGGCTGCCAGCCGGTCAGCAGCTCGGCGAAGCCGCCCTCGGAGAACTTCTGCCCGCTCACCCGGGTCAGCGCGTCCTGCACGCCGTACAGCAGCCCGGCGGCCAGGGCCAGCAGCACCGGTCCGGAACTCAGCCGTGAACGCTTGGCGTGGGTCGTGAGCAACAGGGCGAGACCGACCATGGCCCCGATGATCAGCCACTGCCGCACCGGATCCGCCGTCGCGGCTCCGCCCTCTGGCCGGCCCGCCACGATGAACGCGGTCACTCCGCCCGCCAGCAGCAGGAGGCCCGCCCAGCCCTGGCGGCCCAGTGACTGCTTGGTCTGCCGGCGGGACAGCGCGAGCGCGAACAGCAGGTTCGTCGCCAGCAGCGGCTCCACCAGGGACAGCTCGCCCTGCCCGAGGGCGGCGGCGCCCAGTGCCATGCCGACCACCATCAGCGCGATGCCGCCGAGCCAGCGCGGCACCTTCACCAGGTCGATCAGCAGGCGGAAGGAGAGGAAGTCGCTCAGCGGGGCCCGCTGTGCCGCGTTCTGCTGCAGGACGAAGCCGAAGCCCAGACAGCAGGCGGCGCTCAGGGCGAGCACGAGTACTAGAACCGACACGCGGTGTACCTCGATCATCAGGTCGGGTTCACGGTTGCGTAGGGGCCGACTGTACCGGCCGGCTCCGCCCGGCGCGCCCGTACGTCCTGCCATGGTCCGGGGCGAACCCGGCAGACGCTATGACGTACGTCACAAAGGGCGAAACGGATAAATCGGATGCCGACCACTGGGTCCTCCACTTCCCCCTTGATCACAAGAGCCTCACAAGTAGCACCAGTTGACGCGTGTAACGCCACGGCGACCCTTGACGTCAACCGTTGGCTGGGGGTTGGCTGTGCGTGATCAGTTCATGGCATTGCGCACACCCGCGCCCCCATCGACCGCCGTGAGCCGAAACACAAGAAGAGCGCGTGAGGAAGTTCCGCGGTGTCCCCACCCCCGCCTCCCCTCGGCCGTGGCCGCAGACGTGCGGCACAGGCCTTCGACGAGGCCCTCGACGACGCCGACCTCGTGGCCGCGCGCGCCGCGCTGGCGCAGGGCCGCTGGCAGCACGTCCGTTCCCTGCTGGTCCGGACCGGAGACGACTGGGACCGCCGCGGCCACCGGATCACGGTCCTCGCGGGGGAGTCCTACTGCGCCGCCTGGGCCCGTGAGTGGCTGCTCGCCGAACCCGAGTCCGCCGACGCCTCCGTCCTGCTCGCCCTCGCCGAGGTCAGGCGGGTGCTGCGCGGCAAGGGCAAGCCGGTCCGCGCCCGCGAGGCCTGCGAGAGTGCCGTCGCCCGCGCCCCGGCCGATCCCACCCCCTGGCTCGGCCTGCTCATGCTGGAGTGCGCTACCGGCAGGGACATGGACGTGGTCCGGCAGTTCGAGGCGGTCCGCGGCCGGTACGCCGACCACCACCACGCCCACCACCTGATGGTCGCCCGGCTCGCCGCACGCCGCACCGAGGCCGGCCCGGACCCGTTGCACGAGGTCTACGACTTCGCCAACTGGGCCGCCGAACAGGCACCGGCCGACTCCCCGCTCGCGATCCTGCCCGTCATCGCCCACGCCGAGCGCTACCGCGTGCTGGCCGCCGCCGGGTACGAGCCCGCCGATCCGGCGGCCTCGGGCCACTGGGCCGGCCGCCGCGCCCGGCAGGTGATGAAGGCCGCCTTCGACTGGTGGCTGGAGTGGGAGCTGGAGGGCCACCCGCGCCGGCTGATCGACCTGAACTTCCTCGCCCACGCCAAGTTCTGCGAGGGGCGGGGCGCCGAGGCCGCCGCCCTGTTCCACCGGATCGGCCGGTACGCCACCCCGGCGCCCTGGTCGTACCCGGACCGCGACCCGCACACCGCCTTCGCCGCCGCCCGCGCCGGCGCGCTCGGCACGGCCTGACCCCCGCCACCCCCCAGAAGTGAGGACGCTCTCCCGATGACCACGGACAGTTCGAGTACGAGCACGTCCGCCGCCGGCGGCGGCATCAGTACGTTCAAGGGGCAGGAGCGCGCCCTGCGTGCCGACCGTCTCGGCACCGGGGGGCTGCTGCTCTCCGTCCTCGCGGCGACCGCCCCGCTCATGGTGGTCGCTGGTGTCATGCCCACTACATTCGCGGTGATGGGCATCGTCGGCCAGCCGCTGCTCTTCGTCGTCCTCGGCGTCGTCCTGATCCTGTTCAGCGTGGGCTACGCCGAGATGAGCCGCCACGTCCACAACGCGGGCGCCTTCTACGCCTACATCTCCCGCGGCCTCGGCGGCACGGCCGGCGCCGGGGCCGCCCTGGTCGCCCTCGTCGCCTACAACGCCCTCCAGATCGGCATCTACGGCATCTTCGGCTTCGAGGTCTCCGGGCTCCTCGCCACCTACGCCGACGTGGAGATCGCCTGGTGGATACCGGCCCTGGTGGCCGCCCTCGCCGTCGGACTGCTCGGCTGGCTGAAGATCGACGTCAACGCACGGGTGCTCGGCGTGCTGCTGGTCATCGAGGTGCTCCTCGTCGTGATCTTCGACGTCGCCGCCCTCGCCGACCCCGGAAATGAGGGCCTGTCGCTGCACGCCTTCAACCCCGACACGCTCACCGGCGCGGGCGTCGGCACCGCCCTGTGCTTCTGCATCGCCGCGTTCCTCGGCTTCGAGCAGGCCCCCGTCTACGCCGAGGAGACCAGCCGCCCGCACGTCCTGGTGCCGCGCGTGATGTTCTTCGCCGTCGGCGGGGTCGCCGTCTTCTTCGCGCTGAGCAGCTGGGCCCTCACGGTCGCCACCGGCCCCTCCGCGATCGTCGGCACGGCCCAGAAGCAGAGCGCCGGACTGCTGTTCTTCCTCACCGAGTCCCGCCTCGGCGGCACCTTCACGGACGTCCTGCACGTCCTGTTCGTCACCGGCATGTTCGCCGCCCTGCTCAGCTTCCACAACGTCGTCGCCCGGTACGCCTTCGCCATGGGCCGCGAGGGCCTGCTGCCCGCCGCCTTCGGCCGCACCAGCGGCACCAGCGGCGCCCCCGGCACCGGCTCGCTGCTGCAGACCGTCGTGGCCGTGGTGGTCGTGATCGCCTTCGCCCTCGCCGACGACAAGCCGGTCGGTGACCCGACCGCGCCCGTGCTGCAGCTTTTCACGTGGCTCGGCAACATCGGCGCCCTCGGCGTGATCGTCCTGATGGCCGCGGCTTCCCTGTCGGTCGTCGTCTTCTTCGTCCGCCGCGGCGCCGCAGGAGCCCAGGCCTGGCGGCTGGTCACCGCCACGCTGTCGGGTCTCGCCCTGCTCGTGATCGCCGGCTACACCGTGAAGGACTTCGAGGTGCTGGTCGGCGCCGGCCCGGACTCCTCGCTGAGCTGGGTGCTGCCCGGCGTCATCGGGCTCGCCCTGGTCGCGGGCCTGGTCCTGGGCCTGGTGCTGCGCGCCCGCGCCCCCGAGAGGCACGCCCGGATCGGGCTCGGCAACGAGGCGTTCCAGCTGGACAAGGCGGCGTCGTCCTGAGGCACCCCACGCAGGACCCGGCGTAAGAAGTGGTTACGGAACTCTGACGAGCACCCGCGATCCCTGTCCTGCCGGGGCCGCGGGTGTTCGAATGAGAACGTGAACGAGAACCCGGACAAGGCCGTGAATGGGGGCGTGCCCGAGGACGTACAAGACGGCGTGAACGACGGACACCCCGAGGAGCGGGGCACCCCGGTCGGCCGCCGCGTCTTCCTCGGCACCCTCGCCCTGGGCGCCCTCGGCGTCGCCGCCGCGCCCAAGCTGCAGCGCGGCCTGGAGGGCTTCCTCGGCGGCGCCGCCGACAAGGACCCCACCGGCCTGACCGGACTGCTCCCTAACGGCGGCGGCTTCCGCTACTACTCGGTCGCCTCGTCCGTCCCGCGCAAGAACGCCGCCACCTACCGCCTGAAGGTGGACGGCCTGGTCGACCGGCCCACGACCTACACGCTGGACGCGTTGAAAGCCCTGCCGCAGACCCGCCTGGTCCGCGACGTCCAGTGCGTCACCGGCTGGCGGGTCCCGGACACGCCGTTCGAAGGCGTACGCCTGTCCCGGCTCCTCGACGCGGCCGGCGTACGCCCCACCGCGAAGGCGATCCGCTTCACCTGCTTCGACGGCACCTACACGGAGAGCCTGACCCTCGCCCAGGCCCGCCGCGCCGACGTCCTGGTCGCCCTGCGCATGCAGGACAAGGACCTCGGCCACTCCCACGGCGGCCCGGCCCGGCTCTACGTCGCGCCCATGTACTTCTACAAGTCCGCCAAGTGGCTCTCCGGCATCACCCTCACCGACGACGTCGAGCCGGGCTACTGGGAGGAGCGCGGCTACGACATCGACGCCTGGGTGGGCCGCTCGAACGGACGCGACGATGCACCCACGAGCTGACACCGCGGCCGAGGTCAGCCGCTTCACCCCGGCCGAGCGCTGGATCCACCGCACGACGGCCGCCCTGATGGGCGTCTGCGTCCTGACGGCGGCCTGCCTCTACGTCCCCCAGCTCGCCGAACTCGTGGGCCGCCGCGCGCTGGTCGTCACCCTGCACAAGTGGTCGGGCCTCGCCCTGCCCGTCCCGGTCCTGGCAGGCCTCGCCTCCCGCGCCTTGCGAGCCGACCTCGGCCGGCTCAACCGCTTCGGCCCCCACGACCGCATCTGGCTGCGCGCCGCCCTGCACCGCGACAAACGGCCCGCTTCCCGCCCGGCCGCCAAGTTCAACGCCGGCCAGAAGATCTACGCCGCCTGGATCGCCGGAGCCACCCTCGTCATGCTCGCCACCGGCCTGATGATGTGGTTCACCCACCTCACCCCCCTGCTCTGGCGCACCAGCGCGACTTTCGTCCACGACTGGCTGGCCCTCACCATCGGCATAGTCCTGGCCGGCCACATCGGCATGGCGGTGGCCGACCCGGAGGCGCGCAGAGGGATGAGAACGGGCAGGGTGAGCAAAGACTGGGCAACCCGACAGCACTCTCTATGGCGCTCGTAGTTCACGCCCTCCAGGGGCGCGGGGAACCGCGCGACAAGCCACAACGCACCCGCAGCCCCCGGACAACATCAACCACCTACGGCGCAACGGCGAAATCCAACAGCACCTTGCAGGACCGAGTCCGGTCAGCGGCCAACGCAAAGGCAGACTCGGCCTCCCGGGCCGGAACCACCGCACTGACAAGCCCATCAAACGCGGGCTCCACAGCCAGCAATTCCAACGCCGCGTCAAACTCCGTATCGAACCGGAACGCCCCCCGAAGCTCGATCTCCCGGCTCACCACAAGGTTCCCCGCGAACGGACTCTGCCCCGGCGGCAACATCCCCAACTGCACGACGACCCCACCCCGCCGCACCCGCCGCAGACACGCGTCAAGCCCCGCCGCCACCCCGGACGCCTCGATCGCCACATCGACCTCATCGGGCCACCCGGCGTCATCCGGGTCATCGGCCCGCACAACCGTCTCCGCCCCGGCGACCCGGGCATACTCCAGCGCCTCGGGCAGCAGGTCCGTCACCGTGACCCGCGCCGCCCCCGCCGCCTTCGCCGCCGCGATCACCAGACACCCGATCGGCCCGGCACCGGTCACCAGAACATGCCGCCCGGCCACGTCCCCGGCCCGCCGCACCGCGTGCAGCGCGACGGACAGCGGCTCGGCGAGCGCGGCCCGGCGCAGCTCCAGACCGTCCGGCAACGCCCGCAACTGCTCACTCGGCACGACCACCCGCGCCGCGAACCCGCCCTGCACATGCGGGAAACGCGCCGCACTGCCCAGATAGCTGGTGTCCCGGCACACGTTCCGCCGCCCGCCCGAGCACTCCGGGCACACTCCGCACGGGGTCGCCGGGTGCACGGCCACGGCCGTACCCGGCGCCGGGCCCGAGGCACCGTCCCCGTACGCGAGCACCGTGCCGACGACCTCGTGCCCGAGCACCATCGGCTCCCTGAGCCGGAAGTCCCCGACGCCGCCGTGCCGCCAGTAGTGCAGATCGGACCCGCACACCCCGCCGTACCGGACGGCGACCAGCGCCTGCCCCGGCCCGGGCTCGGGGACCGGCAACTCCGCGACCCGGAGGTCGTCCTGACCGTGAATCACACAACCCAGCATCGAAACCTCCTGATCGGTCACAGCAATGGTCACAGCACGCTCGTCATACCGCCGTCGACGTACAGCACCTGCCCGCTGATGAAGTCGGCGGCAGGCGAGGCGAGGAACAGCACCCCGCCCACCAGGTCCTGCGTACGGCCCCAGCGCCCGGCCGGGGTCCGCCGCCGCACCCAGGCGCTGAACTCCTCGTCGTCGACGAGGGGCTTGGTCAGCTCGGTCTCGATATAGCCCGGGCCGAGCCCGTTGACCTGCACACCGCTCGGGCCCCAGTCCGCGCACATGCCCTTGGTGAGCATCTTCAGCGCGCCCTTGGTCGCTGCGTACGGCGCGATCCCGGGCCGTACGACCTCGCTCTGCAGCGAGCAGATGTTGATGATCTTGCCGTGGCCGCGTTCCGTCATCCGGCGCGCCGCCTCACGGCCGGTCAGGAAGGCACTGGTCAGGTTGGTGTCCAGGATCCGGTGCCAGTCGGAGTCGGTGAACTCCAGCAGCGGGGCGCGCAGTTGCATGCCCGCGTTGTTGACGAGGATGTCGAGCGGGCCGACCCGCTCCTCGACCTCGGCGATCCCGTCCGCCACGGACGATCCGTCGGTCACGTCGAACGCGGCCGTGTGCACCTTGTCGCCGGGCAGCCCGGCGGCGGCCTCGGCGAGGCGGTCCTTGTCGCGTCCGTTCAGGACGACCGTGCAGCCGGCCTCCGCCAGACCACGGGCGAGGGCGAGTCCGATGCCCCGGCTGGAGCCGGTCACCAGGGCCGTACGGCCGCCGATGTCGAACAGGGGGTGAGCAGTCATGGCCGTACCTCTCCTAGATCACCAAGGACAACAGCAGGACGATGCCGCCGGCGACCACCGAGATGATCGTCTCCATGACGGACCAGGTCTTGATGTTCTGGCCGACGGAGAGCCCGAAGTACTCCTTCACCATCCAGAACCCGGCGTCGTTCACATGGCTGAAGAAGAGCGAGCCGGCGCCGATGGCCAGGACGAGCAGGGCGGCGTGCGTCGTCGACATGTCGGCCGCGAGCGGGGCGACCAGACCGGCCGCCGAGACCGTCGCCACCGTCGCCGAACCGGTCGCCAGCCGGATCGCCACCGCGATCAGCCAGGCCAGCAGCAGCGCCGGGATCGACCAGTCCTCGGAGATCTCCAGGACCATCTGGCCCACGCCGGTGTCGATCAGCGTCTGCTTGAAGCCGCCGCCCGCGCCGACGATCAGCAGGATGCCCGCGATCGGCATGAGGCTCTTCTCGACGAGCGGCGATATCCGCTCCTTGGAGAACCCGGCGGGCCGCAGCAGCGTGAAGATACCGACCAGCACCGAGGCGAGCAGCGCGATCATCGGGGCGCCGATGACGTCGAAGACGCGCTGGACCGGGTTCTCCACATCGTCGATGACGATGTCGACGAGTGCCTTGGCCAGCATGAGGATCACCGGCAGCAGGACCGTGAACAGCGTGGCGCCGAAGCCGGGGCGCTTCTCCAGGTCCTCGGATGCGCGCTGCGGAATCATGTTGTCGGGGGCGGGCACGTCCACCCAGCGGGCGGCGTACTTCGAGAACACCGGACCGGCGATGATCACCGTGGGAACGGCGACCAGGACACCGAGCGCCAGCGTCACGCCGAGGTCGGCCCCGACCGCGTCGATCGCGACCAGCGGACCGGGGTGCGGGGGCACCAGGCCGTGCATCACGGACAGGCCCGCGAGCGCCGGGATGCCGATGCGCATCAGCGAGTAGTTGCCCCGCTTGGCGACCATCAGCACCACCGGGATCAGCAGCACGATGCCGACCTCGAAGAAGAGCGGCAGTCCGATCACGGAGGCGATCAGCACCATCGCCCACGGCATCGACCGCCCGCCGGCCTTCTCCAGGATGGTGTCGACGATCTGGTCGGCGCCCCCGGAGTCGGCGAGCATCTTGCCGAGGATCGCGCCCAGGGCGATCAGCACGCCGACGCCGGCGACCGTGGTGCCGAGCCCGGCGCTGAAGCTGGTGAGGACCTTGTCCAGCGGAGCCCCGGCGATCGCGCCGAGCGCCAGTGACCCGATGGTCAGCGCCAGGAACGCGTGCAGCTTGAACTTGGTGATGAGCAGGACGATGACGGCGATGCCCGCCAGAACGGCGATGCCCAGCTGAGCGTGGCCGGCCGAGGTGATCGGCTCGGGTGCGTCCGCTGCCAGCATCTCGACGCTGAGTCTGGTCACGGGTGAGGTGTCCTTGGGGTGAGGGGAGTCGTAGGAAGGGAGGCAGGGGCTACTGGACGGGCTCGGGGAGATCCTCGAGCGCGCTCGCGGCCCGTTCGGTGATCTCCTCCGGGCTGCCCAGGACGTCCACCCGGACCCCCGCCTCGTCGCTCTCCAGCGGCTGGAGCGTGGCGAACTGGGAGTCGAGCAGCGCCGTGGGCATGAAGTGCCCCTGCCGGTGCGACATCCGGTCCTCGATCAGCGCGCGGTCGCCCGCGAGGTGCACGAAGACCACGCCGGGCGCGGCGGCCCGCAGCCGGTCGCGGTACGACCGCTTCAGTGCCGAGCAGCTGACCACCCCGCCGAGCCCGGCCCGTCCGTGCCCCCACGCGCCGATGGCGTCCAGCCAGGGCCAGCGGTCCTCGTCCGTGAGGGGCGTACCGGCCGACATCTTGGCGATGTTGGCCTGCGGGTGGAAGTCGTCGCCCTCGGCGTAGGGAACGCCGAGCCGGGCCGCGAGCAGGGGACCGATGGTGGTCTTGCCGGTGCCCGCGACGCCCATGACCACGACGACGTGGGGGGTGTTCATCGCTGCCTCACTGTCTGCTGTCTTCGTCGACACGTGATGTCGACGCAACTGAAACCCATTAGGTACGACTAATTCAAGAGGCCGTGACAAATAAGTCTGACTTTTTGTCTCCGTGATCTACCCCGTACGCTGAGTGCATGAGCACACCGGGTCGAGGGCTGCACGGCCATGTACTGGACACCCTCGGCCCCGAGATCACGGCGGGCGAGTACCCGCCGGGCAGCGTGCTGCGAACCGACGAGCTGGCCCAGCGTTTCGACGTGTCGCGCTCCGTGATGCGCGAGGCGGTCCGCGTCCTGGAGTCCATGCACCTGGTCGAGTCCCGCCGCCGCGTCGGCGTGACGGTCCGCCCCAAGTCCGAGTGGAACGTCTACGACCCCGAGGTCATCCGCTGGCGCCTGGCCGGCGCCGACCGGCCACAGCAGCTGCGGTCCCTCACGGTGCTGCGCTCGGCGATCGAACCGGTCGCGGCGGGCCTCGCCGCCCGGCACGCCACCGCCGAGCAGTGCGCCGAGCTCACCGAGTGCGCCCTCGGCATGGTCGCCAACTCCCGCGGTCACAAGCTGGAGGAGTACCTCGTCCACGACGTGGCCTTCCACCGCGCCGTCCTGGCCGCCTCCGGCAACGAGATGTTCGCCCGCCTCGGCGACGTCGTCGCCGAGGTCCTGGCCGGCCGCACCCACCACGACGTGATGTTCGAGGACCCCGACCCGGCCGCCGTCACCCTGCACGTCCAGGTCGCCGAGGCGGTCCGCGCGGGCGACGCGGCCCGTGCGGAGGAACTGACCCGCGAGATCACGGTCGGCGCCCTCCAGGAACTGGACATCCTGGCGCCCTAGTTCTCAGCGGCTGTCAGCCGAGGATGTCTCCGTCGACGTAGACCCAGGCCCCGTCCACCCGCTCGAACCGGCTCCGCTCGTGCAGCGATCCGCCCCGGTACGAGGCTCGGAAGGTCACGGTCCCGCTGGTGTGGAACGCGGACCCGCCACTCGTGTCCAGGATCTCCAGCCCGGTCCACCGCATCCCCGCGTCCAGCTCGAGCCGCCCGGGCCGCGTCCGCGGATGCCACGTCCGCAGCAGATACCCGGCGTCCCCCTTCACGAAGGCGCTGTACCGCGAGCGCATCAACGCCTCGGCGGTCGGCGCGGCAGCGGCACCGGAGTGAAACCGGCCGCAGCACGTCTCGTAGGTCCGGGACAGCCCGCACGGGCAGGAACGCGTGGTCATGCCGCTCATTCTCCCGAACCGGGCAGCGGTGGCAGCGCGGTCCCGTACAGCCAGGCGTCGAACAGCCCGTCCAGCGGCTCGTCCGTGAACCGCCCCACGTGCGCGGTGAAGTTCGCCGTCGTCACGGCCCCGCCCCGATGCTGCCCCGCCCATCCGCGCAGCATGCGGAAGAACGCGTCGTCGCCCAGGGCGCACCGCACCGCGTGCAGGACGAGCCCGCCCCGCTGGTAGAGACGGTCGTCGAACATCGACTTCCGCCCCGGATCGGCCAGCCGGAGATCCTGAGGCAGCGAGAACAGCAACCGGTGCGCACCGGCGGCCAGTTGCTGCGCACTGCGCCCTCCCGAGCGCTCCGACCACAGCCACTCGGCGTACTTCGCGAACCCCTCGTTCAGCCAGATCTGCCGCCAGTCGGCGATGGACACGCTGTTGCCGAACCACTGGTGCGCCAGCTCGTGCGCGACCAGCCGCTCCGAACCCCGCTCCCCGTCCACGTGGTTGGACCCGAACAGCGACAACCCCTGCGCCTCGACGGGGACGTCCAGCTCCTCCTCGGTCACGACGACCGCGTACTCGTCGAACGGGTACGGCCCGAACAGCTCCTGGAACAGGTCCATCATCGCGGGCTGCCGTGCGAAGTCCCGGGCGAACCGGGGGAGCAGATGCGCCGGGATGTGCCCGTGCTGCGGAACCCCGCCCGGCCCCGGGTCGCCCAGCAGCACGGTCTGGTACTTCCCGATCGACAGCCCCACCAGATAGCTGGACGTTGGCGCAGCCTGCTCGTACACCCAGGTGGTCGTCGAGGCCTTCGTCGTGCGGGTCAGCAGGCGTCCACCGGCCACCACCGCGTAGGCCGACGGCGTCGTGACCGAGATGTGGTACGAGGCCTTGTCGGCGGGCCGGTCGTTGCACGGGTACCACGACGGCGCCCCGACCGGCTGGCTCGCCACCAGCGCCCCGTCCTCCAGCTCCTCCCAGCCGAGGCCGCCCCAGGGACTGTTCACCGGCCGGGGGTTGCCCGACCACTGCACCTCGACGGTGAAGGCCGCACCGGCGCGCACCGGCTTCGCCGGACGCACGCGCAGCTTGCCGCCCCGGTGCGTGTAGTGCGGCGTGCGGCCGTCGACCTTCACCCGGCCCACCCGGAAGTCCGCGAGGTTCAGCTGGAACTCGGTGAGCTGCCCGCGGCCCGCGATGGCGTTGATCCGCGCGGTCCCCGACAGCCGGTTCGGCGCGGGGCGGTAGTCCAGCGTGAGCTCGTACCGGTGCACCCGGTACCGGAGGTCACCGTTGCCCGGGAAATACGGGTCCTGACCCACTGACTGCTGAACCGCCACTGTTGCGTCTGCTCCCTGCGCTGCGCTCGTACGATGCCTGCCGTCCGCCGGCCCCCGCCCCGCGGGGGTTGTGCCTAGCGACGCCATGCCTCGATCGGGTTGCCCAGCCAGCGCGTGTCGTCGGGCACGGACTCCGCGGCCATCACCAGGGACGCCGGACCCAGCGTGGCGCGGGCCCCGACGGCGCTGCCGGGCAGGATGATTCCGCCCGGGCCCAGAGTGGCGCCCTCACGGAGGACCACAGTATCCGTCCGCAAGATCCGGTCGTGGAAGAGGTGGGTCTGGAGCACACAGCCCCGGTTCACGGTCGCCGCGTCCCCGAGCGTCACCAGATCCGTCTCCGGCAGCCAGTAGCTCTCCACCCACGCCCCCCGGCCGATGTGCGCGCCGAGTCCGCGCAGCCACGCCGACAGCAGCGGCGTACCCGGCACCGAACCGGCCAGCCACGGCACGGCCAGCACCTCGACGAAGGTGTCCGCCAGCTCGTTGCGCCACACGAAGGAGCTCCACAGAGGGTGCTCGGCCCGGCGATGCCGGCCCACGAGCAGCCACTTCGCAGCGATCGAGACGAGCCCCGCCGCGCAGCCCGCCCCGAGCAGCACAAGACCGGACAGCAGGGGAGCCCACACCCCGAGCGCGCACAGCGCCGCCGCCGTCCCCACCGCCAGCGCCGCCGAGCAGAACACCGGCACGATCCGGCAGAGCTCCACGAGACCGCGCGCCCACAGCAGCCGCGCGGGCGGGTCGTAGGTACGGCTCTGGTCGCCGTCGGACGCGGCCCGCGGCAGCTTCACGGGCGGCAGCCCCAGATACGAGCTGCCCTTCTTGGCCTTCTTCGGCGTCGCCGACAGCACACCCACCAGGCCGCCGTCCGGCACGCTGCGCCCCGGCGCGGTCATCCCCGAATTGCCGAGGAAGGCACGCCGGCCGATCTCCGCGCGCCCGATCCGCAGCCAGCCGCCGCCGAGCTCGTACGGCGCGGTCAGGGTGTCGTCCGCCAGGAACGCGCCCTCACCGACCGTGGTCAGACTGGGCAGGGCCAGCACGGTGGACACCTCGGCCCGCCGCCCGATCCGCATCCCGAGCAGCCGCAGCCACACCGGCGTGACCAGCCCCGCGTACAGCGGGAAGAGCGTGTCCCGCGACCGGTCCATCAGCTGGGTCACGGTCCAGGCCTGCCAGCCCACCCGGCTGTGCGTGGCGTGCGTGCCCTCCCGCAGCCCCAGGCTCAGCAGCCGAACGCCGACCACCAGCAGCAGCGCGTACGCCAGCCCGAAGGCGAGCGTCGCAGGCACCAACGCGAGCACGGCACCACGCAGGGCCGCACCGAGCCCGGCGCCCGGACCGACGAACAGCCCCGCCACCAGCAGCGCGGCAGCCGCCGAGACCACCGGCAACGCGGTCAGCGCGAAACCCGTCACGCCGTACATCACCCGCCAGAACGCGCCCCGCCCGGGCCGGTCCTTCGGCCAGTTGCGCTTGGCCCGGCCCAGCTTGACCGCGGGCGCGCCCGCCCACCGCTGCCCGGTGGGGATCTGTCCGGTGACCGCCGAACCCGGCGCCACCTCGGCCCGCTTGCCCACCCGCGCGCCCGGGAAGAGCAGGCTGCGCGTGCCGACGACGGCGTGCGCGCCCACCTTCACCGGCCCGACCTCCAGCCGGTCACCGTCCAGCCAGTACCCGGACAGGTCCACCTCGGACTCGACGGCGGCGCCCCGGCCCAGCTTGAGCATGCCGGTGACCGGCGGCAGCGAGTGCAGGTCCACGTCCTGCCCGACCCTGGCGCCCAGCGCCCGCGCGTACCGCTCCAGCCAGGATCCGGTCAGTGAGGTCGCCCCGCTGAACTCGGCCAGCCGCTCGGCCGCCCACAGCCTCAGATGGACGCTCCCGCCACGCGGGTAACGGCCGGGCCGCACCCCCCGCAGCAGCAACCGGGCCCCGCCCGCGGCGAGCGCCAGACGCCCGGGCGGGCTGAAGAGCACCACGGCACCGGCCGCGACCAGCCACCAGGGCGCGGTCGGCAGCCAGGCGTAGCCGGGCAGCACGTTCCCGAGCGCGGCGAGCGGCACGGTCCAGCGCAGCCCGAGCAGTGTGAACAGCGGAACCAGGAGCAGGAGCTGGACGAGCTGGGCACGCCTCGGCACCGGGGCCACGACCCGCTGGGCGTTGTCGTCCTGTACCGACTCCTCCAGATGCCGGACCAGCTTCCGCAGGACGGGCCGCTGGTAGATGTCGAGGACGGCGGCGCTCGGGTAGCGCGTCCGCAGCCTCGTCGTCAGCTGGGCGGCGGCCAGACTGCCCCCGCCGATCGCGAAGAAGTCGTCGGAGGCCGAGGTCACCGGAATGCCGAGGACATCCGTCCACTGCTCGGCGAGCCAGGCCTCGGTGCCGTACAGCGGCTCGGCCGGGCCGCCCGTCTCCAGACCCTCCAGCGGCCAGGGCAGCGCGTTCCGGTCCACCTTGCCCGACGTGCGCGTAGGCAGCTCGTCGACCGGCGCGAGCAACGGCACCAGAGCCGCGGGCAGCTCGGCGCGCAGCCGCTCGACGGCGGCCGAGTGGTCCCAGCCGTCCTGGACGACGACGTAGCCCACGAGGAGCTCGTTGCCGCTGCGGGCCGTACGCACCGCGGCCGCCGCCCCGGCCACCCCGGGCAGCGCCTGAAGCGACGCATCCACCTCACCGAGCTCGATACGGCGCCCACCGAGCTTGATCTGCTCATCGGCCCGCCCGAGGAAGACCAGCCCCTCCGGCTCGGCCCGCACCAGGTCACCGCTGCGGTACGCCCGCTCCCAGCCCAGCGACTGAAGCGGCGCGTACTTCTCCGCGTCCTTCTCGGCGTCGAGATACCGGGCGAGCCCGACCCCGCCGATCACCAGCTGACCGCTGCCGCCCATCGCCACGGGCTCCCCGGCCTCGTCCACGACGGCCAGCTCCCAGCCGTCCAGCGGCAGCCCGATCCGGATCGGCTCCTCGCCGCTCATCAGCGACGCGCACGCCACGACGGTCGCCTCGGTCGGCCCGTAGGTGTTCCACACCTCGCGCCCCTCGGTCACCAGACGCTGCGCCAGCTCGGGCGGACACGCCTCGCCGCCGAAGATCAGCAGGCGTACGTCGTTGAGCGTCTCCGGCTCCCAGAGCGCCGCCAGCGTCGGCACGGTGGACACGACGGTGATCTCCTGCTCGACCAGCCAGGGACCGAGATCGGCACCGCTCCTGACCTGCGAGCGCGGCACCGGCACCAGACAGGCGCCGTGCCGCCACGCCAGCCACATCTCCTCACAGGACGCGTCGAACGCGACGGACAGCCCCGCCATGACCCGGTCACCGGGCCCGATCGGCTCGTCGGCCAGGAACAGCGCGGCCTCCGCGTCCACGAAGGCGGCGGCGCTGCGGTGGCCGACGGCCACGCCCTTGGGCTTCCCGGTGGAGCCGGAGGTGAAGATGATCCACGCGTCGTGCCCGGCACCGGGCCGGGCGGCGGTGTGCCCGGCGGCATCGCCGACGGTCAGCTCGTGACCGGTCCCGATGACCGCCCGCACCCCGGCCTCGCCGAAGACCAGCGCGGCCCGCTCGTCGGGGTCCTCGGCGTCGACCGGCACGTAGGCGGCACCGGCGGCCAGCACGGCGAGGATCGCCACGTAGAGGTCGTTGGTGCCCGACGGGACCCGGACCCCGACGCGGTCCCCGAGCCCGACCTTCGCGGCGGCCAGTCGCCGCCGCAGGTTCTCCACCTCGACGGCCAGCGCGCGGTAGGTGAGCAGCCGGTGGCCGTCGTCGAGCGCGGGCTCGTCGGGATACGCCCGTACGGATGCCTCGAAGATGTCGACCAGGGTGCGGGGCGAGGCCGCGGGGCCGGCGGAGAAGCGGGCCACGTCGCGCAGTCCTGTGCTCCACTCCCCGTCCAGCAGAGTGAGGTCGGGGCTTTCGTGCAGGGCGGCCATCGGATCCTCGCGTCTCGAACCCGGACGATCCGGGGCGCCGTCGGGCCGCAGGTCTGCCTGGGGATGTTCCGATCCGGCGCGAACAAGCCCAATACTCTAGTGGTCGGGTGACTTCGTCCTGTCATGTCCGCCACTCGGAGGCAAACGCGAGACACCGCTCAGGCGCGGCGCCGCCCCCTCCCACCTGCGCTTCTCCCGGCGGGCGAGACATCGCCCACATTCCTCGCGTCCCGGGCGGAAACGACGAAAAGCCCCTCGAGGAGAGGGGCTTTTCGATCTGTGTCCGAGGGGGGACTTGAACCCCCACGCCCGATAAAGGGCACTAGCACCTCAAGCTAGCGCGTCTGCCATTCCGCCACCCGGACAAGGTGTCTGTCGCGTGGGTTCTCCCCGCGGCGACGACGTAAACATTACCAGGCTTTCAGGGGTGGCCGATCACCCCCCGCCCGAGCCCCGGCGGGGTGTGAACGGCGCGTGACGGGCCGCAAGCGGTCTTGGGGAGCGGGCCGTGGAGAGAGAGGATGAGAGGGACCCACCAGCAGTGACACCGGGAGGAAGCACGTGAGCGAGACGGACACGGCCAGGAGCGTCACCGGCGAGGACGAGGTCGTGGACCTCTGCCGCGAGCTGATCCAGATCGACACCAGCAACTACGGCGACCACTCGGGTCCGGGCGAGCGCAAGGCGGCCGAGTACGTCGCCGAGAAGCTCGCGGAGGTAGGGCTCGAACCGCAGATCTTCGAGTCGCACCCGGGCCGCGCCTCCACGGTGGCCCGGATCGAGGGCGAGGACCCCTCCCGGCCCGCGCTCCTCATCCACGGCCACACCGACGTCGTACCGGCCAACGCGGACGACTGGACCCACCACCCCTTCTCCGGCGAGGTCGCCGACGGCTGCGTCTGGGGCCGCGGTGCCGTCGACATGAAGGACATGGACGCGATGACCCTCGCGGTCGTCCGGGACCGGCTGCGCAGCGGGCGCAAGCCCCCGCGCGACATCGTCCTCGCGTTCCTCGCGGACGAGGAGGCGGGCGGTACGTACGGTGCCAAGCACCTCGTGCGCAACCACCCCGACCTGTTCGAGGGCGTCACCGAGGCGATCAGCGAGGTGGGCGGGTTCTCCTTCACCGTGAGCGAGCAGCGGCGGCTGTACCTGATCCAGACGGCCGAGAAGGGCATGCACTGGATGAAGCTCACCGTGGCCGGCACGGCGGGGCACGGGTCGATGATCCACCGCGACAACGCGATCACCGAGCTGTCGGAGGCCGTCGCGCGGCTGGGGCGGCACAAGTTCCCGGTGCGGGTCACCAAGACCACCCGCGCCTTCCTCGACGAGCTCGGCGACGCGTTCGGCACCGAGCTCGACCCGGAGGACATGGAGTCGACCCTGGCGAAGCTCGGCGGCATCGCCAAGCTCATCGGCGCGACGCTGAGCAACACGGCCAACCCCACACAGCTCGGCGCCGGCTACAAGGTCAACGTCATCCCGGGCGAGGCGACCGCCCACGTCGACGGCCGGTTCCTGCCGGGGTACGAGGAGGAGTTCCTCACCGACCTCGACCGGATCCTCGGCCCGAACGTGCGGCGCGAGGACGTCCACGCGGACAAGGCCGTCGAGACCACCTTCGACGGGGCGCTCGTGGCGGCGATGCAGTCCTCGCTGCTGGCCGAGGACCCGACCGCCAAGGCCGTCCCCTACATGCTCTCCGGCGGCACCGACGCGAAGTCCTTCGACGACCTGGGCATCCGGGGCTTCGGCTTCGTACCGCTGAAGCTTCCCCCGGAGCTGGACTTCGCGGGCATGTTCCACGGTGTCGACGAGCGGGTGCCGGTGGACGGCCTGAAGTTCGGCGTGCGGGTTCTCGACCGGTTCATCGACGCGTCCTGAATCGGCCCCGCCGTACGGAATTATTCGCTCGCCCGTACGGAACCGACTAGGAAGAGTGAATGCGACCATAAGCTCGTAGCCTCATTACTCCCTCCTCGTTACAGGTAATGCGATCGCAAGATGGGTCGCTTTGCCAACTAGGAGGAATAATGATCAAGAAGGTCGTCGCTGCTGCGGCTGCCACCGGTGGGCTGGTTCTCGCGGGCGCGGGCCTGGCCGTCGCCGACTCGGGTGCCCAGGGTGCCGCCGTGCACTCCCCGGGTGTCCTGTCCGGCAACGTTGTTCAGGTGCCCGTTCACGTCCCGGTGAACGTCTGCGGCAACACGGTCTCCGTGATCGGGCTGCTGAACCCCGCCTTCGGCAACACCTGCATCAACAAGTGATGCTTTCCCCTCGCTGAGGGGAGACAAAAAGCCATCGGTCCCGGAGCGCGTGCCATGCGCTCCGGGACCGAACGCTTCTTTCGATGAATTCGAGAAGAATTCGAGACAGGGTCGAAGGTAGGTATTCAGCAATGCGACAGGTCACCCGCAAGGGTCTGATGACCGTGGCGGCCGCGACCGGCGTGATCGCCGCCGCGGGCGGCTCCGCTTACGCCGACTCGGGCGCGCAGGGCTCCAGTTCGGGCTCGCCCGGCGTGCTCTCCGGGAACACGGTGCAGGCGCCGGTGCACGCGCCGGTCAACGTCTGCGGGAACACGGTCAACGTCATCGGTGTCCTCAACCCGTCGGTGGGCAACTCGTGTGCCAACAAGGGCGGTGGATCGTCGCCGGGCGGCCACGGCGGCTCGCACGCGGGCGGCCACGCCAGTGACTCGCCCGGCGTCGGCTCGGGCAACCACGTCCAGGTGCCGGTCCATGTGCCGGTGAACGCCTGCGGCAACAGTGTCGACGTCATCGGCGTCGGCAACTCCACCACGGGCAACGACTGCGCGAACGGCTCCGGCGGGCATCACACCGACCCGCCCGGCGGCGGATACGAGACGCCCGGGCAGCCGGGCGAGCCGGGGAACCCCGGTGAGCCGGGTGAGCCTGGCAACCCGGGCGAGCCCGGAAATCCTGGTGAGCCGGGTGAGCCCGGAAACCCTGGTGAGCCGGGGAATCCCGGTGAGCCCGGAAACCCGGGGGAGCCCGGTGACCCGGGTGAGCCTGGCAACCCGGGGGAGCCCGGGAACCCTGGCAACCCGGGGGAGCCCGGCAACCCGGGCAACCCTGAGAACCCCGGGAACGAGCCGGGCGGCCAGTTCGTCACCCAGCCCAAGGGCGACGCCCAGCTCGCGGAGACCGGCAGCAGCCTGCCGCTCGGCCTCACCCTGCCGGCCGGCGCGGGCGCGCTGCTGGCGGGCGCGATCCTCTACCGCAAGGCGCGTGCCTCGGCCTGACACCCGCGGCAGACACCCAGCCAAACGGAGCGGGCCCCGCCGATGCGGGGCCCGCTCCCGTGTATGCCTTCTCCCGGTGCGCCGTCTCAGCTCACCACGTGGCCCGCACCTGGCGGATGATCCGCCGGCGCAACCGCACCTTGCGGCTGCCGTCGCGCAGCAGGCTCAGACGGTGCAACTCCCAGTGTCCGTACTCGGCGTGGTCCGTCAGCAGACGTGCCGTTTCCTTGCGGGAGACCCCGCGCGGTACGTACACGTCGACAAATTCGTATTCCGGCATCGCATCTATTGTGCGGGCTGGGGCCTGGTACGGATAGCGTCTGCACTATGTCTGATGCTGCGCAGCCCACCGCTGCCGAGGTACGCGCCGCCGCCGAGGCGGTCAAGACCGCGCTCGACCGCCACCTGGCCGCGGTCGAAGGCAGGTCGGGAGAGGACGACCCGGCCGTCTACGAGGCGTTCAACCAGCTGGCCGCGGCCGCAGAGGTGTACGACGAACTGCTCTACGACCGATACGACGAGGTCACCCCCTTCGAGATCCCCGGTGCGGAGGACGCGCTGCCTCCGTACGCGGGCCCCGAGGAACCGAACGCGCTGAGCGTACTGATCCGCCGCGACTACGCGGTGGCGGAGCCGCAGCGTCTCCTGGCGCACGCGCAGCGGATCGAGGCCGCGGAAGACGAGGACGGACCGGCCGCCTCCGGGACGACCCATGGCGCGCTCGGCCTGCTGTTCGGCGAGTTCGAGCCCGACGAGATCGCCTCCCGGCACAAGGAGTTCGGACTCGAGGAGGGCGACTCCACGCTCTGGGTGATGGCGGCGGACGAACAGGCCGAACCCGGAGAGTGGCTGGAGGCCCCGTTCGAGCAGGTCGACCCGCAGCAGGTGGTCTGCCGCTTCGACGTCAGCGCGGTCTTCGACGACGTCGAGGACGATGACGACGACGAAGAAGACGAGGACGGGGACGACCTCGACACCGACCTCGACGAGGACGAGGACCTGGAGCCCTTGGAGGCGGACCGCCGCTGAGCGCACACGTCAGCCACCCGACGGCGGTGGTCACGGGGCCGTCCCCGTGACCACCGCCGTTGTCAGTTGCCGTCGACCTGCGGAGCGAGCAGCACCGGAAGCCGGGTGGTCCGGGGCTTCGCCGGAACCTCGGCCACGGCCCTGGGCAACGCCTGTTCCACGCCGTGCACCACGGACAGATGGCGGTCGGCCCGCCCGAACGCCGTGTACACCCAGGGCCGGCTGAGCGCCTGCGCGGCATCGCCGGGCAGCACCACGACCACCGCGGGCCACCGGCTCCCCACCGCCTGATGCGCGGTCAGCGCCCACCCGTGCCGCACGGACTGCTCCACCCGTTCCTTCGGCACGACGACGTCCTCGCCTTCGCACGACAGATGGAGCCCCTCGGCGTCCGCCTTCACCACACGGCCCGGCAGCGCACGGCCCGGCGCGGGGGAGAGGACGATCCGGTCACCGGGGTCGAAGCCGCCGAAGCGGCCCGGGCCCGGGTTGAGCCGCTCCTTCAACGCCGCGTTGAGCGCGCGGGTGCCGACGGCGCCGCCGTGTCCCGGTGTGATCACCTGCGTCTCCTCGGCCGGTACGCCGATCGCCCGCGGCACCGAGTCGGCGACGAGCTGCACCGCCCGGTGCACCGCCTCGCCCGCGTCCCGCACCGGCACGATCACGACCTCCTTGCCGGGGGCCTCGACCGGGTTCAGCTCGCCGATGCCGATCCCCGAGACCAGCTCGCCCAGCGGCCCCGGGTCCGGCCGCCGCGAGGCGACCTGCGGGCAGATCCGCGCCGCGAGCAGATCCGCGAACACCCGCCCCGGCCCCACGGACCACAGCACCGAGGGGTCCCCGGCCAGCACCAGCCGCGCCCCGTCGGGCAGCGACTCCGTCAGCAGTGCCGTCGTCTCGACGTCGAGCTGCGGCGCGTCGAGCACGACGAGCAGATCGAGATCCAGCGCCCCCTCGGCATCCCGGCCGGGCCCTTCGAGGCCCGCGAGCAGCCCGGAGACGGTGGCGACGGGGGCGCGGCCCTCATCCGCGCCCTGCGGACCGGAGCGCAGCAGAGCCGCGAAACGGTTCCGGCCGATCGGGCCATGCGCGGCGGCCCAGGCGCGCAGCCCGAGGGAGTGCGCGGCGGTCAGCAGCGCAGCCGGTTCGGCCAGGGACGCCTCCCCGCCGGTGTGCAGGACCAGGCCATGACCGGCGACCGCGCGGAGCAGCTCACCCGCCGACCCCTGGGCCGCGGCGGCGATCCGCTCCCACTCCTCGGCCGAACCGTCCTGCTTGGGCGCCGAGTTGACCAGCCGGGCCAGACCATCGGCCAGGCTCTCCTCCGCGAGGGCGTACCGCTCGAGCCCGACCAGCACCCGGACCGGGCGCTCCTCGTCCTCCTCCGAGGCGTCCTCCTCCGAGGCGTCCTCCCCCGAGACGTCCTTCTCCGAGTCGTCCCGCTGCGCCCGGGCCGGCGCACCGGTCTCCTCCAGGGCGTCCTGGAAGACCAGCGCGTCGCCCTCCGCGATCGCGCCCTGCACGGCGCTGTCGGGCTCCGGCACGCCCCGCTGCGCCAAGGCCGCGAGAAGCGCCGGCATCTCCAGGGCCGTGTGCCCGGCCAGGGCGGCCTGCTCCAGGAGCCAGACGGTGACGGCCCGGCCCCGTCGCTCGTCGTCCGGGCCGCACTCGGCGCCGAGCAGCGCCCGAGCGAACCCGTCGGCCTGCTCGGGCCGCACACCGGCGACCCGCAGCAATTGCCAGGGGTCCGCGCGCAGCCGCTCGTCCGCACCCTCGCCGAGTGCCTCGGCCACCTGCGGCGCGAGCGTCTCCGGGGCGCCGCCCTCGCCGAGCACCCGCAGCACGGCCGGCACCGCCTCCGGTGCGGGAGCCGACGACGCGGTGACGGTCTCGGCCGGCACGGGCTGCGATCGCCGTACCGGCTCCGGAGCGGAGCGCCGGGGGGCCGGCGCGGGCTCCGCGAACCCCGCGGCCGCCGGCTTCTCGCCGCTCTCCACGGCCCGTACGGCGGCGAGCAGATCGGCCGCCTGGCCGCTCAGCTTGGTGCCGCTCTCGATCGGCGCCTGCTTCTGGGTCTTCCGCTGCTCGATGCGCTCCCGCTCGGCCTGCTGGGCCCGCAGCTCGGCCTCGGCCTCGGACACGTGGCCGGCATCGGCCGCGTCCCCTTGGGCCTCCTCGGTCTCCGCACCACCGGTCGGCTTCCCCGGCTCGGCGTCCTCCGTGGTCTCCGGCTCCGTGCTCACAGCGTGCTCCAGTCGTGATCGGGATAGCGGTGCACGGGCGCCGACACATCGTCGAGCGCCCGGCAGATCTCGTCAGGAAGACTAAGGGCCTCCACTGACAACGCGGCCGTGAGCTGCTGCGCGTTGCGCGCGCCGACGACGGGAGCGGCCACGCCCGGCCGGTCACGGACCCATGCCAGGGCCACCTGGAGCGGCGACACCGCGAGGCCGTCGGCGGCGGTCGTCACGGCGTCCACGATGCGGCTCGCCGTGTCGTCGAGGTACGGGGCGACGAACGGGGCGAGGTGCTCCGAGGCACCGCGCGAGTCCGGCGGGGTCGTGTCGCCCCGGTACTTGCCCGTCAGCACCCCGCGCCCCAGCGGGGAGGACGGCAGCAGCCCGATGCCCAGGTCCAGCGCGGCCGGCAGCACCTCGCGCTCGACGCCGCGCTGGAGCAGCGAGTACTCCAGCTGCGTGCCCGCCAGCCGGGTCCGCGTGCCGGGGGAGGCGAGCTGCCAGGTGGCGGCCTTGGCCAGCTGCCAGCCGCAGAAGTTGGAGACGGCGGCGTAGCGGGCCCGGCCGCTGGCGACCGCGAGGTCCAGGGCCTGGAGGGTCTCCTCCAGCGGGGTGTCCGGGTCGAAGGCGTGCACGTGCCACAGGTCGACGTAGTCGGTTCCGAGGCGGGAGAGCGAGGCGTCCAGCGCGGAGAGCAGATGGCCGCGGGAGCCGTCGAAGCGGCGGTCGGGGTCCGGTACGCTGCCGGCCTTGGTCGAGATGACCAGGTCACGGCGGGGCACCAGGCCGTCTATGAGTCTGCCGAGCAGGTACTCGGCCTCTCCGTCGCCGTACACGTCCGCGGTGTCGACGAGGGTCCCGCCCGCTTCCCAGAACGTCTTCATCAGGTCCGCGGCGTCGTGCTCGTCGGTGTCCCGCCCCCAGGTCAGGGTGCCGAGCCCGATCCGGGACACACGAAGGCCGGTGCGGCCGAGATGCCTCTGCTCCATGAACGCCGAGATTACTGGCCATAACCTACGGTGTGGGGGGCTGTGGACGACCGATTTCCGGGCGCTATGGTCTGCGGACAAGGCACGTTACTGATGGGTAAGGGGAATCGGGATGCAGCTCGGTATCAACCTCGGCTACTGGGGTGCCGGCATGGACGCGGACAATCTGGCCGTCGCCCAGGAGGCCGACCGGCTCGGATACGCCGTCTGCTGGGCCGCCGAGGCCTATGGATCCGACGCCGCCACCGTTCTGACCTGGGTCGCCGCCCAGACCGAACGGATCGACGTGGGCTCCGCCATCTTCCAGATCCCGGCCCGCCAGCCCGCGATGACCGCTATGACGGCGGCCACCCTCGACTCGCTCTCCGGCGGCCGCTTCCGGCTCGGCCTCGGCGTCTCCGGCCCGCAGGTCTCCGAGGGCTGGTACGGCGTCAAGTTCGACAAGCCGCTGGCACGCACGCGTGAGTACGTCGAGATCATCCGCAAGGCCATGACGCGCGAGCGCCTGTCGTACGAGGGTCAGCACTGGACGCTGCCGCTGCCCGGCGGCCCGGGCAAGCCCCTCAAGCTGACCGTGCACCCGCAGCGCGAGCACATCCCGCTCTACGTCGCGGCGATCGGCCCGAAGAACCTCGAGCAGACCGGTGAGATCGCCGACGGCGCCCTGCTGATCTTCCCCTCCGCCGACCACCTCGAGGACACGGCGATCCAGTACCTGCGGGCCGGCCGGGAGAAGGCGGGCAAGTCCCTCGACGGCTTCGACATCTGCCCGACCCTGCCCCTGGCACTCGGCGACGACAAGGACGTGGCCACGCTCGCCGACACCTTCCGCCCCTACACCGCGCTGTACGTCGGCGGCATGGGCAGCCGCAAGCAGAACTTCTACAACCAGCTCGCCCAGCGCATGGGCTACGAGAAGGAAGCCGCCGAGATCCAGGACAAGTACCTGTCCGGCGACAAGCAGGGCGCCGCGGCCGCCGTGCCGCACGACCTGATCGACAAGACGGCCCTGCTCGGTTCCGTGGAGCGCATCGCGGACCGGATGAAGGCCTACGCCCAGGCCGGTGTCACCACCCTCACCCTGGCCCCGGCGGGCTTCACGCTCGACGAGCGGATCGCGTCCCTGCGCGCCGGCACGGAGGCCCTGGAGCACGCCGGGCTCGCCTGACACGACTGAACCCGACGGAGATTTCTGCGGCCGTGGTGGGGGCTCGGGGGGTCTTCCCCGCCACGGCCGTCACGCAGAACAACGCGGGGAGCCGCCGACGGTTACGTCCTCCATTTGGCGGAGTTGTCCGTCGCACCTGTTGCAGCACCGTGCGGCCCGCACTTGACTCGTTCTTTGCGGAAACTGCGGAATCTGCAGCACGCGCACGCGCGCGGGAGAGGTGCCCACGATGCTTTCGGCCAAGAGTCTGTTCCAGGAGATCCTCGCCAACGACGAGTCCTTCGCCCTGTTCTGCTCCATCGCCGCGAGCGGCGAGTCCCAGGGCGGCTGGGAGAACGCCCGGATCGCCGCGCTCGTCCCGGAGAGCGAGCGAGAACTCGCCCCCAAGATCACCCGCCACGGTGCCGACGAGGACAAGCACGGGCGGATCTTCAACGCCCTGCTGAAGAAGCGCGGCCTCGACCCCGTCCCGGTCCCGCCGGAGACCGACTACACGATGCTCCTGGAGAAGAACGGCATCGGCCTCGCGCACGAGCAGCTCAAGCGCGACGAGCGGCTTGCGGTCCGGGACATCGTCACGTACCTCTCGCACAGCAGGGTCACCGAACAGCGCGCCTCCGAGCAGATGGAACTGCTCCGCAAGCACTTCGCGGACGACCCCGACATCGGGCGCGCGGTCAAGCAGATCTCGGGCGACGAGGACAACCACCTCGCCTACTGCCACGAGGAACTGCTGCGCTTCGCCTACGCGGGCCACGGCCGGGTCATCCAGCGGACCCTGCGCGAGTGCGCGCTCGCCGAGATCCGGATCTACCGGGACGTCAGCCTCGCGGTCATGGCGCACATGGGGCGCATCCTGGGCTGGTCGAAGGCCAAGTCGACGGCGCTCGCGGCGGGCATCCACGCGATGTACGCCTACGAACGGCTGGGCGGCTGGCGCCGGATGGTCTCCCTGGAGATGCCCGAACGCCGCGACGCGCTCGGCGGCCCGGCCTCCACGGCACCCGAGTTCGCCTGAGACCACCCGGTCTACAGCCACCCCCGGCGCTTGAACAGGCGGAACACCAGCACCTCCAGAACGACCATCAGCACGATGAGGGCCGGGTAGGACCACTCCCAGCGCAGCTCGGGCATGTGATCGAAGTTCATGCCGTAGATCCCCGCGACCATCGTGGGGATCGCGGCCATGGCCGCCCAGGCGGAGATCTTCCGCATGTCGTCGTTCTGCCGGACGCTCATCTGCGCCAGATGTGCCGAGAGGATGTCCGACACCAGCCGGTCCAGGTTCTCCACGGACTCGTTCACGCGTGTGAGGTGGTCGCTGACGTCCCGGAAGAAGGGCCGGGCCCGGTCGTCCACGAACGGCACCGTCACACCGGACTGCGCCGTGCCCGCCAGCCGGCTCACCGGCAGGGCCAGCGGCCCGGTCGCCCGGCGGAACTCCAGGACCTGGCGCTTGAAGTCGTAGATCCGGGACGCGGTGTTCCGTGAGCCGCCGTCCAGCGGTGAGAACACCTCCGTCTCCAGCCCCTCCAGGTCGGCCTGCAACTCCATCGCGACGTCCAGATAGTGGTCGACGGTGGCGTCGGCGATCGCGTACAGCACCGACGTGGGCCCGTTGCCCAGCAGCTCCGGCTCGTGCTCCAGCCGGTGCCGCACGGCCTTGAGCGGGGCGCCCTCGCCGTGCCGGACGGTGACCGCGAACGAGTCGCCGAGAAAGATCATGATCTCGCCGGTGGAGACGGTGTCGCTCCGTGGCTCGTACACCACCGGCTTGAGGACCACGAACAGCGAGTCGTCGTACACCTCCAGCTTGGGCCGCTGATGGGCCTTGAGGGCGTCCTCGACGGCCAGCGGATGCAGGCCGAACTCCCGGGTGACATGGTCGAATTCGCGCTCTGTCGGTTCGTGCAGCCCGATCCACACGAAACCTCCCGCCTCACGGGCCTCACCCAGGGCGTCGGAGAAGTCCTCCGGCCCCTCGGTCCGGTGTCCGTCGCGGTAGATGGCACAGTCGACGATCACGAAGCGAGTCTCCCGTCACTCGAACGACACCGTACGCGCGCGTGCGCCTACGCTGGATCGCATGCCCACGTTGATCCTGGTCAGGCACGGACGTTCCACCGCCAACACCGAGGGACTGCTCGCCGGCTGGACGCCCGGTGTCGCCCTCGACGAACGCGGCGCCGCGCAGGCCGCCGCGCTGCCCGGGCGGCTGGCCGAACTGCCCCTCGCCGAAATCGTCACCAGTCCGCTCCAGCGCTGCCAGGAGACGATCGGGCCCCTGCTCGAGGCCCGGCCGGACCTTCGCCCGCACACCGACGAGCGCATCGGCGAGTGCCACTACGGCGACTGGTCCGGGCGCAAGCTCGCCGAGCTCAAGGACGAGCCCCTGATGGAGGTGGTGCAGGCGCACCCGTCCGCGGCGGCCTTTCCCGGCGGCGAGTCGATGCGGGCCATGCAGACCCGTGCCGCCGAGGCCGTGCGCGAGTGGAACGCGCGCGTGGAGCGCGACCACGGCGCCGACGCCGTCTACCTCATGTGCTCGCACGGCGACATCATCAAGTCGCTCGTCGCCGAGGCACTCGGACTTCATCTGGACCTCTTCCAGCGGATTTCCGTTGAACCGTGTTCCATCACCGCGATCCGTTACACACGACTGCGGCCGTTTCTCGTCCGCCTCGGCGACACCGGTGACTTCACGTCCCTGGTGCCGCGCGAGGAAGCGCCGGACGCCGACGCCCAAGTCGGGGGTGGTGCGGGCGCACCGTGATCGTCCGCCGCAGTAGGGTGAAGCGGTCGCAGCAGTGCCGTGGTCACACGGCCCCCACGATTCCAATGGAGACAGGACGTGTCCCGTCAGGTGTTCCTCTACGACCATCCGGAGCGTTTCGTGGCCGGTACGGTCGGACTGCCCGGGCGCCGTTCGTTCTTCCTCCAGGCCACCGCCGGCTCCCGGGTGACCAGCGTGGCACTGGAGAAGACCCAGGTCGCCGCGCTCGCCGAGCGCATGGACGAACTGCTCGACGAGGTCGTACGCCGTAGCGGCGGCAGCGCCTCCGTCCCCGCCGTCGCACCGACGGAGATCAACGACAGCGCCCCCCTGGACACCCCCGTCGAGGAGGAGTTCCGGGTCGGCACCATGGCGCTCGCCTGGGACGGCGACGAGCAGCTCATGATCGTCGAGGCGCAGGCGCTCGTCGAGCTCGACGCCGACTCCGAGGAGGACCTCGCCGAGGCCGAGGAGCGGCTGCTCCAGGACGAGGAGAACGGGCCGCCGATGCTGAGGGTGCGGCTCACCGGTGCGCAGGCGAGGGCCTTCGCCAAGCGCGCCCTCGACGTCGTCAACGCCGGGCGGCCGCCGTGTCCGCTGTGCAGCCTCCCGCTCGACCCGGAAGGACACGTATGTCCGCGCCAGAACGGATACCGCCGCGGAGCGTGACGCCTCCTGAGGACCCCGCCGAGCTGCTCGCCCGGGGCGAACTCACCGTACGCGGACGCATCCGTGAGGCCTCCAACGCCGCCCTGTACTGCACGGTGTCGTACGACGGCCGGGAAGCGGCCTGCGTCTACAAGCCGGTCGCCGGGGAGCGGCCCCTGTGGGACTTCCCCGACGGGACGCTCGCCCAGCGCGAGGTCGCCGCGTACGAGGTCTCCGAGGCGACCGGCTGGGGCCTCGTACCGCCCACCGTGCTGCGTGACGGCCCCTACGGCGAGGGCATGTGCCAGCTGTGGATCGACGCGGTGCCGGACGCGGAGCTGCTCGCGCTGGTCGACGGGGAGGAACCGGAACCGGGCTGGAAGGCGATCGGGTTCGCCGAGGTCGGCGAGGGACGTACCGCGCTGCTCGTGCACGCCGACGACGAGCGGCTGCGGCGGCTCGCGGTGCTGGACGCAGTGATCAACAACGCCGACCGCAAGGGCGGCCACCTGCTGCCCACGGGCGACGGGCGGTTGTACGGGATCGACCACGGAGTGACCTTCAACGCGGAGAACAAGCTGCGGACCCTGCTGTGGGGCTGGGCGGGGGAGCCCCTCACACAGGAGGCAGCCGACGTCCTCGAGGGCCTCAGAAAGGATCTGGCCGAAGGCGGGGCCCTCACCGCACGGCTGGAACCGCTGATCACCGCCGCCGAGGTCGACGCCGCACGCGCGCGTGTCGGTGCGCTCCTCGCCTCAGGGACGCATCCGGAGCCGAGCGGGGAGTGGCCGGCGATTCCCTGGCCACCCGTGTAGGAGCACAGAGGCCGGGATCGCGCAAGAACGCCTTCTCGGCCGTCCGGACCGCTCCCATTCGTAGATGGAACTTCAGTCCGGTTACGCTCATGACATGCATGCCTGGCCCGCTTCCGAGGTCCCCGCCCTGCCTGGTCAGGGCCGCGACCTGAGGATCCACGACACCGCGACCGGCGGCCTCGTCACCCTCGACCCCGGTCCCGTCGCCCGTATCTACGTCTGCGGCATCACCCCGTACGACGCCACCCACCTGGGACACGCGGCGACGTACAACGCGTTCGACCTCGTGCAGCGCGTGTGGCTCGACACCAAGCGGCAGGTTCACTACGTCCAGAACGTCACCGACGTCGACGACCCGCTCCTGGAGCGGGCGCAGCGCGACGGTATCGACTGGGCCGCCCTCGCCGAGAAGGAGACGGTTCTCTTCCGCGAGGACATGACGGCCCTGCGGATGCTGCCGCCGCGGCAGTACATAGGCGCCGTCGAGGCGATACCCGGCATCATCCCGCTCGTCGAGCGGCTGCGGGACGCGGGCGCGGCCTACGAACTCGAAGGGGACGTCTACTTCTCCGTCGAGTCCGACCCGCACTTCGGCAAGGTCTCGAACCTCGACGCCGAGGCGATGCGGCTGCTGTCCGCCGAGCGCGGCGGCGACCCAGACCGGCCCGGCAAGAAGAGCCCCCTCGACCCGATGCTCTGGATGGCGGCCCGTGAGGGCGAGCCCAGCTGGGACGGCGGATCGCTCGGGCGCGGACGGCCCGGCTGGCACATCGAGTGCGTGGCCATCGCCCTCGACCACCTCGGCATGGGCTTCGACATCCAGGGCGGCGGCTCCGACCTCGCCTTCCCGCACCACGAGATGGGCGCCTCGCACGCCCAGGCCCTCACCGGCGAGTTCCCCATGGCCAAGGCGTACGTACACGCCGGCATGGTCGCCCTCGACGGCGAGAAGATGTCCAAGTCCAAGGGCAATCTGGTCTTCGTCTCCACCCTCCGGCGCGAGGGTGTCGACCCGGCCGCCATCCGGCTCGCGCTGCTCGCCCACCACTACCGCGCCGACTGGGAGTGGACCGACCAGGTCCTCCAGGACGCCGTCGCCCGGCTCGGCCGCTGGCGCGCCGCCGTGTCCCGGCCCGACGGCCCGCCGGCGGAAGCGCTCGTGGAGGAGCTCCGCGAGGCCCTCGCGAACGACCTGGACGCCCCGGCCGCCCTCGCGGCTGTCGACCGCTGGGCCGCCCTCCAGGAGGAGAGCGGCGGTACGGACATCGGCGCGCCCGGTGTCGTCTCCCGCGCGGTGGACGCGCTGCTCGGCGTCGCGCTCTAGCCGAGAACGGACCAAGGGGCGTCTCCCGGCCGGGAGACGCCCCTCTGGCGTTCAGGTACCGCCTCAGTCCTCCGACGACTCCTCGTCGTCCGTGCCCGGCTTGGGCTGGGCCGACGACTCCCCGTCGTCGGTGCCCGGCTTGGGCGGCTTCGGCGGGCGCGTACGGCCGCTGGGGCTGTCCCGCAGATACGACGTGCTGTCGCTGCCGTCCGCCGTCGCGTGTCCCCCGGAGGCGGTCGGTCCGCCGCCGTCCCGCCGTCTCAGATAGCGCTCGAACTCACGCGCGATGGCCTCGCCCGAGGCTTCCGGCAGCTCGGCGGTGTCCCGGGCCTCCTCCAGCGACTGGACGTACTCGGCGACCTCGCTGTCCTCGGCGGCCAGCTGGTCCACGCCCACCTGCCAGGCGCGCGCGTCCTCGGGCAGCTCGCCCAGCGGGATGCGCACGTCGATCAGGTCCTCCAGGCGGTTCAGGAGAGCCAGCGTGGCCTTCGGGTTGGGCGGCTGCGACACGTAGTGCGGCACCGCCGCCCAGAGTGAGACGGCCGGTACGCCCGCGTGCGTGCACGCCTCCTGCAGGACGCCCACGATGCCCGTGGGGCCCTCGTACTTGGTCTCCTCCAGGTCCATCCGGCGGGCCAGGTCGGCGTCCGACGTCGTCCCGCTGATCGGAACCGGACGGGTGTGCGGGGTGTCGCCGAGCAGGGCGCCCAGGACGACCACCAGTTCCACGCCCAGTTCGTGCGCGAAGCCCAGCAGTTCGTTGCAGAACGAGCGCCACCGCATGGACGGTTCAATGCCCCGGACGAGAACGAGATCGCGTGGCTTGTCCCCTCCGACCCGGACCACCGACAGCCTTGTCGTCGGCCAGGTGATCTTGCGGACGCCCGCTTCCATGAACACCGTGGGGCGGTTCACCTGGAAGTCGTAGTAGTCCTCGGCGTCGAGCGCCGCGAACACCTCGCCCTTCCATTCCCTGTCCAGATGCGCGACCGCGGTGGAGGCGGCGTCGCCGGCATCGTTCCAGCCCTCGAACGCGGCCACCATGACCGGGTCGACCAGCTCGGGAACCCCCTCGAGCTCGATCACCCAGTGCCTCCTTCCGACGTACCCTCGCGAACGCCCCAACCTTACGGCGTGCCAAGGGGGCGCCCGCAGCCCCCTCGCAGGGGGAGTGACCCCATCACTGCCCCGCGACGCACCCCTGAACACCCCGGACTCATCCGAGCTGTCCGTGAGGCTCCGGTCACAGCGTGGAGCGCAGCCACTGCTCCACGCTCGCGATGTGCACCGTCGCCCACGAGCGCGCCGCCTCGGCGTCCCGGTCGCGCAGGGCGGCGAGGATCGCCCGGTGCTCGCGCAGGGTGCGGGCGACGGCGTCCTCCTGGGTGAGGCCGCGCCAGATACGCGCCCGGGTGGTGGGGCCGGACAGCCCGTCGAGCAGCGAGCACAGCACGGAGTTGCCCGAGCTGTGCACGATGCCCCGGTGGAACTCCAGGTCGCAGGCGACGAGATCCTCCACGGACGGGGCGTCGCCCAGCTTGTCCAGCTGGGCCGTGAGCGCGTCCAGCTGCTGTTCGCTGATCCGCAGCGCCGCCATGGCCGTCGCGGCCGGCTCCAGGATGCGGCGTACGGCGAGGAACTCCAGGACCGTGTCGTCGCGGTGGAAGTCCACGACGAAGCTCATGGCCTCCAGCAGGAGCTGCGGGTCGAGACTTGTCACATACGTGCCGTCGCCCTGCCGGACGTCCAGGATCCGGATGAGGGACAGCGCCCGTACGGCCTCCCGCAGGGAGTTGCGGGACAGGCCGAGGTCGGCGGCGAGCTCGCTCTCCTTGGGCAGCCGGTCGCCCGGGCGCAGCGCGCCGGAGACGATCATTCCCTTGATCTTCTCGATCGCCTCGTCGGTGACTGCCATGGCCGGCCTCCTGTCGCTTAAGACCTCCGACGTATCACGTCATTATGCGGGGACGGACACGCGGAGGGGGCGGCTCCGTCGGCGTGGAGCCGCCCCCTCTCGGGTACGGGTCGGTAACGCGCCTACTTCTTGTCGAGCAGATCCTGGACCTTGGCGCGGACGTCGTCCGTGGCCAGGCCGCGGATCGTCAGCGTCGTCCGGCGGCGCAGCACGTCGTCCTGCGTCTCGGCCCACTCATGGTCCCGGGCCCAGACGACCTGCGCCCAGATCTCCGGGGCGTCCGGGTGCACGCGCTCGGCCAGCTCCGGGCTGTCGTTGGCCATGCGGGCGATGTCGAACGCCAGCGAGCCGTAGTGCGTGGCCAGGTGCTTGGCGGTGTCGGCTCCCATGCGCGGGCCGGGTGCCGGGCGGTCGGTGAGCAGCCGGTGGGCGACCGCGCGCGGGTTGGCGATGCCCGGCAGCGGCAGCTTCTTCGGCAGCGAGCTGATCGGCTCGAAGTCGTCGCCGAGCGGGTGGCCCGGCAGCGACTCCAGCTTCTGCATCACCGTACGGCCGATGTGCCGGAAGGTGGTCCACTTGCCGCCCGCGACGGACAGCATGCCGCCCTTGCCCTCGGTCACGACCGTCTCGCGCTTGGCCTTGGAGGTGTCTCCGGGGCCGCCCGGCAGCACCCGCAGGCCCGCGAAGGAGTAGGTGATGAGGTCGCGGCTCAGCTGCTGGTCGCGTACGGAGAAGGCGGCCTCGTCGAGTATCTGGGCCGTGTCCTTCTCGGTGACCGAGACATCCGCCGGGTCGCCCTCGAACTCCTCGTCGGTGGTGCCGAGCAGCAGCATGTCCTCCCAGGGGAGGGCGAAGGTGATGCGGTACTTGTCGATCGGGGTGGCGAGCGCGGCCTTCCAGGGGGAGGTGCGCTTCAGGACCAGGTGGGCGCCCTTCGACAGCCGGATGGACGGCGCGGCGTTCGGGTCCTCCATCTTGCGCAGGTGGTCGACCCACGGGCCGGTCGCGTTCAGCACCAGCCGGGCGCTGACGCCGAACTCGTCGCCGGACAGCCGGTCCTTCAGCTCGGCGCCCGTGACCCTGCCCTGGGTGGAGCGCAGGCCCGTCACCTCGGCGTGGTTGAGGACGACCGCGCCCGCCTCCACGGCGCCGCGGACCGTCATCAGCGCCATGCGCGCGTCGTTCATCTGGTCGTCGCCGTAGACGGCCACGGCCTTGAGGTTCTCGGTGCGCAGCTCGGGCACGTCCTGCGCCGCCTTGGCGGGGGAGAGGAGGTGCCCGACGCCGTCACCGAACGCGGAGAGCGCGGAGTAGGCGAAGACGCCCGCCCCGAGCTTCGCCGCGCCGTGCGGCCCGCCCTTGTACACCGGGAGGTAGAAGGTGAGCGGGTTCGCCAGGTGGGGGGCCACCTGGCGGGAGACCGCACGGCGCTCGAAGTGGTTCTCCGCCACCAGCTTCACCGCGCCGGTCTGCAGGTAGCGCAGACCGCCGTGGAGCAGCTTGGAAGAGGCGGAGGAGGTGGCACCGGCGAAGTCGCCGGCGTCGACCAGAGCCACCCTGAGGCCGGACTGCGCGGCGTGCCAGGCGGTGGAGATGCCCAGGATGCCGCCGCCGATCACGAGAAGGTCGTACGACGCCTTGGAGAGCTGCTCCCTGGTCTCGGCTCGGCTCGGGTTCGAGCCGGAGGCCGGGTGCGTCCCCAGGGCAGGCACGGACTGCAGGGTGGACTGACTGGTCATGCGCTTTCTTACTCCTCGTCCTCGAGCCAGCCCATGGTCCGCTCGACGGCCTTGAGCCAGTTCTTGTACTCACGGGCGCGGGTGTCCGCGTCCATGCGGGGGGTCCACTCGGCGGCCCGGCGCCAGTTGGCGCGCAGGTCGTCGGTGCTGTTCCAGAAGCCGACGGCGAGACCGGCGGCGTAGGCGGCGCCGAGGCAGGTGGTCTCGGCGACCATCGGGCGCACCACGGGGGCGTCCACGAAGTCGGCGAGGGTCTGCATCAGCAGGTTGTTGGAGGTCATGCCGCCGTCGACCTTGAGGGCGGCCAGCTCCACGCCGGAGTCCTTCGTCATGGCGTCGGCGATCTCGCGGGTCTGCCAGGCGGTGGCCTCCAGGACGGCACGGGCCAGGTGCGCCTTGGTGACGTACCGGGTCAGGCCGGCGATCACACCGCGGGCGTCGGAGCGCCAGTACGGGGCGAACAGGCCCGAGAAGGCCGGCACGAAGTAGGCGCCGCCGTTGTCCTCGACCGACAGGGCGAGGGTCTCGATCTCGGCGGCGGTGGAGATCAGGCCCATCTGGTCGCGCATCCACTGCACCAGCGAGCCGGTGACGGCGATCGAGCCCTCCAGGGCGTAGACCGTGTCCTGGTCGCCGATCTTGTAGCCGACGGTGGTCAGCAGCCCGCTGTACGAGTTGATGATCTTGTCACCGGTGTTCATCACCATGAAGGTGCCGGTGCCGTACGTCGACTTGGTCTCGCCCTCGGCGAAACAGGTCTGGCCGAACAGGGCGGCCTGCTGGTCGCCGAGCGCCGAGGCGACCGGGATGCCGCCGAGCAGGTCGCCCAGCTTGCCGCCCGTGATCTCGCCGTAGACCTCGGCGGAGGAGCGGATCTCGGGCAGGATCTGCTTCGGGACGCCGATCGACTCGCAGATCTTGTCGTCCCACTCCATGGTGTGCAGGTTCATCAGCATCGTGCGGGACGCGTTGGTGACGTCCGTGACGTGCTTGCCGCCGTCGACCCCACCGGTCAGGTTCCAGATGACCCAGGTGTCCATGGTGCCGAAGAGGATGTCGCCCGCCTCGGCGCGCTCCTTCAGCCCGTCGACGTTGTCGAGCAGCCAGCGGGCCTTCGGGCCGGCGAAGTAGGAGGCGAGGGGGAGGCCCGTCTCGCGGCGGAAGCGGTCCTGGCCGACGTTGCGGCCGAGCTCGCGGCAGAGGGCGTCGGTGCGGGTGTCCTGCCAGACGATGGCGTTGTGGACGGGCTCACCGGTGTTCTTGTCCCACAGCACGGTCGTCTCGCGCTGGTTGGTGATGCCGATGGCCTTGATGTCGTCCCGGGTGATGCCGGCCTTCTCGATGGCCCCGGCGACGACCTCCTGGACGTTCGTCCAGATCTCGGTGGCGTTGTGCTCGACCCAGCCCGGCTTCGGGAAGATCTGCTCGTGCTCCTTCTGGTCGACGGAGACGATCCGGCCGTCCCGGTCGAAGACGATGCAGCGGCTGGAGGTGGTGCCCTGGTCGATGGCGGCGATGAAGGGGCCGGCGGTGTGCGCGTCGGTCACAGTGTGCTCCTGGTAATTCCGGGTTTATGGGGCTTTACGTACGGCGCGTGCTGAGAGTTTCGCGAGGAAGCGTGCTCTAGGCGAATGCGACGTTGTAGATGCCTGCGGCGATGGCCCCGCCGATGAGCGGACCGGCCACCGGGATCCAGGCGTAGCCCCAGTCGGAGCCGCCCTTGTTGGGCAGCGGCAGCAGGGCGTGCACGATACGCGGACCGAGGTCACGGGCCGGGTTGATCGCGTATCCCGTCGGGCCGCCGAGGGACAGACCGATGGAGACCACCACGAGCGCGGTGATCAGGGCACCCAGGGTGCCCAGGCCGTTGCCCTTGTCGTTCAGGCCCTGGGTGAGCACGGCGAGCACCAGCACGATGGTGCCGATGATCTCCGTGGCCAGGTTCTGCCAGGCGACCCGGACCTCGGGCCCGGTGGAGAAGACGCCCAGCACGGGGCCGGCGCCCTTCTCCTGCGCCTCGACGGCCTTGGCCGTGGCGGTGTCCTGCGCACCCGGACCGCCGACGATCTCGCGGTCGGTGAGGTGGGCGTGGAACTGACCGTAGTAAGCGATCCAGACCAGGCCCGCGCCGATCATGGCGCCGAGAACCTGACCGGCCCAGTAGACCGGGACGTTCTTCCAGTCGCCGTCCTTGATGGCGAGCGCCAGCGTCACGGCCGGGTTGAGATGGGCGCCGGACAGCGGCGCCGTGGTGTAGACCGCCGTGAGCACCGCGAAGCCCCACCCGAAGGTGATGGCGAGCCAGCCGGCGTTGCGGGCCTTGGAAGCCTTCAGTGTGACGGCGGCGCAGACGCCGCCGCCGAGGAGGATGAGTATGGCGGTACCGATGGTCTCGCCGATGAAGATGTCGGAGCTGGACACCCGCGACTCCTTTGTCCTTCGTCCAGGGGTGAAGTTCGATACCGGCCTGGCGTTGTCCCACTCTAGCGCGTATTGCCGGTAGCTGTTCGACAATGTCGACCGATGGACGGGAGTCTTGCTTCGGGGTTACAAGCACGTCAAGGGCTCTGTTGGCGAAAATACGATCGTTACTGATCGCTGCCCGTTCCGCGGATCCCCGACGCTCGTGATCGCGGACATGCCGAGGACCGGAGCGCCGTACGACGCCCCGGTCCCGCTGTGTCCCGTCAGAACCGCCCGGCGCCCAGGTCCCGCGACACCGCGCGGGCACAGTCCCGGACGGCCGCGATCAGCTCCGGCCGCACCGCACCCTCTTCGTCGGACCGGCACAGCCGCTCCACGGCGCCGGTGATGCCGACCGCGCCGACGGGCATGCGCCGCCGGTCGTGGATGGGTGCGGCCAGGGAGGCGACGCCCTCCCAGGTCTCCTCGACGTCCGCCGCGTAACCCCGCGCGCGGGTGAGGTCGAGGAGGCGCTCGAAGTCCTCCGGGTCGCACACGGTCCGGTCGGTGAACGCCTTGCGGTCGTTCTCCAGGGCCTCGCTGTGCGCCACCGGGTCGTAGGCGGACAGCACCTTGCCCAGGGCCGTGGAGTGCAGCGGCTGCATGGCCCCGATCTCCAGGACCTGCCGGCTGTCGTCGGGCCGGAAGACGTGGTGCACGATCAGCACGCCCTGCTGGTGCAGGACGCCCAGGTAGACGCTCTCGCCGCTGGAACGGGCCAGGTCGTCGGCCCACACCAGGGCGCGCGCCCGCAGCTCGTGCACATCGAGGTAGGTGGTGCCCAGGCGCAGCAGCTCGGCGCCCAGCTGATAGCGCCCGGAGGCGTCGTCCTGCTCCACGAAACCCTCCTGCTGGAGCGTGCGCAGGATGCCGTGGGCGGTGCCTTTGGCCAGGCCCAGCGACGAGGCGATGTCCGACAGGCCGAGCCGTCGCTCGCCGCCCCCGAGCAGCCGCAGCATCGCGGCCGCCCGTTCGAGCGACTGGATGTTCCGTGCCATCGCCGTACTGCCTCCGTCCCCTTCGACCGCCGACAAGCGGCACCACAGCCCTTGTTCGGCAATGTCGAACACTACCGGTCGATGCCGACCTCTCGCTAATGGCGGGACGCCATTTGTTGTGTCACAGGCGGTTCATCGGACGCACAACGGCCGCCCCGGCGCCATCGGCGTCCGCCCCGTGGACGCGGTGCCCATCCAAGCCGACTCCCGGTTACGCTGGCGCGGTGCGCCCTTCCCCGGATGTCCTCCGGATGTCCGGGAAGCCGCAAAGCCGACAGCCGTCGCATCCGAGGGAGCCCTTTACATGGCCTCGTTGCCGCTGACCCCTTCCGCAGACAGCCGGACCCGTGTGTCCGCGCTCCGAGAGGCCCTGGCCACCCGTGTGGTGGTGGCCGACGGTGCCATGGGCACCATGCTCCAGGCGCAGGACCCGACCCTTGAGGACTTCCAGAATCTCGAGGGCTGCAACGAGATCCTGAACCTCACGCGGCCGGACATCGTCCGTTCGGTCCACGACGCGTACTTCGCGGTGGGCGTGGACTGCGTCGAGACCAACACCTTCGGCGCCAACCACACGGCCGCGGCGGAGTACGACATCTCCGACCGCGTGCACGAGCTGTCCGAGGCGGGTGCCCGGATCGCCCGCGAGGTGGCCGACGAGTACGCCGCCCGGGACGGCCGGCCGCGCTGGGTGCTCGGCTCCGTGGGCCCCGGCACCAAGCTGCCCACGCTGGGCCACGTCTCCTACGCCACCATCCGTGACGGCTACCAGGCCAACGCCGAGGGCATGCTCGCCGGCGGCGCGGACGCGCTGCTGGTGGAGACCACGCAGGACCTGCTCCAGACGAAGGCGTCCATCCTGGGCGCCCGCCGGGCCATGGAGGCCACCGGCGTCGACGTGCCCCTGCTGTGCTCGATGGCCTTCGAGACCACCGGCACCATGCTGCTCGGCTCCGAGATCGGCGCGGCCCTGACCGCGCTGGAGCCCCTGGGCATCGACATGATCGGCCTGAACTGCTCCACCGGCCCCGCCGAGATGAGCGAGCACCTGCGCTATCTGACGCGCCACTCGCGCATCCCGCTGCTGTGCATGCCGAACGCCGGCCTGCCGATCCTGACCAAGGACGGCGCCCACTTCCCGCTCGACGCCGAGGGCCTGGCCGACGCCCAGCAGAACTTCGTCCAGGACTACGGCCTCTCCCTCGTCGGCGGCTGCTGCGGCACCACCCCCGAGCACCTGCGCCAGCTGGTGGAGCGCGTCCGGGACCTCACCCCGACCGAGCGCAGCCCGCAGCCCGAGCCGGGTGCCGCCTCGCTCTACCAGAGCGTGCCGTTCCGGCAGGACACCTCCTACCTGGCCATCGGTGAGCGCACCAACGCCAACGGTTC
>NZ_JBWKHE010000015.1:0-131194 GCF_056433405.1 Streptomyces sp. NPDC044719
ATTCGACTTCACCGACCCCAGCCACAACGGCCGCCCCTCCGGCCGGCCTTGACCGTAGGTCGCCAGCAACGCCTGCGCCTCGATCGGATCCCCCAACGCGGTCCCCGTACCGTGCGCCTCCACGGCATCCACATCAGCCGCCGACAGCCGCGCACTCTCCAACGCCGCCCGGATCACCCGCTGCTGCGACGGCCCGTTCGGCGCCGTGAGCCCGTTGCTGGCCCCGTCCTGATTCACCGCACTGCCGCGGATCACCGCCAGCACCTCATGCCCGTTCCGCCGGGCATCCGACAACCGCTCCAGCACCAGCACACCCACACCCTCACCCCAGCCCATGCCGTCGGCCCCCGCCGAGAACGCCTTTGAGCGGCCGTCAGGGGACAGTGCTCCCATGCGGCTGAACTCGATGAGGCCCTTCGGGCTGGCCAGCATCGACACGCCGCCGGCGAGGACCAGGGAGCATTCGCCGGTGCGCAGTGCCTGGCCGGCGAGGTGGAGAGCCACCAGCGACGACGAACACGCCGTGTCCACCGTCACCGCCGGCCCCTCGAGACCGAACGCATACGAGACGCGGCCCGAGATGACGCTGCCCGCGCTGCCGGTGACGGCGTAGCCTTCGGCGCCTTCCGGTACGCGGTTCTCGGCGGTGGCGTATCCGTCCGCGCCGGCGCCGACGTAGACGCCGACCGCCTGACCACGCAGGCTCGCCGGGTCGATGCCCGCTCGCTCGAGGGCTTCCCAGGAGGTTTCCAGCAGCAGCCGTTGCTGCGGGTCCATCGCCAGCGCCTCACGGGGCGAAATCCCGAAGAAGTCCGCGTCGAAGTCACCGGCGTTCAGGAGGAAAGCGCCATTCCGTACGGACGTCATGCCGAGGGTGGCGTAGAGCCGTTCGAGGTCCCAGCCACGGTCGGTGGGAAGCCCGCCGACGATGTCGTCACCGGCCGCGATGAGACGCCACAGTTCCTCCGGGGACTGGATACCACCGGGGAGGCGGCAGGCCATTCCGACGATCGCAACGGGGTCGTCGTCTGCCGGTGTCACCGGTGCGGGGGTGTGGGCTCGTCCGGGTGTCCGGGCCGCCTGCCGTACCTCGCCGGTGGCTGCGGTCAGCAGGTGCCGGGCCAGGGCAGCGGGGGTGGGGTGGTCGAAGATCAGGGAGGCGGGCAGCGCCAGCCCTGTCGCCTCGGCGAGCCGGGTGCGCAGTTCCACGGCCGTGAGGGAGTCGAAACCAAGGTCCCTGAACGCCAGGTCGGCCTCTACCTCCTCCGGAGTGTGATGTCTGAGGACGGACGCCACGTGGGCGCGCACCAGGTCGTGGACGACGCGCTCCTGCCCCGCCTCGTGTACTCCGGTGAGGCGGCGTGCGAGTTCCGGCTCCGGTTCGCCGTCGCTCCGCGCCCCGGGACGGACGGCGGTCGCCGCGGGGGCCGGGCGAGCCTCGGGCACCTCGTCCAGCAGCGGACGTGGGCGCGCCATGGTGAACAGCGTGGCGAATCGCTCCCAGTCGACAGCGCTGATGACGACGGATGTCTCGTCGTGGTCGAGGGCCTGCCGCAGGGCCTGGAAGGCCAGGCAGGGGTCGAGGCGGGGCAGCCCCTGGCGCAGGGACCGCTCGGTAAGCAGCTCGCGCCTGGTCGTGTCGTCGTCCCGGTCGTTGAAGGCGTCCCAGATGCCCCACGCCACCGACGTGGCCGACAGTCCGGAGGCCCGGCGCTGCTCGGCCAGTGCGTCGAGGTAGGCGTTGGCCGCCGCGTAGGCGCCTTCGTTGCCGCTGCCCCAGGTGCCGGCGACAGAGGAGAACAGGACGAAGGCGTCCAACTCGTCGGTGCGGAACAGCTCGTGGAGGTGGTGTCCGCCCGCGACCTTGGCGCGGACTGCGGAGGCGTAGCGGTCCACCGTGGTGTCCGCGAGCAGGCCGACGGCCGGGGCCATGGCCGCGTGGAAGACGGCCCGGATGGGCGGCCCCTCGGCCCGCAGGTTCTGGACCAGGGCGGTGAGCGCTTCGCGGTCCGCCACGTCGCAGGCGGCGATCGTCACACGGACGCCCTGTGCCTGGAGTTCGGCCCGCAGTTCGGCGGCGCCCGGTGCGGCCTCGCCGCGTCGGCCGGTGAGGACGATGTGTTCGGCGCCGTTGTCGGCGAGCCGGTGTGCGAGGTGGCTGCCGAGGGCTCCGGTTCCCCCGACGACCAGGACGGTGCCGCGAGGTTTCCAGGTGCGTGGCGCGGGCGTGCCGCCGAGGGGGGCCCTGACGAGGCGGCGTACGAGGATGCCGGAGGTGCGGACGGCCAGCTGGTCCTCCGCCTGGTGACCGGCGAGTGCGGTGCACAGGTGTTCCAGTGACCGCTCGTCGGGGTTGTCGGGCAGGTCGACGAGGCCGCCGTAGCGCTGGGGGTGTTCCAGGCCGGTCACCCGGCCCATGCCCCAGATCTGCGCCTGTTCGGGACGCCGTACGGGATCGTTTTCCGCAACGGAGACGGCGCCTCGGGTCACGCACCACAGGGGGGCGTCGATGCCCGCGTCTCCGAGTGCCTGGGCGATGCTCAGGGTGGCGGTGATTCCGGCGGCGAGGTCGGGGTGTTCGGGGTGCGGGGACTCGTCCAGCGCGAGCAGGGACAGTACTCCGCCGCAGGTTCGGCCGTCCGGGGTGGCCCGGCTGAGCAGTTCGGTGAGTGCTGCCCGGTCGTCGCCCGCGGGATCCACGGGTATGTGCGCCACGTCCGCGCCGCGGTGGGTGAGGGCGTCGAGAGCGGCCTGGATCCAGGGGTGGCCGGTGTTCCGCCGCGAGGTGACGACCAGCCAGGTGCCGGAGAGCCGGGCGGGGGCGGGGGGCCGGGGCATCGGCTTCCAGACGACGCGGTAGCGCCAGGAGTCCAGGACGGAGCGGTCCCGGAGCTTTCGCCGCCAGGAGGCCAGGACCGGGAGGAGCTGTTCGGCGTCTCGATGGCCGGTTCCGGGGCTGTCGGTGTCCGGGGGGAGTTCGAGGGTGCGGGCAAGGTCGGCGAGGTCGCCCTGCTCGACGGCAGCCCAGAAGCGGGCCTCCGCCGGGTCGCCCCCCGTGGACGTTTCGGCGGCGGGGCTCGTTCGGCTCTCGAGCCAGTACCGCTGCCGCTGGAACGCGTACGTGGGCAGGGCCACTCGATGTCCTTGGGGCACCAGCGCCTTCCAGTCGACCTCGACACCGTAGACGGACGCCGTGGCCATGGCGGTGACGATTGCCTCGTGCTCGGGCCGGTCCTTGCGCAGCAGCGGGATCGCCACGGCGTCGGTACGGCTGTCGGGTACCTCGATCAGGGACTCCTGGCTGAGGGCGGCCAGGGTCCCGTCCGGGCCGACTTCGAGGAACGCGGTCACGCCGAGCCGTCGCAGCTCGCGGATGCCGTCCGCGAACCGGACGGCGTCACGGGCGTGCCTCACCCAGTACCCGGCTGAGCACAGTTCGCCGGGCTCGGCCCGCCGCCCGGTCACGTTGGACACCATGGGGATCCCCGGCTCGTGGTAGGTGATCTCCTCTGCCAGGCGTCGGAAGTCGTCGAGCATGCCGTCCATGTGTGCGGAGTGGAACGCGTGACTCACCTGCAGGCGCCTCGTGCGGTGTCCCCGTTCGGCGAGTACGGCGGTCAGCTCCAGTACGGCGTCCTCGTCACCGGAGACGACCGTGGCCCGGGGGCCGTTGACGGCGGCGATGCCGAGCCGGTCCTGGTGGGCGGAGCCGGCGATGGCCTCGGTGACCTCCTCTTCGGGCGCCGACACGGCGACCATGGCGCCACCCGGGGGCAGGGCCTGCATCAACCGGCCGCGGGCGGCCACCAGGCGGGCCGCGTCGGGGAGCGAGAACACTCCGGCCGCGTATGCGGCGGTCAGCTCGCCTATGGAGTGGCCCATCACGTAGTCGGGCTCGACTCCCCAGTGGCGCAGCAGCCGCAGAAGAGCGACCTCCACCGCGAACAGCGCGCTCTGTGTGTACCGGGTCTGGTCCAGCAGCCGGGCGGTCTCCGAGTCCGGCGCGGCGAACATCACCTCGCGCAGTGGCCGCTCCAGCCGGCGGTCCAGTTCGTCCGTCACCTCGTCCAGGGCAGCGGCGAAGACGGGGTGGCGGTCATACAACTGTCGTCCCATGGTGGCCCGTTGGCTTCCCTGTCCGCTGAACAGGAAGGCTGTCATGCCGGGCTGACCTGCCCTGCCCTGTATGACGCCCTCGGCGTGACGGCCCTCGGCGAGTTCCGTAAGGCCGCCGAGGACGGTGTCCCGGTCGTCCGCGGGGGCCAGGAGCACGGCCCGGGTTTCCAGCAGGGAACGGGTGGTGGCCAGCGAGTACGCGATGTCCACGGGGTCCAGGTCCGGGCGCGCGGCGACGAATTGCGCCAGTCGCGCGGCCTGACCGCGCAGCCCCGCGCTGCCGCGGGCCGACACCACCCACGGCACGAGCCCGGACGACGGGGCGGGCGCCGCCGTACAGGCGTCCGCGCCGCCGACGCGGGTGGCCTGTTCGACGAGGACGTGGGCATTGCTGCCGCTGAAGCCGAAGGAGGACACGCCCGCCCGGGCCGGCCGGCCACGCTCCGGCCAGGCGCGGCGCTCGGTGACGAGGGAGACGGGCAGCCTCTCCCAGTCGATCCGGCGGGAGGGGGTGTTGATCAGGTGCGGGGGGATCTCGCGGTAGTGCAGGGAGAGGATGACCTTGAGCAGGCCGGTGATGCCGGCTGCCGCCTCCAGGTGGCCGATGTTCGCCTTGGCCGAGCCGATGTACAGCGGTGCGCGCTCGTCGCGTCCGGGGCCGAGGGCCTGCGCCATGGCGTGCACCTCGATGGGGTCGCCCAGGGGGGTGCCGGTGCCGTGTGCCTCCACGTAGTCGACGTCGGCGGGTGCCCAGCCCGCGCGGGCCAGTGCCTGGCGGATCAGGGCGGTCTGCGCAGCCGCGTTCGGGACGGTGAATCCTCCGCTGTCACCGTCCTGGTTGACGGCGGTGCCGCGCAGCACGGCGTAGATGCGGTCGCCGTCGCGTTCGGCGGCGGCCTGTGGTTTGAGGACGAGTGTGACCGCGCCCTCACCTCGCCCGTAGCCGTCCGCCACCTCGTCGAAGGTCTTGCAGCGGCCGTCGGGGGCGAGCGCCCCGCCGGCAGACATCGCCACCGACACGGTGGGCGACGCGATGACATTGACGCCGCCGACGAGAGCGACCTCGCAGTCGCCCGCCCTCAGTCCCTGGCAGGCGAGGTGCACGGCGGTCAGCGAGGCCGAGCAGGCAGTGTCCACCGCCAGGCTGGGTCCGCGCAGTCCGAGGAAGTACGACAGCCGGCCCGCGGAGGCGGCGAAGGTGTTTCCGGTGCCGTAGTAGAGGTCGATGTCGGCCATGTCGCGGGTGAGCAGTTCGTGATAGTCGGCCGTGTTGAGGCCGACGTACACCCCGACCTGGCGCCCCGTCAGGTCGGACGCGGGGTATCCGGCGTCCTCCAGCGCTTCCCAGGACACTTCGAGGGCGAGCCGCTGCTGTGGGTCCAGGGAGACGGCCTCGCGGGGCGAGATGCGGAAGAACGCGGCGTCGAAGCCGGAGACGTCGTCCAGGTAGCCGCCGTCGGTGGGTACGCCTGGGCCCGCCTCGGCCCAGATCGGATCGTCACGGCGGTGCGGTGGCGGGCTGGACACGGCGGAGCGGCTCTCGGTGAGCAGCGACCAGAAGTCCTGCGGGGAGGAGGCGCCGGGGAGCCGGCAGGCAATGCCGATGACTGCGAAGGAGCCGTCCTCCCCGGAATCGGTGACGCCGGCCGAGGGCGCGGGCTGTGGGGTCTCCTCTCCGGAGCGCTGCTGCGTCAGCTGGGTGAGGTGGGCGGCCAGGGCCTGGACCGACGGGTGCTCGAAGACCACGCTGGAGGGGAGCGTGACCGCGAACTCCGCTTCGAGGCGCTTGTGGAGTGCCACGGCGGTCAGCGAGTCCAGGCCCTGCTCGAACAGGCCTCGCCGGTGGGGCAGCGGGTGGCCCAGGCTGAGGCCGAGGAGGTGCCGGACGCAGGCGTCGACCCGGTGCGTGACCTGCGCGGAGGGCCGGGCGCCATCGACGGGCACCGCAGGCCCGCCGGATGTGGACGGTGTGTCGAGCGCGGGCCTGGCGACGGGCTCCGGTACGGCGTCCGGTATCGCTGCGGGGGAGCCGTTCTGCGCGGGCTGCCGGCCCTCTCGCAGCGCGGGCAGCCAGTACCGCTCGCCGTGCCAGGAAGGCACCGGCAGATCCCGGTAGCGACGCGGCCTGCCGGTGACCTGTTCCCAGTCCACCGCCGCCCCGGTGATGTGGAGCCGGGCCAGTGCCTTGTGCAGTGCCACGGGGCCGGGCTCGTCGCGACGCAGCGTGCCGAGTACGGCGCTGTCGCGCCCGCGGCGCCGTACGGCGTCGATCAGCGGCCGGGTGAGGACCGGGTGCGGGCCGATCTCCACCAGGGAGTAGGGCTCGGGCTCGGACAGGAGGCGGTCGATCGCCGGCCACAGCCGGACGGGTTCCGTGATGTTACGGCCCCAGTACGCGTCGTCGAGCCGGCCGGCGTCAGTGTGGGGATCGACGCTGGACAGGAGGCGCAGGGCCGGGTCGTGCGGAAGGAGGCCGGCGATCGCCTCCCTCAGGCGCGGGCCGCACGCGGCGACGAGCGGGCTGTGGAACGGGTAGTCGACGCGGGTACGGCGGCAGGGCAGCCCCCTGCCCTCCAGGACCAGCACAGCGGCCTCCACGGCGTCGTCCGGCCCGGCGACGACGACCGACTCGGGGCCGTTCACGGCGGCGACGACGACCGGGAGTCCGCTGTCCGCGAGGAGCCGCTCGACGGTGTCGGGGGCGCCCTGAACGGCGAGCATGCGTCCGGTGCCGGCGGTTTCCCGCAGGATCTGCCCTCGGCGCACGATCAGCCGGACGGCGTCCGGGAGATCCAGCACGCGGGCCGTGTGGGCGGCGGCGATCTCGCCGACGCTGTGGCCCACGACGGCCGCCGGGACGACTCCCCGCCGGGCGAGCCAGCGGGTCAGGGCCACCTGCACGGCGAAGATGGCCGGCTGGGCCAGGTCCGTACGGTCCAGGCCGCCGTCCTCGTGCCGCCGCAGCGTGTCGATCAGCGACCAGGACGCCTCGGCGCGGATCAGCGCGTCGCACTCGTCGAGCGTTTCCCTGATCTCGGGCTCGCTGCGCTGAAGGTCGGTCGCCATGCCGGGCCACTGGCAGCCCTGGCCGGAGAAGACGAAGACCGGCGCGGGTTCGCCCTCGGCGCCGAGGACGCCCGAGCAGGCGCCGTCGGGGTCCTCGAGTGCCGCGATCAGCCCTTCCCGGTCGGTGGCGACGGCCGCGAAGCGGTGGGCTTCGTGGGTGCGCCGCGTGGCGGCGGAGGCGAGCGTGTCGCCGAGCGGCTCGTCATCCTGTGCCAGTCGGTCTCGCATCGCCGTGATCTGGCCGGCGAGGCCTTCGTGGCGGGCGGCGGAGACCAGCAGGACGTGCGCACCCGGCGCCGGTGGTCCGGCGGCCGGTTCGGCCTCGTCGGGCGGAGCCTCCGCGATGAGGTGGACGTTGGTGCCGCTGAGACCGAACGCGCTGACGCCGGCGCGCAGACGGCGGCCGGTCCCGGCCGGGTCGGTGGCGGTCAGGTCGGTGCCGGTCAGGGGCACTGCGATGCCGCCGCCGCGCCAGTCGACGGCGGGGGTGAGTTCATCGATGTGGGGCTGCACCGGTGCATGACCGGTGGTGATGACCCAGATCGACTTGAGCAGTCCGGTGATTCCGGCGGCGGCGTCGGTGTGCCCGAAGACCGCCTTGTGCGAGCCGAGGAAGAGCGGCTTGCCGCCGGTACGGGCCGTGCCGTAGACCTCGGACAGGACGCCCAGCTCGATCATGTCGCCGAGGGGGGTGCCGGTGCCGTGGGCCTCCACGTAGTCGACGTCGTCCGGCCCGAGCCCCGCGTTGGTGAGGGCCGCCTGCAGGACGGCAGCCTGCGCCTCGGCGTTGGGGGCGGTGAGGCCGAGGCTGCCGCCGTCGTTGTTGACCGCGGAGCCGCGGATGACGGCATGGATCCGGTCGCGGTCGGCGACGGCGTCCGTAAGCCGTTTGAGGACGACGACGCCGCAGCCCTCGCCGCGGACGATGCCGTCGGCCGAGGCGTCGAACGGCCGGCACCGGCCCGAGGGCGAGATGGCTCCGATGCGGCTCATGAACACGCTGATCTCGGGGCTGAGCAGCAGGCTGACGCCGCCGGCGAGCGCGGTGTCGACGTCGCCGGCCCGCAGGCTCTGGCAGGCCTGGTGCACGGCGTAGAGCGAGGAGGAGCAGGCGGAGTTGACGGCGACAGCGGGTCCTCGCAGGTCGAACGCGTAGGCGAGGCGTCCCGCCGCGAAGCTGAACTCCGTTCCGGTGACGTAGTGCGGGCCGATGCCGTCGAGGCCGACGGCCTTCGTGTGCAGGAGGTGGTAGTCGCCGGCGAGCAGTCCGACGAAGACCCCGGTGCGGGAGGCGCGCCATTCCTCGCGAGGGCGTCCGGAGTCGGCCATGGCCTCCCAGGCCACTTCCATCAGGAGGCGGTGCTGCGGGTCGATGGCGGCGGCCTCGCGCGGCGTGATCCCGAAGTACGCCGGGTCAAAGCGTTCGATGTCGTCCAGGAACGACCCGGAGTGGTTGGTGATGGTGCCCGGCCGCTCCGGCTCGGGGTCGTGCAGCTCACGTGCCCAGCGGTCCTCCGGAACCGGCCGAAGGACGTCGGTGCCCGACCTGAGCACGCTGCCGAGAGAGCCGAGGTCCCGCACGCCGCCGGGCAGGCGGCATCCCATGCCGACGACCGCGATGGGCTCGGCATGGCGGGAGGTCACGTCCGTGCTGGCGACCATGGTCCTGAAACGCCTTTCGCTCTGACTTGCCCGGGCGGAGTACGGCCCGCCTGGTCAGGCCAGGCGGGCGACCATCGCGGTGATGCTGCGCACGTCCCTGAGGTTGTCCGCGTGGATCTCACGGGGCGGGACGACGACGCCGAACTCCTCGCGCACGAAGCCGATCAGTTGCGCGACTCTGAGCGAGTTGAGGACTCCCCACTCCAGCAGCGGTGAGGTGTCCTGCAGCTCGCCCTGCGGGTCTCCTTCGAGAAACTTCTCGCGGACGTACTCCGCGATTCGCTTGGTCATCTCCTGGTCAGGCATGACGTCACCTTCCGCTCGCGTGCGGCTGCTCAGTGGGGTGGGACACGACGGCCTCGGCGCGCGCCGCCTCCGTGAGGGCGGCGCGGTCGGTCTTTCCGTTGCGGTTGTGGGGCAGTTGGGGAAGGAAGTGGATCTCGTCGGCGAGCATGTAGCGGGGCAGTCGCTGTGCCGCGTGCCGCCTGAGTCCCAGAACCCCCACCTCGCGGCCTCGCGCCGGGACGACGTACGCCACCAGCCGGGCGTCCATGCCGCTGCCCACGACGACGACGGCAGCCTCCGCCACGTCGTCGTGCAGGGCGAGCACCGTCTCGACTTCGGTCGGCTCGACACGGTGTCCGCGCACCTTGACCATGTGGTCGCGACGGCCGAGGTACTCGAACGAGCCGTCGGGAAGCCGCCGGACAAGGTCTCCGGTGCGGTAGGGCCCCTGGTGCGGTTGCACACCCCAGTAGCCGAGCATCACCGTGGGACCCTCCACGAGCAGTTCGCCCACTTCCCCCACAGCGGCCGGCCGGCCGTCGGGGGTCTCGGCCCACGCGTGGTCGCCGCTCACGGGGGTGCCGATCGGCAGGGGCCGGTCGTTTTCCACGTCGGCGGGCCCGACCTCGTGACGGAGGCACACATTGGTCTCAGTGGGACCGTAGAGGTTGAGCAGGCGTGCGCCGGTCCAGCGCGCGAGTGCGCGCACTTGCGGCAGGGGGAACGGCTCGCCCGCGAACAGCACCGCGCGCAGCGCTTCGGGGGCGGGGCGGTCGAGCAGTGCGCCGTCTCGCATCAGCAGCGTCAGAGCGGACGGCACCGAGTACCACACGGTGATCCGCCACTGGTGGATCAGTTCCGCCAGCTGCGCGGGGGCGTAGGCGAGTTCGGAGGGTATGAGGTGGACCGAGGCGCCGACGGCGAACGCCGCGTACAGGTCGAGGACGGACAGGTCGAAGGTGAACGGCGCGTGGTTGGCGAAGCGGTCCTGTGGCCCGGGGCCAAGCTCCTTGACGGCCCAGTCGACGAACGCGCGTGCGTTCCCGTGGCTGATGCAGACCCCTTTGGGGGCGCCTGTCGAGCCCGAGGTGTAGAGGATGTAGGCGAGGTCGTCGGGTGCGACCTCCGCGTCCACCGGGGCGGCCTCGGGGTCCGGTTCCTGCGCCAGGTCGGCGCTGGGCAGCAGGGAGCCGAGAGCGTCCCGGAGCCCGGCGAGCCGGTCGGCAGAGGTGAGGACGGCGGCGGCCGTGCAGTCGCGTGCCATGGCGGCGACGCGGGCCACGGGCACGGCGCCGTCGGCGGGCACGTAGGCGGCGCCGAGCCGCAGCACCGCCTGCATGGCCACCACGAAGTCCGGGGACTTGTCGGCCCACAGCACGACGCGGTCCCCGGCAGCGACTCCCATCGCGCGCAGCCGGTGGGCAAGGGCGTTGGCTGCGTAGTCGAGTTCGGCGTAGCACAGGTCGCCGGTGGGCCCGGCCACGGCCGGCCGGTCGGGTTCCCTGGCGGCGGAGTCGATGGCCAGCCGGTGCAGGCTCATGGCAGGACCGTCCCTTCGGCGGCCCTCAGGCGGGGTCGACTCGGGCTGTGCCGTTGGCTCGTACGGTTCACAGGCCGAGCCCTCTCGCGACGACTTCCCGCTGGATGTCGGTGGCGCCGGAGAAGATCCCGCCGGGTACGGAGTCCCTGAGGTGCTGTTCGATCCCAGCGGATCTGAGGTATCCGTCACCCCCGAAGACCTGGATGGCGTCGAGGCTGTTGGCCACTGCGGCCTCGGAAACGGCGATCTTGGACAGGGCTACCGCCTCGTTGTGGTCGCGGCCTCCGTCGAGGAGCCAGCAGGCGCGGTACAGCAGCAGGCGGGCACTCTCGAGCCGTTGCTTCATTCCGGCGATGCGGTGCGAGACGGCCTGGAACTCGCCGATGGGACGGCCGAACTGGCGCCGGGTGCGCGCTCGTTCGACGCACTGCTGTAGTTGACGCTCCATCAGGCCCAGGTAGACGGCGAACAGGCAGCCGCGTTCCCACGCCATCGAGTGCTGGAAGACGGCCGTGCCCTGCCCCTCCCGGCCCAGCCGGTAGGTCTCGGGCACCCGGCATTGCCGGAAGAGCACTCGCCCGGCCGGGCAACCGCCGAGGCCCATCTTCTCGAAGGGCTCACCAATGGCCACTCCGGGAGCGGTTCTTGGCACCGCGAATGCCGTGATTCCGAGGAAGCCGGCGGCGGGGGCGGTCGTGGCGTAGGTGACGAACACGTCGGCGGCGGGGGCGTTGCTCGCGAACGACTTGTCGCCGTGCAGCACATAGCCCCCGGGCTCCTGCTCGGCGGTCACGCCGAGACGGGAGAGGTCGGAGCCGGCCTCGTCCTCCGTCATGGCGTTCGCCGCGATCAGCTCGCCGGACGCCAGTCCGGCGAGCAGTTCACCCCGGACGTCGCCGTCGGCGAAGTCGCGAATCGGAACAGCGCAGGCCAGCAGGTGGGCGGCCACGGCGAACACCAGCCCGGTGTTGGGGCAGGCCCGGCCGAACGCCTGGAGGCACAGCGCGGTGTCCAGCGCTCCGAGACCGCCCCCGCCGTACTCGGCGGGCATGCACAGCCCCGTGAGCCCGATCTGCGCCGCGCTTTTCCACTGCGTGCGGGTGAAGGGCAGCTCCGACGACGTGCCGGGCCCGCCCAGCTGCTGCGTGACTTCGGCGGAGACACGGTCGTAGCGACATCGCTGTTCATCGGTGAGGTCGAAATCCACTGACGCGGTACCTCGCATTCGTGCCGGACAATTCCGCCGTTTCCCACGGACACGCTACGGGACCGGCACCGGGTTCAGTCAGCCCTTGGTAACCCCTAAAATCATCCCTGAGACCCCTACGGAATCACCCCGCACAAGGCCCCTACCCCTATTTCTGCGGACAGGTGACGTAAGGCGCTGGTACGGGTTGCCGCATTGCCGCCGCGGCAGATAAGTTGCCGGGAGCAGCGACTCGGCCGCAGACCTTCCTCAGACGGGACGGATTCGCCATGGGGCACCTCTCAGAGATAGCCATCAGCCTCAACAAGGCGTTCAACGCGGGTGATACGGAAAGACTGCGGGAACTCATCTCACCCGATGTCGTCGCCCATCTCGCGGGGACGTCGAGCGACGCCGAGCACCCCCCGGGCACGCCGCGCGACCGGGAGGGCTTGCTGGGCGTGTGGCAGCTCACCCGGGCGTTCTTTCCCGATCTCCATTCCACCCTGGAGGAAATCGTCGAGACCGAGGACGTGGTGGCCACCAGGTCCGTGGTCCGGGGCACCCACACTCTGGATTTCATGGGAATGCCGCCGACGGGAAAGACCTTCGAGATGATGACGATGAACATGAACCGGGTGCAGGACGGAATCATCGTCGAACACTGGGCTCTCAGTGACAACGTGACCATGCTGGCGCAGCTCGGCTACAAGTTCACGGGTACCTCCTGACGCCCGGCGTTCGACCCTGGAGCTGAGCTGGCGATGCAGGCCCATGGCCCTTGCCGCTTTCTGCAGGACCCACAGACACTCCCTCGCGCACCAGCTATTGATCAACTCAGCGTAAGAAGTCGCGCGGAATCGCTCCGCACGACCAAGCGGCATCGCTGCGAGTTCATGCCGGCGCCCTCGCAAGTCTCGGAATTGCGCGGACCGTGTCGCGTGGTCCGGTTCGTCTCCTATTCCATGAACCCGAGCAGGCTATGACGCACAGTCCTCGATCGTGCCTTGGCCCGTCCTCGTACCGTCCTTCGCCCGGCACGGGTATGGCGATAAATTCATAACAGAGTGTTGACGGAAGCACGTCAATATGGAATGGTGCAGTCAACAGTGCGAGCTGACACCCGTACACACGGAACAGGCCTAACTGCGCACGTGCCGCCATCATCCACGAATTATGGGGATCTCCCCCTCCAGCCCCCGGCAAACCGCTGCCCAGAGCACCGGCAACTGCATCCAGGGCGAGGGACAGCTGCGGATAAACGTGTGAACGGCGTGCGTGCCAGCTCTTCCAGGAAAGGCACGATCTCCACCGAGAAAGGCAAGGAATGACTTCTCAGCCAGCCGGCCAGTGGATTCTGGCGTTCGACGCTTCATGCTGCAAGTGCAGCAAGGTCGCACAGCAGGTCCAGCAGTCCAGCGGCGACAAGCTCGACATCAAGCCCCTGTCCGATCCCGAGGTGACGGCCTGGCGCACGCAGGCCCTGGGCGACAACGCCCCCTTCGCCCCGACCCTGATCAGCGTCGAAGAGGGCGGCAGGGTACGCGCCTGGACCGGGTTCGCCATGGCGGCACGGCTGCCCAGGCTGCTGGGCCCGAGCACCACGTTGCGACTCCTGGCCGCGCTGGGCGCGCTGCGCAAGGGAACCGCCGCACCGGCGGACCAGGGCGGCTCGTCGGGGATGGGGCGTGGACAGTTCCTGCGCCTGGCCGGCGCGGGCGCGGTCGCCGCCCTGTTCGCCGCGAACGCGTCTCCGGCCGCCGCCAAGGAGCTGACTGAGGCCCAGAAGTGGGTCCAGGCGAACAAGGCCAAACTCCCGCAGACCTACAGCACCTTCGCGCGGTACGACATGGCGCACCGGAAGGCGATCTACGCCGAACTCAGCCCGTCGGTGCGCAGCAACATGTGGGTGGACCACCTCAAGGCCTACCGTGCCGCCCACCCCGATCTGTCGGCCGACCAGGTTGAGATCATCGACCGGACCGTCGAACTGGCGCGTCAGGAGTCCACGTTCAGCGGCGAGCCGACTCCCGAGCTCGAGCAGCAGTTGCAGGCTCTGCGGGACCCCGCCATCGCCGCCTTCGGCAAGGCGGAGGCAGGGGCATTGCTGGCAACGCTCGGCCCGGCTCCCGCTGCCGCTGCCGCTCCCAAAGCAGCGAAGGGCGTCCTGGCCGAATGCGACTGCAACTGGCCGAACGACTACTGCGATTCGGGCAACTGTGTGATGTGCCAGAACTGCGGTGCCTGCTGTACGTGCCACAGGGGTTGCGGCCATCTCTGGGTGCAGACATGCAACGGAGAGTGCACCAACTAGCACTGCGGACGAAAGTTGTGATCCGCACTAATAAGGACAAGCGATGACTTCTCAGCCAGCCGGCCAGTGGATTCTGGCGTTCGACGCTTCATGCTGCAAGTGCAGCAAGGTCGCACAGCAGGTCCAGCAGTCCAGCGGCGACAAGCTCGACATCAAGCCCCTGTCCGATCCCGAGGTGACGGCCTGGCGCACGCAGGCCCTGGGCGACAACGCCCCCTTCGCCCCGACCCTGATCAGCGTCGAAGAGGGCGGCAGGGTACGCGCCTGGACCGGGTTCGCCATGGCGGCACGGCTGCCCAGGCTGCTGGGCCCGAGCACCACGCTGCGACTCCTGGCCGCGCTGGGCGCGCTGCGCAAGGGAACCGCCGCACCGGCGGACCAGGGCGGCTCGTCGGGGATGGGGCGTGGACAGTTCCTGCGCCTGGCCGGCGCGGGCGCGGTCGCCGCCCTGTTCGCCGCGAACGCGTCTCCGGCCGCCGCCAAGGAGCTGACTGAGGCCCAGAAGTGGGTCCAGGCGAACAAGGCCAACCTCCCGCAGAACTATGCCGCGTTCACCCGTCATGACGTGACATACCGCAGGGCGATCTACACCGAACTCGCCCCGTCAGTGCGCAGCAACATGTGGGTGGATCATCTGCAGGCCTACCGTTCTGCCCACCCCGACCTGACGGCCGACCAAGTTGACGTCATCAACAGGGCCGTGAAACTGGCCCGTCGGGAAGCCACCTTCAACGAAGAGCTGACTCCCCAGCTGGACCAGCAGGCGCAGGATCTTCGCGATCGCGCCATCGCCGCCTTCGGCAAAGCTGAGGCAGGAGCGCTGCTGGCAACGCTCGGCCCCGCTCCCACTTCGGCGGAGCTGGCCGCGTCGGACTGCACGTGCGCCCAGTTTTCCGACTACTGCGACAGGGGGAACTGCGTGCAGTGTGCCTACTGCGACGATTGCTGGTGTAAGTGCAACAGGGGCTGCGGCACTCTCTGGGCGTACAAGTGCCAAGGAACGTGTGAGGACTAGCGGACCAGGACCAGGCACGCCTTCGACACCGCAGGCTGCGGCGGACCGACACCCCTCGGTCCGCCGCAGCCCGCACGGCAGTCGGTGAGCCGGTTGGCCGGTGGCAGAGGACGATGCCGAGCTTCCGCCGCGCGGGTGCCTCACGGGTCCGAGTTATCGCCTCGGGATATCGAGAAGGCCAGCATTAACAGCATCGGCGCTGCGGTCTTCGGTCATGCTTTCCTCCCCGCGCCCGGGGCCCGGCACCATCCAGCCGCTCGCCCTGTGGGGTGTTGCTGACGTAGCCTTCTGCGCTGGTGTTGATTCGGGCGCTGGTCCCGATATCGTTGGGTTTCTTTTGGGAGTTGCTGGCATGGTTGCTGGTCGTGTGGTGCGGTTCGACAGTGCGCGGGGTTATGGGTTCATCGCTCCGGACGATGGTGATGAGGACGTCTTCCTGCACGTCAACGACTTGAGGATGCCGGAGCACCAGTTGCATCCGGGCCTCGTCGTCGAATTCGAGGTCGCGGAGGGAGACCGCGGGCCGAAGGCCTCGGCTGTGAGGCCGGCCGCGGGAGCCAACGGCAAGCCGCGGGACGTCGCCGCGGGATCCCTCGCGGGGCCCGTCAGGCAACTGGACGGCGACGATTCACTGTGCGACGTGCTCACCGCGAACGAGTACCTCCACGAGGTCACCGAGGTCCTGCTCTCCGCGGCCCCCTCACTGACCGGGGAACAGATCCTCCAGATTCGTCGCGGGCTGCTCCAGTTCGGAAAGAACCACGGGTGGACCGAAGACTGAGAGATCACGACAGGGCGCCTACTGAGAGGCCTACCGACCCTTCACCCGGCACCCTCGGGGCAGCAGCCGTGGACGGAACGGCTCCACTCCACGACCCTCAGCACCCGCACCGGCTCGATCGGCAGCATCACACGCCGCGCCCCCCGACCACTCACCTTCTTCTTGGTGTCCACGCTGATCACCGGGTCACCGGCCTGGAGGAAGTCGGCCACCGTCGCGTAGAGGTGCCCAAATTGCGCGTCCCGGTCCGGGTGGTGGCTGCCGGCCAGCACCCGCGCGTTGCCGCGCAGGCTGAACCCGGCCGCATTCAGCAGGGCCGCGAGTGTGTCGCGACCCACCTTCCGGCCCTGGACGGCGAGCTCGTCCGCCAGGCCTCGCAGCGATTTCGTCGTCCAGGTCAGCGGCTTCATCGGATCGCCCTGCCTGCTGCCCTCGACCAGCTCCAGTAGCGCCGGCAGCGGCCCCGGGTCCTTGTCCGCCAGGGCTGGACGGCCCGCACCCGACCGCCGTACACGCTCGTCTGGTTCCGCCCCCGCATCGAACTCGGCCAGGCCGCGGCTGACGCAACCCTTCGAGACCCCTGCGGCCCGCGCCACCGCGGCGATCCCGCCGTGCCCGAGCTGCCGGGCCTCCGCGCCGTACAGGATCCGACGCTGCCGCTCGTTCCGATGCGGCGTCACCGCCTCCAGCTTCGCCCGCAACGATCCGACCGTCCCATCGATGCGCCTCGTATCACAAGAACGAGCCCAACTATCGCAAGCTACCCACTAATTCATCGACGGCCCCTGAGCGCCGGTGTGCCCCAGCCGCTCCGACCCGACCTTAACGGACTCCCCTGCCGCAATCAGCAGAGATGCCGAGGCATTCCGCGGGGCGTGGAGCCCGGTGGCGGGCCCGCCCCGCGGGGAAGGCCCGCCATCTCACCGAAGGTCACCGAGCAGACAGCACGGGATCGCCGGCCGCGTCCTCCGTACGCAGCCAGATGGCGCGCTGGGGGAAGGGGATGTCGATGGCGTCCTCGTCGAGGTCCTTGACCCGGCGGCGCAGTTCGCGGGTGACGGCCCACTGCTGCAGCGGAGTGGTCTTGACGGCGACGCGCACGATGACGCCGTCGGCGGCCAGCGACTGCACGCCCCACACCGCGGGGTCCTCCAGCAGGAGGTCGGCGAAGGCCGGTTCCTGACGAAGGCCCTGACCGGCCTCCTCCAGTATGCGGTACACGGTGTCGAGGTCGGCGTCGTAGGCCACGGCGACGTCCAGGACGGCACGGGCCCAGTCCTGGCTGTCGTTGCGCACGCGCAGGATCTCGCCGTTGCGGATGCGCCAGAGGCCCCCGTTGAGGTCCCGCACATGCGTCAGCCGAAGGCCGACGTGTTCCACTTCGCCGACGGCCTCGCCGAGATCGACCGAGTCGCCCACGCCGTACTGATCCTCGGCCATGATCAGCAGACCGGACAGATAGTCGGCGACCAGGCTCTGGGCGCCCAATCCGATCGCCAGGCCGACGACGCCGGCACTGGCCATGAGCGGACCCAGGGCGATGCCCACCTGGTCCAGCACCATGGCGACCCCGACCAGCGACAGGATGATCGTCACCGCGCTGCTGAGCACCGAACCGATGGTGCGGGCGCGCTGCTCGCGCCGCTGCCGGCCGAGTGACCGGTCGCGGTGCAGGACGACCAGGCCCCGGCCCGGTGACCGCGACGGCGGGGCATCGCCGTCACCACCGGCAGGTTCGAGTACGTGCCGCACGACCCGGGTGATGGCCCGCTTGGCCACCCAGCGGACCACGGCCAGGACCGCGAAGATGAGCGCGATCCGCAGTGGAATCCCGATGAGTGCCTCTGTGTGGTCCTGGACCCAGCCCGACCATGGGGCGGTCGGCTCTATGCCTGCTCCCCGGTCTGGCTCTGCGAGGGGAAGGGCTGTCAGCACTGGGGGGGGGCTCCGTTCCTCGGTGTGGCAGTGCGCGGGCCCCGCCCACCCACAGTCGCGGCAAGCATGATCGTCGATCCCACAGGGCGGGACGGACTTACGGCAGCCCCTCTTGACAGCCCTCGGGCGCCACGGGCAATCTTCCGTTAAGCAGAAACGCGATTCCACAATACGGAATACCGTCTGGAAGACACGTCGGAAGACAAGGAAGGGAGCGCCGACCCGATGGGATTCGCAGACCAGCGCTTCAACGTCAACCTGTCGATCCTCTTCACGGAGCTCCCCCTCCTGGAGCGCCCCGCTGCCGCCGCCGCGGCCGGCTTCACCGCGGTCGAGCTGTGGTGGCCGTGGGTCGACTCGCCCGTCCCCGAGCGGTCCGAGCTCGACGCCCTGAAGCGGGCGATCGAGGACGCCGGCGTCCGGCTCACCGGCCTGAACTTCTACGCCGGGCAGCTCCCGGGCCCGGACCGCGGCGCCCTGTCGATCCCCGGCGAGGAGTCGGAGCGGTTCCGCGCCAACATCGACGTGGCCGCCGACTTCGCCGCCTCCCTGGGCTGCACGGCCCTCAACGCCCTGTACGGCAACCGCGTCGAGGGCGTGGACCCGGCCGAGCAGGACGCGCTGGCGCTGGAGAACCTGACCCTGGCGGCCCGGGCCGCGGACCGGATCGGCTCGGTTCTGCTGATCGAGGCGCTGAACCAGCCCGAGTCACCGCTGTACCCACTGGTGTCCGCCCCGGCGGCCGTGGACGTCGTCGACAAGGTCAACGAGGCGACAGGCCTGGGCAACGCGCGGTTCCTGATGGACCTCTACCACCTGTCCATGAACGGCGAGGACCTCCCGTCGGTGATCGAGCGGTACGCCGCGAGGACCGGTCACGTCCAGATCGCCGACAACCCCGGCCGCGGCGCCCCCGGGACGGGCTCACTGCCCCTCGAAGACCTCCTCGACCAGTTGCGGAAGGCGGGCTACGACGGCTGGATCGGCCTCGAGTACAAGCCGGGCGATCGCCCGAGCGCCGAGACCTTCGGCTGGCTGCCCCGCTGACCCCCGCACCGAAAGGCACCCCATCATGAGCAACGCACTTCCCAAGGTCGCCTGGATCGGCCTCGGCATCATGGGCTCCCCGATGTCCGAGAACCTGATCAAGGCGGGTTACGACGTCACCGGTTTCACGCTGGAGCAGGACAAGCTGGACCGGCTCGCGACGGCGGGCGGAACCGCCGCCTCCTCCATCGCCGAGGCCGTGCGGGACGCCGACGTCGTCATCACGATGGTTCCGGCCTCCCCCCAGGTCGAGGCCATCTCCTACGGCCCGGACGGCATCCTGGAGAACGCCAGGCCCGGCGCCCTGCTGATCGACATGTCCTCGATCACGCCGCAGACCTCGATCGACCTGGCGAAGGCCGCGAAGGACAAGGGCATCCGCGTCCTGGACGCCCCGGTGTCCGGCGGTGAGGCCGGCGCCATCGAGGCCGTGCTGTCCATCATGGTCGGCGGCGAGCAGGCCGACTTCGACACCGCGAAGCCGATCCTCGAGGCGCTCGGCAAGACCATCGTGCTGTGCGGCCCGCACGGCTCCGGCCAGACGGTGAAGGCCGCCAACCAGCTGATCGTCGCCGTGAACATCCAGGCGTGCGCCGAGGCCGTGGTCTTCCTGGAGAAGTCCGGCGTGGACCTGAAGGCGGCCCTGGACGTCCTCAACGGCGGGCTCGCCGGCTCGACCGTGCTGACCCGGAAGAAGGACAACTTCCTCGGCCGGGACTTCAAGCCGGGCTTCCGCATCGACCTGCACCACAAGGACATGGGCATCGTCACGGACGCCGCCCGCACCGTCGGCGCGGCGCTGCCCGTCGGCGCCGTGGTCGCCCAGCTGGTCGCGAGCCTGCGCGCGCAGGGCGACGGCGGCCTGGACCACTCGGCGCTGCTGCGGGCCGTGGAGCGGCTGTCCGGCGCGCAGCTCTGACCCCTTCCCGGCCCTCGTAGCCCCGGGGCCCCACCAGACCCCGGGCGGCGCCGCCGCTGACACCTGTCCTGTCGCGCCCAAAGGGGCGGCGCCGCCCGGCCCAGCCGCACCCACCGCTTCAACAAACTGTTGACGCACACTTCGCCCCGACCCTAGGCTCCACGAAGCGGAAACACTTTTCCGCTGCCCTCTCGTATCGGAAGGTCACGATGTCGCAGCGCGTGCTCACCACCGAGTCCGGCGCCCCCGTCGCCGACAACCAGAACTCCGCCACCGCCGGCGCCGGCGGCCCGCTTCTGCTCCAGGACCAGCAGCTGCTGGAGAAGCTCGCGCGCTTCAACCGCGAGCGCATCCCGGAGCGCGTGGTGCACGCCCGCGGCTCGGGCGCCTACGGCCACTTCGAAGTGACCGACGACGTCACGGAATTCACGTACGCCGACTTCCTGAGCACCGTCGGCCGGCGCACCGAGGTGTTCGTGCGCTTCTCCACCGTGGCGGACTCGCTCGGCGGCGCGGACGCGGTGCGCGACCCGCGCGGCTTCGCGGTCAAGTTCTATACGGAGGAGGGCAATTACGACCTCGTCGGGAACAACACCCCGGTGTTCTTCATCAAGGACCCGATCAAGTTCCCCGACTTCATCCACTCGCAGAAGCGTGACCCGTTCACGGGGCGTCAGGAGCCGGACAACGTCTGGGACTTCTGGGCGCACTCCCCCGAGGCCACGCACCAGGTGACCTGGCTGATGGGCGACCGCGGCATCCCGGCCTCGTACCGGCACATGAACGGCTACGGCTCGCACACCTACCAGTGGACGAACAGCGCGGGCGAGGCCTTCTTCGTCAAGTACCACTTCAAGACCAACCAGGGCATCCGCTGCCTCAGTGCCGAGCAGGCCGCCAAGACCGTCGGCAGGGACCCGAACTCCCACCAGACGGACCTGCTCCAGGCCATCGAGCGGGGCGTGCGCCCGTCCTGGACCCTCTACGTCCAGCTCATGCCCGCGGCCGAGGCGGACGGCTACCGCTTCAACCCGTTCGACCTGACCAAGGTCTGGCCGCACCAGGACTACCCACTGCGGCGCGTGGGCCGGCTGGTGCTGGACCGCAACCCGGACAACGTCTTCGCCGAGGTCGAGCAGGCCGCGTTCTCCCCGAACAACTTCGTGCCGGGCATCGGCCCCTCGCCCGACAAGATGCTCCAGGGCCGCTTGTTCGCCTACGCGGACGCCCACCGCTACCGTCTGGGCGTCAACCACACTCTGCTGGCCGTGAACGCCCCGAAGGCGACGACCGCGCGGAACTACGGCCGCGACGGCCTCATGGCGACCAACGCCCAGGGCCGCGGCGCGAAGAACTACGAGCCGAATTCCTACGACGGCCCGGTGGAGACCGGCCGCCCGCTGTCGGCACCGCTGGCGGTGAACGGCCACACGGGCACCCACGAGGCCCCGCTCCACACCAAGGACGACGACTTCTTCCAGGCCGGCGAGCTGTACCGGCTGATGTCCGCCGAGGAGAAGTCCCGGCTGATCGCGAACATCGCCGGCGGCCTGTCCCAGGTCTCCCGCGACGACGTGATCGAGAAGAACCTCGCGCACTTCCACGCCGCCGACCCCGAGTACGGGCGGCGCGTGGAGGAGGCGGTACGCGCCCTGCGCGAGGACTGAACTCCCTGACCGCGTCCGACCGCGCGGGGCGACCCGGATGAGGGGTGGCCGCCCCGGGCACGGACGCGGGCAGGGTGTGGACCGCGGCGGCTGCGAGCCAGTGCGGTGGTGAAGGACCGGGAGCGGGCTTCTCGACCCGAGGGAAGACCGTTCCGGGCCCCGTCGCACCGCCGCGGTCCCAGCACCACTCTGCGCACCTCTCTCCTCCCTCCCCTCACAGACCCCGTCCGGCGGCGCGAATGTCCTGTCGCGCCCAGCCTCGCGTCGTCGGGCGGCCAGCCCCTTCAGGGTGCGGAACAGGTGCGTCCGCAGGAGCCTGAAGGCATGGCACATCCCACCGAGCATCCGCATGTCGTGGTCCACTCCCCCGCCCTGGACGGATCCCGCCGGGTCACCCTGGGCGAGGAACCCCTGGGCGTCGCCACCCACGCCGACGACGTCGCCGAGATCCTGCGGCTGGCCGACCTGTACGTCACCGACGTCGCGGAGAGCGACCTCGTCGAATGGCAGGGCGGCGGCCCGGACGACTGGCCGGGGCTCTCGGAACACCACGACGCCTGAACACGCCTACGGCACCGGTCGTAGGCCCCGTACGGAACCCTCAAATGAACCTCTGAACCCGGCCCCGGGGGCTTCAACAGCCCCCGGGGCCGGGCACATTCTCGTCACACGGGGACCGCCGGCACGGGGGCGGCGGACCCCGTCACGGGGGTGAAGCCATGAGCGACGATACGGCGGTCCGGCTGGAGCCGCACGAGATCGCACTGCTGGGGGAAGGCCCGCGGGCCGCCGTCACCGTCGCCGTGGTGGACCTGTATCTGCGGGGGCTGGTGGAGGCCGACCGGCCGGGGACGATACGGAAGGGCATCGCGGACGTCGTGCCCGCTCAGCGGCCGCCGTCCCCCTTGGCGCAGGCGGTGCACACGTCCCTGCGCGAGCCCGCCGGGCTCCGGACGCTGGTGAAGGACCCGGACATCCGGATCGCGGTGGCGCTGATGCGCATCCCCCTCGCGGGGGCGGGCCTGCTGCGCTACCCGCTGCTCGGCCCGACGCGCGCCGCCCGCCGCCGGGTGCGGGAGCTGCGGCAGAGCCATCCGCTGCCCGCGAGCAGGCGCGGTCTGACCGACGACGAGAGGCTGCTGGCCGTCGCGCTGCACGGCGAGCCGGCCCTGCGCCTGCTGGTGCCGCGCTTCGCCCTGCGGGCGGGGCTGGTCCGCCGGGCCGAGGTGGGCGGCAAGGACCTCCTCAAGAACTCGCCACGTGGCAGGGGCGGCAGTGGCGGGGGCTACCACTACTGCGGTGGAGGCGGGGGCGGATGCGGTGGCGGCGGAAGCTGACCCCGTGCGTGAGTGACATGCGTGAGGGGCGGTCCGTCCCCACGGACGGACCGCCCCTGCGCTCGTACGTGCTCCCGCGCGTCAGACCTTCAGCGTCTTGATCGAGGTCGGCGCATGGCCGGGCTCCGTGGCGAGCTCCTCGAACTCCACGACGTTGCCGATGTCGTTGGTCGTCGACATGGAGATGTTGGTGACCCGTTCCAGGATCGCCTCGACGACGACCGGGACCCGGTGCTCCGCGGCGAGCTTCTTGGCCTGCTCGAAGGCGGCGCCCAGCTCGGCGGGGTCGGTGACGCGGATCGCCTTGCAGCCGAGGCCCTCGGCGACCCTGACGTGGTCGACGCCGTAGACGCCGAGCTCGGGCGCGTTGATGTTCTCGAACTCCAGATTGACCTGGAAGTCGATGTCGAACGCCCGCTGCGCCTGGCGGATCAGGCCCAGGTAGGAGTTGTTGACGAGGACATGGACGTACGGGATCTTGTGCTGCGCGCCGACGGCCAGCTCCTCGAGCATGAACTGGAAGTCGTAGTCGCCGGAGAGCGCCACGACGGACGCCTCCGGGTCGGCCTTGGCGACGCCGAGCGCGGCCGGGACGGTCCAGCCGAGCGGGCCGGCCTGGCCGCAGTTGATCCAGTGGCGGGGCCGGTAGACGTGCAGCATCTGCGCGCCGGCGATCTGCGAGAGGCCGATGGTGGAGACATAGCGGGTCTCCGGGCCGAAGGCCTTGTTCATCTCCTCGTAGACGCGCTGCGGCTTGATCGGGATGTCGTCGAAGTGCGTACGGCGCTGGAGCGTGGCCTTCCTCTCCTGCGCGGCGGCGGCCCACTCGGTGCGGTCGGGCAGCCTGCCCGCCGCCTTCAGCTCCCGTGCCACCTCGACGAACAGCTCCAGCGCGGCCTTGGCGTCGGAGGTGATGCCGTAGTCCGGGGCGAAGATCTTGCCGATCTGGGTGGGCTCGATGTCGACGTGGACGAACTTCCGCCCGGCCGTGTAGACGTCGAGCTTGCCGGTGTGGCGGTTGGCCCAGCGGTTGCCGATGCCGAGGACGAAGTCGGACTCCAGGAAGGTCGCGTTGCCGTAGCGGTGCGAGGTCTGGAGGCCGACCATGCCGGCGTTCAGCTCGTGGTCGTCGGGGAGGAGGCCCCAGCCCATCAGGGTCGGGACGACCGGGGTGCCGGTCAACTCGGCGAACTCGACGAGGAGTTCGGCGGCGTCGGCGTTGATGATGCCACCGCCCGCGACGATCAGCGGCCGCTCGGACTCGTTGAGGAGCGTGATCGCCTTCTCGATCTGGGCGCGGGTCGCGGCCGGCTTGTAGACCGGGAGCGGCTCGTACGTCTCCGGGTCGAACTCGATCTCCGTGAGCTGGACGTCGATCGGCAGGTCGATGAGGACCGGCCCCGGGCGGCTGGAGCGCATCAGATGGAAGGCCTGCTGGAAGACGCCGGGGACCTGGGCCGCCTCCAGGACGGTCACGGCCATCTTCGTGACCGGCTTGGCGATGGAGGCGATGTCGACGGCCTGGAAGTCCTCTTTGTGGATCACGGCGGTCGGGGCCTGGCCCGTGATGCACAGGATCGGGATGGAGTCACCGGTCGCGGAGTACAGGCCCGTGATCATGTCGGTGCCGGCCGGGCCGGAGGTGCCGATGCAGACGCCGATGTTGCCCGGCTGGGTGCGGGTGTAGCCCTCGGCCATGTGCGAGGCGCCCTCGACGTGCCGGGCGAGGGTGTGTGCGATGCCGCCGGAGGCCTTGAGCGCCGCGTAGAAGGGGTTGATCGCCGCGCCCGGGACACCGAACGCGTCGGTCACGCCCTCGCGCTTGAGGATCTCAACTGCCGCGCGGGCAGCGGTCATTCGAGCCATCGAGTACTCCTGCTTCGGCTGTCGGATTCGCACTCCCGTCGCGCCCCGCGGTGAGCTCTTCCGTATTGCGGAAAGTATTTTCTACGATCTGGAATTAATGTAAGTGGGGTGGACGAAGGCCGTCAAGAGAGGGCAAGGGGCGGACAGGCAGGGGCTTGAAGGAGCACGATGGAACGGCTGTCCCGATGCGACGCGTTCTGGAGTGACATGGCCGAGACCGTCCCGGTGCGCTGCCCGGCCTGCCACCGCGAGCACCACTACACGGCTCCGGTGTACCCCTGCGTGTGCGGCGTGCCGGTCACCCCGCCGCTCGACCGCCACAGCGCGGCGACGCCCGTCCCGCATCGCGTCTGGCAGGACGACTGGGTGACGGTGCGCTGCGCGTCCTGCGGCCGGAGCGGGCAGTGGCCGCGCCCGGAGCTGGGGTGCGCGTGCGGGACGGTGCTGCGGGTTCCGGTGGCGGAGGGGCGAGGGCCGGCCGACGGGCAGGTCGCGAAGGACCAGGACGCCGAAGCCGTCCCGAAGGCCACGCCGGACGCACGCGACGCCGCGGCCGCCGGCGCCATCGCCGGTACCCCTGCCGCTCCCCCCGCCGCCGGCGCTGCCGTCAGGCCGCCCTTCCGCTCCGTCACCATCCGGACCGCGCGCGACGCCGTCACAGCCACCGCGCTGTATCTGCGCTGGCTCGGCTACCGGGACGTACGCCGGGCGGACCAGCGCCCGCCGTCGGGCATCGGCCTCGCCGCCCGTGGCGTCCTCGCGCAGGTCGACCCGGCGGTGCGCCCGGCGACGCTGCGGGACGTGGAGTGCCTGTGGCTGACGGCCATGACGGAGTCCGCCGACTGCCTCTACTTCTCCCTCACCGGCTACGCGGACGACGCCCGGGCCCGCGCCGACGCCCTGGGCATCCCCCTGTTCGTCCTCGACCTCACGGGCACACCGCGTCCGGTGAACGCCCCGGCCGACGCGCTGGACACCACCGGCACCGGGGAGCGGGCACCCTGACCACTCCGGGGCCGGTCAGTCGCCGCTCGGCTTGGCGAACTCCTCGATCAGCACGGGATACTGCTCCCCACCGTGTCCGGCGGCGATCGAGCGGTCGGCCATCGCCTTGATCAGCTTGGGCAGTTCGGCGTTGACACCCACCGCCTCGCTCTCCTCGATCAGGTGCGCCATGGCCCGCGCGTCGGTCTCCAGGGCGGAGACCTCGGCCGGGAAGGAGCCGCTGTCGATCTGCTGGGCGTATCCCGGCAGCCATTCGGCCACGCCGGCGGCGATCCGCTGCGCGAACGGCGCGTACTTCGCCGCGTCGACACCCGCGGTCCTGAGCAGGGCGGTGCCCTGGAGCCAGGCGTTCAGGACGCTCCACATCATCGCCAGGCCGGCCACGTCGTACAGCGACGCCAGGCCGTGGTCGGCACCGACGTGGGTGACGGTGCCGAGCGCGTCGAGTGTCGACTTGTGTGCGTCGAAGTCCGCCTGCGGCCCGCTGTGCAGAATGATCGCCTCTGCGGTGCCGATCGCCGGCGGGACGGCCATGATGGCGCCGTCCAGGTAGCGGGCGCCGCGCTCCTCGGCCCAGCGGGCTGTCTCCCGGGCCTGGGCCGAGTCGCCGGAGGTCAGGTTGATCAACGTCTTGCCGGCGAGGTCGGCATCGCCCGCGTCCAACAGCTCCCGCACGGCTTGGTAGTCGGTGACGCAGATGATCGTCAGGGAGCCCGCGCCGAGCGCGTCACCGACCGTCGGCGCGAGCCGTGCGCCCTCGCCCACGAGGTGGTCGGCCTTGGAGGCCGTACGGTTCCAGACGGTCGTGGGATGTCCGGCTTTCAGGAACGCGGCGGCGAGGGCCTGGCCCATCAGCCCGAGTCCGATGATTGTCACGGGTGTGTCGGTTGTGTTCATGGCAGCATCGTCAACGTTGATACCGATGTGAAGGTCAAGCGAGGTTTCGATGCGTATCGGGGAACTGAGTCGCCGGACGGGCGTGAACGCCCATCAGTTGCGCTATTACGAGGCCCAGGGCCTGCTGGAGGCGGACCGCGGCGCGAACGGATATCGCGAGTACGGTGAGAACGCCCTGCTGCGGGTGAAGCAGATACGCCATCTGCTCGGCGCCGGATTGTCGTCGCAGGACATCGCGTACCTGCTGCCCTGTGCGGTCGGAGAAGCCCCGGAGCTGCTCGGATGTCCCGAACTGCTGGCCGCGATGCGGTCACGGCTACGGCGACTGGACGACCAGATGGCCACGCTCGCCCGTTCCCGGGACGCTCTCGCCGACTACATCGACGCGGCGGAGCGCATGGGAAGCGAGATCTACCCGCCCTTCGCCGATGCCGATCCGGAGCCCGTGCCCGCCTGAGGAGTTGGTGAACCCATGACTTCGAGGTCCGCCGGCACCCGCGTCCGCCCCGCGGCACCCGCCGAACTCCCCGCCCTCCAGGACATCGAACGTGCCGCCGGGGCCCCCTTCCGCGACCTCGGCATGCCGGAGATCGCCGACGACGCGCCGCCGGGGCTGGACGTACTGGAGCGCTACCGCCGGGCCGGCCTCTGCTGGGTCGCGACGGACGAACGGGACCACCCGGTCGCGTATCTGCTCGCCGAACCCGTGGACGGCGCGCTGCACATCGAGCAGGTCTCGGTCCACCCGCGTGCCGCGCGCCGTGGCGTGGGCCGAGACCTCCTGGCACACGCCGCCGGCCACGCCCGCGAGGAGGGCCTGACCGCCCTGACGCTGACCACCTTCGCGGAGGTCCCGTGGAACGCCCCCTACTACGCCCGCCTCGGCTTCCACACCCTGACCGAGCCGGACCTCACCCCCGGCCTGCGCGAGATCCGCGCGACGGAGGCCGCGCACGGGCTCGACCGCTGGCCACGGGTGTGCATGCGCGCGCCGCTGTGACCTACTCCCGCCCGTCCGAGAACCTCTCCCGCAGCTCCACCTTGCGCACCTTCCCGGACACCGTCATCGGGAAGGAGTCGAGGACCTGAATCCTGCTCGGGATCTTGTAGTGCGCCAACTGCCCGTCGCAGAAGGCCCGTAGGTCCTCCAGGGTCGGCGGAGCGGCCGGGTCGCGGGGGATGACGCAGGCCAGGACCTCCTCGCCGTAGTGGTCGTGCGGGACGCCCACGACCTGGACGTCCTGGATGCCGGGGTGGGCGTAGAGGAACTCCTCGATCTCGCGGGGGTAGATGTTCTCCCCGCCCCGGATGATCATGTCCTTGATGCGGCCGACGATCTCGACGTAGCCGTCCTCACGCATCACGGCGAGGTCGCCGGTGTGCATCCAGCGGCCGGCGTCGATGGCCTCGGCGGTCTTCTCCGGCTCGTTCCAGTAGCCGAGCATCACGCTGTAGCCGCGGGTGCACAGCTCGCCCGCCGTGCCCCGGGGCCGCGTGACACCCGTCGCGGGATCGACGATCTTGACCTCGATGTGCGGCAGGACCCGTCCCACGGTGCCCGTGCGGTGCTCCAGGTCGTCGTCCCTGCGGGTCTGGAGGGACACCGGGGAGGTCTCGGTCATGCCGTAGCAGATGGAGACCTCCGCCATGTGCATCTCGGCGACCACCCGCTTCATCACCTCGACCGGGCAGGGCGAGCCCGCCATGATGCCGGTGCGCAGGGAGGAGAGGTCGTACGCCGCGAAGTCGGGGAGGTTGAGCTCCGCGATGAACATGGTCGGGACGCCGTAGAGCGAGGTGCAGCGCTCCTGCTGCACCGCCTCCAGCGTGGCCTTCGGGTCGAAGGACGGGGCGGGGATGACGATGCACGCGCCGTGCGAGGTGGCGGCCAGATTGCCCATCACCATGCCGAAGCAGTGGTAGAAGGGCACCGGAACGCACACCCGGTCCCGCTCGCTGTAGGCGATCGACTCGCCCACGAAGTACCCGTTGTTGAGGATGTTGTGGTGCGAGAGGGTCGCACCCTTGGGGAAGCCCGTCGTGCCCGACGTGTACTGGATGTTGATCGGGTCGTCGCAGGACAGTTCGGCGTACTGGGACCGGGCGTCAGGGGTCCCGCGCCCCAGGAGCGCCTCCCAGCTCCGGTCGCCGAAGTACACGACCTCCCGCAACTCGGCGCACCTGCCCCGCACCTGCTCGATCATCGCCCGGTAGTCGCTCGCCTTGTGGCGGACGGAGGCGAACAGCAGGGACACCCCCGCCTGGTTGAGGACGTACTCGACCTCGTGGGTGCGGTAGGCGGGGTTGATGTTGACCATGATCGCGCCGATGCGGGCGGTGGCGTACTGGACGAGCACCCACTCGGGGCAGTTGACCGCCCAGATGCCCACCCGGTCGCCCTTGGCCACACCGGACGCCATCAGGGCCGACGCCAGCTCGTCGACCGAGGCACCGAACCGCGCGTACGTCCAGCGCCGCCCGGACGGGACGTCGACCAGCGCCTCGCGCTCCGGCCAGGTGGCCACCGCACGGTCCAGATTGGCCCCGATCGTGTCGCCGAGCAGGGCCGTCCCGCCGGTTCCATGGCTGTACGAATTCACCGGAAGTCCTCCTCGCGGTACTCGGCGTCCGAGCCGGCCGCCGTGGCCTCGCGCAGTTCGATGCGGCGGATCTTGCCGGAGACGGTCTTGGGCAGGTCGCCGAACTCCAGGCGGCGGATGCGCTTGTAGGGGGCCAGGGCCTCCCGGGAGTGCTCGAACAGCACCTTCGCGGTGTCGGGGCCGGGCTCCCAGCCGTCCGCGAGGACGATGTACGCCTTCGGCACGGCGAGGCGCAGCTCGTCCGGGGAGGGGACGACCGCCGCCTCCGCCACCGCCTCGTGCTCCAGCAGCGCGCTCTCCAGCTCGAAGGGCGAGATCTTGTAGTCACTGGCCTTGAAGACGTCGTCCGCGCGGCCGACGTAGGTGATGTAGCCGTCCTCGTCGCGGGCTCCGATGTCGCCGGTGCGGTAGTAGCCGCCGGCCATCGACTCCGCTGTGCGGTCCGCGTCGCCGTGGTAGCCGGTCATCAGGCCGACGGGGCGGTCGGAGAGGTCGAGGGCGATCTCCCCCTCGCTCGCGCCCGGCGCGCCGGAGACGGGGTCCAGCAGTTCGACGCGGTAGCCGGGGCTCGGCCGGCCCATCGAGCCGGTCTTGAGGGGCTGGCCGGGGCTGTTGGCGACCTGTACGGCCGTCTCGGTCTGGCCGAAGCCGTCCCGGATGGTGACGCCCCAGGAGCGGCGGACCTGCTCGATGACCTCCGGGTTGAGCGGCTCCCCGGCGGCGACGACCTCGCGCGGCCGGGTGCGCAGCTGGGTCAGGTCGGCCTGGATGAGCATGCGCCAGACGGTCGGCGGGGCGCAGAAGGTGGTGACGCCCGCCCGGTCCATCTCCGCCATGAGACGGGCCGCGTCGAAGCGCGTGTAGTTGTACAGGAAGACGGTCGCCTCGGCGTTCCAGGGGGCGAAGAGGTTGGACCAGGCGTGCTTGGCCCAGCCCGGGGACGAGATGTTCAGATGCACGTCGCCCGGCTTCAGGCCGATCCAGTACATGGTGGACAGGTGACCGATCGGGTACGACGTGTGGGTGTGCTCGACGAGTTTGGGCCGGGCGGTGGTGCCCGAGGTGAAGTAGAGCATCAACGGGTCGTCGGAGCGGGTCGGGGCGTCGGGCGTGAAGTCGGCGGGAGCCTCGTAGGCGTCCTCCAGCGACAGCCAGCCCTCGGGGGCGGCACCGGCCGCGACGCGCGTGTAGTCGCCGGGTACCTCGGCGAACTTGCCGGTGTCCTCCGGGCGCGCGATGACATGCCGGACCCGGCCGCGGTCGACGCGGTCGCGCAGGTCGGCGGGGCCGAGCAGCGGGGTGGCCGGGATGACCACCGCCCGCAGTTTCATCGCGGCGAGCGCGGTGATCCACAGCTCGGCCTGGTTGCCGAGCATGACGAGGATCCGGTCCTCGGCGCGCACGCCCCGGGCGCGCAGCCAGTTGGCGAATCGCGCCGAGCGCATGGACATCTCGCCGAAGGACAGCCGGGTCTCGCGGCCGTCCTCCTCGACGATGTGCAGGGCGGTGCGGGCGTTGCCGTGAGCGATCTCGTCGAACCAGTCGAGCGCCCAGTTGAAGTACTCGGGACGGGGCCAGCGAAAGCCGTCGTAGGCCGTGGCGTAGTCCTCGCGGTGTTCCAGCAGGAAGTCCCGCGCCCCGCGGAACATCTCCGTCGCCGATGTCATCTGTCCTCCTGAGTACCGGACCATTGCCGGGCGGCTCCGAACCATCGTGTAATCCGTGATGCAGGTCTCACTACCCCCGAACGGGGGGTGCGCCCGCACAGGAGCCGTAGTGAAGGGGCGAACAGGTGACAGCAGACGCGTCCGACGCCGTCGAGATACGGAACGCGCTGCTGCGTCTGCGGCGCGCCACCGGCCTCCCGATCGCCTTCGGCGGGCTGATGGAGGCCGGGCGGCAGATGCGCATCAGCGAGCTGAGCGGCACGGCGACGGACGCCCTGCGTTCCCTCGCGGTGACGTCCGGGAACGGGCTGGGCGGCAAGACGGTGGTCCTGGCCCGGCCGTGCGTGGTCACGGACTACTCGGCGTCGCGGCAGATCAGTCATGAGTACGACGCCCCGGTGGCCGTGGAGGGGCTGCGCTCGGTGCTGGCCGTTCCGGTGGTCGTACGGCACGGGGTGCGCGGGGTGCTGTACGGGGCGCTGCGGACGGCCCTGCCGATGGGCGAGCGGATGCTGGACGCGGCCGTGGAGGCGGCACGGGACGTGGAGCGGGCCCTGGTCGTGCGGGACGAGGCGCGCACGCTCGCCGCCGGGGGCGGTGCGGGCGCGGGGTGGGAGCAGGTGCGGGAGGCGCACGCGGCGCTGCGGGCGCTGGCGCCGAAGATCGCGGACCCGGAGCTGCGGAACGAGCTGCTGGAGGCGTGTGCGCTGCTGACGGCCGAGTCCGCCGCGCCGGCCCGGGTCCGCCCGGCGCCGCGCGAGGTGGACGTGCTGGCGTGTGTCGCTGCGGGGGCCACGAACGCGGTCGCCGCCGAGCGGCTGGGCGTGACGCCCGAGACCGTCAAGGGATATCTGCGGTCGGCCATGCGGAAGCTGCGGGCCCGGACCCGGGGCGAGGCCGTGGTCGCCGCGCGTCGGGCGGGATGGTTGCCGTAGGTTTGTGATGCTTTCTGTCGCGCCGGTCCGTTCGATATGCCGAAACGCTCCCGACGGGGCGTCGCCGTCGCCTTCGGCCGCATTCGGGAGCCCAATGAATTCACCCGCCGGCGTAGGTTGTTATTTCCCTCACCACGCCGTCCGTCCGAAATTCAAAGAGCTGTTGCCTAATATTGGCCAGGACACGACACACGGAGGGGAGCGGTGACCGTGCCACGGGACTTCCAGGAGCCTCCCAGGAGCCGCCCCGACCTGGTCATCGGCCGGGAGGACCTGTTCACGTCGGCGCGTGAACACCTGGGCCGAGGCGGAAGTGTGCTGCTCCACGGCCCCGCTGGAATAGGAAAGTCGACCGTCCTGCGGGCGCTGGCCGCGGATTACGGCGGCTCGGCCCGGACCGTGTTGCGCTGCTCGGCCACCGAGTCCGAATCCCACCTGCCCTTCCTGGCGCTGGCCGACCTGTTCGGCCTGGTCCTGGACGAGGTCGCGGGACAGCTGCCCGCCGCCCAGCGCACCGCCCTGGAGTCGGCGCTCACCGGACGCGGCGAGTCCAGCCTCCAGCGCGACGGGCTCGCGCTGCGCCTGGCCGTGCTGTCGGCGCTGCGCGCCCTCGCCGCCGGGGGCCCGGTGCTGGTCGTCGCCGACGACCTCCAGTGGCTGGACGCCGCCAGCGCCGAACTGCTCGGCTTCGCCGCCCGCCGTCTGGGCGACACGCCCGTGCAGATGCTGTGCGCGGTGCGGACCGAGGGCCAGGAGTACGACCGCCATCTACGCGCGTCTCCGCCCGACACGCTCGCCGTCCGGCTCGGCCCGCTGTCCCGTACGCAGGTGTCGGCGCTCCTCGACCACCGCGGCTACACCCCGCTGTCCCGCTCCACGATCCGCGACATCCACCGCACCAGCGGCGGCAACCCGCTCTTCGCCCTGGAACTGGGCCGCGCCCTGGCCGAGAGCCCCACCCGGCCCCGGCCCGGCGAGCCGCTGCCCGTGCCCACCTCGCTGCGGGCCCTGGTGCTGAGCCGGCTGGAGATGCTGTCGGACGAGGCGCGCCGCACCCTCCTGGTGGCCAGCGCCGGTGCCCGGCCCACGCTGGCGCTGCTGCACGCGGCAGGCCGGGAGCACGCCGAGGCCGAGACGGCCCGGGCGGCGGCGCTCGGGCTGCTGGCGACCGAGGCGGAGGGGCCCGCCGTACGGTTCGCGCATCCGCTGATCTCGGCCGCGCTGTACGCGGAGGCCCCGGCGCAGGAGCGGCGGGCCGTGCACGCCGCGCTGTCCACGGCCGCCTCCGACCCGATCGAGCGGGCCCGGCACCTGGCCCTGGCGACCACCGGCACCGACCCGGAGGTGGCGGCCCGGCTCGCCGAGGCCGCCGCGCTGGCCCGGGACCGCGGTGCGCCGTCCGTGGCCGCCTCGCTCGGGCTGCTCGCGGCCCGGCACACCCCGGCGGACAGCGCCCCGGGCCCGGACGAGCGGCGGCTGCAGGCCGCGGAGGACGCGATCACCGCCGGCGAGGCCGATCTCGCCCGGGACATCGCCCGCGACGTACTGACGCGTGCCACCGTGCCCGCCGAGCGGGTGCGGGCCTGGATGGTGGTCATCGAGGCGGCCGGTCAGGCGCTCGGCGAGGTCGACGCCGTCTTCCCGCAGGTCCTGGCCGACGCGGGCGACGACCCGCGGCTGCTCGCCCAGGTCCACTACCAGCTCGCCTGGCGCGGCCTGGTCGTGGAGGGCGACTTCGCCGAGGCCCGGCAGGAGGCCGAGCACGCGGCGGAGCTGGCCGCCCGGGGCGGGGACCGGCGCACCGAGCTGATGGCGCTGTCCTTCCAGGCCTCCACCGAGACCCTGATGGGCCATCCGGGAGCGCCCGCGACCGTGAAGCGGGCGTTGCGCGAGCCCCAGGACCCGTATGTGGCCTGCCACCACAACGGCGCCGGCTCGGCCCGGTTCCGCTGGCTGATCATGAGCGACCAGCTGCCCGAGGCGCGGGCGGTGATCACCGCGCTGCTGCGCGAGGTGCGGCGGCGCGGCATGGTCGAGAGCGAGGTGCACTTCCTGCGCTTCCTCGCCGACACGGAGCTGCGCACCGGGCACTGCGGCCGGGCCCTGGACCTGGCCCGCGAGAGCCTGAGGCTGGCCCGGGACGCCGGGATCGGCGAGGGCGCCTCGGCGATGCTCGCCTCACTCGCCGAGGCCTCCGCCGGGGACGTGGACCGGGCGCTGGCGCTCGCGCGCGAGGCGGCCGACCACGCCGAGGTCGACGGCGACCAGATGTATCTGTCCCGGGCCCTGGCGGCCCTGGGCTACGCCCAGTTGGTGGCCGGGGACCCGGCGGCCACGGTCCGTTCGCTGCGCCGGGTGCGGGAGCTGGAGCACGGCCTCGGCATCAACGACCCGGCGCGCGGCCGCTGGCACGGCGACCTCGCCGAGGCCCTGGTCCGCATCGGCGAGCCGGGCGAGGCCCAGGACGTCATCGACACGACCCGCGCGCACGCGCTGCGGCTGGGCCGGGAGAGCGTGCTGGCCGTGCTGGACCGGGCCGAGGCGCTGGTGCGGGCGGCACGCGGCGATCACGAGGCCGCCCTGGTCCGGTTGGCGTCCGTGCGGGACCGGCTCGGCAGGCTGGGCTACGGCCTGGAGGAGGCGCGGGCCGCCTTCGCGCTGGCCCGGCTGCGCGCCCAGGCCGCCGCCCTGCCCCGCACCGGGAACACTCCCCTGCCGGGGACGGCGTCGTACGACGAGGCCGCCCGGCTGTTCCGGCGCTGCCGGGCGCTGCCCTGGCTGCGGCAGGTCGACGCGGCCGCCGCGGCCGGTTCCACGGCGGTCGAGCCGGCGGCCGTCGCGCCGCCCGTCGCGCTGGACGCGCTGGAGGGCCTGGCCTCGATGGAGCGTCAGGTCGCCTCGCTCGTGATGGAGGGCGCGACCAACCGGGAGATCGCGGCCCGTCTGTTCATCAGCGTCAAGACCGTCGAGGCGACTTTGACCCGGGTATACCGGAAGCTGGGGATCCGTTCGCGGGTGGACATCGTCCGGCTGGCCGCGGGCCGCCGCACGAACTGAGCCTCACCTGGGTCTACTTGACCCGACCGAGGGTTTTCCCTGCCCAACTCCCTTAGGGGGTTCCCTCATTGGGAGCCCCGTCGTCCGGGCTCTAGCTTTGGGGCGTGCCGCTCGCCGGGCACACGGAGATCCGAACAACGGCGTCAGGGTCCCCGTGCTTCACCAGCACCCGCGCGACCCCCCACCGGCAACTCCCCAAGGAGACCCATGTTCGGGCTCAACGCCGCCAAGAAGGCCGCCGCCGTCGCCGCGGCGACCGCCGCCGCCGCCACGACCGCGCTGCTCGCCGCCCCCACGGCCGTCGCCGCGCCCCAGCCGATCGTCGGCGGTACCACGACCACGACGACCGCGTACCCGTTCGTCATGCAGATCACGGACGCCTCGCAGAACCAGTTCTGCGGCGGCACGCTGGTCTCGCCCACCAAGGTCGTCACCGCCGCGCACTGCATGGTCGGTGAGTCCGCCGGCAGCGTGCGGGTGGTCGGTGGCCGCACCTACCTCAACGGCACCAACGGCACGGTGAGCAAGGTCAGCAAGATCTGGATCCACCCGAGCTACACCGACGCCACCAACGGCGACGACGTGGCCGTGCTGACGCTGTCGACGTCGATGCCGTACACCACGGCGAAGTACGTCTCCTCCTCCCAGACCTCGGTGTACGCGGCCGGGGCCACCGCCCGCATCCTCGGCTGGGGCACCACCTCCGCGGGCGGCAGCTCCTCCAACCAGCTGCGCACCGCGACCGTTCCGACCGTGTCCGACTCCAGTTGCGCGAGCTCCTACGGCTCCGACTTCGTGCAGAGCGACATGGTGTGCGCCGGCAAGGCCTCCGGCGGCGTGGACACCTGCCAGGGCGACAGCGGCGGTCCCCTGCTCATCGGGGGCGTCCTGGCAGGCATCACTTCCTGGGGCGAGGGCTGCGCCCAGGCCGGTTACCCGGGTGTCTACACCCGGCTGACCACCTTCTCCAACCTGGTCACCGCGCAGGTCAACTCGTGACCTTCCACTGACTCCTGAGTACCCCTCAGGTGAAAGACCAGGGGGCGTTGCGGGCCTCCACGAGCGGCCCGCAACGCCCCCTCTCCATGTGCGGTGCGTCATTTCCGTACGGTGCCGAAGCCGATGTCGTACGACGTCCCCGGGTGCATCACACGCAGCATCCGCTCGCCCTCGGCGGTGACCTCGTCCCGCTGGGCCCGGGTGAGCCGGCCGAAGGGCTCGATCACGAGGGCGTTGTCCTCCAGCCGCCACAGGCCCGCGAGGAAGCCGTCCACGAGGAGCGTGGGGTAGGCGATGTTGCCCTGCCAGGAGCGGCCCCGGTGTTCTGGGGGAACGACGCGGGTGCGGTCGGCGTGGGACAGGAGCAGGTTGTCGAACTCGGGCAGGAAGCGCGGCGGGGCAGGGGTGTCCGGGCCGGGACGCGGGGCGTCCGGGAGGTCGAAGAGCTCGGCGCCGCCCTCGTCCTGGAAGGCGAGGAGTCGCGGGCGGAGCCGTTCGAAGGTGTCCCGCAGACGGGTCAGTCCGGCCCAGGTCTGCATGTCCTTCACCGAGGCCGGGCCGAAGGCGGCGAGATAGCGCAGGACGACCGCGTCGGGGGCGGGTGCGGGTTCGGCGGGGCGGCCGAGCCAGTGCTCGGCGGTGGTGAGACTGACCTGCCCGCTGCGGCCCCACAGACCGCGCGGGGTCACCTGCACGAGCGGCAGCCGGCACCGGGCGGCGACCGCCAGGGCCTGCGGATCGGCGTCGGGCCACTCCTGGAGCAAGGCCTCGCGCAACTGCTTCATCGTGCGGGGCTCGGCCTCGACGAGGTCCCGGGCGAGTCCGGCGAGCCGGTCCAGGTCGACACCGGCGAGTCCCTTGCGGAAGGTGACCAGCTCCCGGTCCCGGGCGGGCTGCACCAGCGGCCTCAGGGTGAGGCAGTCGTCCGCGGTGTGGGTGTGGATGGTGGAGCGCATCGTGACGATACGCACGACCTCGCGGTCGGCCATCGGCTTCGACAGCGCCTCGGGGCCGAAACCCTCGAGGCGGGCGGCGAGCGCGTAGTACGGCGGCTTGACGTTCTGCGCCTGGAGACCGACGAGATGCTCGACGGCCGCGACGGCGGACATCCGGGCGGGGCGCAGCAGCAGTTGCCGGTCGAGGGTGGCGCGGTTGAGGGCACGGGTACCGAGGACGCTCCGCTGGGTGTGGGCCATGAGGGCACGGTAGCCGGGGTCGCGGACAGGTTCTGTCCGCGACGGCCGTGCGTCCGGGAGCCGGCGGTATTCCGGGCGCGGCGGGGTAATGGGACGTCGACCGAACCCCGTTGAGAAGGAGCCGAGGATGACCGACGACGCCTACCTGTTCCTGCTTGACGACCCGTCCGCGCCGCTCGGCGTGGCCCCCGCCGCCGTCGGCGATCTCGCGTGCATGGAGACTCCCGCGGTACGCGCGTGGCTGGACGCGCAGGGAAGCACGCCGGCCTCGCCGCGGCTGCGTCTGCTGCCCCCGGAGGAGACGGCGGCGATCCCCGAGGGAGCGGAACGGCTGCCGGTCCCCCTGGGCGACGAGGAGTTGAGCCGGGTCCGCCACCTGAACGCACCACAGTCGCTCGCGCGGATCGAGGAGGAGCTGCTCGCCTTCCGCGACTGCGCGGACGGCCGGGACGGCCTGATCGCCCGCGCGCTGGCCGCCGGCGTGGCACCGCACCGCGTCGTCGAACTGACCGGGGTGGACCCTGCGACGGTGACCGAAGCGGCGAGCCGCTGACGTCGCGGGTCACGCGCCGGGTCCGGGGTCCGGCCGGACGGCTGATGTGATGCCGGCGCGGGCCGCCTCCAGCTGGGCGGCGAACGCGATGCCGAGGAAGAGCGCCACAGCGGTGAGGTTGGCCCACAGCAGCAGGGCGATGAAGGCGGTGAGCGGCCCGTACACGGCGCCGAAGGCACCGCTCTCCTCGACGTACAGTGCGAGCAGCCAGGTGGCCGACACCCACAGCAGGAGGTGCACGGCCGAGCCGAAGGCCAGCCAGGTGTAGCCGGGCTGGACGCGGCGGGGCGACCAGCGGAAGATCACGGCGGAGGCCACCCAGGCCAGCGCGAGCCCCACGGGGATGTCGAGCACACTCCACCACTGCGGCCCGCTGCCCTCCCATCCCGCGGACTCCGCCACCGCGTCACCCACGGCCTCACCGGCGACCAGGACGACGAACCCCAGCACCAGGGGCAGGCCGGCGGCGAGCGCGAGAACGATCCCCCGCGCGTACTTGCGCGGGAACGGACGGTCGCGCTCGATGCCGTAGATGCGGTTGGCCCCGCGCTCGATCTGGCCCATGGCCGAGGCGAGGTTCAGCAGCGCGAATCCCAGGCCGAGCCACAGGGCGAGCGTGCTCCAGACGTCGCCGTGAGCGGTGCGCCGCGTCCCCTCGAAGGCGTCCTCGACGATCTCGGCGCTGGCACCCGGCACGATCCGGCCGAGCGTGAGCTCGATGATCCGGCCCACGCCCTCGGTGTGCACCGATGTGGCCAGCCCGACGAGCGCCACGGTGCACGGAACCAGTCCGAGCACCACCTGGAAGGCGAGGGCCCGCGCGTTGCTGAAGCCGTCCGCGTAGCGGAACCGTGCGAAGGAGTCGGTCAGCAGCCGCAGGCCCCCGTAGTGGCGCAGGGCGGTGAACGCCTCGTCTCCGGAGAGCTCGTCTCCGATCATGTCCCGGGTCTGGGGGACGTGGACGGCGGTACCCATGGCGTGGACGCTCCTTGTCGGACGGCTGGTCAGTGTCCGGTTTCCCCGTCCTCTTCCCTCGACGCCGCGCCCACCGGTACCGGCCTTCGGGGGAATTCCGGGGACGCGCCGCGGTCCGGCGGGCGGTGGGTGGTACGGGCATGAGATGGCCGCGTCTGCCGAACCGCCCGCCTCGCCGTCCGGACGCCCGGACGGCGAGGAGCCTCATGTCCCGGCCCTGCTGCGGACCGCGGCCGCGTACGCCTGGCGGATCATCGCCGTCGGCATCGTCGTCCGCGTCGCCTTCTCGGTGCTCGGGCAGTTCCACCGGATCGCCGTCGCCGTCTTCCTCGGTCTCGTCATCGCCGCCGTGCTGCGCCCCGCGGCCGGTCTGCTGGCCCGGTTCATGCCCAGGCCGCTCGCGGTCGGCGTGGCGATCGCCGGCGGCATCGTCCTCGTCCTCGGGGCGCTGGCCCTGGTGGGTGAGACCGTGGCGGATCAGCGCCGCGGGCTGGAGCGGGAGTTCGTGGCGGGGATCGACCGGATCGAGCGCCGGCTGGAGGAGCCGCCGTTCCGGCTGCCCGCGGACGCCTTCGCCGATCTGCAGTCCCGGATCGGCAGGCTCCTGTCGAGCCATCGCTCCACCCTCATCAGTACGGCGCTCAGCGGCGCGAGCCGGCTGCTGGAGGTGCTGACCGTGCTGGCTCTGGCCCTGTTCTGCGCGGTCTTCTTCACGCACTCGGGCGATCGGCAGTGGCGGTGGCTGTGCGACCAGCTCCCCGACGGGGCGCGGCAGCGGGTCACGGTCGCGGGCCGGGCCGCCTGGCGGACCTTCACCGGCTACACGCACGGCATCCTGCTGGTGGCGGCGACCAACGCGGTCCTCGTGGGCATCGCCCTGTTCGCTCTCGGGGTGCCGCTCGCCGTGCCGCTGGCGCTGCTGGAGTTCCTGGCCGCCTTCATCCCCTTGATCGGCTCGCCGATCGCCCTGGCGGTCGCGGCCGTCGTCGCGCTGGCGACGAAGGGGCCGCTCATCGCCCTGGTGGTGGTGGCCCTGATCGTGATCATCGGACAGATCGAGGGCCACCTCCTGCACCCCATCGTGATGAGCTGGGCCGTCCGGCTGCACCCGGTGGTGGTGGCCCTGGCGGTCGTCGGCGGGGCGGTGGCGGCGGGGGTGATCGGCGCGGTGGTGGCCGTACCGCTGGTGGCCGTGGTGTGGTCCGTGTACCAGGCGCTGCGCGGGTCCGGGGACCAGGTCACCAAGCCGGCGTGAACGCCGTCCGGGTCAGGGAGACCGGGGCCACAGTCAGGGAGAGGGCAAGGTCACAGCCGTGGCCACTGCTGCTCTTTCGTTAACGTGGCCTAACATCCGAGCATGACGGTCCTGCCTGACGACGGGCTTGAGCTGGCCGGCGAGTTCCCTGATGTGCCCCATGAGCAGTGGCAGCGCCTTGTGGCGGGTGTGCTGCGCAAGTCGGGCAAGGACGTCGAGGGAGCCGAGGCCGAGGAAGCCCTGTCCACCGCCCTGGAGGACGGGTTGCGCACCCGGCCCCTCTACACCGCCCGCGATGCCGCGCCCGAGCCTGGTTTCCCCGGTTTCGCGCCCTTTGTGCGGGGCGGCCGTGCCGAGGGGAACACGACCGGCGGCTGGGACGTACGGCAGCGGCACGCGGTGGCCGACAACGCCACGGTGCTCGCGGACCTGGAGAACGGCGTCACCTCCCTCTGGCTGACCGTGGGCGAGGACGGCATTGCGGTGCCGTCCCTCGGCAAGGTCCTCGACGGCGTCTATCTCGACCTGGCACCCGTCGTCCTCGACGCGGGGCGCGAGACCGAATCCGCCGCGCGGGAGCTGCTGCGGCTCCACGAGGAGCGGGGCGTCGCCCGGGACGTGGCGCGCGGCAACCTGGGCGCGGACCCGCTCGGCCACGAGGCCCGTACCGGACAGGGGTACGACGTCGCGCCGGTGGCGGAGCTCGCGCGGCGGTGCGCCGGGGAGTACCCGGGGCTGCGGGCGCTGACCGTGGACGCGCTGCCGTACCACGAGGCCGGCGGTTCGGCCGCCCAGGAGCTGGGCTGCTCGCTGGCCACGGCGGTGGCATATCTGCGGGAGCTGACCGAGGCCGGGCTGAGCGTCGAACAGGCCTGCGCGCAGCTGGAGTTCCGGTACGCGGCGACCGCCGACCAGTTCCTGACGATCGCCAAGCTGCGGGCCGCGCGCCGGCTCTGGGCGAGGGTCGCCGAGGCCTGCGGGGCCCCGCGCGCGGGGGCGCAGCTCCAGCACGTCGTGACCTCGCCGGTGATGATGACGCGCCGCGACCCGTGGGTGAACATGCTGCGCACGACCATCGCGACGCTGGCCGCGGGGGCGGGCGGGGCCGACTCGGTCACCGTGCTGCCCTTCGACCACGCGCTCGGCCTGCCGGACGCGTTCGCCCGCCGTATCGCCCGCAACACCTCCACGATCCTCATCGATGAGTCGCACCTGTCCCGGGTGATCGACCCGGCGGGCGGCTCCTGGTACGTGGAGCGGCTCACCGATGAACTCGCCCAGGCGGGCTGGGAGTTCTTCCGGCGGATCGAACGGCTCGGCGGCCAGGCGGCCGCCCTGCGGTCGGGCGACCTCGGCCAGGACCTCGCCGACACCTGGGCGGCCCGCAGCGGGAAGCTCGCCAAGCGGCGCGAGCCCATCACGGGCGTCAGCGAGTTCCCCCATCTCACCGAGAAGCCGGTCGTCCGCGAGCCGGCTCCCGAGCCGAGGTCCGGCGGGCTGCCGCGGGTGCGCCGCGACGAGGCGTACGAGGCCCTGCGCGCCCGCTCCGACGCCCACCTCGCGGCGACCGGGTCCCGGCCCCGGATCTTCCTGGCCGCGATCGGCCCGGCCGCGGCCCACACCGCACGTCTGACCTTCGCCTCGAACCTCTTCCAGGCGGGCGGCATCGAGCCCGTCACGGAGGGCACCTTCGAGGAGAGCGGCGCGAGCGAGGCCGTGCTGTGCTCCAGTGACGCCCTGTACGAGGAACAGGCCGAGGCGGTCGCCGGGCAGCTCAAGGCCGCGGGCGCCGCGCAGGTGTTCCTCGCCGGGCGGCCGGGGAACCACCCCGGTGTCGACCGTTACGTCTTCGCGGGCTGTGACGCCGTCGCCGTGCTGTCCGCCACCCTCGACCGCATGGGAGTGTCCTGATGGGAATCCCCGACTTCTCCGGGATCGAGCTGGGGACCCCGACCGCCGACGGCGGCCCCGACGAGTGGCGTACGGCGGTCAAGAACGCGTCCGGCGGGGACGACCTGCTCTGGGAGACCCCGGAGGGCATCGCGGTCAAGCCGCTGTACACCGGCCGTGACCTGGAGGGCCTGGACTTCCTGGAGACGCGCCCGGGCGCGGCGCCGTATCTGCGCGGCCCGTACCCGACGATGTACGTCAACCAGCCCTGGACGATCCGCCAGTACGCCGGCTTCTCCACGGCCGAGGAGTCCAACGCCTTCTACCGGCGCAACCTCGCGGCCGGGCAGAAGGGCCTGTCGGTCGCCTTCGACCTGCCCACGCACCGGGGTTACGACAGCGACCACCCGCGGGTGACCGGTGACGTCGGCATGGCGGGTGTGGCGATCGACTCGATCTACGACATGCGCCAGCTGTTCGACGGCATCCCGCTGGACAAGATGACCGTGTCGATGACGATGAACGGCGCCGTGCTGCCGGTGCTGGCGCTGTACATCGTGGCGGCGGAGGAGCAGGGCGTACCGCCCGAGAAGCTGGCCGGGACCATCCAGAACGACATCCTCAAGGAGTTCATGGTCCGCAACACCTACATCTATCCGCCGAAGCCGTCGATGCGGATCATCTCCGACATCTTCGCCTTCACCTCGCAGCGGATGCCGCGCTACAACTCGATCTCCATCTCCGGCTACCACATCCAGGAGGCCGGGGCGACGGCCGACCTGGAGCTGGCGTACACGCTCGCGGACGGCGTGGAGTACATCCGCGCGGGCCGTGAAGCCGGTCTGGACGTGGACGCGTTCGCGCCCCGGCTGTCGTTCTTCTGGGCGATCGGCATGAACTTCTTCATGGAGGTCGCCAAGCTGCGCGCGGCGCGCCTGCTGTGGGCGAAGCTGGTGAGGCAGTTCGACCCGCAGAACGCCAAGTCGCTGTCCCTGCGCACCCATTCGCAGACCTCGGGCTGGTCGCTGACCGCGCAGGACGTGTTCAACAACGTCACGCGCACCTGCGTCGAGGCCATGGCGGCGACCCAGGGGCACACACAGTCGCTGCACACCAACGCCCTCGACGAGGCGCTCGCGCTGCCGACCGACTTCTCGGCGCGCATCGCCCGCAACACGCAGCTGCTGCTCCAGCAGGAGTCCGGCACGACTCGCGTGATCGACCCGTGGGGCGGCAGCGCGTACGTGGAGAAGCTGACGTACGACCTCGCGCGTCGCGCCTGGCAGCACATTCAGGAGGTCGAGGCAGCGGGCGGCATGGCCAAGGCCATCGACGCGGGCATCCCCAAGCTGCGCATCGAGGAGGCCGCGGCCCGCACCCAGGCCAGGATCGACTCCGGTCGCCAGCCGGTCATCGGCGTCAACAAGTACCGGGTCGACAGCGACGAGCAGATCGAGGTGCTCAAGGTCGACAACTCCTCGGTGCGGGCCCAGCAGGTCGAGAAGCTGCGGCGGCTGCGCGAGGAGCGGGACGAGAGCGCCTGCCTGGACGCGCTGGACGCGTTGACCCGGGCCGCCGGTGGCGAGGGCAACCTGCTGGAGCTCGCGGTGAACGCCGCCCGCGCCAAGGCCACCGTCGGGGAGATCTCCGACGCCCTGGAGAAGGTGTACGGGCGGCACGCGAGCCAGATCCGTACCATCACCGGCGTGTACCGCAACGAAGCCGGAGAGTCCCCGTCCGTGGACCGTACCCGCACCCTCGTGTCCGACTTCGAGGAGGCCGAGGGCCGCCGTCCGCGCATCCTGGTCGCCAAGATGGGCCAGGACGGCCATGACCGCGGCCAGAAGGTGATCGCCACCGCGTTCGCCGACCTCGGCTTCGACGTGGACGTCGGCCCGCTGTTCCAGACCCCCGCCGAGGTGGCCCGGCAGGCCGTCGAGGCGGATGTGCACATCGTCGGGGTCTCGTCGCTGGCGGCCGGTCACCTCACCCTCGTACCGGCGCTGCGCGAGGCGCTCGCCGAGGAGGGGCGCGAGGACATCATGATCGTGGTCGGCGGGGTGATCCCACCGCAGGACGTGCCCACGCTGCTGGAGATGGGCGCGGCGGCCGTCTTCCCGCCCGGGACGGTGATCCCGGACGCGGCGTACGACCTGGTGAAGGGGCTGGCGGCCGACCTCGGGCACGAGCTGTGATCGATGTCGACGCGTACGCCAAGGGCGTACTCGACGGGAAGCGGGCGATCATCGCCCGCGCCATCACGCTCGTCGAGTCGACCCGGCCCCAGCACCGGGCGCTGGCCCAGGAGTTGCTGACCGAGCTGCTGCCGCACAGCGGGCGGGCCCGGCGGATCGGCGTCAGCGGGGTGCCGGGCGTGGGCAAGTCGACGTTCATCGACGCGTTCGGCACGCTGCTGACCTCGCTCGGGCACCGGGTGGCCGTCCTCGCCGTCGACCCCTCCTCCAGCCGCACCGGCGGCTCGATCCTCGGCGACAAGACCCGGATGGAGCGCCTGGCGGTGGATCCGGCGGCGTTCGTCCGCCCCTCCCCCACGGCGGGCACGCTGGGCGGGGTGGCGAAGGCGACCCGTGAGTCGATCGTGGTGATGGAGGCGGCGGGCTACGACGTGATCCTGGTGGAGACGGTCGGCGTCGGCCAGTCCGAGACCGCGGTCGCGAACATGGTCGACTCGTTCCTGCTCCTCACCCTCGCCCGCACCGGCGATCAGCTCCAGGGCATCAAGAAGGGCGTCCTGGAACTGGCCGATGTGATCGCCGTCAACAAGGCGGACGGCCCGCACGAGCGCGATGCCCGGGCCGCCGCGCGTGAGCTGGCGGGCGCGCTGCGCCTGATGCACGGCAAGGACGCGGCGTGGACCCCGCCCGTGCTGAGCTGCAGTGCCCGCGAGTCGGCCGGTCTGGACACCGTGTGGGAGCGCCTGGAGCAGCACCGCACCCTGCTGGACTCGACCGGCCGCCTCACCGCCAAGCGCCGTGACCAGCAGGTCGACTGGACCTGGACCATGGTCCGCGACGAACTCCTCGGCCGTCTGCGGGCCGACCCGGCGGTACGGGCACTGGCGCCCGCCCTCGAACAGCGGGTCAGGGACGGCGAGTTGACGCCGACCCTGGCCGCCGAGCGGATTCTCGGGGCGCTCGGGGGCTCCGGGCAGGACATTCTCTGAGCTGATTCCTGGCTGATTCCGGCCGGAGCGGGGCGATCCTTGGACCCCCCGGCCGGAATCCATGCACCCCACTTGCATGATTATGCGTGATGATACATACTCTTCCTATGTCCAAGGTCCTCACCTCCCTGCCCGCCGGCGAGCGCGTCGGCATCGCCTTCTCGGGCGGTCTCGACACCTCCGTCGCGGTCGCGTGGATGCGCGACAAGGGCGCCGTCCCGTGCACCTACACCGCCGACATCGGCCAGTACGACGAGCCCGACATCGCCTCGGTGCCCGGCCGTGCGAAGACCTACGGTGCCGAGATCGCGCGTCTGGTCGACTGCCGCGCCGCGCTGGTCGAGGAGGGCCTGGCCGCGCTGACCTGCGGCGCGTTCCACATCCGCTCGGGCGGGCGGGCGTACTTCAACACCACGCCGCTCGGCCGTGCCGTCACCGGCACGCTCCTGGTCCGGGCGATGCTCGAGGACGACGTCCAGATCTGGGGCGACGGCTCGACCTTCAAGGGCAACGACATCGAGCGGTTCTACCGCTACGGCCTGCTCGCCAACCCGCACCTCAGGATCTACAAGCCCTGGCTGGACGCGGCCTTCGTGACCGAGCTCGGCGGCCGCAAGGAGATGTCGGAGTGGCTGCTCGCCCACGGGCTGCCCTACCGGGACTCGACGGAGAAGGCGTACTCCACGGACGCCAACATCTGGGGCGCCACCCACGAGGCCAAGACCCTGGAGCACCTGGACACCGGCGTCGAGACCGTCGAGCCCATCATGGGCGTGAGGTTCTGGGACCCCGAGGTCGAGATCGCCACCGAGGACGTGACGATCGGCTTCGACCAGGGCCGCCCGGTGACGATCAACGGCAAGGAGTTCGCCTCCCCCGTCGACCTGGTCATGGAGGCCAACGCCATCGGCGGCCGGCACGGCCTGGGCATGTCGGACCAGATCGAGAACCGGATCATCGAGGCCAAGAGCCGCGGCATCTACGAGGCGCCCGGCATGGCGCTGCTGTACACGGCCTACGAGCGGCTGGTCAACGCGATCCACAACGAGGACACCCTCGCCCAGTACCACGCCGAGGGACGGCGCCTCGGCCGGCTGATGTACGAGGGCCGCTGGCTGGACCCGCAGGCGCTGATGATCCGCGAGTCGCTGCAGCGCTGGGTGGGCGCGGCCGTCACCGGCGAGGTGACGCTGCGGCTGCGGCGCGGTGAGGACTACTCGATCCTCGACACGACCGGCCCGGCGTTCAGCTACCACCCGGACAAGCTGTCCATGGAGCGCACCGAGGACTCGGCGTTCGGCCCGGTGGACCGGATCGGCCAGCTCACCATGCGCAACCTCGACATCGCCGACTCGCGCGCCAAGCTGGAGCAGTACGCCGGCATCGGCCTCATCGGCACCGGAAGCCCCACGATCGGCGCCTCGCAGGCGGCCGCGACCGGCCTCATCGGCACCATGCCGGAGCTGCCCGAGGGCGGCGCCGAGGCCATCGCCTCCCGCGGCGAGGTCTCCGAAGAGGACGCGTGGCTGGACCGCGCGGCGATGGAGTCCGGCACGGACTGACCGGCCCCTCACAGCACCGCGAAGGCCGGCTCGACACCGTCGAGCCGGCCTTCGCGTTTCCCGGGGCCGTGATCAGCGGTTCGGGCATCGAGCACGGCGTTGACTCCCGCCGGGCATCGCCGTAGGTTCACGTGCCATGCAAGAACCCACAGGTCGAGCGAGGAAGCCGTTGCAGCAGACCAGCATGCAGGCCAGGGTCGCCGAAGAGCTGCGGCAGATGATCATCAGCGGTGAACTGCCGCCTCGCTCGGGCCTGTCCGAGATGGCCCTCTCGGAGACGTTCGGTGTCAGCCGCACCCCCATTCGCGAGGCCCTCAAGCAATTGCAGACCGAGGGCCTGGTGGAGGTGCGGCCGCGGGTCGGCACGTTCGTCGCGGTGCCGTCGCGGCGGGAGATCACCGAGCTGTTCCAGATGAAGGAGCTGCTGGAGGGCGCCGCGGCCCGGCTGCTGGCGTTCCGCGGGAACGTGCCCGAGGTGGAGCGGCTGCGGACCAATATGCGCGAGGCCGACGAGGCCGTCCGCGCGGGCGACGCGGAGCGCTACGCGGAGCTGGTCCACGAGTTCCACGACCTGATCGTCATCGGCGCGGACAACACCAAGCTCGACGCGTACTACCGCTCGCTCATGAACCAGCTGGCCTACGGGCGTCTGGTCCGCACGTCCCTGACCCGGCCGGGCCGCCTCACTCAGTCCGACACCGAACACCATCGCGTGCTCGATCTGATCCTCGCCAAGGACGGCGACGGCGCGGAGCGCGTGATGCGCGAGCACGTCCGCCGCAGCCACCAGGCGCTCATGGCGGAGATGGACGAGCGCCGGGAGGGATAGCCGCGCGGGGCCGGCCGAACGGACGAGGGCCGGCGCGGCGGTCCCGGGAATCCGGCCGAACGGCCGAGGTGCGCACCCGTGTTCCCGGGTGAGAGTGGAGCCACCTCATCTGCTCGAACCACCCCTCAGGAGTACGAGATGCAGCGCGGTTTCCTCGTCGGTGCCGTCGGCGGTGTGACCGTCGTGGCCGCCGTCAGCGGTCTCGCCACCTGGCTGCTGGCCGCGAAGGACGTCCAGCACACCACGATCGACACCGTCCCCCGTGCCTTCTACGTGAAGGTGGACGGCCACCTCGCGGTGGAGAAGACCATCCTCGAGGCGCGTATCGACGGCTGGTACCACCCGCTGCCGTGGGTCGGGGAGAACATCCACGACGTGTCCTGCCCGGACCATCTGAAGGCGGTGGCCGGTGCGACCGAGACGTGCACGGCCCGGGCCGACGGCGGGCGGGTCTCGATTCCCGTGCGCGTGATCAAGGTGGAGGGAGACCCCGCGACACCGCGGGTCACCTGGCGGTTCGAGCGCTGACACACTCCCCGGGACGCGTCGGGGACACCGTCCCCGCCCTCAGCGGCAACGGTGTCCCCGACGACTGAGCACGGCTCAGCGCGATGTGCCGGCCATCTCCGGGACCGGCGCGTCGAGGGCGTCCAGGCCGCGCAGGATGTCCTCCACCCGCTGCTTGGCGTCGCCGAAGAGCATCTGCGTGTTCTCCCGGAAGAACAGCGGGTTCTGCACACCCGCGTACCCGGCGGCCATGGACCGCTTGAAGACGACCACGTTGGCCGCCTCCCACACGTGCAGCACCGGCATGCCGGCGATGGGGCTGGCCGGGTTGTCGGTGGCGGCCGGGTTGACGGTGTCGTTGGCGCCGATGACCAGGACGACCGAGGTGGCGGCGAAGTCGTCGTTGATCTCGTCCATTTCGAGGACGACGTCGTACGGCACGTTCGCCTCGGCGAGCAGCACGTTCATGTGCCCGGGCAGCCGGCCGGCGACGGGGTGGATGCCGAAACGCACCTCGACGCCCCGCTCGCGCAGCTTGCGCGCCAGTTCGGCGACTGGGTACTGGGCCTGGGCGACGGCCATGCCGTACCCCGGCGTGATGATCACCGAGGTGGCGTCGCGGAGCAGTTCGGCGGTCTCCTCGGCGTTGATCTCCCGGTGCTCGCCCTGCTCGCCGTCGTCGGCGGCCGCCGCCGGGGTTCCGAAGCCGCCCGCGATCACCGAGATGAAGGAGCGGTTCATCGCCTTGCACATGATGTACGACAGGTAGGCACCGGAGGAGCCGACCAGCGCGCCGGTGACGATCAGCAGGTTGTTGGCGAGCAGGAAGCCCGAGGCCGCCGCCGCCCAGCCGGAATAGCTGTTGAGCATGGAGACGACCACCGGCATGTCACCGCCGCCGATGGAGGCGACCAGGTGCGCGCCGAGGGCGAGCGCGATCACGGTGACGGCGATCAGCAGGCCGATGTTCGGCCGGGCGACGAACGCGACGGTGAGCGCGACGAAGGCGACCAGGGCGCCCACGTTGAGGACGTGCTTGCCGGGCAGCGTCAGCGGGTTCGACTTGATCCGCGCGGACAGCTTCAGATAGGCGACGACCGAGCCGGTGAAGGTGACGGCGCCGATGAACACCCCGATGAACACCTCGGCGTGATGGATGCCCAGCAGCGAACCGCTGAGCTCGGCGTCGACGTCCAGGTAGCCGTTCCAGCCGACGAACGTGGCGGCGAGGCCGACGAGGCTGTGCATGATGGCGATCAGCTCGGGCATGCCGGTCATCTCGACGACCCGGGCGCGCCACAGTCCGATGCCCGCGCCGACGGCCGTGGCGACGGCGATCAGCACGAGACCGGTGGCGGTGATGCTCCGGGAGGCGAGAGAGACGGTGGCGGCCAGGGCGATGACCATGCCCGCGATGCCCCAGACGACTCCCGAGCGGGAGGTGCGGTGCTGCGAGAGGCCGGCCAGGCTGAGGATGAACAGCAGCGCGGCGACGACGTAGGCGGCCTCTGCGGCCGTGACTGTGGTCATCCGTGATCAGCCCTTCGAGAACATGCCGAGCATGCGGCGGGTGACGGCGAATCCGCCGAAGATGTTGATGCTCGCCAGCAGGATCGCGGCGAACGACAGCACGGTGACGGCGGTGTTCCCCTGCCCGATCTGCAGCAGCGCGCCGACCACGACGATCCCGGAGATGGCGTTGGTGACCGACATCAGCGGGGTGTGCAGGGCGTGGTGCACATGGCCGATGACATAGAAGCCGATGACGATCGCCAGGACGAACACCGTGAAGTGGCCGATGAGTTCACTCGGTGAGAAGGCCGTCACCAGGAAGAGGCCGAGGGCTCCGGCTCCGACGAGGGCGTACGGCGCCCACGCCGGCCGGGCGGGCTTCGCCGGGGACTCCGAGGGCACGGCCACGGGTTCCGGGGCCCCTGCCGGGGCGGGTGCGGCGGACACCTGGACCGGCGGCGGGGGCCAGGTCTTCTCGCCCTCGCGGACCACGGTCATCGACCGCTGCACCACGTCGTCGAAGTCGAGGACGAGCCGGCCGTCCTTACCGGGCGTCAGCAGCTTCATCAGGTTGACGATGTTGGTGCCGTAGAGCTGCGAGGCCTGGGCGGGGAGCCTGCCGGGCAGGTCGGTGTAGCCGATGATCGTCACGTCGTTGTCGGTGACGACGGCCTTCCCGGCGACCGTGCCCTCGACGTTGCCGCCCATGGCCGCGGCCATGTCGACGATGACGCTGCCGGGCTTCATGCGCGCGACGTCCTCGGCGGTGATGAGCCGGGGCGCCGGGCGGCCCGGGATGAGCGCGGTGGTGATGATGATGTCCACGTCGGCGGCCTGCTCGGCGTAGAGCTGCGCGGCGAGCCGGTTGTAGTCGTCGGAGGTGGCCTTGGCGTAGCCGTCGGTGCTCACCTCCTGCTCGGCACTCACCGTCAGGAACTCGCCGCCCAGCGAGCGGACCTGCTCGGCGACCTCGGGCCGGGGGTCGGTGGCGCGGACCACTGCGCCGAGGCTGCGGGCCGCGCCGACCGCCGCGAGTCCGGCCACACCGGCCCCGGCCACCAGCACCTTGGCGGGCGGCACCTTGCCGGCGGCGGTCACCTGGCCGGTGAAGAAGCGTCCGAAGGCATGCGCGGCCTCGACCACGGCCCGGTATCCGGCGATGTTCGCCATCGAGCTGAGCACGTCCAGGGACTGGGCGCGCGAGATACGCGGGACCGCGTCCATGGCGAGCACCGTGATCGGCCGCCGCGTCAGCTCCTCGACCAGTTCGGGGTTGAGCGCGGGGCTGATGAGCGCGATCAGGGTCGCCCCGTCGCGCAGCCGGCCGATCTCCTCGCTCGAGGGGCCGTTGACCTTCAGTACGATCTCCGCCGACCACGGGTCCCCGAGGCGGGCTCCCGCCTCCTCGTAGGCCGTGTCGGAGAAGCGGGACGAGGCTCCCGCTCCCGGTTCGACCACCACGTCGTATCCGAGCGCGACGAGTCTCCCCACGGTGGCCGGCGTCGCCGCCACCCTGGTCTCGCCCGCAGTGGACTCGGCGGGTACGCCGATCCGCTGGGGTTCCGGTTCCGCTGGGACCATCGTCTGCCTCTCATGTCGTTCGAGTGCCGTTCCTCCTTGGTGCCCGCATCCTGCACGTTCGACGCGGCATCCACGGCGGGCCGTGGTCACATGGCCGAGGAGTTGGTCCTCACACCGCCGAGGGGTTGCCCGGCGGCGCGCTCGCGTGTATCGCGCCAGGGTGATCCACTGGGCGAGGACGCCGATGCAGGTGACCGCGAGGGCCCCGGCCGCCTTGCCGAAGCTGTACGCGAAGCTCTGCCCGCTGCCCCGGACCGCCGTGGGGAACAGTTCCGTGAAGAACGGGCCCAGCGTCGCGTAGTTGCCGATCGTGAAGAACCCGAACGGCGCACCCATGAGGACCAGTCCCCACCCGGACGGCGGCAGGAACATGTAGGCGACGGTCACCACCCACGAACAGGCCAGGAAGAGCTGGAACGTCCGGCGCCGCCCGAGGACGTCGGCCAGGTAGGCGCTCGCCAGGAACCCGAAGAAGGAGCCGCCGGTCACCAGGAACAGGTAGAACCCGGCGTCGCCCGGCGACAGCTCCCGGACCGTCTTCATGAAGGTCGGCAGCCAGTTGACGATGGCCCCGCCGACGCCGACCACGCCGAACGCCAGCAGTGACGCCTTGACGGTGGTCCCCCGCACTCCCGGTGCGAAGATCGCCCCGAGACCGGGGCCACGGCCCTCGGCTCTGATGGCGGCGCGGGTCTGTTTGTACAGCTCCGGCTCCTCGATGGTGCGGCGCAGCCACAACACGAGCAGGCCGGGCAGCACCCCGATCATCAGCAGGACACGCCAGTTGTACTCCGCCGGCACATGGGCGAGGACCACCCCGGCGATGAGCGAGGCCAGGCTCCAGCCGAAGCCGAGGCCCTGGAGCACACGGACGACGATGAGCTGCTCGAAGTTCTGTGCGAAACCCGCGATGAAGGTGAACACCGCGAACCAGAGAATGGTGAACTGCATGACCCGTGCGCGGCCCCAGCGGTCGGCCAGGAAGCCGCAGGCCCAGCCGCCGACGGCCGCCGAGAGCAGTGTCGCCGTGGCCGGATAGCCTGCTTGCGCGGTCGTCAGGCCCCAGGCCGTGATGAGCACGGGGAGCACGAAGCTGAAGAGCTGCGCGTCCATCGCGTCGACCGCCCATCCGGCGAAACATCCCCAGAACGTGGTGCGCTCCCGTTTGGTGAGCTCGCGGTACCAGCTGAACATTCGGTCGTCCCTCCCCATGTCTTCGTCGGTGGCCGGCTCAGACGACGAGCGGTGTCAGAGCGCCGTCCATGGTCAGCGAGGCGCCGGTGACGTAGGAGGCGCGGACGCTGGCGAGGTAGAGGGCCGCGTCGGCGACCTCCTCCGGGGTGGCGTAGCGCCCGAGCGGGATGCGCTCCTGGTTGCGGCGCAGCAGTTCCTGAGGCGGCTTGCCGGTCATGCGCGACTCGGCGTCCAGGGACAGCTGCACCCGGCCGGTCATGGTCGCCCGGGGTTGATGACGTTGACGCGGACGCCGGCGTGTCCCCAGGCCGCGGCCAGGCCTGCGGACGCCAGCATCAGGGCGGCGTTCGCCGCGCCGCCGGGCAGATGGATGGGCGAGGCGATCTCGCCGCCGGTGCCGACGATGTTGACGACCGAGCCCGACCCTCTGGCCACCATGCGGGGCAGCAGGTGGTCCAGGACGTTCATGTAGGTGAAGAACTTCGCGTCCATCGCCGTGCGCCACTTGTCCGGCGTCAGCTCGCCCGGGGGCACGCGCCGGGCACCGCCGGCGGAGTTGATCAGCACATCGACCGGGCCGGTCCGCTCCTCGGCGGCGGCCACGACGTCCTCGGCCGCCGCCCCGTCGGACAGGCCGGCCGCAGGGACCAGCTCTTCCTCCGGGTTTCCGACGGGGTACAGCCGACCTCACGCATGCTCGGCTCTCGGTCACGGATCCTTCCCCACCAATGCCGCTTCTCTGGACGGAATCGAGCGCGGCACCCTGGACTGCGCGGTCGGCATGTTTCCCGCACTCCCCGCGATATTCATGTGCGGGTTCTGCGGACGGAACACTATGTGTGCGTGATGCGCCGCGACCATGCGTTGGCCCGCGCCATGACGCTGGATCAGTTCGCTTCCGCCGACCACGTCTTGGTGACGCCCTCCGGTATGGATCTGGGCGTGGTCGACGGCTGGCTCGGGCTTCAGGGCCGTAGCCGGACGATCGTGGCCGTCGTCAACCACTTCGCCGACGCGTTGCGCATCGTCGCGAAAAGCGACCCCTTGACGTGCGTCCCGAACGGAATCCTCGAGGGACACGGCCAGGAACTCGTCGAGCGGCACGAGTTGGCGGTCGGCGCATCGCCCTTCCAGACCGAGAAACTGGCCTACAAACTCGTCTGGCACGAGCGGCTGCAGAGCCACCCCGCCCATCAGTGGTTCCGCTCACTGGTCGCCGGCACGTGCGGAACGCCGGCCGGCGCGGCCCTGTGATGCGACCCGACGTGGCCGGGCGCAGACTGAGGGCGTGAGCAGCACGCGCCCGGGGCGCGGCCAGGCCTCGCCCCCCTCCCGATCGGCGCCGCAGCAGCAGACTGTGGCACTGGCGGCGATGATGTTCGCCGTCGCCATGACCTTCATCGACCAGACCATCGTGTCGATCGCGGCTCCGGACATCGTCCGTGAGCTGAACCTGTCGTCCTCCGGCATGCAGTGGGTGGTGAACGCCTATCTGCTGGCCCTCGCGGCGTTCTTCGCGCTCGGGGGGCGCCTCGCGGACCTCTACGGACCACGCCGGGTCGTCGTGATCGGCACGCTGGTGTTCGTCGTGTCGTCGGTGCTGTGCGGCTGTGTTCCCGAGGGCAGCGCGGCGCAGACCTGGCTGATCGTGTTCCGCGCCACCCAGGGGTTCGGGGCGGCACTGCTCTTCCCGGCGGCTCTGGCCGTGGTGGTGGCGGTGTTCCCGGTGGAGAGACGCGGTCGCGCCCTGGCCCTGTTCTTCGGTGTCTCCGGCGCGCTGACCGCCCTGGGCCCGCTGCTGGGCGGCTGGCTCACGAACTGGACCTGGCGCGCCGTCTTCTGGGTCAACGTCCCCGTGGCGATCGTGGCGCTGGCCCTCACCGCTCTGGCGCACATCTCCGACCGGCGGCGGTCCGGCACCCTGGACGTCCGTGGCGCCGCGCTGATCGCGGTCGGCATGGGCCTGAGCGTTCTCGGCTTCCAGCAGGCCTGGTCCTGGGGCTGGGACAGCTGGGCGACCTGGGTGTGCGTCGCGGGCGGCCTCGCTGTGCTCCTCGGGTTCGTCCGGTTCGAGCGCGACGTGGAGCATCCGCTGATCGACCTGCGGGTCTTCCGCGACAGGGCGTTCACCGTGGACGCGGCGGTGCTGTTCTTCTCGATGCTCGCGTTCGTCCCGCTGTTCTTCTTCACCTCGGTCTACGCCCAGGTGTCGCTGAGCGCCTCGCCGAACCAGGCGGCCCTGTTCCTGCTGTACTTCTTCGTCGGCTTCGCGATCGCCTCGCAGTGGGGTGGCCGGATCCTCGACAAGAAGGGCGCGCGACCGGCCCTGAAGCTGGGCACGGCCGTGGGCTGCGTCGGGTTCGCCCTGTGGGCGAACAAGCTCACCGACCTGTCCATGCACGACCAGTGGCCGTACGCGGCCCTCGCCGGAGCCGGCATCGGCTTCATCCTCGCGCCGGCCTCCACGGACGCGGTCAACCGGTCCATCGGCGCCTCGTACGGTGAGGTCACCGGCATCACCCAGACCGTGCGCAACTACGCGGCGAGCGTGGGCCTGGCCGTCTACGGCACGGTCCTGACGCACGTCACGACCGACAAGGTGGTGCAGACCCTGGAGTCCCGGGGCATGTCCACGGACGACGCGGACACCGTGGCCCACGACGTCACCGAGTCGATCACGGGCAACGGCGACGCCCAGGCGCCCACCGGCTCCTCCCCCGCGGCGGAGGCGACCCGGGACGCGATGGGCGCCATCCGCATGGACTTCGCCGAGGCCAACCAGTGGGTGTTCTACGGCATGGCCATCGCCCTGGGCATCGGGTACCTGTGCGCCCTGCGCCACCCGGGCGGCCGGCCGGACACGACCGCGCCGGTGGCGGAACCGGCCGCGCAGAAGCGGTGACGGCGCCGCACGGCCGTACGGCGGCGGGCTCGTCAGGTGAACAGGTCGGTGGTACGCGCCTGGATCTCGTCCGGCGTCAGCTCCTCGATCGTCTGGGAGATCATCCAGAGGTGGCCGAACGGGTCGGCGAGACGGCCGCCGCGCTGCCCGTAGTGCTGGTCGGCGACGGGGTACACCACCGTCGCGCCGGCCCGCAGCATGGCCTCGGCCACGGCGTCGGCGTCGGACACGTCGAGCGCCATGATCACCGGGGAGCCGCCGAGGGAGGTCGGTGCGGGGTCGCCGTCGTCGGCGTCCTTGACCGCGATCACCGCGCCGCCGAGACGCAGCATGGCGTGCACGATCCGCCCCTCGGGGTCGGTGTACCGCTCGATCTCCTCGGCGCCGAGCGCGGTCCGGTAGAAGTCGATCGCCCGCGGGCCGTCGGAGACCACGAGCCGGGGGTAGATCCGGGTGACGGCGGATGCGTCGGGGGAGGTGCCGGGTGGGGTGGGGTGTGTGTTCGTCATGCCTTCACGATCGCGGGTCCCGGGGGCCGTGGATTGTAGAAAACGGCCGGGCCGGGCGGGCCCGTCACCCGCCGAGCGGAACGTGGTTGCGCTCCAGCGACGAGCGCGGTGCGTACGCGGTCGGGGTGATGCCCGCGAGCGCGCGGAACTCATGGATCAGATGCGCCTGGTCGTGGTAGCCGCAGTCAGCGGCGAGGACCGCCCAGTCCGGCGCCCCGGCCCCGGAGTTCACGCGCCGCAGCAGCCGCTGGAAGCGCCGTACCCGCGCATACCGCTTGGGCGGGAGTCCCAGCTGTTCGGCGCAGCTGCGGGCCAGCCGCCGGGAGGTCCAGCCGAGCCGGTCGGCGACCTCGCCGACGGGCATGCCGCGGTCGAGCAGGACGGCGGCGAGGCGGACCGCCGGGTCGGGCTCCAGGGGACGCTCCGCCCGCTCCAGCAGGGTCGTCTCCAGCTCCCGCAGCCCCGCCTCCGGGCCGCCGGCGGCCATCGCCCGAAGCAACCGCTCGCGCAGCACCGTGCCGTCCGTGCCCCACAGCTCGTCGAGTCCGACCAGTTCGTCGCGGACCGCGGAGACCGGGGCGGGGAGGAACGGATACGCCCCTGCCGGGCGGAACGCCACCCACACGACGGCGCGCTGCTGCGCCGGGTCGATCAGGGCCGGCTCCGTGGACGGCCCCTGCACGGCCGCGCCCCGGGTGCGCCGGTCGGTGCCCTTCAGCGGCGACGAGGACAGGGCGTCCCCGTCGAGGTTCACCAGCAGCTGCGCCCCGCCCGTCGGCAGGGCCAGCTCGGCGGCGTGCGCGAACCGCCCCTCGACGTAGCCCAGCGCGCTGATGAGCGGCTCGAGGGCGGCCGCCGTGGGCCGGACCGTGAGCGAGAGGGCTGTCTCCTCCGCCGTAGGAGCCATGCGTCCAGCCTACGGCCGGGGTACGACACCGGGCCCTTGGGCGGAGCCGGCCCGGGACCGGGTCAGGCGGTGGCCGAGAGACGTGCGGCCAGGTCGCGGCCCGCGGACTTGAAGGCTGGGGGAAGTTTTCAGGCCCTTCACCTCGCCCGGACGGTCAGCACCGTCTGAGCCCCCAGTCCGAGCAGCGCCTTGCGGGCGGGGGAAGCGGCGACCAGCTCGCGGGGCAGGACCATGGCGGGCTTGCCGGGCCGGCCGGTGACGGAGCGGGGTTCGAAATAGTCTCCTTGCAGTCCGTGCGCGATCCCGCCCGAGGAGGAGACCCCGATGGAACCCGGCGCCGCCCTCGATCCGCTGGACCTGAAGCTGCTGCAGGCGCTCCAGCTGGACGGGCGGGCGCCGTTCAGCAGGATCGCCCAGGTGCTCGGCGTCTCGGACCAGACCGTCGCCCGGCGTTACCGGGGACTGCGCACCCGTGCGCACCTGAAGGTGCTCGGCGTGACCGACGAGAACCGCCTCGGCCGCAGCAGCTGGATCGTCCGGCTGCGCTGCACCCCGGACGTGGCCGAGCGGCTCGCGGGCGCGCTCGCCCGCCGCCCGGACACCTCGTACGTCAGCCTGAACTCCGGCGGCACGGAGGTGATGTGCACGATGAAACCGCGCAGCCGGGAGGCCCGCGACGAGCTCCTCTTCGACCGGCTCCAGCGCACCCCGCGCGTCACGTCGGTGAGCGCCCACTGCGTCCTGCACCCCTTCTACGGCGGCGCACTCGGCTGGCTCAACAAGGCCGACGCCCTCTCCCCCGACGAGGAGGCGGCACTACGCCCGCCGCCCGTCGCGACGGCCACGGGCCCGGTCGGCCTGGACGCGGACGACGAGTCGCTCCTCGACGCCCTCCGGCACGACGGACGGGCCACACTCACCGAACTCCAGGCGGCCACCGGCCAGTCGGAGTCCATGGTCAAGCGGCGCCTGGAGCGCCTGCGGTCCACCGGGGTGCTCTACTTCGACGTCCAGCACGACGCCGAGCTCCTCGGCCACGAGGTGGAGGCGATGCTGTGGCTCACCGTGGCACCGGCCTCCCTCGCCGCCGTCGGCCGCGTCCTCGCCGGGCACCCCCAGGTCCCCTTCGCCGCGGCCGTCACGGGCCAGGCCAACATCCTCGCCGCGACCCTGCACCGCAGCGCCGGGGACCTGTACACGTACCTGAGCGAGAAGATCGGGACCCTCGAAGGTGTCCAGTCCGTCGAGACCGCGCTGACCCTGCGCCGCGTCAAGCAGCTCTCCTACGAACCCAGACCGAACCGTTGACGGAGGTAAGGGCCCCGCTTATCTTCTGACCGATTCATGGCCGAATTCACGAACTACGTTCGAAATCACGGACATTGGGTCGACAGAGACGGCTCGAATGCTTCGGGACTCCGCCTGCGGCCGTCTCGTCCCCACCACCTGATCCCCCTCCGGAGAACCCCCTTGAGACACATAGCCGTACGGCTGCTCCTCGCCGTCCTCATCGCCTTCGCGACCTGTCTCGCGGGCGCGCCCGCGCACGCCGCCGTCCCCGACTCCCCCGCCGTCACGTACACCAACCCGATCGCGGAGAAGCGGGCCGACCCGCACATTTTCAGACACACCGACGGCTACTACTACTTCACCGCCACCGTCCCCGAGTACGACCGCATCGTGCTGCGCCGGGCGACCACCATCCAGGGGCTGAGGACGGCCCCCGAGACGACCATCTGGACCAAGCACGCCAGCGGTGTGATGGGGGCCCACATCTGGGCGCCGGAGATCCACTTCATCGACGGCAAGTGGTACGTGTACTTCGCGGCCGGCGCCACCGGCGACGTGTGGGCGATCCGGATGTACGTCCTGGAGGGCTCCGGCGCCAACCCGCTCACCGCCACCTGGACCGAGAAGGGGCAGATCAAGACCCAGTGGGAGAGCTTCTCCCTGGACGCCACCACCTTCGTCGTGAACGGCGTGCGCTACCTGGCCTGGGCACAGCGCGACCCGTCCGTGAACAACAACACCGACATCTATCTGGCGAGGATGGCCAACCCCTGGACGATCACCGGCACTCCGGTGCTGCTGTCGCGGCCCACCTACAGCTGGGAGACCGTCGGCTACAAGGTCAACGAGGGCCCGGCGGTCATCCAGCGCGGCGGCAAGGTGTTCATGACGTACTCCGCCAGCGCCACCGACAGCAACTACTGCCTGGGCATGCTCACCGCCTCCGCGGGCGCGAACCTGCTCAGCCAGGCGTCCTGGAGCAAGAGCCCCACCCCGGTGTTCGCGAGCAGCGCCGCGACCAGCCAGTACGGCCCGGGCCACAACTCGTTCACCGTCTCCGAGGACGGCAAGAGCGATGTCCTCGTCTACCACGACCGCGCCTACAAGGACATCAGCGGCGACCCGCTGAACGACCCCAACCGCCGCACCCGCGTGCAGAAGGTGTACTGGAAGGCCGACGGCACGCCGGACTTCGGCATCCCGGTGGCCGACGGGGTCACTCCGCAGCGCTTGTCGTCGTACAACTTCGCGGACCGCTTCGTCCGGCACTGGGAGTACCGCGCCCGCATCGAGGCCGGCGTCTCCCCGCTCGCGGACTCGCAGTTCCGCGTGGTGAGCGGCCTGACCGGCAGCGGCACCGTCTCGCTGGAGTCGGCCAACTTCCCCGGCTACTACCTGCGGCACAGGAACTTCGAGGTGTGGCTGGAGAAGAACGACGGCACCGCGCGGTTCGCGTCCGACGCCACCTTCCACCGGCGCGCCGGGCTCGCCGACGCGGCGGGGGTGTCGTACGAGTCGTACAACTACCCGGGGCGATACGTCCGCCACTGGGAGTACCTGCTGAACGTGCAGACGGTGAGCACGGCGACCGACCGGGCGGACGCCACCTTCTACGCCCAGTGACGGCAGGTCGAATGCGCGTAATGCCCTGATTGTGTTCCCGGTGGGCTGGGCACTCAGGGCATGTGCACACACAAGACGGCAAGCGACCGCGCAGGGTTCTGCTGACCGGCTGGTTCAGCTTCCGGGACAGGGAGGCGACCGCCGGGGACGTACTGGCCCTGCGCCGGGTGGAGGACGTGCTGCGGGGGACGGGCATCCCCTACGACGTCGCCTGGAGTCCGGGCTTCCGTCCGGAGGCGCTGCATCTGGAGCGGCTGTGGCCCGAGGACTACACCCACCTGGTGTTCGTGTGCGGCCCCTTGCACGGGCCGCAGGTCGAGGAGCTGCACCGGCGGTTCGCGCACTGTGTACGGATCGCCGTGGGCACCTCGGTGATCGACCCCCGCAGCACGGCCGTGACCGGCTTCCACCGAGTGCTGCCGCGGGACGCTCCCGACCACGAGCCGGTGGAGGATCTGGCGGCCCGCGCCCCGGACGTGCCCGCCCGGCCCGTCGTCGGGGTGATCCTCGCGCACGGGCAGCACGAGTACGGGCGGCTGCGGCGGCACGGGCAGGTCGCCGAGGAGGTGACGCGGTGGCTGGCCGGGAAGGACTGCGGCAGGCTGGAACTGGAGACGCGGCTCGACGCGCACGACTGGCATCTGAGTGCGACGCCGGCGCAGCTCCAGTCCGTGCTGGCCCGGATGGACCTCGTCGTCACCGACCGGCTGCACGGGCTGGTGATCGCGCTGCGGGTCGGCACCCCGGTGCTGGCGGTCGACCCGGTCGCGGGCGGCTCCAAGCTGACCGCGCAGGCCCGCGCCTGCGGCTGGCCCGCGCTGGTGGCCGCCGAGCGGCTGGACGTGCGGCAGTTGGACCGCTGGTGGGACTGGTGCCTGACCGGCGGCCGGGTGACCGCCCGGCAGATCCGCGACGGATTCCGCGAGGGCACCGTGCCGGACAGCGCGGACCGGCTGGTCGAGGCGCTGGCAAGGCCGGTCGCCGGTTAGCCCGGCGACCTCACGGGGCATCCGCATCTACGTTCCCCGCTGTACTTCCCCGCTTCCCCCGCCGCACGTCCCCCCGGAGGAGAGACGGTCCGGCCGCCCGGAAGGAGAGAGCGTGTCCATCGGCCGACTTCCCGATCACGAGCAGCGCATCCTCGACGAGATGGAACGCGTCCTGCGCCGCGACCGCCGCCTCGACCGCCGGCTGCGCACCCTGCGGGTGCGCCGTCGCCCCGACCCCGCCCGTGTCCTGGCCCGCCTGGCCGCCTACCGTCCCCGTGTCTGGACCGTATTGGTCCTGTTCGCGGTGTCGGCGGGCCTGCTGGTGGCCGGGATCGTCACCTCCGAGCCGGGGGTGATCTGGGCGTTCGCCGCGATATGCCCGCTGGCGCTGTACGCGACGTTCCGGTTGATGTGCCGGTGGTGCGGGACCTCTACGTGACGCCGCCCGGCCCGGGATCCGCCGTGAAAGCCTCCTGGATGGGGCGTTCATCGACCAGGACACGACCCTTGGGCGGGCCGTCCAGCACCGCTCGGACCGCCGTCATCAGGTCCGGGGCGACATGGTCCGCGCTCAGGGTTTCCTCGGGGCGGGTCCGGGCGGTCGGTACGAGGATGCCGCGGGCACCGGCCCGGCGAGCGGCCGCCACGTCGGCGTCGTTGTCGCCGACGACGACGAGGCCGGTGGGCGCGGTGCAGATACTTCCGGCCGCCCACAACAGCATGCCGGGGTGCGGTGTACGGCACCGGCAGCCGTCGCCGGGGCCGTGCGGGCAGACGGCGAACACGTCGAAGGGGCCGAGAAGTTCGTCGACGCGGTGATGGACGCGGCGGACGTCGGCATAGGTCAGCGGTCCGTGTGCGTCACCGGACCGCTGGGCGACGACGCCGGTGCGGATGCCGCGGGCGCGCAGCAGGGCGAGCGCCTCGCGGGCGCCCGTGACGGGGCGTACGCGCCCGGGGCCGGCGTCGCGGGGGAGGTCCTCCACCAGGGTGCCGTCACGGTGGAACAGCACGGCCTTCACCGGGTTCACGAGGTGGCCTCCTCCTGCCAAGCCGGGGCGTGACGGTGACGCCAGGCGCCGGTCAGGCGGTGCCAGGTCGCGGCCGGCGGGATGAGCACGCTGGTCGCCACCATGGTCGTCACTTCGTTGCGGGTGCGCGGGCCGAGCGCGATACGGGCCCGGGCGAACTCCGCCGTGCCGGCCGCCCAGCCGAGCGCGCAGGCCGTCGCGGCCCGTCCGTGCCCGGCGGCGGCGAGGGCGCACGCCGCGACGCCCGCGGTCGTGATCGCCGCGTGGGAGCGGATCCGGCCGCGCGGCGCGACCGCCTTGTCCCACCAGTCGGGCCCGTGCAGATGCCGCATGAGGGCGTCGTCGGCGTTGCCGCGCTGCTGGCGCACCGACACCCAGCGGGAGGCGGGGCGCACGGGGTGCCGTGTGGTGCGGCGGCCCTGCCGGATGCGCCAGCCCGAGTCGAGCACGCGCAGCGCGAGATCGGCGTCCTCGCGGAAGGCGCGCTCGAAGCGTTCGTCGAAGCCGCCGACCTGCTTGAGCGCCTCCGTGCGGTACGCCATGTCGGAGGTGATCCAGTGGGCGCGGGCGAGTCCCGCCGTGCCGCGTTCCCAGTCGGTGGGGCGGCGTTCGCCGGGCAGCGGGACGGCGATGACGCCCTGGACGCCGGCGATGTCGGGTGACGCCTCGGCGAGGTCCTCGGCCAGCTGATCGCACCAGTGGGGCCCGACCTGGACGTCGTCGTCGAGGAACACGGTCCACGGCGCCGTCACGGCGCGCAGCCCGGTGTTGCGGGCGGCGGCGGGCCCACGACCGCCGCCGCCCAGCACTGTGGTGCGCCCCCGCAGGTCGCCGAGGACGCTCAGCGGATGTTCCAGCTGCCCGGGACCGGGGTCGGGCCGGTCGTCGACGATCACGATCTCGCCGGGGCGGGGGCCGGTCGCGGCGGCGAGGGCCGCGAGACAGTCGGCGAGGGTGTCCCGGACGACGGTCGGGATCACGACGGCGTACGAGGTCATGCGGCGGTCCTCCCTGCGACGATCGCCCGCCTTCGGTGCTGGCGAGTGCCGCGGTACGGCCGTCTCAAACGCCACAGGGACTATACATCGCGCGTATACACGCTATGTATAGTCTCGCCATGCCTTCTCTGACCAAGAAGATGACGAAAACGGGGACCGCGTTCCGAACTGCCGGAAAGCTTACGGCGATCGCCGCTCTGACCCTCGCCCTCAGCGGTTGCGCGGGGCCCGACACCACGGCCCCCAGCGCCGTCCGCGCCCAGGCGGCGACGGACATCCAGGCGGCCCGCTTCGGCACCGTCGACTGCCGTGAGGCGAAGTGCATCGCGCTCACCTTCGACGCGGGGCCGAGCGAGCACTCCGCGCGCCTGCTGGACATCCTGAAGGAGAGACAGGTCCCGGCGACCTTCTTCCTCCTCGGTGAACGGCACATCGAGAAGTACCCGGAGCTGGTGCGGCGCATGGCCGACGAGGGCCATGAGGTGGCCAGCCACACCTGGGACCACAAGATCCTGACCCGGCTGAGACCCGAGGAGATACGCGAGGAGCTGGAACGCCCCAACCAGGAGATAGAACGCCTCACCGGACAGCGCCCGACCCTGATGCGCCCGCCCCAGGGCCGCACCGACGACACCGTGCACGAGATCTGCCGCGAGCTGGGCCTCGCCGAGGTGCTGTGGAGCGTGACGGCGAAGGACTACAAGACGACCGACTCGGCCCTGATCACCCGCCGCGTCCTCGCCCAGGCGTCCCGGGACGGCATCATCCTGCTGCACGACATCTACGACGGCACCGTGCCGGCCGTCCCGGGCATCATCGACGCCCTCAAGGAACGGGGGTACGTGTTCGTGACGGTGCCCCAACTGCTGGCACCTGGGAAGGCGGAGCCCGGGAAGGTGTACCGGTAGGGCAGGAGCCGCCGTACGGCGGCTCGGCCGAGTGGGTGAGCCGTACCCGAGCGGGCCGCTGAGCAGCGCGGGTTCCCTACGATCGGGACGTGGCCAACATCCTGCTCGAACGGACCGTCCCGCTCCCCCTCGACGAGGCGTGGCGGCGGATCACGCAGTGGCAGCGGCACGGTGAGGGGGTGCCCTTGACACGGGTCGGTCCGGTCCCGCCCGGGCCGACCCGCGTCGGCACTCTCGTCGTGGCCCGCTCGGGCGTCGGACCGCTGTCCTTCGACGACCCGATGGAGGTCACGGTGTGGGAGCCGCCGGAGGAGGGGGTCCCGGGGAGGTGCCGTCTGGAGAAGCGGGGCCGGGTGGTCCTGGGCTGGGCGGAGCTCGAGGTGCGGCCGGGGCCCGGCGGCCGCGCCCGCGTGGTGTGGCGGGAGGAGATCCGGATCCGGCTGCTGCCCTCGCTCTTCGACGGCGTGGTCGGGCGCTCGGCACGATATGTGTTCGGCCGGGCGTTGAACCGCCTGCTGAGACAGGCGTGAGGGGCGCCGGGAAGACTTCCGCGCGGAACAATCGTCCAAGACAGGCGCCGGGAAGTCGGCGACCGTGGAGTCATGCGCAGCTACGAAGCGGAGGCCGAGCCCGGCTGGGACGTCGTCCTCCCCCGCGGTGATCTGTCGCTCGGCGGTGTCCGGATGGCCGGGTTCCGTGAGCGGTCCGCCGGCGGGCTGGACTTGCGGGTGCTGCCCCAGCCGGCGGTGATCGTCGTCATCGGCCTCGGGGACGAGCCGTTCGCCGTCGAGGGCGCCGGCGGGCACCGGCCCTTGCGGAGTTTCGTCGCCGCGCTGTCGCCGGGCCCGGCCCGGATCCGCGGTGCGGGTGTCGAGTGCGTCGAGATGCGTCTGTCACCGCTGACCGCCTACGCGCTGCTGGGTGTCTCGCCGCGCGAGCTGGACGGATCCGTCACCGGGCTCGAAGACCTCTGGGGGCGGGACGGACACCGGCTGCGGGAGCGGATGGCCGGCACCCCCGGCTGGGAGCACCGTCTCGCGCTCGTGGACGAGTTCCTCGCCGGGCGGGCCGCGCGGGCACCGGCGATGGCGCCCGAGGTCGCCGCCGCCTGGGAGACCATCGTGGCCCGGCGGGGCCGGGTGCGGGTCGGTGACCTCGCGGCCTCCTGCGGCTGGAGCCGCAAGCGGCTGTGGTCCCGGTTCGGCGACCAGATCGGCCTCACCCCGAAGCGCGCCGCCATGCTGGTCCGCTTCGACCACGCCGCCCGTGCGCTCGTCGGCGGCGCCGGTGCCGCCGACGTCGCCCAGACGTGCGGCTACGCCGACCAGCCCCATCTCCACCGCGACGTACTGGCCTTCGCGGGCTGCACGCCCACCGCCCTGGCCGGCCGCGCGACATCCGCCGGCTGACCGGACCCCGACTCACGCAGGAGGAAAGACCCGTGGCGAACACGCACGTTCTCACGCCCGACATGAACGACCGCGACCTGCTCGTACGGCTCGTCTTCGGCAGCATGGCGGCCCAGACCGTCCGCGCGGCCGTCCGGCTGAGGATCGTCGAGCTGATCGGCGGCACCCCGCGCCCGGCCGCCGACGTGGCCGCCGACGCCGGAACCGCGCCCCAGCCCATGACCCGGCTGCTGCGCGCCCTGGCCGGCCTGGGACTGCTGACGGAACACGCCCCCGGCACCTTCGCGGTGACGCCCGCGGGCGCCCTCCTCGACTCGGACCGCCCTGACTCGCTGACCTCCTTCGTACGGATGTTCACCGAGCCGGAGATCATCCGCGCCTGGGAACACCTGGACGACAGCGTCCGCACCGGCGATGTCGCGTTCGACACCGTCTTCGGCACGGACTTCTTCAGCCACCTCGCCCGGCGGCCCGAGCTGTCCTCGCTGTTCAACACGGCGATGAGCCAGGCCACCGCGGAGACCGCCGCCGCGCTGCCGGGCGCCTTCGACTTCGGCCGGTTCGGTTCGGTCACGGACGTCGGCGGCGGGGACGGCACGCTCCTGGCCGCCGTGCTCACCGCGTTCCCGAAGCTCACCGGGGTCGTCCACGACACGAGCGACGGTCTGGCCCAGGCGCCGAAGACCCTGCGGCGGCACGGGCTCTCGGACCGATGCTCCCTGGCCGCCGGGGACTTCTTCCGCTCGGTGCCCGAGGGCTCGGACCTCTATCTGATGAAGAGCATCCTGCACGACTGGCCGGACGAGCAGGCGGTCACCGTCCTGCGCCACTGCCGTGCGGCGCTGCCGCCCGGCGGACGGGTCCTGATCCTGGAACCGGTGCTGCCCGAGGTCGTCGGGACCGACGGTGACGGGGGCCCGTATCTCAGCGACCTCAACATGCTGGTGAACGTGGGCGGCAGGGAACGCACCCGCGAGGACTTCGAGGAGCTGTGCCAGGCCGCCGGGCTGTCCCTGCTCGCGGTCACCCCGCTGCCGGAGGCCGAACCGTTCTCACTCCTGGAAGCCGCGGCGAACCAGTAGCCGGGGCCTCAGGCCACCGAGCCGATCCGCCCCACCGCCCCCGGCTCCGGCTCGTGGTGGATCGGGGTGTGAGCCCCGGTCAGCGACACCCCGCTGCCTCCGCGCCGCCCGGCGACGATCTCCGAGGCGATGGACAGGGCCGTCTCCTCGGGCGTACGGGCGCCGAGGTCCAGGCCGATCGGCGAGTGCAGCCGGCTCAACTCCAGCTCGGTGACGCCGGCTTCCCGCAGGCGGGCGTTGCGGTCCAGGTGGGTGCGCCGGGAGCCCATGGCACCGACGTACGCCACCGGCAGCCGCAGCGCCAGCTCCAGCAGGGGCACGTCGAACTTGGCGTCGTGGGTCAGCACGCACAGGACCGTACGGGCGTCGACGTCCGTGCCCTCCAGGTAGCGGTGGGGCCACTCGACGACGATCTCGTCGGCCTCCGGGAACCGCGTCCGGGTCGCGAAGACGGGCCGTGCGTCGCACACCGTGACGTGGTAGCCGAGGAACTTGCCCATGCGGACCAGGGCCGACGCGAAGTCGATCGCACCGAAGACGATCATGCGGGGCGCCGGGACCGAGGACTCGACCAGGACCGTGAGCGGTGCTCCACAGCGTGAGCCCTGCTCTCCGATCTCCAGGGTGCCGGTGCGGCCGGCGTCCAGGAAGGCGCCTGCCTCGGCGGCGACCGTGCGGTCCAGTTCCGGGTGGGCGCCGAAGCCGCCTTCGCGGGACCCGTCGGGGCGGACCAGCAGGGCCCGGCCCGTCAGTTCGGGCGGACCCGACACGATCCGCGCCACCGCCGCCGCCTCCCCTTGTGCGGCGGCGGTGAGCGCGGCCGCGACCACCGGACGGACCGGATCGGCGGCCCGTACCGGGGTGACCAGGATGTCGATGACGCCGCCGCAGGTCAGGCCCACGGCGAAGGCGTCGTCGTCGCTGTAGCCGAAGCGCTCCAGGACGGTCTCGCCGTCCCGCAGCGCCTGTTGGCACAGCTCGTAGACCGCGCCCTCCACGCAGCCGCCGGAGACCGAGCCGATCGCCGTGCCCTCGGCGTCCACCGCGAGTGCGGCGCCGGGCTGGCGGGGCGCGCTGCCGCCGACGGCCACCACGGTGGCCACGGCGAAGTCACGGCCCTGCTCGACCCACCGGTTCAGCTCCTCGGCGATGTCCAGCATCTGTCTCGGTCTCCTTAAGGCTGCGGGGCGGCTACGGCGGGCGTCAGTGGACGCCCAGCCAGCTCTCGATCGGGTTGAGGGCGAAGTACACGAGGAACACCGCCGTCAGGATCCACATGAAGGCGCCGATCTCGCGCACCTTGCCCTGGGCGGCCTTGATGGCGACGTAGGAGATGACGCCCGCGGCGACACCGGTGGTGATGGTGTACGTGAACGGCATCAGAACGACCGTCAGGAACACCGGGATGGCGGTGGCCCGGTCGGCCCAGTCCACGTGCCGGGCGTTCATCAGCATCATCGCGCCGATGACGACGAGGGCGGCGGACGCGACCTCCTGCGGCACGATCGCCGTGAGCGGCGTGAAGAACAGACAGGCGGCGAAGAACGCGCCGGTGACGACCGAGGCGAGGCCCGTGCGCGCGCCCTCCCCGACACCCGTCGCCGACTCGATGAACACCGTCTGGCCCGAGCCGCCGGACACGCCTCCGATCGCGCCGCCGGCCCCGTCGATGAACAGCGCCTTGGACAGGCCCGGCATCCGGCCCTTGTCGTCGGCGAGCTTGGCCTCGGTGCCGACGCCGATGATCGTCGCCATCGCGTCGAAGAACCCGGCCAGCACCAGTGTGAAGACGATCATGCCGACGGTCATCGCGCCGACCTGGCCCCAGCCGCCGAACTCCACGTCCCCGAAGAGCGAGAAGTCGGGCATGGACACCGCGCTGCCGTGCAGTTCGGGTGCCCCGGCGGCCCACTGCTTGGGGTCGATGACCCCGGCCGCGTTCAGGATCGCGGCGACGATCGTGCCGCCGACGATGCCGATGAGGATGGCGCCCGGGATGTTCCGGGCCTGGAGCATGAAGATCAGCAGCAGGGTGCCGGCGAAGAGCAGGACCGGCCAGCCGGCCAGTTCGCCGGCCGGGCCGAGCGTGACGGGGGTCGCCTTGCCCTGGTGCACGAAACCGGACTTGTAGAAGCCGATGAGGGCGATGAACAGGCCGATGCCCATGGTGATGCCGTGCTTGAGCGCGAGCGGGATCGCGTTCATGATCATCTCGCGCAGGCCGGTGACGACCAGCAGCATGATGATCACGCCGTACATCACGCACATGCCCATCGCCTGCGGCCAGGTCATCTCGGGCGCGACCTGGGAGGCGAGGACACCGGAGACGGACAGGCCCGCGGCGAGGGCGAGCGGCACCTTGCCGACGAACCCCATCAGCAGTGTGGTGAGGGCCGCCGCGAACGCGGTCGCGGTGATCAGGCCCTTCTGCGCGAGGGTGTCCCCCGCCACGTCCTTGCCGGACAGGATCAGGGGGTTGAGCAGCAGGATGTACGCCATCGCCATGAAGGTCGTGACGCCACCGCGCACCTCACGCGCGACCGTCGATCCTCTGCCGGATATGTGGAAGTACCGGTCGAGCCAGGACCGTCCGGCCGGGACGCGGGTGCCTTCGCCCGCGTCGTCGGCTGTGGTCCTCGGCTCTACTGACTGCTGGGTCATGTGGGCCTACTCCCAAGTTTCATAGGGGGTTGGGATGCACGACCCGGGGGACGGCCCGAGACGAACTAAGGGGGGTCCGGGGGAGGGCACGGGAACGCGTCCCCCGGACGGAACTCTCCTGTTCAGGCCTCGGAGAGTGACGTACCCGTGAGGTGCTCGGGCCGTACTGGAGTCCGGTTCAGCTCGAGCCCGGTCGCGTTCCGGATGGCCGCGAGGACCGCCGGCGTCGACGACAGGGTGGGTGCTTCGCCGATGCCGCGCAGCCCGTACGGGGCGTGCTCGTCGGCGAGTTCGAGGACGTCGACCGGGATGGTCGGCGTGTCGAGGATGGTCGGGATCAGATAGTCGGTGAAGGAGGGATTCTTGACCTTCGCCGTCTTCGGGTCGACGACGATCTCCTCCATGACCGCCACGCCCAGGCCCTGTGTCGTGCCGCCCTGGATCTGGCCGAGCACGGACAGCGGGTTGAGCGCCTTGCCGACGTCCTGGGCGCAGCCCAGCTCGATGACCTTCACCAGCCCGAGCTCGGTGTCGACCTCGACGACCGCGCGGTGCGCGGCGAAGGAGTACTGCACGTGGCCGTTGCCCTGGCCGGTGCGCAGGTCGAAGGCCTCGGTCGGCCGGTGCCGCCACTCCTCCTCGACCTCCACGGTCTCGCCCTCCAGGACGTCGGCCAGGCCGGCGAGGACCTCACCGCCGTCCGTGACGACCTTGCCGCCCTCCAGCAGCAGCTCGGCCGTGGCCCACGCCGGGTGGTAGGAGCCGAACTTGCGGCGCCCGATCTCCAGCACCTTCTCGCGCACCAGCTCACAGGCGTTCTTCACGGCGCCGCCGGTGACGTACGTCTGCCGCGAGGCGGAGGTCGAACCGGCGCTGCCCACCCGGGTGTCGGCCGGGTTGATGGTCACCTGCGCGACGCCCAGCTCGGTCCGGGCGATCTGCGCGTGGACGGTGACACCGCCCTGGCCGACCTCGGCCATGGCCGTGTGGACGGTGACGACGGGCTCGCCGGCCACGACCTCCATCCGCACCTTCGCGGTCGAGTAGTCGTCGAACCCCTCGGAGAAGCCCACGTTCTTGATGCCGACCGCGTAGCCGACGCCGCGTACGACGCCTTCGCCGTGTGTGGTGTTGGACAGGCCGCCCGGCAGCTGCCGTACGTCGGCGCCCTCGCTGGACTCCCACTGGCGCTCCGGCGGCATGGGCATGGCCTTGACGCGGCGCAGGAGCTCGGCGACGGGAGCCGGGGAGTCGACGCGCTGCCCGGTCGGCAGCAGCGTGCCCTGCTCCATGGCGTTGAGCTGCCGGAACTCCACCGGGTCCATGCCGAGCCTCTGCGCCAGCTTGTCCATCTGGGCCTCGTAGGCGAAGCACGCCTGGACCGCGCCGAAGCCGCGCATGGCGCCGCAGGGCGGGTTGTTGGTGTAGAGGGCGATGGCCTCGATGTCCACGTCCTCGATCACGTACGGGCCGACGGACAGCGAGGAGGCGTTGCCCACGACCGCCGGGGAGGCGGAGGCGTAGGCGCCGCCGTCCAGGACGATCCGGCACTTCATGTGGGTCAGCTTGCCGTCGCGCGTGGCCCCGTGCTCGTAGTACAGCTTCGCCGGGTGGCGGTGGACGTGCCCGAAGAAGGACTCGAACCGGTTGTAGACGATCTTGACGGGCTTGCCCGTGCGCAGCGCCAGCAGGCAGGCGTGGATCTGCATCGACAGGTCCTCGCGGCCGCCGAACGCGCCGCCGACGCCGGACAGCGTCATCCGCACCTTGTCCTCGGGCAGGCCGAGCACGGGCGCGATCTGGCGCAGGTCGCTGTGCAGCCACTGGGTGGCGATGTAGAGGTGGACGCCGCCGTCCTCCTCGGGGACGGCGAGGCCGGACTCGGGGCCGAGGAAGGCCTGGTCCTGCATGCCGAAGGTGTACTCGCCCTCGACGATGACATCGGCCCGCTGCCGTGCGGCGTCGACGTCACCGCGGATGATCGGCTGGCGGTGGACGATGTTCGGGTGCGGCACATGGCCGGCGTGGTGGTCGTCGCGGCCCTCGTGGACGAGGATCGCGTCCGGCGCGGTCGCGGAGGCCTCGTCGGTGATGACGGGCAGTTCACGGTAGTCGACCTTGATCTTCGCGGCGGCGCGCCTGGCCGTCTCCGGATGATCGGCGGCGACGATCGCGACCGGCTCTCCGTGGTGGCGGACCTTGCCGTGGGCGAGCACCGGGGTGTCCTGAATCTCCAGGCCGTAGTTCTTCACCTCGGTGGGCAGGTCGTCGTACGTCAGCACGGCGTAGACGCCCGGAGTTGCCAGTGCCTCGCTCGTGTCGATGGACACGATCTCGGCGTGTGCGACGGTCGACCGGAGGATCTGCCCCCACAGCATGTCCTCGTGCCACATGTCGGACGAGTACGCGAACTCGCCGGTGACCTTGAGGGTGCCGTCCGGGCGGAGTGTGGACTCGCCGATGCCGCCCTTGGTCCGGGAGCCCTGGGTGATCTTCGTGGGTGCGCCAGTGGTGGGCATGCTCAGTCCGCCTCTCCCTGCCGGGCGGCCGCCAGGCGCACCGCGTCCATGATCTTCTCGTAGCCGGTGCAGCGGCACAGGTTGCCCGACAGCGCCTCGCGGATGTCCGCGTCGGACGGGTTGGGGTTCCGCTCCAGCATCTCGTCGGCGGCGACCAGCAGGCCGGGGGTGCAGAAGCCGCACTGGACGGCGCCGGCGTCGATGAACGCCTGCTGGATCGGGGAGAGCTCGGTGCCCTCGCCGGTCTGCGAGTCGACGCCCTTGGCCTGCCACTCCTGGGCGCTCCGCAGCGACGTACCGCAGGCACCGGTCGCACAGCCGCCGTGCTCGGCGCGCTGCTTGGCGAAGTCGGCGAGCCCCTCGACGGTGACGACCTCGCGGCCCTCCACCTGACCGGCGGCGACGAGGCAGGAACACACCGGAACCCCGTCGAGCCGGACGGTGCAGGACCCGCACTCGCCCTGCTCACAGGCGTTCTTGGACCCGGGAAGGCCCATGCGCTCCCGCAGCACGTACAGCAGGGACTCGCCCTCCCAGACGTCGTCGGCTTCCTGGGGACGGCCGTTGACCGTGAAGTTGACGCGCATCACGCAGCTCCCTCGGTGAGGCGGCGGGTGCCGCGGTAGGACTCCCAGGTCCAGGTCAGCGTGCGGCGGGCCATGACGCCCACGGCGTGGCGGCGGTAGCTCGCGGTGCCCCGGACGTCGTCGATCGGGTTGCAGGCGGCGGAGCACAGGTCGGCGAACTGCTTGGCGACCGACGGGGTGACGATCTTCCCGTTGTCCCAGAAGCCGCCCTCCTCCAGAGCCGCGTTCAGGAACTCCTCGGCGGCCTTGGCCCGAATGGGGGTCGGGGCGGCCGAGCCGATGCCGGTCCGCACGGTCCGCGTCTCGGGATGCAGGGCGAGCCCGAACGCGCACACGGCGATGACCATGGCGTTCCTGGTCCCCACCTTGGAGAACTGCTGGGGCCCGTCGGCCTTCCTCACGTGCACGGCGCGGATCAGCTCGTCCATGGCCAGCGCATTGCGCTTCACGCCCTTGTAGAACTCGTCGATCGGGATCCGGCGCGACCCGCGCACCGACTCGACCTCCACCTCGGCGCCCGCGGCGAGCAGCGCGGGGTGGGCGTCGCCGGCCGGGGAGGCGGTGCCGAGGTTGCCGCCGACGCCGCCGCGGTTGCGGATCTGCGGGGAGGCGACCGTGTGCGAGGCGAGGGCGAGACCCGGCAGTTCGGCGCGCAGGTTCTCCATGATCCTCGTGTACGGCACGGAGGCACCCAGCCGGACGCTCTCCTCGCCGACCTCCCACTCGGAGAGGTCGCCGACGCGGTTCAGGTCCATGAGGTACTCGGGCCGGCGGTGGTCGAAGTTGATCTCGACCATCACGTCGGTGCCACCCGCAATCGGCACAGCTGTGGGGTGCTCGGCTTTCGCGGCGAGCGCCTCCTCCCAGCTGGCGGGGCGAAGGAAGTCCATGACCGGCTCTCTTCTCCGTCTTCTCGTGGGGCGTTCAGATTGAGCCAATCCGTGTGCGGCGGTCCCGGCTCGTTCATGTGCTGTTAACGCGTAGTGGCCTCAGTACACAGCGCGGTACGCCGACCGGGTCAGTCACGGAAACCATGAAGGAGTTGGCTGGCCAGGACGGTCATCTTGTAGATTCGTATGAACGGAGGCCATCAGAAACCCCTTCGTTCTCCTGTGGAAACGCGCGACACAGCCGCGTGACCTGGAACACAGCCGGGGCAGGGCTTGATTTCGAGACAAAGAACGGCGGCGACGAGAATGCGGCTGCGCGCACTGCTGGACACCGACGCGCTGGGCCTCAAGCTGCTCGGCGGCGAGGAGGAGCTGGACCGCACGGTGCGTGGCGTGATGACCACCGACCTCCGCGACCCCAGCCGCTATCTCTCGGGCGGCGAGCTGGTGCTCACGGGCCTGGCCTGGCGCCGGGACGCCGAGGATTCGGAGCCGTTCGTCCGGATCCTGGCGCAGCAGGGCGTGACGGCCCTCGCCGCGGGCGAGGCCGAGCTCGGAGACGTCCCGGACGACCTGGTCGCGGCCTGCGCCCGCCACCGGCTCCCCCTCTTCGCGGTGCACGAGTCGGTGGCGTTCGCGACGATCACCGAGCACGTCGTACGGCAGGTCTCCGGCGAGCGTGCCGGCGACCTCGCGGCCGTGGTCGACCGCCACCGCCGGATGATGACCTCGGGCCCGGCGGGCGGCGGCCCGGACGTGGTCCTGGACCTGCTCGGCTCGGACCTGGACCTGCGCGCCTGGGTCCTCGCCCCCACCGGCCGGCTGATCGCGGGCTCCAAGGCCGCCGGCCTCGCCGCCCTGCCCGCGGAGACCTGCGGGCGCCTGGCGGCGGAACACCTGACCGCCACCCGCACGGGCCGCCGCGCCCCGCACCGCGTCCTGCTGGGCGGCACCACCTACTCCCTGTTCCCGATCCGCTCGACGGGCCGCTCCCCGCACACCGCCCGCGACGTCCGCGAGAGCCTGCTGTCCGACTGGCTGCTGGCCGTCGAGGCGGACGCCGGGGACTGGGCCGAGGAGCGTCTCGACCTGCTGCACGGCGTCACCCAGCTGATCGCGGTCGAGCGGGACCGCCGCGACGCGGCGCGCACGGTGCGCCGCCGTCTCGCCCAGGAGGTGCTGGAGCTGGTCCAGACGGGCGCGGCCCCGGCCGAGATCGCCGCCCGCCTGCGCGTGGCCGCGCCGGTGCTGCTGCCGGGCCTCGGGGCCGCGCCGCACTGGCAGGTGGTCGTGGCCCGCGTCGACTGGGACGGGGACGAGATCGAGGGCGGCCCGGTGGCCCAGGCCCTGCTGGAGGAGATCCTCGTCGACCCCCTGGCGGCGGGCCCGGAGCACTCCGACCGCATCGCCGTCGCCCACACCGGCGACGAGGCCATCGCCCTGCTCCCCCTGCCCGCCGTGTCGACGGAGCACGACGGCTCCGAGGCCGGCGTCCTCGCGGACGCGCTCCTGGAATCCGTACGGGACCCCCTGACGGCGGGTCTCGACGGCGACGGGCACCTCACCCTCGGCGTCAGCGCGGCCGTGCACTCGGCGGAGGGGCTGCGGGGCGCCCTGGAGGAGGCCCGCCACGCCCGCCGGGTGGCGGCGGCCCGCCCGGGCCGGGTCTGCGCGGCGGGCCACCAGGAACTGGCGTCGCACGTCCTGCTGCTCCCGTTCGTCCCGGACGACGTCCGCCGCGCCTTCACGGCCCGCCTCCTGGACCCCCTGCGGGACTACGACCGCCGCCACCGGGCCGAGCTGATCCCCACTCTGGAGGCGTTCCTGGACTGCGACGGCTCCTGGACCCGCTGCGCCGGCCGCCTCCACCTGCACGTCAACACGCTGCGCTACCGGGTCGGGCGAATCGAGCAGTTGACGGGCCGTGATCTGTCGCGGCTCGAGGACAAGCTGGATTTCTTCCTGGCCCTGCGCATGAGCTGAGACACGGGGGTCCCGTCCCAAACACGGGACGCCCCTGAGTCCCACGACTTTGTGAAATCCTTCACCCACCCTCTTGGCCCGACGCCGCGATTCGTGCTGAGATGCCGCCACCACTCAACAGCTCGATGGCGTGCTCGGGGAGGGCAACGTGGCGCATACCGCCATGTCTGGTAACGGAACGACCGCTGGTGACGATCCCCTCCAGACCGCGGTATGGCGGCTGCGCTCACGCGGGTGCTGGGCCGACGCGGCCGCCCTGCTGCTGCCGGATACGCCCGCGGCGGCGCTCCAGCGGGCGTCGTTGCTGGTGGAACGGTGTCTGTACACCGAGCAGGGCTGGGAGGAGGCCGAGGACGCGCTGCGCACGGCCGAGGCGCTGGCCCACAGCGACGACGAGCGGGGCGCGGCCGCTTGTGAACGCGGTTACTTGGCCTACGCCTCGACGCTGCTCGTGGTGCGGGACCGGGCCGACGAGGCGCGGGCCGCGCTGGGGCGGGCGGCCGCGCTGATCCCGCCTGGGGCTCCGCAGCGGGCCCTGCTGGACTTCCGTCGCGGTCTGCTGGCGGAGAACCTGACGAGCTCCCCGCAGGCGGCGCGGGCCGCGTACCGCCGTGCGCACGCGGGGGCGACGGCGCATGCCAACCCGCTGTTGCTGTCGTTCACGTGGCGCCATCTGGCCGGACTCGCCCTGCGGGACGGGGAGTTGGCGGAGGCGCGCCACGGTTTCGCGGAGTCGCTGCGGATCCGGGAGGAGCTGGGGTATCTCGTCGGCACGGCCCCCGCGCTGGTGTCCCTGGCGGACACGGAGACCGAGCCGGAGGCGTCCCGGCTGCGGGAGGAGGCCCGGCGGTTGTTCCGGCTGCTCGGGGGCGTGCCGACGTGGCTGGCGCGGCAGTTGGCCCCATTGCCGCCGGCAGCGACGGCTTGAGCACGTGACGAGGTACTCGGCGTCTTGGCTGGGGCCGGGGTGGGTCCGCAGCCCGGCGTTGCGGGGTGCCGCTGCGCCCACCCGTGCCGCCCTGGGGGCACCTCCCAGGCCCTCAAGGCACTGGGGGAGGCACGCATGCCCGCAGCTAGGGCCCGACGCGCCCGCACCCGCGTACGGCGAGAAGGGGACGTGTCGGGGGGTGTCCGCCCGCAGCGGTTGTCGCGTCAACGAACAGTCAATTGGTATGCGACCCCATCGCGACGTTCCGAGGACGGACACCCCCCGGCGCGGCCCCGACCCACCACCCGGCGCGAGGCGCGACGCGCACCCCCTCAGCCCGCACCCGTGAAGTGCTCCCCCACCAGTACCCGCACCACATCCAGATCCCGGGCGATCAACGCGTCCAGCAGCGCCGTGTGTTCATGCGCGTCCGCCACCAGGTCGGCCCGCCCCCGACCGCCCGGCCCGCCCCCGACCAGCGGCCACTGCGCCCGCCGGTGCAGGTCCTCCGCGATCTGGACCAGCTGCTCGTTGCCGGACAGCGACAGCACCGCCCGGTGGAACACCCGGTCGGACTCCGCGTAGGTCGCGCGGCAGCCGGAGGACGCCGCGCGGACCGTCGCCTCGGCGAGAGGCCGTAGCTCGGCCCAGCGTTCGGCGGGAACAGCCCGGGCCAGCCGCAGCATCACCGGAACCTCGATCAGCGACCGGACCTCGGCCAGTTCCGCCAGCTCCCGCGCCCCCCGCTCGACCACCCGGAACCCACGGTTCGGCACGACCTCGACGGCGCCCTCGAGGGCCAGCTGCTGCATCGCCTCCCGCACCGGCGTCGCCGACACCCCGAACCGCTCGCCCAGCACCGGCGCCGAGTACACCTCACCGGGTCGCAGATCCCCCGCCACCAGCGCGGCGCGCAGCGCGTCCACGATCTGCCCGCGCACGGAGGACCGCTGAACCACGGGCCGAGGCCGCGGCAGGACCGGCTCACTGTGCGTGTGCTCACCGCGCACCGCCCCTGCCTGCTGCGGCACCCGCGCCTGCTCGCCCTGTCCGGCCTGCCCCACCGCCCGCTCCCACGGAGCCCCCGTTCCGGCGGAGCCCTGCGCCCCCTGCTTCATGGGTCCTCCTCCGGACGTATCGGTACTTGGGGTCATTACGGCGGGTTGTTACTCGTCCGTCAAGCACCATAAGCGCACCGAGCGCCAGTTCAAATCCCAGCGATCTTGAGTTAGGTTAGGCTTACCTCTAGTAAGTGGATCGGTGATCGCATGCCCGTGCCCCGTTCGGCCGTATCCGGCGCCTACGCCCGTCTGGCCGAGGTCCTCCCGGGGCTCGCCGTCACCGAACTGAACCCCGAGGACGCGACCCCGCGGGGCGGCGCCTGGGCCGCCGCCACCGACCTCGCGGCCGCCGGCCCCGCCCTCGACGCCTTCCTGTCCTGGGACGAGGACCAGATACGACGGGACTACGGCCAGCGGGCACGACCGGACGTGGTCGCCAGCTTCGGCCTGCACCGGTACGCCTGGCCCGCCTGCCTGCTGATCACCGTCCCCTGGTTCCTGAACCGCCGCGTGCCCCGCTACCCCGTGACGCACGTCTCGTACGACCGCACCGCCCCCGGCCACCCCATCGGCCGCATGGCGGTCCGCCCGGCCGGCTTCACCTGCCTGCCCGACGACGAGGCCGCCGCGCTGCCCGGCGCCCGGGTCGTCCCGGACGAGGAGGCACTGCGCGCCGAGGTGCGGTCGGCGGTCGCCGAGCACCTGGAGCCGGTCCTGACCGGTTTCGGCCCCCGGATGCGGCGTCGCGGCCGGGCCCTGTGGGGCATGGCGACCGACGAGATCGTCGAAGGTCTCTGGTACATCGCCCAGCTGTTCGGCGAGATCGAGGAGCGGCGCGCGATGCGCGAGCTGGAGCTGCTCCTGCCGGGCGCGACGAAGCCGTACGTGGGCACGGCGGCGTTCCGGGAGCTGACCGGCCCCGGCGGCGAGCCACTGCGCACCCGGGACCGCGCGAGCTGCTGCATGTTCTACACGCTGCGCCCGCAGGACACCTGCGCCACCTGCCCGCGCACCTGTGACGCCGACCGGGTCACCAAGCTGCTGGCCACGGCCAGTTGAGACACCCTCGGAAATAGTCGGCTCCACCCGTAGGATCATCGCGAAAACGCGCAGCAGGTTTCCGCAGAACCACCCGTACGGATAGTCCTGTTCGAACTCAACTCCCGCCTTTCACACGGTAGTTCGAGCAGAACGCAGCCCTGAACATTACCTTGCACTTCCTTGGCGGCCTCTTGCCCCGAAACCCCCTGAGGGCCGTTGGGATTGGGCCACTATGGCGGGCGTTACGCCCTATCCCAATGCAAGGGACCCCCAGATGAAACTGACCGACATATCGCTGAACTGGCTGCTTCCGGGCGCCGTGCTTCTCCTGGGCATGCTGGCGGCGATAGCGGTTCTCGCGCGCGGCAAGCGCTCCTCGGTCAAGGACACGAGCGCGGACGATTCCTGGGAGCGCAGCGAGGAACGCCGCAGACGCAAGGAGGCCCTCTACGGCACCGTCTCCTACGTCCTCCTCTTCTGCTGCGCGGCCGTCGCCGCCGCGCTCTCCTTCCACGGCCTGGTCGGCTTCGGCGAGCAGAACCTCGGCCTCAGCGGCGGCTGGCAGTACCTCGTCCCGTTCGGCCTGGACGGCGCGGCGATGTTCTGCTCCGTGCTCGCGGTGCGCGAGGCCAGCCACGGTGACGCGGCGCTCGGCTCCCGGATACTGGTCTGGACGTTCGCCTTCGCCGCGGCCTGGTTCAACTGGGTGCACGCGCCCAGGGGCATCGGCCACGACGGCGCCCCCCACTTCTTCGCCGGCATGTCGCTGTCCGCGGCGGTGCTCTTCGACCGCGCGCTGAAGCAGACCCGCCGCGCCGCCCTGCGGGAGCAGGGCCTGGTGCCGCGCCCGCTGCCGCAGATCCGTATCGTGCGCTGGCTGCGGGCTCCCCGGGAGACGTACAGCGCCTGGTCGCTGATGCTCCTGGAGGGCGTGCGCAGCCTCGACGAGGCGGTCGACGAGGTGCGCGACGACAAGCGCAAGAAGGACGAGGCCCGGCAGCGGCGCCGCGACCAGCAGCGCGTGGAGCGGGCCCAGCTGAAGGCGATCAGCCGCGGCCACCGCGGTCACTTCGGCCGCGGCGGCGGCCGGCAGCTCGAGGTGCAGGTGGAGCGCGGCTCCTCGCAGGTCTCCGCGGAGCCTGCCATATCCGCGCCGGAGCCACTGCCCGTCCGCTCGCGTCCCTCCCTGCAGCCCGCTCGCAAAGGAGCTGAGCCGGTGACCGTCGACCTCACCGCCGAGGACGACACCATGGCACTGCCGCGTCTCGACTCCCTGGAGCGCAAGCTCAAGGACCTTGAGCAGCAGTTCGGCTAGTCCGGCCGAACGGAGCCGGGTAGGGGGCGTGGCCTGCGGGCCGCGCCCCCTACCCGTTCATGCCGCCTCGGCCTCCAGCTCGAACCAGACGGCCTTGCCCACTCCGTGCGGCCTGACACCCCAGGCGTCCGCGAGGGACTGCACAAGGAACAGGCCCCTGCCGTTCGTACCGTCGTCGGCGATCGGTACGCGCAGCCGGGGTCTGCGGGCCACGAAGTCCCTTACCTCCACCCGCAGTCCACGCGGCCCGACCGTGGCCGTCAGGAGCGCGTCGCGATCGGTGTGGACGATCGCGTTGGTGACGAGTTCGCTGGTGAGCAGTTCCGCTACGTCGGATCGTCCGGTCCTCCCCCACTGCCCGAGCAGCTCCCGCAGGGCCCTGCGGGCTTCCGGCACGGCCCGCAGGTCCGCCCGCCCGAGTCTGCGCCTCAGCTGAGGCACGGGCACCTGCTCCGTGTCGTCGTCGGTCTTGTCCTCCACCGTCTTCGCCGAGAAGGCCCCTATCGTTATGGGACCGCCTCCCCGTGCCTGCCTCTCCATGACCCCCGCCCGCGCGCCGATGTCGGTTCCCCTCCTGCTCGAACACGTTCACGGGGATCCATGCCCCATCGGACACGCGGCAGTCATGTCGAGTCGTCAACGACCGGGTGTTCGGCCAATCGGACGGGACCGGCGGGCCGGGCAGCGGGCCGCTGAGGAGTAAGGCAATGGAGGTGAGGGGGACAAGAGGGTAGCCGGTCCGGGCCCCTGGGTGGATCCTGACCGCCGAAGATCGGACGATGGGCCGATGGCCGGCTGCCGATCCCTGCGTACGCCGCGAAGGACCGGGGCGACCGGCCCCTCTGTGCGGTGTTCCGGTGAAGTTGGCCGAAGTACGACGGTCTTGACAGGCGCCGAGACCGGTACGGGGCCGTCCTCCCCACCCCCGTGGCGGGAGGACGGCCCCGGTCTTCCAGCGGAGGCGCGGTCAGTACAGTTTGTTGACGGCGGTGGTCGTCGTCTTCTTGAAGGCCGCCACGGGAGCGTCGTCGAAGTCGCCCATCTGCCCCCACGACACGACGGTGACGGTCCTGCCGTCCCGTCCGACGGACAGCAGCGAGATGTCCGTGGCGCCCCAGGAGGTCTCGGTGTGCAGGCCGCGGACGCGGGCGCCCTCCTCGACCGGCAGCGTGCCGTAGTCCCGGCCCTCGGCCTCGACGTCCGGGGAGTTCTCCTCGATGCGGTCGGCGCAGGTGCGGATCAGGTCGTCGTAGTGCTTCGCCAGGGCCTTGGCCTGGGCGGCTGAGCCCGTCACGACGGTCAACTGCACGGCGCTGGTTTCCAGGTCGGTCCGGAACTTCCGGTGCCGGTAGTCGTAGTCGAGCACGCCCTCCGTACTCACGCAGGAGCCGAGTTCCTCCGGGAACCCCTCGGCGACCGGCCCGGCGGTCCAGGACGACGTCGGGTGCGGCGGCAGCTGGGACGCCGACAGGAACTTGGGTGCGGCAGTCTTCGGCGCGGCGCCGGCGGCCGGTGCCGTGAGGACCGTGCCCGCCGCGAGGGCGGCGACGGCGAGTGCGGTGACAGCGCTCGTTCGGATGCGCATGGACATGGGTGTTCCCCCGTGATGAGTGCGTGGACGTGGATGCCGCGGCGAGGCCGGCTGGTCGGCCCGGGCCTGGTCGGTGCGACACCAAGAGCATCAGCGGTCACAGCCGACGGGCGCAACAAGCTGCGGCCGATCGGCCACGGTGGAACCATCCCAGGCCGTCTGACGTGCAGGTACAGGGATGCCTGGGATGCCGTCCCGGGCCGGGTCGGACCTTACGAGGGCGGGGGAAACGTGTCGGCACAGGAAGACGTGGACGACGTCGGGGAGTTCGCGGCGCTGCTGAGGGCGCTGAAGGAGCGCACGGACCGCAGTTACGGTTCGCTGGCACGCCGTCTGGCCATGAACACCTCGACCCTGCACCGCTATTGCGCGGGCGAGGCGGTCCCTGTCGACTTCGCGCCCGTGGAGCGTTTCGCGGCGCTCTGCGGGGCGACCCCGGAGGAGCGCCTGGAGCTCCACCGCCGCTGGCTCCTGGCGGTGGCGGCACGCCGGCGCCCCCGTACGGCGAGTGCGGTGGAAGAGACGGCACCCCCGGTGGAGCAGACGACACCCCCGGTGGAGCAGACGGCACCCCCGGTGGAGGAGAAGGGCGACTCGGATCCGTCCCCGCTCCCCCGCCGCCCCTGGTACCGCCGCAGACGCGTGGTGGTCGGGCTTGCCGCCGCCTGCGCGTTACTCGCGACGCTGGGGAGTCTGTCCGCGCTGCCGGACGGACGGCGCCCCGCCGCCGACCGTGCCCGTACGGCCGGACCCGCCGCGTCCGGCACGACGGAGGCGAAGGCACCGGACCGGAGGGACACCTCGCCCACCCCGAGCGGCTCCCCCACCACCAGGCGGCCTTCGGCATCCGCCACCCCGAAGAGGAAACCGGCGCCCGCGCCCTCCTCCGATCCGGGCACCAGCCCGCCGAGCAGGGGGAAGCAACCCGCCGTGCCCCTCACCTGGTCCGTCGACTCCCAGGCCTGGAAGCTCGGCTGCGGTCATGACTACGTCGTCGCCAGACCGCCCGGGCAGGTGCCCCCGCCCCCGGCCCCGCAGGACGCCGGGACCTGGGCGGCGACGCAGAGCGCGGTGCACGGCGGGGAGACGCTCGTGGAGCTGTCGGTGCAGGGGCGGACCGACACGGCCGTCGTGCTGAACGCGCTGCGCGTGCGCGTGGTGGGGCGTACGGCCCCCGCTCCGGGCAACGCCTACGCCATGGACCAGGGCTGCGGCGGTGCGGTGACCCCGCGCTACTTCGACGTGAACCTGGACAAGGACCGGCCCATCGCCCACGCGGTCGCCGGGAACGACACCGGCGTGCCGATCCCGGCGGTGCGCATGCCGTACCGCGTCTCGGCCGAGGACCCCGAGGTGCTGCTGGTCACCGCACGGACCGTGACCTGCGACTGCCGCTGGTACCTGGAGCTGGACTGGTCCTCCCAGGGCCGCAAGGGCACGGTCCGCGTCGACGACGCCGGCCGCCCGTTCCGCACCAGTGGCATCAAGGGCCTGCCCCGGTACATGTACGACACCTCGGCACGCCAGTGGGCGCCGTACAGCTGACCGCGCTCAAGGCCGGGGCACGTTGCGCAGGTTGCTCCGTGCCATCTGGAGCATCCGGCCGACCCCGCCGTCCAGCACCATCTTGGAGGCGGACAGCGCGAAGCCGGTCACCATCTCGGCCTTGATCTTCGGCGGGATGGACAGCGCGTTGGGGTCGGTGACGACGTCGACGAGGGCCGGGCCCTTGTGCTTGAAGGCGTCCTTGAGGGCGCCAGCGAGTTCCTTGGGCTTCTCGACCCGTACGCCGTACGCGCCGCAGGCCCGGGCGACGGCGGCGAAGTCGGGGTTCTTGTTGGCGGTGCCGTAGGACGGCAGCCCGGCGACCAGCATCTCCAACTCGACCATGCCGAGGGAGGAGTTGTTGAAGAGGACGACCTTGACCGGGAGGTCGTACTGCACCAGCGTCAGGAAGTCACCCATCAGCATGGAGAACCCGCCGTCGCCGGACATCGACACGACCTGGCGTTTGCGGTCGGTGAACTGCGCGCCGATCGCCATGGGCAGCGCGTTGGCCATCGAGCCGTGGGAGAAGGAGCCGATGACGCGGCGGCGGCCGTTGGGCGAGATGTAGCGGGCGGCCCAGACGTTGCACATGCCGGTGTCGACGGTGAACACGGCGTCGTCGGAGACGACTTCGTCGAGGACGGACGCCACGTACTCGGGGTGGATCGGTGTGTGCTTCTCGACCTTGCGGGTGTACGCCTTCACCACCCCCTCCAGCGCGTCCGCGTGCTTCTTCAGCATCCGGTCGAGGAAGCGGCGGTTCTTCTTCTCCTTCACCCGCGGGATCAGACAGCGCAGCGTCTCGCGTACGTCGCCCCAGACCGCGAGGTCCAGTTTCGAGCGGCGGCCGAGGCGTTCGGGCCGGACGTCGACCTGGGCGATCTTCACGTCGTCGGGGAGGAAGGCGTTGTAGGGGAAGTCGGTGCCGAGCAGGATCAGCAGATCGCACTCGTGGGTGGCCTCGTAGGCGGCGCCGTAGCCGAGGAGTCCGCTCATGCCGACGTCGTACGGGTTGTCGTACTGGATCCATTCCTTGCCGCGCAGCGCGTGCCCCACCGGGGACTTGACCTTCCCGGCGAACTCCATGACCTCGGCGTGCGCGCCGGCGGTGCCGCTGCCGCAGAAGAGGGTGACCTTGCCGGCCTCGTCGATCATCTTCACGAGCCGGTCGATCTCCTCGTCACCCGGGCGGACCGTCGGCCGGGAGGTGACGAGGGCGGTCTCGACGGGCTTCTCCGGGGCGGGCTCGTCGGCGATGTCGCCGGGCAGAGAGACGACGCTGACGCCGCTGCGGCCGATGGCGTTCTGGATGGCGGTCTGGAGCAGCCGGGGCATCTGCTTGGGGCTGGAGATCAGCTCGCTGTAGTGGCTGCAGTCCTGGAACAGCCGGTCGGGGTGGGTCTCCTGGAAGAAGCCCAGGCCGATCTCGCTGGAGGGGATGTGGGAGGCGAGGGCGAGGACGGGCGCCATGGAGCGGTGGGCGTCGTACAGGCCGTTGATGAGGTGGAGGTTGCCGGGCCCGCAGGAGCCGGCGCAGGCGGCGAGCCCGCCGGTGATCTGGGCCTCGGCACTTGCGGCGAAGGCGGCGGTCTCCTCGTGCCGGACGTGGATCCAGTCGATGGCGGAGTTGCGCCGGACGGCGTCGACGACCGGGTTCAGGCTGTCGCCGACGACTCCGTAGAGGCGTTTGACTCCGGCGCGGGTCAGGATGTCGACGAACTGTTCCGCGACGTTCTGTTTGGCCATGGTGCTCGTGTGCCCCTTCGGTCTCCAGGGATCCCTCCGGGTTCCATCAAGTCACAGGGTGCGCGCTCACGCCTCCCACACGGCGGCGGCCGTACGGTCGTCCGCGTAGCCCTTGACCCGCACTTGGGAGTCCGCGAGGAACGCGGCGAGGCCGGGCGGGTCGGGGCGGGACCACCGCTCGGCGAGGTAGTCGCCCAGTTCGGGTTCGCCGCGCAGCGGGTCGGCGAGGCCGCCGCTGCACAGCAGGAGCGTGTCACCCGGGCGGGCGACGGAAGTACGGAAGCGGAAGGGTTCGCGGGGTGGCTCCGGGGCCGGTTCGTAAGGGCTGGGCGGGGTCGGGATCCCCAGGTCCATGGTGAACCGGTCGCCCTCGGGCGTCTCGGACGGCGGCGACCCGAACCCCATCACGGGCTCGCCCTTGACCTCGGCGACCTGCGGTTCGATGTCCTGCCACTCACCGTCCCGCAGCCGGAACAGCCCGCCGGGCCCGACGCCGAAGAAGACGCGCGTACGGCACTCCGGATCGGCCGACAGCAGAAGGCAGCGCAGGCCGGCGGCGTACTCCTCCGGGGCGACGCCCTGTTCGGAGGCGCTGGCGCGGAGCTTGCCGAGACTGCGGTCGGTGAGGCGGTGCAGCCCGGACTTGAGGTCACCGCGCCGGCCGTCCCTGATGTCCGCCACGAGCCGGGCATGACTGCGCCCGACGGCCCGCCCGATCCAGTGACAGGCCTCGGCGGCGGCCCGGTGCGCCCCCGGCGCGGCCCGGGCCCCGGTCGCCATCGCCACCAGCAGCAGAGCGTGCTCGCCCGTGCCGAAGCGCGCGGTGAGCAACGAGTCGCGCCGCGGCTCCCCCCGGTACCGCGCGGAGTCCCCCCGCACGGACACGGCCCGCAACGTACAGGCCCCGTACCGGGCCCCGTCGAGCACGGTGTCCGCGACGAGGTCGTCGAGATCATCGGGGTCGGCCGCCGGCAGCGCGATGGGTTCGGCGTCATAGGTGGGCGGCCGGGACCCTACGTACCCCCGGGGCCGGGGGGAGGGCGAGGGCCGCTCGATCCGGGGGGCGGGCTGGTCGGAGGGGGTGTGCGGCGGGGGCGGTGGACCGGCTGGGAGAGGCGGTGCGAGTGCCGGGTCGGCGGGGCGGGGTGGCGCGGAGGGTGGATCGGCCGGGCGTGGCGGCGCCGGCGGACGTGCGGCGGACCGGCGGGGCGCGGGCGGCGGGTCGGCGGGGGCGGGGAAGGCCGTCCCGCTGGGCTCGGTGGCCGGGAACGCGGCCTTGCTGGACGCGGTCGCGGGGGCCCCGGCAGGGCCGGAGCCGGCGACGGGAAAGGCGGTCCCACCGGAGCCGGCGGCGGGAGACCCGGCACCACCCGGCTCGGCAGCGGGGAAGGCGGGCTCGGCGGGGCGGAACTCCGGGCTGGGCCAGGAGGGTGGGGTGGTGGGCAGGGGCGGCGGGGCGGTCCGGGGGGTCCGCGAGGTGGGGGCCGTCGTCGCGGAGGGCTCCGTCGGTCCCTCCGAGGGGCCGCGGGGGCCGGTCGGTGAGGTCGTGCCGCCCGCGGGTGGCCGATCGGCGACCTGCCCGGCCCGTTCCGGCGGCTTCGTGGCGGTCGGGAAGGTCAGCGGGCCCTTGGGCCGGGAAGCCGGTGGCTCCCAGGGCGCGCGCGGTGGGTCCGTGGCCTCGTCGGCGGCTGCCCGGGGCGCCGGAACCACCGGCTCGGAGGCGGGCCGCTCGTCCGCCGGGTCCCCCACCGCCCCCGCCGCCGAGGCGAAGCGGTCGTCCAGGGAGTCCGGGGCGGGTGCGGGGCCCGTGTCGTCGCTGGAGTCGTCGTACAAGTGCCTCCACCAGTCGTCGTCATGACCGGTGGGCCTTCCCCCCTGCTGACTCATGCCCCTAATTGTCCACCGCACGGCCGGGATGAAAACGGGGCTTCCGGAAAAACCGGTCCGTCACGGCGGCGTGAAACGACGGCTCGAGTGATCCCTAGAACGACCATGCGATAAGGGCAGGCGGCGGGCCCCCGGGCGGCTGACCTGCGGATCCTGACCACGGCCACGCTTCTGACCTGCGTCTTCTCACGGATTCCGGCAGGCTGGTCAGATGGGAGTGTGGGACCTCCTGCTGGTCGGGCTGGTCATCCTGCTCGGTCTGTGCGGAGTGCTGCTGCCCGCGGTGCCCGGGTCGTTGCTGGTGTGGGCCGCGGTCATGTGGTGGGCGCTGAAGGATCCCCAGCCCGTCGCCTGGTGGACCCTGGTGGGTGCCACGGTCCTGATGTTCGTCTCCCAGGGCGTGCGCTGGGCCCTGCCGCCCCGGCGGCTCCGGGCGAGCAGCGCCAACCGCCGGATGCTGGCCTGGGCCGGAGGCGGCTCCACCCTCGGTTTCGTCCTGCTCCCCGTGCTCGGCGCGATCCCCGGATATCTGGCCGGTATCTACCTCTACGAACGCCGCCGCCTCGGCCGCCACGGCGACGCGGTCGCCGCCCTGCGTCAGGTGATGCGCTCGGGCGGCTCCAGCATCCTGGCCGAACTGTTCACCTGTCAGCTGATAGCGGCGGCCTGGATCGGCGCGGTCCTGTGGGGCTGACAACGCCACGAGCAGCGGCTCAGAGCACGCCCTCGTGCGTGAGCAGCCGTACCTTGCGGTCCAAACCGCCCGCGTAGCCGGTCAGTGTGCCGTCGGCGCCGATCACTCGATGGCACGGCCGGACGACCAGCAGCGGATTGGCGCCGATCGCACCGCCGACGGCCCGTACGGCCGCCCTGGGCGCTCCGATCCGCGCGGCGATCTCGCCGTAGGTCACGGTCGAGCCGTAGGGGATGTCGTCCAGCGCGGCCCAGACCTTCTCCCGGAAGGCCGTGCCTTCGGTGCGCCACGGCAGCCGGAACTCCTTCAGTTCCCCGGCGAAGTAGGCGGCGAGCTGCTCCTCGGCCTCCCGGAAGGGCCCGTTGTCCTGCCGCCAGTCGTCCAGCACGACGCGTCCGCCCTTCTGCCCGGGCACGGACAGCGAGGTGAGCTCGCCGGTCGGGGCGGCGGTGAGCAGCAGCGGCCCGAGCGGGCCTTCCGCGGTCGTCCAGTACGTCGTGGTCATCACAACTCCCACTCCCCTGCTGCGCGCAGGTGGTTCAAGGCGTACGAGCGCCAGGGGCGCCAGCTGTCGGGGACGTCGAGGCCGGGCGGGGCCACGTCCGGGTCGCCGAGGGCGCGGGTGCGGATCTCGGCGATGGTGCGGGAGTCCAGTCCGGGCACGGCGCGCAGGGCGTCCTGCGCGTCGTCCCGGTCGGCGCCCGGGTCGAGGCGTACGGCGTGGTCGGCGAGGGCGGCGGTGAGCGCGCCGAGGGTGCCTCCGGGCTCGGCCCCGGCGAGGACGGCCGGCTCGGGGAAGAGATGGGTGAGGCTGCCGCAGGGGGCGTCGAGCGCCTTGCCGTAGCGCCGTACGAGCCGTTCCGCCTCCGTCCGGCCGGCCAGCGCGCGCACCGCGAGTTCCTCCGGGTCGGCGGTGCCCGGCGAGCGCAGCCCGGGCCGGGCGGCGACCAGGGGCGCGAGCCGCGGGTCGGTGGCGAGGCGCTCGTCGACGGCGTAGGGGTCGGCGTCGAGGTCGAACAGCCGCCGCAGCCGCTGTACGGCGGTGGTCAGGTCGCGGGGGTCGGTGAGGTGCAGCCGGGCGTCGAGCCAGCCGCCGGGGTGGGCGCCGAGCCCGGTCCGGGCGGTGCCGGGGCGCTCGTCGACGGCGACGATGCCGGTGCCGTAGGGCAGCCGGAGCGTGCGCCGGTAGGTGCGCGCGCCGGGCGGGCCGCTCACGTCCTCGACGCCGGGTACGGTCTCGCGTTCCAGCAGGTCGAAGACGGGCCCTGCCTGGTAGGGGCCACGGTGGGCGAGCCGCAGCGGGATACCGGCGTCCGGGGTGGCCGTACGGCGGTTCCGGCCGCCCTTCGGGACGGCGGCGGCGCGCAGCTCGCTCGGTGTCGAGGCGTACACGGCCCGGATCGTGTCATTGAATTGCCTGACGCTGGCGAAGCCCGACGCGAATCCGATCTCGGTGACCGGCAGCCCGGTGGTCTGGAGCAGTACCCGCGCGGTGTGGGCCCGCTGGGCCCGGGCAAGGGCGACGGGCCCGGCGCCGAGTTCGGCGGTGAGCTGCCGCTGCACCTGCCGTGCGCTGTAGCCGAGCCGGGTGGCGAGACCGGCGACGCCCTCCCGGTCGACCACGCCGTCGGTGATCAGCCGCATGGCCCGGCCCACCACGTCCGCGCGGACGTTCCACTCGGCGGAGCCGGGCACGGCGTCCGGCCGGCAGCGCCGGCAGGCCCGGAAGCCCGAGCCCTGCGCGGCGGCGGCCGTGGCGAAGAACCGTACGTTGACCCGCTTCGGGGTGACCGCGGGGCAGCTCGGCCGGCAGTAGATGCCGGTCGTCTCGACGGCGAAGAAGAACACGCCGTCGAAGCGGGCGTCGCGGCTGCGTACGGCCTCGTACCTGGTGTCCTCGTCCGTTACCTGGTCTCTCACACGTCCAGTCTCCGCCGTGGGCCGGCCTGTCGCTGGCGGAAATCGGACATGGCGCTTCGGGTGCGGGGCCTCGTCATGGGGCGGGCCGCGCCTCACGGCGTGCGAGGTGGGCCTCCACGGCTCCTCGGGCGAGGGCGGCCACCCGGCCCTCGGACCATGGCGTGGGGTCGGCGGACAGCCGGTTGTGGTGCATGTGGAGCAAGGAGGCCAGTACCGCGTCCACCGCGTCGGCGTCGGCAGGCGCCTCGGCCAGGCACTGGCGCAAGTCGCCGGCGGCGGCCGCGCGGGTCTGCCAGGCGGCCAGGAGCGGCGCCGCCCAGGCCTCCTCGCGCAGGGCCGCGAAGTCGCCGAACGGGTCGATGAGCCGCAGCGCCTGAGCTCGGTGGTCGCGGAAGAAGCGGTGGTGTTCGTCGCGGGGGGCGACCGCGAGCAGGCGCCGGGCGCGCTCGGCCGGGGCGCCCGGGACGAGGTGCCAGGCGAGTTGGGCCCGGCCGGCCGCCGTGAGCGGCAGCGGGGCGGCCGGTGGCCGGGCGCGGTCGAGCAGGCGGAGCTGCGCGAGGGCCGCCGCGCTGTCGGCGTGGAACACGCGTTCCGCCGCCTCCATGGTCCGGGCCGTGCCTCCGTACCGTTCCGTCTCCGGGTCGTAGGTGTCCAGGACCAGCCGGCCGACGAGCCTGAGCCGCCGTAGGTCCGCCGCCAGGTCGTGGAGCGCGGGCAGGATCTCCCCGTACAGCGTCCGTGGGTCGCCGTGCAGGCGCAGCCGCAGATGGGGGTCCGGGTCGGCGTACCGGACGAAGAACCAGCGGTCCGCCCCGGGCGGCAGGGATTCCAGCAGCTCCGGCAGGTGGCGGGCGAGCACCGTGTCCTGGAGCGGGCCCGGGCAGTACAGCTTGGCGTACAGCCATGAGCCTCCCGGCAGGCCGCCCGCGGCGTCGTCGCCGCGGCGGACGAGCGGACACCGGGTGACGGCCGGGACGGTGGTGCGGTCGGAGGGCTCGCGGCGCAGCAACGGTACGGAGATCTCGGCGGCGTGCGTGCCGCGCGGTCCGGTGAGCCAGCCCGTGCCGTCTCCGGTCAGGTCGGGCCGCTCGTGCAGCGGGGTGCCGGGGTCCCGCCGCAGTTCCTCGCGCAGCAGACGGGCGTCCGCCGTACGGGTCAGGTCCAGCGGCAGCAGGCGGTCACCGCTGCCGGCCTCGACCACGTCGGGCACCCCCAGCCGGCGCCGCCATGACGCCAGCGCCTCCGACCAGGCGGCGAACCCCGTTCGCTGGTCCAGGACGTCGGCGTCCCGGACCAGCCACCGGGACCGGCACAGCACGGTCCGGCCGTGGCGTACGGCGGGCAGCCAGGGCCAGTCCCTCGCCGTCCCCCAGTCCCAGCCGAGCAACGGCCGGAGGTGGTCGACGCTGAGCAGATGCAGCAGGCGTACGTGCGGGGGCGCCAGCAGTCTGGTGTCGAGCATGTGGAAGGTGCCCGCGGCGACCTCCTGCCCGTCGTGCCGGAGCGACACCAGCCGCAACCGGTCCAGTTCGGCGACCACCGCGAGGTCGTCGAGTGCGAGGTGCCCGGGATCCGAACCTTCGCCGAACGTGCCGGGCGCCACGGTGTGTTCGACCCAGCGGGGAGTGCGGACGACGTTGCCGGCGCGGGACAGGGCCGGGCGGAACACCAACTGGACCGGAAGGACGGGACCGTTCGGCGAGGCGGCACCGGCGAGAGCCGTGGGCGCAGTCCCGGCGAACGGCCGCCCCGCCTCGGGCAGCAGATGGGCGAAGCGGGCCGCCAGGGAGCCGGCCGGCCAGGTGCCCGTGAGCCGGTCGGACACGACAAGGGTGAACTGCCCCGCGTCGAGGGCCCGTTCGGACGACGCCAGGAGCTGGAAGACCAGCTCGGCCGAGGGCGGAGGAACGCCGGAGTCGTCGCCGAGGGCGTCCAGATCCCGTTCCCTGAGGACGATCTCGCGCGCACCGGACGCGGTCGCCTCCTGGGCCAGGGCCGTCAGCACCCGGTCCCGGGCACCCGCCCGCGTCGTCGCGTCCGGCAGCGGAGGGCCGAGTCCGCCGACCGGATCGAGGAGTTCGGCCACCGGTACCGCCCGTGCGAGGCCGTACCGTTCGAGGAAGTCGCGGTGGTACGAGGCGAGCGGACGCGTCGTCCCGGTGGCCGGCGGGCCGAGGCGCCACAGCAGGTCCGCCGCGCGCCGTGCCTCCTCGGCGACCGCGTCCGGAAGGGTGACGTCCGCGTCGAGCGCGGTGTCCACGGCGAGGAGGTACGGGCGCTGGGTCAGGGCGTCCATGCGGTCCTCGGCCGCACGCAGCGCGCGCAGCCCCCGGCCCGGTGGGCGTTCGGCATAGTCGGCGAGGGCGGCGGCCACCCCCGCGAGCCGCCGTGCCTCGCCCGCAGCGGCCGGGACATCCGCCAGGAGGCCGGTCACATGCGCCAGCGGATCCGCCGCTCCGGGCGGCGGCGACAGGTCCGTCAGCAGGAGGCCGAGGGTGACGAGTTCCGTGACCAGGTTCTCGATCGCACCGGCGGGTGCGGCGGGCAGTTGGGCATGGAGATGTTCCATGAGAGCGGCATGGGTCACCGGCCGGCGGGCGTGCTCGTAGGCCGCCGCCACGGCCGCCGTCCAGCGCACCGACACCTCGCGCGGTTCCTCCGCCTCCGTGGGCCCTGCTTCCGGCGCGGCAGGGGCGTAGGGCAGGACGAGTCGGTCGCCGCGCCGCACGCACAGCCCGTTGGCCGACAGGCGCAGTCCGGCCAGGATCGCCGGATCCCGCTCCCAGCGCTGCGTCAGACAGGCCAGCCACTCGGCGTCGGGGCGGGCCGACTTGCCGTGCGCCGACCCGAACCGCACCCGGGCGGCCTCGCCGAACCGGGCCTGTGCGACGCCCGCCAGCAGCCCGAACGGTGTGGGCCGGCCTGCCATCCGCGCGCGGTAGCGCAGCAGCGCCCGCCAGGTGCGGCGCAGCGCGGACAGGGACACGTCCCCGCCCGTGCGCACGGACTCCAGCCGCCGGCCGAGGGAGGGGCTGGAGAGGGCCAGGGCCTCGTGCAGCAGCGGATCGTCGGTCAGTTCCGTGATGGCGGCGCGCAGCGCCTTGCCCTCGTCCGTCGCGTCCGTCACGTCGGCCGGATCCGGTGTGGCCGGTGTCCGCAGCGTGTCGACGGGCAGCAGCGGGGAGCGCAGCAGGGCCGTGCCGGGACAGTCGAAGACCGGGTCGGACGGCATCCGCGTCCGACCCGGTTCCGAAGGGCCTTTCCGGGTCACAGCGTCGGGAACGGCAGGGTGCCGTGCTGGGTCGCGTGCCGGGCGGCGCCGGACCATGGGTGCATGGTGTGGCTGGTCCGCTGCCCGACAGCACCCGGCCAAGGGTGCAGCGTCTGGATCGTCGCCTGCCGAGCGGCTCCCGACCACGGGTTCATGGTGCCGCCGCTCGTCATCGCGACTGCGTCCCTCTCCCCCGCGCCGGTCTGCCGCGCGTCGAGGTCGAACGGATCGTCGTGCACGGTGTTCTCCTCTCGGAACGTCGAATCGTCGTGAACCCGTCCACCGTCACCCGGCCCGCTCTCGGCCCGGTCACCTCCGGCTCTCATCGGCCCCACCACGCGAGAGTCACCCTGTGTAGCATCATGAACGCGATGAGTGCACGCTACGAGTTCATGGTGCTGGGGCCGCTGGAGATCCGGCGGGACGGAGTGCCCGTGCCGCTCGGCGCGGCGCGGCTGCGGGCCCTGCTGGCCGCTCTGCTGGTGGACGCCGGGCGGACCGTGCCGGTGGAGTGCCTCGCCCGCCGGGTGTGGGGCGATCGGCAGCCCGCCCGCGTCCCCAACACCCTGCAGAACTACGTGCTGCGGCTGCGCCGCGCTCTCGACCGCGACCTTCTCCTGACCCGTCCATCGGGCTATCTGCTCGACGTCACCCCGCAGGACGTCGACCTGCACCGCTTCACGGCACTGGTCCGGCGTGGTCGTACGGCACTGGAGGCGGGGCGTCCGGCGGACGCGTCCGGGCCCCTGCACGAGGCCGTCCGGCTCTGGCGGGGCGACCCACTGCCCGACCTTCCGGCGGAGTCACTGCGGGAGGTGCTGCCGGCCCTGGGCGAGGCCCTTCTCGACGCCCTGGAACTGCGGATCGACGCCGATCTGGCGCTGGGCCGGCACGCGCGGGTGCTCTCGGAACTGCGCACCCTCACCGGGGCCCACCCCCTGCGTGAACGCTTTCACGAGCAGCGGATGCTGGCCCTGCACCGGAGCGGACGGCAGGCCGAGGCCCTCGACTGCTACCGGGAGGCGGCGGCCACCCTCGCACGGGAACTGGGCGTCGATCCCGGTGCCGGACTGCGTGAAGCGCACCGCCGGGTGCTGTCCGGTGACGACACGTCCGTGGCCTTGGCCGGGCGGGACCGGACCGCTGGCCGGCTGCCCGCCGAGACCACGTCGTTCGTGGGCCGCGAGAGGGAAATCCACCATGTCACCGACCTGTTGACGCGGACCCGGCTGGTGACGCTGACCGGTGTCGGCGGAGTCGGCAAGACCCGGCTGGCGCTGCGCGCCGCGACCCGGTCGGCCCCCTCCTTCCCGGACGGGGTGTGGCTCGCGGACCTGGCACCGCTGACCGATCCGGGCCTGCTGGACCGGGCGGTTGCCGAGTCGCTCGGCCTGCGCAACCACTCCAGCCGGCCCGTGGCCGACGCGGTGACCGAGCATCTGCGCGACCGGCGGCTGCTGTTGGTCCTGGACAACTGCGAGCACCTGGTGGAACCGGTCACGGCCCTGGTGCTGCGGCTGCTGCGGTGGGCGCCGGAGCTGACCGTGCTGGCCACCAGCCGGGAGCGGCTCGCGGTCCCGGGAGAGCATGTCGTCGTGGTCCCCGGCCTCGCCCTGCCCGAGCGGGCCGACGACACCGGCTGCGAGGCGTTGCGGCTGCTCGCCGACCGGGCCGCGGCCTCCGCGCCCGGCTTCCGCGTCACGGAGGCGAACTGTGCCGCCGTGGCCGAGCTGTGCCACCGCCTGGACGGCATCCCGCTCGCCGTCGAGCTGGCCGCCGTACGGCTGAACACCCTGGCCGCCGGGGAGATCCTGGACCGGCTCGACGACCGCTTCCGGCTGCTGGCCGTACCCCGGGGCGGCGGCCCGGACGACCGGCGGCGCACGCTGCGTCAGGTCATCGACTGGAGTCATGATCTGTGCACCGAGGCCGAGCGGCTGCTGTGGAGCCGGGTCTCCGTCTTCACCGGCAGCTTCGACCTCGACGCCGCCGAGGCGGTCTGCACGGGCGGGGCCCTCGCCCCCGGGGACGTCCGCGATCTGCTGGCGGCGCTCGTCGACAAGTCGATCGTGCACACCGGTCATGCCGGGCCGCGGGTCAGATACCGGCTGCTGGAGACGATCCGCCAGTACGGCCGGGACCGGCTCGACGAACGCGGTGACGTGTCGGCGATACGGCTGCGCCACGTACGCCACTACCGGGACCTCGCCGCCCGGGCCGCCGCCGAGTGGTGCGGGCCGCGGGAGGTGGACTGGCTCACCCGGCTCCGTCTCGACCTGCCCAACATCCGTTCGGCGCTCGACCTGTGCGCGTCCGTGCCGGACCTGACCGGCACGGGCCTGGACATCGCGGTCGACCTGGGCCGTTCCCGCAGCTGGTTCTTCAGCAGCACGCTCGGGGAGGGCCGGCACTGGCTGGAGCGGCTTCTGGCCCGCCCGGACGGCACCATCGGGCCGGAGCAGGACGTCGCCGCCCGCGCGATGACGGTGTGGGTCGCCCTCTGCCAGGGCGACCGGTCCTCCGTCCGGGCCTTCCTGGACGCGTGTGGGCCGGCCGGTGCCGCCCCGACGGCCCACCCCGCGGCCCGGTTCGTCGAGGGCGCATACGCCCTGCTCGTCGACGGCGACCCCACGGCGGTCGACCGGCTCGCCGGTGCCCGTGAGGCGTTCCGGGCCGCGGGACTGCCGGGGGACGCGCACATGGCCACCATGATGTGGGCCATGGCCGCCGCCTTCATGGGCCCCCGTGACACCGCCCTGGCCACCCGCGAGGTGTATGCCGCCGAGGCCGAGGCGTCCGGCGCCGAGTGGGCCAGGAGCTGGGCGACCTGGTGTGCGGGGGTCGCCGAGCTGCGGTACGGCGATCCGGCGCGGGCGCTGCCCCGGCTGCGGGACGCCCTGGCCCGGCAGCGGGCGGTCGGCGACAACTGGGGCCCGGTGTGGGGAGTGGAGAGCCTGGCGTGGGCGACGGCCGCTGTCGCCCGGCCCGGCCCGGCGGCCACGCTGCTCGGTGCCGCCGAGGGGCTGCGCCGGGACATGGGGGTGGACCTGACCGGCCTGCTGCCGTTCCACACCGCGCACCTGTCCGCGGAACTGCGCGTCCGGAAGGAACTCGGCGACGAGGCCTACGTCGTGGCGCACGACGTAGGCCTCACGGCGGCCGACCGGGTGGCCCTGGCCCTGGAACTCACCTCGACCGGGAGACCGGACGGTCTCTAGGGGACGTGTCCGGCCGACGGCGACGCGCCTAAGAGCGCCAGTTCGCTCCGCGCTTGGCCTCCATCGCGGCCCGTCCGATCGCCCCCTTCCGCTTCCAGTCCTTGCGGATCTCGGCCCGGAGCCGGGCGTCCGTCTTGGCGACGATGCGCTGGTTCTCCCGCAGGAGCTTGCGGTAGCTGTCCAGTCGCCGTTCCGGCAGCTCACCGGTTTCGATGGCGGCCAATACCGCGCAGCCCGGCTCGGCTTCGTGGGCGCAGTCGTGGAAGCGGCACCGCTCGGCCAGTTCCTCGATCTCGGAGAACACCTGCCCGACGCCGGTCTCGGCGTCCCAGAGTCCGACGCCCCGCAGTCCGGGGGTGTCGATCAGGACCCCGCCGCCGGGCAGGGCGAGCAGATTGCGGGTCGTGGTGGTGTGCCGGCCCTTGCCGTCGGCGTCCCGGGTGGCCTGGACGTCCATGACGTCCTCGCCGAGCAGCGCGTTGGCGAGGGTCGACTTGCCCGCGCCGGACTGCCCCAGCAGCACGGACGTACCACCGCCGACGATCGCCGCGAGCACGTCGAGCCCGTCCCCGTCGACCGAGCTGACGGGCACCACCGGCACGCCGGGCGCGCTGGTCTCCGCGTCCTGGACGAGGTGGGAGAGGGTGACGGCGTCCGGCACGAGGTCGGCCTTGGAGAGGACGACGACGGGCTGCGCCCCGGACTCCCAGGCGAGCGCGAGGAACCGTTCGATGCGGCCCAGGTCGAGCTCGAGGGCGAGGGACACGGCGACGATGGCGTGGTCGACGTTGGCCGCGAGGATCTGCCCCTCGGACCGCTTGGAGGAGGTGGAGCGGACGAACGCGGTGCGGCGCGGCAGATACGCCCGGACGTAGCGCGGGTTCCCGCCGGGTTCGACGGCGACCCAGTCGCCGGTGCAGACGACCCGCATCGGGTCGTGCGGCGTGACGAACGCGGTGTCGGCCCGCAGGATCCCGTCGGCGGTGACGACGTCGCACTGGCCTCGGTCGACCCGGATCACGCGTCCGGGCAGCAGTCCTTCGGTGTCGTAGGGGGCGAACTCGGCCGCCCATGCCTCGTCCCAGCCGTAGGGAGCGAGCGCGGAGGAAACGGAGGAAGCGGAGCTGGAAGTCAAGGGTGACCCTTCCCAAGGTCGGCCCCCGGCCCGACAGTCGGTCGGATCAGCCGGTGACCATGGAGGTGGACTTGATGAACTGGATGCGGGCAGCGCTCATCGCAATGACAGCCATCGGTCAACACCTCCTCGTCCCTTGACTCTTCGCCTCTTCGGCTCTCTCAGTGGAACCGCCGTAACGCTATCCCGTCACGGCGCGGTCGCGTCAACCGGTTTTCGCGCAGTCGTGGCCGTTCAGCTGGAAGTCGTACGGCGGGGAGTTCTTGCCGTGCCAGGAGGAGAGGAAGCCGAAGGCCAGGTCGTCGCCCGCCTGGACCGACTTGTTGTAGTCGGCGGCGGTGGCGGTGACCCGGGAGCCGTTCTGGGAGACGGAGGCGTCCCACATCTGGCCGACCTGCTGGCCGTCCCGGAAGGACCAGGAGACGCGCCAGGAGTCGAGGGCCTCGTTGGTGGTGACGGTGACCGTGGCCTGGAAGCCGTCGGGCCACTGGTTGACCAGGTCGTACTCGACCCGGCAGGTGGGGTCCTCGCTCTCGCCGCCTTCCGCGCGGTCCGTGGGAGAGGCGGTGCCCTGCGGTTCGGTCCGGCGGTCGCTGTTCTCCGGCTTTTCGGGCTTCTGTGACTTCCCCCTGTTCTCGGTGTGCTCGGTGGCCTTGCCGGCCGGCTTCGAGGTCGCGGGAGGCAGGGAAGGGACGGACGGCACGGACAGGTCGGGGTCGGCCACCGGCTGGCGTCCGGCGTCGCCGCGTGCTCCGAGGTCGTCGCCGCTGCCGCCGAAGGGCATCATCGAGACGCCGAGTGCCAGGACGGACACCAGGACGGCGGCCACGAGAAGGCCGTTGCGGGCGACGCGTGCCTTCTGCGCACCCTCCTCCGGTTCTCCGGGCGCCAGTTCCGCCCGGCCCGGACGGCCGGCGCCGAGACGCACCTCGGCGGCGCGGCGGCGGCGCTCCAGATAGGCGAGCCCGCCCCAGCCGATCACCCCGCCGGCCAGCGCCCCGGGCAGTCCTCCGCCGTGCAGACGCAGACAGGCGGCGGCCTCGGCGCACTCCACGCAGGTGGCGAGGTGCCGGGAGAGGTCCCCCGGGGTGTCGGCGGCGGGGGCCCGGGTGACGGCGTCCAGCAGCCGGGCGTAGCTGCGGCACCGGGCGTCCATCGGCGTGTCGAGGTGGTTGCGGTGGCAGCGGTCCCGGAACAGGGTGCGCACCTGCTGGAGTTCGTCGTCGGCGGTGGCCGGGTCGAGGCCCAGTCGGCGGGCGACCAGGGAGAGCGGCAGCGCCTCCACCTCGGCCAGCCACAGCAGTTCGGCGTCCGCCTGCTGGAGGTCGCGCAGTCCGCGCAGCGCGAGCGGGCGCCGCAGGGGCGGTCCGGTGTAGCGGGCGGCCTTGTCCGAGTTGAGCCACAGGCGCAGGTCGGGGTCGAGTTTGTGGCCCTGCCCCGCCTCCTCCCAGGCCGCGGCCGTGGTGCGTACGGCGGTCAGCAGCAGGGGTATGCGGGGCAGCCGGGCGGGGCGGCGACCGGAGGCGCGGACCGGGCCGGCGTCGGCGGCGCGTGCCTCACGTATGCCGTGTGCGAACGCCTCGCGGCCCAGCTGTGCGGCGGCGGCGGAACCGGACGTGCACAGGTCGGCGTAGGCGAGGACCGCGTCCCAGCATTCGGAGAACAGCGCGGCCTCGGAGGCGTCCTGAGGGGTCGGCAGGTCGGGCATGAGTCTCCTGCATCCACAAGCGAGGTCAACTCACCATGTTGGCAAAGGAGTTGGGGGGAACCTCGGGGCAGGGGACGAGTTTTTCACGTTCTCGACACAACTGACAAGCCGCGTATTCAAATCCTGATGCGGCCGACTCCGGAAGTAGATACGTACGGAACGCCGAAACGACTCGATGGCGACCCGGATCACATCGGGTCGCCATCGGAACGCGGCGCTGGACGAGTCCGGCGTCAGATCTCCACCGGCTCGTCCGCGGGCAGGCTGTCCATGAAGGAGCTGACCGAGAAGACCGCGTTACCGGCGCCGGGGGGACCGTAGCCGGGGGGCGAGGAGAGGCCGAAGTCCTCCATCGTCTGCCGGTAGGCCTGGAGCAGGCGGATGTGGTACTCCAGGGGCGCGCCCTGCGGGTTGGCCTTGCCGAGCGGGGTCGTGGGCTCGGGGCACCAGGTGGTGAAGCGGGGCGTGATGCCGTGGGACATGAAGAAGCGCAGGCCCTCGGTGGTCGAGTCGATGGCCTCGTCGACGGTGGTGAAACCGAACGGCTCGGCCATCTCCACGCCCGCCACGAAGTTGGGGATGACGTTGCGCGCGCCGAAGATGTCCGCCGAGTCGAGGATGCGCTTGTGCCACTCGTCGCGGCCGACGTACCGCTCCTTGCCCGGGCAGTACATCTTGAAGAGGTACTCGTCCCACACCTCGTAGTTGGGGTGGTAGATCTGCACGCCGTAGTCCTTGAAGCGCTGGACGTCGTCCTTGGGCAGCGCCTGGGCGACGACCTTGCCGATCCAGCGGCCCGGGAAGTGCTCCTCGATGGCCTTGGCGTACCGCCCGTAGAAGTCCGCCTCGTCCAGGCCCTGGACCTTCGACGTGATCGCGCCGCCGGTGAGCGTGTACGCGGTGGACACCTTCGCGGTGTCGTACTTGTCGATGATCTCGAGCGCCTCGAGGACCTCGTCGACGTCCTTCACGCCCGTGTAGGGGCGGCCCGCCGCCTTGTGCTGGCGCCAGTTGTGGTTGATGTCGCAGTACTGGCACTCCTCCTTGGCGCCGAAGTACTGGCAGACGCGGAACGCGGTCAGGTAGATCAGGTAGCCCCACTGGATGGTCGGGGCCACCTCCATGACCGACTTCCCGTTGGCGAGGGTGTGCCGGTAGTACTCCGGCATCGGCGGCACGCCGACGTCGGAGATCCGCTTGCCGTCGAGGTAGAGGCCGAGCACACCGTCCTCGTTCGCGGCGACACGGTACGGCGAGGAGGGGTTCACCCGGACCGAGACGACCGTCCGGCGCAGGTCGTACGGGCCGCCGGTGAGAATGATCTCCTCGGGCGGGCGGCGCAGCGCGGCCTCGCCCAGCTCGGGCAGGGTGCCGTGGTCGAAGGAGAAGATGAAGTACGACTTCGGCTTGACCTCGCCGCTCTCGTTGTCGCTGAGCGCCGACGGGTCGAAGGCCACACCGCCCCGGAGCAGGTCCTCCTTGAAGACGGCCTCCCGCGGGACGTGCGGGAACCGCTCCATCAGATCCTCGACCAGCGCGGTACGGCTGCCGCTGCTCATCCCGTCTCTCCTCCCGGCTCGGACGTACGACTCCTCACGGTATGCCCACGGCTGTACGTGAGCGGTACCGGGTCCCCCCGGAGCGAGGCCGTCACCCCGACGGTGATGGTGCAGAGGCGCTTGGTGGCCCGGGTCAGGGCTACGTACAAGTCCCTTTCCCCACCGGGGCGGGCCGTGATGATCTCCTCGGGGTTCACGACGACGACCCCGTCGAATTCCAGGCCCCGTGCTTCGGACGCCGGCACGATGCGTGCGTGGTGAGCGATGCCCTGGTCCGTCAGCTCGCTCGCCCTGGTGTCCGCGCAGACCACTCCCAGAAGCTCGCCCGGGTGCGCGGCGCTCTGGGCGCGGAGTTCCTGAACGACAGCCGTGACCAGCCCGTCCGGAGGTGCGGTCAGGGTGCGAGGGCGCTCACCGCTTCGCAATGACCCTGTGGGCTTCTGGTCCGGAGCGATCCGCGTGAGCAGGTCCCGGACGCTCTCCAGGATCTCCTGCGTCGTGCGGTAGCTGACGGTCAGGCTGTGCAGTCTGAACCGCGGTCCGACGTGGGGGCTCAGTGCTTCCTTCCAGTCGCGCGCTGTCGCGACCGGGCCGGCCTGGGCGAAGTCACCCACCAGCGTCATCGCCCTTGCCGGGCAGCGGCGGACGATCATCCGCCACTGCATGGCGGTCAGTTCCTGCGCCTCGTCGACGACGACGTGCCCGAACGTCCGCTCGGGAGGGCCGTCGACCAGGCTCGCCGCCTCGTCCAGCAACGGCACATCGGCATCGGTCCACGGGTCGTCCGGACCGCGCAGCAGAAGGGACCGCTCCTGCGCGGTCAGGCGGGGCAGCCGCTCGGCGAGAGCGCCGGCGTTCGTCAGGAGCGCCCGCACGAGGTCACCGGGTGCCAGCCGCGGCCACAACACCTCGACCGCCCGGTCGACGCCGGCGTCGTCGAGGAGATCGGCTCGGATGGCGTCCAGGTCCAGCTCGTGGACCGGACCCGAGTCGGCCGCACCTTCGGCACGGCGCTGCGCGGCTCCCGTGAACCGGTCGAGGTCGATGCCCGTCATTCTTTCGGTATCGGCGTCGATCTGCTCCAGGAGGTCGCCCATGTCCCGTCGCATCGCGTCGGTGACGGCGTCGGCCAAGAGCTCTTTGAACACCTGGCGCGCGGGGTTGTGCCCCGGTGCGGCTGCCAGGGCGGCGTCGCGTGCCGTGGCCACTTCCTCGCCGCAGAGGTGAACCGGTTCCCGTCCGACCCGCACGGTGAAGTCCCCGGTGGGGGCCTGGTGGACACGCAGCAGGCCGGCCAAGGCGTCGGCGAGGTCGGAGCCGCCCTTGAGACGCGCCGTATCGAACGGCTCCACCGTGTCCGTGGACACTCCGGCCAGTTCCGGGCAGGTCGCCAGAACGACGTCGTTCTCTCCGAGCGAGGGAAGGACCTGGGAGATGTAGTCGAGGAACCGGGCGTTCGGCCCCACCACCAGGACGCCCTCCTCCGCGGCGCGCGGGAACGCGTACAGGACATAGGCCGCCCGGTGCAGGGCGACCACCGTCTTGCCGGTGCCGGGCCCGCCCTGCACCACGGTCACCCCGCGGTGGGCGGAGCGGACGATCTCGTCCTGCTCGGCCTGCAGCGTCGCGACGGCCGCGTGCATCCTGCCCGTACGCCGTGCCGACAGGGCCTCCGTCAACGGGCCGTCCCCCACGACGTCCTCGTCGGTCGGGGCGGTCCCGTCCAGCAGTTCGTCACTCACCGAGACGACCGTGCGCTCCTCGAGGCGCAGGTGCCGGCGCCGCCGCAGGTTCATCGGGTGGGCGGGTGTCGCCTCGTAGAAGGGCCGCGCCGCGTTCGCGCGCCAGTCCACGAGCAGAGGCAGGTCGTCCTCTTCCGTATGCAGTCCGATCCGCCCGATGCGCAGGGCCGTGCCGTCCGTCCGGTCGACGCGCCCGAAGACCAGCCCGTTTTCGGCGCCTTCCAGCCGGCCGATTTCCTTGGCCAGACGCTCGGCGGCGATTTCCCTCTCGTATGACTCACCGGCGCTTTCCGCCGGGGCTTTCAGCACATTCGCTCGGTGTACTCGCGCCTCGGAAAGCCGCTCGGCGAGCAGCTCATATAAGGAGGACACATAATCCCGCTCCGATTCAACCGCACGAACAGCGGGATCATCGATTTTCGACAACAGGGGGCTCCTTCGACTCGAGCCACACCATACGGTCACAGGCCCCTGAAGATAAGTCTTGACTTACTTGGCGCACCTATGGCTCTACGACTGCATATCCCGCATTCCGCCATTCCGGCATTCCGCATATCGCTAATCGCGCTCCCCATACCCGCAGCACCCTCAGGCCTCGCGCTCCAGCGCCGCCGGCTCGACCGCATAGGCCGGTTTTCCTCCTGCCAGCAACCGTTCAGCCTCCTCGGCGACCGTAAGGCCGAGGCGGGCCAGTTCGTTGCCCTGGGAACCCGCGAGGTGCGGGGTGATGAAGGCGCCGGGCAGGTCGTAGAGGGGCGAGTCGGCGGGGAGCGGCTCGGGGTCGGTGACGTCGAGGATCGCGGTGAGACGCCCGGCGCGCAGTTCGGCCACGAGGGCGTCGTGGTCGACGAGCGCGCCGCGCGCGGTGTTGAGGAGCACCGCCCCGTCGGGCATCAGGGCCAGCTCGCGGCGGCCGATCAGGTGGTGGGTCTCGGGTGTCTCGGGGGCGTGGACGGTGACGATGTCGCAGGTGCGCAGCAGGTCGTCCAGCTCCAGCAGGGGGACGCCCAGCGCGGCGGCCTCCGCCTCGTCGACGTACGGGTCGGTGAGGGCGGGCCGCAGATCGAAGGGACGGAGCAGTTCGAGGACGCGGCGGCCGATGCGGGAGGCCCCGATCACACCGACCCGGCGGCCGTAGTTGCCGATGCCGGGGACGATGCCCCAGCCGGAGGAGGTGCGGGACGTGCGCATCCGGTCGCGGGCGGCGAGGACGTCCTTCCCGGCGAGCAGGATCATGGCGAGGGTGTACTCGGCGACGGGCAGCGCGTTGGCGACGGCGGCCGAGGAGACGGCGATGCCGCGCCGCCAGATCCCGGGGGTGGCGAAGGACTTCACCGAGCCGGCCGAGTGCAGTACGGCGCGCAGCCGGGGAGCCGCGTCGAGGACCGACTCGTCGAGCCGGGGACAGCCCCAGCCGGTCACCAGGATCTCGGTCCGGGCCAGCGCCCCGAGCACACGCGGGTCGGTGAAGTCCTGCACCACCAGGGCGGGATCGATGTCCACGGACTCCCGCAGCCTCGCCAGCACCTCGGGAGGGAAGACCAGCGGCACGTTGTCTTCGGCCATGGCGAACAGTGCCTGGGGGCGCTGACTCAAGGAGGTGACCTTCCGGCTCGGCGGCACACGGAGAGACGGAATGGATAGAAACCGCTCTCTACAACCTCTTCACGGTAGGCCGAGCCGGGTGGCGGCGGCAACGGACACCGGGCCGGGGTAGGTTCCGGCGGGGGCTTGCCGTCCCCACAGCCTCGGGGAAGGACGACGTGGATGACCGGGACCGTGACCAACTGGGCGGGCAACATCACCTACGCGGCCAAGGAGCTGCACCGGCCGGGCTCGCTCACCGCGCTGCGCGCGCTGGTCGCGGACAGCGACCGGGTGCGGGTACTGGGCAGCGGCCACTCGTTCAACGGGATCGCCGAGCCGGGCGCCGGGGGCGTCCTGCTGTCGCTGGCCGGTCTGCCGCCCGAGGTGGACGTCGACACGGCGGCCCGCACGGTCCGCGTCGGCGGCGGGGTGCGCTACGCGGAGCTGGCCCGCCGGCTGCACGGGCAGGGTCTGGCGCTGCACAACATGGCGTCCCTGCCGCACATCTCGGTGGCCGGGTCGGTCGCCACCGGCACCCACGGCTCGGGGGTCCTCAACGGCCCGCTCTCGACGGTCGTGCGCGAGGTGGAACTGATAACGGCGGACGGCTCGACGGTGACGACAGGACGGGACGAGGAGCGGTTCGGCGGGGCCGTCACCTCGCTCGGCGCGCTCGGTGTCGTCACCGCGCTCACCCTCGATCTGGAGCCGGCTTTCGAGGTCGAGCAGCACGTGTTCACCGAACTGCCGCTGGAGGGGCTGGACTCGGGGACGTTCGAGACGGTGATGGCGACGGGGTACAGCGTCAGCCTGTTCACCGACTGGCGGGCGCCCGGCTTCCGGCAGGTGTGGCTGAAACGGCGTACCGACCAGGCGCTGCCGGCCTTCCCCTGGGCGGCTCCCGCCACCGAGAAGATGCACCCGGTGCCGGGCATGCCCGCGGTGAACTGCACCGAGCAGTTCGGTGTGCCGGGGCCGTGGCACGAGCGGCTGCCGCACTTCCGGGCGGAGTTCGTCCCGAGCAGCGGGGCGGAGCTGCAGTCGGAGTATCTGCTGCCGCGCGGGCACGCCGTGGAGATGCTGCGCGCGCTCGACGCGATCCGGGAGACGCTCTCCCCGGTGCTGCAGACCTGCGAGGTGCGCACGGTCGCCGGTGACGACCAGTGGCTGAGCCCGTCCCACGGCCGGGACACCGTCGCGGCGCACTTCACCTGGGTCGAGGACACCCGTGCGGTGCTGCCGGTGGTGCGGCGGGTCGAGGAGGCGCTGGAGCCCTTCGGGGCACGGCCGCACTGGGGGAAGGTGTTCACCGTTCCCGCGTCCGTCCTGGGCGGGCTGTATCCGCGGCTGGACGACTTCCGCGCGCTGACGCGGGAGCTGGACCCGGAGGGGAAGTTCGCCAACGCCTTTGTGCGGGACGTGCTCGCACAGGCCTAGGCAGGCGGCCGGCGAGTCAGGTCGCGGCGCGCGGCCTGCCGCCCGGGGCGGTGGCGCGGTCGGCCTCGGCCTGGACGAGCAGGGAGAGCAGGGACGCCACGGTCAGACCGGCCTCGGCGGGGTGGCGCAGCACCTTGCCGGGGTCGATCCGGTACGTGTTGGTACGGCCCTCTTTGGTGTGGGAGAGGTATCCGTCCTGCTCCAGGTCGGCGATGATCTTCTGCACAGCGCGTTCGGTGAGCCGGCAGTGGGCGGCGATGTCCCGGATACGGGCGCTGTGATTGTCGGCGATGGCCGCAAGCACCCGTGCGTGGTTGGTGATGAACGTCCATCCGGTGTGTGGCTCGGGCACTCCATCCATACCCCAACTCTAGCGACCAGGGGTTCACGCAATCAAAAACACGTACTTCGTTTCATGTATCGGTTGACGTGTGTGGGGTAGAGACGCAACGCTGGAAACACGGAGGCAGGGCGAACGGACAAGGGAGAAGAAGGCCATGCCGGAGCCTGCGTACTCTGCGCGGCCTCACACGCCGGAGGGCGCCGCGTCCCCGGCGGGCGACAACGCACCGGCGGCGATCCCGCCGTGCATGGCGACCATGGACGTCGCTCCGGACGGCGACCGCATGACCGTGACCCTGTGGGGGGAACTGGACCTGGGAAGCCGACGGCTCCTGCCGGACCTGTACGACATCCTGACGCTGTCGGGCAGCGGCATCGATCTGCGCCTGGACGCGGTCGGCTTCTGCGACTGCTCGGGCCTCAACATGCTGCTGGATCTGCGCATGCGCGCCCTCGCCCTGGCCAAGACGGTCACCGTGCGCTCCAGTGGCCGCGCGGTCGAGCGGGTCCTCGACCTGACCGGCACCCGGGAGCTGTTGACGGACGCCGTTCCCCCGCCCGCCCATGCCCCCTCCCCTCAGACCGACGCCGATGAGGACCTGCGGACCGAAGTGGCCCAGCTGCGACGGGCGATGCAGACCCGGCCGACCATCGACCTGGCCCGCGGCATCCTGATGGCCTCCTTCGGGCTGAGCCCCGACGCGGCCTGGAGCGTGCTGGTGCGGACCTCCCAGAACACCAACACCAAGCTGCACCGGCTGGCCGAGGAGCTGGTGAGCACCGCCCACGGAACCACCCTGCCGGAGCAGGTGCGGCGGCAACTGGCGGCCGCGGTCGCGAACGCGAGCCCCCGGAGCACCGCGGCAGCCGGTCCCGCGAACGGAACCGCCCAGCACCGGGACTGACCCGCGACCCGCCGCGCCCGCCTCCTGAGGCATCATGAACAGGCCATGGCCGGCCACCGCCGGTTCCCTCAGGGGCGCACTTTATAAAGCCCCTTTCCAAACCCCTTGTCGAAAGTCCCGCCAGCCCATAGCCTTGCGCCGCGCCGGTGCCGACGTCGACCCCGGCCAGGGCAGGTCTGGGAAGGGATGGGGCACCCCGGTGAAGCGCACATCACGCGACATCCGCACCGCGAACCGCTACGAGGTGCTGCGCCAGATCATCGCGGAGTCACCCACCTCCCGGCAGGAGCTGGCGGCCGCGACCGGCCTCAGCCTCGCCACGGTGGCCACGCTCGTGGGCGAGCTGCTCGACCTCCGCATGATCACGGAAGTCGGCTTCGAGGACTCGGCCGGCGGCAGGCCCCGGGGCCTGGTGGCGGTCAACGCCTCGGGCGGCGCGCTGATCGGCGTCGACATCGCCGAGACCTATGTCCATGTCGAGCTGTTCGACCTGGGGCTGAACGTCCTGGCCCGCGCCGAGGAGGACGTCCGGGCGAGCGAGAGCCTGCCCGAGCAGGTGGTCGGCCATGTGGCCACCGCCGTCGGCTCGGTGGTCACCCAGGCCGGCATCGAGGGCGCCCGGGTGCTCGGGGTCGGTGTGAGCGTGCCGGGGCAGGTGGACCGCGCCACCGGCATCTCGGAGTACGCGCCCAACTGGGACTGGCACGACGTACCGCTGCTCGACCTGCTCACGGAGCACATCGCCTACCCGCTCTACCTGGACAACCCGCTGCGCGCCAGCGCGGTCGCCGAGCTGTGGTTCGGGGCCGCGCGCGGGGCCGGGAACGCGGTGGTGGTCAACCTCGGCACCGGGGTGGGCGCCGGGCTCGTCCTGGGCGGCGGGCTGCACCGCGGGGTGAGCAACAGCGCCGGCGAGTGGGGCCACACCACGATGGTGCTGGACGGGCGGCTGTGCCGCTGCGGCAACCACGGCTGTGTGGAGACGTACGTCGGTGCGCGCGGCATCATGCTGAACCTGCGGGAGCTCGGCCCCGACAGCCCGCTGCTGCACCCGGACGACCAGACGGCGACCATCGACGCGCTGGCCCGCGGGATCGCGGCGGACGACCCGGTGGCACGCCGGGCCGTCCATGAGACCGCCCGCTATCTGGGCGCCGGCGTCGCGGACCTGGTGAACCTGTTCAACCCCGAGATCGTCGTGCTGAGCAGCTGGGTCGCCCGCACCCTGGGCGAACCGCTGCTGCACGAGGTGCGCGAGGCCGTGTCCCGGCACGCGCTGCCGCGGCCGCTGGCCGCCACCGAGATCGTCCTCTCCCCGATCCCCACTGACCCGGTGTGCCTGGGCGCGGCGACGTTCGCGCTGGAGGGCGCGCTGCAGGCCGTCGGGCAGAAGAACGGCAAACGCACCGCCCCCGTGAGGAGCCGAACCGCCGCCGCACCACCCTCGTAGCGGCGGAAGCAACTCCTCCGCTACCCCCGCATGTTCGAAATCGCGAACCGGACACAACGCTTCGAACAGACTTCGTCCAACCCCTTGCCGAAGCCTTAGCCGAAGCTCTAGCGTCCCGCACCGCACCTCTCTTTGAGCCATCTGGCGCGAGCCCCCGGGCCGTGAGCCATCAGGCAGTGAGCCGAAGAGCCGCAGCCGCACTCGAGACAAGGACGTCAGCATGTCGGCATCGAGCAACATGAACTGGGACCGCCGCAACGTACTGCGGGCCGCGATGGGCCTGGCCGCCGCCGGCGGACTCGCCGCGTGCGGCAGCAACACCGGCCGGGGTGGTGGCTCCGGGTCGGGCGACGGCCTCACCCAGTACTTCCACGCGTACGGCGAGGCCGGCGTCGAGCAGGCCGTCAGGAAGTACGCCAAGGCCTACAAGGACGCCAACGTGACCACGCAGTGGATCACCGGCAACAACTACGAGCAGAAGCTCTTCGCCGCGCTGCTCACCAAGAACGCGCCGGACGTCTTCGAGTTCCACCCGCAGATCCAGCTCGTCAAGAGCGGTCAGGTGGCCGACCTGACCGACATCATCGACCCGGTCAAGGACGACTTCAACCCGGCCGACATCAAGTCGCACACGGTCGACGGCAAGATATACGGCATCCGGATGATCGACGACCCGCAGTTCCTCTTCTACCGGCCCTCGCTGTTCGAGAAGGCGAAGATCGAGGTCCCGACCACGCTGGAAGAGCTGATCGAGGCAGCCGACAAGCTGACCACCAACAAGGTCAAGGGCATCTTCCTCGGCAACGACCTGACCTCGATCCAGCACAACGTGATCTGGTCGGCCGGCGCCGACACCCTCACCGCGGACAACAAGCCCGCCTTCAACACCGACGCCGTGGCCGACGGCCTCAAGCAGCTCCGTGGCCTGTTCACCAGCGGCAACCTGCTTCTCGACGCCCCCGCCGACTCCTGGGATCCCTCCGCCTTCAACCAGGGCCTGACCGCGATCCAGTGGTGCGGCATGTGGGCCATGCCGGCCATGCAGCAGGCGCTCGGCGACGACATCGGCATCTTCCCCTTCCCGAAGATCGGTTCCGCCGGCAAGGAGTCGGTCTACAACGGCGGCTGGTCGATGTTCGTCAACGCCAAGGGCAAGAACGTCGAGGCGGCCAAGGACTACGTCAAGTGGCTGTGGATCGACCAGAAGAAGTACCAGGAGGACTTCGCCACCTCCTACGGCTTCCACATCCCGCCGCGCACCTCGCTCGCCCAGTCCGCGACCAAGCTGAAGTCCGGCCTGCCCGCCGAGGGCGTGAAGCTCTTCAACGAGTTCGGCCACTTCGACAACATCGGCTGGACCCAGGCCATGATCGCCGCCATCAACGACGTCATGGCGAACTCCGTCCGCAAGGGCGGCGACCCGAAGGCCCAGCTCGCGGCCGCCGAGAAGAAGGTCGACGCCGAGCTCAAGAAGCTGTTCGGTTAGGCCCGGCGGACGGACCACGACATGTCGACCACCACCACACGCGGGGTCGCCCAGCCCGCCCCGGCCAAGGTCACCAAGACCCGGCCGAGGCGGGGCCTGAGGGCGAGCAGCACCTTCAACTTCTGGCTCTTCACCGGCCCGTTCCTGATCGGCCTGGTGATCTTCGTCTTCGTGCCCATCGGCTGGAGCATCTGGCTCAGCTTCTTCGAGGCACGCTTCACCGTCACGCCGAGCGAGTTCATCGGCTTCGACAACTACCGGCAGATCCTGACGGACACGAACTTCCGGAACTCGCTCGTCACGTTCACCGTGTTCGCCGCGTTCATCGTGCCCGCGACCTGGGCCATGTCGCTGGGACTCGCCCTGCTGGTGAACCGGCTGCGGTTCATGCGGGCATTCTTCCGTTCGGTGTTCTTCCTGCCGACCGCGGTCAGCTATGTCGCCGCCGCGCTGATCTGGAAGATGTCCATCTTCAACGGCGTCCGCTTCGGCCTCGCCAACACCGTCATCGGCTGGTTCGGCATCGACAACGTCGCCTGGCTGGCCAACCCCGACCCGCCCTGGTACTGGCTGGTCATCGTGACCGTCCGCCTCTGGCTGCAGTCGGGCTTCTACATGATCCTGTTCCTCGCGGCGCTGCAGAACATCCCGCGGGAGCTGTACGAGGCCGCCTCCATCGACGGTGCCAAGCCGGGCTGGCAGACCTTCCGGCACATCACGCTGCCCCAGCTGCGGGCCACGTCCACCGCGGTGATCCTGCTGTTGCTCGTCGCCGCCTACCAGGCCTTCGACGAGTTCTTCAACCTGCTGTCCAAGGCCACCTGGGGCCAGCCGCCCCTGGTCGAGCTGTACAAGATGGCCCTCGGCAACAACCAGAACTACGGCGCGGGCAGCGCGGGCGCGGTCGTCCTGACCCTGCTCATCTGCGTCGTCACACTGCTCCAAGGCAAGATCATGGGCTTCGGAAGGGGTGAGGAGTCCAAGTGACCACCACAGCACCCGACATCCGCAAGGGCGCGAAGCCGGCCGCCAAGGCCAAGCGTGGCGGCGGGATCCTCGGCAACACCGGCCTGTACATCGCGACCGGCGTCGCGGCCCTGCTCTTCCTGGTCCCCTTCTATCTGATCGTCCGCAACGCGCTGATGACGGACCAGGAGATCACGGGCGAGGAGTGGAAGTGGTTCCCCACCACCATCCAGTGGGGCAACATCACCGAGCCGTTCAACGACGTCACGGTCGACTTCGCCCAGTCCCTGTGGAACTCGGTGGTCGTGGCCGTCCTGCACACCGCCGGCATCCTGCTGATCTGCTCGCTGGCCGGGTACGGCCTCGCCCGGATCCCGTACAAGCACGCCAACAAGGTGTTCTACGCCGTCCTGGCCACGCTGATGGTTCCCACGGCGGTCACCTTCGTGCCGAGCTTCGTTCTGGTCTCGTCCCTCGGCTGGGTGGACAGTTACCGGGGTCTCATCATCCCGGGGCTCTTCAGTGGTTTCACCTGCTTCCTGTTCCGGCAGTACTTCCTGGGGTTCCCCAAGGAGCTGGAGGAGGCGGCGCGCGTGGACGGGCTCGGCTACTGGGGCGCGTACTGGCGCGTCGTCGTGCCGAACTCGCTGAACTTCTTCGCGGCCATCGCCACGATCACCTTCATCAACGGCTGGAACGCCTTCCTGTGGCCCCTGGTCATCGGCCAGGACCCGAGCGCCTGGACGGTCCAGGTGGCGCTGTCGTCGTACATGACGAACCAGACCGTCAACTATCACCTGATCTTCATGGCCACGGCCATTTCCATCCTGCCCCTGGTGTTCGTCTTCCTCTTCCTCCAGCGCTGGCTGGTGCAGGGGATCGCCCAGACCGGCATCAAGGGCTGAGCTAGGAGACCGATGTCTTTCCGCACCACCGCCGACTACGTCGAGGACGTCTCCCCGGGCAGCGGGGCCCTTCCGGCCCGCGCCTGGTACGCGTCCTCGGACGCCGCGTCCCTGTCGCTGAACGGCAGCTGGCGCTTCCGGCTGTCGGACACCGTCGACGCCGAGGACGACTCGTTCGCCGAGGAGGGCTACGACGCCCAGGGCTGGGCCGAGGTCACGGTCCCCGGGCACTGGGTGCTCCAGGGCGACGGGGCGTTCGGGTCCCCGATCTACACCAACCACCTCTACCCCTTCCCGGTGGACCCGCCGCACGTCCCCACGGAGAACCCGACCGGTGACCATCTGCGCGTCTTCGACCTGCCGTCGGACTGGCCGTCGGACGGCGGGGCGGTGCTGCGGTTCGACGGCGTGGAGTCCTGCGCCCGCCTCTGGCTGAACGGCACGGAGCTCGGCGAGTTCAAGGGCTCCCGGCTGGCGCACGAGTTCGCGGTGGGGCATCTGCTGAAGCCGGGCGGGAACGTCCTGGCGGTGCGGGTGCACCAGTGGTCGGCCGGCTCGTACCTGGAGGACCAGGACCAGTGGTGGCTGCCGGGCATCTTCCGTGACGTGACGCTGCTGCACCGCCCGGCGGGCAGTGTGGGCGACTACTTCGTGCACGCGTCCTACGACCACACCACCGGCGAGGGCACCCTGCGCGTCGACTCCGACGTCGAGGGGCGGGTGACCGTCCCGGGCCTGGACATCGATGTCGCGACCGGCGAGCCGGTGACGGTGGCCGTCGAGCCGTGGACCGCCGAGACGCCGAAGCTCTACGACGGTGTGCTGGCCACCGAGGGCGAGCGGGTGCCGCTGCGGATCGGCTTCCGCACCGTCGCCCTCGAGGACGGGCTCATCAAGGTCAACGGCAAGGCCGTCCTCTTCAAGGGCGTCAACCGGCACGAGTGGCACCCGGAGAAGGGCCGTGCGCTCGACCTGGAGACCATGCGCGAGGACGTGCTGCTGATGAAGCGGCACAACCTCAACGCCGTGCGCACCTCGCACTACCCGCCGCACCCGGCCTTCCTGGACCTGTGCGACGAGTACGGCCTGTGGGTCATCGACGAGTGCGACCTGGAGACCCACGGCTTCACCGAGCAGGACTGGCGGGACAACCCGGTCGACGACGACCGCTGGACCCCCGCCCTGCTGGACCGCGCGGAGCGGATGGTCGAGCGGGACAAGAACCACCCCTCGATCGTGTTCTGGTCGCTGGGCAACGAGGCCGGCACCGGCCGCGGGCTCACCGCGATGGCCGAGTGGATCCACGACCGCGACCCCGAGCGGCTGGTGCACTACGAGGGCGACTGGAACTGCCGCGACACGGACGTGTACTCGCGGATGTACGCCTTCCACGACGAGGTCGACAAGATCGGGCAGCGGCTCGACGGCGGTACCGGCAAGCGCCGGGAACTCCCCTTCATCCAGTGCGAGTACGGGCACGCGATGGGCAACGGCCCGGGCGGACTCGCCGACTACCAGGAGCTGTTCGAGAAGCACGAGCGGCTCCAGGGCGGCTTCATCTGGGAGTGGATCGACCACGGCGTGCGGCACGCCGAGCTGGGTTACGCCTACGGCGGTGACTTCGGCGAGGAGCTGCACGACGGCAACTTCGTCTGCGACGGGCTGGTCTTCCCGGACCGGACGCCGTCACCGGGTCTGATCGAGTACAAGAAGGTCATCGAGCCGGTCCACATCGAGGGCGACGGCACGAGCGGCACCGTGCGGATCACCAACAAGCAGGACTTCGCCGACCTGTCCGCGCTGGCCTTCGAGTGGTCCTGCCAGGTGGACGGCGAGACCGTCGAGTCGGGCCCGCTCGCGGTGCCGGTGCTCGTGCCGGGCGAGAGCGCCGAGGTGAAGCTGCCGGAGCCGCCCGCGGACGGCCGGGGCGGCGAACGCCAGTGGACGGTGCGGGCCCTGCTCGCCGACGACACGGTCTGGGGTCCGAAGGACCATGTCGTGGCCTGGGGGCAGTTCGCCGTGGGGGCACGGCCGCTGCCGTCCTTCCCCGCGAGCGACCGGCCCGTGGCCGGCCCGGACCGGATCACCCTCGGCCCCGCCGAGTTCGACCCCCGCACCGGCGCCCTGCGCTCGATCGGCGGGGTCAGGGTCGGCGCGGCACCGAAGCTGGACGTGTGGCGGGCGCCGACCGACAACGACGACGGCGCGGAGTGGCAGACCGACACCCGCTACGGGATGCTGTGGCGCACGCTCGGCCTGCACCGGATGCGGCACCGGCTGGTCTCGGTCGAGGCCGGCGACGACGCGCTGACGGTCCGGACCCGGGTGGCGCCCGCCGCCCGCGAGGTCGGCCTGGACACGGTGTACCGCTGGACGTCCGACGGCGAGCGGCTGCGGCTGACCGTGTCCGTGACCCCCCAGGGCGACTGGACGGTGCCGCTGCCCCGGCTCGGTGTCCGCTTCGGGCTGCCGGAGGCCGACCGGGTGGAGTGGTTCGGCGGCGGTCCGGGCGAGGCGTACCCGGACACCAGGACGGCGTCGATGGTGGGCCGCTGGCAGTCGACGGTGGACGGGCTGCAGACCCCGTACGTCCGTCCGCAGGAGAACGGCGCCCGGGCCGATGTCCGCTGGGTGGAGCTCGGCGGGCTGCGGATCGAGGGCGACCCGGAGTTCTGGTTCACCGCGCGGCGCTGGACGACCGAGCAGCTCGAGGCGGCCCGGCACCGCACCGACCTCACGGCCGGCGACACGGTGTGGGTCAACCTCGACCACGGGCAGCACGGCATCGGCTCGCAGTCGTGCGGCCCGGGCCCGCTGCCGCGGTACTTCCTGAAGGCGGAGCCTGCGGAGTTCTCGTTCGTGTTCTCGACCACCGGGTGACCCGACCGCCGGGCGAGAAGAACACCAGGTAAGAAATCGTTTAATCGATTGACCAATTGATCGACATTCCGACAGTGTCGGGACGTCATCCGCGGCCGGTCGGCCCTCGAAGCCGACCGGCCGCACCTGTGTTCACCACATGGAAGTGGGTGGGTCGATTGAGTGTCGCCATCGAGGTCCGCGGACTGTCCCGGACCTTTCACACCACCGTCCGCCGCCCCGGATTCCTGGGCGCCGTCCGCTCACTCGTCAACCCCGAGCGGGTGGCCAAGCACGCCGTCTCCGACATCACCTTCGACGTGGCCCCGGGCGAACTCCTCGCCCTGCTCGGCCCGAACGGCGCCGGCAAGTCCACCACCATCAAGATGCTGACCGGCATCCTCACACCCACCTCCGGCGAGGCCCGGGTCGCGGGCGTCGTGCCGTACCGGGAGCGGGAGCGCAACGCCCGGAACGTCGGCGCGGTGTTCGGGCAGCGCACCCAGCTCTGGTGGGACCTGCCGGTGCGCGAGTCGTTCGCGATCCTGCGGGACATCTACGAGGTGCCGAAGGCCGAGCACGCCGCCCGGCTGGAGGAGTTCGACGAGATCCTGGACCTGTCGTCGTTCTGGGACACCCGGGTCCGCCATCTCTCCCTCGGCCAGCGGGTGCGCAGCGACCTGGCCGCCGCCCTGCTGCACGATCCGCCGGTGGTCTTCCTCGACGAACCGACCATCGGCATGGACGTGGTGGTCAAGGAACAGGTCCGGGAGTTCCTGCGCCACCAGGTGGAGCAGCGCGGCCGTACGGTCCTGCTGACCACGCACGACATGACGGAGGTCGAGCGGCTCGCCGAGCGGGTGGTGCTGGTCAACCACGGACGGCTGGTCCTGGACGGCACCCTCGACGAGATCCGCCGGAAGTTCGGCTCCACCTGGCAGGTGCGCGCCACGCTCGCCGACCCGCGCGCCGAGGTCCTGCCGCCGCCCGGCATCACGCTGCTCCGGCACAACGGCGCACAGGTCGTCTTCGGCCCCGACGGCGCGGACGCGCCCACCGTCCACCAGGCACTCAAGGCGGTGATCGAGCGGTACGAGGTGACCGACATCGCCCTGGACGAGGCGGACCTGGAAGACGTGATGCGGGCCGCGTACGTGCACGCCGGGGAGGTCTGACATGGCCGTGCTGCACGCCTGGCGCGCCGCCCGCGTCACCCCGCTGGGCGAGCTGAACGCCCCGCCCCGGATGACGGCCGTCGCGCTGCGGCTGGCCGTGCAGGTGGTCCTGGTCTGGTCGCTGTGGCGCGGCCTGTACGCGCAGTCCGGCACGACCGCCGGCCTGACCCGTGACCAGGCGGTCACCTACGCCGTACTGGCCGTACTGGCCTCCCGGCTGCGGGAGCTGGACCAGTACGCGGGACGGGACACGGTCCTCCAGCACATGCACTTCGGCACCATCGTCTACTGGTACCTGCGCCCCCTGCCGCCGCAGCGCTACTACGCCCTGCGGGCCGCGGGCGAGCAGTTGTACGGGCTGGCGTGGGCGCTGACCGGGTATGTGATCTGCCTGGCCGCCGGGCTCGTCGACCCGCCGCGCTCGGCCGCGGTGGCCGGGGTGTTCGTGCTCAGCATGCTGCTGGGCCAGTGGGTCCTGTACTACGTGATGCTCGTGCTCGACCAGTTGTGCTTCTGGACGGTCCGCAACACCGCCGCGATGCTCATCCTGCTGTTCGCGCAGAACCTGCTGTCCGGCGTGTACGCGCCGCTGTGGTTCTTCCCGGACTGGTTCGTGACGATGAGCGCCTTCCTGCCCTTCCAGGCCACGCTGAGCGTGCCGCTGTCGCTGTACGTGGGCCGGATCCCGCTGTCCGACGCGGCCTTCCAGCTCTGCGTGCAGGCCGGGTGGGTCGTGGTGCTGGCGTTGTTCACCCGGCTGCTGTGGCGGCGGGCCGCCCGGCGCGTGATCTCGCAGGGAGGCTGAGATGTCGCTGAAGGCTCTGCGGATCGTGTGGCGCGTGACGGCGCTCAACTTCCGCGCGCAGATGGAGTACCGGACCGAGTTCCTGCTGATGATCGCGATCGGGGCGATCTGGCAGGTGTCGGTGATCGTGTTCGCCACGGTGCTGTTGTCCCGGTTCGCCGGGATGGGCGGCTGGGACAGCTCGGACGTGCTGCTGATCCCGGCGACGCGCATGCTGGCGCACGGTCTGTTCGTGTTGTTCCTGGGGCGGATGCACTGGGCCGGCCGGCAGGTGCAGGAAGGCCGGATCGACATCTACCTGATGCGCCCGATGCCGGTGCACCGGCAGATCCAGCTGGCTTTCTTCCCCACCAACGCCATCGGGGACCTCACGGTCGCGGCGGGCCTGATGGTGGGCGCGCTGTCCCGCAGCGACCTGGACTGGACTGCGGGCCGGATCACGTATCTGATCGCGGCCGTGCTGGGCGGCATGCTCCTGGAGGCTGCCCTGTTCACGGTCGTGGCCAGCGCCTCCCTGCGCTTCCCGGCCGCTGACATGTGGGGCCGCTGGCTGGAGGAACTCCTCGGCACGTTCGGCAGCTATCCGCTGAACGTGCTGCCCAAGGCGGTGGGCGGCTTCCTGACCTACGGCCTCCCGCTCGCGTTCGTCGCCTACTTCCCGGCGGCGGTGCTGACCGGGCACGGCCGTACGACAGGGGTGCCGTACTGGCTTGCGGCGGCCTCACCGCTGCTCGGGCTGCTGGCGTATCTGGGGGCCCGGGTGCTGTGGCGGTGGAGTCTGCGGCACTACAGCGGCATCAACGGCTGACGGTCCGGCCCGCCCCGCGGACCGGGGTGAACAGGGCGGTCACGGCGAGCAGGACGCAGATCGCTCCGGCGGCCAGCGCGACCGGCGCCGTGCCCTGTTCCTCCGCCGCCCAGGTCAGCACGGCGGCGCCGACCGGAGCCGCCGCGTAGTGCAGGGTCCAGAACGCGGAGGTGACGCGGCCCAGGAGGTGTTCCGGGGTCACCTCCTGGCGGTACGACAGCGAGCAGGTGCCTCCCATGGCGGCGCAGGCGAGGAAGGCGGCGCTCAGTGCCGCGACCACGGGCACGTCACGGGCCCAGCCGAGACCGGCGAAGGCGAGCCCGCAGCCCGCGACCGAGCCGGTCCAGGTCAGCCCGAAGCCGAGGCGACGGCGGATCCTGGCCACGAGCAGGGCGCCGGCGATGGTGCCGAGCGCGCCGGCCGCCATGACGGTGCCGACCGTGCCGTCGTCCTGGCCGAGGTCGTGCTTGAGGTGGTAGATGACCAGGTCGTGGATACCGAGGGTGAGGAAGCTGAAGACGAACAGCAGGACGGTGAGCGAGCGCAGCACCGGGTGGCCGTAGAGGAAGGCGATGCCGGTGCGCAGGTCCTTCCACAGGCGGGTGCGCTTGCCCGGCTGTTCGTCCGGGGCGCGCTTGCGGAACCGTACGAAGAACAACAGCGCCGCCGACACCCCGAAACTGGCCGCGTCCACGCCGACGGCCGCGGCCGGCCCGGACCAGGCGGCGACCAGCCCGGCGCACAGCGGCCCGAGGACGCCCGCCGCGGCGGCCGTGGCGTTCAACCGGCCATTGGCCTCGGTGAGTTGATCGGTGCCGACCAGGCCGCGCACGACGGTGACATAGCCGACCGCGAACAGCATGCCGACGGCCTCGCACAGCGGCAGCACCATGTACAGCAGCCAGATCTGCGGGCCGAACAGCCACACCAGCGGGATCAGCCCGTACAGTCCCATGCGCACGAGGTCGCAGCCGATGAGCAGCCGGCGCCGGTCCACCCGGTCCACCACCACCCCGGCGAACACTGCCGCGAGGACCGACGCCGCCCCGCCCGCCGCGGTCAGCAGCCCCATCCGCGCGACCGAACCCGTGGCCTCCAGGACCAGCAGAGGCAGGGCGATCAGGGCGAAGGAGTCGCCGAGGACGGAGAGGGTCTGCGCGGTCCAGAAGATCCCGAAGTCACGCTGCCGCCACAGCGGGCGGGCAGCGCGTAAGCCGTCGTCACCGGCGTCCGGGGGCGTGCCGCTGCCGGGCTCGTCCTCGCGCCGAGCCGCCTCGTGCGTCATGCGCCCTCCCCCCGTCGCCGCCGCACGGCAACCTTACGGCCGGCCGCGGCGGCTGAGGGGTGTCGCACCCGCATCCCCACCCCACACGAGGAGCCGTGCCGCACTCCGCAAGAGACCACCGTAGTACTCGATCCGCAGGCGCAGGGCGAAAACCGTTACCGGCGGGCGGTGCGGGCGCGGTACCGTCCGCACCGTGAGCTGAACTCTCCCGCGGTGCCCCCGGACACCGCAGACGCGCAACGCACTCCGTTTGCCGTGCCCGTCCCACAGGGAGAGATCACCATGCACATCGTCCTGGGCAACACCCCTGACGACACACTCGCCGCCTTCACCGCCCGGGCGGCCGAAGACCCCGGAGTCGCCGGGCTGGTCCTCAGCGGCTCCCGGGTCCACGAGGGCATGCCGACCGTCCACTCGGACTACGACCTGCACGTGATCCTCCGGGACCGGCAGGCCTGCGCACTCGCCGAGCTGGACTGGTTCCGTTCCGCCCACCTCGACCTCGTCGTCATCCCGCTGGCGGAGTTCCGGACCCGCGGCATGCCCGGCCGGCCCGACCACTTCGCGCGTTACTCCTACGTCCACGCGGAGGTACTGCTCGACCGGCTCGACGGGGAGGTCGCCCGGATCCTCGACGCGAAGCGGAGGCTGGGCGCCGAGGAGGCCCGGGCCGCGGTCGACGGGTGGCTCGATGCCTACGCCAACCAGGCCTACCGCTCCTTGAAGAGTTACCGCGACGGCCACCCGGCCATGGGCCACCTGGACGCCGCCGAGTCCGTGCCCTACGCCCTGGAGGTGCTCTTCGCGCTGCACCGCCGTGTCCGGCCCTACAACAAGTACCTGCGGTGGGAGCTGGAGCGGAGCCCGCTGGGCGACCGGCGGTGGGAGGCGGACCGGCTGCTGCCCGTCGTGGAACGGCTGCTCGCCGACGGCGACCCGGACACGCAGCGTGCGCTCTTCACCGGCATCGAGGGGGCGGCGCGGAAGGCCGGGCACGGCGGAGTGCTCGACTCCTGGGGTACGGACCTGGAGCTGCTGCGCCCGTCCTGACGCCGGGGCGTCTCCCACTGTTTTCCCTACTTCCCTTGCGTATCAGGGGTGTTCGGCCCGAACCTGAGCACCGTTCACCTTCTTCCCTCCGCCTCCCCGACCGGAGACACCCCCATGAAGAGACTGATCGGCACCCTCATGGCCGCCGCCCTGGCGGTCACAGGCCTGGCCGCCACCGCCGCGACACCCGCCGTCGCCGCGGACTCCGGCTCCTTCAACGTCCTCACCTACAACGTCGCGGGCCTTCCCGAGGGGCTGAGCTCCGGCAATCCGGAGAAGAACACCCCGCTGATCTCCCCTCGCCTCGGGGCGTACGACATCGTCAATGTGCAGGAGGACTTCAACTACCACGCCGCCCTGTACGCGGGCGACGACCACGCCCACCGCACCGCGACCAGCGGCGGTGTCCCCTTCGGCGACGGCCTCAACACCCTCTCGGACCATCCCTTCGAGGACTTCCAGCGGGTGAAGTGGAACAAGTGCACCGGCACCAACTGCCTCACTCCCAAGGGCTTCTCGCTGGCCCGGGTCCGGCTCGCCGAGGGCGTCTTCGTGGACCTCTACAACGTGCACACGAACGCGGACGACTCCGCCGACGCGCTCGCCGCCCGCCGTGCCAACATCGAGCAGCTCTCCGACTTCATCCAGGCGAACTCGGCCGGCAACGCGGTGATCGTCATGGGCGACACGAACACGCGGTACACGCGCTCCGGCGACAACATCCGCACCCTGCTGAGCGAGAACGGCCTCACCGACGCATGGGTCCAGCGGGTGAAGGGCGGGACGCCCCCGGCCCAGGGCAGCGACGCGCTCGTCTGCCCCACGACAGCGCCCACGAACGACTGCGAGGTCGTGGACAAGGTCCTCTACCGCGGCAGCAAGCTGCTCAGCCTCGACGCGACCCGCTACCACAACGAGTGGGCGTCCTTCCTCGACTCGGCCGGCGCCAACCTCTCCGACCACTTCCCGCACACGGTCGACTTCTCCTACAGGCTCGACTCCTCCCTGCGCGCGAGCGACTTCTTCGGCGGTCCGCACGGCACGGCCTTCAACGACGCGGACGACCTGCCCGCGACCCCGGCCCCCCGCACGCTGACCCTGCGCGGCAGCGCCCGCCTGGACGCGGTGTCCCTGACCCACGACGGCGGTACGACGCTCACCCACGGCGGCACGGGCGGCACGGCGACGTCCTTGACGCTGGCGGCCGGTGAGCACCTGACCTCGGTGAGGCTCACGCAGGGCCAGAAGGACGGCCGCACGCGCCTGTTCTCGGCGGCGTTCACGACCGACAAGGGCCGCACCCTGTCCGCCGGTACCGCCACGTCCGACGCGAAGACCTTCACGGCCCCCGCCGGCCGGCAGATCGTGGGCTTCACGGGCCGCGCGGGAGACGAGGTGGACAAGCTGGGGGTGGTGTACGCGCCGATCCGCTGAGTCAGCGGCGCGGCGGGTTCAGGGCCGTCAGATCGGCGGGTAGCAACTCCGGGTGGTAGGTCGCCAGGGCCGCGCCGCCGAGCCACCAGCCGCGGTGGACCAGCGCCCGGCACAGGCCCGGGTCGAGGCGGTCGAAGACGGTCGGGACGAGGGCAAGGTGCCGGCCGTCGAAGGCGGGTTGTTTGGCGAAGGCCGTGCGCCAGCGGCGCAGGGCGTCCGGGCCGTCGGCCGGGAAGTCGGTGGAGAGCTGGACGAGGACGCCCCGGCGGGCACCGTGCGGCAGTTCGCCGTCCGGGCCCGCGGCCCGCGCCTTCTCGAAACGGTCCACGACAACCCGGGTCCGCAGCGTGGTGCTCTGCCGGTACAGCAGTGAGTTCGCCCGGGCCAGATCGCGGACGACGGGGACGCGCCCGTACACACCGGGGCGCAGCAGTCCTCCGGCGTTGAGGACGCACAGGAAGGTGTGGCGGTAGCGGTCCCCGTCGATGGCCTCCAGGCCGGTGTTGTCGTACGTACCGCCGTCGAGCAGCGCGGGCGGGTGGGTGGCGCACGGGAAGGGTCGTCGGTCGAGGACGACGGGCGGGAAGGCGCCGGGCACCGCCGCGGAGGCCGACACGGCCCGGCTCAGCCGCAGCCCGGTGCCGGCCGTGGGAGCCAGGCCGATGGTGTAGTCGCCGTACACGTCGCGTTCGAAGGTGAAGCGGGCTCCGGTGGTCTGGTTGGCCGCGTTGACGATCCAGCGCACCTGCGGGTCCAGCCCCTCCAGTTCGGTCTTCTCGAAGAACCATTCGTCCAGGCGCCCGGCCAGGAGGTCCGTGCGGGTGGTGGGGCCGAGGGTCCGCCACAGGCCGCGCAAGAGGGCACGCTTGAGGGAGCGGGAGGAAACACGGTCCAGGAGCGGTGCGATGACGAGTTCGTCCACGGCACGCGCGGTGAAGCCCTCCCGCCGCAGCGCAGGCCAGGCCGTGGCCAGGCAGCCGTTGGCGACCGAACCGCCGGACACGGAGGAGGAGTACCGCAGCCGGGACAGCAGCCCGGTGTCGGCCAGCAGCCGGACGAAGCCGAGGGCGGAGAGCGTGGCGCGGAATCCGCCGCCGGACATCGCGAGCGCGACCGGGTGCGCCGTGGCGGGCGGTTCGGCCGGGCGGAGGGTGTCACCGCAGGGGCGGGCCACGAGGCCGGTGCCGACGGCGGGCGAGTCGACGATCCATCCCGGAGCGGCGGCCGTCGGGGTCCCGGCCGGGGGCGCGGGCGGGGCGGGGGCATGCCGGGCGGAGGTCATGGCCGGTCTCCGATCGTGACGATGAGCGCCTGCTCGGCGGGCCCCCGGACGTCCACGTCGAAGGCGCGGCCCTCGCTGAGCCGGGTCAGTTCCTCCTCGGCGAACGGGATGTGGTTGGTCAGGTGGATGACGTACTCGTCGTCCGGTGCCCGGGAGTCGACGAGCCAGCGCAGGGTGTCCTCGTTCGGATGGTGGTGGCGCACGCCGTCGGCGGAGACGACGTAGTGGTCGGCCCGCACCTGCTCGAAGAAGCCGGCTTCCACGTTGCGGTCGCTGCCGTGGTGCGGCAGTTTCAGCAGGTCGACGTGGAGCGGTCCGGAGTCGTCGAGCAGGCCCAGTTCGCGCAGCCCGGTCAGGATGTGGTCGCCGCGGGCGTCGCCGGTGAGCAGCGCGGTGCGGCCGTCCTGGCGCAGCAGCAGGACGATGCTGGAGAGGTTCGGCACCGACGAGTCGGAGTAGGCCGCCGTGATGACGTCGGGGTCGCCGCGCTGTTTCGCCTTGCGCCAGCGTTCCTCCAGCTCTTCCAGCGCCGCTTCGTCGGGCGCGACGACCGTGACGTCCAGGTCGCCGAGGGTGGCCTCGGCGCCCTCGGTGAGCGGCCCGCCGAACGGGGTGTTGCCGTCCAGGCGCAGCGCGCCTGCCGCGTTGCGGATGTCACGGCCCTGCTGGTAGCTGGCGCCGAACGCCCCGTCGGTGGCGGCGCGTTCGAGGAGGGGCCGGACGGAGGCGCTCAGCCCGGGGGCGCGCTTGTCGACGAGTTCCTCCACGGAGTTGAACCACAGGGCGTCCACCGCGTACGGCAGGGCCTCCCCGTCCTGCTGGGCCTGCCTCATGTCGCGGAAGAGCCGTACGAGCCCGCCGGCGTGGTCGTCGTCGACGTGGGAGAGGCACACGACGTCGAGGTGTGGCGGGGCGTCGCCGCCCGGCGTCCCGAGCTGCTGGAGCCGGCCGCGGAGCGAGGCCCGGTAGACGCCTGTGGGGCCGCCGTCGACGAGCATGACCCGCTCGTCGGGTGTGCCCCAGCGGACGAGGAAGCAGTCGCCGTGCTTGGCGTCGAGGAAATCGAAGGTATACATGTCAACCTGCCTGGCTGGTGGTTCGGCCCGTCAGACGGACTGCACGGCGCGCAGCACGTCGACGAGCCCATGGCCCTGGAAGTGGCGTTCGCGGGCGAGGTCGGTCGCGGTGGCGCAGAGGATCTCCTTCACGCGTTCCGGGCGGCCGAGCAACTCCCGGTGGCGGGCGAGCAGCATGGCGGCGGCGCCGCTGACATGGGCCGCCGCCTGGCTGGTCCCGTGCATGGCGGAGATGCCCTCGCCGGGGATGGGGCCGTCGATGTCCTCCCCGGGCGCCACCAGGTCGGGCTTGAGCCGCCCGTCGCCGGTGGGTCCCCGGCTGGAGAAGTAGCTGACGCCGTGGCGGTGCGGGTTGCTGCGGTGGGTGGAGCCGACGGTGATGACGGAGTCCGCGTTGCCGGGGTCGGAGATGCTGATGTCCCGGTAGTCGGCGCCCACGGTGTGCGCGGTGCCGCCGGTGAACCCCGCGTTGCCGGCCGCGGTGACGACCACGACGCCCGACCGGGTCAGGCGGTCGCACTCCACGCACACGGGAGTCCACCCGGTGGAGTGGCTGGCGACGTCGTGCGGGACCGACAGGCTGATGTTGACCCCGGCGACGATGAACCGCCCGGCCTGCTCGTTGATGTGACGGATCGCCTGGAGCGCGGTGACGATGGAGAACTCGTCGCCGCCGCCCTCGTCGTCGAGGACCCGGAAGTCGTAGAGCCGGATGCGCGGGCAGATGCCCCGGAAGTCCAGCTCCGGCCACCAGCCGCCGATGATGCCGGCGATGTGGGTGCCGTGCTGGTCGCCGGGCGGTGGCCGGGCGGGCTGTCCCGGGGCCGGGGTGGTCTCGACGGACGGCAGGGCGGCCGCCCAGTTGACGAGGCCGCCCACGAGGACGTCGGCGGAGAGCTTTTCCCGTACGCCGGTGAAGTCGAAGGAGCGGGCGATGCGCGTCTCCAGCGGCTGCGGCGTCGGGCCGGTGGTGTCCCAGTCGTGGAAGGCGGGGTGCCGCGCGTCGATGCCGCTGTCGACCACCGCCCATCCGATGGTGGCGGTGTCGACCGAGAAGACCTGCTCCGCCGCGTCGGCCTTGATCGTCCGTCGGGACCGTACGACGGCGCGGGTCGCCGGCCGGTTCGTCGTCACGGACACGATCGGGTACTTCTGCCTGCGGTCGGCCACACGCCCGACGGGTGTGTGCGGCCCGCGCACCGGGGTGGTGTCCACGACGACCTCGCCCAGCATGTCGACGAGTACGCCGGTCACCTCCTGGTCCCGCGTCTCGCTCCGGGCCAGATCCGGCCGCGCGTTCTCCACGACGCGGTGCAGCAGCCGCAGGAACCAGGTGAGATGGCGGCCGCGCTCCTGCCGGCGCTCCATGCTGTCGTGGATCTCGCTGGTGGCCGGGGTCCTGACGTGCCCGGCGAGGGCCGCCTCGATGCCGTCCGCGCCGCCGGTCCGGGCGAGTTCGTGGGCGACCCGCACCGCGCCGGCGAGGCTGGTCAGCGGCAGCAGGTCGCCGACGAGTTCCTTCAGGGTCAACCGCGCCGCCACGAAGCTGCCGGCGGCGATCGGCCGGCACTTCTCCATCAGCCCGCGGCTCTGGAAGCGTTCCAGGACGCGCTCGACGCCGTACTCCTCACGGATCGCGAGGATCAGGTCCTGCCGTCCCTCCGAGGACGGCCGCGGCGGCTCGGCGAACGCCAGCCACACGTCGAAGTGGACGGGGCAGTAGGTGGCCCAGAGGACAGGTACGGGTCCTTCCCCATAGAACACCGCTGCGAGATCGGCTCGGTCCATGTGGATTCCCGGTGCGCTGTGCGTACGGTTCTCATTTTCCGCCCTGGTCATGGGCACTGCAACCGATGGGCGTCAGGCTACGATCACCGTGCGTCTGTGGGACCTGCACACCGACGCCGCATCACCGTCGTGGCCCTCTCGAGAGGTATCCCCCAAAACTCCCATGCCCAGAGCCGGCCTCACCCCCGACCGCCTCGTCGCGGCCGCAGCCGACCTCGCCGACGAGGCCGGCTTCGAGCGTGTCACCCTGTCCGCCCTGGCGCGGCGCTTCGGCGTGAAGGACGCCAGCCTGTACACCCACGTCCGGAACCTCAAGGACCTCCGTACCCGCCTGGCCCTGTTCGCGGGCGGCGAGATGATCGACCGGATCGCGGCGGCGGTCGAGGGGCGGGAAGCCGGCCGGGACACCCTCGCCGCCTTCGCCGGTGCCTACCGGGCCTATGCCCTCGAGCACCCCGGCCGGTACGCGGCGACCCAGATCCCCGTCGACCAGGACCTCCTCGCCGACTCCCCCGCGATGCGCCGCACGGCCGAGGTCACCTACGGCATGCTCCGCGCCTACGGCCTGGAGGAACCCGACCTCACCGACGCCGTGCGCCTGCTGCGCAGCACCTTCCACGGCTACTGCGCCCTGGAGTCCAACGGCGCCTTCGGCGCGCCCCGTGACGTACAGGCGTCCTGGGACCGGGCCATCGACGCCCTGCACGCCCTGCTTCTGACCTGGCCCCGCGAGGAGAGGACCCCCCATGCGTGACACCGCCGGCTCGATAGCCGGGATCTACGCGCTCGGTACCGGCCCCTGGACGATGACGCCCGTCACCCGGGGCGCCCTGGGCCAGATCTGGAAACTGTCCGGGAACGGCTCCTCCTGGGCCGTGAAGGAGCTCCTCTTCGGCTGCGACGAAGCCCAAGTACGCCGCGAGGCCGCCTTACGGGACTCCGCGGAACGCCTCGGCATCGCCTCGCCCCGGCTCCACCCCGACCGGCACGGCGCGTACGTCTCCCGCCTCGACTCCCCGGGCGGCACCTCCTGGGTGAAGCTGTACGACTGGGTCGACGGCACCCGGGCGGACGCCTCCGACCCGGACGTGCTGGACTGGTTCGGCCGGACCATGGCGTTGCTGCACCAGGCCGGTGAGGGCGCCGTCGGCACCCCGGGCGACTGGTACGAGCGGTGTCCTGACGACGCCGAGTGGGAGGACGTGCTCAAGAAGGTGCGGGACGCCGGCCTGCCCTGGTCGGAGGAGCTCAGCGGCTTCGTCGCCACCTCCGCTCCCCCGCTCGCGCACTGGGTCACGCCATCGGCACCGGGCGACCTGGTCACCTCGCACCTCGACCTCCAGCCCCAGAACGTCCTGGTCGGCCCCGCCGGGCCCGTCCTCCTCGACTGGGACAACGCCGGGCCCATCGCGGCGGAACGGGAGTTCGCGCGGGCCCTCTACGTCTGGTCGGGCGGCAACGACGTGAACATCGAATCCGCCCGGCGGCTCGCGCGGGCCTACCGCGGTGCCGGGGGCCCGGCCGTCATCACCGGCCCGGAGTCGTTCTCGACGCTCTTCGCCACGGCACTCAACTACGTCCATGTGCAGGCCGAGACGGCCGTCGACCCCGAAGTGACCGCGGCACAGCGCGAGTTCGCGGCCGACCAGGCCGTCACCTACCTGCGCGACGTGCCGGACCTGGCCGCCGTCGCCCTGCTGGTCGCCGCGCTCGACGGCTAGAGCGTGTCTCTGATCGGTTGGTCAGTTGATCGGCTGTGCCTACCGGTCAGACGAGTCGGCCGGCGGCCGCCACCAAGGCGGTGAGTACGCGGCGGGTCTTGTTCTCGGGGTGCTCGGAGAGGGGCACCCCTCGTTCCCGTACCGCCTCCTGGAGTTTCCGCTGCTTGCGCTCGGCCCGTGCCGTGAACGTCTCCCGGTCGTCCTCGTCCTTGGGTTTCACCCGGATCGAGACCTCCAGGAACTCCAGACCGGTCACCGACCACACCTCCAGATCGGCCTTCAGGTCGTCGAGCGGGACGTCCTCGATCTTCGTCGACAGGATTGGCCCCAGCGCGACCAACCCGTCGAGCGGGACGGAGGGCGCACAGGCATGCAGGAACTGCTCCTGCAGCGCGTCCGTCGCCGCGGCGGCATCGGCTCCCTGCTCCACCGCGTCGCCAAGCGTCCCAGGAGGGCAGTCGCGTACCAGAGATGCTGCCAGCACGCGGCCCTTCTTCGACCAGTCCTCCTCGATCCGGTAGGTGAAGGGTCCCGCTTCGAAGGCGTCGGAGAACCGGCCGACCAGCTGCTCTTGATCGCACGGACGCAGCTTGACCGTCAGATCCTCTGATGCACCGCCCAGTCTGAAGCGCACGATCACGCCGTTGTCCAACAACCGGACCCGCCCCTCGGCGGCCCCCTCCCGGTCTTCGGCGAGCCAGATCCGGCGCGATGTCAGCACACCCCGCGAACTCCCGAGAGCCGACAGCGCACCGGGCACATCGCCCTCGACGTTGACCTTGATCTCAGCCGGAAGGAGGCCCATGACATCGCTCCTGCACATGTTTCAGGGGGCGCAATCCTCACCTTTTCAGGATATATCCACCCCCCTGCGCAGTCGCGGTGTGCGCCTCGGGTCGTGAAGGCCGGCACGACGAGCCGTGACGCCGGGTTTCAGTGTGAGTGCTCCCCTGCTGCCAGCTCCCCTTCCTCGAGGTAGAACTCCCGCCCCGTGACGAGCCGCAGGTCGCTTCCGGCCGGCCCCTCGCCGACGAAGCCCGCCGTGACCTGGTCGCCCTCTCGCAGTCTGTCGTCCGGGCCGTCGGGCCTCGCGACGATCGTGAGAGCCGGCCCTTTCCGCAGCACTTCGTCGGTGAGCTCGGTACGCGGGGCACCGGGGGCCTGCCGCATCGCGACGACGTGGTCGAAGTCCGGGGGCATGGTGACGAGGTGCGCGAGGAACCGCTCGTCACCCTTGCCGAAGGCCAGGTAGGTCAAGTCCGATGGGCGGACGGCGTGGTGGTCGAACCGCCGGAAGTGAACGACGTGTCGTACGTCGACCGTCACCGGGTCAAGGAGTTTCGTTCCGCCGCGTTCGAAGTGGCCGCGGAACAGGGTGCCGGTGAACGACGTGCGTGCGGGTTGCCCGTCTGTGCCGACGAGCTCGGTCAGGACGAAGCGTTCGGGTTTCAGCGTGTATACGGCTGTCCCGGTCGTCCGCCGGTCGTCGATGTACACCTGCTGCGCGTCGCCCGCGTCGTTGGTGAAGGCGGCCTCGAGCAGGACCTGGAAGTCGTGAGGTCGCATGAACATGGGCAAGTGAGAGAGGTACGCCGTCTCCTCCCCGACCACCAGCATTCCGTGGGTGGCTTTTGGATCAGTGGCCGCCATGTTTCTCACCTCCGTTCGAAGCCCCCGCCTTCGGTTAAGGCAACCGGGCTTCTCAAGAACTACCTTCAATTTTTTCACACCGCCTGAGAGGCCGCACACAGCATCAGGCGGAGCTGACGGTCGGTCTGGAAATGAGAAGGGGCCGCGAATTGGCCGCTGGGTGCGTTATGTGAAGGCGTAAACTTTAAGGCCCTTCCGCACCAGCGAAACGCGATGTGGCGTCGATCCCGGAAAGTGCAATGATGGGTAGGTGGGGCAGCTCACACCATGATCCTGCGATGGGTGAAATGGTCACCGGCCTGGCGGAGCCAGCCATTTTCGACACCATTGCGGTCACCCCGTGCCCCAGTTCATGGGCGATCACGGAAATCGAGCCCGTGAGGTCGGAGAAGACGCAACCATCCCCGTCACCGAACACCATTTGGCCCGTTCCAGAAGGACGCTGCCCCGCAGGCGCACACCGGATGCCATGAGCTACTCGATCACGTCAGCGGTGCGCCAGGACGTCGGGCGTGATGCCCTCGTAGCCCCGCAGCGCGCCCGGTTCCGGCTGGTTCTCGAACCCGGCCAGGCGCGCGACGGAGTCGAGGCGGTTGACGGCCTCCCGCAGGTGCGCGGCGCCGCCCAGGGCCACGTACATTCCGACCTCGGGGTGGAGAAGGGTGGCGGCGACGTCGTTGTCCGTGCGGGACTGGGGGTAGTTCACCCATACGTCAGCGGTCGCTCTCGCCCCGACAGGAACCGTGCCCTGGGCCCAGAGGAGTTCGACCTCGACGAGGTGACGACCCGGCGCGGAGAAGGCGAATCCGTCCGAGTCCCAGTACACCCTGGCCTCGGCGCCCCGGTCGCCGTTCGCCTCCAGGGGCTTCAGGGCCACGTGGTCCGTGCGGATCACCATCGAGCGCAGTGTCTTCTGCCGCCCCTGGGGGCCGGTGATCCTGATGAACGCGTGCTGTGCCTCGATACCGAGGTCGGAGGGCACGGGGATGGGCAGGCGCGTCCGGTTGGACAGCGTCCACGAGAGGCGCAGCGGTTCGCCCAGGTCGATCTTGTCGTGGCCCACCTCCAGCTTCAGGTGGAGTTCGTCGGGGCTGAAGAAGAGCCGGTCCGGGGAAGGGACGCTCGTGCTGTGCCCTGAGCCGAAGGTCAGCCCACCGGGGCGTACGGCCACGTCCGGCCAGTGGATCAGGTGGTGCCGGACGTGTTCGTTGAACGCCAGGACGATGTCCGTGGGAAAGACTCCGGGAGGGCCGCCCAGCACGTTCGCGACGCTGGGCGTCGTCGTCATGATGGAGTTGTCGGCGCCCCCCTCCTGCTCCTGGTGGACCTGGTTGAAGCCATGCCCCAGTTCATGGCAGGCGCTCCGCAGGAACGCCCGCGACACGTCACGCTGCCGCTGGTCCGCCGCGGAACCGAAGAAGGCGGACTCGGTCGAGGGGTAGCCGTCGTCGCAGAAGCTGGCCACGCCCTCTCTCGGCACATCGACCGTGTCGTACATCACGCCACGGCCGCAGCCGAGTCGCGCGGGTACGACGACGAGGTGCAACCGCCATTCCTTGTCGAGGTCGGTCGTCGGTTTGCGCACCGCCTGCATGAGCTGGTGCAGGTCGGCATGGCTCCAGCAGGTCGTACTGGTGACGCCGTCGGGCACGGGAATTTCGGTCTGGTCGTACTCGACCGTCACGTCCCAGTTGGCGGAGGCGAACACCGTGCGGATGTCCTCCGTTCCGGCGCCGGACGCGTCGGGCGTCGGCTGGGGCGCGACCGCACCGGTCAGGGTGTCCACCTCCACCGTGGCACGCCGGAAGTGGGGAGAGATCCACCGCAGGGCGACGGTCGCCCGGGGCGTCCCCGCCTCCATCAGGCTCCCCTCGAACGTGGGCCCGCCGAGGACCGGAGGGGTGGGCACGGGGTGCAGCACCATCGTGAACGTACGGCTGGGGCCGGCCGGGAACGTGCCGTTGAACGAGCCCAGCGAGGGCTGGGTGTAGCGGTACTCCTCGACGGTGAGTGTCACCAGGTGAGGTCCGGGCGGGAGCGGCGGACTCTGCCGGATCCCGGTCACCTTCAGGTAGGAGTAGTACTTGTTCCTCGGGTGGATGGGAATCTCGGGGCGCCCCAGTGCCGTGGGGTCGAGGCTGGCGAGGACCGCCGGTGAGTGGCCCGCCTCGGCCGCTCCCGCGTGCCCGTTGGTCTGCGGCGGAAGCGGGAGGTTGAGAAAGCGGTAGAGGTCCCCGCTCGCAGTGGTGCTGCTGCCTCTCCGCTCCACCCGCAGAGTTCCCCAGTACGACACCAGCGCGGACGTGGGGCGGATGGTCAGCTGGTAGCAGCCCTGCTGGAGGCCGACGCCGGGGGCCGCGAACGGAGGGAGAGGAGTCGCCTCGGGATGATTGTCATGGCCGTAAATCTCGGCTGTGGGCCGTTCCCGAACCGGCGTCCCTTCTCCTGAGCCCAGGTTCTCGCCCGTCTCGACGGGCTCCGCCAAGGGCAGCGCGCCCGTACCGGCGGTGAGGGGCGGCGGTGCGAACCCGATGTCGGACGGACTCGGGCGGTCCGAGGCGATCCTGTCGTGCATGCTTGCTCCCTCGACTACGTCTTCGATCACGAATCTCGGTCGGTCAGCCGTCCGCCATCGTCCGGATGACCATGGGCCGCAGCGCCTCGTACCGTCCTGGCAGTCCGGCCAGCAGCCAGCGTTCCAGCGTCCTCGCGGAGTCGGCGAGGACGCTGTCACCGGTGGCGACCAGACCACCGAAGATCCGGTAGGTCTGGTCGCCGTCCATCACCACGAAGCCTCGGTAGCCCAGGCCGGGCTGCTTGGCCGCGGGGGCCGCCGCCGGTTCGAGCCCGGCCATCAGCCGGTGGAAGGCCGCCCTCGCCTCGTCGTCCAGTCGCCAGCGTGGGTTGGGGCGGCCGCTGAACACGTCCAGCTCGACGATCACATCGGTCTCCGTGGCTCCGAGATCCCCTACGCGCCGGCTTCTCAGTTGATGACCACGGACTTGCCCGCGTAGAAGTAGCCGCAGAAGTCGGTGTAACCACCGCGGTCGCAGGTCTCGGGGTTGGTGATGAGCGCGCCGCGGTTGTCGTAGTTGCGGGCCGCGGTGCTTCCGGGCTTGTGCCCCCAGAAGTCACCCTTGTGCTCCCGGTACCAGTGGTAGTCCCAGCCGGGCCAGATGGCCAGGGCCATCAGCCGGCGCGGTTTCTCCGAGTCCGGCAGGCAGTGGTACCGGTGCACCAGCCCGTCGGCGAGGGCGGCCTTGGTGACGCTGGCGCAGGCCATGTTGCTGGTCTGGGCGCCGTGTGCCCGGCCGGGCTGGGCGAAGGTGTCGGTGCGGTGGTTGCGGGCGTAGTTGTAGCAGTTGTTGTGGGGCCGCACCTCCGGCCGGTTCCAGAAGTCCGGGTTGAACTGGCTCACCTCGTACCAGCAGGTCTCCGTGGCCTCCTGCTCCTGGATGCTGGACTGCTCCGGGGGCTGCGGAGGAGCCTGCATGACGCGGTTCCAGGCGGGGGGGTTCTCGAAGAAGGTGTCGAGCTGCTCCAGGACGAAGTCCCGGGTCTGCGTGTCGACCGGGGTCAGAGCGTGCTCGACCAGCGCGACATCGCCGTACTGGGGCATGTCGGCGATGAGCCGGCGGGCCAGCTCCCCGGAACGCGAGGGGTCGGCCGCCGCGATGGTGCCGAGCGCGAAGGTCTGCGGCAGCCGCTCGGGCCAGGCAGTCATGTCGTCGGACGCCGAGGTGACCACCACCTCCCGGTAGCCGAGACCGTCGTACCCGGCACCGGGCAGTCCGATCGTGTCGCCCGCCGCCTGGGCGACGGTTTCCAGCAGGGTTCCAGCGGCGTCCTCATCGGTGACGACCCAGGTGGGGTTGGGTCGGCCGGAGAAGATCTGGACGGTGACGCGAAGCATGAACTGACCTCCGATGCGGGTGGCGATGCTGGGCCTGTATCGGCACAAATCGCCTCAGGCCCCTTGGTCCGAGTGTCATGCCGGGTGGTCCGGTTGACGCGCGGGGAGGACCGTCAGAGGTCCGTTCGGGTGTCGACGAGGGTGACGGGGCGATCACCGCGGCCCCAAGCCATGGCCGGCGTCACCGAACGTGATGTCGGCTCGGCGGCACGTCCACCGTCGGTCTCCGTAGCTGCTTCAACAGTCCTACGTTGAACGGAAATTCGTTCATTCCGGAACGGAGTGAGTGACAGTGACCGCGAGTGACGGCGTGAGCTGTCGATCTCACGGTCGTCGCTCCCCTGCGTGAACGGCCGTTGCCACCCGGGCTGTTCGGCTCCATCAGGGGGCTAGGTGTGCTGTCCCGGGACGTTGGTGACAGGCGACACGCCTTGAGTGGTCCTTGAACGAGGCGAGGGCCTCTGGGTTCGGTGTGGATTGCGAC
>NZ_JBWKHE010000016.1:0-98988 GCF_056433405.1 Streptomyces sp. NPDC044719
AAGAGCCGGGCCAGTTCCGGCTGCTGATCGCTCAGTCCGCTCAGGTCCACTTCCCGCCAGGGCAGGGCGACCTCCCGCGGAATCACCTGCACCGGCCGCCCTCCGGAGCGCTGCCGGAAGGCCGCCCGCAGGTTCGCGTGCCGGTGGAGCAGGCCATCGGCAGCCGCGCGCAGAGCACGGGTATCAAGTGGACCTTCGAGATCGAAGGTCACCTGAACCGCGTAGGCATCAGGGGTGCGGCCATCGTAGAGCGCGTGGAAGAGCAGTCCCTCCTGGAGCGGCGAGAGCGGAAGGACGTCCTGCAGTGCCGGCTTCCTCATTCCTGATCCCCCCACTCCGCTTCCAGCGCGTCGATCTCTGCTTGGTCCAGCGCGACCAGTGGTAGGTCCGAGGGCGTCCAACCGCCTGCTCCGGGCCGGCCGGCGTGAGTGACGAACGCGTCCAGTGCCTGGGCCCACAGCTCGGTGAGCTCGTACACGTCCTTCTCGGACAGCTCCTGCTCGTTCCACGTCCAGGACGCCACCAGCTCGGGTCCCTCTGCGCCTTCCCGGGCCAGGGCGTTGACTCCGAGTTGATGCGCGGGTGGCAGCGTGGCGTCGGCCGGGTCGAAGAGGGCGTCGGCTTCTTCTGCGATGGCCCATTGTCCGGTGTCTGCTGGGGTGAGTCGTCCCAGGTAGTTGAAGCCGATTTGGGGAGCGGTCAGGTTCGACAGTCGTGTGCGGGTCTGGGGGTTGAGGTAGCGGAGGAGTCCGTATCCGAGTCCGTGGTCCGGGACTGCGCGGAGTTGTTCCTTGACTGTCTTGAGCGCTTGTCCGGTGGCGGTTTCTCCGGTGAGTACGTGGTCGAGGTCGATGTCGTGGAGGTCGAGGCGTACGGGGAACAGGCTGGTGAACCAGCCCACCGTGCGTGACACGTCGACACCGGCGGCGAACTCGTCCCGGCCATGCCCCTCCACATCGACCAGCAACGCCGCCCCGGTCTCGCCACGACGCTGCCGCCGACCCAGCACAGAGACCGCCAGCGCCGTCAGCAGGACGTCGTTGACGTTCGCATGAAACGCGGCCGGTACGTCGGTGAGGAGCGAGGCCGCGCGTTCCGCGGGGATCGTCACCACCAAGGACCGCGTCTTGCGACTCTCCTGGGACGGTCGGTCGGCCAGCATCACGCTCGGGTTGTCGAGAACGTGCTCCCACCATGCTGTTTCGGCGATGCGCTTCGGTCCCTGCGCCTGCTCAACCAGCAGTTCGGCCCACCGGCGGAACGAGGTGTGCACGGGGGCCAGGTCCACTGCACGGTCGGCTGCGACGGCTGCCGCCGCGGAGGCCAGATCCGGCAGCAGGATCCGCCAGGACACCCCGTCCACCACGAGATGGTGCAGCACCAGCAACAACCGGCCCGGCCGGGCGGGCCCGGCATCGAACCACACCGCCTGCACCATGACCCCGTCACCGGGCCGCAGCCGCCCACGTGCCTGGCGGGCCTCACCCGCGAGCAGCGGGCCCGGTATGTGCCCGTCCCCACGGCTGACGTCGATCCGCCGGATCAGGTCGGCCGCGAGCACGCACCCCCGAGGGCTGCTGTGCAGCGACCATTCACCACCGGACGACCGCTCCAAGCGAGTCCGCAGGGCATCATGGTGATCCATGACGGCCTGCAAGGCGTCAGTCAACTGCTGCCCGGTCACCCCTGCGGGCACCTGGAGCAGCACCGTCTGGCTGAACCGATCGAGACTGAGCTCCCCCTCCTGCTCCTGTTCCCTTAGCCAGTGCATGATCGGAGTGGCCGGTATCCGGCCGATGCCCAGGTCCGAGGCATCTCCATGCGCTTCGCTCACGGTGACGACGCCGGCGAGCCCGGCGGGGGTCTGGTGCTGGAAGACGTCCTTGGCGCTCATGGCCAGCCCCGCGGCGCGAGCCTTCGACACGAGCTGGATGGACATGATGCTGTCGCCGCCCAGTTCGAAGAAGGTGTCCTCGGCGCCGACCTCAGGGACGCCCAGTACCTGGGCGAAGAGGCCACAGAGAAGTTCTTCCCGCGGTGTGCGAGGAGCGCGGCTCCTCGACATCCCGGCGAGGTCGGGTGCGGGCAACGCTGCCCGATCCAGTTTTCCGTTCGGGAGCAGCGGCAGTTCGTCCAGGACCACGAACACCGCCGGAACCATGTAGTCCGGCAGTGTGCGCCGAACGAATTCCCGCAAGCCCGCGGCATCCACGGTCGACCCGGCTGTCGCCACAACGTAAGCCACGAGGCGTTTCCCGGAAGGCTCGTGCTCGTGGGCGACAACCACTGCCTGCTGAAGATCGGGATGGCGGGAGAGTGCGGCTTCGATCTCTCCCAGTTCGATCCGGTAACCCCGCACCTTGACCTGATCGTCGGCCCGGCCCACGAAGGCCAGCTCCCCGTCAGACGTCCAGCGGACCAGGTCACCGGTGCGGTACATGCGGGTACCGGCCGGGCCGAAGGGGTCCGCCACGAATCGCTCGGCCGTCAGGCCGGGGCGGTTCACATACCCCCTCGCCAGTCCCGCTCCTGCAAGGTACAGCTCGCCCACCACACCCGGCGGCACCAGCCGCAGACCGGGCTCCAGTACGTACGCCCGCACCTGGGAGATCGGAGCACCGATCAGCGGTACGGCGTCCGGGTCGTCACCCGCGTGCCAGGCCGTTGCGTAGACGGTGGCCTCGGTGGGGCCGTAGATGTTCGCGACACGGCAGCCCGGCAGCGTTGTGCGGACGTCGCGAACGGTGCGGGCCGAGAGGGCTTCGCCCGCCAGGACCACCGTGTCGGCCGTGACCTTGACGTCGTTGGAGAGCAGTTGCGACAGGGCCGACGGCACGGTGCTGATCAGGCTGCCGGTCCACCCGAGGTCCTCGGGCCGCTCGGTCAGGGCGAGCACGTCGCGCACGACCTCGATGGTCCCGCCGGACGCCAGCGGGCCGAACATCTCGAAGACGGAGACGTCGAAGCTCAACGACGTCGATGCCAGCACCCGGGACAGCTGCCCGGAGCCGAACTCGGTGACGGCCCAGCGGACCAGGTTGGCGGCGCTGCGGTGGGAGATCACCGTGCCCTTCGGCTGGCCCGTGGAGCCCGAGGTGTAGATGACGTAGGCCGGATGGTCCGCCACGGCCCGTCGGCCTTCCCCCGCCTCCAGGTCACCTGTGGCCCGGCGGTCGATGTCCTGGCTCGTCCCTGCCCGGTCGAGCACGATCAGCGGTGTGTCCGTTCGGGGCAGGCCGTCGGCGACCGCGCGCGTCGTCAGCCACATCACCGGGCGGGCGTCCGACAGCATGAACGTGATCCGGTCGGCCGGGTACCCCGGGTCAATGGGCAGGTAGGCCGCTCCGGTCTTGAGCACCGCGACCAGGGCCACCATCATCTCGGCCGAGCGGGGCACAGCGAGGCCGATCAGGTGTTCTGGTGCGGCCCCTCGGCCGATCAGATACCGAGCCAGCTGGTTGGCCCTCGCGTTGAGCTCCGCATAGGACAGTTCGATGTTCTGGAACACCACGGCCGTCGCGTGCGGTGTGCGGGACGCCTGCGCTTCGAACAGCTCGGACAGCGTGGCGGCGGGAACTTCCCGGCAGGGATCGTTCCACTCCCGCAGCATCCGGCGTCGCTCTTCGGCGGTCAGCACGTCGACCTGGTCCAAACGCTGCCCCGGATCCGTGGCCATCGCCTCCAGCAGCAGGCGCAGCCGCGCCACCATCGGCTCCACGGAACGCCGGTCGAACAGGTCGGTGCTGTAGTCGATGCTGCATTCCAGGCCGTCCGGACTGTTGTCGTCCGCCCGGGTTTCCCGGACCTCGACGGTCAGGTCCAGCTTGGCGACGCCGACCTCGACCGGTTGGGGCGTGGAGTCGAGGCCGGGGAGTTCCGGCCAGGCCTCCGGAGCGTTCTGGAAGGCCAGCATCACCTGGAACAGCGGGTGCCGGGCGAGCGACCTGTCCGGATTGAGCGATTCCACCAGCCGTTCGAACGGCACGTCCTGGTGGGCGTAGGCCGTCAGGTCGGTCTCGCGAACCCGTCCGAGCAACTCACGGAAGCTGGGGTTGCCGGACGTGTCCATGCGCAGCACCAGCGTGTTGACGAAGAACCCGACCAGTTCGTCCAGCGCTTCGTCGGTGCGGCCGGCGATCGGGCTGCCGATGGGGATGTCCGTTCCCGCGCCCAGGCGCGTCAGCAGGGCGGCAACCGCGGCTTGCAGCACCATGAACAGGCTGACCTGGTGGTCATGGGCGAGCGAGATGAGGGCGCGGTGCAGTTCCGGATCGATCCGGAAGGCGACCGAGTCCCCGCGATGGCTGGCAACGGCGGGCCGGGGCCGATCGGTCGGCAGGTCGAGCTGGTCCGGCAGTCCGTCCAGGGCACTGCGCCAGTAGGCCAGCTGCTGCGAGATGACGCTGTCCGGATCTTTCTCGGTGCCGAGTACGTCGTGCTGCCAGCGTGCGTAGTCGGCGTACTGCACCGGCAGAGGCGGCCACGACGGTGCCTGGTCCCGGCACCGCGCGGCGTAGGCCAGGCCGAGGTCACGCGCCAGCGGAGCCAGCGACCAGCCGTCGGCCGCGATGTGATGTACGACGAGCGCCAGCACGTGGGCCTGAGCCCCCACGGCGAAGAGCCAGGCCCGGACGGGTAGTTCGGCAGCGAGGTCGAAGGGGTGGCGGGCTGCCGCGTTCAGCACCGCCGCGAGGTCGTTCTCGCTGGTTTGCACGACTTCGAGTACGGCCCGCCGCAGGGCGTCGACGGTGTCGACGACGTGCTGGCGCGGCAGGCCCTGCGCCTCCGGGAACACCGTCCGCAGGCTCTCGTGGCGGCTGAGGACGTCACCCAGAGCTGTCTCCAGGGCGACCACGTTCACGTCGCCGGACAGCCGCACGCACAGCGGGAGGTTGTATGTCGGGCTCGGTCCTTCCAACTGGTTGAGGAACCACAGCCGACGCTGTGCGAAGGACAGGGGGACTTCGTCCGGCCGTGCCGTCGCGCGCAACGGCACGCGTGCCCGCGTATACCCGTAGAGCCGCTCGGCGAGGCCCGCGGCGGTAGGGGCGTCGAAAAGCGTGCGGACGGAGAGCTCGACGCCCAGTGCCGATCGGATCCTGCTGGTCAGCCGGGTGGCGAGGAGCGAGTGCCCGCCCAGTTCGAAGAAGTTGTCCTCGGCGCCCACCTCGGGGAGACCGAGTACGTGGGCGAAGAGGTTGCAGAGGAGTTCTTCGTGGGGTGTGCGCGGGGCGCGTGTTGTGGGTGTTGTGCCGGCGGCGGGTGTGGGCAGTCCTGACCGGTTGAGCTTTCCGTTGGCCAGCAGGGGCAGTTCGTCCAGGACCACGAACACCGCCGGAACCATGTAGTCGGGCAGTGTGTTCCGGATGAAGTCGCGTAGTCGTGTGGTGTCGATGGTTGTTCCGGTGGTGGGTACGACGTAGGCCACGAGGCGTTTTCCGGGGTTGTGCTCCTGGGCGACTACGGCGGCCTGGGAGAGTGCGGGGTGGCGGGAGAGGACGGTTTCGATTTCGCTGGGTTCGATGCGGTAGCCGCGGATCTTGACCTGGTCGTCGGCGCGGCCCGCGAAGGTCAGTTGCCCGTCGGGTGTCCAGCGGGCCAGGTCGCCGGTGCGGTACATGCGGGTGCCGGCCGGGCCGAAGGGGTCGGGCACGAATCGCTCGGCTGTCAGGCCGGGGCGGTTGACATAGCCCCTGGCCACTCCTGCCCCTGCCACGTACAGCTCGCCGACCACACCCGGAGGCGCCAACCGCAGCCCATCGTCCAGCACATACACCCTGGTATTGGCGATCGGAGCGCCGATGGGTGCCGCCGATGACCATCCCGAGGCCTGCTCCGGCAGGTGGTGCGCGGTCACGACGTGCGTTTCGGTGGGCCCGTAGTGGTTGTGCAGCCGCCGCGTCTCCTCGTCGAAGAACTGGCGCACCGTGTCCGTGAGGGTCAGTGCCTCACCGGCCTGTGCGATGTGCCGCAGCGCCGGGAGCCGCCGCCCCTGTTCGACGGCCGCCGCGCACACCGCGTCCACGACCAGGTTCGGGGCGAACAGCTCACTGATCTCGTGCCGCTCCAACCAGCGGACGAGCCCGTCGGCATCGCGGCGGACATCGTCGGGGGTGACCACCAGAGAGCGACCGGAGGTCAGCGCACCGAGGACTTCCTGTACGGACACGTCGAAGCTGATCGTCGTGAACTGCGCCGTATGACCGCTCTCGCCCTCGCTGATCGGCATGGCTGTGGCCTGCCACGCCAGTAGGTTCGCCAGCCCACCGCAGGACATGGCGACGCCCTTGGGCTTTCCCGTGGAACCCGAGGTGTGGATCACGTACGCCAGGTGGTGCGGCGAGAGAGGGCAGACACGGTCGGCGTCGGACAGGTCGGTGCCCGGCCGGCTGCTGACGAGGGCCCTGGTGTTCTCGTGGTCGAGCACCACGCGTGGCACAGCGGCGGGAGCCTTGGACTGGACCGTGGATGTGGTCAGCAACAGCCCCGCCCCCGCGTCCTCGAGGAGGAAGGCGATGCGCTCGGCCGGGTGTTCCGGATCCAGCGGCAGGTAGGCCGCCCCCGCCTTGAGCACCGCGAGCAGCGCCACCAGCAGTTCGCCGGGGTCGGGCAGCAGAAGGGCCACGATTCTCTCGGGGCCGACACCTCGCCGGACCAGCTCCCTCGCCAGCCGGTTGGCCCGCGCGTTGAGCTCCGCATAAGACACCACCGTGTCGGGACTGTCCGCCGGGGACGACCGTGCGGTAGGCAAGACCAACGCCGTCTTCCGCGGAGTGCGGGCGGCCTGCTCCTGCAGCAGCTCCGGCAGGCTCACCGACGGCACCGGCCGGGCCGTGTCGTTCCACTCGACCAGGAGCCGGTGTCGCTCCCCGGCGGTCAGCACGTCGCTCTGCCCGAGGAGACGTCCGGGATCGGCAGCCACAGCTTCGAACAACTGGTTGAGCCGTGCCGCGATTTCCTCGGCTGCGTCCGGCGTGAACAAGTCCGGCCGGTAGCCGATCGTGAAGCGCAGCCTGTCGCCCGGGAACGCGATGAGGGTGAGCGGGTAGTGCGTCGCGTCATGGGCGGTCAGGCCGGTCACTGCCACGTCCGCCAGGGCCGCCTGAACCGCCTCGGTGTCGAGGGGATAGTTCTCGAACACCGTGGTGGTGTCGAACAGTTCGCGTATCCCCGCCATGTGCTGGATCTCGGCCAGCCCGAGGTGCTGATGCCGCAGCAGCTCGGACTGTTCGTCCTGCAACCGCGCCAGCATGTCCGACCACGACTCGGATTCGTCCCAGCGCACGCGTACGGGCAAGGTGTTGATGAACAGACCCACCATGGCCTCGACGCCGGAGATCTCCGGAGTACGACCGGAGACGGTGGCTCCGAAGACCACGTCGTGCCGGTTCAGCGTACGCCCGAGCAGGACTCCCCAGACGCCCTGGACCACGGTGTTGAGCGTCAGCCCGTGACCGCGCGCCACCTTCGCAAGCGCCGAGGTCAGCGTCTCTGACAGTTCCCACCCGATCTCTTCGGGCGGTGTCACCGTGCCGCCGGAGCCTGCCGGGGCCAGCAGCGTCCCCTCCTCCACTCCCGCCAGCGCCTCCCGCCAGGCTTCCTCGGCCGCGCCCCGGTCCTGACGCGCCAGCCAGGCCAGGTAGTTCCGGTACGGCACGACACCTGGCAGCCCACTGTCGTCCCCGCGCCGGGAGTACAGAGTGAACAGTTCCTGGACGAGGTTGGGCAGCGACCACCCGTCGATCAGGAGGTGGTGGCTCAGGAACACCAGGCGGTACTGCTCGGAGGCGACCCGGATCAGAGTGAAGCGCAGCAAGGGCGGGCGAGCCGGATCGAACCGCCTGGCCCGGTCCTCGTCCACCAGCCGGGGCAGCTCCTGCTCGGGTGCCTGCTCCTGGCCGTCATCGCCGGTCAGATCCACCTCGTGCCACGGCAACTCCACCTCGCGCGGGATCACCTGCACCAGCTGGTCCGCGCCCTGCTGCCAGAATCCCGCCCGCAGATTCGGGTGCCGGCGCAGCAGCGTCGCCACCGCGGCCCGCAACGCCGCGGAGTCGACACGTCCATTGAGCTCGAAGACCAGCTGGACGGTGTAGACGTCCGGCGTCTGCCGGTCGAAGAGCGTGTGAAAGAGCAGCCCCTCCTGCAGCGGCGAGGCCGGCAGAACCTCCTGCAGATCCGACGGCTCACCCCACACCTCCGACAGCCTTTCGCGCTGGCTCTGCGTCAGTGTGATCAGCGGTAGGTCGGTGGGTGTTTGGCTTCCCTCGGGGACGGTCGCGGCCGCGGCCAGCGCCGCCACTGTCTGGTGCAGGAACACGTCGCGAGGGGTGATCGCCAAACCTGCTTGGCGGGCCCGGGATACCAGCTGAATGGACACGATGCTGTCGCCGCCGAGAGCGAAGAAATTGTCGTCGGCGCCGACCTCCGTCACGCCCAGCAGCTCGGCGAAGAGATCGCCCAGGAGCCTTTCCCGCGGTGTACGCGTCGGACGTCCCCCGGGCGTGCCGGTGACCTCGGGGGCGGGAAGTGCCGCGCGGTCCAGTTTGCCGCTGGGCAGCAGGGGCAGCTCGTTCAGCAGCACGAACGCGGCCGGGACCATGTAGTCCGGCAACAGACCCTGTGCGTACTGGCGTAGCTTCGCGGCATCCAGGATGGAACCGGCTTCCGGTACCGCGTACGCCACGAGCCGCTGCCCGGACGGCCCGTCCTTCCGCAGGGTCACCACGGTCCGGGCCACGCCGGGATGCTGTGCCAGCACTCCCTCGATCTCCGCGGGCTCGATGCGGAAACCCCGGACCTTCACTTGGTCGTCCGTCCGGCCCAGGAACTCCAGCGTTCCGTCCGCACGGCGGCGTGCCAGGTCACCCGTGCGGTACATGCGCGAGCCCGCCGGACCGAAGGGATCGGGAACGAACCGCAGCGCCGTCGTTCCGGGCCGGTTCACGTACCCGCGGGCCAGTCCGCGTCCCGACAGGTACAGCTCGCCCACCACGCCCTGCGGAACCAGCTGCAGGGCATCGTCCAGCACATGGACCCGGATGTTCGAGATCGGCGTGCCGATGGAGACTGTTCCGGCGAAGTCGGGAGGGCAGGCCCAGGCAGTGACGTCGACGGCGGCCTCGGTGGGCCCGTAGAGGTTGTACAGCGGCGCGGCCAGCGTGTGCTGGAACCGTGTGATCAGTTCCGGCGGCAGTGCCTCACCACTGCAGAACACCCTGCGCAGCGTCCGGCACTCCTTCGCGGCCGGCGTTTCCAGAAAGGCCCGCAGCATCGACGGAACGAAGTGGACAGTGGTCACCCGTTCCGTACGGATCACGTCGGCGAGACCGGCGGGGTCCTTGTGGCCCTCGGGCGGCGCCACCACCAGGGTCGCCCCTTCGAACAGAGGCCAGAAGAACTCCCAGACCGAGACGTCGAAAGCGAAGGGGGTCTTCTGCAGGACGCGGTCGGTCGCGTCGAGTCGGTACTCGGTCTGCATCCAGTGGAGCCGGTTCACGATCGCGGTGTGCGGGACCGCGACACCCTTGGGCTTGCCGGTGGAGCCTGAGGTGTAGATGACATACGCCGGGTGGAGAGCCGCGGGCCCGCCGGTTCGGACGGGATCGGTTGTCGGGCAACCGTCCAGGGCGCCTGTCGCGTCGAGCTCGTCCAGTACCGCGCGAAGCGCGTGCGGCGGCAGAACGGGCCCGCCCTCGCCGGCGGTCAGGACGGCCACCGGCCGGGTGTCCTCGAGCATGAACGCGGTCCGCGCGGCAGGCTGGGCCGGGTCGACGGGCAGGTAGGCGGCGCCGGTCTTGAGCACCGCCAGCAGCGCCACGACCAGTTCTGCCGAACGCGGCAGGGCGACGGCCACGACGCGTTCGGGGCCGGCACCTCGTGCGATCAGGAAATGCGCGAGCCTGTTCGCCCGGGCATTGAGTTCCGTGTAGGTCAGCTCGCTGCCCTCGAAGACCAGAGCAAGGGCGTGCGGACTGCGCGCGGCCCGCGTCTCGAACAGGGTCGGCAGGTCGGACTCCGGCACCGGACGTGCGGTGTCGTTCCACTTCACCAGCAGATGCTCGAGCTCCTCCTGGCTGTGGATCTCGATCCGGCTGATCGGCTGGTCGGGGTCGGCGACAACGGCTTCCAGGAGCCGTTGGTACCTGCTGATGAGGGTCTGTACGGAGACAGCGTCGAACAGGTCGGTGCTGTACTCGACGAGGCCGTCGATGCCGGGGGTGGCGCTGCTTCCGGTGCCGTTCCCTGTGGCGTTTCCGGCTCGGCGCTCGGTGAGCTCGATGGTCAGGTCGAACTTGGTCGTGCCGGTTCGTACACCCTCGGCCTCGGCCCGCAGACCCGGGAGCTCCAGATCGGGCTCGGCGGTGTTGTGGAAGGCCAGGGTGACCTGGAACAGCGGGTGGTACGAGAGCGATCGTGCGGGCCGCAGGTCTTCCACCAGGCGTTCGAAGGGCAGGTCCTGGTGGGCGTAGGCGGACAGGTCGGTCTCCCGGACCCGCTCCAGCAGCTTCCGGAAGCTCGGGTCCCCGGAGGTGTCGGTGCGCAGCACCAAGGTGTTGACGAAGAACCCGATGAGATCGTCCAGGCTCTCGTCCGTGCGCCCGGCGATCGGGGAGCCGATCGGGATGTCCGTGCCCGCCCCCAGCCGGGTCAGCAGGGCGGCCAAGGCCGCTTGCGCCACCATGAAGACGCTTGCCTGGTTCTCCTTCGCGAGGTCGACGAGCCCTCTGTGGAGTTCCGCGCTGAGCGTGAAGGTGTGGTCGGCGCCTCGGTGGCTGGCGACCGCCGGGCGCGGGCGGTCGCTGGGCAACTCCAGGTGGTCGGGGAGCCCGGCCAGGGCAGCACGCCAGTACGAGAGCTGCCGCGACGCCAGGCTGACGGCGTCACCTTCCCCCGCTTGCCCCTCGGCGTTCCTGTCGGCTCCTTCGTCACCGAGGAGTTCGCGTTGCCAAAGCGTGTAGTCCGCGTACTGCACCGGCAGCGGCGACCACGCGGGCGCGGTGCCGGTGACCCGGGCGCGGTAGGCGGTGCTCAGATCCCTGGCCAGGGGCGCGAGCGACCACCCGTCGCCTGCGATGTGGTGAAGTACGAGAACCAGCAGGTGTTCCCGCGGCCCGAGCGTGAGCAGCGTGGCACGCAGCAACTGCTCGGAGGCCAGGTCGAACTCGTATCGGACTGCTTCGGCGACCCTCTCCGCCAGCTTCGCCTCGTCGGCGGCTTCCACCTCGGTGACCTGTAGCACCGGAAGCGCCGCGGCCGCGTCGAGGACCAGCTGGTACGGCCGCCCCGAGTTCTCGGGGAACGTGGTGCGCAGACTCTCGTGCCGGGTTACCACGTCCGCCAGTGCCGCGGTGAGGGCAGCTCGGTCCACAGCGCCCGACAGCCGCACGGCCAGGGGAATGTTGTACGTCGCGCCGGGGCCTTCCAGCCGGTGCAGGAACCACAGCCGGCGCTGGGCGAAGGAGAGGGGCAGCTCTTCGGGCCGGGCCACCGGGCGCAGCGCGGGCCGTGCCGGTCGTGCCGTGGGCAGCCGCTCGGCGAGGCCGGCGACGGTCGGTGTCTCGAAGAGCCGGCGGACCGAGAGCTCGATGCCCAGCTCCGACCTGACCCTGCTGGTCAGGCGGGTGGCCAGCAGGGAGTGCCCACCGAGGTCGAAGAAGTTGTCGTCGATGCCCACCGCGGACAGACCGAGGACGTCGGCGAACAGCCCGCACAGGAGCTCTTCCTGAGCGGTGCGCGGGGTCCGCCCGGTCGCCGCCGCTCCGAAGTCCGGAGCGGGCAGGGCCGCCCGGTCGAGCTTGCCGTTGACGGTCAACGGCAGGCGGTCGAGCACGACGACGGCGGCCGGCTGCATGTAGTCCGGCAGCCGGCCGCGTAGGTACGAGCGCAGGCCGGCCACGAGCGCGCCGGTCCGTCGGCCGGCGTCGGGGTCGTTGGTGTAGGCCGAGAGCTCCCTGTGCCCAGCGGCGGGATGCGGATGGGTGTCCACGGGCGTGGTGGACGCGATCTGCGCGGAGTCGGCGAAGACGACATCGAGGCTGCCCGGGTCTCCGGTACTCGACCAGGTCACGGCCACCCAGTAGCCGAGTTCCGAGCCGAGTTCGTGGAACGCTTCGGGGTCGGGGTCTTCGACTCCCTCGGTGCCGCCGAGTTCGCTCGGGAGCTGGTCGGTCTCGAAGCCCTGGTGGATGGCGCTGCCGGCGTCCAGCTCGCGCATCGTGGCGAGCTCGCCGGACAGGCGGGCGTTGGGAACCCCCACGAGCCGCAGGGGCCCCGGGCGCCGGGCGGACAACTGCTCGCGCAGCTCCTGCAACCCGCCGACATCGTTTCCCCAGTGCAGGCGTTGCGTCTCGCTCAGCGCGAGGGGCGCCTCGGGTTGTTTGTGGAGGACCACGTCATAGCGATGCCGGGTGAGCTCATTGTGGTACTGACCGCGTTTGACGCGTAGATCGACATGCAGATCGACATCCTCGGCAGCGATGCTGCGTGGCAGCGCCGTGAAGAACTCCGGGTCGATCAGCAGTTCCTTGTCCCGGGCCATGTTCTGCTCGACGGCGCGACGGATGTGGGCCGCGTCCTTGGAGAGGGTGCGGGAGCGCACCTCCACGGCGGTGTGGAAGCACCGCTGGAGGCGAAGGTTGCGGATGTCTCCGACGAAGACGGCCCCGCCGGGAACCACAGCTTCCACTGCCTTGCGCAGCACTTCGACCAGATAGCGGGCGTTGGGGAAGTACTGCACCACCGAATTGATGATCACGGTGTCGAAGAACCCGGCCGGTATGCCGTCGAAGTCGTGTGCCGGCTGGTGCCGCAGCGTCACTCGGCCGGCCAGCTCGGGGGCGCGGCCGACCTGTTCCCGCAGAGCATCGACGGCCGATGCGGAGAAGTCGGTCGCCCAGTACTCCTCGCACCGCGGGGCGACCGGCCCCAGAAGCAACCCGGTGCCGACGCCGATCTCCAGCACGCGTCGCGGCCGCAGCGAGAGGATCCGCTCGACCGTGGCAGCACGCCACTCCTGCATTTCCGGCAGAGGGATGGGCTGCCCGTCATAGCTGCTGTTCCACCCGGTGAAGTTCGACCCGGCGGGCCGATCGGCGGCGTCTTCGTAGAGCGAGTCGTAGATCGACTGCCATTCCCCGACCTGCTGCGCTTCGGCGAGCGCCGGGGCAAGCGTCCCCGCCTGCGTCTCTTCCTGCGCCTCGATGTCTCCCTCGGCAGGCGTCTGCGTCTGCGCTGGTTCGTTGTCCGCCGCCACGGCCGCTGCCACCGGCACCGCGTAGGCGACGAGACGCTGGTCTCCCGGCCGGTGCTCATGGGCGACGACAGCGGCCTGGGCGAGGCCGGGGTGCTGGGACAGTACGGCCTCGATCTCACCCGGCTCGATCCGGAAGCCCCGAATCTTAGCCTGGTCGTCGGCCCGGCCCACGAAATCAAGGACCCCGTCGGAACGCCTCCGGACCAGATCACCCGTGCGGTACATACGGGAACCCGCCGGGCCGAAGGGGTCGGCGACGAATCGTTCGGCGGTGAGGGCCGGCCGACCGAAGTAGCCGCGTGCCAGACCTGCTCCCGCGATGCAGAGCTCGCCCACCACACCGACCGGAAGCGGCTGTAGGCCGCTGTCGAGCACGTACAGCCGCATGCCGTCCATGGCACGGCCGATGGGCACGCTGTGAGACACGCGGTCCGGCGCCCGTGTGGTGTGGTGCGCGGCGAAGGTGGTGGTCTCGGTAGGGCCGTAGCCGTTGACGACCGCGGTGTCCGGGCAGTGATCCAGCACCCGTTGGACCGCTCCGGCCGGGACGACATCGCCTCCCGTCCACACCGCCCGGACGCCGGCGAAGCTGCCGGGGGACTCTTCTGCCATCACCTGGAAAAGGCCCGCGGTCAGCCACAGGCCCGTGATGCTCCCGCCGGCGACGAGGCGCGAGAGAATCCGGGTGTCCAGCTCACCGGGCGGTGCCACGACGACCTGACCGCCGTTGAGCAGAGGAACCCACATCTCGTACGTCGACGCGTCGAACGCGTGCGGAGAGTGCAGCAGCACCCGCTCGTGGTCACCGCCGCGCCAGCACCGGTCGGAAGCCAGGCTCAGCACGTCCTGGTGGGTAACGGCCACGCCCTTCGGCACACCCAGCGACCCGGACGTGTACATGATGTACGCCAGCTGCTCCGGGTGACCGTCCACGGCGGGAGCGCTGTCGTCCTCGCCGGCGAGGAGCCGATCTTCGTCAACGACGACGACCTGGGCATCATGCGGGAGCGCGCCGCTCTCTCCGGTCCGGGCAACCCGGGTGGCCCGGTCCGTGAGCAAAACCCTGGCCTCGCTCTCGGCCATGATGGCTTGCATGCGCGCGGCAGGGTTGCTGTGGTGCAGCGGCACATAGACGCCGCCCGCCTTGAGGACGGCCAGGATGGACACCACCAGGTCCGCCGAGCGCCGGAGCAGAAAAGCCACCCGGTGTTCGGGGCCAACCCCCATGCCGATCAGCCGGTGTGCGAGGCGGTTGGCCCGGGCGTCCAGTTCCCGGTAGGTGAGCTCCTCGTCGTGCGACCGGACGGCGAGTGCGTCCGGGGTGCGGACTGCTTGCTCGGCGAACCTGTGCTGGACGGTGCCGGCGTCGGCCCCGGCACCGTCGGCCGCGGGCTGACTGTTCGCCGTACCGTTCCATGCCGCGAGCTGGTGGTGCTCCCGCGGTGAAAGCATCTCCATAGCGCCGACCCGCTGGCCGGCGTCGGCCTTCAGTATCCGCAGGAAACGCTGGTGGTGAGCCGCGAGCTCAGCATCTCCGTACAGCGCGGGGTTGGCGTCGAAGTCGATCCGCGGCCCCTGTTCCTTCGCCCGTTGATAAACGGTGATCGACAGGTCTTCCACCTGGCCTGCCGAAAGAGTGTGGGATGTCGCTGGCGAGTCACCGAAACGAAGGTTGTAATCGAAGGGCATGATATTGACGACCGGTCCGAACAGTTTACGGTCGTAGCGGAGGAGATCCAGATCCCGGCGCAGGTCCTCATATCGGTAGCGCTGGTGCCGGAGCACGGAGAAGATTTCCTGCGACGCCTGCTGAATGAGGTCGGAGAAGACCGTGTCCGGCCGCACTGTCAGGCGCAATGGCAGCACATTCGACACCATTCCCGGAATCTTGCGGGAAGGCGCTGTGTCGCGGCCCGTGACGCCGAGTCCGACCGTGACGTCGCGTGCGCCGGTCATGCGGTGCAGATAGGCCGCCGTGGAGGCGACGACGACCGAGGGCCAGGTCGTCCGGGCGCTACGGGCCAGTGCCCGCAACCCGTCCATGCCCGACGAGGGAAGCTGGGCTGTCGCCCGCCGCACGCTGTGGGACGTGGGGGAGAACCTGCCGGCGAGGACCGCCGGTTCCGGCAGATCGGCGAACTGCCCAGTCCAGTACTCATGGTCCTGAGCGAACTGTTCGGACGCCCGGTACCTGCGTTCCTCCTCCAGCAGAAGACGCAAGGGGCCGAAGGCCTCGTCATCGACCGGCCGGCCGCCTGACAGCGAGTCGTAGATGTCACAGAGCCGTCGGATGACGAGCGCTGCGCCGAAGCCGTCCATGACGATGTGGTGGACACGCTGGTACCAGAAGAACCTGTCGGGTGCCGCTGTGAACAGGGCGCAGGTGTAGAGCGGGGCCGACGCCAGATCGAGCGGTCGGGTCAGGTCGGTCTCCATCCAGGCCAGGGCGGCTCGGCGTGGATCCGGCTCCGTACTGACGTCGATGAGCGGCACGGTCAGGTCGGCCGGCGGGGTGACGATCTGCCAGGGCCCGGTGCTGTCGGTGACGAAGCGGACATGGAGGGCTTCCGCTTCCGCGATGGCGCGCCGTGCTGATTCTTCCAGCAACGCGGTGTTCACCGGACCGTGAATTTCCAGGTATTCCCCGAGAATATAGGTCGGGTTGTCCGGGGCCAGCTGCTGGGCGTACCAGATGCCGGTTTGAGCAGCCGATAATGGAAGGCGGGCGTCCCGAGAATTGAACATGCTCTCCCCGTGGGGTCCGGTGACCGATGCAGTGATTCGGTGGGCCTGATGAGCGCGAATCACCAGAGGTGACGAGGCGGGGTGAGAAGCCTGCGGGGTGTCGCGCTGAGGGAATGGTCATTTCCGGCCCAGGCCGATCTGCCGATTGTTGAGTGTGGGACGGGAGGGTGTCAACGGGCCAACATCGGCCAACTCCCTTGGCGTCAAACCCCCTTGAGGTGACCGTCAACGGCCGTGGAAGCGACCGGTTTCGTGCCCGGTGCACAGTCAGTCGGGCCGGCCCGACACATCCGTCTGCGCCGCCCCCGCGGAAGGAAGCCCCGCGCCCAGGGCTCCCGCGGCCACGCATGCAGTCCGGGCCCTCGGCTCACAGACCTCACCGTCGCTGCCTCCCTTCAGTCCTCGTGGCACAGCTGCTCCAGAGGACCACAGCCGCAGGACGGTCCGCTCCTGACATCTATCAGGGGTGCGTCGGTGTCTGGGACGCGGTCAGGTTCGCGGGCTTGGTGAGCACGGGTCAGGTTTTTGAGCAGGTGGCTGCTCTATCGATCTGTTCCGTCACAATCCGTCGCGGGTGATTGTGGTGAGTGGCGAGCCGGGTGATGTGGCGCGTGCTGATCGGGTCCTGGGGTGGCCGGGGAATTCGAGCAGGTGACAGCTGCGGCCATACCTGCCGGAAGGTCAGGGCGATGGGTGATGTGCCCTCGCACCGGATTGTGGACACCCGCTTGAACGACGCGCTGGTGACGCGGGCGACCGTCTCCAACGGCAACCTGATGCTGGCGGGCACCGACAAGCCGTCGCAGCGCTGATGGCAGGCCTGGGAGCGTTACCTGCAGGTGGGGCGACCTGGTCAAGTCGGACGCCGGCCAGTGGCAGGCCAATGACCACACCGGCCGTACCGTCGTCTTCGACCTCGACGGAGCTGGCAACAACCGCATCGCCTCCATGCAGCGCGCCCGCGAGCTGACCGGTAAGAACGGCTCCAACACGAAACTGTCGGCACCGACAACTCCGAGCGCACCAAGCTGGGTTCGACCTGGTTCCACCACACCGCGCTCGGCCTGGCGTCCACAACCACAACGGCAAGGACACGGATTCATCCACGAACCGGTGGCCCGTTGGGCCGTACCAGTACGGCCGCCCACCCGGACCAGGGCTGGGCGGGGGCCACGTCTATGGCTGCCTAGCCCAGGGCGGAGCTGCCCGCCCGGTGTGAAGCTCAGCAACAGGTGGCGCTCGACGTGCGGCCGACGCAGCAGGGAACCCCGTCCGGCAGGCCCAGGCCCAGGCCCAGGCCCAGGCCCAGGCCCAGGCCCACGCCCGGGTCCTGCACCACTGCCGAAGATGCGGCCGCCATGGCGACCACTGCACAGCGCATGGTGAGGTCGACGGTCTAGACCCCGCCCGGCCGGGTCCCGGTCCCGGCGGCCGCCGGGACCGGGACCAGAGTGCTGGCCTCCGCACCGCTGCACGGTGGCGAGTTACACAGCATGCATCGAAGTCAGATCATGAGCAGCAGCCGTGTATGGGGCACGAGCTTCCGATTGACGCTGGTGCTCTGCACGAAGATGGTGAAGTGGTCGTTGTGGTCCGGCTTGACGCGAACTTCCGTGTCGGGCAGGCCGAGTAGAGCCCGGGCTTCGGGTCCCGTGTACACGCGGTCCGTCTTCTTCTCCAAGACCGCGATCTGCTTCCGCGCCTGGATCTTCTCCGATTTGCTCAGCTGGTAGAAGGCCCCACCGGTCCGGTAGGCGTGTCCGCATTCGATGACCCATTCCCTGATGGCCGCGTCGCGAGAGACCGGGATCAATTGATACTTCGACGGATCGACCGGACTGAGGCCGGCTGCCTTGATGGTGTTCTCATTGACCGCGTCCGCGCCGGTGGAGAACACCGCGCGCGATCCCCGAATGCCCTGGGCGCGGCCCATCATGAAGTTCTCCGTGGCCTGCTGGATGACCTGCCCGGCCTCCTCAAGGCCCTGTGTGCTGGTGGCGTCCCATATGGCGATGTTGTCCTTGGGGAAACCGCACTGCATGGCCTCGCGCTTGCCCATCTGGTCGGGCACCAGGACGGCCAGCGTCCAGTTGTCCTGCTGCGTCGCGATCATCTCGGCCACGGCCTGGACCAGTTGGCGTGGATCCTGCGCGGAGAAATCCCGGCACCGGTGGCTCGCGTTCTCCTGGCCGTCGGTGAGCACGAATGTCAAAAAGCTGTGGTCGCCGTACAGTTGCGCGGTCTGCGCCAGCTCCCGCTGCGACTTCAGTGCGGCCGCCAGGAGCGCCGTCATTCCACCGGTACGGTACAGCTGCTTCAGCGACGGCATGCGCAGCACGTCCTTGTCGTAGATGACGCAATCCACCTTGTCGGCGAAGACGTACACCGTGACGCGAGTTTCCTGGTCCAATTCCCTCGAACGGCGGGCGAGATAGGCGATCTGCTGGTCGGCGACCTCGACAACCTTTCGGCTCAGGTGCGACATGGACGAGCTGGCATCCAGTACTAGAGCAACGTGGTTGATGTAATTCTGGGTTCCGGTCATCACAGCTCCCCCTTTGTTCCGACTCGATGCTCCGATCCTCTCACCCACCACTGACAATCGATCTTGGTCCGGCGGCCTCATGACAGCAACATGCGCGTCCAGGCCACGGCCAGCAGCGTGCAGGCGAGGGTGAACAAGCTCTGCACGACGGCGGTGACGGGCATCCGTAGACGGGCGTGCACGACGGCGCTGGTCGCCGCCACGGCCGGAACGCCCCAGACGACGAGCCACGTCAGTACGGGGACGTCCCGGGAGCGCGCGGGCTGCACCGAGTGCGGCGGCTGCGCGCTCCCCATGCCGACGATGAAGAACAGCAGCCCGGCGGCGACGACGATGACCACGTCCGCGACCAGGAAGAGCAGGGCGACGGCGATGTCGATCAGCCGAGAAGGGCGTTCGCTTCTGGGAGGCGCATCGGAGTACGGGTCGTCCGTGGACGGTGAGGCCATGGCCCGACTGCACCACGGAATGACGGGTTCGGCACCACCCGAGGTCGTGAAGGAGCCCTACTGTGACCATCGGTGTCCTCAGCGAGCGGCCGGCGGCGGACGCCGTACCCCTCCCTCACCGAAGGCCGCCGACCGCCGAGGGGATCCCGCGCGCCCCGGCTGTCGTCGGGACGGCGCTCTCACTCCCGTCCATCCGACGCGGCAGCCGGCCACACGCCCGGCGACAAGGCGGTAACGGTCCAGGTCACTGTGCTCAACGGCTTCACGGAACGGCTGAACCTCGAGCCCCAGTGTCGAGGCCCGCGATGCTGAAGGCCGCGCAGCCGACAGCATCTTCGACGTCGAAGTGATGCCGGACTTCGACTACGCCCCGGCGATAGGGGAGCGGCCCTACCTCTTGATCAACGCGGCGCTGCGTTCCTCAGGCTTGCCCTCGGCCGGATCGAATGATCGTCCTGCTGTTGGCACGGGTGGGTCTGCGGTGCGCTTGGCCCGGCGGTCTGCCGCTCACCAGGAACCTCCCCAGCTTCACCTCGTTCCCGTTCTCGATCCGCCCACATGGGCCCTGAGGACCTCTCAGCTCCACTCTGGTGACCAGGCTGCCAGGCGGCTGCGGTGTGGCGCTCTGCGCCATCACGGGCTGAGAGCGAGACCCACATGCTGGGGCGGACCGTGGGCTGGTCGCGTTCGCTGATGTGGTTGGCCTGGACGGGGGCGTCGTTAGGCTGGTCCAGGAGCTTGTTACGGGGCAAGGCTGCCGTCGTGATGCCCGCCCGGCTCAAGGCCCGGCCGTCACCGCAGTGTGACGCGAGCGCGGCAAGGCCTTCGGCCGCCCGGTGCCGCTGCACAACTTATGTCTGTAGTGCTCCAACGTCCCTGACCGGCGCCGCACTTGTCCCGGCTGCCCGCGGCACAGGACCGGGCCCTGACGGTGCTGGACCTGCCCAAGAAGGGGGCCGTCCCTTTCTTGTGTGCCGCTGGTGGTAGGTCTCTACGGCGAGCTCAAGGCTTGGGGGACGTCGGCCGATAGACGGGGGTATGCCAGACTCGTACGCACGACGCCGCACGGTGCTCACCGGCGCGGCCCTGCTGACCGCCGGCGGAGCATCTCTCCTGGGGACAGCACCTGCCAAGGCCACGGGCCGGGTCCTCGCGGAGCGGCGCTTGGCCGAGCGGCTGATCGAGCTGACCATCGACTCCCCGGCTCTGGGCGGTCCCGGCCGTGTGGCCCTGCTCGTCCCCCGTGGCTGGGACCGTCGCGGACCCGGTGACCGCTGGCCCACCCTCTACCTGCTGGCGGGCGGCGACGGCGACCACACCACATGGACGACGATGTTCCGAGTGCATGAGCTCGCCGAACTGCGCGACGTCCTGGTCGTCATGCCGGGCATGCCGCTGTTCGGCTTCTGGACCGACTGGTGGAACCACGGCAAGCAAGGCCCGCCCAGGGTACGCACGTACTTCCTGCGCGAGGTCGTGCCCCTGGTGGAACGAGAGTACGGTGCCGGGACGCGCAGAGCGGTGGCCGGCGAGTCGCAAGGGGGCTTCGGGGCCCTGGGGATGGCTGCCCGGCTCCCCGGCATGTTCAGCGCAGTCGCCGCGTTCGGGTCACCCGTGCACCCGGTCCGGCACCCTGAGATGTGGCTGTCCGGCGCGAAATTCGTGGGAGTGGACGGCTACGCGATCTTCGGGGATCCGTGGGAGCAGTGGCAGGTATGGCTGGACTGGGACCCTTTCCGCCACGCCGAGGGCCTGCGTCACACGCCCGTCTACCTCGCCTCGGGCGACGGAACCCCAGGACCCCTCGACGGGGAAGACCCCGATCCGCACATCCCGGGCACCGAGAAGTGGGTCGCGCTGGCGGACAAGGACGTCGTCTCCATCACCGAAGCCGTCTGTGCGGAAGAGGCCCGAATGCTGAGCAACCGCCTCAAAGCACTGAGAGCGCCGGTGACCACGCATTTCTACTCCGGGACCCACACCGGAACCTACGGGTACCGCGAACTGCGGCACGCACTGCCGATGCTGCTGGACGCCCTGCACGGCCGCCGGCGCCGGTAACCCGGGCCCGGCTGACTGCACGCACCCGCGCACCGCGCTGGGCCCGTACCGGCTGCGGGCGCGTGGACCGGGAGCTGCTGGGCTGGGCCGATTTTGAACCCCTGCCCGTGTTCCTGCAGTTCATCGTTCGTCGTGGGCGGGTGCCGGGCAGGCCAGCAGGCCTGGATGAGGTACCGCTCGGTGGCCTCGTGGGGGGCAAGGCGACGGCGGTGTCCTGTCCGCGAGCGTGGAGGCGCAGCCGATAGTCGCCGAGGCCGTGGAACGGCACAACGGAGAGGCCTTCGTCCAGGTCGTCCATGATGCCGCGAACCAGATGAGTTCCGGTGGGGGAGTGGGCCGAGATTTCGACGATCTCCAGCCAGGCACCGCTGTTGGGTGCGGGCTGGGCGTGGTGAAGGGTGACGGTGACGTCGGCGTCACCGGTGTGGGTGCCGGGCATGCCTGCGAGGGCGCGGTCGGCGAGGCGCGCGAGCCCGTTGCGCCCGTGCGCCAAATCGTCAGCACCGCCATGCTGGACTGCACCCGGCGGAGCCGGAGGCCCGCGCAGACCGCGCTGACGAGTCCGAACGCCGTGATCAGAACGGCGGCCTGCGTCATCAGCCCGGTCACGGGGCGGTTTCCGGGGTCGCCGGACCGGCCTGAGGGGAGAGTCGCTCGAGCTCCCGGCGCTCCTGTTCGATCTCCCGGCCGAGAACGTAGTTCAGGCCGGTCCGGATCGCGGCGATCGCGGCCAGCTGGCCGATCTCGGTGAAGGAAGGGGCGATGGCGGTCCGCAGGATGTCTCCGGCGAGTGGAACTCAAGACCGAAGGCCAGGAACCGGCCGAGGGCCAGCCGGATCCGGCTGTGCTCGCCGCCAAGCTCGTCAACGAACTCGTCGAGCCGCGGACGAACGTCAGCTGACCAAGACCATCGCCCGCTACGGCCGCGTCGACCTCCTCGCGATCGACGAACTGGGCTACATGGAACTCGACCGACGCGGCGCCGAACTGCTGTTCCAGGTGTTAACCGAGAGGGAGGAAAAGGCGTCCGTGGCCATCGCTTCCAACGAATCGTTCGGCGGCTGGACAAAGACCTTCACCGACCCGAGACTCTTCGCTGCCATCGTGGACCGGCTCACCTTCGGCGGCAACATCATCGAGACCAGCACCGACTCCTACCGCCTTGCACACACCAAGACCCATCGAGCAGAAGACCGATCGCCGCCGCAGCGTCCACAACCGTTTCATCCGCCCGCACCTTGCCGCCTGGCCAAGGACGTTGTCCGCCGACCCACACCGTCCGCAATCCAGCCGCCCGGCCGCCCGCGATGTCGTGGTCGGGATTGTCACCGATCATCCATCCGCCGTCGGCCAAGTCCCGACCACACCGTTCAGCGGCCAGTTGGAAGATCCGGACAGCCGGTTTGCGGATACCGACGTCGCCAGAGACACAGCAGGCGTCGACCCGCTCGCTCAGCCCTGTCCGCTCGATCTTCCTGAGCTGGTTGTCGGCCATGCCGTTGCTGACGATGCCCACCCGCCAGCCCGACGACCGCAACTGAGATAGACCTTCAAGCGCCTGCGGGTCGCACCGGACAAGGTCCGGCATCCGGGCGCGGCTCCTCAGCCGCCTGCGTCAGGGCGAAGTGTTCCCGCACGTCGCGAAAGAACTGATCCCGGGGCCCGGCTCCCAGCCCGTCCGCGGCGATCAGCCAATGCGGCGCCTCGTCTCCGAGGTCGTTCTCGTCAGCGAACTCCGAGGCCCACACAGAAAATGCGAGCTGCCGGTCGACCAGGGTGTCATCCAGATCAAACAGTGCCAACCGCTGCACAGACACCCGCCTCCCACAGCCTGCCCGATCCGACCCCGTCCGCTCGCCAAGGTGGGGCCAATTCCCGTTGTCAGATCATGGCACGCAGATCGCCAAGTGGGGCCAAATCACGCTGTCATCCGGGGCTGTCGAAAAGTGTCGATGCCAAGCACCCTCTCGCCCTGTGCACGCAGGCCGACCGAAACCCCGACCGCCCTCCCGCGGGAGTTCCGCCATGGACCGCGACCTGACCGAGCTCACCACCGATCTGCCCGTCTGGGCCGCCCCCCCATGGCGGGCGGCGCCAGCACCCCCGCTCTCGTCACCGCCACCGCCCGCGCCGGTGGCCTCGGCTTCCTCGCCGGTGGTTACAAGCTCTCCAGCCGGAGGCAGGCCGCTACCAACTCACCCTGCCGGCCGACACCGTTACCGAAGACGACGACGCCTGGGAGGACAAACTCGACCTGCTCCTGGAGAACCCGGTCCCGATCGTCTCCTTCACCTTCGCCCTGCCCCACCCGGAGGCCGTCCGGGCGCTGCAGGACGCAGGCAGCCTCATCGCCCAGACCGTCACCACCCCGGCCGAGGCCCTCACCGCGGCCGAGACCGGCGCGGACCTGCTGATCGTCAGGCCCCCGCAGCTGGCGGCCACGCCGCCACCCTCACCCCCACCCGCACGCTCGTCTCGATCCCGCTGCCCGACCTGGTCAGCGACGTACGGCACACCGTCCCGCTGCCCGTGATCGCCGCCGGCGGCATGCCACCCCCGCCGACACCGCCCGCCCGGCGCGCCGGCGCCCACGCCGCCATGGTCGGCACGGTCCTGCTGCGTACCCATGAGAGCGGTGCCTCCGCACCGCACAAGGCCGCCCTGAGCGACCCGGCCTTCACGGACACCATGCTGACCCGGGCCTTCACCGGCCGCCCCGCCCGGGCCCTGCGCAACCGCTTCACCGACACCTACGAACCCCTCGCCCCGCTCGGCTACCCGGCCCTCCATCACCTCGCCGCCCCGCTGCGTAGGGCCCGCCACCACCGCGGGCGACACCGACCTGATCCATCTGTGGGCCGGCACCGGCCACCGCCAGGCCCGCGCCGAACCCGCCACTCAGACCCTCACCCGCCTCGCCGCGGAAGGATGACACGGCCGCTACTCACGCGAACGGTCGTCGTTGGGATGGACAGAGACGCTGAGGATCTGGAGATCCCCCCAGGGGAAGGCCGCACGGGGCACGCGCGTCAGCAGTCGCGTGGGGCTACCAGGCCGGATTCGTAGGCGAGGACCACGAGGTGGGCTCGGTCACGGGCGTGGACCTTGACCATGGCCCGATTGATGTGGGTCTTTGCGGTCAGCGGGCTGATCACCATGCGGTCGGCGACTTGGTCGTTGGACAGGCCATGGGCGACCAGGACCACGGCTTCGCGTTCGCGGTTGGTCAGCTCCTCCAGCCCCGCGTCGGCACCCGGGTGGGGCGGCTGGCTGATGTAACGGTTGATCAGCTTGCGGGTGATCGACGGTGCCAGGAGGGCGTCACCGCGTGCGGCGACGCGGACGGCGTGGAGGAGGTCCTGCGGCAGGATGTCCTTCACCAGGAAACCGGCGGCGCCGACGCGCAGCGCGTTGAACACGTACTCGTCCATGCCGTAGTTGGTCAGGATGACGACGTGCACCCGGTTCAGGGTCGGGTCCGCGGCGATGCGCCGGGTTGCCTCGATGCCGTCGACGACCGGCATCTGGATGTCGAGGAGCACGACGTCGGGCAGGTGCTGCCTGACCAGAGCCAGGCCTTCCTTGCCGTCGGCGGCCTCAGCCACCACCTCGATGTCATCCTCGAGGTCGAGGAGTGCGCGGAACCCGCTGCGAATGAGGGGCTGGTCGTCGACCAGCAGGACACGGATCATGGCGTTCGCGCGACGGGGAGCTCGGCTTGGACGGTGAAGCCGCCCCCGTCGCGAGGCTCGGCGCGCAGGTGGCCGCCGAGGGCGGTGACGCGTTCGTGCATCCCGAGCAAGCCGATGCCGGGCAGCGGGGGGCTGTCCGCCCTGGCCCTGCCGTCGTCGTCGACGCGTATGGCGAGGACGTCCGGGCGGTAGTCGATCCGGACCGAGGCCATGGTGGCGGCCGCATGCCGGGCGACGTTGGTGAGGGACTCCTGAACGATGCGGTAGGCGGTCCGCTCCACCGCAGCCGGCACGTCGCATCGCTGTCCTTCGATCGTCAGCGTCGTCTCCAGTCCGTTGGTGCCCGCCTGTTTCACCAGCTCCGGTACGTGGCCGAGACCGTGCGGCGGGGTGGTGTCGTCGTCGCGGAGCGCCTCCAGGGTCGCGCGTAGCTCCCGGGACGCCTCCCGGCCGGCCTCCTGGATGGCCAACAGGGCTTCTGGTACCTGCTCGCCGTGCTTGCGGGCCACGTGGACGGCGACTTCGGCCTGCAGTTTGACCACCGAGATCTGGTGCGTGAGCGAGTCGTGCAGCTCCCGCGCGATGTGCAGCCGTTCCTCGTCGGCCCGGCGCCGCGCGGTCTCCTCCCGGGTGCGCTCGGCCTCGTCCGCCCGCCGTTCCGCCTGCCGCAGTGCTTCACCCGCGGCACCGGCCGCGATCAGCCAAGCGATCTCGAGGGCGCCCCGGGCCCGGGCGAACGCCTCGCCCATGTTCTGCAGGGAGACCAGGGCCCCGAGCGGGAGAGCGGCCAGCATGATGACACTCGCCACCACCGTGAGGGTGCGGTGTCCCTCCCGTACCGCGGCGTACACCGCGAAGAGGTACGCGACGGCCGGCACGTCGAGTCCGGCCGCCTGGTGGCCAACTGTGCACAGTCCGGTGACGGCCAAGACGGGAATCGGGGCCCGGCGGCGTGCGGCCAGCGCCAGGCCGCCGGCCACCAGCAGTGCGTACCCCAGAAGGTCGAGACTCGTCGCGGAGCGCTGCTCGGACAGCCCGGTCACCAGGGTCGCCGCCGCCACACCGACGGCGATCCCCCAGTCCCTGGTACCGGCCCCGACAGCAAACCGCTGGTTGCTCATGCGTGCACCCTAATCGGGTGCCGCCGCAGGGGAGTCCGGCCTGCGGATGATCAGGCGGCTACCGCACACGCAGTACTTCCGCGCCTCCTGCGGCGTCCGCAGTAGCAGGCTGCGGCATAGGCGGCAGCGCGAAATGTCTGCACCTGCTGGACGACCGGCGGTGGGCCCGGCGGACAAGCTCGCAAGGCACCCATTCGCAGGAGGAGAAGGAGAACCTTCATGTCAGTCCGATCTGCGGTTGTCGTACCGGCAGTCGCGTACGTCTCGGCCCAGGCGGCCGACGTCGATGCCTATACCCTGACCGCCGCGCGATTCTGGGCCACCTTGGCCGCGTTGCTGGGGCTGGCCGGCGTGGTCATCGGCAAGATGGCGCTGACCCGTTCCACTCGCCGTATCGGCAACGGCGGGAGAACGGGGGCCATCGTGGCCCTGGCGTCAGGAGGGATCGCCGCGGTCGGCGGTGCGCTGAATCTTGCCTTCGCCGACGGTGGCCCCGGCACCGGCAATGGGGTAGTCGGCGGCGCTTTGGCCCTGGTGCTGGGGCTCATCGCCACCGTCCTCGGCTGGCTTGCTCTGACCCGCTCCCGCGCCACCGCACCCGCCGACCAGCCGACCGGCTGACCGCCGCACATGCGAGCGCGTGTTCGGGGCCCGCTGCCGGGCACCGCCATGCCGACGGCGACCCCCTGGCATGCAGTGCGCCGCCACCCGAATCGCCCGACAAATCGCCCCCCCTGCCCTGACCGCGTCCGGATCCGCCCGTCAGCAGCCGCCCGCTCTCCACCGAGGATGGCGAGCAGTGAGCCGAACGCGGCGACAGCCGCACCGATCTGTACCACCGGGGCCAGTCCCGGCACCCGGCCTGCCGGACCGCCTCGGCCAGCGGCGCCGCATCGCCCGCCAGTCCCTTCGGCCCACGCACCGCGAGCACGGCCACAGTGACCCCCGCGTACACCACCAAGGTCAATGCCCCGCTCGACTGTAGTTACAGTGATGGATCACCCACGGAGCCAGGGAGCAGCGCTGGGCCGCCCCCGTAGACAGGACATGGAGAACCGGGTCACCACCTGGCGCGCAGCACGCCGTCACTGTCCGGTAGAGCAACGTGGAAAAGTGGGTGGCGTTCGTCGAGGGCCAAAGGCAGGGAGCAGGCCGCCCTGGCGCCCGCCACCAAAGTGGTGAGCTGTTGGTGGTGGGTCTCGTCGACGGTCACGTGGCGAATGGTTCCGTTCGGCGCCTCCCAGACGAAGTCCACGGATTCGTTTTCGGACAGCTCGGCAAGGACTGCATCGACATCGGGGGTGAGGTCGGGCCAGACGGCCAGGAGTGCGCGTGGGCCGAGCGCGGCGCGGACGGTATCGAGGTTGTTCTCGGTGAGGCGGTGCCAGCGGGTGGCGTTGCGGAGGTAGGTCTCCTCCAGGAGGAGCGTCTGCGGGGCGGCCAGTTCCGCGCGTATTTCTTCCCAGAACTCCTCGTCCGCAGCCTGTGTCACCTCTGATTTCTCAAGGTCTGCGGCGTAGGGGGAGGCCGTGATCGGTTCCGCGAACAGGCCGAGCTCGCAGGTCCGGGCGACTGCTGCTTCGCAGGGCTGGTCGTGGCCGACGTATAGATACTGATCCCATCCGACGTGCACGGTGAACGAGCCCTGCTGCTCCAGTCGGCACCAGACGCCCTGCTCGCGGAGCATGGCGCGGACCAGCTCCAAGGCGACCGGCACTGAAACCTTGGCACCGTCGTAGTAGCCCGTGAGGTCGGGAGGGAACAGCCCAGCGAGGCCATGTCCGTCAACCGGCGGCTCCAGGCCGAAGTTGACGAAACCGGTGACCTCCGGTTCACGGATCTCCAGCCGGTCCACGCCCGATCCCTGCGCGAAGGCGGCGATCGCCTCCAAGCAGGCCGCTTCGACCGGCCCATGGTCGCTCACCGTGTCCTCAGGGCCGTTGTAGTGCCCTCGCTCGTCGCGGTCGGCGGGGTTGTATTTGGATATCCGGTGGACGAAGGATGGCGGCACACTGCTCCCTGAACTGCTGGGCTGTTGGAAGGGGGAGGTCAGCGTAGTTCGTGACAACCGCCTGCCGGGTGTCTGCCGTGGCCTCCACCGTCAGCCTCCTCGGCAGGAGCGCGTACACCTTTCCGCCGCTGTCACAACAGTCCGGGATTTCGCGCTGACGTCTGCGAAGCCTGCCTCCGCATGACCGGCACGCTGACGCACCCCTTGCAGACAGCTCCTCCGAGCCGCCGTACAGCGAGTCACCGGCGACTCGCTCGCGCGTTTCTCTTCGATATGTCCACGTGTGGTCCCCGGAAATCGAGCTTCCCTGGAGCAGATATGTACACCACCTGTCGATCATTCGGCAGGTTCGGCGATCAGAGCTGTACCGATCTTGCGGAAGCCGAGTCGCATGTAGACGCGACCGGGCGTCGGCCACCAGCTCCGCGGTGACCGCGAGTGCGAGACCGCGACGGCGAACCGAGGGAAGCGTTCCGACGCCGGCGATCTCGCTGATTCCTGCGAGCGGTTGGTGCTGGCCCGCCGATAGCGCCGATCCGTGCTCGACAGCCGCGGCGACCACCGTCAGACCTGCCCGGATACGGAGCATCGAGCGTTCCACCGATCCGTCAGCGACGCGGGCGTCGACCGCTTCCGCCAATCGCGGCGTCCCCGCGAGGCCGACGTGGGTTCCAGGCTCGGCAAAGGCGAGGTAGGGAACGGACAGGGCGCTGGCCAGTACCGGATCGTCCGCCTCGCTTTGGAACGAGGGCAGGTCGTCGCCGGGACTGTCTCCGCAGTTCGCGACTTCGGGGTGTTCGTCCACGTCGATGGCGAACCGGACGGCCTGTGCACCGGCTTCATCCGGGTGCCGGACCGGACGTGGGGCTGAATCGACCACCCCTCCGAGCCAGTTGAGGCCGGCCAGCGGATCACCGCTGAGGTGATCATTGCCGAGGCGCGCTCCGGCAGGTCACGCTCTCGTTGAAGGCTCTACAGGAAGATCCACTCGTTCAGTTTGCGGATCAGGTCGGCCGATTCCTCACAGGGCCGATCACCAAGATCATTACCTTTGGGGTGTTCGTGCAGCTGGCTCCCGACGTTGTGGGGTTCCTCCACCTCTCAGAGCTGACTGACGAACCGGTCGAGACTCCAGGACAGCTTGTCGATGAAGGCGAGCTGATCACGGTGAAGGTCGCCGAGGTCGATCTCCAGCGTCACCGGGTGCGGCTGTGCGCGGCCGGCGGAGCGGACACATCCCAAGAAGCGTGACCGCGGCGCCGACAAGCACGTCCTGCGCGACCCGCGCGACCCGCGCGACCCGGGCGGACCGGACGAGTCGGCCGAGCAGGGCATGCCGATGGATTAGAGCGGACAGATGCTCGAAAAGTCTCTGCGGATGGGGACGAGTCAGCGCAACGTCAAGCGCTACAACCGCCAGGAGCCGACGGCATACGACAAGTTCGACAGGCGGATCGAGGGCTACACCAAGGTCGTCCTCCACGCCCACGAGTGACACGGCTCCCGGTCGTCCTACCCACGACCGAGCAGCACACGTATCACCGGTCACCGGCGCCGTGAGGTAGGGCCTAAGTCAAAGCGGGGGCCAACACTTCGCCGAGATGGCCAGGGCGGCCGTCGTCGGAGCCGCTGATGTGGGTGGTGTGCGGCCGGAGGCTGAATTGACAGGGTTTGCGCGCGGGGCGAACCTGGAATCAGAGGCCTTGTATGGCCCCTCACCTGCGACCAGACTTGCGTTCGTCGACTCCGGCCGCGCCCGAGAGGAGACTCGCATGCACGGGCATGTGCGAACCATCACCGGGGACGAGCCGATCTCCATGATCAAGGTCAGCGTCTACCGCCCCGACCTCACGCTCATCGACCACGCCTACACCAACGACGACGGTTCGTACAGCGTCGACGTGCCCGCCGGTGAGACGGTCACCGTCCGGTTCGACACCCATTACTCGCTCAACAACGCGGACAGCTGGCAGCCGTCGCTGGTCACCGACGTGGTCGCCGACGACGCCGTCCCGCTCGACCGCCATCTGGTCCCCGTGGGCCAGTTCGCGGATACGGCGCGCGGTATCGACGTACTCGCCGCCAACCTCCTGGCCTCGGCCGTGGAAGGTCCGGAATACGCCGCCCACGCCACGACCCGGCTGTCCCAGATCAAGCAGAACACCCTGTTCCTGCAGCACATCCAGAGAGCCCTCCTGGAGCACTTCACGGAGCAGGCCGACGCCTGACGGGCCGTTGCGCCGTGCGAGCACGGCCGCCTCGCGGGCGCTTTCGTACATGAGAGGGCCAGGTGCCCGTCTCCGCCGCACGCGAGGGCGAACCGCTGCGGAGTCCGCAGCCGAACGGTGCGGTCCACCGGCACACGACTGCTCACGGCCCTGCGCGCCTGTTGTGCGGTTGTGCGAGGGGTTGCGACCAGCGCGAACAGTCCCTCCAGCGCGTCGGCCGCCCGCCGGGCCTGCTCGCGTGCCAGCGCACGCGTCATCGTCATGACGAGCGCTCCGCTGCCACGGACAATCGCGAAGGCTTCCTCGACATCGTCCGCCGTCAGGCGCGCCTGTGACGAATACGTGCTACGACGAATACGTGCTGCGCCCATTGTAATCGAGCCGGAACTCGCTGATTCATCGCCCACGTGGATTCATCGCCCACGTGCCGCAATGGGTGTATCGACCACCGCGGCGGCGAGGCGGCCGACCGCCCGACAACCGACCGACCGACACCGTAGAAATGTCGCGTTCCTCGACGATGTCGACGGACCGGCGCCTTGCGCCTGCCCGTCAGAGCGTGATCGGCAGGTCCTTGCGCGCCTGCTCGAGATCGTCCTCCCAGATCCACAGCCGGTGCTGGGGTGGCACCTGATGGTAGCCGTACAGGCCCACTTCGGTCAGGGTTCGCAGGTCCACGCACACCCGCTGGTAGGCCTGACCGATCGTCTTGGCCGGATCGTTCACCTCTCGGGCACCGAGCTTGATGCAGGCCCGGTATTCGTATCCCAGCAGGAGGTCCTGTCCGAACTGGGCCCAGACACCGAGCTGCTGGGTCCACGCCGAGTCCGCCTCGTCCAGCAGGAGGTTCAGGTCGCCGGTTGGCGGGATGGAGGGGTAGATGAGGAAGGTCGCAGCCCAGCCGAGAGCCACCATGTCAAGGTTGAACGTGCGCCGACGCGGGTCGTCACGTGGCGGCAGCGGATCGGACGAACCGCCACTGAACCAGGGCGCGGTGTAGGCGAGCAGACGTCCGTTGCTCTCGACGAGCTCGCCGGTGGCTATCACGGCCAGCTTGCGCTGGGAGCCGTCGGGGCGGACCAGACGAGTGGCGACCATGTCCGAGTGCGCCTTGGCCGCCGCCTTGCCGGCTGCCTGATGTCGCTGCGCTGCGTCGGGAGTGATCCGGGAGACGAGATAGTCACGCAGGTCTTGCGGCAGTGCGTCATAGGTGCCGTCCAGCAGTCGCTCCTTGGTGCGGTCCAGAGCAGCCTGGGCGGTGGCGGGGGCGCCGCCGAATTCGCTTTCCGGGGTGTCGATGGACACCATGCGAATCGCCATTGCGATGTTTGGAGTGTCACCATCGGTAACGCTCAGGAATTTGTAATCCTTGGCGGGCCGACTAGGGCCCACGAAGCCGAGATCGATCATGGTCTTGTTCCGGTCTCATGTGACTACGTATGTCAATGCACGCAAGCTCCGGCGCCCGGAAATTGCTTCGGCATTCAATCGCGACCGGCTTCGTCGGCTCGGAGGCAAAACTGCCGGTCACGCCTGGGCTGTGCGACCTAAGTCGAGAAGTCCGTCACTCCGGCATCAATGAGTGAGATTGCTATGTCCATTATGTTCCGCCAGGGAGGTCAACGCCACCGCTGTGTAACGGTTGGTAAATCAATTAGCCTGGTCCTGCTGGCGGTTTACCTCACCTGGGCGACCTTGCCGTCCCTGCGCGTGACGCCAGCGCGTTGCAACGCTGCTGCCGGATCACAGCGAGGAGGACCGGGCGCAGAACGCCGAGTACCTCGTCGAGGACGAGTACCTGATGGCCGGCGTCGGAGGGCTGCTCGTGAAGCGCGACGGCCGCGCCCTGCCCCGCGGGCATCGATGCCGTCGCGCTACCGAAGACGCTCGACCACCGCGACAGACAATGCCCCGACTGCGACGCCCCCTAACGACCTCGTGCACCGTTGGCCGTGGCATGTCGAGGGTTGCGGTACTGACGGTGTTCACGCTCTAAAGCTGCGCGTGAAGAGTGTGCCTTGCACTGCTGCTCGTGCCGCTCCTCGAACCTGGCGGGAGCATTCTTCTTGAACTTGCGGTGTGACGGTGTGACCACCCGTAACCAGCATGCCGGCACGTCATGCGCGGTGCCGTGGCGCACACTCACCAGTGTGGCCAGCAGTCGGTCGACGCAGACGAGCTTGTGCTTCGCCTCGCCCCTGCTCCAACAGCCCGCCGCCCGGCCGAGCCGTCAAGCGTGTCTGATGATGCTCGTGCCACAACGGCCCCACCCCAGCTACGAGTTCAAGTGATCCCATCCGGTGACAGCTCAGTGACCGGTACTCCGCCACGATCACTCACGCGCCCCAGCCCCCACCATGCGCAGTTCAACGAGCCACCCGAGCGCCGAGCCACGGCCAACCGTGCACGAGGTCGTCAGGCCGTGTCTTCAAGCGGTTTCCGTAGCGCCGTACCCGGTCGGGCGCGGGCCGAGCAGACCGGTCGCCCCGGCTCTCGGCGCGCCGCTGGACGGCAGCCTGCTGCACCGCCGCAATATGTGTGAACCGGGCGGCCGAAATGTGATTGAGCGCTCCCGACTGTCGCCAATAGGTTCAGCTCGTGAAAGACATCGACGTGCTCGTCCTGCACGGATCGCCGGGCGCCGGGAAGACGACCCTGGCGCGGGCCGTCTCGGAAATCCTGCGGGACGCCGATCTGGCCCACGGGGTGATCGACCTGGACGAGATCTCGCTGGTGCATCCCGACCAGGGCCGTTCCTTCGCGCGCGAGAACCTCAAGGCCATCTGGCCCCGCTACGCTGCGGTCCCCGGTCTCAGACTCCTGCTGCCAAGCGTCATCGCGGACGAGGAGGAACTGGTGCTCCTGCGCGAGGCCCTCCCCGGCGCGAATCTCGCCGTGTGCGAGCTGACCGCACCGGAGACCGCCCTGAAGGAGCGGGTCACGGCGCGTGAGCCGAACGAGTTCTGGCGGGAGGGCCTGCGGGGCTGGGTCGAGGTGTACCACGCGCGGAACGATCTCGACAGGATCCGGGACTTCCTCGTCTCCACGCACGAAAGGTCGGAGGAGGACGCGGCTCGAGAGGTCATCGAAAAGGTCGGTTGGCTCGCTGCATGACACGCCGTCGGGTGCGGATAGCGCGTTCAGCGCCCCGCACTGGCGCCTGGCCGCCACCTATCCCGGTGGGGGAGCAGCCCAGGATTCCGGCGCCTACACGCACCCCAGGGCGATGCCTCTGGCCCGGGGCAGCGAGAGACCCCGGTCCGTACACGGCGCCCCGGGGCCGGCCCGACAGCGTCGGGGCCCCGCCCAGTTGAGTCCGAGGCTGGCAGGCGCGGTGAGCTTGTCGGGGGGCGTCTGCTCTTGCTGTTGCTCAGGAAGGCGGCCAGCTTCACAGCCTGATCTCTTCCATCCGTCGGGTGGGGCCGCTCGTTCGCCTGGGGCATGCAGGGCTGCTGAGCAGGACGGTGGGGCTGGGTCGTGCACGTACTGATGGAGATGTGCAGTCCTGTGTGGCGCGCTTATGCCCGTGCAGGCCGATGTGGAGGGGCCGTGATCCCGTCAGCGCTCTCCTCTGTGCTCTCCGGGGCTGTGCTGCCCTCGACGGTGTCGTCCGTATCCTCTGCCGTTCGCTTTGCCGTGGGGCGGCTGACCGCCGCCGTGCCGGTGGCGCTGCCCGTCGTCGGGCCCCTGCTGCGCCCCCGCACGCCCCGGCTGTGGCAGACCGCCGGGGGCCTGCAGATCGAGGTCCGACACCTGGGGCGGCCCGGGCGGTGGGCGGGCACGACACGCGGGCTGGAGGCCGCGCTACGCCAGGTGCCAGGGGTCACCCGTGCCGAGGTGAACGGCGCGCTGGGCTGCGTGTACGTCGGCTGCGGGCCGGAGACCGACCTGGGTCGCGTCGCCGGCCTCGTCGCCGCCGCGGACGCCGCCGAGGAGCAGGAAGGTGGGGGTGCCCGCCGTTCCGAGGCTGTCCACCGCTCCGAGGCTGGCCGCCGGGCGCGGCGCTCGGTCGGCTTTCCGGGGGCGGCAGGGCCGCGGATCGGCGCGGCCATCCGGCTCGGCGCGGGTCTGGTGGGGGGTGGGGGGCGTCGGCGGGCGGCGCATTGCGGCTTCGGGGCCTGCCGCCGGTGGTGCTCTCGGCGCTTCAGTTCGTGGAGTCCACGCCGCCGCTGAGCTAGGGCATCGCCCGCCGTATCGGTGAGACGGCCACGGAACGTGGCTTCGCCGTGGCGAACTTGGTGGTGACGACGCTGACGTTCCGGCCACTGGGCGCAACGGTGGCCTCCGTCGTGGCCTGGGCCCGGTACGCGGAGGTGCAGGCGCGCCGCAGGGCTTGGGGGGGCTTGGGGGGGGGACTGGTCGCGTCGGCTGGCCGTGCATGAGGGGGCCTACCGTCACGACGCGCTGCCCGGGTACGAGCGGCCCGCTCCGCTGCCGCCGGGGCCGGGCGACCGGTACGCCAATGTGGCGGCTCCGGCGTCCCTCGCGGCGTAGGGGCTGGCGGGGATCGGCACGCTCAGCCATGACCGGGGGCTGCATTGCTGATCGCGGGGACACCGCGCGGTCCTCGGTTCGGCCGGGAGTCGTTCTCGTCGTCGGTTGCCCGGGCCGCCTCCGACCGCGGGGCGCTGGTACTGCGTCCGGCCGCGCTGCGGGGCACTCCGTGATCCTCGCGCTCTCCGAGGGATTCGTGGCGACGGCGGTCGCGCTCGCGCGGCGCGCGGGAATCGAGGTGGAGATGCCCGAATCGCTGTCCGGTCATACGCGTGGTGGTCCAGCGCAACGTGCAGGTTCCCAGCGATCCCGGACCGCGTCAGCCACCATCTCCACCGCGCTGGACACCCGGGCGCGGGAGATGGACCGCTGGATGGCCCGCTGAGCCGGTGCATCCAAGACCGCCCCTCGCCGACCCAACACCCGGGACTGTCTTGCCGTTTCTGCCTATTGCCCCACCAACTGAGACATCCTCTTAGTTCGGGTCGAGGACGGCCTGGATGGCCGGGGCTAGGCCGCCTTCGATCTCGTCCGGCGTCAGGGCGGTCACTGCCGGGAGGCGCAGCAGGTAGCGGGTGAGTCCGAGACCGAGAAGTTGCGCGGAGACCAGGCCGGCGCGGCGCGCGGCGAGTTCCGGGCCGAGGGCGGCGGACAGGGCCGGGGCGACCTGCGCCGCGAAGATCTCGTGCATCCGCGCGGCGGCCTGTTCGTTGGTGACCGCCGAACGCATTAGGACCAGCAGTGCGTCGTCGGCCGGGTCGCCTTCCCAACGTTCGAGGAAGTGCCGAACCAGGGCTTGGGCGAGGTCATCCGCCGGTACGTCCGTGAGGTCCAGCAGTCGCAGGTCGATGGCGAGTGTCGCGTCGAAGAGCTGTGCCTTGTTGCCGAAGTAGCGCATGACCATCGACGGGTCGATGCCGGCGTCGGAGGCCACGGCTCGGATGGTGGTGCGCTCGTAGCCCTGGGCTGCGAACCGCTCACGTGCGGCGCGCAGGATCGCGGCCTTGGTGCGGTCTGAACGCCTGTCAGTGCTGGTGATCTCGGTGCCTTGCGTCATGCCAACGACTGTAGGCCAACATGTGTTGACTTCTCAACGTGAAGCAGAGCATCATGTCAACGAGCGTTGGCCAACATCCGTTGGCAAGCATGTGTCGACCTGGCTCCTAGAGGGGAAACCACGACATGAACACCACCGAACTCCCCGGCCGCACCGATGTCGCCATCGTCGGCGGAGGGCCGACCGGGCTGGCGCTCGCCGTCACGCTCGCTTCCGCCGGTATCGACTTCGTCGTCCTGGACAAGCAGGCCGAAGGCGTGAACACCTCGCGTGCCGCCGTCGTCCACGCTCGCACCTTGGAAGTCCTGGACGAGCTGGGAGCCTCGAAGGAGCTCATCGCGCGAGGCGTTCAGGTCACCCGCTTCGCCGTCCGCGACGGCGCCCGCCGACTGCTGACCGTGCCCTTCGACCAGCTGCCCACGCCCCATCCGTACACGCTGATGGTTCCTCAGTACGAGACCGAGAGCGTGCTGCTGGACCGACTGCGCACGCTCGGCGGTGATGTGCACCGCCCCTACGAGGTCGCTTCCGTCGTACAGGACGAGGAGGGCGTGACGCTCACCATGACCACCGGCGAGAAGCTGCGCGCCGCGTACGCCGTCGGCGCCGACGGCATGCACAGCACCGTGCGCGAAGCCGCGAGCATCGGCTTCACCGGCAACGCCTACGCCGAGTCCTTCGTGCTCGCCGACGTCACGATGGACTGGGCTCCCGGTCCCACGGAGGTCTCGCTCACCTTCGGCACCAGGGGACTCACTGTGGTCGCCCCGCTCCCCGGCGGTCACTACCGGGTGGTTGCCACCGTGGACGATGCGCCCGCGGCACCGGACCTCCCCTTCGTCCAGCATCTGCTTGACGATCGCGCCCGCGGCCAGGCCAAGGTCACCGGCCTGGCATGGTCGTCACGGTTCCGGGTGCATCACCGGGTCGCCGACCGCTACCGCATTGGCCGTCTGCTGCTGGCCGGCGACGCCGCCCATGTGCACAGCCCCGCCGGCGGCCAGGGAATGAACACCGGAATCCAGGACGGCTACGCTCTCGGCCGGGCGATCGTGTCCGGGCGGCTCGACGACTACGAGGCACAACGCCGCCCCGTCGCACAGCGCGTGGTCGCCTTCACGCACCGGATGACCCGCGTGGCCACTACGCGCAACGCGATGGCCCGCGGGGCGCGCAACATCGTGCTTCCCCTGCTCGGTCACACGGCCATGCCCCGGAAGCTTGCCACCGAACTCGCAGAGCTCAACTACCGGTAGCTGCGCCGCCGCCACGGCGGCTTGGCCATGAGGGGGGACGCCGGTGGGGGAGAGATCGGTGCGGGGAGCTGGCAGCGCGTACGTGTTCGTTCCCTGCGATATGCCCGGCGACCGCGAGCTAGGAGGGCTGCGGTCATGACGCCGCTCCGTGCCATCGCGATCCCGTCAGCCCAGCACCGTCGAGTCGTCCGTCGCGGGCTGGATCCACCCGACCAGCCCAGCTATCGGGGCTGGTTACACAGGAAGCAGCCTTCCCAGTACGGAAGGCCGCTGAGGACGCGGTGACGCGTGCACGACGCCATCGCCGCCCCGTCCGGCCCCGGGAAGTGGTGGTAAGGGCCGCTGCCGGTCGGGGTGAAATATGCCACCATGCTCCTGAACTGATCCAGATAGCCATGCAGGCGGGGCGGGTGGTAGCCCAACTCGCTCCAGCGATGTCCGCTGGCTGCGAGAGTCGTGGCGCGCAGTACGAAGTCCTTGGACCGCGCGCGCTCGGACTCGCTGGCGCCCCAGTCGACCTCCTCCAGGTGGAAGCCGACCGTACCGCGGCCCATCACGTTCTGGTCCTGCAAGATCAGTAGCGCCGCGAAGCGAAGGTCCCAGGCCTCGGATGCAAGATCGGACACGGCGAGCATCAGTACCTCAACAAACGCCTCGGTGCCGCCGTTGGACAGATCCAACTCCCGGCCTCCACCAGAAAAGATGTTCGCCACCTGGCCACCGTATCGTCGGGCTACGACCCTTCCTGGCTGGTCTCGAAATGGGGAACATCGTTCGGGCATAGGTCGGCCCGAACACGGTGTAGAGCTACGAGCCCTTCACTAAATGGGTGCTCCTTCGACCTAGTCCTGCGGAGCTGCGGAAAGCACCATGTGGCAGTCCGACCAGGCAGGTTGGCTCAGCAAGGGCTGGAATCGGGCAAACAGGGCGAGGAGTTCGGCTCCCCACTTCTCGCGAAAGACAGGATCAATGCGGGCAAGGTCGAGTTCGTTGGCGGCGGACAACTCAACGAAGTCTCGCCGAAGTTGCGGCTCCAGAGTATGGAGACGTCCGGTGAAGCGATTCCGGAAGGCTCCGTCGGCGTCTGCGAGCGTCGGATAGGTGGCCTTCCGGTCACACGACGCGTAGAGATGCACAATCGCTTCAGCCTCGGCACCGATCACCTCTGCGAGTTCGGTGCGGCTGTACGGAGACAGCAAGGCGGTAGGGAAGCCGTCGGTGCCGTAGAAAGCGTGACACAGGCCCGCGACCTGGAGGGCGGGGCGGGCGCCCCATATGGCGAGTTGTGCCTGGACGCGCTGGAGATGGGCGACGAGAGTGCCGCCCGGATGGACGATGTCCGCAGCACCGAGCTTGCGAAGTAGCGCCATGGCCTGGTCGGCAGCGGTGGGAGAAGCAGGCACAGGGCGGTGTCCTTCCGTCGCTTGAGGTCGGCACCCGTCCGCGCCTTCGCCTGTGGTCCGGACCCTGCGAAAGCACCGGACGGGTTGCCGCCTGGGCCCTGCACTGATCATCCTGGACTCCCGTAACCCCAGTCAATCCTATGGATTTGTAGCTATACCCAAGCTATAGCTAGGGGTTATGACTTTGGATGACCTGCGCATCTTCGTGGCCGTGTGCAGAGCGGGAAGCCTCAGCGCCGTCGCCCGGGAGCTGGACTGCACGCAGTCAGCGGTGAGCCAGCATGTGAAGCGGTTGGAGCGAGAGGCCGGTGTGAGCCTCCTGGAGCGCCAGCCACGAGGCGTCGTGCCCACACACGCGGGGCGCGTCCTGTGCGACGCCGCCTCGGACAGCATCGCCGGCCTGGATCTGGCCCTGCGGCGTCTCGGGGACCTTGTCAACGGCGACAGCGGCTCCGTGCGCGTCACCACGGGCGGAACAACCGTGCGGCACTTCATGTCCGAGGCCATCGTCGCCTTCCGGCAGCGCTACCCGAAGGTCAGTCTGGAGTTCCAGACAGAGACCTCCAGCCGCAACTGCTTCGACGCCCTCAGCGCTGGCAACCTGGACCTCGCCTGGGTCACGATCGACGGCCCAGTGCGCGGTATCGAGCAGCGCCCTGTCGTCGCCCTGCCCTGGGTACTGGCTGTCCGCGCCGACGATCCGCTCGCGGGCCAGCCCTGTGTCAACACAGCTGAATTCAGCGACATCAGCCTCATCCGACTCCCTCAGAACTCCACCTCAGGCGCCCGCCTTGACGCCGCGTTCACCGAACTCGGTGTCCGAAGCAGCTCCGACACCAGCGTCGCCGACTGGGACACCGCCCTCCTGCTGGCGGAGCTCGGGCTGGGCCACGCCGTCGTGCCTGTCGCGCCCGGCTGGGAGGTACCCGGTGACGGTCCCCTCCGCCTCCTCCCCATCCCCGATCTGCCCCCGCTCCCGGTCGGCTGGGCCGTCCGCCGCTGGGACTCCCTCACCCCGCTCGCCCGGGTCTTCGCCGATACCGTCGCCCGCAGCTGTACGGAGAAGTCCGCCAACGCACAGCCATAGGGCTTGTCTGATGAATGATCACCTGTGGGCTCAGAATGCCGGAGGCTTGTTGATGGAGGGTGGCCACTGTCAGTAGGCGTCACGTCTCCCCCGTGGCGGGCTATGACGACGAGGAGTGTCAGCGGTGTTGGAGACCTATATCTTTCCTGGTACCGCGAGGGCCGGATGGCCGAGTCCGAGTTCCGCTCGGTCACCGACCACTTGGTCCAGTCCGGGCTGACCGTCGAGCACCCGGTGCTGGGCTGCGGGATGTTGTTGGACGTCGTGGGGGAACAGGTGAAGCTGCCTGTCGGGTACATCCTGGAGCTTGTCGGCCTGTCGGTCGGGCCGCTCTGCATGCAGTTCTGGGCACACCACCCCGGCCAGCTGGAACGCGGCCCCCTTACGGGGCCGGCTGTAGAGGAGCAGCCCGTTGCCATGGCCGGGGCTCTGGTCTCCGCATACGACGGCCTTGCCAGAAACCGAGCGGACCAACTGCATGAACGCCGGCCACAGTGCGGCGTCCATGCCCGCGTGACCGAAGAAGTCCGCCAGCCACTCCTGCTTCCGCGATGGCCAGCCGGCGGTCTGCGGCGGCCAGTCTGCGCTGCTCGGAGGCCAGTCGGGCTCGCTCGGTGGCAGCGGCCTGCTGCTGTGCGGCCTGTCGGTGTTGCTCGGCGGCAGCCGCCTGCTGGACGGCCGCCGTATCGGCCTCCAGCCGGGCCCGGGCTATGGCCTGGTGGACGTAGGGGTGGGCGGTCCACCACACCGTGCCGTCCGGGACGGTATGGGCGTGGACCCGTCCCTGGAGAATCCACCGGATCGCATCGTCCACGCAACAGCTGATGTGCGTCCACGCCGCCTTCGTCTTAGCGGTGCGTGGCGCGGCCCAGGTGTAGCGCGCCATGCCATGGCGCACTGTCCATGCGTCCCCGCGGTCCCTGGTGGCCGCTAGCCGCAGGGAGGGCACGCCGCGCTCCCACGGCCGTTCCTCCAGCGCCACCCAGCACACCGCCACACCGTTCGCCGCGTAACGGTGCGTCCGCATCCGCGCGTCCTGCGGCGTCATCGGCGACAACTGCGCCAGCAGCGCCATGAACGGCCGACCCTGCCCATCGAAGGCCAGCACGTCGGCACGCCAGGTCCGGGCTTCGCTGCCGACTTCCAACTCAGCTCTGAAACCGCCGCCCGGGCGGCGTTGGCCAGCTCCAGCCTTCAGCAGGTGATGCTCCGGCGACTCGTTCGCCAGCTCACAGCCGTCCGGCCGCACCTGGTGGGGAGAAGTGCCTGGCAGGGTGCGGGGAGGCGCGCGCGAACACCCTTCCCCGGCACTCCGGACACGCCAGCTCCAGCCCTTTCACGCAGTGGACGTCCGCCCAGGACCGGCCACAACCGAGATCGTCCAGCGACGCATCGAGCCGGCCCCAGATGATGCGGCAGCAGCCGCGCGTCCTCCGCTCGCCGGGTGTCAGCGGGCCTGGGCGCGGGCGCTGTAATGCTCCTGCAGCCGGCGGAGCAGCGCCTCCAGAGCCCGGCCCTTCACACCGGCTCGGCTGCCGAACCGTCATCGAGCTAGGCGACCCGCTCGGCTACCGCACAGCCCAAGATCTTTTGAGAGCTCCGCCGGACCGACCGAAAGGAGCTCAGCAGCACCAGGACGAGCGCCCCGGCCCCCAGAGATAGGGAATCGCAGCCACAGCCTTCAAGTTTCCCTCACAGCTCTCGTCCACCCGCTCCCGGGCCTTTGCGGTCTGCTCCCGCAGGACACAGGCTCACGTTTACATGAAGCGCTGCGCCGCTCTCGTCTCCAGGGATCTGGAAGATGCCCGGCGTGACGCTCGTAGGATGCCTACATGCCCGGGCCGATACCGATGAGCCGCCGCACGTGGGTTGCCGCGTGGGCGGTGCTGTGCGTCGCCGGTATCGCTGCCACCGCCGCACTGAACGCCTTTCCGGCGCCTGACCCGCAGCCCGAGAAGCCCGTCAGCGCCGAGTGCGCCGAGTACATCGCAAACATCGAGACGCAGTTGGCCAAGGCCAAGAGGGAAGGCAACGGCGACGGCGTGCTGGCCTTCACGCGAACCCGGGTCGGCGCGGACGACTGCAGCGATGAAATTCGCGACCACTTCAGCGGCGACCGGTGAGCTGCCGTACAGGGCTCGCCGTGATGGCGGCGCTGATCTGCGCCGGTGCCGTGGCGATCATCGCCGTGAGCGCCGCGACGGAACCACAGCCGCAGCCCACTCCGCCGCGGGTGTACTCCTCCTGCCTGGCGGCCGGCACCAAGCCGACGCCTGTGGGCGACGACCCGTGCGGCGGCCGTTGAAGAACCACCGAGTGACTGTCCCCCGCAGGACGGCGACCGAGGCCCCTGCCCGCCCGCTTCCCTCCGGCCAGCGCCCGCAGCCGGGAGGCCACCAGCGCCGCCCCGGGCCCCCGAAGAGGCTCAGCACAAGCAGGAGCCAGCCGAGCACAACGTGGCCCAGGCCCAGCGCGGAGAGAGCCAGGCCCATGGTGGGCCGCACGCACCTTGGCCCGGGAGGGACCTCGTTGCCGTGCGGCAGCGTGGTCAGCCGTCGCGGCTGCGCAGGGCACGGAGCCCGACGTCGTACGCCACCGTGCCGAGCGCGAGGACCACGAGCGGCCACACGAGCGGTGATGCTGCCGGGATGGTGCCGTGGACCAGGGCCGCGCCGACGCTGCCGGTGCCGAGTACCGCGGTGCACGACCGAATCCCCGGCAGGGCGACCCGCAACACCACCTCCCGGCGCAGGGCGGGGCGGGCTGCGGCGGGGTCGGGGGCGCTCATCGGCCGCTCAGCGTGGCCGCCTCGGCCGCAGGAGAGCTGCCGGTGATGCGCCCAGCAAGCCGCTTCACCTTCCGGCGGACCTTCTCGGCCTGTCTCTCTGGCTCCGCAGCACCTGCGGCCATGGCCGCTTCGCCCCAGGTGGTGACCCCACGGGCGCCGAGACGTCTGTACCCGGGCGGCGAAGGCCTCCACCCCGTCGCCCTGACCCGCACAGAGACCGCGCACATCGAGGCCGCGGCGAGGACATCGATGAGGACGACGTGGCCCGAAGAACCTGGATCAGCTGCAAAACAGCGGAGTCCTCGCCAGTGACGGCCCCCTTCTGAGGGCTGGCGCACACGGTGGTTGATCATTCGTGATCGAGCCCCAGGGCTCCTACCTTGCGGCGGACGACATCCTGAATCAGCCTCCCAGAAGACGACGGCTCTCTCGATCCGCACTTCCCCGACAGCGTTTACGGCACGCGGCCTGAGGTGCTCGAGCAGTTGACCGGGCATGTGGCAGCGATCAGCAACGGTGACCGAGCCGACGCGTGCCGCACGGGGTGCGAGTGATTCAGCAGCGGTTGCAGTGCACAGTGCCGCAGGAAGCCGACGGGAGTCGCCTCCTCACCATCAAGATCGAGGATGGCTACTGAGGGGGCAGGCGACTGCCAGGCCATCGGTGCGGAAGGACCCCCGTCCCGCGGGGTTCTTTCGCCGTTCACGACAACGAGCAGCAAGCTGTCCACCCGGCCCCGCCGGCGAGAACAGGTGCCTAACCGCGGCGGCCGCCACCGCCGCGGCCTCGGTCTGCCCCTCGGGTTCGCGCTTCAGATCGCCCTGTCCGTTCCGCGCGGTCAGGTGCGAACGTGCAGCCCGAACCCCGTGCGGCCCGCGGGCTCCAGTCCCTCCTTCAGGTGCAGCGAGGGGATCTCGTAGTCGCCGAAGTTCTGCCGCCGGAACGCGATCGGCTCGGTCGACTCCAGGGTGAGCAGACGCCGCTCCCATGCCTTGGCGACGTCCGGGTAGCCCTCGCTGGTCATCCGGTCGGTGCCGTACAGCACGAACGGCGGCAGCACCTCGATGCCCGGGTAGTAGAGGATGCCGTGCTGGATCGGGAACAGCAGATCGTCGATGGGGCCGTTGATCCCGCGAGCGGCGTAATGCGGCTCCGGGCCGCCGGCGGTCACCGACAACAGAGCCCTCCTGCCTGAGAGGGTGCCTTCGCCGAAGCGCTCGCCGTACTTGGTGTCGCTGTGCTCGCCTACGCCGTATGCGAAGTGCTGCGTGAAGACCCGGTCCACCCAGCCCTTGAGGATCGCGGGCATCGAGTACCACCACAGCGGGAACTGGAAGATGACCGTGTCGGCCCACAGCAGCTTCTCCTGCTCGGCGAGGACGTCCCGGGTGAGCGTCCCGGCATCGAAGGCCCGGCCCGAGTCACGGGCGACCTTCAGCCGGCGTGAGGCGTTGGGGCCGTAGTCCTCGGCGTCCACGACCGCTTTCCAGTTCATCGCGTACAGGTCGCTCACCCGTACCTCGTGTCCGGCGCTCTCCAGCGTGAACACCGCGAGGTCCTTCAGCGAGCCGTTGAGCGACTTCGGCTCCGGGTGCGCGTAGACGATCAGTGTCTTCATCAGAACTCCTTCGGATCAGATGCCTTCGATCCTGGACGCCACGGCGCCCGGCGTTCAGGGGCTCATGCTCCGTCGGACGGGACTTCCTGGTAATGGCAGGACCACCTTCACGAGCACCGCCGAGGCCATACTGAGGACATGGACGATCTTGCGGGCTTCCTGCGGACCCGGCGTTCCCGGGTCGACCCGGCCGCCGTCGGCATTCCCACCGACCGACGCCGCCGGGTCGAAGGTCTGCGCCGCGAAGAGGTCGCGCACTTGTCCGGAGTCAGTGTCGACTACTACGTCCGCCTGGAGCAGGGCCGTGCGACCCAGCCCTCCGAGCAGGTCCTTGACGCCCTCGCCCGCGTTCTCGAGCTCGACGAGACCGAACGGGGGCACCTGTACCGGCTCGCCCGGCAGCGCCGCCGCCGCGGGAAGGCACCGGGCGGGCGGGTCCGTCCCGAACTGCTGCGCGTCCTGGACCTGGTCGCCGACGGACCCGCGCTGGTCATGAACCACCGCCTGGACGTGCTCGCCGGCAACCGCCTCGCCGGGCTGCTCTACGGCCGGCCGATGCCGGGTCTGAACACCGCACGGCACCTCTTCCTCGAGGAGGCCGAGCGCGGGCTTTACGCGGACTGGGAGAACTGCACCCTTGACGTGGTCGGGCACCTGCGCCTGGCCGTCGGCAAATATCCCGAGGACCCGCGCCTGGCCTCACTCATCGGCGAGCTGGCGATGGGCAGCGAGCGCTTCCGCCGCCTCTGGGCACGCGCGGACGTGCGCGCCCGCACACATGGACGCAAGGCGTACCGGCATCCGCTGATCGGGCTGCTGGAACTGCACCAGGAGAACTTCCTCCTGCCGAACGAGGCAGGCATGGAGCTGGTGGTGCTGTCCGCGGCCCCCGGTAGTCCTGCCGAGGACGGGCTGCGCCTGCTCGCAGACCTGGGCGCGACCAGCGGTGACGGACATCCCACAGTGAACGCTCAGGTCCGCGAGCAGACGCGGGGGGCCGCACGGACTTCAGAGGCTCCTTGATCGAATTGCGGAACACCGGCATGGCGAAGGGAATGATCGGTAACCGCATCTTCGCCTTGAGCTGGGATGCCGTTCGCGCTTGACGTCGATGCGGGTGCCGTAGTCCGTTCAGTGTCGCCGCTCCTGCCCAGGCGCGGCTCCAGCTGGCAGACGACTCGGCGCCCCGTTCCATCAGCCGCACGCTCCCAGGCCCTTCTCCAGCACGTTGATCCGGCGGGTGACGGCGGGGCCGTCAACTTGGACGAAACCACTCGGTGAACGGCTCTGACAAGACGGCATCGGCGGTGATCGCGTCGGCTACCTGTTCGACCGTACGGCCGTCAGTGTCGATGCGCAGAACACCGATCCCGGCATCTTCCAGGCTGGCGGCCGATGCCACCGCCTGGTCGGCGACGTGGAGCAGGCGTGTGACGGACTGCCCCCGCAACGGGTCGCCTGGTTGGGCCCAACTGCCGCCTTGTCCACGGGACATGATGCGTTCCGTCAGGTGCTGCCGTCCGGCGTGCAGTCGGCACAGCGTGAGCTCGGCTGCAGGCAGCGCCTCAGCGTACGTCTTGACCGTGGCCTCGTCCTCGACCGGGCCGGACATGATCAAGCACTGGGCCCCGGCCGCACGGTAAGTCCGCCACACAGCGGCCAGGTTGCGGGCCTTGACCCGGTGGTTGGCGGGATCATCCGGAATCGGGCGGCAGAAGCCGAGCTGGTCGAGATCGAGATACGCGGCGGTGGCACCAGCGCCCAGGACTCTTTGGTAGACCTCGAAGCCGACCGTCGACTTGCCGACGCCGGTCGCGCCGCACAGCCACAGAACCGGAAGATCAGCGGAAGACTCCGCCTGCGCCGAGGCCGAGCTCCGGCCCGCAGCGGTGACCGCCGACGGCTCGGGCCCGTCAGCTGACCGGCCAAGAGCCGAGGCCGGCCATCCGCCGGTTCGCTCCCCGACACGCTGCGCCACCTCGTTCACCAGCAATCCGCTGGTGTCGACGCAGGCGTCCGCGAAGGTGCTCGCGTCCAGTGCGTCGGCTTCCCGCAGCACCTCGTCGACCAACGCGGCAGGACCTCCGCGACCGGTGAACCGCTGCCGAAGCACCACCCGGTCGGCACGCAGGCGGCAGACTGTCACCGCTGCCTGCGGAATCTGCTCGACGTGCACTCCGCCGGCGGGATCGACGACACCCGAAACGATGAGACACCGGGCGCCGGCCGCCCGGAATCCGGCCACCACCGCATCAACGTTGTGTGCCTTCATACGGTGCCGCCCTGGATCCCCCGCGGGCTCGGGGTAGCAGATCCCCAACTGGTCAATGTCGACGAAAGCGCTCTCGATCCCGGCCCGTATGAGCTGGGAGTACATCTCCCAGGCGACCGTGGTCTTACCGACTCCTGGCGGACCGCAGAGCCACAGCACGGGGAACGCAGCGCCCCTCACCGGCTTGCCGTCAGATCCGGGTGACGCGCCGTGAGCTCCGGAAGCGCGGGTTCGATGACAGAGACCATAGCCCCGGATTCTCTCCATCGTGCATGTGCTCGTCGACAGATTTTGGCGCGCTCGCGGAACGCCCCACGAGGATCAGGAACAGGCACTGAGCTTGTTCTTTATGGTCCGAGTCGCTTTGAGAGTGCGTGACGCCATCCGATCAGGCGCTGAATAGGGTTGTGGCCATGGTCAAGGGGACGGGGCGGCGGCCCGAAGCGGATCTCGACAGTGGCGTCGAGGACGTGACGCTGTCCATCCTGGAGTGGCTAGGCGAGCAGGGGGTCGGTGCCATGATCCGGGTCGATGCGGAGCGCATGCGTGACGGTCAGCCGGCGTGGACATTCGCTGCTTCTGGTGGGCCGCTGGACGGTGGGTTGAGGGCCGACGGGGCCTCGGTCGCCGAGTGCATGGGCGTGGCGCTGCTCCGATTGCGTGAGTCTGGGCTGGCTGTTCCATTCTGACGTGGTGTTCCGCCTCTGAGTTGATCGCGTTCGGTGATGCTTTCGGGTCGTTTCACGGTCTTGCCTACGCCGTAGCGGGTGGCGGGCCGCCGGTTCTTCGAGCCAGGTGGCCTTCCCGGTCCGGGAGTTGCGAGATTTTTTGGTGCCTGAGCGGGGCAGTGCAGGTGAGGGCGGAGGTTCCGATACCTGCTGCGGCCTCGGGCCGGGGTGAGCCGGCCGGGCTTGTCGAACCTCCTCAGGAACGCCTGCCAGCGCACGTCGACGTCCTTGGCTGTTCAGGCCGGTGGCGGACGACCAGAGCCAGAGCGGGAGCGGGTCGCCTCCGGCAGGCAGGCGGTCGACCTTGAGGCGGATCAGCGTGCCTTCGATGATGGGGAGTTCGCCGGTGTGGTCGATCCAGGCGGAGTGGGTGGTCAGTCGGGGATGGATGCGGTCCCAGGCCTTGGTGTGGGCGGTGCTGTACCGGTCGGTGACCTGCGTCGTGGCCGCGTCCGGCTCGCCCCAGGTGTCGGGCCTGGCGAAGCGGAACTCCTTGCCGTGCTTCGGCGGTCGCCCACCCTGGGGATAGGCCCGGGCGTACTCCGTGGGCGTGGGCGTCGGCCGTCGCATGACGCGGTCGGAACGCATCCGCCAGAGCACTTCGACCGGGAGGCCGGCCAGGAGGTGGGCCATGCGCGGGGCGTCGTAGCCAGCGGTATCGGGAGATTTCGCGTCTGCCTTTGTATGAGGACGGCGCGAGACGATTACTCAGTCGGTGATCGCGACAGTGACGCGCTCGCCTTCGAGCTGCTCCAGCTGCTCGAGCGTGGCGTCGTAGGTGCCCAGGTGGATGGTCTGGTCGGAAGGAGGGGTGCCCTCGCCCGAGTACCAGAAGCCGATGTTCCCCCAGGGCACGAAGTAGAGCAGGTCTCCTTGCCCCAGGGCCGACCCCGGGGAACCCGCATATTCGAGCTTGCGGGGCAGGTAGCTGATTTTCTCCTCGCCGGCATACTCCTCGAACGTGAGGGTGAGGGGCAGCATCGACATGAAGTCGCGGACGGCAGGGTTGTCCTCGTCGACCGTCACGTCCACCGAGGTCGCATCGGAGGAGAACCGGATCACGGCGCCGACGATCTCATCGCCTGTCTTCTCACTGGCGTCGGCAGTGTTGTCCGGCGTTGTGGGCCTCGATGACGGCGCCGTGGCGGATCCAGAGCTCGGGGAGTCCTCGGGTTCTACGGGCGTCGACGTGCAGGCAGTCAGCGCCAGCAGGAGGGAGGCAACACCAGCCGCGGACATGGTCTTCAACTTCATGAGGAAAACTTCTCTCTCTGAGCATCTCGATTCCTCTGTGCTCACGTAGTCGGTGCCAGACGCAGGAGCGGGCCGAGACGTAGGCACGGCCGGTACGAGGTGAGGCGTCGGCCGTGGTGATGCAGGTTCTGCCGCCGCTGGGGTCCGGACGTGCTCGTCGGAGGCGAAGACATCCATCTCAGGCGGGCTGACGTGGGGTGATCTCGACGGTCGCGGCCTGGGGGCCGGCAGCGAGTATCGGTGGCAGGTACGGGCTGCTGGCGTACTTGTTGCGGTAGGCCGCGTCGATCTGATCCTTGAGCGACGGATCCGCGGCGGCGAACGCGACCAGACTTGGCTCACCGACGTACGGAGGAGACGTCTGCAGGGTGCTTCGGTGCGCCCATAGTGGCCCCGGACTCCACGACAGGCCGGCGGGGGTACCGGCCTGTCATGGAGCGCTTTCGGTCAGGCGAGGTTCTTGGTGAAGAACTCGTCGAGCTTGCCGAAGGGGATGATGTCCTTGCGGTCGTACAGGTCGACGTGGTCCGCGCCGGGGACGACCAGGAGGTCGACGGTGTCGGGCGCCATCTTCTGGACGTCCTCGGAGTAGTAGCGGGAGTGCGCCTGGGATCCGGTCACCAGAAGGGCCTTGCGGGGCGCGAGCATGTCGATGTTCGTCATCTGCTGGAAGGCGAAGAACGACATCGGCGTGGTCCCGGTCCACGCGGTGGTGGAGTTGATCGAGCGCGGGTGGTAGCCGCGCTTGGTGCGGTAGTAGTTGAAGAACATCGTCGTGATCGGGTCGGCGTCCGCCGGGAGGGTCTCGGGCAGACCGCGGTCGGAGGGGGCGACGTTGCCGTTCTCGTCGAAGGGGACTTCGGCGGAGAGCCGCGCGTAGGTGCCCCTCTCGGCGTCGATCCAGCGCTGCCGACTCAGGTGATCCACGACCTTCTGGCGCTGCTCACGCGTGTAGTAGTCCTGGTAACCGCGGGACATGGCGCGCGACATGTCGTACATCGCGGACGTGGCGACCGCCTTGATACGGCTGTCCGCGGCCGCCGCGGTGAGAGCCATGCCGCTCAGGCCACAGATGCCCTGCGCGCCGATCCGCTCGCGGTCGACGATTTTCTGCAGGCCGAGGAAGTCGACGGCGGCGCTCCAGTCTTCGGTGTTGATGTCGGGCGAGCCCACGTCGCGCACCCTGCCGCCGCTTTCCCCGGTGAAGGAGGGGTCGAAGGCGAGGGAGATGTAGCCGCGGCGGGCGAACTCGTTGGCGTAGAGCCCCGAGACCTGTTCCTTGACCGCGCCGAACGGGCCGCTGACCGCCAGGGCGGGCAGCTTGCCCCTGGCGTTCTTCGGCACGTAGAGGTCCGCGGCGAGTTCGATGCCGTAGCGGTTCTTGAACCGCACCGAGGTCCGCTTGACGTTCTTGTCCAGCGCGAACGTGTAGCCGCCCTTGGCCGCGGACTTGCCCTGTCCTGTGGCGCCTGCCGCGCGTCCGGAATCCTCACCGAAGGCGGGCAGAGCCGTGAAGGAGGCGGCGGTGGCGGCGCCGGTGGCGGCGATCAGCCCGAGCGCTTTGCGACGTTCCATGGAGTGAACCTCATCTATTCGATCAGTGGTGGAAAGGGGTGTGGCGGTCGGTACTGTCGTGACCGGGCGCGATTCCAGGCAGCGCTTCTGCGCCAGGCGTGACAGGTCGGGTTTAAGGGGGGTACAAGGGCTCGGACCGGTGCTGCTCCCCGCTCTTCGCCCCGTGGGTCGTGATGTCGATGGTCCGGTCCAAGGCGGGAGCGTAGGGTGCGATATCGAGCGCTGCGCGGACGTGGTCGTCCATCTCGTGGCCGTCCCTCCTATTGCGCGGTCCTATTGCGCGGTGTGGCCGGCGTCGACGGGAAGGGCCGCGCCGGTGACGTAGCCGGCGGCGTCGGAGCACAGCCACAGCACGGCGGCGGCGATCTCCTCGGGGCGGCCGAGCCGGCCCAGTGGCACTCCCGCCGCGGCCGCCTCGGTGTCGAACTCGCCGCCGGCGGCCATCCGGGCGACCATCGGGGTCTCGATGGTGCCGGGGCAGACGGCGTTGCAGCGCACGCCGTGCTTGCCGTACTGCAGGGCGACGGACTTGGTCGCGCCGATCACGCCGTGCTTGGTGGCGTGGTAGGTGGTACGGCCCGCGCCGCCCACAAGGCCTCCCAGCGACGAGCAGTTCACGATCGCGCCGGAGCCCTGCTCGCGCATCTGCTTCAGCTCGTGCTTCATAGACGCCCAGACGCCCTTGAGGTTGACCGCCACGAGCGCGTCGAACGCCTCGGCGGTCTCGTCGGCGGAGTCCACCGGCGGGAGCATGATCCCGGCGTTGTTGAACGCCATGTCCAGGCTGCCGAAGGCCTCGACGGTCGCGCGGACGGCCGATGCGACCTGGTCCTCCTCGGCGACATCGCAGGCCACCGCGATGGCCCTCTGCCCCTTGACGGCGAGCTCGTCGGCGAGCCGCCGGCCCGAGCCGGCGTCGCGGTCGACGATCGCGACTGCGGCCCCTGCCTCGGCGAAGGCGCGGACCGCGGCCTCGCCCATCCCGGCGCTGCCGCCGGTGACGAACGCGGTCTTGCCGGTGAAGTCGTAGGTGACGGTCATGGGCGGTGCTCCTTCTGATTCGGTGCTGAGGGTCGAGGCAAGTCGCGGGGCAGCTCGATCCCGGTGCTCGGCCGATGCTGCGAGCAGCTCGTCCTGGAACCGCTCGTCGCGCACGGCCGGGTGCGGTTCCTCGGTCCTCTGGCGCAACCAGTACCGGCCGGAGACGAGCGCCTCGGGATCCTCGGTCGTGGCCAGCCAGGCCTGGGTGACGTGGGCGAGGGCGAGGTCGCCGCTGGCCGACGGGCCGCCCATCCTGGTCGGCACCCAGCCGGGGCCAACCTGGCGGGAGGGCACACTGGGCCGCAGCCGCGCGATCGCTGTCACGAGCGCGATGACCAGGAGCTTGCTGTCGGAGTACGACAAGGTCTCGCGCGTCCCGGCCCAGTCGGCGCGGGAGAGGTCTGGGGTGCCGCCGCGGTGCGTGCTGCTGGACAGGTAGACCAGTCGTGGGGCCGGGACCAGCGTGGTGACCGCGGAGGGGCGACGACGTTGGCCGGCAGCAGCGGCGGCCCGTCGATGACCCCGGCGCTGTGGACCATCGAGAGGAGCGCGATAGCGATCAGGGACGGACGAGGACCTTGAGGCTCTTCCGCTCGTCCATGTCGCGATACCCGGCTGGCACGCCCTCGAGATCCGTGACGGCGTCGAAGACCTTGCCCGGCTCTATGGTGCCGTCGAGGATGGCGGGCATCAGCTCCTCGATGTAGGCACGCACCGGGGCCGGGCCCCCTGCGAGGCGGATGTTGTGGCGGAACAGGCTGGCGAAGCCGATCGGCGCGTCCTCGTACTGCGGGACGCCGACGCGGCTGATGACGCCGCCGGGGCGGACGACGCCGATGGCCTGCTCGTAGGCGGGAAGGTGCCCGACGGCCTCCAGCACGGCGTGGGAGCCGTGTCCGGCGGTGAGCTCGCGGACCTTCGCGATGCCCTCCTCGCCGCGCTCGGCGACGACGTCGGTGGCCCCGAACTCGCGTCCGAGGTCGGTGCGGGCCTTGTGGCGGCCCATGAGGACGATCTGCTCGGCCCCGAGCCGCTTGGCCGAGAGCACGGCCAGCAGGCCGACCGCGCCGTCGCCGATCACGGTCACGCTGTCGCCGGGCTTGACCCCGGCCGTCTTCGCGGCGTGGTGGCCGGTGCCGTACACGTCGGCGAGGGTGAGCAGCGACGGGATCAGCGCCGAGTCGGCGCCCACCGGCAGCTTCACCAGGGTGCCGTCGGCCAGCGGCACGCGGACCGCCTCGGCCTGGCCGCCCTCGTCGGCGATGCCGTCCCAGAAGTTCGCCTCGTGATGGCTGCAGGAGGTCTGCAGGTTCTCTCGGCAGAACTGGCAGACGCCGTCGGAGACGGCGAACGGGGAGACGACGAGGTCGCCCTTTTTCAGGGTGGCGACGTCCGCGCCCACCTCCTCGACGACGCCGAGGAGCTCGTGGCCCATCCGGGCCGGTCCGGCCTCGGCGGTCATCGAGTGGTAGGGGTGCAGGTCGGAGCCGCAGATGCAGGACGCGGTGATCCGCACCAGGGCGTCGGTGGGGTGCTTGATGCGGGAATCGGGGACGTCCTCGATCCGGACGTCGCCGGCGGAGTGCATGAGCGCTGCGCGCATGAGGGGGTCTCTCCTGTCGATGAGTGGTGGGTCCGATGCGTGCGGGCGGGCGGGTCAGCCGAGGACGGCGTCGACCGGGGCGTGGTCGACGTAGAGGCGCATGTCGGCGAGCTTGCCGTCCGTGATGGCGAAGATCGAGCAGGCGGTGATCTCGATGACGCCGCCGTCGTTCAGGTGGTAGACGCACCGCACCTCGAGGATCACGACTCCGTCGTCCTCCTGCCACACCCGCAGCAGGCCGTGCTCGATGCGCTCGAGCTTGCCCACGAGGTCGGCCATGAGGGCGAGCACGTCGTCCGCGCCGGTGATGGTCGGGTGGTTGGCGAAGGTCAGGGTCACGTCGTCGGCGTAGAAGGCGCGGAGGCGGTCGAAGTCCTTCGCCTCCAGCGCGCCGAAGTAGTCGTTCAGCAGGTCGACGGTCTCCTGCGGCGCTGGTGCCACGCAGATGCTCCTCGGGTTCGGTGGATGGTGGGGGGCACGAGGGGACGCGCTCGTATGTCACGCGTCGGACCGGCGCAGCTCAGGCCGCGCCGCGCGGGGCGATCTCCACCGTCGCGGCCCGCGGGCCCGTGGCGATCATGGGCGGCAGATACGGGCTGCCCGCGTACTTCTCCTGGTAGGCCTGATCGATCCTGTCGTTCAGCTCCGGACCGTCGACCAGGGCGAAGGCGACCGGGTGCTCGCTGCCGGCGGCGGTGATCTTCCCGGCGCGCTGCGCGATCGCGGAGCGGTACCAGCGTCCGCGGGTGCCGTTGTAGGCGCGCACGAACAGCCGCCCGTCGACCACGACCGACCAGATCCAGGTCAAGGTGCCGGTGGTCTTCCCATCGGCGCGGTAGGGGGCTGTGTGCAGGTCGTCGGTGGCGGCGATCTTCTCGATCGTCTCCGCAGGCCATACGGTCATGGGCGTCTCCTGTCCGGTCGTCACGTGTCGGTCTTCTCCACAGGGAACTCCAGGACGATCCGTCCGCGGGTTCCGCCGCTCTCCATCAGGCGGTGCGCCTCGGCCGCCTCGGCGGCGGGCAGGACGCGGCCCACGCGCATGCTCAGCACGCCCTTCTCCACGAGCTCGCGCAGCCGCGAGATCGCCGCGTGGTCAGTGGCCCGCTCCCGGACGTTGAGCACGTGGGAGCGGATGCCCCGTCCGGGGTGTCCGTCGTAGGCGCGGAAGCTTGCGATCTGGCCACCGTCGCGGATCGCGCCGACGATCCCATCGCCGAGGACCGCGGCGTCGGCCACCGCGTCGACCCCGTCCGGGAACAGGTCGCGGACCCGCTGCGCCGCGTCCTCGCCGCGGGCGACGAAGTCGGTGGCCCCGAAGGAGCGGACCAGGTCCTCGTCGGACTCGGCGGCGACCGCGACGACCCGCAGGCCCTCGTCCGTGCCGAGCTGGGCGAGGTATCCGCCGACCGATCCGGCGGCACCGGTGACCAGCAGGGTTTCCCCCGGCTCCAGGGCCAGCGCGTCCAGGGCGTTGCGGGCGGTCAGGGAGTTGTTCACGAACGACGCCGCCTCGATGAAGCCCGCGCCTTCCGGGGCGCGGGTCACCGACGCCACGGGCAGGGCGACGACGTCGCTGTAGCCGCCGTGCGCGCCGGCGAAGTCGACGAACGCGACGACCGGATCGCCCACGGCCAGGCCGGGCTCCAACTCGGCGCCGGGGCCGACCTCGTCGAGGACGCCGGAGATCTCCATTCCGGGCACGAACGGGGGCTCGAGCTCTTCGTGCGCTGCGGCGAACGCCCCGGTGCGCATGAGCGCGTCGACCGGTGCGATCGCGGCCGCGCGCACCCGCACCCGGACCTCGCCGGTGCCGGGACGCGGCTCGGGCAGGTCCACCACCTGGAGTACCTCGGGGCCGCCGTAGGTGTTCAGGCCGATGGCCTTCATATGCTCTTCCTTCCAGCACGATCCGTAAGTGCCCATCCAGCGTCATCCGCGTCCCCGGGGCGCTGCCAGGCACTCTCAGGGACCCCCACTGAGGGAATGGCCGCCCTAGCCTTGAGACATGGAGTTTCAGAAGGAGATCAGGGACTTCCTGATGAGCCGCCGTGCCGCGGTCACGCCCCATCAGGCCGGTCTGCCGTACGTCGGCGGGGACCGCCGCGTCCCGGGCCTGCGCCGCGAGGAGGTCGCGATGCTCGCCGGCGTCAGCGTCGAGTACTACACGCGCCTGGAGCGCGGACGCCTCGGCGGCGCGTCCGAGAGCGTCCTCGACGCGATCGCCCGCGTGCTGCAGCTCGACGACGACGAGCGCGCCCACCTCTACGACCTGGCACGAAACGTCGCGCCCGGCTCCCGCCGCAAGCGGCCCAAGACCGCCGCGCCGATCACGGCGGCGGTACAGCAGGTCCTCGACTCCATGAGCGTGCCCGCCATCGTCCAGAACGGCCGGCTGGACCTCCTGGCCGCGAACGACCTCGGCCGCGCCCTCTACTCCCCGCTCGACGACATGGCCGAGCAGCCGCCGAACTTCGCCCGCTTCGTGTTCCTCGACCCGCGCGCCGAGGGCTTCTACGCCGACATCGACGCCAGCAAGGACCTCCTCGTCGCCGTGCTCCGCGCCACCGCCGGCCGCGACCCGCTGGACAGGAGGACGACCGACCTGATCGGCGAGCTCTCCGCCCGCAGCGCCGACTTCGCCGCCCGGTGGGCCAAGCACGCCGTGCGCCGCCACTCCCGCGGCCGCAAGGCCATCCACCACCCGGCGGTCGGCACCCTCGACCTCGAGTACACCGACTTCGACCTGCCCGGCGACCCCGACGTCTCGGTCGTCACCTACACCGCCGTGCCGGGCAGCCCGAGCGCCGACGGCCTCGTCCTGCTCGCCTCCTGGGCCCAGACGCGGAAGGCGAACGCCGAGGCGGTCCCGCAGAAGGCGGACGATCCCGCAGACCAGCGCCGCGGCTGACCCTCGCCACGGTCCGCGAGGAAGAACCTTCTCCGCTACACGCCTCCAGCACATCGCCGGAAGGCGACCCCGATGCTGCCCAGGGCAGGGCACCGAATGATGGGGAACGCAATGACGAACCCCCCACTACGACTTCGCCGGCCAGGTCGCCCTCGCGACCGGGGCCGCCTCCGCATGAGCCTCGCCGCCGCCCGCGGCTTCGCCGAGAACGGGGCGGCCGTCGCACTCCTGGACCGCAGCGCCGACGCCGTCGATCAGGCGTTACGGTCGCTCGTCGACGCGGGGCACCGCGATCGGCACCGCCTGCGACGTCACCGACGAAGCACAGGTCGCCGCCGCGGCCGACCAGGTCGTCGAAACCTTCCGCCGGCTCGACATGGCCTTCAACAACGCCGGCATCCGGCCCCGCCCCCGTCCGTCAGTACCTGCCGCAGCTGATCGACCTCCCGCTGGAGCGGGCCGCCGACGCCTACAAGGCGATGGACGAACGCCGCGCGATCATGGTTCTCCTCATCCCTTGACGTCTCCAGTGGGCCTTCACGTCCACGACCGAGGCGAAGGGGAACTTCGACCCTTGTCACGCCCTTCGCGTGGTCGGTATCGACGCGCCGTGCAACGAAAGTGGGGGAGCGGAGGCAGGCGGCTCACGCCGCGCTTCGACCCGGCCGAAAAACTGCTCTGGCGGGCAGACCCGCCCGGCCACCAGGGGCCGCAGCCGACCACGGGCCACTGGAGGCCTGGTTCATCAGCGGCCCCGGGTTGATGGAGCCAACGCGATCGTGAACAGCAGGGTTCCGGTACCAGTCTTGAGTTGAGGACTGGCTCCCTCCAGAGGCTTCCGTTCCTTGTCCGTGCCCTCCGCCGGCCGCCCGGCGGGGGCAGGCTTCTCAAGGGGCGGGCGGCTTGGGGGAGACTGAGGCTGCCCGGGTTGTGTTCAGAGTATCTGCGGCGATCAGCCGGCTGTTCTCAACCATCAGCCGCTGGTTGACGTTACGGATCGCCTGCATGGCGGTCTCTCCTTGGCGGCCAGCTGCGAGTGCTGCGTCTCGTTGCTCGCGCAGTTCCTCCCTCTCCGTGTTGCGCAGCGAGTGGGCGTCCAGGTCGTCGTCGCGGAGGCGAGCGCCCAGTTTGTGGGCGCGTAGCGTGCACAGCTTGTTCCGGACTTCGCGAAGGATCCGTTGCAGGGCGGCGTTCTGCTCCAGGAGCATGCGGTTCTCGACTTCGGGGGCCGCCTCCTTGCGGGCGGTCGCTGCTGCCGCCGCCCGCAGCCCGTCCCCGGCGAGCTGGGCGCGGACGGCTTCGGCTCCCGCTTTGAGGCCGCGGTGGCGTTGAAGGCACTGCGGGTTGACGGCGGCCCGCCGGGTGATCTTCGCGTCGGAGAGGGCCTGGCGGCTCTTGCGCATCGCGGCCGGGATGGTATGGACTCGCTGTCAGCACTGTTCGCTGTCGGCACGGCGCCGCTGAACGGCGGCCGCCCTGTCGGCGTCGAGGATCTCGACCCGTCCGGCGAGGATCGTTGCCAGGCCTGTCTGCTTGCGCGGGGTGGCCGAGAGCGTCATCCTCTGGTGGATCGCCGACCGGCCCCTTGCCCGTCGAACCCAACTTCCGGCATCCCTCTATTGGCTCCTCTGCCTTGCTGGCACACTCGTCCCGGCCACCGTCACCATCACCGTCTGGCTCTGAAGCGGCGGCGCCCCCCCGCTATCGAAACTCACCTACATTCCCCAGCATGCCGATCACCAACTGCTGCCAACAATCGGGGACGTGGGCTGTCAGCAAGCAGTCATCGACAGAGCGGCCGGCGCCGGACGTCTTTTTGGCCGGTTGCTTTTTCGCGGCCTTCTTCTTCGGCGGCTCGGGGTGTTCCCGCTTCGCTTCCCTCGAGGTCCTCACGGGTCATGCTGTCCATGAGCGCGAGCGCGCCGTCGATCTCCTCGTCGCTGAACTCGACTAACGGCGGCGGCTGTTCCTGCGGCGACCTGATCTCGTCCGGCCACTTCGCTCCCGCACTCCCCGTCAATGCAGACATCAAGACGCACTACCGGGCCTTCGAGAAGGTCAAAGAACATGGCTACGCCCTGAACGCCACTTCATGGCAACGTCTCGTCCAAGCTTCGGGCGGTGAACAGCATGTCGCGGCCCAGTCGAGGCTGATTCGGCGCGGGCGCGCAGCCAGGGTTTCCCTCACTTCTGGCCGCGCCACGGGACTCGGAGAACGTGCGCCGGTAGGCGCTCGGAGAGACGCCGACGATGCGATGGAAGTTCCGGCGCAGGGTGGTGGCCGTCCCCATGCCGACCTGTTCGGCGATCTGCTCGATGCTGCTGTCGGTCGTCTCCAGGAGTTCCTGTGCGCGGCGGATGCGCTGGGTGAGGAGCCACTGCAGGGGGCTGGTGCCGGTGACCGCGATGAAGCGGCGGCTGAAGTGGCGGAGGCTCATGTTCGCCCGGCGGGCGAGCTCGGCGACCGTGAGCGGCTCGTGGAGGCGTTCCCTCGTCTGGTCCAGCAGGGTCGGTAGACCGTACTGGTCGCCTCCGGTTCCCGAGCCGTGCCCGTCCGGCAGCGGGCTGGCGATGAACTGCGCCTGTCCGCCCGCGCGGTGCGGAGCGATCACGAGCCGCCGGGCGAGCGTGTTGGCCATGGTCGCACCGAGATCGCTGCGGACCATGTGCAGGCACAGGTCGATCCCCGCCGCCTGTCCCGCCGAGGTGAGTACGTCCCCCTCGTCGATGTAGAGGACTCCGGGGTCCACATCGACCCGCGGATAGTCGTCGGCCAGTCGCCGGGTGTACATCCAGTGGGTGGTCGCGCGGCGTCCGTCGAGCAGCCCGGCGGCGGCCAGCACGAACGCTCCGGTGCAGATGGAGGCGACCCGCGCGCCCCGCTCGTGTGCCGCGCGCACCGCCTCCACCAGGCCGGCAGGCGCCCGCTCCATGGCCTCGTCGCAGGCGGGGACGATCACCGTGTCGGCCTCCACCAGGTCGTCCAGCGTGTGCGGGGTCTCCGAGCGCAGCCAGCCTCCGACATTGGCTCCCGGGGCCCCGCAGACGACCAGCTCGTAGCCGGCCCCGGCTGCCTCGGGGTTACCGGGGCCGAAGATCGTGCAGGGGATGGAGAGTTCGAACAGCGGCATCCCGTCCGTGACGGCCAGTGCGACTCGCGTCATGGCACAAACTGTACGCTGAATGTCGTTTCGGCCACTTGAGGACCCTCGCGGACCGCCGTCAGTGTCGTATGCATGAGCTACCCGACATCGCATACGTCCCCAGAGGCCCCCCGGGGCGAGGCCCGGTTCTCCGGTGCGGGCGGCCGGGCCTGGCTGGCGATCGCTTCGGGGGTTGCTGCCGTCGGCTGGGGCGCGAACCAGTTCGCGCCGCTGTTGCTGATGTACCGCTCGGAGCTGGGCGTCCCGACGACGACGGTGGAGGCGACCTACGCCCTGTACGCGGTGGGGCTGATCCCCGGGCTGCTGCTCGGAGGCCCGTTCTCCGACCGGTACGGCCGACGTCGGGTGCTGGTGCCCGCGCTGGTCATCTCCGAGCTCGCCAGCGGGCTGCTCATGCTGGCCGGGTCAGGGATCGGATGGCTGTTCGTCGGCCGGCTGGTCGCCGGTGCCGCCAGCGGAGCGGCGTTCAGCTCGGGCACCGCGTGGATCAAGGAACTCACCGTCAGCGGTTCCGGCCAGGACGAGCACACCGGCGCCCGCCGCGCGACGATCGGCATGACCATGGGCTTCGCGGTGGGCCCGCTGGTCGCGGGTCTGCTGGCGCATGCGGCGCCGGACCCGGTGGTCAGCTCCTACGTGCCGCACGTGGTGCTCACCCTGGCAGCCGTGCCGTTCGTACTGCACACGCCGGAGGCCAACGCGGCCAACAGGGACGCCCCCCTCTGGTCTCGCCTGCGGTTGCCTGAGGAGAGCAACCGCCAGTTCTGGACGGTCGTCGCGCCGCTGGCGCCCTGGGTGTTCGGCGCGTCCTCCATCGCGCTGGCCTATCTGCCCGGCCTGGTGCTGGACCGGCTCGGTGACAATGCGCTGATGTTCAGCTCGGTCGTGACCATGCTGACCATGGTCGCGGGCATCGTCGTCCAGCCGCTGGCGCGCGGGGTCAGCCACCCGGACAAGCCGTACTTGATCGCGACCGCGCTGGGCATCGTGGTGGGCGGGCTGGTGCTCGGCGCGGTGGCCGCGGCGCACGCGCACTGGTGGATCGTCGCCGGCGCCGCGCTGGTGCTCGGCGCGGGCTACGGCTGCTGCCTGGTGTGCGGACTGATGGAGGTGCAGCGCATGGCCGGCATCGAGAAGCTGGGCCGGCTGACCGCGATCTTCCAGGCCTTCGCCTACCTGGGCTTCGGGGCACCTTATCTGCTCGCTCTGATCGAACACGTGGTGCCGCCGTCGGAGTTGCTGTTGGTGGCCGCCATGCTGGCGGTCCTGACCCTCGCCTGGACGACCTACCGGGCTTTGCACGGCTCCGATCCTGCGAAGCGGCCGACAAAGGCCGCTTCGCGTTCGGTGGTTCGGGGGTCACAGCACGATCCGACCGACTCTTCCGCGAACCGACAAGACCGGTGAAGGTGACCGATATGAAGACGGGCCCGATCTGCAGGTGCTGGCCCGGTGCGATCGTGGCCACGGAGCTGCCGAACTCGGGCAAGGACCACGATCGCGGGAACGATCGCCGCCCAACTGAGGGAGAGGTACCGCAGGGTGGAGACGCTGGACGGGGACGAGATACTCCGCGCGAACCCACCGCATCATCGACGCACTGGAGGAAGTCGGGGTGAGTGCGGTGCTGACAAGTGATCGCTGCAACTGACCGCCCGCCCGAAAGCGCGGAGAGGGCCTCGACATCAACGCCGGAGCCCCTCCCGCTCATCGGAGCCCAGCCCGATCAGCCACCCGCCGCAGCGTTCCCGCGCTCGGCGCCCCCTCCACCGTATGGGAGATTTTGAAGGGGGCCGGAATCGCCCCACCCCCCGGCCGCTTGTCCCCGACCTGGTCCGGATTCCGGCGCTCCAAGGCAGAGGCACTCTTGCTACAGGCGAGTTGAAGCAGGCCGAGGTGGAGGTCAGCGTGCCGTTCGTATCGGACACGGAGCCCTTGAACTGCTGCAGCCAGGCGAAGGCACCCTCGACAACCCAGCGCACCTTGCCCAGGCCGGAGCCGTCAGCGACGCCGCGCCGGGCGATCAACGGTTGACGTCAGGCTTCCACAGCAGGCGATGGTACTTGTCGAAGTCGTAGCCCGGTCGGCATACACCCTTCGGGGCTTGTGGCGAGGCCGTCCTCTCAAGCCCCGGATTGGCGGGACCGCGTCCAGTAGGGCAGGAGCTGGGTGATGTCGTGTCGGTTGCCGCCGGTGAGCGTGACGGTGAGTGGGGTGCCGTGCGGTCGACGATCAGGTGGTGCTTCCAGCCGGGACGCGCTCGGTCGACGAGTGAGGGCCCGACATGATCCCCCCTTTCAGAGCGCGGACATGCGAGCCGTCCACGGCACAGTCGCAAGGTCCAGCAGGTCGGCGCGAGGCAACTCGGGCAGTAAGGCGGCATGCGGCCTCGGCCAGACGCCGGCCTCGGTCCAGTCCCGCAGCCGGCGCCATGCGGTCACCCCGGAGCAGCCCACTGCCTCCGCAGGAACGTCGCGCCACGCGACACCGGTACGCAGCACGCACATGATTCCCGCGAAGGCCGCCCGGACGGGAACAGGCAGTCGGCCGGGATAGCGCGGCCGCCGCTCGGGAGCTGGTGGCAACAGCGGAGCCATTCGCTCCTAGATCATCCGGAACAAGATCAGCACGCACCCAGAAACCCTGTCGGCCAAGATCGCCGGGCACAAGACCCGCGGCTCAACTCATTCTGAAACGATCAGTTACTGATCTTTTCGTAAGTTCGGTGGGTGTGCTGGCCTTGCGAGTGGGAGGCTTTTGGGGTGGCTTATCGACCTTCGCCTTCGGCTGCCGGCTCGTCTCTTCCTCCTTTGTCGCGGCCTCAGTTGGCGGAGGCACGGCGTGTTCGGGCGGTCGAGTTGTTCGAGGAGGGCGCCTCGAATGCGGAGATCGCGCGGGCGGTGGGTGTGTGTGCCGAGAGTGTGCGGCGTTGGCGTCGGGTGTGGGAGGGAGGCGGCGTTTGGCCCTGCGGCGGCGTGCGGCTACCGGTCGCCCCCGCAAGCTGGACGACGCCCAGGTCGAGATGGTCCGGGCCGCGTTGGCGCGAGGAGCTCAGGCTCATGGTTTCGAGGCCGACCTGTGGACCCTGGAGCGAGTCGGCGCCGTCGTGGAGCAGATAACGGGGGTGGCGTTGTCGCGGGCGTCGGTGTGGCGACTGCTGGCCGGCCGACTCGGATGGAGTCTGCAACGTCCCGAGCGGAGGGCGGTCGAGCGGGACGAGTCCGAGATCGTTCGCTGGATCGCGCACGAGTGGCCGCGCATCAAAAAGGGGCCGTGAACACACGTGCCTGGATCGTGTTCCTCGACGAATCGGGTGTCTCCCTGCTGCCTCAGATCCGCCGCACCTACGCACCCCGTGGCCGGACCCCGCTGCTGCGGCACCGCCTGAACTGGAAGCGGGCGTCGATGGCCGGGGCCCTGGGCTACCACTCCACCGATCCCGAACGCGGGGCCCGTCTGTGCTTCCACCTCAAGCCCGGCAGCTACGACACCACCGCCCTCATCGAAGTCCTCGAGCAGATGAAGGCGTTCTACCGCGGCGAGCGAGTGGTGCTGGTCTGGGACGGCCTGTCGGCCCATTGGAGCCGGGCGATGCGCGCATGGGTCGCCGAGCAGGACTGGCTCACTCTGGAGCGATTACCCGCCTACGCTCCCGAGCTGAGCCCGGTGGAACTGCTGTGGTCCTCGCTCAAGAAGCGTGAACTCGCCAACCTCGCCGGCGACCACCTCGCCGATGTCGCCGACGCCACCGAACAAGGCATCCACCGCATCAACCACAACCAACAACTGCCATGGTCCTTTCTCGCCCACACCGGCCTGACCATCCACCCAGCACACCCACCGAACTTACGAAAAGATCAGTAGAAACAGGTACTTAGCTGTCGGTGCACGAGGGCCAGTGGTCTTCCGCCCACTCCGGCCAACCCGGCCGCCCCGCCGGCGGGGTGGGGATCTCGCCCCCGGCGAGTTCGGCGGCGTCAGGCACCTGGAACTGCTCCCGCCATTGGTCTACGTCGCCCTCGCTCATGGGAAACGTCTGATGCGGTTTCGTCGCTTGGCGGTGCGCGATGCGGGCGAGCTGGACGTCCTTGTCCACGGGCACGTAGACCACCTGACATGCTGCCCCGGCCGAGCGGGCCAGCCAGCGCAGTGCCGACCGTTCATCGCGGCCCCAGAGCCCGTAGTGGACCGACTCATTCGCCTCTGCTCGTAGGGCTCGACGAAAGGGCACAGACATGCCTTCGGCCATGCGTAAGACGACGAAAACCCGACGGGCACGGCTGGCCGCCGCGGCCGTCGCGCTGGGCAGTTTCCTGGCGCTCGCCGTCCCGGCGGCACCCGCCGGCGCGGCACCCGCGGACCCGGTGCCGACCGTCTTCTTCGGCGACTCCTACACCGCCAACTTCGGCATCGCCCCCACGAACGACCAGGACAACGAGAGGGGCTGGTGCTACCAGGCCACGGAAAACTATCCCGCCGTCGCCACCCTGCGCCTGGCCGACAACGGCATCACACTGGACGTCCAGTCGGACGTCTCCTGCGGAGGCGCGCTCGTCGAACACTTCTGGAAGGAACAGGAGATGCTCGGCGGCGGGACGGTCCCGGCGCAGCAGGACGCGCTCAAGGAAAACACCCAGCTGGTCGTGGGCGGTATGGGCGGCAACACGCTGGGCTTCACCAGCATCCTCAAGCAGTGCTCCGCCAAGCTCCGGGGCAACGAGGGAGCGCTGCTGCCCGGAGAGCCGGTGGACCCTAACAAACCGGCGGGCGAGTGCCGGGACTTCCTCGAGTCGGAAGACGGAAAGGCATGGCTGGACTACCAGTTCCAGCGGGTCGAAGGGGACCTGGAGGAGATGCTCCTGCGCATGAGCTACTTCGCTCCGGTCGCCGAGCGCGTCCTGGTCGGCTATCCCCGGCTCGTGCCCAAGGACACGGCCAAGTGCCTGACCGCGGCCCCCGGCCAGACGGAACTGCCGTTCGCCGACATCCCCAAGGACGCGCTGCCAATCCTGGACCAGGTCCAAAAGCGGCTGGACGACGTCATGAAGAAGGCCGTCGCGGATGAGGGCGCCGACTTCGTGGACCTCTACGGCCACACCGGGGACAACACGGCGTGCGACGGCGCCAACCGGGGCATCGGCGGCCTGCTGGAAGGCTCCAAGCTCGAATTCGGCCAGCCGATCCCGTGGTACGCACACCCCAACGAGAAGGGCCGTGACATCCAGGCCGAGCGGGTGGCTGCCAAGATCGAGGCAGTCCTCAACCGCTGACCGGTTCTACTCAGCTCCGAACCGGATGGCCTGTGCTCTGACGTGCGACATCCGCTCCTGAACGAGGCCCCGGGTCCGGACCTGGGGCCTTGCCGCGCAGCGCCCCGGGGCCGGCACCGGTCGGCTGGCAGTCCGGCACCGCCCGGCTCCTGCCGCGGCATCGCCGGCGTTGGGGCAGTGAGAGTCGCACGATCAACAGGACGGGCCTGCCGCTGCCGTCGGTTGCGGCCTGCTGTCGAGAGTGGCTGTCCACGAGATCGGACGGCAAATGTTCACGAGACCGGGAGGCAGCGGGTGGCGTTGCTGTTCGAATGGCATCTCGGCAGCGTCGTTCCGGGGTGGGAGGGGGCGGATGACTCGGTCATCGCGGCAGGGCGGCTCAGGCCGGCGACATCTTGCCCAATCGATGGCGGGCTACGTGACTCATGATGTGCTGGACCGTTGATCACGGCATGAAGCCGCGCACCGTACTCGGGGCCATCGCCCTCATGGCCATGCCCCTGTTCCTGGCGACTCCCGCCCAGGCCGCCGCACCCGAAACCCCGCAGAAGCCGGCGCTCGCTGCTGCCGAGGGGCCCGTAGGCCCGGGGCTCAGCGAACTCGTCGCGATCGCAGAAGGCATTCTGCGGACGTACGGCATCACCAAGTAGTTCTCGGACAACCAGGACCTCGACACAGGGATCCCGGGGTAGGCCGAGGTGTTGGCCCGCCTTCCCGTTACGGGCGGGCCAACGCCTGCTTGGTTCGATTCCTCCCCAGGCCAGACGTCTCCCGGTCGCGTGAACATCTGCTGTCCGGTTCTCGTGAACAAAGCCAGTCACCGGCCGGTCAGCGGAGAAGGACGCGGTCGAGTCTGTGCGGGGGAACAGGTCCTGGACCGCATACGCGGTGCTAGTGTCGCCGGTTGGACGAGCGCAGTCCTGCAACGGCACGAGTCCGTCAGAGTTCGCAGAACTCGGTCTCGGCGGTCGCGTCCTCCAGCCGCTGATCGCCCCAGTCGCCGTTGCGGTTCATGGTCATGACGTGCCGGCCGTCCGCCGAAACGAGCGCCCGGGTCGCGGAGCCCGGGATCATGCCGCCGTGGCCCCAGGCCCAGCAGCCCTCCTTGAGCTTGAAGTGCTGTATGACGAGGCCGTAAAGGTCCTCCGGAGCGCCGTGCCCCTTGTCTCCGTCGACGGGCACTGCGTCCAGCAACTGCCGCTGCTAGGCCGGTGGCAGCAAGTCACCGGCCAGCAGCCTGGACAGGAAGGTGTTCACGTCTCCCACGCTCGAGATCATCTGCCCGGCGGAGAAGGCAACGGTCGGGCTGAACTCGCTGACGTCGCGGACCCTCGCCTTGGGCCCGTCCTCGAACAGCGTGGAGTAGTGCCTCGCGTGCGGTGCGGGCAGCAGGGGCGAGGCGCCCGGCACGCTCGTGCCGTGCAAGCCGAGCGGCCGGATGACCATGCGCTCGACGGCCCGCGCGTAGGTGCCGCCGGTGGCTTTCTCGATGACCATGCCGGCGAGGACGTAGTTGGTGTCGGAGTAGTCCCATCGGCCGGGCTCGCCGGGCCTGCTGCCCTGCTCCGGCTGGAAGTTGGGCGGGTGGGCGAGTGCGATGTCCACCAACTCTTGCGGGGACCACCTGAAATGGCGGTTCCGGTCGAAGTCGTCCCCCGCGTACCGGGCGCGGAAGCCCTCGTCCATGTTGTAGTCGAAGACGCCGCTCGTGTGGTTCAGCAGGTGCCGCACAGTGATGCTCCGGGGCCGGTAGCCCTTGCCGCGCACCACCCCGGGCAGCCACTTTGCGACGCGTTCGTCCAGCGAGAGCCGGCCCTCGGCCTCGAGCCGGAGCAGCACCGTGGCGGTGAAGGTCTTGGTCACACTGGCGATACGAAACTTCTCGGCAGTGCTCCTCGGCCGCTCGGATCCCAGCTTCCTGACACCGGCCCGGCCCTCCCACACCCCGCGTGGGTCTCGCACCTGAGCGATGACGCCGGGGGTGCCCTGCGCGACGATCTCGTTCAGCGCGGCCTGGGTCTTCGCGTGTAATCGGGGCGGCGTCTGGTGGGGGTGGGGTGGCCCGGCTGGTGCGGTGGCGAGCGTTCCTAAGGAGACGGCTGCAACGGCAAGGGCGACGAAGAGTCCACGAAAGGACTGGCGATGGCTCATGAGAACAGCTCACCAACTGCCCGATCCTCACACTATGGGGGGATGCCCCGGAAAAGGGGTCTGGGACCCCACCTAGGGGTTGCTGCCCGCGTGATCTTTCCGTCCTGTTTGAACCCGCTGATGACCACGTTGTACTTCTCGCCGTCAATCATCGCGGTCTCGGGGGAGCGGAACTCGTCGAGGGTGACGAAGTCGGGGCCGTCATCCGTCTCGTTGTGGTGGAAGCGGAAGCTGAATTAGTGCTCGACTTCGTCCTCGAAGGTGATGGCCACCTTGAGGTGGACGTCGAACTCCTGGCCGGACGACTTCCTGGCGGGTGTTGCAGCCGTCGCGGTCGGCGTCGATCCAGTCGCCGAACTCCCTGACGCGGTTGTAGCCCTCGCGCTGCTTGGTCGCGACGGGAAGGCCTGCCGGCGTCCGTCCGGGCGACCAGGCAGGGAGCGCCTGAGTCCGGTCGCACGCGTAGTGGAGCCCTGCCTGCCCCGTGGGGCACGTGAGGGTTCACGCGGCATTGTTCTGTGCCGCGACCGGGCTGCTGAACAACGGTGCAAGGCGGTGTGATGGATACCAAGGGAGATCCCGGGGCGGCGCGGGGCGCTACCGCTCGTGTGCCGCGCCGCTCCGCAAGGCCGTACTCCTGCACCGAGACAGAGGGAGAACACCGATGAGCCCCGACGACGCCCGCCGGCCCGGAAGCGTGACCCTCGCGGTGATCCTGGTGATCCTGGGAACATTCGTGGCGGCCGTGGCGTCGTCCTCCGACCCGGGAGTGCAGAACCTGACGGCCGGGCTCGTGCTGGCCTGTTTCTGGTTCGGGATCCGGGCCGGCCGTGGACGGCGTACAGCCCGGACCGCAGTGACCGCTCTGACGGCCGTGACGCTGGTGTTCGCCACGCCGTTCGCCCTCGCCGACCCGCTCTACGGGGGCACCACACTTCTCCTCGGCGTGGCGCTCGCGGTCCCGGGCGTGGTCCTGCTGTACACGCCCAGAGCCGAGGCGTACGTCCGCGCCCGGATGGATCTCCTGCACGCCGGACAGGCTCTGAACGACGACTGATGCGGGCTGGAGTACCCGGCACCTCTGGTGGCCGGGTCGCGGAACTCGACGATGCATCTACCGGGGCGCTGGGGACTGCCCCAAGGGCGCCCACGCTCACCCGCCCACCTGCGGGCCAAGGACCTGCCGACGGTCACGCAACCGTGGCAACGTTGCCGGCATCCACGACGCCCTGGTCGGCCTCGGCTCCGAGCTGGAGCGCCGCATCGCCCTCGACGGCGACCTTGACGGTGTGCCGCAGCTGATGGTCGTGATCGACCGATCCGACGCCACCCTGCGGCACCTCGCCCGCTACTGGGAGACGTTCCGACGGAAGGGCGACCCGCAGCGCTCCCCGGCCATCGGCGCCCTCGAGGTCTCCTGTACGAGGGGCGCGAGGCCCGCATCCACGTCATCTTCGGCCGCCCCCCCACCGTCGGCGGTCGCCTCATCCCCGGCGCCCGTGAGTATTTCTCCACCGTCATCCTCGCCCGGCTCGGCGCCGGCACCTGGCAGCGGCTAGCCCCGACAGTCGACCCCGCCCCAGAAACAGCCCGCTCTCGGGCCGCGTCCACGTCGTCCAGGACGGCGACGCCCACCCGGCCCAGGCGCCGCTGATGACCGACGCCGAAGCCGCCGACTGGCTCACCGCCACGGCGGCCGGGGAGACCTGACCAGCGTCCGCGGTGCCCGAAGGCTCATGAGCGCGCCGGGCAGATCCGCTCCGGCAACTCCGACGGCAGGCTGCGGCGCTCGTCTTCGGTCAGGTCACGGCCGAGGACCTCGCACAGCCGCTGTTTCCACAGCGCCGCATCGAGCCGGAACAGGTCCATCCCCCCACCGTCCACCTGCCGTAGCAGCGTCCTGCCGTCCCTGGAGATCGCGTAGAAGACCTGGTCCTTCTCGAAGTCGTAGGAGTCGAGCCGGTCGAGATCTGTGAAGTGGAAAAAGCGGACCGAGTTGCCGTTGGCAATGGCGAAGGACGAGTCACCCACGGCCGTCAAGGTTCCCTCCTGGGGCCGCAGCGCCGGTCCCAGCGGGCCGAGAACGCGTGTGGGTGTGCGCCCCGGTACGGACCAGCCCTCCACGAATCCGCCCGTGGTCATGACGAGGGCGTGCTGTCCGTCTTTGGTGAAGGAACCGGCGATGAAATCGTCGCCGAACTGCATACGCAGTGACGTGTTTTCCCTTCCCGTGCGGCGGTCGACGGCGTGGATGGTGGGTTCGTCGCTGATCTTGACCAGCAGATGCCCAGGCGTGGGATGCCGCCGGACGAACAGGTCGGGTGACGGCTGTTTGGTGAGGCCGAGGGTGCGGATGTCGATGGTCTTCTCCAGCCGCAGCCCGTTGCGGGCGTTCCACTGCTCGATCCGGCTGCCGGATACCGTAAGGAGTTCGTCGTTGTCGAGGAACCCGAAGTACGGAGCAGCGGTCTGCCCCTGCATGTCCGGGGCCGGCGCCGCTGTCTTGATCACTGCGACCTGGCGCAGGGAGGGCAGGGACCGGATCACGACCCGGTTACCGGTGACCAGATCAGCCAGCAGGGTCTCCGAACGGTTCACCTGCATCTGTGTGAGTGGGCCTTGCAAGGGGTCCGGTGACGGTTCGCGGTCGGCCCGGCGCAGGACTTTTTGCTTTCCGCCGGTGAGGGCCGGCTTGGTGTCGACGAGGGTGAGGTGCTCCCCGTAGTCACCTTGGTGGGCCAGCATCTTGTCGCCGTCGTCGATCAGCACCGGCGGGCTGACGACGTCGAAGACGTCCGTGTCCATCGGCCGGGCAACCACCGCGCTCTCGTCCCACACCAGGGCGACTGGGAGGTCACGGCTGCCCAGCAGTGGCATGCCGACGACGCTGCCGGTGGAGTGCCCGATGGTCTGGCGCACCGCGCCGCCCCGGCCGGTGCCCACCATGGTCCACTGCCCGTTTCCGTGGTGGATCGCGAATCGGTTGCCGGTCCGGTCCACCGTAATGCCGTCGCAAAGGAACCCATGGCTGGGCCGGTGACGGGCCAACTCCTGCCCGTCCGCGACCCTGACGGCCCGGTACACCTCGGCGCTACCAGAGGACGGCTGGCAGAAGACCAGCACGCGTCCGTCCCCTGACAGGCCGCTCGTGGGGATCTCGTCCCTCACCTCGACGTCACGCGCCAGTGTGCGGGCCGTCCCGGTGCCGATGTCCACGGCGGCGAGGGTGGCCTTGGTGCTGTTTCCCTCTTCGTCTCGAAGCTGAGCGACCAGGGTGGCGCCGTCCGGACCGAACGACACGCCGTGCACGTGCCCGATCCGCACGGGCAGCCGCCGGTTGCGCCCCGTATCGAGGTCCCACAGCCACAGCTCTTCGTTGTCGGATGCCGTGACCACGCGCCGTGCGTTGGGGGAGAATCCGGCGATGCCGGCCGGGGACAGACCAGTGTTCTCGGCTCGGCGAGGGTTTTTGAATCCGGCGGCCCGGATCTTGTGCTGCGGGCCCAGTACCTCGTGCCCCGTGGGGTCGACGTCGTGCCAGTACAGATCGCTCTGCCGCGAGGACAGATAGGCGATGCGGCGTCCGTCGCGGCTCACGGCCGGGACGACGGCGTTCACCGGGACCCGGAGATGGGTTCGCCGCACCGTGCCAGTGGCATTGCGCACGTACAGGGTGGCGCGCCCGCGTTCCGTCGTCACCAGGGTCACCGTGCCGTCGCCGCTGGTGGCCACCCCGCGGATCGTGCCCTCGGCGCCGCTCAGCATCCAGCGCGCCTCCTTCAGCGCAGCGTAGCGGCGCATCAGCGCGCTGCGAGCCTCGCTGGTCGGCGAGAGGTCGAAGGCGGCGATGGCGGCCAGCGAGGCCAGGCCAGGGTCCCGTGCCGCCTGCTCGTCCGAGACGTTGGCCACCGCCCGGGACCGGGCCTGCGCGTCCCGCTCCTCGCTGATCTGCGACTGGTAGACGAGGAAGGTGCCGAGACCGGCGATGAGCGCGAGGACCACGGCGATCGCCGTCCACCCCGCACGGGCCCGCGTACGCCGGGCCTGCAGCCTGCGCCGGGCACGCGCGAGGAAGTCCATTTCCGCCGCGGTGAGTTCCCGCTCACGCCCATCCAGGCGCCCTTCCAGGACACTCAGCTGGATCGGGCCGGGCAGCAGGTCCGCAGACGTCCCGCCCCGTTTCCAGCGCTCCAGGTCGTGCGCCAGTTCCGCGCGGGCCGTGAGGAACTGAGTGTCCCGTGCGACTTGGTCGCGCAGCTTGTCCCAGACGGTGATCAGTGCCTCATGGGCGAGTTCGGTGGTCTCCGGCTCGCCCTCGTCTCCGTGCAGGACGAGCAGCCGCCGCTGGGCGAGTTCCCGGGCGATCCCCCAGCGCAGCTCGCCCGCCTCCTGGCGGGTGAGCCTGCGCCGCAGCGGGGTCTCGCTACCTGGCAGGACCCGAACCAGCCCGGTGAGCAGCCCCCTGGCCTCGACCCCGGTCTCGGTCACCGTCTCGTCGGCGCTGAGTTCGCCGACGCACTCCGCCCACACCTGGTCGGCATGCCGCTGGAGTGCACCACGGACACCGCCCATCTCCTCGTACGCTGCGGCGAGTAGTCGTCCGCCGCAGCGCCGCTGCCACAGCTCCTCCAGGACGAATCCCAGCAGCGGCAGGACCCCCGGCTCGCCGCCTGCGTCGTCCAGGACGCGGGCGGCGAGACCGGGGTCGTAGCGCACCGCGGGAACCCGTTCGACCGGCTTGGTGATCACTTCCTCCAGCTGCGGCCGGGACATCGGCGTGAGCGGTAGGGTCCGTCCGCCGCGCAGCGCGGGGCCCAGGCGCGGATGCTTGAGCATCGCGTCCATGAAGTCGGCGCGCAGGGTGAGCAGCACCCGCAGTCCCGTTCCCGGCCTCCGCTCCGAAAAGAGCAGTGCGACGGCTTCCGCGACTTCCCCTTCGGTGCGGTCCAGGAGAGTCTCGGCCTGGTCAAGCAGGACGAGTAGTCGGTCGTTCTGCGTTCCGCGCAGCCGGTGCAGGGTGTCCGCCAGCCCATATTCGGCGAGCCAATCCTCCACCTGGCCCGCGCCGCTCGCCCGGTACGGGCCCTGGCCGCAGTCCCGGACGGCCTCCCACAGCTCGATGGCAAGCGCGGCCCGCGGGGACGACACCTTCCCGGCGTCCACCACCAGCACCTCGTACCCGTCCCTCCGCATCCGGGGCAGCACACCGGCGCGCGCCAGCGAGGACTTGCCACATCCCGATGGCCCGTACAGAGTGACGGCCCCTCCGCTGCCCCGCAGGGCCGTAACCACTTCCTTGATGTCGTGGGAACGCCCGAAGAAGAGGTCCTCGTCGCTCTCCTCGAAAGCCACCAGACCACGAAACGGCGAGGGCGGGTCGATTACGGGCGCCAGTTCGGGGACCTCCCGCAGCACCGTGCCGGTGTGCAGCACGAAGGCCTGGGCGTCCTGCCCGAGCTGTGCCGCCACCATCAGGCCGATGACCGCGCTCAGCTCCTCGTCCCACACTGGGCCCCCGCTGAACCCTTCCCGGACGTGGGTGGTCTGCCCGTCCGCCCGGGACAGTTGGAGCCATCCTTCGCTGGTGCGCCCGCCGAGCCGTCCGCGGAACCAGATCTCGCTCGGCTCGCCGCCCGTGAATCCGACCGCGCGCGCCGGATGGTTCCAGACCTCCTCTGGCAGTGCTAGCGGCAGCGGACATGCGCCATTGGGGGCGGGTCCCGTCAACCGCAGTACGGCGATGTCTCCCGCGCGGTCGCGGCGGATCGGCGCCCAGTGCTCAACCTGGGCGGCCACGTCTTGCCGCTCGGCCCGGCCGGAGGCCTCCACCAGCGGAAATCCGACGTGCACCGTGGTGCCCTGAGCCACCGGTGCTTCACGCGGCCGCTCCAGGGCGTCCGACACGACATGGGCACACGTCAGCACCCGATCGGGCGTGATGAGAACGCCGGCTCCGCCGAGCGTGCCGTACTCCCCGCCGATCCGTACGACGCCCGCGGCGAGCATCTGATCAGTCCCGCGCGGCGGCGGTCCCGCCGTCGCGTTGGTGGTGTCGCTGTCCGTCATAGGGCGCCGGCTCCCTGCGCCGGGGCCTCGGCCGGGTCCGCTCTCTCCGCGTTTCGGTTCCAGGTCAGTGTCACCGAGAAGTTCGCCGCAGTCGCCGTGCTGGCGATGACGACGTCCGCTCCTGCCGACAGAGACACCCCGAACTCCAGCGTGATCTCGTCCGGCGCGCTCGCCAGGTCGCGGAAGCGTCCTACGAAGCTCTCCGCCACCGGCCGTACGGTGTCCAGCATCTGACCGAACGACCGCTCGGCCCGCGCCACCGAACGGCCCCCGCGCCCCACCCGAATCAGGGCCTCGTCGACCTCTCGAATCTGCACGCGGATCGCTTCGTCGCTTCCGTCGTCCAAGGGCACCTCGACCGTATGAACGGGCCGATCGCTCATCACAACCTCCAATGCCGGGAGCTGGAGATCGTAGGGAGACCGTGAACGGTCCAAGGGCGCTTCAAGCATGCTTCACCCCTGCGGGGTAGCGCAGTTCGCGAGCGGGCCAGCAAAGTGATTGGCCGGGGGCCGGGCATGACGGAGGCCGGCCATTGCCGGCCGTCGAGTTCTCGGAGAGCGGGTCAGCCGATCAGCACGAGCCGGGGAAGTTCTCGACCTCGGTCGTCGTGGTGAGCGCCGCCCACGAAGATGGCGCCGCCGAAGACGAGCGGCTTGAGTTCGGCGCGGGCTGTGTAGAGGGCGGTCCGGCGGGGCCGGAGCCGATGATGACGACCTCGCGTATGTCGTTGCCGGTCACCGGCGTCACGCCTTCTGCTTGGCGTCGATCTCGGCGATCAGGGCCTCGATGCGGGTCCTGATCTCGTCACGGATTGGGCGGACGGCATCGACGCCTTTGCCGGCCGGGTCGTCCAGGGCCCAGTCGAGGTACTTCTTGCCCGGGAAGATGGGGCAGGCGTCGCCGCAGCCCATGGTGATGACGTAGTCGGACGCCTGGACGGCCTCGGTGGTGAGGATCTTCGGCTTGGCGCCGGCGATGTCGACGCCGACCTCCTTCATGGCCTCGACGGCTGAGGGGTTGACCTGGTCGCCGGGGATGGAGCCGGCGGAGCGGACCTCGATCCGGTCGCCCGCGAGGTGGGAGAGGAATCCGGCAGCCATCTGCGAGCGCCCGGCGTTGTGGACGCAGACGAACAGCACGGAGGCGAGCGGGCTGGAGGACATCGGTTCTTCCTTCGTCAGTGGTTCTTGCGGTGGTGCGGGTGCGGATTCAGGTGCTCGGTAGGGAGGCGAGCAGTTCGGTGATGTGGGCGTCGATCTCGTCGCGGATGCCGCGGACGACGGCGATCGGGGCGCCCTCGGGGTCGGTGACGGGCCAGTCGAGGTAGCGGCGGCCGGGCAGGACGGGGCAGGCGTCCCCGCATCCCATGGTGATGACGATGTCGGCGGCCTGCACGACCTCGTCGGTCAGCGGCTTGGGGAACGCGTCGCTGAGGTCCACGCCGGCCTCGGTGAGCACCTGTGTGACGACCGGCTCGACCTCGGCGGCCGGGAGCGTGCCCGCGGACGAGACGACCACGTGTCCGCCCGCGCGGTGCGCGAGGAGGGCCGCTGCCATCTGCGAACGGCCGGCGTTGTGGCTGCAGACGAACAGCACGCGGGGCAGGCCGCAGCCGGGAGCGCCCTCGATGTGCGCAAGCGCGTCCAGCCGCTCGGTGGCCAGGTGTTCGGTCAGTACGACCAGGTGGGTGCGGATGCGGGCGTGCTCGGCGAGGCGCTCGTAGGAGTCGGTGACGAGGCGCTGGATGGTCTCCGGGGAGAAGCGCCCGCGGTAACGCAGGGCGAGTCGGGCGATGCCCGACGCGAGGCGCTCATCAGGCAGGACAGGAGGCGGGGAGGCGGTCACGGGAACCCCCTTCGGGGCGGAGGGATGCGGGTCCCAGGTATCAGCCCCGGCTGGTATCAGCTCGGAGTGATGTGAGAGTATCAGCCCATGCTGACGTCAGTCGACACTGATCTGATCCGGGTTCTGGCCGACCCGCTCAGGCTTCGAATCGTGACCTTGCTGGCCAAAGAGACGCTGTGCACGACGCATCTGGTGGAGGAGACCGGCGCCCGGCAGACCAACCTCTCCAACCACCTGAAGGTGCTGCGCGAGGCCGGGGTCGTGGAGACGGAGCCGTGCGGCCGGTTCACCTACTACCGGCTCAAGGCCGACGTCATCGCCGCGCTCGCGGGTCAGTTCGCCGACCTGGCCGAGGCCGCTCGCACTGCCGCCGACAACAAGAGGGCCTGCCCGTGACCCGCACCGAAGCATCCGCGACGTCCCCCACCGAGGATTCCTCGGTCGTCGCGAAGCTCTCCACGCTCGACCGTTTCCTCGCCGTGTGGATCCTGCTCGCCATGGCCATCGGCCTCGGCCTGGGCCGCGCCATCCCCGGCCTGAACGACGCCCTCGCGAAGGTCGAGATCGGCGGCATCTCCCTGCCGATCGCCATCGGCCTGCTGATCATGATGTACCCGGTCCTGGCCAAGGTCCGCTACGACAAACTCGACGCCGTCACCGGCGACAAGAAGCTCATGGCCTCGTCGCTGGTCGTCAACTGGATCATCGGCCCGGCGGTCATGTTCGCGCTGGCCTGGACCTTCCTGCCGGACCTGCCCGAGTACCGCACCGGCCTGATCATCGTCGGCCTCGCCCGCTGCATCGCGATGGTCATCATCTGGAACGACCTCGCCTGCGGCGACCGCGAGGCAGGCGCCGTACTGGTCGCGCTGAACTCGGTCTTCCAGGTCCTGGCCTTCGGCCTGCTCGGCTGGTTCTACCTCGACCTGCTGCCCGGCTGGCTGAACCTGGGCAACGGCGAGCACCTGGACATCTCCATGTGGAAGATCGCGCTGAACGTGGTCATCTTCCTCGGCATCCCGCTGCTGGCCGGCTTCCTCACCCGCCGCATCGGTGAGCAGAAGCTGGGCCGCGAGAAGTACGAGACGGGCTTCCTGCCGAAGATCGGCCCGTGGGCGCTGTACGGCCTGCTCTTCACGATCGTCATCCTCTTCGCCCTGCAGGGCAAGACCATCACCTCGCAGCCGCTGGACGTCGCCCGTATCGCGCTGCCGCTGCTGGTGTACTTCGCGGTCATGTGGTTCGGCACGTTCGCCCTCGGCAAGGTCATCGGCCTGGCCTATGACCGCACCGCGACGCTCGCCTTCACCGCGGCGGGCAACAACTTCGAGTTGGCCATCGCGGTCGCCATCGCCACGTTCGGCGTCACCTCCGGGCAGGCCCTGTCAGGTGTCGTCGGCCCGCTGATCGAGGTGCCGGTCCTGGTCGCGCTCGTGTACGTCTCCCTGGCCTGGCGGCGCAAGTTCAGCGACAGCCAGCAGCTGACGGCCACGCCGCAGGAGAGCTGATGTACTGCCTGGACTGCACCGGCACCGGAGCGCAGGTCGCCGCGGTCGGCGTCTGCGCTCAGTGCGGAGCCGCTGTCTGCGCCGCCCACGCCGAAGTCTCCAAGCAGTACCTGACCTGCATCAAGCCGGTCTCCCGCCCGGTGGCCACCGAGCCACCGGTGCGGCGGCTGCTGTGCGCCACCTGCGCCGCCGCACATCGCGCCCACGCCGCATGCTGCCCGCAGACCAGCGGCATGGTGCGGACCTCGTGACCGGAGACCGGCACACGCAGGTGGCGATCGTCGGCGGCGGCCAGGCCGGGCTCGCCGCCGGCTACCACCTGCGCCGCCTCGGCCTGGACATCGTCATCCTCGACGCCCAGGCCGAGCCGGGCGGCGCCTGGCAGCACACCTGGGACTCACTGCACCTGTTCTCCCCAGCCGCCTACTCGTCTCTTCCGGGGCGGCTGATGCCGCCGCAGCCGGGCGCGGAGTACCCGGACGCCGAGCATGTGGTCGCCTACCTGCGTGACTACGAGAAGCGGTACGACCTCCCGGTCGAGCGGCCTGTACGGGTGCTGGGCGTGCACCGGGACGGCGGGTTCCTGCGTGTGGAGACGGACTCGGGCACCTGGCGGGCTCCCGCCGTGATCAGCGCGACCGGCACTTGGCGGCGACCCTTCCTCCCAGCCGTGCCCGGCCTCACCGACTTCGGCGGCCGGCAACTGCACACCGTCGACTACCGACGGCCCCAGGACTTCGCAGGCCGCCGGGTGATCGTGGTCGGCGGCGGCAACTCAGGCGCCCAGATCGCCGCCGACCTCGCCCACGACACCGAGTTGACCTGGGTCACCCAGCGCCCGCCACGCTTCCTGGCCGACGACATCGACGGCCGCGCCCTCTTCGACGCCGCCACCGCCCGCCGCCACGCCCTCGACCAGGGGCGCACCGACACCGGCGGCGTCGCCTCCCTCGGCGACATCGTCGCCGTCCCGCCCGTACGCGAAGCCCGCGACCGCGGCCTGCTCAAGGCCAGCCCAATGTTCACCCGCCTCACCCCCGGCGGAGCAGAATGGGCCGACGGCACCCGCGCCGAGGCCGACACGATCATCTGGTGTACCGGGTTCCGGCCCGCCCTATCGCACCTCGCACCGCTGCAACTCCGAGGGCACCGTGGCCACATCGCCGCATCCGGCACGCGGGCGGTGGACGAACCGCGACTGCACCTGCTGGGCTACGGCGACTGGACCGGGCCCGCCTCCGCGACCCTCATCGGCGTCGGCCGGCCGGCCCGCGACGCCGCCCAGCAGATCCGTGATTTTCTGCGCTGAAGACCGAAGAGCGAAAACCCGGCGTGCTGAGGCCCGGCCGGGGCGTCTAATGAGCGTTTGTGACAGAACAGCCCTCATCTGCCCTGCGGCGTTTCGTGGAAGACGACGACCCCAGCGGTCTCACCCTCGTCGTGGACACGCCCCAGGGGACGCATCTGCTGATTCCGAGGTTCATAACTGGTGTGGCGGGAGCTCCTTGAGCTTGGGAGTTAGTGATTCCCTGATAAGGAGTCCGGCGCTTACGGGGAGTTGGAGGCAGTGGTGATGGGACGCCTGGCCTGTGGTTGTTGGGGGTTGGTTGATAACGGTGGTGTGGTGTGGGTGATGGTGTCCGGCATCTAAAGGGCTGACGCGGTTTTGTGCTGGTTAGAGGATTGGCGGCGGGGTGGGTCTGCCGGTCCAGTACAGGGCGGTGTCGATGTCGCGTGCCGTCCAACCGGCGGCGTGCGCTGCGCCGTGCTCGATGAGGTCGTCGAGGAGTTGCATGTAGCGGCCGTAGCGTCCCGGTGTGGGGGTGAGGGTGAGGGTGAGGGTGAGGGTGAGGGTGTCGAGGGCGTGTTGGACGCGGCGGTCGTAGACGGCCATCCGGTGCGGTGCTGCTGCGGTGAGGATGGCTGAGGCGAGGGCGTCGCCGGTGCGGAAGCCGGGCAGTTCCCAGATGATGCCGCGCCCCGTGCAGGCGGCCTCGCTGCGCGGGACCGTGTGGTCGCGGACGGCGGTGACGGCCCGTTCGGTGACGGCTCGGACCTGGGTGTCGGGCAGGGACATCAGTTCTGTCACCCAGCGGGTTTGTGCGGAGAGCCGTTTCCAGACGACCAGGGCTGCGATGTCCGTCTTGCCGAGGCTGCCCGTGTGCTCGGTTCGCTGCGCGACGTCGTGGAAGACCTCGTCGTAGTGGGGCGAGACGCCTGCCAGGTAGTCGGCGCGGGCGGGGACCAGGATGTCCCATGTTCGGCCGCAGAGAGCAGCGAAGGCCTCGTCAGCGGGCGTGTCAGCACTCCTCTTCACCTCCGCATCATGCCGTTCTGGCTGGTTGGCGGGTGCGGGGGCGGCTTGCTTCTTCGGCGAGGTGGTCGAGTTGGATGGCGTCGAGTGTTTTTTTGGTGATGCGTTCGGTGCCGTCGCAGATGGCGGTGATGGCGGCTTGGCGGATGAGGCGTGCGAGGGATCCGATGCGGCCGGCGGTGCGCTGGTGGAGGTAGGAGGCGTGGCGGGGGAGTGTGCCGGTTTTGTGCTGGGTCAGGTCGAGGGCGTTCTCCATGTCGGTGATGAGGTCGGTGAAGGGGCGGGCGTTTCCGTGGCGGGCGGGGAGGGGGCCGCAGGTGATGAGGCTGGCGCGGCCGGCGAGTTGGGCGCCGCGTACTCCGGCGAACAGCGTGGTTGAGGCGACGTCGATGCCGGTGTAGACGAAGGTTGCTCTGATGCGTTCGGTGAGGTCTTTGAGGAGGTCGGCGGCTTCGGCGCCGGTGGTCGTGCGCGGGTTGAGGCGGTGGATCTCGTCGATGAGGACCAGGCGGACGCCGGCGGCGGTGTAGGTGTGGCAGACGGCCTCGGTGATCTGGGGCTGGGTCATGCGGGTGGTGACGGGGATGCCGAGGTAGCGGGCGAATTCGGTGGCGAGGGTTTTCGCGGTGGCGCCGGGCGGCACCAGCAGGTACGCGACCGGTATCTGCTGGTGGGTGCGTCCGGGCGGGGCGGGGTGTTTGCGGGTGTGGGCGAGGTGGCAGGTGCGTCCGACTTCGAGGAGGGCGGTCGTTTTCCCGGCTGCGGCGGGGCCGGTGACGATCAGTGAGGGCCGGGCGGTGGTCTTTTGGTGGCGGCCGAGCAGCATGAGGGTGCGGACCTGGGTGGCGAGGGTGTTGATGGCTGGGGTGCGGACGGTGACGAACGCGGAGTGGTAGGCGAGGCGTTCTTCCGTGCTGCGAGGGGCGTTGCCGGGCTGGGGCGGAGTGGGGGGGGGGCGGCGTGGTGGCGAAGTGCTGCCAGCCCTGCCAGGTGGTGATCGGCCACTCCGGTTCGTTGGCAGGGGCGTCCGGCCACGGGCCGTCAGCGCGTGTGCGGGCAGGCTTGCTTGCCGGGCCGGCCGTGGTGATGTGCGGGCGGGTGGTCACCAGTTGAGGGCTTCCTGGGCGGGGTCGTAGAGGCCGAGGCCGGTGTACGGAACGGGGGCGTCGGCGGTGTCGTCGCCGGGCTGGTCCTCGCCGTCGGTCTGCTCTGGGTCGTCGGGCAGGTCGTCGAGGCTGTCGTCGTCCCAGCCGTCGGCCTGCTGCGGGTCCGGAGGGCGGGTGGCGGTCGCGGGCGGGGGTGTTTTTAGTGGTGCGGTGCGGGTGATCAGGCGTTGCTCGCCTGCGGTGGCGGTGCCGGTGTGGGCTCGGCGCATGAGCTGGTCGAGGGCGTCGGCGAGGTCGGCTTCGTGGGTGTCGCGGTCGCCGTGGCGGGTGGTGATGGTTTTGATGTGCTGCCAGGTGGCGCTGTTGAACGGCTGGTGGATGTGGTTGCGGTGGATCCAGGGGATCTCTGTCAGGTGTCCGTCGGGCAGGCAGATCCAGACCTGGCGGGCGTCGTGGGGGTTGGTGTGGACTTCCCATTTGCCGCCGCGCGCGGTGACGGGGGAGGGCTGGCCGCGGTAGGGGGCGAGGACATCGTGGTCGTAGGTGCGGTGGTCGACGCGGATGCCGCGTTCGGTGATGGCCTGCCAGCGCACTGGCAGCAGTTCGAGGTAGTCGCTGCCGCTGAGGGGGAGGGGCACGTGGCCGGCCACGGCGATGAGCGCGGCCCACATCTGGTTCGGGGTGAGGGCCTTCTTGGGCAGGGTGGGGTGGCGCAGGCCTTCGTGGGGGCGGTGGTGGTAGTGGATCAGCCATTCGTCCAGCAGGTCCTGCAGCTGGGCGACGCTGAAGCAGGCCTCGGTTTCGGCATCCGGTCCGCGGCGGGTGACGTCGGAGCCGGTGTAGCCGGGTAGGTGCTGGCACAGCAGGGCGTTGATGGTGCCGAAGGTGCGTTCGGCGATGCCTTTGGCGGCGGGGGCGTGGGGCGGGGTGGGCTGGACGCTGATGCCGAGGGTTTCGCAGGCGGCGCTGAACGCCGTGGACAGGTAGATCTTGCCTCGGTCCACGACGATCGTCTCGGGCACCACGACCGGACGGGCGGCGGCGCCCTGAAGGCGTTCGTCCAGGGTCATCAGCCTTTTCAGGTGGGGGAGTTGGGTGTGGGCGAGGCGCAGGGCGTCGGGCCAGGTGGGGCGGGCGGGGTGCGGGACGGTCATCTCCGCCAGCAGCAGGGCCGCATCCACGGCCTTGGTGCCGGCCGGGCGCAGGACGGCGGCGAGGATGGCGCGGGTGGCGACATCTACGGCGATCGTGAGTTCGGGCCGGCCGGTGGTGCCGTCGTCGAAGACGGCCAGGACATCCAGCCGCGTGGTGTCGACCTGCACTTGCTCGCCCGGCCGCAGCGCCACGGTCGGAGTGAACGCCCGCCTGCCGGCCGGGGTGGGCAGAGTGGGGGCGGGGCGGTGGGGGTGTTCAGCCGGGTTGGCGAGCTGGTGGACGAGCCGGTAGAACGTGGCCTGGGAGGGCATGGTCACCGTGTCGCGGCCGTGCCGGTCGGTAAGGATCTGCGCGACCAGGGGCATCAGGCCCTTTACGGTGCCCTTGGAGCGGCCGCGCTGGCGGCGCAGCGCTTCCTCGATGGCGGCGATGACGCGTTCGTCGGTGCGCCCGGTAGGCACGGGCCGACGGGTGGTGCGGTGGTCGACCAGCCCCCACAGTCCCTGCTTGCGGTAGGCCAGGCGCATGCGCTGCACCGTGGTCCGGGAGACAGGTCCGAAGCCGATCGCGTTCAGCTCCGCGGCCTTGGCCTCCTCGCGCTGCGCGAGCGTGAACCGGTCAGGGTCGTACTCGGCCCGGGGCACCCCGCCGCTGTCCGTCCCGCCGGGCAGGCCGGACTCCACCTCGCGGATGTGCCGCTGCCAGGCCAGCGCCTTGCGCCGCGCGTCCTCGGGCGCGGTTTCGAACAGACCCCACTGCGTCACGGCCTGGGGCATTTCGGCGCCCACGATGGTGAAGGACGGGTCGGCGAACAGATGCCCGGCCACGACCGTCTCGTCTTCGCCTGTTTCACCGGCTAGGTGGACCTGCTGCCCCGCCACAGCGATGACCTGCCAGACGCGGTCACGAAAACGGACGTGCGCTCCCACCTGCAGCACCGGCCGCCCGCCACGCCGCACGCTCATCGTCCATCCCCGCTGCCCGGGCCGCCGCGGCCGTTCGCACTGTCGGCGCCGGTGCTGACGAGGACCCGCTCGTGCAGCGGCGTCTCCAGGTCTGTCGTCAGCTTTCCGTGCCATAGGGAGTGGAAGACGACGGGCAGGACTTCGATCGGGTCGCCCGCCGCTTCGGCGCCCTCGATCAGCGGCCGCGGCTGTGCGAACGTTTATGCTGCTGTCTCCTGCGCCAAGAAGCACCGTGGGTGACTGCAGCGCGTCGGCGACGACCGGACTGCGGACCTCTACACGCGTCACGTGTTCCCCTGTCAGCGTCACGGAGCAGTAGTGATGCGGGCGGTGGTCAGCAGCGCCTGCTGATGGGGTGGAGCCGGTCCCACTGGGCGATCTGCAGGTGCGCCCAGCGCCGCAAGCTCTCCGTGCGATGTGCCGGTTTGGTGTCAGTGGGAGGGTGTCAGTGACGGCTTGTCAGGCCGGGGTGTTTCCGCTGGTCGGGTGTTGAGGTAGGGCGTGATCACTGTCGTGGGGCGGTTTCCGTAGCGGTGCGGCTGTCGTGGGGCGGTACACCCCGCTCCGTTCCACTGTCTTGAGAACGGTACTTCTGATCCTTCCGAGGTCTGCGCGGCTGCACGGTGGCCGGTGTCGGTCTTGCTGTGGCGTAGCTGTTGTGCTTGCTTAATGATCTTGATTGTGGCGTGGTGTTGCTCAGTTGTGTTGAGCGGTGTGTTCGTTTCGTGGGTGGGGTCTACGCCTAGCCGGGTGTCCGGCGCCGATGGGTATGTGGGCTGAGCTGGCTGTTTGGTGTTGCGCAGTGTGGTGGGTGGGGCGGCGGTTTTTGCGCAGGGTGGTTGGCGCGTCTATAGGTACGGGGGACTTGTCGGCCGATGTGCTGAGGTCAGGGCAGCAGGGGCATGTGGGTGGTTCAGCGGGTGCGCAGGCGTTGCCAGAGCAGGTCGTGGTCGGCGGGTGCGAGGCGGGGCAGGTTCAGGCGGCTGGCCAGGTCGTGGAGGAAGGCGCTCTGCTCTGTGCGTGTCAGGGGGTGTGGGGGCAGTCGGTCGAGGGCTGTGGCGAGGGTGAGGGTCTCGGGGTAGGTGATCAGGTTCCGGCAGGTCAGGGTGGGGGAGGCCGGGCCTGGGGGGATGTGGGGGTTGGCGGTGGTGAGCCGGTTGAGGCGTGTGTGCCAGCGTTCGTGCAGGTGTTGGTGGTGGTCGTACCAGCGTGTGGTGATCGTCGATGCCCAGCTCAGGGAGGTCGCTGTCGGGCGGCGGCGGGCTCGGAGGGGGGTCCGTGTGAGTTCGGGGACAGGGCGGATGTCGAGGGGTGCGGGGTGTCTGGGGTCGCTGGCGGCCTGCTGGTGGCGGGTACAGATCATGATTCTGGGCAGGTCGGGTGCCGGGTGGATCCATGCGGGGACGGCTTGATGGGGGCTGCGGCGGATGGTGCAGGCGGTGCATGCCGGCAGTGGCTGCATCGCGGGCGGGGCGGGCTGCCAGCGGGCGGTGGCGGCGTGGGCCATGCCGATGGCGGCGGGCGGGGGCCGGCGGGGCAGGGCGCGGGAGAGGTGTGCGGGCGGGATGCGGGTGAAGTGGGACAGGCGGCGGGTGGCTTCGTTGCTGAGGTGGATTTCGGTGGCGGGCAGGCCGTCGAGGTGCCGGTGGCGGTGATGTGCAGGCCGTCGAGGAGCTGGGCGGGGGAGAGGTGGTAGGCGGCTGTGAGGCGGGTGAGTAGGAGGCTGCGCTCTCGCGGGGCAGCGGCCTCACGCGCAGTGCGCCGGGCGGGGTGGGCCACATGGTGCCGGCTCGCACGGCGGGGCGGCTCGCGGTATGGGCGGTCACCGGCTGCGGGGCCGGGCGCGGCGGGGGGTGCGGGGCCGGTACTGCTCTTCGGCGAGGTGGTCCAGCGCGATGGAGTCCAGCAGTGGTTTGGTGATGCGTTCGCTGCTGTCGAGGATGGCTTCGATGGCGGCTTGTCGGATCAGGCGGGCCAGGCTGCCGATCCGTCCGGCGGTCCGTTCGTGGAGGTAGGGCGCGAGTCTGGGCAGGCTGCCCGGCCGGTGCGCGGTGAGGTCGAGGGCCTGTTCCAGGGCGGTGATCAGTTCGCGGAACGGTTCGCGCTCGCCGGCGCGCGCGGGCAGTGCGCCGCAGTCGATCAGTGAGGCCCGTCCGGCGAGTTGCGCCCCGCGCACGCCGGTGAACACGGCGCTGGCGGTGACGTCGATGCCGGCGTAGACGAACGTCGCGGGCACACGTTCGGTGAGGTCTTTGAGCCAGTCGGCGGCCTCCGCGCCGGTGGACGTGCGGGGGTTGAGCCGGTGGATCTCGTCGATCAGCACGAGCTTGATGCCGGCCGCGGTGTAGGTGTGGCAGACAGCGGTGGTGATCTGCGCTGTGGTCATGCGGGCGGTTGTGGGGATGCCGAGGTAGCGGGCGAACTCCCCGGCCAAGGTCTTGGCGGTGGCGCCGGGCGGCACCAGCACATACGCCACCGGCACACTGTCGTCGCCCGGGGCGGCGCGGCGGGTGTGGGCGAGGTGGCAGGTCCGGCCGACCTGCAGCAGCGCGGTTGTCTTGCCGGTGGTGGCCGGCCCGGTGACGATCAGTGACGGCCGGGCGGTGACGTGCTGGTGCCGGCCGAGGATCATCAGTGTGCGGACCTGGCGTGCGAGGGTCTCGATGGCCGGGGTGCGCACGGTGACGAACTGCGAGTGGTAGGCGAGGCGTTCCTCTACCGGTCGTGGTGTCTGGCCCGGCTTTGGTGGTGTGGGGGGTGCGGCGTGGGCGAAGCGGGCGAAGGCGTCGAACGTCGTCACCGTCCCCGCGGCTGCCTCTCCGTCACCGGGGGCGGGGGGATCGGTACGGGTCACCACAGTTCGGCCTCCTGATCGGCGTCGTACAGCGTGAGTGCGCCGGTCACCGGCAGCGGGTGCGCGCCGGGCTCTTCGGCGCCGACGTCGTCACGGGCCTCAGCCTGGGCTCGGGCTTCCAGTGCGTCGAGGCTGTCCTCAGTCTCGGCTTCGTAGCGGCTCACCGCTGGTCGGTCGCCCGCTGCCTGGGGGGCTGCCTTGGCGGTGTGAGTGCCCGGCGTCGTCTTGGGCGGTGCTGGTTGTGCCGCGGTGGTGGGCCGGGCGCGGCGCAGGACCTGGTCGGCGGCTTCCGCGAGGGCGGCTTCGTGCGCCTCGCGGCCTGCGCGCCGGTTGAGGGCGGTGCGGATGTGGCGCCAGGTTGTTTCACTCATCGGGGCGTGGACGTGGTCGCGGTGGATCCACGGGATCTCGTGCAGGTGTCCGTCGGGCAGCCGGATGTGGATCTGGCGTACGTCGTGCGGGTTGAGGTGGACCTCCCACTTGCCGCCCGCGCAGGCGGGGGAGGGGCGGCCGCGGTGCTCGTTGAGCAGGGTGTGGTCGTAGGTGCGGTGGTTGATGCGGATGCCGCGGCCGGTGACGGGATGCCAGCGCACGGGCAGCAGTTCCAGGTAGTCGGCTCCGGTCAGCGGCAGCGGCACGTAGCCGGATGCGCCCAGCAGCGCGCCCCACATCTCGTTGGGGGTCAGGGCTGCTTTGGGCAGGACCGGGTGGCGCAGGCCCTCGTGGGGGCGGTGCTGCCAGCACGCGGTGATCCATTCGTCCAGCAGCTCCTGCAACTGGGTCACGGTGAACCGGGCTTCGTCCTCCACTGCCTCGCCGCGCGCGAGGACGTGGGGGCCGGTGTAGCCGGCGACGTGCTGCGCGAAGAGCGTGTTGATGCTTGCGAAGGTCCGCTCGACGGCGCCCTTCGCGGCCGGGGACCGGGGCGGTGCGGGCTGCACGCTGACACCGAGGGTTTCGCACGCGGCCAGGAACGCGGTGGAGACGAACACTCGCCCGCGGTCGATGACGATCGTCTCAGGCGCCACCACCGGCCGCGCTGCCGCCTGTTCCAGCCGGTCGTCCAGGGCGAGGAGCCGGTCGTAGGGGACGGCGGCGTGGGCCAGGCGCAGGTGGTCGGGCCAGCCGGGCCGCGCCGGGTGCGGCACGGCCATCTCCGCCAGCAGCAGGGCGGCGTCCACAGCCTTGGTGCTCTCCTCGCTCAGCACGGCCGCCACCACCGACCTGGTCGCCACCTCGAGAGCGATCGTGAGTTCCGGGCGTACCGCACGGCCGTCCTCGCTGATGGCCATCACATCGAGGCGGGTGGTGTCGATCTGCACCAGCTCGCCCGGTCGCAGTACCACCGTCGGTGTGAAGGGCCGCACCGGCGCGGTGGCGGTGCGGGCCGGCCGTCCGGGATGCTCCAGCGGGTCGGCCAGCACCCGCGTCAGCCGGTTGAACGTCGACGGCGGTGGCAGTGCCACCGTGCCCGGCCCGTGGGTGTCGGCCAGGATATGCCCGGTCAGCTCCCGCAGCCCTTTCAGCGTGCCTTTGGAGCGGCCGCGCTGGCGGCGCAGCGCCTCCAGGATCGCGGCCACTACCCGTTCGTCGGCCTGCCCGGTCGCACTCGATGGTTTGCGGCGTCGGATCAGACCCCACAACCCGTGGTCGTGGTAGCGGGCACGCATGCGGCGCACGGTGGCCCGGCTGACCCGCGGCCAGCCCAGCCGGGCGAGTTCGTCGGCCTTAGCCTGCTCCCGCTCGGCCATCGATGTGCGCTGCGGGTCGTACTCGGGCCGCGGCTTCCCCGGGCTGCCCGGGCCGCCGGGCAGCCCGGTCTCGATCTCGCGGATGTGCCGCTGCCAGGCAAGAGCTCGCTCCCGCTCCCGCTCGGGCACCGACTCCAGCAGCCCCCACGGCTGCACCCCGGCGGCTGGAGAGCCCACCACCGTGAACGTCGGGTCGGCGAACAGGAACGAGGCCAGCACCGAAGCCGTCTGCCCGTCCTCGCCGACCAGCGTCACCGACGCACCGGCCACGGCGGCCACCTGCCAGGTACCGCCCTGGAACGTCACATACGCCCCCAGCTTCACCTGCCTGCCGCCCGCAGCGGCCACGGGCCGGCCCGGACGGCTGGGTGCACTCACCACTGCTCGGCCTGCGCCTGCGCGTCCCACCAGGCAATCGCCCGCTCCCGGGCCAGCAGGGGCAGCGCCGCCCACACGGTGGCGGCCGGAACCTGCAAGGTGGCCTGGTCGACGACCTCGAAGCCGTCGGCGGCCACCAGGTGGGCGGCCAGCACGCACCCGGTGGTCCCGTCGTCGGCAGCCAGGTACACCCGCCCCTCGACCAGACCGGTCACCTGCCAGGTGCGGGCCTCGAGCCTGACCCGAGCGTCCACCTCAACACATCGCCCGCCGGGGACGGTTACCTTGTACCTGCTCACCTGCCGTGCTGCTCCTGCTCCCCGTCGCCTGCGGTAGGGCCGGGCGTCACGAGGGTGTGCTCGCCCAGCGGCCGTGTCAGGTCCGCGGTCAGCCGGCCGTGCCACAGCGCGTGGTAGAGCACCGGCAGCGCGGTGAGGACCTCGCCCGCCGCCGCGGCCCCGGCCATCAGCGACCGCGGGACGGCGAACGCCTCCAGCACCGCCTGCTCGAGCCCGCCGGCGTCGCGGTGGCGCGGATGGCGGTAGCCGGCCAGCCACCGCACATTCGCCGCCACCGCCTTGTCCGGCGCCACCAGACGCCGGTAGGTGAACCCGACCGCCGCACACGCCGCGGCAAGCACCGCGGCGGCGTGCTCGGCCCGCGTCCCGGCGGTCGTCGAGGCGGCGGGGCAGTCGGCGAGCAGCGCGCGGCCGCCGGCGTAGCGGGCGAACAGTTGCGGCACCCACGTCAGGGCCCGCCCGCTGTCCGGATCCCGCCAGATCAGCCGCACCGGCCGCGCTGAGAGGCCCACCACCTGCGGATCGCGGTCCAGGACCATCAGCTGCATGCACATCGCCTGCGAACCGTGCATCACATGCCGCCCGGTCGTGGCCGACCACCACCAGCCCGGCCCCCACCGCCGCCCCGGCACCACCGGGAACGCCGCCACCGGCGCAAGCCGCTCGAACCGCACCACCACGGCCGCCTCAGCCCAGCGGCGCTGCACCAGCGTGCCGTCCACCCCGGCGAACTCCGCCTCCACCGCGCCCGCGTCCGGTACCCGGCAGGCGCCGGACGCGGGCGCGGGCAAGCCGCCCTGCGCGCCGTCCTGGCTGCTGTCGATGATCACGGACTCCACACAACGCCATGCCTGTCCTGCCGCGCAGGCGAACCGGCCGGTAACCCAAAATCGCGTCAACTGCACTGCATGGCAGGCCTGTTGGGCTGCGAGCGCGGGCCAGGATGCCACCCAGGCTCCCCGGTGTCAGTGCGCACCCCTGCACTTTTCTCGGATGCCGGGCCGCCCTTCTCCGACGACTGCTCGCCGTACGCACAGTGGACCGCGTAGTGCCAGGGCCGCTGCCCGGGCCGGCGTCGGGTGCGTCAGTCTTCACCGCGGCCCGCGGCGAGGATCTGATACAGCTCCTCGGCGGGCAGGCGGGACCACTGAGCCACCTCCTCAAGCGCCACCCCGGCCACGACGGCTGCGGCGGCGGTATGCAGCACGGCCCGGTCGATCAACTCGGCACTCTGACTGAGGCGCTCCAGCAGTTCCCGGGCCACCTCGGCGGTGGTGCCGCTCTGCACGCCGCGCAGCTGCGCCAGCTCCTCGCGGGCCTCATCGAGCAGCTGCGTGATGTTGAAGCGGTGTTCGGCAGAAACGGTGGCACGCCACCGGGTACCCGAGCCGCCCGCCTGCGCCTCCGCCGCCATCACGCGCAACTGGCCGGCCATCGTTGCGGACTGCTGCTCCCGCTTCAGATGCCACGGATCGTCCCGCCACCCCGGCGGCCCGCCGCCGCGGCGGGCACGTACGATCGCACTCCTCCAGTCGCTCAGCGGGCCGCCGTAGTCGGCCGCGGCCAGCGGCCCCAGCCAGTCCCGGTCCACCCGCTCGCCCAGCCGGTGGCACAACGGGTCGTCCCCGCCCCGCACCCGAGGCCGCGTCCCCCCGCTGGCCCCCCAGGCCAGCTCGGCCATGGCCGGGTCCAGCAGTGCGTCGGCGACGGCCACCACTTCGGGGAAGACGACGGCGTCCCGGCCCACGATCCGCCACCGCTCCAGCTCCGTCCCGGCGTTGCCGCCCGCGACCTGGTGCAGCCGCCGCGGCCAGATGACTTCGCGCTCCCAGTGCAGGGCCTGCTCCCACCACCGGGCCACCACCGCGTGCGCCAGCGCGAACACCCGCTCCGGCTCGACTCCGGCCCGTACCGCCCGCCGCGCCACACCGGCCCACCGCCGCTGCGCCGCGGCCACCTCCGGCACACCCCGCACGTCCAGATACTCAAGGGGCTGGTCGGCGTCCGCGTCCAGGAGCCACCGCCCGTGCCGGACACACACCCGCTCCGATCGCGGCGCGTACCGCACCACCCGCACGGCCGTCCCCGTGCGCCGGGCCGCGCACAGGCGGCAGCCGAAGGCGACCGGTCCGGTGACCGCGCCTCCGGTCCGCCAGGCCGCCGCCGGCACCCCGTTCCTTCCGGCCGACAGCTTGGCGTCCTCCTGTCCCCAGGACGGCAACGCCCGTGCCAGCACGTGCTCCTCGACGCCGCACAGGCCTGCCAGGAGCTGCCGTCCGGCTGCGTTCAGCAGTACCTCGGCGTCGGCCCGCGCGCCCCCGCCGTCGTGCCCAGGCGGGTAGTTACGCCAGTGCCAGCAGGACCGCAGGACCCTCGCCTCCAGCCCGTAGCGGCCTGCGATGCGGCAGATCAGCGACGAGGTCGTCTCCCCCTGCAGGGGAGCTGTCCGCAGGAGGCCGGGATGATGGGTCACTCCACCACGGTCTCGTGTTCGGCGATCCGGGCGGGCGTTTTCGCAGCAGCCGTCCGGTCCTCGGCCTGTCGTCTGCTTACTTCCCCAGGCCGTGGGTCTCCCCTTCCTGGAGCCGGCAGGCGTCGGTGTGGCGGGGGATTGGCCCGTTCGAGCGCATCGTGATGATCCGATCGCACTAAGCTACGCCTGTGGTGGTTGGCGAAGATGCTCAGGTGAAGGGCTTCTCGGGGGCCCGCAGAGCCAAGCAGTGGCTCGAGGGCACGATGCGTATCTTCGGCGCGTACGCGAACACGGACTCGGAGTCCTGCGGCCGCAGGCTGACTCTGTCCTGGCCGTACGGAGGCCGGACGTTCTCCTTCGATCTGGGGGGCGCCATGCGCGGCGACCCCTACCAGAACGACATGTTCTGCGCGGAGGTCAAGAACTACGCGCAACCCAGCGATCAAGGAACCCAGTTCGACGAGTTCCTCGCCAAGTGCTACGTCGCCGCCCAGGCCCAGCACCATCTCAGCGATCACTTCATGTGGATCACCTGGGCACCCTTCCGTGCGAACTCCTGGTCCACCCTCAACTCACCCGGCCAGGTGGAGGCCGCGGTCCTTCAGCACAGCAGCCGCGTCTTCGGCACCAGCGACACCGAGGAAGCCCGAAAACTCCTGGATGCTGAACTCGCCCAGTCGGTCGCCGCACGCCTGTGGCTGATCGTGCTCTCGGACAAGCAGGAAACCCTCCTGCCGCTCAAGGACTGGGCAGCCATCGTCGCCGCCGAACTCACCCGCAGAGAGGGCTCGTGGTGAACATCGTCGAACAGTCGATCTCCCAGGCCATGGACGAGCCCGACGACCGGATGATGTTCACCCGTGTCAAAGACATCGTCGCCCGCCACCTGCGCCGCATGGACCCAGGCGCCACCGTCACCAAGACCGAGTTCTTCAACCACACCCATGTCCCCGACATGGTCCTCGAATGGCCCGGCAGACCCCGCACACCGCGCCGGTTCATCTATCTGCGCACCACATCGGACCAGCGCGAACTCGAGGACGACCTCCATCGCCTTCCCCGTGCCGACCGGCCGGTGCTTCTCGCTCTCGGTCAACTGCCCACCGCCCGGCAACAAGGGGATCTTCTCCCGCTTCCCGGCAGCAGCACCGCGCTGCTCCTCGACGCCTCCGCGCTCGGCGCACTCCAGCCGGCCGACGACTCTCCCGGCATCCCCCATCTGGTGTCCCGCTCCGTTCTCGAAGGCGGCCGCGGCACCCTCGACAAAGCGGCGACCGAGGAGTTCCTGAACACGGTCGTCCAGGGAGCCGAGGCTGCTCGCGCGGGGGAACGCGTTCCCACCCGTGAGGCCGTCGACGCCCTCAGCGCGCGGATGACCACCGATGTCGCCGACCGGATGTCAACCTTCCTCGCCGCGCTCTGGCAGGGCGGCGGATCCACACTCGCCAGCTTCCCCGCACCCCAGCGAGGCGTCGGCCATCTCGACGAGACGGCCCTGATGTACCTGCTGGAATCCGAAGACATCGCCGACACCGCGTTCTGGAACCGGGTCGTCCGCATGATCAGCCTCCCTATCTTGCTACGCACCCCGGCCGCCGGCACCGGCAATCTTCAGCACCTGATGCGTGAGGCGATCCGGCTCTGGACCAGCCGCGTCTGCATGATCGTGCCCGGCGCGGCTGACGCGGACATCAGCCCGTGGCGCTGGGCGGTGAAGGCCGGACAGCTGATCCTGCAGACCCCGCGTTTCCATGTGCTGGTTGCCCAGTCCCGACGCCAGCTCCCGCAAGGGCAGGAGCACGATCTGCCCCGCCTCGAAGAGGTGAGGAACAGGGCTGACCGCTTCGGCATCCCGCTGACCTCTCTTCGCATGGTCGTGACGGACCGCCACGTCGGATACGGCGGCCCCGGCGACGACATCTCCCACGACGCCCAACTCGACGGCATCAGTGACGCGCTGGGACAGGCCGAGGGAGTCATCGAGGCCGAAGCCCGCATCCCCTCCGGCGAGACCCTCCAGTGCCTGTTCGGCACCGGAATCGCCAGCGCCCGCGGCGCACGTACCCAGGTACCGCTGGACGCCCTCCTCGGAACCACGGCACGCCTGCTCTCTGATCTCTCAAGTGACGAAGCCGAGAAGATCACCCAGCTTCTCGGTGCTCAAGGTCCGCCCCCTGAACAGCCATGGAGTCAGCCCAGCTTCGACGACGTATAGGGCTTCGTTGAAGTGGTGGCCGCCCAGAGACCAGGATGGCCGTCTGAACCGCTCCAGGTACGACGGTGGCCGACTACGCGGGCTCTCCTCCGGGTTGTCCAGGATGGAGCCCGATCCGAGGTCCTACTGCTGCCCAGCCCGGGGCCACAGGCCAGCTGGGCAGTGCAGCAGCGAGCATCTTGTCACGAAGTGTTCTGGTGTCGACGCAGCCAGTCAGGGTCCCGCACTGGTGTGACTACTGGGTCAGGCTCAGCTGAGTCCGCGTCCGATACTTGCATCATCCTGTCGAACAGCCAGATGAGGCGGAAGAAGCGTAGTGCCGCGAAGGCCATGGCGAATTCGAAGATGAACCGTGCGGATGCGGGGTCCTTGTCTCTGTCGAGTGCGAGTGCGCTCAGCAGAAGGGCGCATACCAGCGCGGTGCCGCGCAGCAGACTGCGCCAGCTTCGCCGGAGACCGACTTGATGGTGACGTCGGACAGCGCGTAGGCGCTCCCCGTTCGCCGCGGTGTAGATGGAGATCGCGATCGCACTCAGCCCGCCGATTGCTGACACCACACCAGCAGAAGCGGCATACAGGTCAGTTCGCTGCGATGAGTCGATCCACGACAGCCAGTCTCCTGACCCGGTCGTGCGGATCGCCAAAATGTGAGCGCAGAGTATGAGCGCTGCTGTGAGGTAGTCGATCCAAAGGTGTTCTGCCCACCGATCCGCGATGGTGTCGCGTACCTCCACAGGCCCCCCTCGTCTATGCCCAGGTCACGAGCCCCCGGCATCCACTGCGAGTCGCAAAGCGTCCTCATGCTCGGCCGCTGCTCCCAGGATGGCATCCACCGCTGACATGATCCGGATTGACCTACCTTCGCCATCTGTGGCCGGTACGCGCTTTTTGGCCGTAATGCTGTGTTCTACTAGCTCGACGAGTCGACTCTGCTCCGGCCCGCCCGGCTCGGAGAAGACCAGTCGGGCCCGGGCCCGCTCGGCACCTGTGACCACATCGGAGATTTCTTCCAGGTCAGCAAGAAGATGCTCACGGTGCTCCCTGAGCTCCTTCTTCTTGGGCACAGAGATGATCATGGTCACACTGATCTCCCCGTACGATTCCCCGGCTACACGGAGCGTCCGAGCCAACCCACCGCGACGTTCGCTCAGCGCACCCATCTTGTTGGCCATGATCTTCACTTCTACCCGGCTCGCGCCAGAGGCGGTCTTGAGTTTCTCCACCTCGGCATGCGTCACTACTGGGCGGATCTGCAGCTGCCTGCCAGGGAATATCTGGATCCCGTTGAGCCACGTCTCCAGCGCCTTATGCGACGGCGCCGACACACCTCCCTGCATGATTCCCACAACGTTGCCGAAGGGAAGGAAGCAGATCACCGACGTGTCCAGGTAGCCCTCCTGAGCCGACTGTTCCAGCTCGCGCAGAGTTCCTGTGTCGAAGTTCATGACAGACAACCACTCGCCAGCGTCCTTCACACGATGCAGGAGCAGATGGTCCTGCATGTCGTAGGTGGCGATGGTGCCCACCATCTGTGAATCGGCTTCGAAGGTCCGGGCTGCGACAGGTGCCCGTGAGAGATCCGAGAGTGCGCCGTCCCAGTCCATCAGCTCGGGGATTCGTCGGGCTTCGCCGTCCTTGAGGACAACCACCTCGTAAAAGCCAACCGTGCGTTCCTTCATGTGGCCCAGCGTTGCCAAGGCGCCCCCTCACTCGTGCCGACAGCAGCAAGCCATGCGTCCGATCTAACAGTCGGTCACCGTCTGCTGAATAGATCGTAAACCCGTGCAGTAGGCCAAAAGGGCGCGAACCAGCGAACCGGTGTCGCTGGTCGTTCTCAGACTTTCATGTCCGAAATTGCTCCAGCCCTCGGTGAAGCTGGCAGTGGTGAGGAGTTGTTGTTGGCCGGGGTGGAGGGTGCTCCATTGACTGCGTTGGGCGTTGGCCCACCGTTGGAGGGTGTCGGGGAGGGGCTCGTTCCCACTGATCGTGGCGCGGTATTGCTGCCAGGTGCGGTGCCAGGTGTAGGGCCAGGGTGGGTTCCACCACGGGTCCAGGGCAGTGAGCGCCTCAACGGTGGTGGTGGAGAGGACGCCGGCGCGGGCTTTGCGGCGTTGCTGGCACAGCCATCTGCCGAGGGGGAAGCCGTCGTGGTGGGTGTGTTTGTCCGGGGTGAGGTGGCCGTGTCGGGCGGCGTAGACGCGTGCGTGGCCGAGTCCGGGGCTGGCGGGGTAGGAGCGTGTGGCCGGGGCGGGCCGTCCGCCTACGGCAGCGTGGGGTGTGACGCCGACGGCGGTCAGGAGGTCCCGCTGGCCGGGGTGGAGATGCTCCCAGGACTCCTGCTGGACACGGGCCCAGCGGCACAGGCCTAGGGGGAGATCCGCGGCCGCTACGCCGCCGACGCCCGTAGCTGCTGTGCGGAGGCGGTGGTAGGCCTGCTGCCATTGCAGGGGCCAGGGCGGATTCCACCACGGATCGATCATGGTCAGGGCTTCGGCCCGAGTGGGGGAGAGGCGACCCTGGCGGGCGCGTCGTCGTTGCCAGGCCAGCCACTTCCCCAGCGGGAACCCGTCGAGGACGGTGCTGGCGGGCGCGGCGATATGACCGTATTCGGCCGCGTAGGCGCGAGCTTGCGCGAGCGCGGTGCCCAGGAGACCGGGCTCGGCGCGGGGAGCCGGTGGTTGGGCGGCTCGGGCTGTTTCGGCGGTGATGCCGATCTTGGTCAGCAGGCGGTGCTGTTCGGGGTGGAGTGTGCCGTAGCCGGTGCACTGACGCCTCAGCCAGTCGGCCGACTCCTTCTCAAGGCCCGGAATGCCGGTACCACCGCCGTCAGCTGCGGACGCGGACTCTGACCGCTTCCGTACGCGGCTCCAATTGCGTTGCCACTCCAAGGACCAGGTCGGATTCCACCAGGGGTCGAGCGCTGCGAGGAGCGCGCTGACCGGCCATGTCCCGCCCGTCCTGCGATGGTGCTCCCGCGCCTGGCGGCGCTGTTCGCTCAGCCACCGGCCCAGCGGAAACCCCTCATGACAAGCTTTCAGGGGCGTGGCGAGGTGGCCGTGTATGGCGGCATACGTGCGCGCGTGGGCCAGCCCGGGGCCCGTACCGCAGAGCTGGGCGATGACCTCGTGGGGGCAAGCCGCGGCGGTCTCGGCGGTGATGCCGATCTCCGCCAGCAGACGCTGCTGCGACGGATGCAACTGCTTGTAGCCGGTGCACTGCACGGACAGCCACGTGGCCCAGCCGTCACTGCCGTCCGGCCAGCTCCCCTCTGCGGCCCCCTGATGCCGGTCCCGGGCATGAGCGCGGATCCGGTGCCAGGTGCGCTGCCACGCCAAAGGCCACGGCGGGTTCCACCACACGTCGATCGCGTCGAGCACCTGAAGGTGCGCTGGTTCGTCCTGGCGACGGGTGAGGCAACGCTGAGCAGTGAGCCACTTCCCGAGCAAAAACCCCTGGTACGAGATGTTCTTGGTGGCCAGGGCCAGGCATCCGTGTTCGGCGACGAAGGCGCGCGCACAGGCAACAGCCTTATCGATGCCCGCTGTCCGGCTCGTTCGGCGCGGTCGTGCGCTGCCGACGGCCTGGGCCGTGAGGCCGATGTCGGCCAGAAGACGGCGCTGTTCGGGGTGGAGTGAGCTGTAGTCGGTGCACTGCAGGTACAGCCACTCCCCGGTTAGCACGTGGGTGTCGGGGAAGCCGTCGGCGGCGTTGAGGGGGCCGTGGCGCCTGACGTGGTCGCGGGCGCGGTAGTAGGAGCGCTGCCACTTCACCGACCAGGGGATGTTCCACCACGGATCCACCTCCTTCAGGGCGGCGGCCTTTTCTTCAGGCAGGGCCAGGGAGTGGGCCTGCTGGTTGTGCACCCATTTCCCCAGGGCGAAGGAACCGACTCGCGTGTCGCGTTGGGTGGCGAGGTGGCCGTGCTGGGCGGCGTAAGTGCGCGCGTGGGCCAGGCCGGCGGCGAAGGCCCCGTCGGCGTGCACGCTGTGGCCCCGCAGCCGTTTCTGAACCGGCAGACCCTCTGTGCCCGCGGTCTTCCGGCGCTGGTAGCCCGCGAGAGCGTCGGCGAGAGGCCGGGGCCGGAGCGCCAAGGGGACCTGCCACAGCCGCTGTTCGTCGTCTCCACTGCCGCCCTTGGTACGGATGCACTGGTACGTCCAGGCAAACAGCGGTCCGTGGGTGCAGGCGGCCAGACGCGCGGTGAGCCACGGTCGCCGCAAGCGATCGCCCAGCTCGCTGGGCACGCAGGGCACATCAGCCAACCGGTAGGGGAGGTGACCACCACCGTCAGCAGCGACACGGAGCCGCCAGACCGGGCTGGCCAGAAGCGTGGCGAGGGCGACGGTCTCGGGGTAGGTGACCAGATCCCGCGCCAGGATCCGCCACCGCTGCGGATCCTCGCCCGCGGGCATGGCCGCCTCCAGCCGCATCGGCCACAGGCGCTCCTCGGGCCACTTCTGCGCCCACCACCAGGCTGTGACCGCCTCAGCAACCTCGAATGCCGAAGCAGCGACGGGGGAGCGGCGCAGCAGCCTCCGGTGACCCTCCTGCGCCTGAACCACCTCCGGGCATCTGGCCAACCCAACGACACGGCCCCCGCTGCCAGGCACGCTCATCAGCCAGTACCCGTGGCGTGGGCAGACCCGCTGATGCGCCGCCAGATACACCCGGGCTCGAGCAACGCGACCGGTCCGCGCAGCCACACAGCCCGGGCACGCCGGACCCCAGGCAGCAACCGTCTCCACCCCGTTGCGGAGCCGCGCCGCCGGCCGCTCCTTCGAGAGACCCAGCGGCTCCTCCCGCGTCCAGGCCGGCAACGCACGGCGCAAGCCCACCTGCGGCACACGACACAACGCCGCGAGCCGGTCCCGGGCTGCGGCGTTCAAGAACACCTCGCTGTCGCCCTGCAGAGCCCCGACGACATCCTGCTGGCCAGCCACCTCGGTAACCGACGAGAGCAGACTCCGCACCGCCAGGCCATACCTGTCCGCGATCCGCCCCAGGAACGACAGCGTCATCTCACCCTGCAGCGGGGCCACACGAAAGGCACTCGCGGCCAGCAACAGATTCCCCATCCGTCTCGCCCTTCCAGACACTCCACCCGCGAGTCGGTCAGTCGAACAGCCCCAACACGGCCAGCCGCTGCCGCGTTTCAGTAAACGCAAGACGACTCACGGACCCCACAGCCGCTCCTGAGGGAGGAGCCTCGGCCACCGACCTGACCAAGCCAACACAGCGCCAGCAGTGCGTCCTGCATCCCGCAACACAAAGAGGGTCCGTGCCGGATGCGTCCGGCACGGACCCTCGCGTAGCCTCCCATGCGCGGCTAAGCCCTGGCCCAGTGCAGTCCGAGGTCGGCGAGCTGCTGGAGTCGTTCGGGGGTGAGCTTTGCGCGGCGGCCTTTCTGGTTCATGATCCACACACCCAGTCGAACCTCTGTACCGTCTTCCAGCCGCTCTACGTGACCCCTGGGGACGGTCACGGAGCCGGTACGGGCCTTGTACTGCGCGAGGGCCGCTACGCCCCGCTCGAACGCCCCTGAGGTGCCCCCAGAAGCCTTGGCGGGTGTCTCCTGCTCTGGCGGTAGGGGCTGGATGCCGAGTTGCTCCAGGCGTTCGCGCTGGCCGTCCGTGAGGCGTTCCCACACGTTCGGCTGTCTCTGTCGCAGCAGCCATCGTCCGACGTCTTGGCCGGCAACTGTCACGCCGGGCAGAACCTCGGTGCCCTGTTCGTCGCGGACGAGTTCGCGTAGGGCGGCGTAGTGGCGTTGCCAGTCGGCCGGCCATGCGGGGTTCCAGTCCGGGTCGATGGCTTCCAGCGCTGCCCGCCACTGAGGGTGCCCGTCCAGCGCACCCGGGCGCCGCAAATTCGCCAGCCACATCCCCAACGGCTTGTCCAGCGCTGTGGCCGTCCGCGGAGCACAGAGGCTGAAGGCCTGCTCGTAGTAGACGCGGGCAGCTTCCAGGTTCTCCTGGAAGCGTTCGTCAGCCATGGACCAGACCATGCCCAGCGCTTCGAGCCGGCGGGCGCGCTGGCCGGTCATCTCTCCGGCCCCGTAGGCCCGTCGCTGTTCAGCGACCCATTGCCCAAGGGGGTACGGGCCGGGGGCCTCCTTGTGGCCGTAGGGCACCCGTGCGTGGCCCTCCCGCTCGGTGAACCGCTTGAGCGCCGCCCAGCCGCGCCCCCAGTCCTGCCGCTCCGTATCGATCACGTTGAAGGACACCCACTCCGCGACCATCACCGGGTCCCTTGGGGCGGCGAAGCGGAGCAGCAGGCGGGATTCTTCCTCGCCTTCCTCCGGTTCCGTACCGATGCTCACCGAAGGCTGCGCCACGTCCTTCTGCGGCTCCTGTGGAATCGCGAGAAGTTCGATGGCTTCTTCATCGTGAGCCCGCAGTCCCTCAAGTACTTTCACCAGGGGCCGGTACGAGCCGGAGGTGAACATATCCTCAGGCTTCTCATCGGGCTGCAAGAAGACGGGCACGATCAGCGAAGCCAGCTTTCCCTGTCCCGGCTTCTGCCGGAGTGCCCGGCCGATGGCCTGGACGATGTCATGCGGGGCGCCCTTGGGGTCGAGCAGCGCCACGCTGTCCACGGCCCGGATGTCCACGCCCTCACCCAAAACGCGACAGTTCGAGAGCACGGCCCGCTGCGCCGTGGACCCGAATGAACCCAGCACCTCACGCCGGCGCTCGGGGGCGTGCTCGCCGCAGAGCCAGTCGGCCCAGATCCGCTTGGGGTACGTCTCGGGCTGGTCCGCGTGCAGCTTCGCCGCCACCCGCTCCAGACCTTCCGCGTACGCCTGCGCCTCCATCGTCCGATGGTGGAACGTGATGCACGTCTGAAGGTCATGCTCGGCCATGGTGTGCAGGAGCGCGGCCTGGAGCGCCCCGAGCCGCTGCCCACGGACCTCCTCGCTGCGCCGCTCCTCACTCATCAGCCGCTCGGGCGTGACGAGGGGGTCCTGGAGCTCGAGGACGATGATCTGATACCTCGCCAGCAAACCCCGGGACACGGCCGACGCCAGCGACAGCTTGTACAGCACGGGCCCGAACACGGCTTCGTCGTCCATGGAGGCCGCCATCTCCCGCGGCAACGGATCCCGCGCCCCCTCGGCGACCTCCCGGTTGAGCCGCTCCTCCCAGATCCGCGGCGTCGCGGTCAGGTACAGCCGGCGGTACGCGGGGATGACGGCCTGGTCGTGGATCTCCGCCCACGCCTTACCCATCGACCCGGAACTCCTGTGGGCTTCATCAACTACCGCAAGGTCCACCGGGGCCAACTGCTGGCCATAGGCGCCCTCGAAAGCCTCAGCAAGGACGCCCAGCGACGCGTACGTCGCGTAGATGGTCACCGGCCCGGAACCGTGCCACAGCGCCAGCTGCACGGGGTTCGTCGTGGCGCGCACCTTCAGGTTCCACAGCTCCGGGTCGTCCTGGAGCGAGCACACCGCGACGGCCGGCCCCTTGTGCCCGACCTCGTGCCACGCCTTCACCGTCTGCGCCAGGAGATCCAGCGTCGGCACCAGCACGAGAGTGCGCCCCTTGGGCACGAGCCGCTTGGCCGAGGCGGCAGCAATAATCGTCTTCCCTGTGCCGCACGCGGCGTGTACCTGCCCGCGCAGGCCATTCCATGGAATACCGCCCGGCGGGACATCGAAGCCGCGCACAATGGCGCTGACGGCCTCGACCTGATGGTCACGCAGTTTCACGGCCATGCCCGTGCTCTCCTTTCAGCGGAATGCGGAGCGTAATCCAGAAGGGGAAGCCCGGGGCGGTGGATAGCTGGCCCAGGGGTATGCTGTCTGATACCAGATTCTACACAGTGCATCACTGTGATACATCTGCCTCGCGATAGCTTCCTCTCTCGGAGTGACACATGACCGAATCCTGCTCAGTCAGGGCCGATTACCCTGTACGCTTGAGGGTGCTGTTGAGGTTGACCGAGTGAGGTTTTGAGGACTGGCAAGGGGGTCGGGTGGAGCGCAGCGGAGCCCGTCTCTGCGACGCAGGCCGGCGTTCGATCGAGCCGACGGCCTGTCACCTCCGTTGTAGGGGTGGTGGGTAGGAATCCCAGTGGCTACACAGCCCCGCGCATGATGCACCCTCCCCTTGTAGCCAGCCTCAGGAATCCCGCTTGCGGGATTCCATCAATTCGCGCTTGCGCGAATTGACACGTTTTTAGAATTCCGCTTGCGGAATTCAATTCCCGCGCTTGCGCGGGAATATGGCGAAGCGTCAGCGGAGCCACGCCCGAAGCGAAGCGGAGGGCGCCACT
>NZ_JBWKHE010000017.1:0-66672 GCF_056433405.1 Streptomyces sp. NPDC044719
ACGCGCCGCAGAGTGACGCCCTCCGCTTCGCTTCGGGCGTGGCTCCGCTGACGCTCCGCCATATTCCCGCGCAAGCGCGGGAATTGCATTCCGCGAGCGGAATTCTGAAAGCATGTCAATTCCCGCAAGCGCGAATTGACGGAATCCCGCTTGCGGGATTCCTTGGGCTGGCTACGAGGAGGGGATGCATCATGTGCGGGGCTGTGTAGCCTCTGGGATCCTACTCACCATCCCTACAATGGAGGTGACAGACCGTCGGCTCGATCGAACGCCGGCCTGCGTCGCAGAGACGGGCTCCGCTGCGCTCCACCCGAATCCCTTGCCAGTCCTCAATGCCTCACTCGGTCAACCTCAACGACTCTCCTCAGCGTACGGGATAATCGGCCCTGACTGAGCAGGATTCGGCCATGTACTACCCCGAGAGAGGAAGCTGCCGCGAGGCGGATGCATCACAGTGATGCACTGTGTAGAGTCTGGTATCAGATAGCATACCCCTGGGCCAGCTATCCACCTCCCCGGGATTCACCTTCTGGATTACGCTCCGCATTCCGTTGAAAGGAGAGCACGGGCATGGCCGTGAAACTGCGTGACCATCAGGTCGAGGCCGTGAACGCCATTGTGCGCGGCTTCGATGTCCCGCCGGGCGGTATTCCATGGAATGGCCTGCGCGGGCAGGTACACGCCGCGTGCGGCACAGGGAAGACGATTATTGCTGCCGCCTCGGCCAAGCGGCTCGCGCCCAAGGGGCGCACTCTCGTGCTGGTGCCGACGCTGGACCTCCTGGCGCAGACGGTGAAGGCGTGGCACGAGGTTGGGCATCGGGGGCCGGCAGTTGCTGTGTGCTCGCTCCAGGACGACCCGGAGCTGTGGAACCTGAAGGTGCGCTCCACCACCAATCCCGTGCAGTTGGCGCTGTGGCACGGTTCCGGGCCCGTGACTATCTATGCGACGTACGCGTCGCTGGGGGTTCTCGCGGAGGCTTTCGAGGGCGCCTACGGCCAGAAGCTTGCTCCTGTGGACCTCGCGGTGGTTGATGAGGCCCACAGGAGTTCCGGGTCGATGGGTAAGGCGTGGGCGGACATCCACGACCAGAGCGTCATCCCGTCCTACCGGCGGCTGTACCTGACCGCGACGCCCCGGATCTGGGAGGAACGGCTCAACCGGGAGGTCGCCGAGGGTGCACGGGACCCGTTGCCGAGGGAGATGGCGGCCTCCATGGACGACGAGGCCGTGTTCGGGCCCGTGCTGTACAAACTGTCGCTGGCGTCAGCCGTGTCCCGGGGTCTACTGGCGCGGTATCAGATCATCGTCCTCGAGCTCCAGGACCCCCTCGTCACGCCCGAGCGGCTGATGAGTGAGGAGCGGGGCAGCGAGGAAGTGCGCGGGCAGCGCCTCGGGGCGCTCCAGGCCGCGCTCCTGCACACCATGGCGCAACACGACCTGTCGACGTGCATCACCTTCCACCACCGGACGATGGAGGCGCAGGCCTACGCGGAGGGCCTGCAGCGGGTGGCGGCCAAGCTGCACGCCAACCAGCCGGAGAAGTGTCCGAAGCGGATCTGGGCCAACTGGCTGTGCGGCGAACACGCCCCCGAACACCGGCGGGAGGTGCTGGGATCGTTCGGCGCTACAGCGCAGCGGGCCGTGCTCTCGAACTGTCGCGTTTTGGGTGAGGGCGTGGACATCCGGGCCGTGGACAGCGTGGCCCTGCTCGACCCCAAGGGGGCGCCGCACGACATCGTCCAAGCGATCGGACGGGCGCTCCGGCAGAAGCCGGGTCAGGGAAAGCTGGCTTCGCTGATTGTGCCCGTATTCCTCCAGCCCGGCGAAAAGCCGGAGGACATGTTCACCTCTGGCTCGTACCGGCCCTTGGTGAAAGTATTGGCAGGTCTACGGGCTCACGATGAAGAAGCCATCGAGCTACTCGCGATTCCACAGAAGCCTCAGAAGGACGTTACGCAGCCCTCGGTGAGTATCGGTACGGAACCGGAGGAAGGCGAGGAAGAATCCCGCCTGCTGCTTCGGTTTGCCGCCCCGAGGGATCCCGTGATGGTCGCGAACTGGGTGTCGTTCAACGTGATCGATACGGAGCGGCAGGACTGGGCGCGCGGCTGGGCGGCGCTCAAGCGGTTCACCGAGCGTGAGGGCCACGCACGGGTGCCCTACGGCCACAAGGAGGCCCCCGGCCCGTACCCCCTTGGGCAATGGGTGGCAGAACAGCGAAGGGCTTACGGGGCCGGAGAGATGTCCGGCCAGCGCGCCCGTCGGCTCGAAGCGCTGGGCATGGTGTGGTCGATGGCCGATGAGCGCTTCCAGGAGAACCTGGAAGCTGCCCGCGTCTACTACGAGCAGGCCTTCAGCCTCAGCGCTCCGCGGACGGCCACAGCGCTCGACAAGCCGTTGGGGATGTGGCTCGCGAATCTGAGGCGCCCGGGTGCACTGGACGGACACCCGCAGTGGCAGGCAGCGCTGGAAGCCATCGACCCGGACTGGAACCCCGCATGGCCAGCCGACTGGCAACGCCACTACGCCGCCCTACGCGAACTGCTGCGCGACGAGCAAGGCACCAAGGTCCTGCCCGGCGTGACAGTCGCCGGCCAAGACGTCGGACGATGGCTGCAGCGACAGAAGCAACCGGACGTGTGGCAGCGGCTCACGGACGGCCAGCGCGAACGTCTGGAGCAACTCGGCATCCAGCCCCTGCCCAGGGATCCGGAGGCGCGCGCGAAGGCCTCCGGGGGCACCTCAGGAGCGTTCGAGCGCGGTGTTGCAGCATTGGCCCAGTACAAGACCCGCACCGGCTCCGTGACCGTCCCCCGAGGGCACACAGAGACGATCACGGTCGACGGCCAGGAACACACCGTGCGGCTCGGGGTATTTCTCTCGAACGCAAAGTCCAGGCGCGGGAAGCTCACCCCCGACAAACTTCAGACGCTGGCCGGCCTCGGACTCCACTGGGCGACGGCGTAGCCGCGCGTGGGAGGCTACGCGAGGGTCCGTGCCGGACGCATCCGGCACGGACCCTCATTGTGTTGCGGGTCAGACCAGCCATCACCCTGCACACCAACAAGCCCCCTCCGAGCGTCACCCGGGACTCTCAGGGCCCGGGGTCCGGTGCTGTGCGCGCCGGGTGATGTTCTGGCAGGTCAGGGGTGCAACACGTCTGGGGAGCGAGGCGGTGGGTGTTCCACGGTCCAGCGACGTTCAATGTTCTGACTGGGCGGAAATACGCCGTACTCCAAGATGTACTGAGGAGCAGAATGCGTCTGCCCGTCCCATGGCTTGGGCTGACCGGGGCTGTTCGGCTCCCAATGCTTCCAGGGATCGTGCTCTGGGTGGTGGATCACGAACTGGTCAGCCACGTCGTACACCACCTCCACAAGCGCGAACCCGATGGCGCCCTCCGCGTGCATCAGGTGGTCCACGTGCTTACGCCGGTCGGTGCCCCGTGTAGCGGGGCCGGGTAGGAACAGAAAGCGGTGAGGGTCCAGCGGGAGCAGGATGTCGCTCAGTGCGGCGGCGCGCAGCTGGTCTTCGTCGTCGGGGCGGTTCCATATGGCGATCGGGGTATCGCTGGTTAGCAGGCACATGTCGCTGAAGCCCAGCGCCCACGGACGTGCTTCCAGGATGAGCGCCAACGTGACGATGTTCTCAACGATGTAGCGCAGGTGGGGGTTGTTCTGTGCGAGCGTGTGTACTTCCTGCGGCAGGTCGGTGATGTCCGGCGCTTCGATCTGCTGGTAGGTAAGCCGCTTCCGCTGGCGCGTCGTGCGCAAGATCTGGGCAGCCATCCACCAGGCGAGGACATGGCGCTGGTCCGAGCTCAACGGCCAGTGCGGTGTGAGCGCCCAGTCCGGGTCGTTCAGGAGGACCTTCAGTACTGTTTCGGCGCGTCCCTCGAGGGAGGTGAACAGTTCCTCGACATTGTGGTGAGGGACCCCTTCGACACTGATCCCCCAGTAGTAGCCGGCCTCAGCAGCGATGCCGGTAGGCGTCACGGTAAACGGTTCGTTGATCTTGTCCAGCCGTCGCGCCTTCAGCTCGTACTTGCGGCGTGCTACGTGCTGGGCGAAGTGCTTCAGGTACATCTGCGGCACTGTGTGATCCCGGGTGCCGCCTGCCTTGGCCGCACGCTTCCCCGACGATGCCTTACCCACCGGCTGCCCTCCCCTGTTTGGCTTCTGGCGCCAGTCATACACGGGACCAAGCGGAGAGTGTCAGCGGATTTGTGGGGCACCGCAAGCTGTCTACTGGCTGGCCTGATGCTGTGACTCGGCATGCTGGGCGAGCGCGCTGAGGGCGTCACCGGTCAGCGTGAGTACCTGCACGAACTGCTCATCGGGTCTCAACGCTTCCAGGCTGGCGCGTGTGAGGGTGGCGTGCCAGTCCTTTCCGCGAAGATGGGCCGGCCCGGTGGAGCGGAGGCCTTGCAGGACGCGCAACGGACGGATCAGCGCGTCGCTGTCACCTCCGCTGGAGGAGACCCATGCTTCGAGGCAGTTGATGCTTTGCGCCTTGGAGTCGGTCACTCCGGGAAGGTGGCGGAGGGCCTTGACGTTCAGGTAGTCGATGACGCCTTTTGCGAGCAGCAGTATGAGGGTGTCGGCTTCCTGCTGCTCGCTGCTGGTGGGCATATGCAGGCCCTCGAAAGCGATCTGGTCGGCGTGGTGCCATGGTTTGTAGACCGCCTGTCCCAGAAGCGTTCCCAGGGCGGTGCTGAAGTGCTTTCGTGCGGCGAACAGCCGGCGTAGCGGGTCGGGCGGCCCCTCGGTCCACCGGCCGAGGATGTCGCGGTCGAAACGGCCCTCGTCGCGTCCTCCGCTGGGCGGGACGTTGAAGCTGAGCCAATGGTCGCGTTCTTCGGCTGGCAGATCACGCCCGAGGTCTCCGAGGTAGACCTCGATGAAACCGTCGGGGTTGGTGCCGATGGAGATGCCCCAGAGTCCCAGGCAGCTCAGACGGCCGTTCTCGATGCGGTAGCGGGAGGGCTGAGAGGTGTATCGGTTGAGGACCTCACGCCGGAAGTAGACCCGGGTCAGGTAGTGCGGGGTGCCGCGGTCGGTGAAGTTGTTGCTCAGCTTGTCGGGCTCGCACGTGGAGGTGACGCGCTCCCCGGTGTTGGGGTCGATGGCGACCGTGAATTCTGGAAACCGGCGTTCGGAGGTGTGCGGGCGAGCCAGGTCGACGGGTTCTGCGTCGATGGGCAGCACGATCTGCTTTCCGACCAGCCGTACGAAACCCGGGCGATCCACTGAGTGGAGGTCTCCGCTGTGAAAGGCGAAATGCCGCAAGTCGGAGCGGTCGCTTGCGTCGATCGCCGGGTCGGGTACGTGATCGAGCCGGGTGATGCGGTCATGCTGGATCACAAGCAAGCGGCTCCGTGCGGCGAGGTAGCGACGCAAGGGCAGGGCCGCGATGTCGATGCGCAGTTCGGTGTCGGTGCGCCGGATGCGCACCAGTTCGTGGTCACGGCCGGCGTCGTCAAGGTAATACCAGGAGCCGTCGTTCCTGGGAATGGCGTCGAAGTACCACAGAAAGGAGGGGGTGAACTCCAGCGTCGGTTCGGCGAGCCCGTGATGGGAGCGAAGCTGTACGAAGAACTCCGTGTGTTCCTCTTCGTCTCGCAGTCCCTCTTCGAAGACCGTGCGCTCCCCCGGGTAGAGGGTGCTGATCCCAGCGGTGCCGATCGCTGCCTGACTCCAGGTGTACTCCTGCAGGGCATGTGCCCGCGCTGCAGGACGAGTCAGGTAGCTGCTGACCCCCCAGTCGAAGCGGTCCTGGACGGGCTTGCCGAGGACCGTGACCCACTCGGTGGGCGTGGCGGTGAGCGGAGCCAGGTAACCATCAGGCCACGCGTGTTCGGGAAGGTCATCGCAGCTTCCGCTGCTATAGATCATCGCCACGACCACAAGTGTAGGAAAGCGGAGGTCAACCCGGCGCACCGTTTTCGTCCGAGCGCCAAATCACCCGGCTACCGCATGCCCGGTGTCCCCTGCCTCACAAACAACTCACCACGTGTTGGAGACGGACCAGCAGCGTCTCGGTTGGAACGTCAGCCCACCATGCGGACCCTGGGCTGATTCTCCCCGACGCTGAGGCGGGCCCGGACCGGGCCCGCCCGCAGGACACCACCAGCCGATATGAGCAGGCCTACTCTGGAGATATGGATAGGCAGGTGCGCTGCTGTGCCTTCTGCGGTGAGCCGCTGACGGTGTTGGCTCGGCGGGATGCCCGCTTTTGCTGTCCTGCTTGCGGCGCGGCAGCGCGGCGGAGGCGTACTGCCAACCTGGGGGCAGGGCCTTTCGATACGGTGTCGAGATCGCTGCAGAGCTGCCCCGTCTGCGGTAAGGCCGTCGCCGCCGGGCAGGATCGTCGGCGCGATGCGGTGTACGACCGGCCTGCCTGCCGCACTGCCGCTTACCGGGCCCGCGCCTCCTTCGTCGCGTGACGGATAAACGTCGCGCTATAGGCCCCTGGCCTGTGGGAATGCGGTAGAACCGCAGGTCCGCTCCTGTAGTCCCACGACCGCTTTCAATCCGGCTTCAGTGAGGCGCGCGGTCACTGACCCAGGGGGCAGCCCTGAGCAGCACCCTGCCGTTCAGATATGTCGGCCAATCAATGAACAAACGCGGCAAAAGGTTCTAGATTGGGGAACATGGACACGGGGGCGAGGATTGATGTGTCCATTCGACCTGTACTCCCACCCCGGCATGCAGGGAGGCTCACCATGGTCAGAGAGCGAATTGTAAGCCCCTTTCCCCAGCGCTTCACCGACAGGCAATGGGGACGCTACGTCCGTCAGGGCCGCGACCTGGTCCTGGAGGAGGCCCGAATCCAGTTCGAGCTGGGCGATATCACTCTGAAGATGGTCGACAAATCCGAGCCCGGCGAAAAGCGCGGCGTGTTCGCGATCCTGGACCGCTACGCCGACCAGATCGGCATCAACGTCCACACCCTGCTGGGCTACCGCTTTACCGCCATGCAGTGGCCGCCCAAGCACCGGGAGCCGGGTGTGTCCTGGTCGGTCCACCGCGCCCTGGAATCCCTGGACGATCGCTTCGAGCTGATCCAGGAACCTCCAGGCGGAGCGGACCACTGGACGGAGGACGCCGCCCTCAGGCGGGCCGGCCGTCTGCCTCACCGACCTCTTACCAAGGAAGAGAAGCTCGACCGGGTGCGCACCCTGCTGACGAACTCCGAGAATGCGGTGGGCGCGGTGGAAGAGATCATCCGACGGCCTGATGTCGCGCACCGGGTGATGGCCAACCCTGCCAACCAGCGCATCCTGTACCGCGCGCATCACGAGCAGCGGATGGAGGCCGCGGCAGACCGGCTGGCGGCCGCGCACGAACCCGAGAGCGAGCCCGCGGACAACGGCCCCTGGGAGCAGGAAGAGAACTCGGCCGCGCCCCAGGCATCGAAGCGGTTGCGGGAACCGGCCGTGGACTACCAGCGCGCTTCGCGCGAGGCACTGGAACTGATCGGCACCGGCACCGCGTTTCTGGTCGACCTGCAGGAGATGGTCCCCCGCTTGCACGTCACGGAATTCACCGACCGCGAGGTCAGAGCGATCCTGGACAACCACAGAAGGATCCGTGCCGCACTGGACTGGTGCGACTCCGCGCTCGCAACCGGCGACAAGACCATGGACGAAGAACTCGCCCGCATCCTGTCCGAAGGAGATGACGAGCCATGACACGTGCCCGCACGACGGCAGCCTCGGACGCCAGGCAGCGGGCCGCCCCGGTTCCCACCCAGCACCTGGCAGAACTCGCCTGGCATCTCTTCGACGAGGCCGGCGACGACATCCTGCTCCCTCGTGAGCACATCACCGACCGCATCCACGCCACCGACGGACAATTCGAGCGCACCAAGGGCTACATCCGCGACCACATGACGATGGAGAAGGGCAAGGCGTTCCTCGCCTACCGGGGCGGCTACATGGTCACGACCGACCCGGCGAAAATCGCCGAGAACGCCTCCCTGCGGATGCGCCGGATCAACACCGAACTGCGCCGGGTGCTGTCCGGGGCCATCAACCCCCTGGGCGAGCAGGTGGCCAACTACGAGGTGCTGGCGATGTTCCAGGACGAGATCGCCCACATGACCCGCACCTATGACCGCATGAGTAAGGCCACCATGACCATGCCCAAGCCTGTACGGTCCACGAAACCCAAGCGGCGCCGCCGTGCCACCACCCGGACCTGACCGCAAGTCCGTAGCCAGGACAAGGGTGATGGTGCGTCCGTCAGTGCGACGCCCGTCCAGCGCGCGCTCTCTCTACCGCGCCCTGGACGAACTCGGCGCTGCGCCCACACCGGACCCGAGCCTGCGGCCGAACGGGCCCAAGCGCACCGACAGCGCCCTGCTGCTGGGCGTGCTGCTCGCCAAGGCAGAGCTCGACGCCGCTGTGCGGGCTGATCCAGCTCAAGAACCGCCTCGCGGCCTGACAGAACTCCTCACCGGCTACCGCTCGACGGTCGCCTCACCAGCCGAGGAGACCCGCTTGCAGCTTCTGAGCCACCGCCTGGTCCGCAGCGCAGTAGAAGCCACTCTTGACGACGACCCCGGCCCCCTGTCCCGTGCCGCCAGCGACGCCGCCCTGGCGGCCGCCGGGCTCATTGACGCCGACCGGCTCCAACGCGCCGGCGCCAACCGCGGAGCTGTCGACGCCGCCATCGACACCGCCACCCTGTCCCTGCGAGCAGCAGCTGACAGCACAAGAGCGGCGCAGCGGTAGCAGAGAGCAGGCTCCCCTCTCCGGGCGGTTGAGATCAAGAACCCGGCCCGCCCGCAGATCACGCCTCATCGTGGTCCGGCAGCCGCGGCGTCGCCAACGCCTCGGGGCGGCGAGGCGGTCTCCCTCATATCGAGTGGCCGTCGGGGGGCGCAGTGCGCCGGCGCCGACCTCGGATAAGGGGAAGCGGTTGCTCTTCTTCCCGGTAGACGCCCCGATGCCGCAGAAACGGCTGTTAACGCAGGTCAAGGGGAGGTTAAGGGGGAGAAATACCAAGATCTTCAGCCGGTTGCGGCTGTTTTTCGGAAAGAGATCCGAAAAGCAAGATGATTGCCCGTACGACCTCGACGAAAGTGTCCGATCAATCCCATCTTGTTCTGCGGATGGGGGCATTTGACCGAATGGCGCGGGGCAGAGGGTGTCACTACAGTCACGGAGCGCGAACCCGCGCTTTCCAGGTCCCGGGTTCGCGCCCCACAGCATCTCGATCTAGGAGAGCCCTTGTCTGGATCCCCCTTCGAGCGCGGGATCAAACGCCTTAGGCGTCGTTCCGCGCTTGACCATAACAAAGCTGCAGTCCAGGGCGACACGCCCGTCAACACTGAGGCAACACCGGTCACCACGCCGCCAGTGCCGCCTTCTCCGACCGCGGCAGGCACTCCGGTGCTCCTCGTCGTACCGAGTTCGGATGGGTCCGTGGAGCTGGTAACTGCCCTGGTCACTGTGGCGTTGTGGGCGGTCATCATCTGGCGTGCCCGGCGCGGAGAGCCCCCTGTGACCTGATCATCCCCAGGCCGACGTCCCCTCGGTCTGCGACGTGATCTGCCTGCATCCGCCCTACGAAACGGATGTACACACACCGCTCTCCGTCACAAATCCCGGGCGACGATCCCCATTTCGTCGCCCGGGAAAGTTACCGGTAAAGGAAAAACGCCACGATGGGGCACACTTTCTCTCACTCCACCTGCAAGCACTGCGGCGCTCAGCGGCGTCATCAAGCCACCGGTCGGCCCGGCGAATACTGCAGCACCAGATGCCGCCAGGCAGCCCACCGGCAGCGCCAGGCCGCCGCGGATGCCCCGGACACCGAGGAATTCGACCAGGCCCTGCGCATGCAGCTGACCCAGATCACGCAAGCAGCCAACAGCCTCCTGGATGCGCTCGACCAGCCGGAGATGCCCGTGTCCGCGCCCCTGGAGCAGATGGTGCGCCTCCAGGTATTCGCCGAACACCTCACGCCCCTCATGGTGGCCCGCACCAAACTGCGCGGCGCGTCCTGGGAGCGCATCGGCGCCGTGCTCGGCATCGGAAAGGACACCGCACGCAAGAAGTGGTCTCTGCCCGCCCGCCGCACCTCACGCCCCGCCCCGGCGGCGCCCTCATCGCCGCGCCCGGCCTCGCGCCCCGGCACCATCTCGCCCCGGGATCCCGACAGCGCCGGCGATGGCCGGTCACCCACCGCGCCACCCCCGAGCACCGCGGCGGCCTACTTCTCCCCCCTGGCCGGACAGGACCTGGCCACCGTCCTCAGCAGCCTCCAGCGCGCTTCCGGACTCAGCCTCAGAACCCTCGCCAGCCGCACCGGCCTGTCGGCCAGCTACCTCTCCAGGCTCATGTCCGGCGAGCGCTTCCCCGCCTGGAAGAACGTCGCCGTGCTCGCCCGCGCGTGCGGCGCCGACCCGGAGGTCCTGCGCCGGGTCTGGAAGGCCTCCAGTGCCCGGCGTGAGAGCCAGCCCAGGCCCACCTCACTCGCCTCTTCCCTGCGCTTCCTGCACCAGCGCGCGGGAAGCCCCACCCCCTGGGCCATCGCCGTCACCAGCGGCAACGAACTCGACCAAGACCACATCGCCGCCCTGCTCGACGGCACGGCCACCGGCGACTGGGAAGACGTCCAACGCCTCATCCAGCTCCTGGACGGCGAGCCCGCCTACTTCTTACCGCTGTGGGAAGCCGAAGCCGCAGCACACCCCACAGCCCCACCCGATACCGCCGTCGGCACGCCTTCCAGCAAACCGCCGGTCAGCGAAGGCCCGCCGCCGGCCGGCACACGCGTCGAGGAACTCCTGGCCGCCTTCAGGGGCGCACTCGGCTCCCCGCGCCTCACCCCGTCCTCACCCGCCCGCCGGTGCCTCGCCACACCCATCCCCGGCGCCACCCACTGGAGCGGCCGCTGACCCCGAAGCCCTCGCTGCGGCGCCCGGCCTTCCGGGCGCCGCAGCGAGGGCAACACTGGGAGGACGAGCAGATCTGGCCGCTCGTCGGCTGCCCCCGCGTTCGCAAGTGCCCACAGATACCGCCGACGTAAACCTCCGTGGCTGGACCCTCAAGGACGAGGACGGCCGCACCTACACCTTCGACCACTACCGCCTCGATGGCCGCGCCACCGTCCGCATCCACACCGGCCACGGCCGCGACACCTACAGCGACCTGTACCAGGACCGCCGCAACTACGTCTGGGACAACCGCTCCGACATCGCCACCCTCCGCAACGACCGCGGACGCTTCATCGACGACGAGTCCTGGGGCCACCATCGCCACGGCGGCGGCCACCGCTGACCCAACACACTGCGGGAGGGACTGAACACCTCAGCCACGCCCCGACGGACACCGACGCACCCGGCCAGGACAGGCCGGGTGCGTCTCGTTCAGTCCGGGCCAGCAGGGTCGAGCAAACGCCAGGGCCCCCGGCTAGATATCGCTCCCCCGGTGGAGTGAAAGCCACGGCGCAACATGCCGTCCCGGCCCCGGGGCCAGTACCTGTAGTGCGTGATCAAAACCCTGATGCGTGCCGCGGCGCTCGCCGCCCTGGCCCTCGCCCCGATGGCCGTTCCCGCCTCCGCCTCCCCCGCCCCGGGCGTGGTGAAGGCAGCGATCGACTGCCCGTCCGGCTACGTGTGCATCTACCCAGAGATCGACTTCGGCGGTCAGCCGTGGGTGCGGCGTGCCGTGGACGGCAGTGTGAAGGACCTGCCCTCCGCGATCCGTGACCGCGGCAGCTCCATCCGCAACAACTCCGACCGCACCGCCCGCGTGTACGAGAAGCGCAACCACAGCGGCCGGCACGTGTGCGTCACCCGCAGCGGCGGCTCCATCCACGACCTGCGCGGCTACAACCTCAACGACCAGACCCGCTCCCTGAAAATCAACCGCAACGACTGCGGCTAACCCACCCCCACTCACCGATCACGCCCGGTTCACAGACAGCAGTCAGCCCCGCCCGGCATCGCCGGACGGGGCTGATCAGCCTGCGCGGTCGTGAAGGGCGGTCGCCTACGCGGCGAAAGGCACTGCAGGGCTTCAGCCGAACGATCTTCCCTACAGGCAATAGGTGAGGCCCGGGGACACTGTCCCCTTCACAACCACACCCCTCCCAACGCCGTCGGCCCGGCCCCTATTCCGGCATGCACCACCGTGCTGTGCACCTCGGATCATCGTCCAGGGTGCAGCCAGGGCCGCACGCGGCCACCTTGCTTGATGGCATCCGAGCCCTCGGGCATCAACCCGGTCGTGTGAAGGACGCCGCGGTCGCAGAACTTCCATGGGCCCCTGGGCGTAGAGCCCTGCATGAGGCCGATCAACGAAGCACATGTGGCACAGCCAGGTCTGGCCGTGGTCGAGGTCGCAGCCGCCGACGACCAGACCGCGTTCGCCATCCAGGAGGCACTCGCCGGACGGTGGGCAACGGCCCCTGCGGACCGGACGACCCGGGCCCCCGGCGAGCCCGGCGTACGGCTGCGCTGCTACCTGGACGTGCGCCAGAACCTCAACTCCTAGCCCCACGCCCCGTGCTGTCCAGGACGGACCGCGAACACAAGCTGCGGGCCTTTGGTCGGCACGCGGATCGTCCGGACCTCCTGGATCCGGCAGCAGCATGACGCGCACCCTGCTGCACATCGACGCGGCCGCCTGCGTCCATCACGACGGCGACTAGGCCTGCACTGCGCGATCGCCGCCCTGACCGCGCTGCCGGACGGCTACCGCACCGGCCTGGTCTACCGCCGCGCCCAGGACCTGTACGAGGCGATCCCCGCCAGCAGCATCTCGAACGCGCCGTCCGGGGGCCGCGGGACGTCTTCGCAGCGTGACCAGCCGCCGAGCTGTGTCGTTTCTCCGGTACGACCTTTGCACTCACACGAGGGGCGCAACTGCCGTCTCCGGCACGTGCGCCCCACACTGGCCGCTACCAACAGGGGCATGCGTACCGCTCTTCTGCGCGGCCTGCCCGCCGCGCTCCTCGCTGTCCTGTCCCTGACCACCGGCACGCCGGCCCAAGCTGCGGAGACCGTTCCGCTCGCCGAGGCCGTCGCGAGTCTGCCGCTGGCCATCGAGTCCCGCGACGGCTACACCCGCGAGGCGTTCAAGCACTGGAATGCCGGCGACGACCCGGCCGACGGCTGCACCACCCGCAACGAAGTCCTCATCGCCGAAGCCGTCGAAGCACCGGCCGTCGGGCCCAAGTGCCGGCTCACCGGCGGCACCTGGTGGTCGTACTACGACCAGATGACGGTGACGTCCGCCTCCGGCCTGGACATCGACCACATGGTGCCTCTGGCCGAAGCCTGGGACAGCGGCGCCTCCGCCTGGACCGCGCAGCGCCGCGAGGCCTACGCCAACGACCAGGGCCAGGAGGCCTCGCTCGTCGCGGTCACCGCCCGCTCCAACCGCAGCAAGTCCGACCAGGACCCAGCCCAGTGGATGCCCCCGGCCGGCGACGTCCACTGCCGGTACGCCGCCGAATGGACCGGCACGAAACTCCGCTGGAACCTCACCGTCGACGACACCGAATACGCCGCCTTGAACGACCTCGCCACCGCCTGCCCTGGCCAGACCGTCACCTACACACCCGCCCCGTGAGAGGCCCCGCCACGTCCCGGCCGCCCAGGACGATGAAGGCCTCACGGGGTGACATCGCCGCGGCTGGGCCAACGGCTGGATCCACGGTGACCACCTGAAGAACCACCCGACGGCACAGACCTCACCGACGCACCAGCCCCGACAGGAAGGCACCCGTGAACACCAAGCGCACCGCCGCGAAGACCACCGCCATGACGACCGCCGCCGTACTGACGCTTCTGGCGACGCTGTTCTCGTCGCCGGCCGCCGCCGCACCACCTCAGGGCGACTTCACCGCCACCGGCGTGAGGATCCACAGCAGTTACAGCACCACCTCGTCGGTCAAGGGGCACGGCAACCCCGGCGACGGGTACACCTGGATGGGCGGGCAGAGCAACGCGGAAGCGGTGCCCTGCCCGGACGGCAGCGTCAAGGACCACTGGACGTACGTGCACAACAACCGCACCGGAGTCGAAGGCTACGTATCCGACTGCTTCATCAGGGAGCACTGACCGGGACAGCCGGTGGCCCGCCCCTCGGACCAGGGCCTCCCGCCACGCCCGGTGCAGATAGGGTCGCGGCCGCCGACGACCAGACCGCCCTTTCGCCGTCCAGGAGCGCTCGCCGCGCCGTACGCGATCGCCCCGGCAGACCGTACGACACGAGAGCCCGGCGAGCCCGGCTGGCTGCGCTGCTTCCTGGACCTGGGCTAGGAGCCTGACCCGTCGGTGCGCTGCGAGCCCCGGCTCGGCGCGCCAGCATCGCTCTCGCCGGATTCCCCCGGTGAGAGCGTCCGGTCCGGTGGCTGGCCCGGAGCCGCTCAGCACATGTGCGGGGCGAGCGAGGCGCTCGTAGGCTGGGGATGCTCGGGGTCACTGCGGAGGTCCGTCATGCCCCGAACCGTGTGGTCAGGTGCGATCAGCTTTGGGCTCGTCACCGTGCCTATCAACGTGCAGTCCGCGACCGAGGACCACAGCTTCCGCTTCCACCAGTACCACCTGGAGGACATGGGGCGGGTCCGAGTACGCAAGTACTGCGAGGTGGAAGACCGCGAGATCACCAGCGACGAGATCGGCAAGGGCTACGAGCTGTCCAAGACGCAGGTCATCCCGATCAGCGACGAGGAACTGCGGGACCTGCCGCTGCCGACCGCCAAGGCGATCGAGATCGAGGCGTTCGTGCCGCTGGAGTCCATCGACCCCATCCGAATCGGCGAGGGCTACTACCTCCAGCCCAGCGGCCAGGTCGCGGCCAAGCCGTACAAGCTGCTGCGCGAGGCCCTGAAGCGGTCCTCAAAGGTCGCCGTGGCCAAGTACGCCTGGTCCGGCCGCGAGAGGCTGGGCCTGCTGCGGGTACGCGAGGAAGCGATCGTGCTGCACGCGATGCGCTGGCCCGACGAGATCCGCGACCCCTCCGAGCTCCTGCCGGAACCGGTCGAGCTGAGCGATGACGAGATCGACGGCGCGCTCGCGCTCATGGACAACATGACCCGCGAGGACCTCGAGGGCGAGGAGTTCCAGGACTCCTACACCGAGGCGATCGCACAGATCATCGAAGCAAAGCGGGAGCACCGCGAACTGCCGAAGCTTCCAGAGCCGGAGTCGAAGCCGGGGCAGATCGTCGACCTGATGGCCGCCCTGAACGAGTCCGTACAGAAGGCCAGGGCCTCGCGCGGCGAGGATGCCGACGTGCACGAGCTGCCGAAGAAGAAGACCGCGAAGAAGCAGCCGGCGAAGAAGACGACGGCGAAGAAGACCACGAAGAAGACCGCTGCCAAGAAGACGTCCGGGCGCCGGCCGCGCAGCGCCTAGACCTCCATGCCGAGCGCCGTGTCCGGTCGGCACTTCGAGCACGCCGGTACCTGATGGCGCAGTGCCTCGATCGCCTGCGCCCTGGTCGCAGGCCTCACTCGCTTGCCCGGGTCCCAGCACTCCCCCGTGTGCACGGCGACGATGTTGTTGCGGTCCAGGCCGCGCTCGATCAGCCACTCGGGAGCCGGCGGGCGTCGCTCTTCGCCCACGCGCCGCTCAGCCTCGCGGCGTTCCTCGTCGGCGATCCACCTGCGAGTGCGGGCCAGGTCGCGCTCCTGCACGCGCGCCAGGAAACGGAGCAGCGCGAGTCGCGACGCCACCCCAGAATCGTTCATGCGTTCTATTCTATGATCGTGGCGTCGCACAGCCCACCCCCCACCCCCGGAGCAGGTATGAATCGCGAGGAGGCCGTCCGCAAGCTGGGCGTCGACCCGGCCTCCCTCTCCCCTGCCCCGCCCGAGCCCCGGTTCTCCGTGATCTGGGCGCGGATGCAGCAGGAGCCGCCCTGCTCCGCCTGCGGCCAGCCGCCCCGTACCAGCGGCGTGATCCACGACCCGGACCACGGGTCCCGCTGGTTCGACCGGTGCCGGGAGTGCTTCCTCGCGGCGCCGCCGACGTTGGGTGTGCCGGCGGCGCGGTTCCTCGAGGAGCTGCGCGAGGTCGCGGCCGACGCGCGGCTGAGGCTGCGCACCTACACCGACCAGGACGGGTGGGACGGTGAGTGACGGCCGACGAGCGGTTCCATCCGAGTGCACCATGTCGCGATCGAACAGCCGTGTCATTCGGTCGTATCCTGCTGGCACGGCGATCGGTGGTGGTCGCCCAGAACAGGAATCGACAATGACGACTCCCGCGCCGCCGGTGACAGAGCCCGACCCCTCCGCACTCACCTGCTCCGGCGACCTGGTCGGCCCGTGCTCCGGATGCCAGCGCAAGACACACAAGTACGGCCGCGGGGGCTGTCCGCTCTGTCAGTGGTGCATGGCGCTGGCCAAGGAGAAGTGGGGCCCCGGCGTGCGGTACACGACCACGCGCCCGTAGCCACTCCGCGCCCGCTCGGGTCAAGGGCGCCGGGCACGGCCCTCCTCGGTCGGGTGAAGACAGCCGGATCGGGAAACCCCAGCGGTCCCTCACGCGTAGTGCCGTTCATGAAGCCGATCAACGAAGCGCACGTGGCAGAGCCGGGCCTGGCTGTGGTGGAGGTCGCGGCCGCCGACGAGGAGACCGCCTTCGCAGTCCAGGAGCTGCTCGCCGCGCGATCCGCGATCGCGCCGGCGGACCGTACGACCCGAGCGCCCGGGGAGCCCGGCGTACGGCTCTGCTGCTTCCTGGACCTGCGCCAGCAGCCAGACCCGTAGAGCTACGAGCGCGCACACGCCGCTGCGAAGGAACGACATTGGCCTCGCAGAGCCCGGCACTCACAGCTCGCCGGTTGGCGGGCTGTCGGACTCGCTGGCATCGGCGCGCAGGGCCGAAGCGGCCCGTTCGCAGGCGCGGGCGACGTGTTCTCGGAAGGGGTGGATCTTCGGGTTGTTCACGTCACGACGGAGGGCCGCAAGCGCTTCGATCCACTCCACAGCGTCTTCGGGCAACGTGTAGGGCTGCCCGCTCAGACGCTGCGCCGGGCGGGGAACCGGCGGGATGGGGACAGGCTCGTGGCGTACGACGGTGCGCACCACCGTCTCCGTGCGATGCACGAGTTCGCGCACCGGCTCGTGGCTCTTGCCTCCGTCGCTCACGGGACGTTCTGAGCGGTCCTGCGCCGTGCGCAGCTCCCAGACTCGGCGGCGGTGGGCAGGGCTGCAATAGCGCGGGGGCCTCCCCCGGCCGCTGTACGCGACCGGTTCCCCGCACCACGCACAGGTGCGTTCCACGAGCTGCTCGCGCGTGGTCGAGGTCTCGTGGGGAGTGCCCTGATTGAGCCCGTCCTGCCCGGCACTCGGGCTTACTTTCGTCACAAACGAAATGGTAGGAGCCGTGTCGTGGCTGGTCTTTCCAGGGCGCGGTCAGGTGCTGCCCATGAGGCGCACCTGGCCCTGTCGTGCATGGGGTGCGTCGGCAAAGAAGCGTGATCCACGGTCCCGCATGCGGGACCGCACCGGTTACCCGGATCGGACCTCAAGTCGCGTATTGATCCAGTTCAATGGCCGCATGCTGATGGCTGGAGCTTGGTATCAAAGCGGAACGTTCTGGGCAGCTGCTGGCGTTGTCATCGCCGCGGTCGCCATGACGGTAACGGCGTGGGCGACGCTGCGTGCACCGAACCCCAAGCGACGTCTCACGTACCACCAAGCTGCTGTAGCTCCGCTTATCACGCCATACGCACCAGCCAGGGACAGACTGGTAGTAATCCGGGACGGAGCAACCCTCGCCGATCCGCATGTCTTACTGATCGAACTGGCCAACTCCGGCCGCCGGGACATCCCGAGCACCGCGTTCGATGGCGGACTGCCTCTTCACCTTGAGCTTGGGGCGTCAGTGGTTTCCTTGCTGGATACAAGCTCAACCCCACCCACGGCACCGGTTCCGTCTTTCTCGATCGCAGGGACCGCGCTGCAACTCGGCCCCTGCCCGATCATGAAGCGACAGCGAATCGCTCTCGCCGTACTCGTTGATGGGCCCGAACCGCAGCTGTCCGTACGTGCAGGCTTAATTGACGTCAACGTGACCCGTCGACAGCCCCCATTGCGCGGCTACCAAGAGATCCTGCTGGAGTCGCTACTGCTTGGCCTCTGCGGTGCGATGGCGGGAAGTGCGGTTGACCTGCTGAGACAGAAGGACGATTCAGCACCCCTTGGAGTTGCAGGTATGGCCTTGGGATTTGTACTTGCGTGGGCCATTACAGGAGTGCACTGGCTGCGCAGGCAGATGTCACGCGGAAGGTAGAGATGCTCCTCAAGACCGGCCGTCAGGCCCGCCCGTAGGCTTCCCCACGATGTACTTCGCATTCATGGACGCCAACGCAGCAAGCAAGAGGACGCGCCCGGAATCGGGACCGGCCGCGTCGGCGGTCTTCTCCTCCGGTGCTGCCGGTCGGCGATAGCGCGACTTGTAGGACCACTGGTCGATGTCCCCGCCGTAGCGGCCGGCTGCTGGGCACGCAAGGCGAATGCAGCTGCAGTAGCGCGGGGGCCTCCCCGGCCGCTGTGCGTGACTGGTTCACCGCACCACGCACAGGTGCGTTCCACGAGCTGCTCGCGCGTGGTCGACGTCGTGTCGACGGCGTCTCGATCGGCATCGTCCAGTCCGCACCTCGAGCCCACAAACGAAATCCTAGGAACCCGGCAGTCTTCCCTTGAAGCCCGGGCAACTACAGGGGCGACGCCGCGCCTGCTCTCACCAGCCGTGGGCGGGGTGACGGCGGGCGTGGTCGGGCCCAAGACCGGTGTGCTCGGTGGTGTGGTCGGGCTGAGGGTTCAGCGGCTCGACTGGGAAACGCCCTGTACGAGTTGGACGACGACGTCGAGGATTCCTTGGCCGAACGCGGTGGGAGCAATCAGTACGCCGAAGACCAGAACGATGACGACGGTCAGCTTCTCGTCGAACCGGCTGCGGGCCTGGGTGCGCCGGCGCAGCCGCAAGAGGATGATGATCGCAAGCAGAACCGCCACGTTGATCGTCACCAGCATCAGACCAGCCCTCCCCCATCAGGCACCAACGGCCATGTGTAGCTCAACTGACCCCGCGCGGCGGCCCGATCACTGATCGTTGGCAGCAAAGCGTTTCTGTCCGGCTGAATTCGCAGCCTTGACCAGCCCATCCAGTCGGCCACCGGACCGCGGCCATTGCACGAGCACTCATAGCCCGACGCGGAGGCTCCCGGGGCAAGCAGCCTCGCCTCATCGGACCGGTCGCCCCTGGACTCCGTGTTCCTTGTCGATACTCTTCCCGACGTGAGTAGGACGGATCGACTGAGGGTTCTGACATGAGCAGAGTGCTGGCGGTGTACAGCGAGAAGGGCGGCGTGGGTAAGAGCGCCCTGTCCGCAGGCCTTGTTGCAGCCGCGCGGAGGCGGAGGCTCGGTGTCGTCGCGGGGGACCTCGATCCGCGGGGAACCTTCTCGGCAGAGTTGGGAATCGCGCCCGAGGAAGCGCCCGCCTTCTCGATGAATGACCTGCTGGCGCTGGACCCACAAGGGGAGACCGGCCTGGCTGCGGATGCGTTCGCTGAGGCGGGCAAGGCTTGGTCCGGCGTGCAGGTCATCGCAGCGGAGCGAGCTCTCGCCAATCGGGAGACCGACAATGTGGCTGTCGGCCTGGAGTTCCGCCTGCGCCTGGGGCTGAAGGGCGTTGTCGGACCCGACATGGTCGGCATTCTGGACCTGCCTCCAAGGGCCGGCGGGAAGCTCGTGACGTCTGCTCTCGTCGCAGCCACCGACGTGCTCATCCCCGCGACGTTGGATGAGGACGGCCGAATCGGCGCGAAGGAGGCTATGAGCACGATCAAGCTCGTCAAGGACCTGGGCATGAACCCGGACCTGAGAGTGGTGGGGATCATCCCGTCGATAGTGCCGGGCGGCCGCAACACGCTGAAGGACGCCATAGGGGAGTACCTGGCGGACACCTACGGCTCCCTGTACCGGGACGACCTGTCGATCCCTCGCCATTCGGTGCGCCAGCAGACGCGGTTCGCGTGTGTGCCGATCACCGATGCGTCTGGCCGGGAGGCGCAGGCGCTGACTGATGTGTACGACCGGATCCTCACCGCATCAGGAGTGGAAGCGTGAGCGGCAACAAGTTGATCACGGCCGGTAAGGGCCGTCTGAAGAAGGCCGCGGACTCGGCAGTCGACCCTGCGGTTCCGGCTGAGCTCCAGAAGTCCGCGAGCCCCTCTTCGCGGGACGTGGATGCGGGTGCCGAGGAGGCCAGTGTTTTCGCACGCGGCCGTGTATTGAGTTCCGCGGATATCACCGGCACGCCCGAGGAGCAGCTGGCCTTCGTCACCGAGCATCTCCACGAGATCGACCTCGCGGGCAAGCGCGCCGAAGACTTCACCGTCCTGAACAAGGCAGTGCTGCTGGAGGTCGCGCAGGAGCGTGAGCTTCACGTGGTCGCCGGGCACACCAACTTCGCGGTGTGGGCAGCGGGTGTGCTCGACATCGAGCCGAAGTACGTGTTCGAGCTGTTGCAGGACGCGGCACGTATCCGGTCGATCAGCGAGTTGGGCCCCGATCTCGCGCAGCACCTGACTCGTGCATCGGCCCGTAAGGTAATGGCGGAGGTGATCACCGGCCAGGGTCTGGAGACTGCCCAGGTCGTGATGACCGAAGGGCTCGCCCAGGCCAAGGAGCAGGGGAAGAAGCGGCCCACGGCCTCGCTGCTCGCCTCGATCGCACGTGAACTCACTGCGCCGTCGATTCCTGCGCAGGAGAAGAGGTCAGAAATTTCTGACCCGCCGGCCGCGCCACCCGTGCCCACAGAGATCACGGCCTTGGAGCGGGCGGCCTCCTCACTCAAGGAGCGCGTCTACGCGCCCCTGGCGCCCGCTGCGGTACAGGCAGCTATGGAAGCTGACCTGGATGCGACTCACGAGCATCTGGAGCGCCTGGACGACGAGGTGCAGCGTGTGGTGAAGCGGCTGGCGGCCGCCCGTCGGGCCGTTGCCGCAGCTTCCGAGTCGTCCAAGGACGCCACAGTGTGAGAGATCCGAGGTCAGAAATTTCTGACCTCCGGGCGGCAGCCCTGAAATGCCGAAAGGCCCGTGCCCCGCGGTCTGCGGGTGCACGGGCCTCTTCTGATCTCGGTGTTGTGTGCCGCTCTACGGGTTGGGCTGGGTGGTTCCGTTGTGGAGGCGGACCGGCATGACGAGGCCGCGGAAGACGTCAGCCTGGTCGGGGGCGTGCAGGAGGACGGGCTTGGTGGGGGTGGTGAAGTTCATCTGGACGACCGGCCCGTCGACCTGCTGGAGGGTCTTGAGCAGCAGGTGTGGGTTGAAGGCGACGGGCAGAGGTTCGCCTTCCAGGGTGGCGTCGACCTGGTCGCGGCCGCGGCCGCTGTCGTCGGTGCCCGGCGCGCACGGTGATCTGCCCGTCGGCGATGTCGAGGAGCATGGGGTCGGCTTTGTCGAGCAGGGGCGTGATGTGCCGGATGGCGGTGGCCAGGGCCTCGGTGCTGGTGGTGGCGACGGCCTCGAACTCGATGGGAAACAGGGCGGCGTAGCCGGGGAGTTCGCCTTCGATGATGCTGCCGGTGGCCACCCGGCCGGGAGCGCTGACCGCGAACTGGCTGGTCGTGAAGGTGAGGGTGACACGGTCGGTGTCGGCCAGGATGCGGGCGGCATCGCGTACGACGTCGGCCGGGACGATGACCTTGCCGCTGGTGAGCGGCTTGTCCTTGCCTTTGGCCTTGGTCTTCGGGCCGGGCTTCCACGGCACGTGGGCGACGTGGAAGGCGTAGCGGTCGGTGGCGGAGAGCACCACATGGTCGTCGGTGAGGGTGAACTCCACTCCGGTGAGGACCGGGAGGGTTTCGTCGGTGCAGGCGGCGACGGCGACCCGGGGGCCAGCTTCGGCGAGGGCTGCGCCGTCGATGGTGCCGCTGGCGGCGGGGATGGTGGGCAGGGCCGGGTAGTCCTCCAGCGGCAGGGTCGGCAGCATGATGTGTGTGGTGCCGCAGGACAGGGACAGGTCGGTGCCGTCCAGGGCGAGCGTGGTGGCCTTCGTCTTGGGGAAGGCGCGCACCAGGTCGGTGAGAACCTTGCCGGGCACGCGGAGCCGGCCCGGCTCCGCGACGTCGCAGTGCTCGGTGGCGCGGGCGGAGCGGTAGTAGTCGTAGCCGGTCAGGGGCAGTTGCCCGTCCTCCGCCTCGATCAGCATGCCAGGCCAGGACCGGAGTCGGGGGGTTGCCGGGGATGGCGCGCTGCGCCCACTGCGCGGCTTCGGCCAGCTGCTCGTTGTCGATGGTGACCTTCATCAGGGCCTTCCGTCTCATCTGCGAGGAAGAGGGCCCGGGAGCCCCGCTTGGCGGGACTCCCGGTCCGTCGTACTGTCCGGGTTGGTTACGCGGCGGGGCTGTGGGTGCCGGTGCGGCCGGCGCGGCGGCCGTTGACGGTGTCGGTGTCGGCGTCGGCGCGGGTGGCCAGGCAGGGGAAGGCGGCATCGCCGGTCTTGACCCTGTACATGGCGGCGTCGGCGGCGCGCAGGAGGCGGCCGGTGTCCTCGCCGGGCAGGTCGGCGGCGCGGGCGATGCCCAGGGACACGGTCATGTTCAGGGTGAGGCCGTCGTGGGTGAGGGGCTGGTGCAGCTGCTCGCGCAGGGCGGTGATGTTCTCGAGGGCGGTTCGGGCGGGCAGGACGGCAGCGACGGCGAAGTCGTCGCCGCCGAGCCGGGCGGCCAGGGCCTGGCGTCGCGTGGTCCAGGCGGCGAGGCGGCGGCCGATGGTGGCGATGACGGCGTCGCCGGCGGCGTGGCCGTAGGTGTCGTTGACGGCCTTGAAGCCGTTGCCGTCCAGCAGCATCACGTGCACGCGATCGCGGCGGCCGGTGCGCAGCAGCCGGTCGCCGTCGGCGAGGAGGTCGTCGCGGCCGGGCAGGCCGGAGAGGGGATCGCGGCGGGCGGTGTGCAGCTGGCGGCGGACTCGGACGTCGTCGGCGAGGACGGCCAGGGCGAGAGGCACGGCGGTCGCGGTGATGACGAGCGTGCGTGATGGCTGCCGCAAGACGGCGGTTGCGGGCATGATGGGGTCTCCAGTTCTCGCCCGTCAGGGCGGAGTGTGAGAGGCGCACCCCAACGCTTGCCGGCATCGGGGGTGCGCCTCTTGCCGTGTGTGAACGCAAAGGAGCCCCTGGCCGCGCCCCTCGTCGGAGGGGGCAGCCAGGGGCCTCATTCGCTGGGGTCAGTCGACCAGCTCGATACCGATGGCCAGGCACCCCAGCCGTTCCTTGTCCGACGGGTAGATGCGCCGGATGTTGGCCAGTTGCTCCTCACGGGTCGCTTCGGGGTTCACCTGGGAGGGCCCTTCGGCGTCCAGGAGTTCCTCGAACGAGCCGTACTCGGCAACGCTTGTCACCCGCGTCATGCATGACCGGTCGGTGCCCTTCACCGCGAAGCGGATCAGGTCACCGGCCGCCAGGCCGTCGAACTTCGGGTACTTCACCCGGACTTCCCGGGTCTTGCGGCCGGTGGCCACGAGATCGAAGTACTGGGGGTACAGGTTCAGCTCGATGACGCGGGCTGAGGTGGTGCTCATGTAGCCGGGCTCCCTGCGGGTAAGGACATCAGCCGCGACAGCTCCGCAGCCGAGTACGAGCGGAAGAAGTGCCGGGGGTGGGACAGCAGCAGTCCCGCCAGGTTCAGCAGGCGGTCCGCGAACTCCCCCACGGTGCCGGGCCACTTCCGGGTGTCGAGCATCCACGGTTCGGCACCTGCGGGCAACGCCGCCTCCCCGGATCGGATGAGGCTCTTGGAAAGCTTGGCGCCCGTCTCGGCGACGATCATCGGGCAGAACAGCCGAGCGGGCAGCTGGCCCCGGGTCAGGCCCACGGCCTGGAGGGCGCCGTCGACCAGGAGGCTCCCGGGCATCCAGTCGGTGCCCTTGACCATCACCTGGAGGACGTCGGTCTCCGCGAGCGCGGCGAGTTCCTTGACCATGTTCCGGTAGAGCGTGGCGAGGTCGAGGTAGCCGCCGCCGGCGGGCGTGATGGTGGCCGTGTAGGGGCCGTGGTGCAGACAGACCGCCGACACGCGGGCGAAGCCGCGGCCGGCGCGTTCCACACGGGTGCGCTGTGCGTACTTCTCCGCCCACCCGCAGGAATGCGGGCAGGGCACCCGCAGGTGCGGCACTCCCGTGGAGGGAGCCAGCCACAGGCTTGCGGCGTCCAGGCGCGGCAGCACCCGCAGCCACGTCTCCCGGAACAGGCCGGTCGCCTGCTGCTGCGAGTAGGTCTCCACGCCGTACGGCACGGCCAGCCGCTTGGAGAGGGCGTCGAACAGGGGTTGGTAGAGCGTGGCGACCAGGCGGGCGATGCCGTCCGTGCCGAGGGCCTGGGCGTAGGCCCGCTGGTAGCGGTTCCCCGATACGGGGTCGGTGACCAGCTCGTGCGGCGCGTTGTCCAGTGCGGAGAACCGGACCTCCACGGGCAGGCCGTGGCGGTCGTGGAGCCGGGCGGCCGTGGCGAACGCCATCGACTGCACCAGCGAGGTTCCGGCGTGCGGTGCGCCGTTGATCTGGGTGCCCACCACCAGGGCGATGCCCTGCGGCCTGCTGGCGCGGATCCGCGGGGCGAGGACGTCCTCCACGTTCGTCAGGGCGTTCGCGAGGACGGTGTTCGGGCTGATGAGCGTCATGCTGGTGCCTCATCTCATGTCAGCGAGCTGCTGTGACTGCGTGGACCGGACCGGGGGACAGCCGGGCCGGGGGCGTAGGGGTCACAGGAGGCGGAACCGGCCGCGTCGGCCGGGCGCTTCAGGGGCCGACGATCGCGAGGACCGCGGCAACCAGGAGGCAGGCGAGAGCAGCGAGGATGATGTCGACCGCGCGGGCCAGGCGCTCGAACTTGGCGAGGGCGATGAGGGACAGCGCCCGGACACGGATGACGCGGGTGTCCTGCCCCATCGCGTCGAGCAGATCTTCCTCGCTCAGCTCCGCCCAGCGGGGAAAGCCCTCACGGGCGATGCGGCCTTTGCTGCCGAGGTTGGGGCGTACGACCAGGAGCAGCAGTACGGCCGAGGCCGCAAGGGTCAGCACGGCGCAGCCGCCGACGATCTGGGCGGGCCGCGGTAAGTCCTTGTCGGCGGCGCTGGCGAGTCCGGCGAGGACCGCGCCGTTGAACGCCAGGAGCAGTGAGGCCTTGGTGTCGGTGCGGCTGATCTTCGCTTCGACGTCGTGGCAGGCGTCGTCGAGGTTCTTGTTCGTGGTCGGGGTTGTCTGGTCTGTGGTGCGCGGTGTGGTCGGTGCCGACATGCTGGCGGGGTCCTCTCGTGGTCAGGCAGCGAGGTCGTGCTCGGGCGGGGCGATGTAGGTGGTGGGGTCCGCGGGGGTGCCGTCATGGCATTCCAGGCAGGAGCCGAGCGTCTTGAGCGGGAGGCACGCGTGATACCTCCGACGGCACTTCGGGCACGTCTGCCGGGCGGCCATCGCCTTGTCGAGCGCGAGCTCCTTGGCGAGGGTCATGGGCCGTACGGGCTTGGCCAGGTCCACGCGGTAGAGGTAGGCGAACCGCTGACCGCGTCGGCAGGTGATCAGGGCGACGGGCTCCTGCCCGCCGGGGCGTAAGCGCATGGCGCGCAGTTGTCGGCGGGTCGCGAGCCCTTGGGGTGCCGTCTTCCACCGGAACTCGGGGAACGACCCGTCGTCGTACGGATCAACGTCGACCAGGTCCTCGTCGTGACCCTCCATTACGTCCTCCACACACCGGGAAGACGGCGAGGGCGCTGCGGGTAGCGGGGGCCGGGGCGGTTGGGGCGTGGCCGGCCGATCCGGGGACGCGGGCGGGGCACGAGCACGAGCGGTCTCCTTCACGCGGCGGGTGGACAGCGCTGCGCCCCGCCGGCCGTGGACGGTCAGCGGGGCGCAGTGGGTGGGTGCGGCGGTCGTCAGGCGGTGGAGCCGGGGGCCCAGTCGGGGCCGGGGGCGGGGCGGGAGGCCGGACGGCCTGTCCCGTCCTCGCGGCCACATGCGGGAGCACGTGCTGTGCGAGGACCAGGCGGAGCGCCCGGAGGGGGATCGACGTGTTGCGGGCCCGCACCCATCTGGGTGCGGGCCCGCAGCTGCGGTTGTGAACGGGTGTCAGCGATCGGAGGAGAGATCAGAGGGGAGTTCCTCACCGGACTCTGCGTCGTACGCGACCCCGGTGGGGGAGAGACGAACGGTCCGGGAATCGGCCCGGGAGCCGTCCTTCCATGTCCTTCCCCCCACCGCGACACGGACCGTCACATCGGCGAGAGGGTCCTTCACCGGCAGGGCGACCTCAGGAGCCTTGGGGTACCAGCCGTCGGCGCTGCGGGTGGTGTGGGCGCTCTTCCCATCGGAGTCGATCCGCAGGTACTTGGCGTTGCGGTCGAAGTACGTGCGCAGTTCCACGATGACGCGGTCCCGGTCGCTGTTCCACTGCGCGACCAGGTCTGCCTTGACGCCGTCCATGCGCAGCTTCGCACCGGACCGCCCCTTGAATGCCTCAGCCTTCTCCTGCCGCTCCTGGCGCTCTTGGTCCTTCTCCGCGTTCTGGTACACCGCCGCGATGGTGATGGCCAGGGCGGCGATCGCGGCGATGTAGGGCCAGCGCCTGCGTTTCGGCGCGGGTGGTGCGTCGTCGACGGGCGGCGCGGCGTTGGACGGCTCGGGCCCGCGGTGCCACTGCGGTGTCGTGCGGTCGTCGGTCTTCTCGAACCATTCGCCTTTCCCCATGCGGGCGACGGTAGCGCGCAGCTGCGTGGCCTGTCCGGAGTCGCCGCGTAGGTCGGCTACTTGGGCCCGGGTCTCCAGCCAGGCCAGTGCCTGGGGGGAGTAGAGCCCATGAGCGCTGATGTCCTCGCGCTCGTGGACGGCGGCCAGTTGAGCGGCTTCGTCGCACCGGCCGTCCAGGGCGGCCTGAAGGACGATCTCGTGCCGGGGGATGTCGACGTGCCTGGTATCCACGACGTTGGGAGGCAGTTCCCAGTCCCAACCGCCCTGCCCGGCAGCGCCCTCGGTGTCCTGCTCAACCGGTGTCGGCAGGTCTTCACCCTGGGCTTTGTCGCTGTCCTCGCCGGGTTCCGTCTCGGTAGCGGCAGGCTCCTGTTCGACGGCCAGGGCGTGCTGTGCCTTGCGGCGCCGCGACGAGGTGTCCGTGAGCGCGAGCTCCTCCTCGCTCAGGACGGTCTGGATGATGTCGACGTAGTCGGGCCCGACCTTCCACACGGCCTGGCCCGGGTCCAGCGTCGGAATCTGTTCGATCGCCCAGGCGGGCAGACCGAGCAGCGCCCCGACCGCGGCGGCCTCCTCCGGGCCCAGGCGGCCGACATGAGCGATCTCGCACAAGCGGGCCAGGTCCTGCGCCTTGCCGTCGCCCAGGTCGGACAGCGTGTGCATCACGACGTCCAGGGACAGCCCGGCCTTGCGCGAGTTCTTCAGCTGCCGCTGGATCAACTCGCTGGTGGCCGGGGACAGCAGGATCTGCCAGGCTTCCTCGAGGACCAGGTGCCGGTGCACGGCGGTCGACTGCGGCAGCCACACGTGCTCCGCCCAGCACGACACCGCAGCCATCAGGGATGGAATCGCCGGGCTTTGCCGGTCCAGGCCGGTGAAGTCGAAGGAGAGGATCGGCAGGTCCGTCTCCGGCAGGCTGGCGTCCTGGCCGTCGAACAGGCCCCGCAGGCTTCCCTCGGTGTAGCGGGACAGGGAGATCGCGGCGCCCTCGCCCCACTCGGTGAGCTTCGCGGCCGGCCACCTGCCGTCCTCGGGCCGGACCAGCGCGTCGACCAGCCCCTTCAGCGACGTCGCCTTGGGGTGAGTCAGGGCGTGCTGGAGAGCGTGGGCGGCCTGGTGGGTGAGCGCGCCCGGCTCGACAGCGGCGACCAGCGATCGGACCAGCTGCTCGCGAACCTCCGGTGGGAACAGGCCGGAGCACGGGTTGAGGGTGAAGGCGCCGGCCTCGATGACCCGGCCGCCCAGGGACCGCACGAGCGGTGCCCACTCGCCCGCGCTGTCCTCGCCGAAGGAGTCGATGACGACGGCCTGGTGCTGGTGCTGGACGATGTCGCGGCGGATCCGCGCCTTGGCCGTGGTGCTCTTGCCGGAGCCGAGGCCGCCCAGGGCGAGGCTGTTCGTCGAGGGGAGTACCGCGGCGTCGGTCAGGACGGGGGAGAGGTGGAACGGACGCCCGTCCAGCAGGGACCGGCCGATTGGGATGCCAGGGAAGGCGCTGCTGGAGGCGACCAGCGGCGCCGTGATCGCGGCGTGGGTGGAGGGCAGGCGAATCATCAGAGGATCACCCCTTTCTGGGTGGAAGCTCCGTGCGGGGTGGTCATCACGTGAGCGCGGTGCTGCTGGCCGGCGAGCCAGTCAAGGTGGATGCGGTGCCGGTCGGCGGTGAGGGAGGCCTGCCAGCGGGCGTCCGTGACGGCCTCGGGGCTGTCGCCCCACACCGTGAGGTAGGCGTCGACGTCCACGAGGGTCGCGCCCTGGACGAGCGCGCCGTGCGTCGTTCCGCTGGCGAGCTCGTGGGCGTCCTGCTTGACCTTGTCGGCGGTGAAGGCCTCTGAGGCGGCGCGCTGCCACTTCGCCGACCGGCGGGACTGGCCCGCCGACAGCGGCCGGTACAGCACGGCGAACGACCGGTCGGATTCCTGCCCGAGCAGCAGCTTGGGCATCAGGTCGCCGCCGGTCTCCTCGGGCCAGGAGGTGATCCGCGCGGTCGCCGCATAGCGGCCGTCGTCCAGAGCGGCCCAGCCCGGGCTGCGGTCGGCCACGGCCGGAACGGGCTCCGGCATGAGGGGGACCAGGGCGCCGAGGGAGGCGAACTCGCTTGCCAAGGTGTCCAGGAGCCGGTCGGGGTGGCCCACGAGCCCCTTGGGCACGTGGACGGAGATCGTCTGGGTGTGGGCGGTGTAGTCGCCGACGCTGGCGTGGTGGGTGACGTGGACCTGGATGCCCGCGCTGCGGGCCTGGCCGCCGGCGAAGGCCAGCGCGCGGCTGAACGCGGCGTGGAACGCGGCCCGGCGCTGCGGGTCCTGCATGGTGCCGTGCTCGGGATACAGGGCCCAGGTCGCGCTCGCCCCCGACGGGGCGAGCGCGGAAGTCGGCGCGGTGCGCTCGCGCAGGTGTCGGTAGCCGACCGTCGCCCAGCGGGCGATCGAGCGCGGTCCGGCCGAGAGGTTGAGCAGAGCGGCGGCCGCGCCCACCGCGCCGAAGGTCCACACGGGCGGCGGGGTGATCATCGCCGACATGAGGACGGCGCCCCCGACCCCGGCATTCGCTTTCGTCAGCAGGGATTCCATCGGGCTGAGCCCGCGCTGGAGGGCGGGGATGCGATAGCCGGGGGTCAGGGAGTACACGGCATTCCTCCTACGTGTTGTCCGGCCGGGACGGTGCCGGCCGGGGGTTCCGAACAGGGGCGGGATCGGCGGGTGTCGGGGCAGTGGTGGGGTCGGTGGCCCGCGCATGCTGGCGGGCCTGGCGGATCTGGGTACGGCGGGCCTCGAGGTCTGTCGCCTCCCGGCTCGCCTTGGCGACGGCCGACTCGGTAGTCAGCCGTCCCGACCGCTGGTGCGGCTTGAGGCCGTAGGCAGCGAACAGCACACCCCGGTCCTGGGACATGGCCCGGCCCGGCGTGTCCACCGTGCGCGGCACACGCGGGGAGTTCTCCTGCTCGTAGACGGTCGGCGCACCGACCCGGACCGCGGCCCGGGCCAGAGGCACCGTCGTGTTGCGCTCCACCAGGGCCCGCGCGGCGCCGGCCACCTTGGGCCCGAAGTACGGCACACCGTGGAAGATCATCCGCAGCATCAGGGCGTCCGCGGCGACCAGGAGGACGGTGTCGACGATGAGCGAGCCCTTGGCGAGTTGGACGAACGGGCTGACGAGTAGCAGGGCGAACGGGGCGAACATCAGCCCCAGCAGCCGCTGCGCCCAGGCCTTGACCGCCGTCATGTCGCCGCCGCGTGCCAGTGAGGCCAGCACGAGCGGTGCCAGGCACACGAATGCCAGGATCCCGAGCTGGCGCGTCATGAACACCAGCGCGGCGAAGGCCAGGGCCACCACTAGCGCGGAGAGGATCAGCAACTGAGCCAAGGGGTCCGCTGCCTGCTCCACGTCCTCACGGATCGCGCCGAACAGGGTCCCCTCGTCGCTGTCGAACGCAGCCTTGAAAGCAGCGCTTGCGGCCCGGTTCAGCAGCAAAACGACCCCCGGGACCGACGCCATGCAGGCGACGGCCACGAGGGCCCAACCCGTTGATGCGCCCATCTGCTTCAGGCGCGGTGCGCCCTGCCATGCGGTCAGGGCGCACACGACGACCACGCACACGAAGATGGCAACGGCCAGGTGCTGACCGAGCCACAGGAACGGCTCGTACAGCCCGCTGTCGGCCTTGGCCGGCGCCCACGCGTGCTCCGGCGCTACCAGCCCCTCGATCTTCTTGATCAAGATGTTGGCGAGGTCTTCGACGCGGCCGGTGGCGCCGTCGGTGACTCCACCGCCGGCGCCTCCGCCACCTCCCCCGCCGCCGGGGGGATCGGTGGTGTCCCGTTCGCAGATATCCCGTGCCGGCTGGTCCAGCACACTGCAGTTGTTCTTCTCCGCCATGGTCAGCCCTTGGCCTCGGTAACGGTGGAGAACAGGGTGTCGCCGTAGAGCGCGAGGATGACGGCGACGAACAGGGTGCCGACGGCCATGCCGCCCTTGCGCAGGGCGCCCTTGGGGTCGCTGGACAGCTGCAGCAGCATGCGGACAGCGATCACGGCGATCACGGCGGCGATGCCCTTGGTGACCAGGCCGCCGCCGGTCAGGCCGATGGTGTCGAAGAAGTCCTTGAAGCCGCCGGACATGTCGACGGGCTTGGCCAGGGTGGTGAATTTGCGCATGGGTCAGATCTCCTTGTTGTTGGGTGAAACGGGGCGGGCGAAACCGAACAGGTCACTCATGGAATCCAGAGGGGAGAAGCCGACCTGTGTGCCGGGGCGGGGGGCGTCGAGCATGTAGCCGCCGCCGACGTAGATACCGACGTGGTGAATTCCGGTGGCGCTGGCGCCGTAGAAGACGAGATCCCCGGGTTTTGCCTGGTCGCGCTTTACGGGCTCCGCAGCGGCATACTGCTGTGCGGCTGTGCGGGGCAGATTGATACCGGCCTGGGCGTAGGCGTAGAGCGTGAGCCCGGAGCAGTCGAACCCTGTGATGGATTCACCGGACCGCCCCTTGGGGGAACAACAGGTTCCCGTGCTGGGGCCGTTCGCGTTTCCACCGCCCCACGAGTAAGGCTTGCCGAGCATCTCCTGCGCCGCGTTGACGGCGGTCACGCCCTGGTGCGCCGTCGCGGATTTCCCGCCGCCGGTGTTTTTGTCGGCGAGTGAGGTGATCGAGCGGACGTAGTTCTGTGTTTCCTTGTACGGGGGGACTCCCCCGTATTTGCGGACGGCGCCGCTGCCCGCGTTGTAGGCGGCGAGCATGTTGGCCTGCTTGTCGCCGGGGACGTCTTTCACGTCTTTGGCGATGGTGCAGAGATATTTGGCCGATGACGGAATCGCGTCTTCGGGATCCCACACGTCGCGCTTGCCGTCGCCATTTCCGTCGATTCCGTGGGTTTCCCACGTGGACGGCATGAACTGTGCGACGCCCTGCGCGCCGACCGGCGATGCGGCTTTCGGGTTGAATCCCGATTCCTGGGTCAAGAGCGCGGCGAGCAGATTCGGGCTGACCTCGGGGCAGGTACTTCCCGCGTCCTGGATCAGGCTCTGGTATTTCGCGGGGACGGCCAGGCTGAGCGCCGCCCCCACCGGGCCGTCGCCGGCGGCGGTGACGAGACTGGCCACGGCGACGGCCGCGGTCGCGCCTATGCCGATGGTGACGGCTGTGGTGCCCTTCAAGAGCGTCTTCCCTCCCTTCTTGGGTTCTGGAGTGTTTTTGCAGGTCAGCTCCGCCATGACGGTCCGCCATGGCACCGCCATGTGACCGTCATGGACCGCCATCGCACCGCCATGGGCCCGCCGGGATGGCGGTGCGATGGCGGACTGCGGCGGTGCGGTGACGGTGGGATGGCGGTGCCGGTGGCGTGGTCACGAATCGGACCCCCGGGCGAAGGCGATCAGATCGCTTAGGCGGTAGCCGCGGCCCAGCGAGTTCTTGTGGGTGGGAGGGCCGCCGAGAAACTCGTTGAGTTTCTTTCCGCGCTTTACCGGATCGTCTTCCAGGATTCCGAGGGCGGGCGCCATGTCGGGTGTGGTCATGAAGTCCACACCCTTGCCTTGCATCAGTTCGATGGCCTGCCTGAGCGGAGTTCTTTCCGGAAGTGCCTCCACTTGCTTGGAGGCCTTTTCGTCGACCACATCCCAGATGAACTTGTCATCGAAGTTGAATCCACGGATGAGTTTGGATCGCCCGTTGGCGAAGAGGACCGCCTGACCCTTGATATCCGGGTCGAGGAGTACCGGGTTGATCGGTGCGACCGTTTCGAAATAGGTGTCGCCGAGAGCAACCTTGGCAGTTCCCGCCGATGCCACGTACAGGCACATCCGGTAGAGGAATTGGTCCCTCACCTCTACGGGAATCGCGTTCACGGAGGGGCGCTGCGTCATGAGCACCGTGGAGATCCCGGACTCCAGGGACTTGGCAACCAGCTGCCGTGTATCCTTGGCGATCTCCTTAGCCTGATCCTTTTCGTCGTTCGTGGAACCTGAGGCGAAGAAGTCGGCCGCCTCGTCCACGATGAAGATGACCGGCTTGAATTTCGGCACTGGCTGACGGTTACGGATGGCTTCCGTAATTTCCGCGTATCGGCGGTCCGAGCGGGCGTTGAGTTCCCGGACCATGTCCCAGAACACGGCCGGGTCGTCGGATGATTCGTAGCGGGTGGCGATCGGCTCGAACCTGGTCAGCCCGCAGAATTTCCCGTCGAGCAAATACAGCTCGAATTCGCCGTATGCGATCAGCAGGCAGGTGATGAGCCCGTTGATCAGCGTGGTTTTGCCCATCTGGGTCATGCCCGCGACGAGCAGCGACGCCTTGTCGAACGTGGGCACGCCGGCGAGCTGGCCGGTGACGTCATGACCGAGCGGCACCCCGGCGAACGACTCGATCTCGCGCCGGGTCGGGGCCGGGAAGGGCCGGGTGAACGGGGGCTCGTGCAGCTTGAGGAGCTTGACGCGGCGTTCGTTGTCGCGGCTGCGCTCCAGCGTCATGTGCAGGCGGGTGACCCCGAACATGCCCGCCACGGTGCCGAGGCGCTTCTCAACGTCCTCGTACGTGCGGCCCTTGGGCACCAGGAAGTCGTAGACATCGCCGGTCTGCACCGAGCCGATCGCGACCTCATCGGCCCGGATCACCTGGTCGCCGCCGATGACGCTCGCCGTGCGCAGCGCCGCCGTGAGCTCCGGGTGTGCTGCAACGGGCTCAGCGTCCGTCTGCAGCTCTTCCAGCCCTGCCGCGGGCGCTTCCTGTTTCAGCGCCGCAGCTGGCCGTATCTCGCCCGCCACCAGGCGCACGACGGTGGTCCTGAGCTTCCAGGCCCCGTATCCGAGGGCGACCAGTGCTCCGGCGGTGAGCAGCACGGTGGCCGGCCAGGACAGGCCGAGCTTGTCCTTGATGGCCGCGAGGATGCCGAAGGCGATGGCGAGGCCGCCGATGGCGCCTGCTGCCTGGCCCGCCATGTCGTCGCTGGCCTGCGGTTTCTTCTTTCCCACCCCTTCTCCTTCAGGTCTGGTGATGATCACGGGCGCGGACCATAACTCGCACACGTTTTCGATTCGAGGGGATTTTTCTGGCGCGCGGGGCCGGGTCTGCTGCTCGGGTCTGCGAACACGAGGGGTTCGCTCGCCGGATCACTCGCCGAACTCGCGCTGGTCGACTGCGTGTTGTCTTTCCGGCAGTCGCAGCAAGGGCCAGCCCGCGACCGCGGGCTGGCCCTCACTGGTGGTGCCGGAAACGGGTTAAACGCCCGCTTCCTCGGACTCGTCGTCGTTGTCGCTGTCCTGGACAGACTCGGCCTTGCCGGCGGGGTCGGCGGCCGTGGTGGTCTCCTCCTTCGCCATCAGCACGCTCCAGGACTGGCGCACGCGCTTCTCGCTGCCGACGTAGCCCTGCTCGCGGAAGGTGGCGACGGCCTGGCGGTAGGACATCGGCGGGTCCTCGCGGTAGCGCAGGTGTCGCAGCACGACATCGAGCTGCCCGTCGGTGAGCTGCTCGCCGACCTCGGGCGTGGGCACGCCCGCGACGGCCGCGAGGTCAGCCAGTGCGACGGCGTCACGGTCGGCGTCCCGCCCGCCGTGACGGCTGCCGTGACGGTGGGACGCGGCACCGTCCTGACCTGCGTGACTGTCCGTGCCGCCTACTTCCAGGGCGTCACGGTCGGCCGTGACGGGCAGGGCAGGCGCCGTGGGCGTCCAGGAGCCGAGCTCCGGCAGCCGGATCGCCGCCACAGCGGCGGGCAGCACCTTCTCCGTGACCGTCTTCTGCGTGCTCTCCGCCTGCTCGTGCAGGTCCTTGGTCATGGACTCCTGCGTGGCCAGCACCGACTTGCGGTACTGCGTCTCGGCCTCGGCCACGCGCTTCTCCAGCGACGTCGCCAGCTCCAGCAGCTCGATGCGATGGGCGGCGTCGGCCTCCATCTCCTCGAGCTTGTCCGCGACCGTCTGCCGCTTCTCCGCGATGCTCTGCCGCGTCTGGTCCGAGACCTTCCGGCCGAGCGAGGGCAGGGTGAGCCACCACGCGGTCTTCGTCGCCACGATGGCGATCGGGGTGAGGACCATGGCCAGGTCGAACTGCCCGGTCCCGGACAGGATCAGGTCCGTCGTCGGGATGGCCGCGTTGATGGCCGTGAGTGCCAGCCCGGCGCACTGCACCCGCCGGGCGCGCTTGAGGTTGTTGCCGGCCAGGATCTCGGTCGCCTGGAAGACGACCCACAGGGCGTCGAGCGCGCCGACGGTTGGCACCGCCCAGGCCCCGAACCGCGGTTCGAGAATGTGGTAGCTCACGGCCACCGACAGGACGGCGACGCCCAGGGTGACGATGCTCAGGATGCTGAGCACCACCCCGCGTGGGGAGGCCTTCCCCCTCATGTTCTTGATCGTGTTCACGCTTCGGTTTCCTTCCCTTCTTGTGCGGTGGCGGGTCAGCTACGGGCCATGCCGGAGAGGCGGGCGACCTTGGCGACGTGGCTTTCCTGCTGCTCGATGAGGCGGCCCGCCTCTTCCCTGAGGGCGTCGCTGTAGTAGCCGTCGAAGGTGCTGCCGACGTGCCAGTGCGCGCCCTCGGGGTAGCCCGCCTCCGCCAGCGCCTGGGCGTGGCCCAGGTCGGAGTAGAGGTGCTTGTTGTGGACGCGCGCGATGTCCTCCGCGCGCTCGTCGAACGCGACGGCGGCGGCCAGGGCGCGCTCCTGCGCGTCGACCAGGCGGGAGATGGCGGCCGGCCACTCGGGCCCGGCCTGGGGGGTACGTAGGTAGTCGTACGCCGACTGAAGCGCCTTCAGCTCCCGCTCGTACGTCTTCCAGCGGTCGGGGGCGTCCTTGACGACCTGGCGCAGGTCGGCGACGTAGGCGGCGTCCTTCCACTCCTCGCACGCCTGGTCGTACAGGTCGCTCAGGATGTGGTCGGCCGCCTTGCGCAGCCGGTGCTCGACCGGGTTCTCCGTCTTCGAGACGTACGTCAGTCGCGGGTCGTCGTAGAAGGAGCGGGGTACGGCGGGCGCTTCCTCCCGGCCGGTGAACGGGGCGAACTCGAAGCGCAGGCCCCAGCCGGAGGGATTGGGGTCGACCTTCCGCAGGTACGGCGGCAGGTGCGGCTCGAGCCGTTCGAAGATCTGCCGGTGCTCGTCGGCCGTGATGGTGGTGGTGCTGCCGAGGGACATGCCGACTCCTTGATCGGGGACGGAGGATCCGGTGCGCTCGCCGCGCCCGGCCGCATCGCCGCCGTGCTTCGAAGCGGCGGCCGGCACCGGGTGCGCCAGCTCGGATTCGTCCAGGGGCGTGCGTAACGGGATGGTGCTGGCCATGGGGTCTCCGTTCGGACGGAACTGGGTGGCCGCTGTCCGGCTCCCCTGGACCGCGCCCGGCCCCACCGCGTGAGCAACACGCAGTGGGGCCGGGCGGGTCAGGCAACCGACAGAGGTGGCGATGTCGGTTGAGCGGGGTGGCTCAGCGGGGCGCTTGCGCTGGAGGTAGACGTCCTGGAGCCGCTCGAACGACTCCCACAGCCGCGTGCCCTCGGGGCAGCGGGCGCGGTCGGTGCAGGTGGAGCAGGCCGTGGCGTGCGTCTGGTGGGCGCGGTGCGCGGCTTGGTGGCGCTCGTACAAGTTGTCAGGCACGTGGGGAGCCTTCTTCGTGGTGCTGGTTGGACGGGTGAAGGTCGGCGACGCGGTGTCCTGCCTCCCAGGCGGCTGTGGCTGCCATCGCGGCGGCCGCGAGCAGCACGCGGGCGAGAGGGTGGTGGGAGCCGACCGCGAGGGCGGCCCGGGCGGCGCGCTGCTGTGCTGCCCGGGCCGCTTGTATGAGGTGCGGCATCAAATCCCGAGGGCCTGGCAGGCGTCGCAGGTCCAGGCCGTGGCCGGGGCGGGCCACCGGGCGGTGACGCCGAACCACCCGCCGCACTTCGAGCACTGGTTGCCGCTGCCCATCGCGGCCGGCGCCGGGGCGGCCGAGGAGGGCGGGCAGTTGCTCGGGTCGCACGACCAGCGCCCGCACAGCGGGCACGCGTCGTTGTCCATCACCGGCCGGTACAGCGTCAGCACCGGCTGCCGCTCGTAGCCGGGCATCATCTCCTGCACCGTGCGCCGCGCGCGCTGGCCGGGCTCGACCCGGGCATCGCCTTCGCGCACCATGCGCGTCAGCAGCTCCTCGAGCTGGTGGTGCGCGGCGGTCGCGTCAAGGGCTGTTAACCCTGCGCGGGGCCGTGTCATGATCGTCGTGGTCAAGGGGACCTCCGTTGTCCGTTGACCAGACAGCCCCGGAGCTCTCACCTTCCGGGGCTGTCACCGTGTGGCTGGCCGGACGGCCAGCCACGGCCCGTCTCCCACCCCCGACGCTCTGGTGGGGTGGGAGAGGGACCGTGGCGGATCGTCAGGCGGCCGGCGCCCACGTGAACGCGGGCGCGGTCGTCTTGGCGGGGCGGATGAGGTAGTCCGAGGTCGTCCACACCGAGCCGACCGCGAAGGGCTGGCCGTCGGGGCGCAGGGTGTCGCGGACGATGAGCGCCCATCGTGCGCTGTCGCGGCGCAGCAGCTTCGCGGCCTCGCGCGGGTCGGTGATGAGCGCCAGGACCTCGAACCGGCCGTCGACGTTCTGGTAGATGGCGCCGGGGCCGCGGGGTCCGACTTCGTCCTGGTTGCGGGGCAGGCTGATGACGGTGGGGATCACGCTGCGGCTCCGATCCGGTCGGGCAAGGTGGGCGGGGGCGAGATCGTCGTGCTGCGCGGTGCGCTGTGGGTGGGGCCGGGCCGGGGTGGGTCGGTCTGGAGTCCGCTCGTGCGGGACCGGTGTCATGCTGGGCAAGTTGGGTCGTCCTCTCGCGAAGGGTGACCTGCGACAAGAGCCCCCAGGAACGCACTCCTGGGGGCTCGTCGCGCGAGTGCGTCCTGCGCACTCCGCCGACCACCGGGCCCGCGTGAAGCGAGCCCGGTCGACGACGGGCAGCACAGGCTGCGGAGATCAGACGTACTCGATCTCGATCACACCCCGCAGGCTGCTGCCCTGCAGAGCGTCCCGGGGCATGCAGGTCTCCTGACGTAGAAGGGAAGGAAGTGCGCCCTGCGCACTCCGCCGCCCACCGATCCGGCCCTCAAGGAAGCGAGGGGGAAGCGGTAGGCGGCGGGCAGCACAGGCTGCACGAACTCAGTTCCGCTGGCCACGTTCGGCATCGCGGGCGTCCATCTCGGCCATGAACTCCTCGTATTCGGCCTGGTCCAGCGCCTCATACGTCCTGTGCATCTCGTCCAGCTCTGCCTGCTTCCTCTCAGCCCAGGTCATCGCTGCCTCGAATTCGTCTGCCATGTCGTCCTTCCTTGTCACGGAGCTTGGGAATGCGTCCTGCGCACTCCGCCGACCACCGGCTCCACCACAGGGCGGGGCGGTGCACGACGGGCAGCGCAGGGCTGCTGAAGAGGCGGCCGTGGTCGTGAGATGCCGTTCGCGGAGCTGGTCAGCGCTCGGAGCGCTTGGGGTGGAACGTCTTGAGCGGCACCGGCGGCGCGCCCAGCGGCGCGTCACCGTCGGGCAGCTGCCCGCGCCGGGTGTCGGTCTCGTGGACGGCCGACTCGGTCGCCGCCCAGGCCTCCTTCCGCTGCCGCCACGGCGCCCGACCGTCGCCCGAGTCCTTCGTCGGCATCTGCTTCTGCGCGGCGATCTGGACGACGGCCGGGGCCGACTGCACCTTCGGCTTGCGCCGCACGGTGGTCCGGCGGCGGTGCACGGTCTCCGCGTGACCGTCCACCAGGCGCTCCTCCCACGTCCTGGCCGTGACGTCGACGGTGACCAGGCGATTGCTGCCCAGTCCGCAGCGGACAGCCGCGTCCTTGCCCGCCAGGCCCGTGTCATGCGGCACCAACTTGGGCGTCTTGGACTGAATGCCGGTGATCGGCACCCACGTCTCGCAGTCGGGGCAGATCAGCGACGCGCAGGCCGGACGCAGGTCGTACTGGTGAGGCTTGAGGGTGGAGACGGCGAGCGCCGGGCGAGCGTTGATGTTGCGGGAGCGGGTCCGACTCCGGCGGGGGCGGGCAGTGCGCTCAAGAGTGGAAGACATCTGAACTCCTCACGGATCAGCAGGGGAAGCGTCGCGATGCTCTCTCCGCCCTCCGGGCTACACGGCACGAGGCCGGCGACCCGCAGGACAGACAGCGCACAGCGCTGCGACGTGCACACAGTCGTCGCGGCCGTCAGGCTCCGGGGGAGTTCGATGAAGCTCTCAACCCCGGCCGCCCCGAAGGGCGGACGACTACTGCGGTCTTGCTTACTCTCAGTGCTGCCGGTTCGACCCATCGACCTAATCGACACAGCTAAGTTACCTGATACAGTTGGGGATGTGTCAAGCGGTTCGTTGATGAAGCTATGGAACCTAGCTATGTCGAGGGAGTCGGCCTACGATGTGGCCATGAGCGACGAGGCCGTGCAGCCATACCAGCGAATTGTTCAGGACGTGCGCGACAAGATCCGTGCAGGCCGGCTGACAGCCGGGTCCAAGTTGCCGAGCACTCGCGAGTTGGCCGACACGTATGGCGTTGCACCGGGCACCGTCCAGCGAGCGCTGACAGAGCTGCGGGCAGCCAGACTGATCTACTCGCATCAGGGTCGCGGATCGTTCGTCACCGAGACGGCCAGCGAGTCCGCCCAGGACTCGACTGCTCGTGCCCTCAGGAGACTTGAAGAACAGGTCGCCGACCTGGCCGCACGCCTCGCGAAGATCGAGAAGGGATGTAGCGCCTGACACCCTCCCCTGCGTCACGTTTTGCATGTTCATCCCTCCCTGGGCTCGATCCCGTTAACAAAGTTGTAAGCCCGAGCGCCGCGAAAGTTCTAGATCAACCGTGTATCCAGCCGCCGGATACACCAAGTGGAGACATGGAAGGGGCAGCAAGTGAGCCAGCGGCTAAAGGTGTTGACGCCGGATCAGCCAACCCAGCACCGCTTCGGCTACACGCTTCGAGAGTTCCGGAACGCCCGGCGCTACTCCCTGCGCGAACTGGCGAAGCGGACCTTCATGTCGCACGGCAAGCTGCAGAAATGGGAGGACGGCTCACGGTTCCCGAAGCACCGTCAGGAAGTCGCGCTCGTCGATTCGAAGCTCAACGCAGGCGGTGTCCTGGTCGACTTGTGGGAGCGCGCCAGTGGGGATGTGTCCGCGCGCAGCCGTGTATCCGTTTCGGCTCCCCGTGTATCCAATGCGTCGATCGGGCTGGCCAACGCCGCTTCCCAGCAGGCAGCGTCTGATCATGAGGGGACCTATGTCCCTGCTCGTCTACGAGATGGATCGGTGGTTTTCGTGGCGCTGGATCGACGCGCGATGCTGCGGGGTGGGGTGGGACTCGGTGCGGCGGCCGCACTTGGTGCGAGTACGCCGGCGGCCGCAGACTCAGGTGCAGTGCCGGGACTGGCACGACCAGCACGGGCTGCAGCCGCGTACAGCGGTACGCCTATCGAGTATCTCCGGCGTGCTCGCCGACTGCTGATCGACAACGACAATCTACTGGGACCACGAGATGCCGTGCGGTCCGTGCGTGAGCTCATCGACGTCATCAAAGATCTCCGCCGCGATGCCAAGGGCGGTGACCGTAATTCCCTGATGGAGCTCCAGACCCAGTACGCCGAGTTCGCCAGCTGGCTCTATCAGGACCTGGGCGATTTCGACAGCGCGGAGTTCTGGCTCGACCGGGCCTTCCAATGGAGCCACACCGTCGGCGACGGTGACCTGACCTCCTACGTCATGGCTCGCAAGGCCCAGCTCGCTGGCGAGAAGCGCGACCTGGTCGATGTTGTCGATTTGGCCGAGGCTGCGCAGCGCATGGCCCGACCGCGCAGCCGTCTCGCCGCAGTAGCCCGCACGTACGAGTCGTACGGTCACGCTCTTCGGGGTGCAGATACCGACAGCGAACGCGCGATCGAGGACGTCCGCAACGCGCTCGACCGCGTCTCCAGTGACACAACCCCGTGGGGGGTGTGGCTGAACGAGCAGTACGTCGACGTTCACCGCGCTCAGGGCCTGGAGGTACTGGGGAAGCACGCCCAGGCCGCAGAAGTCTTCACCAACGCCATCGACGCGCTGCCGGAGGGCTACCACCGGGACCGGGGCGTGTACCTAGCCCGCGCGGCGATCGCTCACGCTGGTGCCGATGCGCCCGAGCAGGCCGCCGCTGTGGGCCTCCAGGCCCTGACGGTCGCGAACGACACCGGATCCGGTCGGATCATGCGCGAGCTCATCCGTCTCGACAAGGCGCTGGTCCCGTGGCAGCGCCAGCCTGAGGTGGCCGACTTCCGTGAGAACTTCGACCTCGTCCTCGCCCACGAAGCCTGAGAGAAACGGATACAAACACTCATGACCACGCGTCCATACGTCATTCTCTCCGCCGCCATGTCGGTCGACGGGTACCTGGACGACACCAGCCCCGACCGGCTGCGGCTGTCCAACGCGGACGACTTCGACCGCGTCGACCAGGTCCGCGCTGAGTCCGACGCCATTCTGATCGGCGCAAACACCATGCGTCTGGACAACCCTCGCCTTCTGGTTAATAGCGAGGAGCGGCGCTCGAAGCGCGTCGCCGACGGCAAGCCGGCCTATCCGCTGAAGGTCACCATCACAGCGAGCGGTGACCTGTCCGCCGACTTGAAGTTCTGGCACTTCGGGGGCGAGAAGCTGGTCATAACGGTGGACGGCGCGGTAGAGAAGGTGCGCGCCACCCTGGGCAGCCTGGCCGATGTTGTGAGCGTTGGTCCCGAGCTGGACTGGGGCCTGGTCCTCGATGAGCTTGGGCGCCGGGGTGTCGAGCGGCTCATGGTGGAAGGCGGCGGAACCATTCACACGCAGCTCATGGCGCATGATCTTGCCGATGAGGTTCACCTCGCCATCGCCCCTCTGCTCGTGGGCCAGCCGGAAGCAGCTCGTTTCTTGGGCACTGCCGACTTCCCGGGCGGATCCACTGCGCGTATGCGGGTGCTCGAAGTCCGTCCCATCGGCGATGTTGTGCTGATCCGGTACGCACCCAAGGAACGCTCTTGAAGCTGATCGAAGCGGCAAAGACCCTCATGTCGGAGGGTGAGGAGACCATGCGAATCCGTGCCCCGTAATGCAGAGAGGCCCCGTCGCCACAACGGAGCCTCTCTCAAGTCCGACTCAGCACCCTGACAAAGCTTTGAGTCGTGTCCGGTGAGGTGACCTCGCCGGGGTGATGCCCGTGGGCCCTTAGGCCCGCGCAGTCACCTATACCCAGAGTATGCGCATCAGATTGCGCAACGCCACTACTCCGGGCAACCTGCTAGGTCACACCTGCTGGTCGCGGCTCCCCTACCTGGGGAGATGTACCACCGTTGCACCACAAGGAAGACGCCCCGCGTCTGGAGAATGACGGTCGCACGGACCTTGAGGTCCGTGCGACTTACGCCAAAAAGTCGGAATTCGCTCCGCACGTCACGATCACCGAAGAGACGTTCTTCGCGCATGGCTGGCAGCCGCTCACGATCGCCTTCGCCCAGGCGCTGTGGTTCCTGCCGCCCAACCAAGCTTTCGATGTCCCGTTCCTGGTGGCGTGGCTGGAGCAGCTCGGATGGAAGGGCGCCAACGGCAAGCCGATCGGCGCGAACGTCGTGCGCCGGGAACTCGGCCTGCTGCGCGAGGCCGGCTACGTCCAGAGCCACCGGCTCCGGGGCGAGGGAGGCAAGGCTGTCGGCATCCAGTACGTCGTCTCGCAGCGCCGGACCGACCAGCCCGAGACCGGATCGTGGATCCCCGCTCCGAACGATTACCGCAGCTCAGACCACATGCCATCAATGGCCACACATGGTCAATCACCACATGTGGCCATTGATGAAAAGCCCAGCTCAGACCACATGCCACCATTGACCACACGTGGCGAGTCACCACATGTGGTCAATGGTGCAAAACCGCAGGTCAAACCACGTGGTACCAATGAGCTTCACCCCCCACACCCCCCGGAGGAGGAGGATTCCTCCTCCCCTACCCCTCCTTCGCGCCCCACGGGTTCGCTCCCGTCACAGCGGGAGGAGGGGCCGGAGTTCTCTCCAGAGGAGATCACTGAGGCTGCCGACTTCCTTCAGCAGATGCAGCGGTGGCAGGCGGGTGCGGCCACGGCACGTAGCTGCGCACCGAAGCTGCTGCGCACGATGCGAGAGCAGGGCTGGCCGTCTCTGACGGATGCCGATGCCCGGTACCTCGCGCTGCTCGAAGCGGAGGTGCTGAAGAACACCGGTGGTGCGGCGTCCTGGACCAAGTGCCTGCCCGGGTGGGTGCGGGACCTGCGCCGCTACGCCCTGGTGCGCCCGCAGCCCGCTCCCACTCCCGCTCAGGGCGGCAACTCGCGGCCTGCGACTGCGCGCAGCGTCATCGAGGCCTGCCCGGCGTGCGATGAGTACGGCTGGCTCCTGGATGACGACGACAGCGGCCCGCAGCGCCGCTGCACGCACCCCGGCGTCACCTGCGGCGAAGTGGAGGCGGCCAAGTGACCACGCAGACCCTGGACCAGGAGCAGGACGTTTCCGTGGACGCGGAGCGCCGTGCACTGGGCGCCTGCCTGATGGCCACCCCGGCCTACGACCCGGTGGCCGATGTAGCCGGGGCGGTGCGTGAGGGCGACTGGTACGAGCCCGCGCACCAGCTGGTGTGGTCGGCGGTGGTGCGTCTGCATGGGCACGACCGCCCCACGGGCGTGCCCGCGGTGGAGGCGGAGCTGCGCAGCACCGGCAACCTCGAGCGGGTCGGCGGCCCGGCCGGTCTCTCCCAGATCGCCAGCGACGCCTGCTCTCCGGCCGAGGCCGGCCACTACGCCGACCTCGTGCATGGCTACGCCCAGGTGCGCCGTTACCGGGAAGCGCTGGTGCGCGGCATGCAGGGCGCCCGGCAGGCGGACCCGCTCTCGGTGTCGGACACGATCGCCGCCCACCAGGCGGAGCTGGAGTACCTCAGCGCCGACGACCAGGACGACGACACCTTCGGCCGGTTCGGGGACCACCTGGACGCGCACTTGGACAGCCTGGCCGTGTCCGTCCCGCCGTCTGCCGTCACCGGGTTCACCGACCTGGACGACCTGATGAAGCTGATGCCCGGCCAGATGATCCTGGTGGCCGCACGCCCGGCCATGGGCAAGTCGGCGTTCGCGCTCGGCGTGGCCACCGCCAACGCCCGCAAGGGAGGCCCCACGCTGGTGCACAGCCTGGAGATGGGCCGTGCGGAGGTCAGCAACAGGATCCTGTCGGCCAGGGCCCGGGTGGCGTTCCATCACATCCGTGACGGTGTCGACAGCCTGACTCAGGACGACTGGGACCGGCTCGACCGCTACACCCCGGAACTGCGGGAGCTGCCGCTGTGGATGGACTACAGCGCCCGCGTCAGCCCGGCCCGGATCCGCTCCCGGATCAAGACCGTCATCCGAGAGACCGGCCGCGCGCCGCTGGTGGTCGTGGACTACCTGCAGCTGATGCAGACCGACCAGCGCAACGCGCGGCAGTCGCCCTACGAGCGCGTCACCGAGATCAGCCGCGAACTGAAGATCCTGGCTTCCGACACCGGCGCCGTGATCATCGCCTTGGCACAGCTGAACCGCGGGCCGGAGCAGCGTCAGGACAAGCGGCCGGCGGTGAGCGACCTGCGCGACTCCGGCGCCCTGGAGCAGGATGCCGACTCGATCATCCTGCTGCACCGCGAGGACTACTACGAGCCCGAGTCCGGGCGCGCAGGGGAAACCGATCTCATCGTGGCCAAGCACCGCAACGGGCCCACGGCCAGCGTGACCGTGGCCCACCAGTTCCACTACAGCCGCCTGCGCGACATGTCCGGCGCGGAAGAACCGGCCCTCTAGTCAGCCGCCGTGAGGCTCCTGAGCGCCCCTCAGGAGCCCTCAGGGTGCCGATCACCCGCCCGTACGACTCCACGCCCGGGCGGGAGGTGATCGGCACTCACAGGCCCGTACAGGCGATCATGAACGCGCATGGCATCCCGAGGAAATCTGTTCGCGTCGGTCGACGCGCTGCTGGAGGAGGGGCGCAGCTCCCTCCTCCAGCAGCGCGAGGCCTCCGGCATCACCCAGGCCCGTCTCGGGACCGCGCTGAGACGTCGACGCAGAACGTGGTCCCGGAGAACGCCGGCGGTCACCGCGCTGGCGAGCTGTGCATCAGCGGTGTGTGGGAGCCCTTGGGCCCTCCGGAGCTGCGAACGACCAAAGGAGACCTATGCATTGAAAGGTGGGACACTCGTTACGACCTGCGCATCCACAGGCGTGACGGCGGCGGATATCGGGGCGAGGGGGCGGTGCATGAGTGTCATGACTGTCCCTGACAGGCGCCGAACAACGTATGCGCGCGTGCTTCTTCCTCGATGCTGGCGGCGTGATCGCCCAGCATGGCCAGGGCGGTTGCAGCCACGGTGCGGGCCGAGGCCTCGTAGAGCGGCATCTCGGCCTCGCTGAAGGCTACCGCCCCTGCGTGCGCAGCCATCCGCGCCGTGTCCGGGTCATTTTGAGCCAGGGCTAATTCCGCCTGGCCCAGCAGCACGAGAGCGTGCACGGCCTCGGGCATGCCAGGGGTCACGACACGGCGAGCGTGGTCGACCCATGTCTTCGCGGTTTCGGTGTCGCCCCGGGCGAGTTCGGCCTGGGCCAGGGTACGAAACCACAGCGGCCGTTCCGTCGCCTCGAACCGGGGCAGTTCAGAGCCGCCTCCGCCGTCGAGCAGGGTGCGGACACACCCTGCAGGATCTCCGCACAGCAGCTGGGCCTGGGCGAGCATCCCAACGACCACTACCCCCTGCGTCGGCGGCGACCCCGGGCGGGCTGCGACCGCTTCCTCGCAGATCTTGTGCGCGGCTGGGAAGTGTCCCCGCCACAGGAGGACCGCGGCCTCCACCGCCGTCGCCATGGCACGGGGCTCGCTGGTGCCGAGCAACAGGGCCGCCTCCAGGGCGTCGTCGGCATGCGCGGTTGCCTCATCGAGGTCACCCAGCCCCAGGTGCGCGAAGGCCGTCACGGTGAGCAGTTCGGGCAGCAGGTAGTTCTGGCCTGTGCGACGGGCCAGGGTCAGCCCGCGGTCGAGGTGGCGGAGGGCGGCCCGGTGCCGGCGCTGCAATAGTTCCGTCCACCCGACCAGCATGAACGCGTCAAGATGCGCCAGGAGAAGCCGGTCCTCGCAGTCGTCGAGTACCTCCACTGCGGCATCGAGGCAGCTCGCTGCCTCGATCGTCTCCCCGGTGGAGGTGTGGGCGAGCGCCAGCAGCGCACGGACGCCCGCCACTTGCACGGCGTCGTCGGCGCTCAGGGCGGTGCGCAGGGCGCCGTCGCCCCATGCGACTGCTTCGGCGAAGTGGCCGCTGCGCAGCTCGGCGGCGCCGATCTGGATCTTCAGCGTGGTGGTTTGCGCCGGTGAGAGCCCGGTGTTGCGGGCGAGTTCTCGGCGCAGAACGGCGGTCGCCGCGTCGAACCTGCCCAGGAGTCGTTCCATCACCGCCAGGGAGACGACCGCATGGGTTCGCTGTGGGTGCCGGTCGACGAGCACCGAGTCGGTGAGTTTGCGCAGCACGTCGCGGCTCTGGCGGAGGCGTCCGGCCGTGCCCAGCGCCGTCGCCTCCTTCACCTGCAACAGCGGTCGGCGCGGGTCGTCGGCGCGGAGCAGCCGCAGAGCCTCATGGGTCCAGTGCGCGCTGGTCGCAGGGGCGTCGGCCAGCAGGTCGTCGGCGGCCCGGGTGAGCAGCGCGATGGCCTGTTCGTCCCCAGCATGTGCCGAGCGCACCACGTGCGGCGCCCGGACGACCGGTGGTGCTCCACGCCGGGCGAGGCCGTCCGCGGCGCGGGCGTGGGCGGCGAGCCGCCAGCCAGCCCCCATGCCGTCGTACACGGCGGTGCGCACCAGAGGATGGCGGAACTCGAACTGTCTGGCGGTGCCCCGGGGGCGGGTCAGATCGCGGCGGGTCAGTTCGTCCAGGGCCGTGAGCACGTCGGCGTGGCCCACTTGGGCCACCACGGCCGTCATCTCTGTGTCGAACGGATCGTCGAGGATGGCGGCCGCTTGCGCGACGACGCGTGCTTCCTCGGACAGGTCGGATAATTCGTCGAGGAGCGTGGCGCGCACGGTGAGCGGCAGACGATCATCCGGCTCTTGTCCGTCGCCCGTTCGCTGGAGCAGCGCCCGCACATAGAACGGGTTTCCCGCGGTGGCCTCGAACAGCCGGCTGATCTGCCGTCGGCTGACCTGCGGACCACACAGTTCGGCGACGGCGGGCAGCGACAGCGGCCCGAGTTCGAGCCTGGTCAGACGGTTTACGGCATCTGCCTTGGCCAGCGCCGAGGCCAGCTTGGGCGAGGTCTGCCGGGGGCGGTGGGCGAGCACGAGAGTCACCGCTTCCCGCGGAGGATGCCGCACGAGGTACTCGATGAGTTCGACGCTGCTCTCGTCGGCCCAGTGCACATCGTCCAGGACCAAGGCCAGCCCAAAGCCGTTGTGCGCTTCCTCCAGCGTCTCCCGTACGGCCTTGTGTACCCGGAAGCGCTCGGCGGGCAGCGCGTCCCGCCCGGCCGTGAGCGGGTCGGCCGTCATGGCGTACAACGCCTTCCGCAGGTCGCGCACCACGTCCAAGGCGTCGGCGTCGTCCAGGGCGTCGAGGAGGAGACCGTAGGGTATCTCTCTGGTCTCGGCGCCCCGGCCGGCCAGCACCAGCGCACCACGGCTCTCCGCGAGCGCGCTGAACTCGGCGAGGAGTCCGGTCTTGCCGATGCCGGGCTCCCCGACGACTTCCACCACCCGCGGGGTCCGCGTGTCCCGGTGATCGAGCACGGCACGCAGCACGGAGATCTCTTCGTCGCGTCCTACCAGGGCCTGCGGGCGCTTCACGGAGCGGGGCTTTCCTCCCGCCGGTTCTGCTTGCCGTACGTCCGTAGGGGCGGGCGCGAGCCGCGCGTTGGCGGTGAGGATGTCCTGGTGAAGCCGCTGCAACACGGGCCCGGGATCCAGACCGAGTTCTTCGGCCAGCCGCTTCCGGGTGCGATGGTAGGCATCAAGCGCATGGGCGGAGCGGCCGCTGCGATACAGGGCTAAGACCATCTGGCCGGTCAGTCGTTCGTCCAGCGGATGTGCTTCCAGCAGTGCGGAGAGCTCGCTCGCCACACGCCGGTGCTGCCCCAGACGCAGCCGGGTGTCGGCCAGATCCAACTGCGCAGCCAGGCGCTCCGCGTCGAGCAGATCGCGCTGCGTATTGAACCACGGGGTGTCGACGCCCGTGAATGCCTCTCCCCGCCACAACCCCAGCGCCGACTCCCACAACGCGACGGCCTGCTCGTCCGGGTGCGTCTTGCGGGCTCGGTCCGCCAGACTGCGGAAACGGTGTACGTCCACGGCCTCCGCCGCCACCACCAAGCGGTAGCCGCCCTGTTCCCGCTCGATGCCCAGCCCCGGCACGGCCAAGGCCCGTCGCAGCCGGGAGACGTACCCGTAGAGCACCTCGCGACCCCGCCTCGGCACGGCCTCGCCCCACACCCGGTCCAGCAGGGAGTCGGCTGGCACCACCAGCCCGGCATCCGTGAGAAGGGCCCCGAGCACCCTGCGCTGCCGGGCATGCCCCACGTCAATCGGCGCGCCGTCCCACCACGCCTCGATGGTGCCCAGCATGCCGAACCGGACCGCCACTGTGCGCTCCCTCCCCCTGCGCCTGCGTGATCACTGGTTGTCTACATGCCGCTGATCAGCCGATCCAGCCCGATTCAAGACTTTCCGAAGGTTTCCCGACGACCTCAACGGCACGGTGGTTCGCACGACGGCCCGGCCCACGAGGTGCGTTACGGAACGCCGAGAAGACGCGGAAGGCCGGAGAACACGCACTGCTGGAGCACGCGAAAACCCATGCTCGCCGAGAGGGAGACCACTTTGAAGCGCACACCGATATACGCCCTGACGGCCACGGCCGCCGCCCTGACCATGACCGTCGGGCTGACCGCCTCGGCCAGCGCGGCCGACGACTGGTACCAGGTCGACAGCTGGACCATCTCCTACAACAAGGACCGGGCGGGCAATACCGGCTGGGAAAACCCCCGCATGCAGAACACGGGGGGCGGCGAGTGGGGGACGGTGCTGACCGATGGGCTCGGCCAGGTCCGCTGGGAGAATGGCAGCTGGGCCACCGGCTATGACGTTGAGGTCGTCACAGCCGCCAACGACGCGGCCGGGGACGGCTGGTGCGCGGTGACCGAGGTCAGCTACCAGAAGAAGGTCAACGGCTCCTGGGTTAACGAAACCCGCGTCAACTCGATGGACTGCGAGCACAAGGACGCCCCGAAGGCGAACTGGGGCACGCACCAGCACTCCCGCTACAAGATCCGCGACGTGAAGTTCCGCTCCTGCCAGGGGTGGGACTGGCAGCGGCGCGCAGGCAATCCCAGCGAGGTGTGCAGCGACTGGTCTTGGTGATCCGCCGACCTGCCTGACACACCGGGTGCCCGGCCTCCTTCCTCGGAGACCTGGGCACCCGGTTGCTGATGATCACTGCACGAGTCGCATTCTCGCAGGTCAGCGCGAAGGACAGAGGTGCGGGCCGTAGTGGAGCTGAGCCGGGAAGGGCCGCCACAGCGGGCCCAGGAGCTCCCTGCCTCCGGCGCTTCCTTGCGCCAGCGGTGGGAGGCCATCGCCCCCAGTTCGCGGGCACGTCGCGGCCCTGGGATATGACGCCGCCTCCGGCCGATCACCATGTGCCCGGAGAGCTCAATGTTCGAATCCCGTTGGCTCTTCCCGGGCCGCCGTGCGAATCAGCCGATGCATCCGGTCACCCTGCGGGACGGACTGCGGGGACTCAGTGGCTCTTTCCAACCTGCTGCAGGAGCTTGGCGGCTGCCGCGGTATATCCGGAATTATCTGCGGCAGCTCTGTCCGGGACACGATCCGGACAAGGCCCGGACCAGCCCGGACAGCCGACGACTGTCCGGGACAGCCGGTTCTCGTTGCTTCAGCCTGCCGATGGTCAGCAGGCTGCGTGGTGCCTGGCTGGCCAAACGGTCGCCATGGCGCGGCCCGCTGCGTTGATGAATAGCTCGCAACGCAGCGGGCTGGACCTGAACTGGAATCCAGACATGAGGGAGCCCGCCCATGCGTGCACGGCATACTTTCGTGACTGCTGCTCTCGGCAGCATGCTTGCTCTTGGCTCGATAGTCGCGCCCACCCATGCGGCATCGCCGAACACATCCGCGAGCGTGGCGAACGAAGCACCGAACTTCACGCCGTCGAACGCCCCCGCCGGCGCCCTGGCCGAATGCGGTTGGGATCCTGAGAGCAACGGCTATGGGGGCGCCACCGTGACGACGTCCATCTGGCTCAGGAGCGGTCCGAGCTCCTCCTGTGGCGCCAACGGCGGCTCGCTCTACGTGGGCCAGCGACTCGGCGGCTGGTGCTGGTACGAGAACTCGGCGGGGAACAAGTGGTACTACGTCAGCACCGGGGGCGCGGCACCGTACGGCTGGATCTACGGCAGGAACATCTCCGGCGAGGGGACGATCGACACCCCCTGCTCCGGCTGACGTGGGGTCGCACAACTCCGTGAGTTGACGCCGGGCCGTTCGGGTCTGTCCGGTCTGCCGGGCAGACCCCGAACGGGTACCTTGGCGTAGGGGCCCGAGGCGAAGGATTTTGACGCGGCTCCCGCCCAGTCCAGGCCAGCGCCTTCCTAGCCTGGCTCGCCGACCGAGGGCATCGAGCGGGGCCCGCCGACCGGAGGGTCGACGAGCCTCGTCGTGCTGAGCGTCGGGTCAACCAACGTCGTCCGAGCACTTTGCTGGGTCGGTGCTCAATGGCCAACGCTGGCCACTCAGCTGCTCCGTGAAGCGGCGGACGGCCTCCGCCCGGAGCCGGTCTCCCTCGCCGCCGTAGAGGACGAGGAAGTCCTTCTCGTCCGTGCACCGAACGTACACCGTGCTTCCAGCACCTACGTACAGGGCTTGGGACCCGATCCTCCTGAGCTCGCGGCGGCTGTCGTACACGGGCGCATCCTGGCGCAGCCACACCTTGACGAGGGCTGACGTCTCCACGGAGGACGCTGGGTCCGGATACGTCACATAGATTCGGCTGTCTACGACTGGCACCGGAACGGGCTTGATCAGCGACTCAGTCCCTGGATCGACCATGCAGCTCACGTACTGACTGCTGCACGCCGTGTAGTCCGGAGCGGCCGGTGAGGATGCGCCCGGCAGTTCCACCCCGAAGAGCTGTAGCACGGAGGCCAGCAGGGCGGTCGTGACCATGCCGGCCAGACAGCTGACTGCGCGGGGGAAGCGAGCGAACGGGGACTTAGACCCGGACCGAGTGCCGGGCGTGTCCCCGTCGCCGTCCGGGGATTTGGAGACTCGGACGATGCAGTCCTTGATCCACTCCTCCGGGCGCTTGGCTGCCCATGCCCCCGCCTCCCAGGTCTTCTGGTACCAGTCTCTGGGGTGGGCAGGCTCCACCACCGTGGACAGGGCGGTGTGGACATCGAGGACGCGCACGAGGTCGGGGTAGTCCTTCGCGCCGGTCAGCAGCCGCGACAACTGGGCTTCACTGGTGAGCGCGAGGCCCTTCAACTTCCGGTAGCTGAGCCCGCTTTCGATATATGCCTCCCGCAGCGGCACGAGCCATTCTCGGTGTTCTGCAGTCGCTTCCTCGCAGATGGGGCTCAGCCGGCGTCCGCGGCGCTTGGGTAGCCCGATGGTCAAGGCGTCGGCGATCGTCATGCGGCTGGCCTCTCGTCATCGTTGTCGGCTGCAGCACCGGTTGCGCCGTTGATGGTGTCCGGGGCGTCGACCTCGGCGGACTCCAGCGGCGCCAGGGCGACCCTGGCAGGCGGCGTCGCCTCCGGGCGGCGGGAGTCGCGGTCGCTGTTCAGGCCGTTGAGGGCCTGGATCAGCTGCGTCACGCCCAGCACGATCGCCAGGATGAGGCCGGCGATGGCGTTGGCCGGCTGACCGAGGCAGAGCATGGTGATGGCGAGGCCGGTGAACGTGCACAGCGCGGCGATGGCGAGTATGAGCTGGGTACGGGGCGTCACGGCGTCCTCCGTCGTGGGTCCTGGCGTGTACTTGTCCGGAAGGTGGTTGACCCCGGCCTTGGCCTTGGCCGTTGCGGAAGTTGGCCCTCCTGAGCGGGTCGTCCAGAAAAATGATGCGGACTGTTCAGATGCCCCGGTAGTCCTGTATGCGGTCCATGTCAGGCAGTGATCACTGCTAGTTAGCATTCGGGCAGTTCAGAGGCCCTTTACCGCAATGTTCCGAATCTGCCCTTGCGTTCACGCTCCGAACGACGGTCAATAGGAGGCGACGCCGCACAAGGCGTCGTGGGGTGCTGCCTCGTCGGCACCCGTCGTGTCCTTCTTGTCCGGAAGACCACGGCAGTGATGGCCCCCTCGTTTGGCCGCGAGGGGGCCAGCCCGCCTTCCGGGCGGACCCCGCCTGACGCCTGCGCGTCCACACAGCCGGCCCCGCCCGGTGAGACCCAGCTCACCGTACGAACCTGCGTCCAGCTGGATCCTGAATCCTGGGTCCGCCCGCGGCGTGCACCAGAGCCGGGTCCGGGGAGCTGTGTCGTCACCCTCCTGTTTCCCAGGTGGCTGGGGCGACCTGGTCTCTGCTCAGCTGTGTCGTGCAGGCGGGTCTTGTCCGTAAAGGGGGCCGGCAGCGCGACCGGGCGATACCGTGAGGAGACACGCTAGATGACGCCCCGGGAGCCCTTGATGAGCCAGGAGCCGGCCGCCGCGCCCGACCGCCAGCCGCTCGACGAATCCGCCGCCGAATCGGTCCGCAAGTACGCGGCTGACCAGCGGGCCAAAGTCGACGTCCTCGCCTCCGTCCTGGAGGACATCGCGGAGAACGGATACCCCTCGCCCGAGGCCGGCGTGCCGTGGGAGGTCGCCCGCGACTCCCACCTCGCCCGCCTCGCCGACGGGGAGCCCCGTGTCGCCTGAGCACGGCGCGCGGCGCTCTCGCGTCATCCTCGTGGAGCCCGCGCTCACCCAGCTGGCCAAGCTCACCGCCAGCGAGACTCACCGCCTAGACCGCGCGATCGTCGCGATCAGCGTCAACCCGGAGCTCGGCACCGAGGTGCCCGGCACTCTGCTGCGCGACTACGTCGACGAAATCGACGGCGTGCGGGTGATCTACTACGTGACCGCCCTGGGGTCGATCACGATCGTCGCCTACGTTGAGGCGTAGGGTCCCGAGAACCCCGCAGCGCGCCGGATCTCGTCGGTCCGGGCGCTGCTGCTTTGCTGCACGGTGCGTGCCGGTTGCAGGGATCGCTGCTCGGCTGCCGCCCTTGGGTAGCTCGGGTGTTGCTCCGGCTGCTGGAGAGCGATGACACTGCAGGACCAGGCTGCTCGTGCTTCCAACCGAACTTTGCGAACGGCCTGCGGCAGCGCTCGGCGTGCTGGAGTCGTCTGCTGCGTCTTGGGCCTTACGAGCTGGAATACGACGGCGGCGGGAGCCGGGTTCGTTCCATCGGCTCGCTCCGGATCTTCTACGACCGACTCGGCACACGTTCCGTTCGCGTGCAGCATGATGGGCGACCAGCGCACGCTGGTGCAGCGAGAGCTTGCAACGCCGGGCACCCTCGCGGGGTGGCGATGCGCATGGTGACCCACTCGACCAGGGCATGGGGCAGATGGAGTGCGGCAGGATAGGGAACCAACGACGTTCCTGCGCCGATGAGTTGTGACTTCGAACACCGAAACTCAACGGCATGGGATCCTCGTGCGTTGCGGGCCTAGCCGTCGTCACCCGATCAGCGGCCACGCTGGAAAAGCTCAATATTAAATTGTTGCTCACCGTACTGGCTGCTTGCACTCGAGTGGCGTACGAGCGGACGCGGAGAAACAATGAAGATGGCTCGTCATTCCTGGTTGTTTTAAGCACCGATGGGTCCTTGTATCGCCCTGCTTTGGGGGACCGTGATGGAAAGTCAAACCTTCGAATGTACTCTCCGACCCCGCCCCAGGTACCGCCTTGGCGACCAGATCTTGGTGACCTTCGAGATCCGCAATAGGGGATCCGAGGCCTATAGCCTGATGTCGTGGGAACTACCGATAGAAGGGGAGGCCCTTGACTTCCTCCGAGTAACGCGGGGCGAGGTCGAGCTCGACTACGACGGAAAGTTGCCCCGGTACGGCGCACCCCCGGAGAGTGTGTACATCACCTTGAACCCCGGCGAGTCGACTTCAGTCGACGTTGACATCTCTCGTCTCTATCCGGTGCAGGTCCCCGGCGAGTACACGGTGACGCTAGACGCAACGCTGCACGATGTCTACGCCGGAACCACTCCGCGGTCGCGCAGCATCGAGTCTCTGGAACCTCTTCGTCTCCCTGAAACCAGCGTGACTTTCACGGTCGAAGCCGGCGATCCGCCGCGAATGACGATCGGTCAGGCAACGCGGCTTCTTCATAAACCGGAGCCGCCAGAGGAAGCACAAGCTCGTTATGCGCCGATTATTTTCGTTGGCGGCAGCCAAACTGAGCGCGATCACACGCAAAGCGCCCACATGTTTGCAGAATGGTTGTCAGGCAAGGCACGTGACAAACTGCTGTACGCCGACACCTCGTACCTCTATAAGAGGTGGTTCGGCGCGAATCTGAAGCCGATACCATTCCTCCCCTCGTACAAAGAAACGGTCACCACGAACTTCGGGAAGATCGCCAACAGGCTGAACAGCTTCCTACCGGTTACATACGACCTCAAGCGCACGGGTTGTCAGCCTGGATGGCACGCATGGACGGTTACTAACTCGGCCTACATATACCTGTGTCAGCCATTCTTCAACAATATCGTGTATCCAGGGTTCGAATCCAAAACGCTAACTCTGCTCCACGAGTGGGTTCATGCAGACGTCGGATACGCGGGTGATCCAGGGGTCGGCAAGCCTGAGTGCCTGAAGCTTGCTGCCAACAGCCCTAATCTCGCGATCGTCAACCCGGACAGCTATGCAGCCTTCGCAGATGAACTCTGACGCCGGAATCCGGTGGCTGATCTTGAGGCGGCCAGATTGGATGCCGTTTCGAGTCTCCTCAGAGTGCCACGCTGATCCAAGGCACCCAATTCCACATGTTGGCCTCGGCATACGAGTACACGTGACCGACGAGTCCGGAGTCAACGACGACGGCCGTTCCGGTAACTGTCACATGGAACGTCTGTCCTGCGGCCAAGTCGACCGTCGCCTCAATTTCGGGGTACGGAACTTGGCCGGTGTGTCCGCCCTCTACACGTTCCTTAGAGGTGCGCTCCCACAATCTGACAGTCCTGCGCCCTTGCGGCAGCACTGCTCCTGATGCGTCTTGGACGATCAGTTCACACCAGCCCTCAGTATGAGCCGACCATCCGTAATTGCTGCTTAGTTGCCATTTGTAGTCGTACGACATTAGCGGCGTGATGCGAGCATACCCGCTCTTAAGTGCCTTCAGGGAGATACCCGCGCCTGCGGTAGCGATGCGCCGCCCCTTCGCCCCTCCAGAGACGCCGTGACCGACCCTGAATTGTCCCGCGATTGGGTCAGAAGAAGCTGTAGCCCATTTACCCTCTGTGGGCTTAAGAATCACCCAGTGATAGGGCGGCCCGAAGATGTTGAGCCCTGTTTGCGCACGGAGACCAATCCCTGCGAGGTCACTGAGGGGTACAGTATCTGTGGCTGCGGAGGGGCTCGCCAGGGTTGCTCGATCCAGTACCTCAAGCTCTGCGGCTGCCGCTGCGGCCTGCGGATCCTGGTTAATCAGGTCCACGAGAGGAGCGAACGCCCTTGACTCTACTTCTGCCCTCTGGGCATGGAGGTCAGAGTTCTTAGCTCTCGCGTCGATCAACCGAATAATCTCTTCCTGATGGCCGGCTGGCAATTGCTGAGAAGCGTCCCCGGTCCGCACGACAGTCGGTTCAGTGCTCACGTTGTCCATACCCAAGAGCATGAGGCCAAGAGATTGCACCGCAAGTTGTAGTGGTCCGCCCAGACCAGTCACTCCGTGCGGATGTGACCGTCCGGGCATTCCTTTCTGGCGCGCCAGTACAGAAACGGCCGGATCAGTCTCGCAGCCAGCCCTATAGGCGTCGGCAACGACCGTGCCGCCATCGCACGGGAGTCGAAGAATCGATGTCGCCGTGCGGTCAGGGTGTAGGAGGCAACGGCCCGGTCCACTGTCTCAAGACGAGGCCCTCGGCGAGCTCCCCTTCTGCCCGCTTCGGCACCCACTGCGCAGCCTCGTACGCGGCAGGAGCACGACGGCCGCGCTCCACTTGGTGCCGTGGACCCGGAGCCACAGGGCGATGATCGTCCCTGCCCACCGCGGCTCTCGGCGCCTACGGATCGGCGCATCCTCGGCCCCCGGGGGCCTGCGGTCCACCGATGGGGGCTACAGCAGCCCGGGCGACCGCGACTCGCGCTGGCGGTAATGGCTCGCGTTGGCTGGGGTCGGCATGGGCCGATCGAGACACACGTGGCAGGTGCTTCGTCGGGTGCGGGCGCGCCGTGGCGTGCTTTCGTCAGCTGAGGACGGGGGAGGGGAGCGGTGTTTTCGGCGAATCGTCGGACGGGGACCGGATGTGGACGCTCCGCGCAGAGGGGATGAGCAGTGCGGCGCGCGACTGCTTTCAGGAACATGGTGTGAGGGCGGGCCCGTCGGACGGACAGTCTGTGTTGCTGTAGGAGAGAGCGCAGGAATGAAACGTGGCCTGACCTGCAAAAACACCTATTAGTACCAGGTTCTGACGATCTGGCAGGCGGTCCTGAGCATCGTGCACCCGGTTTCCAAGAGCGGGGCACACGGTTCGAGGAGCCGCTATGCCCATGTTCCGAGAACCGGGACCACGTCTGCAGGGTCTGACTAGATTGACCTCACGTACATCAGCAGATGCTGCCTCCAGCCCGTGGAGGCTTCAGCTGTGGATCGACCCCCGGTCGAGCGACACGCCCTGGAAGCGGACTTCATGAACTCAACGCTCATGTACGTTAAGTTCATCTGGTCGGCCCTGAGGGTCGCCACTGATCGACGTTGAGGCAATGCCCGACCATGGAGGGCCTCTTGGGAGCAGTACGCAGACTGGTCGATGCCGACACCGGCGAGGCCATCCCATACGCGCCCTACGCCTTCTCGGGCGAGCACATTCAAGTCGACAAGGCCAGAGTCGAAGCGATCACCGAGAGTAAGGACTTCACCCCGAGCCAGAAGTACATGGTGCTGTGGTGGATCGGCGTCTCTCCCCAGGGCATGGCGCCGCTGAGGGCTACCGGCGCGGACATCGCCAAGAAGGTCGGGATGACCGCGGATGCCGTCGGCAAGATCAACAGAAAGCTGCTCAAGCGGCGCATCCTGATCGAGCGCGGGCGCATCGGCAACTACAGGCTGTACCGCATCAGCCCGTACATTGCCTTTCACGGAACCGGGATCGAACAGCGGGAAGCAATCAAGACCTGCAACCCGCCGGACATCCCCGGCTTCGACAACACAAACCCTTGGCGGTGGGAGGCCCAGTGAACAACGACGACAAGCGAAAGCTCCTCGACGTCCTCCACCGCACCGCCGGCATGACCGCCAACCAGCGCCTGGTCGTCATGCTCTACGCCATGCACCCCACCGACCGCGCCGGCGCCGTCATCGAGACAGGTGCCAAGCTCGCCGAACTCGTCGGCATGTCCCCCACCGTCTTCTCCCGCACGCGACGCCAGGTCGTAGAAGCGGGGTGGCTCGAGGAGTCCGAGCGGCTCGCGCACATCAGCTACTACCGCCTCAGCGCAATGTGCACCGGCGAGGACGTCGTCGTGCCCCTGCGCCGCGCAACCTGAACAGATCCCAGAGCCAGAGCTCATGTACGTGAGGTCAATGAGTGCCGACCCTGGGGTCGGCACTCATTGACCTCACGTACATGAGCGGCCCGCATCTTCGGCCAGAGACACACGACCAGGAGGTCCCCGGGAGGTCCTGGGGATCAGCAGGCCGACGGCACTCGCACCTGTGGCGCGAACCGGGGCCAGTCCTCGTGACCTTCCCTGAGTGTCACGCGGCAGAGCCTGGTGGACACTCGGGACGCTTTCAGGTCCCGACGGGTGGGGTGCCGTCCTCCGTGACCCTCGCGAGGGTCACGGCCGATACGCTGCCGGAGATCATCGAGGGATTCGGGCTGGAGGACCAGGAGCGCATCGTGCGCCGCAGGACCCGCGAGCACGGGCACAAGCTGGCGAACTTGTTCGTGGAGAAGGCCGTGCCCGGCACGATCGCAGGGGACAAGCGCCTCGAGCTGGCCGACGCCCTGCTGTGGGTCGAGGAGAAGAAGGTGCACGGCCTCGTCGCACCGACTTGGACCGGCTCGCCCGCGAACTGGTGGTGCAGGAGGCGGCCCTGGCCCAGTGCTGGAAGCACGGCGGCCGCGCGTTCATGTGTGACCAGGGCGAGATCCTGCCCGACGACCCCGAGGACCCGATGCGTACCGCCATGCGCCAGATGATGGGCGTGTTCGCCCAGCTGGACCGTGGCCAAGCTCTGCCGCAGCCGCCGCATCAAAGGGGAGAAGGGCCAGTACGCCTACGGCGCTCCGCCCTACGGCTGGCAGGCCCACAAGAACGAGCTGACCGAGGAAGAGATGGAACAGGCCGGCCGCGCCCGCCAGCTTTGGGACGAGGACGAACTGGCCTTCCGTGAGATCGGCGCCGCGCTGGAAGCCGAGGGCATCCGACCCAAGCGCGGGGAGCGGTGGCACCCCGAGACCGTTCGCCGCATGCTCGCCAACCCATCCGACAGGCCCCCGACGCTGTACCCGCGCCAGCGCACCACTTAGCAGCCGTGTCATCGGTGGCGCGCCCGATAAGCCTTCTGCCGACACACATTGGAGCAGTACTTACGTGGACGCCCCGGCCGTCGTGCCCCCCAGTACTGGGGGGCACGAGGTGGACGTGGCATGGGGTGCCCACACTCTCGGCAAAGCAGCTCAAACATCTCTTCAATTCGCCAGTCGCGGATGAGGGACCGCAAGTCATCATCAATCAGGATTGTAGGATCAAACGAGTCAAGTTCGTACATATAGTCCCTTAGTGCCTGGGCCCGCGAAGGGTGTCGCAGAGCCGAGGCGCCCAAGGCGTAGTGGTTCAGCACTTGGTACAGAGGCAGCTGAAGCTTCTCGGCTATCAAATCCGCCGAAGCGTTGTAGAGCACGACCGCCAAGAAGACGGTCGCGCGCTCCCTGCCTAGGCTGCGCAAAGTCTTTGCCAGCACGGTGGTGCGTTCGACACGAGGCCGGTCGACGTACCTGCTGCCCGACACGCGCTCATTCATCCTTGAGACCTCCGTACGACGGCAGGCTCGGAGGGCTCTGCAGGCATGACGACCACCGTCCGGCCTGCCGAGGGCTCCGGCTCCCCGGTTGACTGCTGCGGCAGCGCCGGCGGTGGTGCGGGGCGCCCCCAAGGGAGAAGCCCGCACAGGGCGGAGATTACGTGGGCCAACCCCAGCAGTGCGACCGGGAGATCGACACGGTCGACCCGGCGCAGAGCGACCCAGGCCAAGGTCGCGACCAGTATCAGGATGGCCACGAGCACGGCAGCGGCACAGAAGGCCAGCGAGACGGGCACGCCGAAGATGGCGCTGGGAGAGAGGACGGACAGCAAGGCGAAGGCCTCCGGGAACGAGAAAGGCCCCCGGGCATGGCTCCGGGGGCCTGGTGGCAAATGAAAAGGCCCCCGCTTCTCATTGAGAAGGAGAGCCTCGAACAGCGATGGGACGCACGGGTGGCGTCCCGAGAGAGAGGATGTCACGACTCTGATGTGCTGTCAATCTCTCGGTCTAGCTGCACTGTTGAGCTGGCAAAGCGGCAGCACGGGGTTTCGTAACGGATGCCGACGCCCGTACGCCCTACGGGTCCAGCAGCGGCCCGAGCGTGATGGACGCGCCGCACTCCTTGCACGGGAGCGCCCCAGCTGTCGACCGCAGCACGTCGAGCGCCAGCCCTTCAATGGGAGCGCTACCTTTCTCCAGGGTTAAAGAAACAGGTTAAATCCAAGGTAAACATTGCTAGGATGGAGGTGCGAGAGGAGATCCACGCATGGCTTCCGAGGAAGAGCTGTTCGCGAACATCGACGCGCTGCTGGAGGAGGAGCCGCAGCTCCCGCCTCCAGCGGAACGCGCCCGGCTGCGCGAGGCCGCCGGCATCACTCAGGCCCGCCTCGCGACCGCGCTGAAGACGTCGACGCAGACGGTGAAGAACTACGAGAACGGCCGCTCCGAGCCGAAGTCGCCGCGCCTGGAGGCCTACCAGCGGCTGCTGCGCGGCTGGGCGGCGAAGTACCCCGCGCACGGCAGCCGGGCCGCTGTGCCTGAACCAGCGCCGGCCTCGGCGCCACAGCCGGAGACGGAGGCGGCCACGTTCACCGGGCCAGCGGCCCCCGAGCCGCAGCCTGCCACGCCGGTGGAAGCGCCCGCCGCCCAGGCCGTCCCCGAGCGTCCTGCCCGTCCGGCTGGCCGCCCGGGGACGTCGTCGCGGCGCCCGGCTGCGAAGAAGGCCGCGGGGCCTGCGGCCGATCCGCGGTTCCCGCACGGTCCGCTCGCCGTGCTGGACGGTGACGGCTGCGCGTACGGCGTGGACGGGATCGTGCTGGACTGCCCGGCGACAACGGTCCCGGAGCTGGTGGAGTGGACGCTGAGCGAGTCGGGGCTCGGTGCGGCGCGCCTGCACCGCAACGGCAAGGACTCCGACCCGCTGATCGTGCTCACCGCGGCGGCCGCCGTGAAACTCGGGCTGCCGGAGCGCCTGGAGGGCCACGAGCAGCGCCGCTCCCTGCGCCTGCCTGAGGACCACCCGGTGGTCAAGCAGGTGGCGAAGGCGAAGTGGCAGCTCACGCAGCGCGGGTTCGGACCCTGGGCGCGGATCTACCGCAAGGCCACCGGGAACCAGCGGCAGTGCGTGCAGCTGGCGATCCTGTCCTGGGACGCCCTCGATGAGCGCTCCTGGCCCGGCGTCGCGGACATGGAGCCGGCCGACGTCGCCCGCGTCCTCGGCGTCTACGCCCAGCGCGTCATCACCCCGCGCGGGTCGACGGCCGTATCCGGGCTGGAGCTGATGACGGCGCTGCGCCCGCCCACGCGCGCGGTGCGCGACGAGGCGACCGGCAACTGGGTACCCGGCCACAACCCAGGCAGCCTCGGCACGGAGCCGATGGACCCGGCGCCGCCGGAGGCCACCTCCGAGCACCCCGTCGTCGTCAACTCCGGCTGGAGCGGCGGCTTCCTCAACGAGGAGGCCTACCAGTGGGTCCGCGACGTCGACCTGCTCACCGACGAGGAATGCCACCTCCCCTACGCGGTCGGCCTGGACCTCAACACCGCGTTCCTCGCGGCCGCCGCCCGGCTCACGGTCGGCCTGTCAGCCCCGGACCACTTCCACGCCCCCGCCTTCAACCCGAAGATCCCCGGCTCCTGGCTGGTCGACCTCACCCACGTGGAACTGGACCCGCGCCTGCCCAGCCCGTTCACGCCGACCGGCGAGCGGCCGGCCGGACCGGCCTGGTACCAGACACACACCGTCGCCTACGCCCAGGAACTCGGCTACAACGTCACCCCGATCGAGGCGTACCTGCGCCGGGAGACCGGCGCGTACCTGGACCCGTGGCACGACCGGCTCAAGACCGCCTACGTCGACACCCTCGCCGACCTCGGCGTCACCAAGGACCTCGACGACCGCGCGTTCCTCGCCGCGATGGAGCAGCACAAGCAGGCCGACCCGGCCCTGGCCGCCGTGCTCGCCGCCATCAAGGCCACGGTCAAGGGCGGCGTCGGCAAGCTCCGCGAGCGCCCCCAGGGCAAGTCCTACGAGGCAGGCGAGCGGTGGCCGGCGCTGGAGCGTCCGACCTGGCGCCCCGACATCCGCGCCGCGGTCATCTCCAAGGCCCGGGTCAACATGCACCGCAAGCTGCGCAACATGGCGGCGATGACCGGCCTGTACCCGCTGGCCGTGCTGTCCGACTGCGTTGTCTACCCCTCGCCGGGCGAGAGCCCGCTCGACTTCCTGCCGTACGCGACCTCCGGCAAGCCGCAGCCGGGCGGGTTCCGCCTCGGACCTACGCCGGGCCTGGCCAAGCTGGAGGGCGTCCAGTCGATGCTGTGGGCTGTCGGCCTGATGGAGCAGGGCCTGAACCCCGCCCGGCACATCAAGGGCGGCGACGCCGTCCTGGACGAAGGCGAGTAGCACCGTGACCACCGACACCGGCCGCTCTGCCGCTTGTGGCGGATCCGCCACAAGCTCCGTTCCACCGACAGCGGCAGGGGGTCGCTGGAGGCCGGAGCGGACGCTGGACCAGGACCCCACCCCCGAAAGGAGCTGAACGTGGCCGGAGAGATCGACGACGCGATCGAGCGGGCCGACCGGGAGGCCTTCACCCGGGAGCCGCCGAAGACGCTGAAGGGCCGGATCGGCTACCTGATCCGGCAGTTGGGCAGCGCGAAGGCCGTCGCACAGGAGATCGGTGTCACCGCCGACTCCGTGAACCGCTACCGGCGTGGCGCCCGCAAGCACGCCCGGCCAGACGTCGCCGCGAAGATCGACAACGCTGTACGGCAGCGCTGGCAGCCGCAGGTGCGCAAGCGCCGGCAGCAACAGGCGGCCTCCACGGGCGGGATCACGGTAGAGACGAGGGCCCGGTTCGGGTACACCGCGCCGGTCGGAACGACCGACGACGGACGGTTCCGGCGACTCACCGTGCACCTCCCCCCGCAGTACGCGCAGCGCCTGTTCGACGCCCGCGACGCAGGGGCCAGCGACCAGGAGATGCGTGGGATCATCGCCGACGGATTCAAGGACGTGTATTTCCAGGACGGCGGTGTCCGCGCCATGGGACTGTCGGACGTGGCAATTAATGACATCGACTACCTGGATCTCGACTTCTGAATTCTGCTTCTCTTGAGAGAGCAGCAATTCCCGTTTTCGAGACGGAAGAAGGCGGCCGGACCGATGGGCCGCCGACGCCTCACTGACGGCGAAGTCTTCGACAAGGGCGTCGACTGACGCTTCACCAGCCGGAAAGGGATCACCACATGCCTGTCCCCGCCGCCGCGCGGCCCGCGTACCGTGGCGATGAGACCCGCCTGGAGGAGCCATGAGCGCCCAGCCCGACCACGCGCCCGTCCCGCCGGCCTCGCCCGCTCCGACCGCGGCCGCGCAGCTGCTCGCCCAGCTTCGCGAGAGCAGCCGCGCCAGCACGTGGGTGCCGGCCTTCGAGCAGGACTGGGCACGGGCACTGGAGGATTCCCGGCACAGCTACAGCCTCAGCCCGCTCCACGACGTCGTGCGCACCTGGCAGGCCCGCCTTGCCGCGGCCCCCGCCGTGGAGGCGTTCCTCGCCGGCGGCTGCGACGACTCCGACGGCGTCGACCTGGGCGACGTCCTCGGAGCCCGCCCGTGAGCGACGCGCCGTGGCCCGCACGCCTGTCGCCCAAGGCCCTGTCCGTCCTCGAGGAGCTGCCCGAGCACGCCCGGGAGATGGTCCGCGACGTGCTGGACATCGCCGGCCGCGACCCGTGGTCCTTCCCGCCCTTCGACGTACGGGACCCGGAAGGCGAGGACGTGCGTTCCGCCTCGGTCGGACAGGTCACCGCCGTGTACTGGATCAACCGCCCGGCAGGACGCCTGTACGTCGTCGACATCGTCTGGCTCGGCTGACCTCAGGCGCCAGCCCTGCGGTGACTCGGCATCACAGCTGGCCACTGAGACGGACGTTGTCTTGCTCGGCTGCCCCATAAGGGTCAACTGTGCTGGCCAGCGTTGTCAGTGGCCTGCCCTACTGTCTCGCTGGGGCTCCGGACGCGTGTCATGAAGGTCCCATTGTCAGACCCGGCCGGTAAAGTACCTCCGCTCACAAACGGAACCGGAAACTCCGGCCTGTTGTGCCTAGCGAACCCCCGGCAAAACGCCCAATACGGCCGCAGTTGGGTAGGCTACCCTCACCCATCCGGGGGTGTGACGTGCCTCACATAATGGGTGGAAAATACCCTTTCAAACTAGGCCCAAGCTGGGGCGTTACCCGTATCAAAGGCTCGATCCACGCAGATCAACATGTGGCCGGTAGTCGCACGATCACTGCAAAGTGAGGCACGATGGGGAAGTCGTCGCGGCCGGGTGTGACGGATGCCACAGAAGCGCGTATCCGCTTGCCTTACGCGACGGTAACCGCATTCGGATATACAGAAGGCCCCACCCCGGCCGGCCAAAGCACAGGATGAGGCCTTCCTCAGCACACCGTCTGCAGCGCGGCCCCGACCGTTAGGTCGGGGCTTTCCGCGTTACCAGGGCCAGTAGTCCCGCACGATCCGGTAGACCGTGTAGGCCGGCCCCAGCCAGCGGACGGCCCGTTGGGACCGACTCCGCTTGCTGCAACAACGGCAGTGCCCCTCCGGCAGTTGCTGCGTCGCCATCGGGATCTATCACCCCACTTCCCGTGGAGCCTGCGGATTTCGCAGGTCCCCAGGAGAGGCCCACAAGCCTTTCGTGGACTCCCCGGGGAGGCACGACATGCACGAGCCCCTTGGGATGACAGATGGCCGCACGATACCGGAGCGCCGCCGCATCCGCTTTCACGTCAACGGACGGCCACTTCAGGGGGTATGGGCACCCCGTGCCACGAAGGGGCGACACCCGGGGCACTCAGGCGCTCGGCTACGGATTCCGTAGGCCCCTAGCTGCAGCGGGACTTGACGGTACGTCTGATACGGCGTGCCAGTTCCCCTCACGCTGCGTGCCCAACATCACACAGGAAGCACGCGTTCCAGGTGAACGCGCCCCCTTCTCGTCGCGCCGCCCGTGGTCAGCGGTCCCCTGCACGTCGTGGACATCGTCTGGATCGGTTGACGGCAGGTACGGACAGCGCGCATTCCCCGCGCCCCTACGATGACCGCGTGACCGCTCGCCGATCTCTTGGCACCGGACCTCAGCCCGCGCACAGCATCCGCGCCGCCCAGGCCGACCTCCTCGACTCCCTGCCCGGAGTTCAGCTTCCCGACCTCGACGAGCTACGCGCTCGGGGAGTGCTCGGGATGCCCACGACGACACCGCTGGCCTCGAGGAGGACCCTCGGGCCCGGCGGCCGCGCCGAGGAGGAACCATCCGTCAACGGGCAGTTGCCGCGGGGGTAGGCGCCCTGGACTCAAAGGGCGACTGCGTTCAGACTCGCCCGTGGTGGAGTGTGCGAAATACCAGCAGGGCCCAGAAGCGGGGATGGGAGTCGTAGACACCGCCGGCCGTACCGTACGTGCTCATGTTGTCCAGCTTCCAGCCTTGGCGCTCGATGCCTTCGATGGCCTCCGACAGCAGCTGTTCGTGCGCATGAGACGCCATCTCGGGATGATTCACCGGCACACTCACGGAGAACACCCTCGACTGCGTACTACGCGCTTGAGCGGTGATCTCGGCCAGCCACTCATCCGCGTTCACTATGGTCGCTGCCACGCTTTTCCCCTTGTTCTCAGCTGTGCTGCCGTCCAAGAGGCTCCCGGCGTTCGACGGCCCGTGTGGTGTTGCCTTTCGGACTCTATCCCCAGAACGTAACCACTCTGCTCGGGCCTGTTGTGGCGCGCCGATACTGCCCAGCTCAGGCCGCTCAGTTCGAAGCTGCCCAGCGTCCGCCTCCCAACTGACGCGTCGAACGACATCGAAACTCACGCACATAACCAGGCCCGGATGTGTGGGGTTGGTCTGGCTCGGATCCGATGGTTCGCACGTCCCGCCGGAGGGGAGGGTGCAAGGGCCGCCGGACAGACTGGTGGCACGGGGAGGTGTACGGATGCCAGAGAAGAGCGTGTGGGGCGATTACGCGGAGCGCAGGGCGGACGCAGCGGCGGGCCGGGAGGGAGAGGAAAAGCAGACTGACGCCATTGGGGAGGGGTTGGCCGCTGTCGCTTATGCCCTGCTCGATGTGGCGCATGCGATTCGCCAGCACACCGAAGCTAGTCGCGACTGAGACGGATGGCCTCTCGTTGGCGCGGCCGGCGGCTCAGAGGGCCCACTGTGAGGCCGGGGAGTCGGCGTGCTGCTTGGCACGCCGCACCCGCAGCTGGTTGCGCTCTGAATTCTTGGCTCCGGCCCTCCAGGTCCCGCACACCGGGGAAAGGATTTGCACCAGTGATGGGGCGCGGGACTGGGCGCCGAGGGGCGCGGCATTTGGCGGACTAGCAGGAGCTGCCTAGGAACTTCCGGCGCAGGGTACTAGTAGTAGAGCGGACGTTCCACCCCATCCTCTATCTCCCATCCGCTGCCGCATTGCTTGCATCTAAGATGGACGGCAGTGTGCCAATTCCCGCTTCCTTCTTCATGTCCGAGTTCCCATTCAGCCCTATAGATAACCTTCTTGCGATCGTGCGGGCATTCACGGGGGGTGTACGCATAGTAAACGGCTCCCCGGTATAGGCCTCGAAATCGTCGAGCTTGTCGCCATAGGGGATTCATCCCGCCTCCTCGAATTGTGGAGGGTGGGTCAACTCCTACATCTATGCTGCGTCGAATCTCTAACTTATGCAATGTTCCGGTAGTGCTGTCTGATACCAGACTCAACACAGTGCATCACTATGATGCATCCACCTTGCTGCAACTTCCTCTCCAGGGGCGGTGCATGGTTGAATATCTCCTTGCCGAGGCCGTTTCCCTGTATGTTGTGGGGTGGTTGTTGAGCTAGGCCGCGGGAGGGGGGTGGGGTTCGGGTGGAGCGCAGCGGAGCCCGTCACTGCGGCAGGGCCGGCACCCCGTCAGCCGACGGTCCGTCATTCCCAGTTGAGGGTAGTGGATTGGCATCCCAGGGGCTACACAGGCCCGCGCATGATGCACCTCCTGTTGCTGCCAGCCTCGGCACCCGCGCTTGCGCGGGTGTTCCCAATTCGCGCTTGCGCGAATTGACTTGCCTTTCGAATTCCGCTTGCGGAATTCAATTCCCGCGCTTGCGCGGGAATTTGGCGGAGCGTCAGCGGAGCCGCTCCCTATGCAGCGCGCCAGCGCTGCATATCCCGCTCCGCGGGG
>NZ_JBWKHE010000018.1:0-48067 GCF_056433405.1 Streptomyces sp. NPDC044719
TGGAGCCGGTGGTGTCGCGGGTGCCGTTTTGTTCCACGGTCACCGGTGACTGGCTGTCGACCGAGCGGCTGGATGCCGGGTACTGGGTGCGTAATTTGCGGCAGCCGGTGGAGTTCGAGACGGCGACTAGGAGTCTGCTGGCGCAGGGGTATGGGCTGTTCATCGAGTGCAGTCCGCATCCGGTGCTGACGCCGGGGATCACCGAGACGATCGCCGCGGTGGATGTGCCGGGTGTCGTGGTGGGATCGCTGCGTCGTGACGAGGGTGGTATGGAGCGCTTCGCCACCTCGGTGGCGCAGGCCTACGTCCATGGTGCCGATGTCGACTGGACGGCGCTGCTGCCCGGCGGGCAGCGGGTGGAGCTGCCTACGTATGCCTTCCAGCGCCGGCGGTACTGGCTGGAGTCGGAGGTGGGGGCGGGGGGTGTTGGTAGTAGCTCGGTGGATTCGTGGCGGTATCGGGTGGTGTGGCGTCCGGTGGCGGTTTCTGTGCCGGTGGCCGGGGGTGTGTCGGGGACGTGGTTGCTGGTGTCCGGGCTGGGGGAGCGGGAGGGGTGGGTGTCGGCGGCCGCGGAGGTGTTGGTGGCGGCGGGTGCCGAGGTGCGGCGGGTGGAGGTGGATACCGCTCGGCCGGATCGCCGGGCGTGGGCCGCGATGCTGGCCGCGGCGGTGCCGGACGGCGAGGTGTCCCGTGTGGGTGGGGTGGTGTCGTTCCTGGGGTGGCAGGAGTCCCCGCTGGAGGAGTCCGGGGCGGTGTCGGCGGGGCTGGCTGGAACGCTGACGCTGTTCCAGGCCCTGGGCGATGCGCGTATTCCGGGGCGTTTGTGGTGTGTGACGCGGGGCGCGGTGTCCGTGGACGGCACGGGCGGCACGGGCGGCGTGGAGGGCGTGGATCAGGGTCCGCGGCCGGTGCAGGCGCAGGTGTGGGGTCTGGGCCGGGTGGCGGGTCTGGAGGAGCCGGATCGTTGGGGTGGTCTGGTGGATGTCCCGGAGGTGGCGGACGTGCCGGCGGCGCAGCGGCTGGCTGCGGTGCTGGCCGGGGTGGGGGATGAGGATCAGCTGGCGGTGCGTGATTCGGGGGTGTTCGTACGGCGTCTGGTGCGCGCCCCGTTGGAGCCTTCGGCCGCGGTGAGGCCGTGGCGTCCGGATGGCACGGTGCTGGTGACCGGCGGTACGGGCGGCCTGGGCGGCCATGTGGCGCGGTGGCTGGCGTCGTTGGGTGCGGAGCATGTGGTGCTGGCGAGCCGGCGCGGAGCCGGCGCCGAGGGTGCCGGGCACTTGGCGGCACAGCTGGAGCAGCTCGGTGCCCGGGTGTCGTTCGCCGCCTGTGACATGGCGGATCGTGTCGCGCTGGCCGGGCTGCTGGACAGCCTGGAGGCGGAAGGGTCACCGGTGCGTTCGGTGGTGCATGCGGCAGGTGTTCCCGGACGTTTCGTGGCGCTGGCGGACGCTGAGGTGTCGGATCTCGCCGAGGCGCTGGGGGCGAAGGCGCTGGGTGCGACGGCGCTGGATGAGTTGCTGGATTCCGGCAGGCTGGATGCGTTTGTGCTGTTCTCGTCGAATGCCGGGGTGTGGGGTGGCAGTGGGCAGGGGGCGTACGCGGCGGCGAATGCCCATCTCGATGCGCTGGCGGAACAGCGTCGGGCACGGGGCGCGGTCGCGACCTCGCTGGCCTGGGGCATGTGGCACGGCGAAGGACTGGCCAATGAACAGGGCATGGGGGAGGAGCTGAGCCTTCGCGGGCTGCGCGCGATGGATCCGGATCGGGCGATCTCGGTGCTGCACCAGGCGCTGGACCAGAACGAGACCGTCCTCAGCGTCACCGACATGGACTGGAAACGCTTCGCTTCCCTCTACACAGCGGCCCGGCCGAGCACCCTGCTGGACGAGCTGCCCGACGCCCAGCTGACTGCGCACATCCCTGCGGCGCAGACGGACTCCGCGCCCCGCTCCCCCCTCGCCCAGCGCTTGACCGGAATGCCCCCGGCCGAGCAACGCCGGATGCTCCTGGACCTGGTTCGCGGCGAGGCCGGTGCCGTTCTGGGGCATGCGGAGTTCCAGGAGATCGACTCCCAGCGCGGCTTCCTCGAATCGGGCTTCTCCTCCCTCACCGCGGTGGAACTACGGAACCGGCTCAACGCGGTGACCGGACTCAAACTCCCTCCCTCGGTCATCTACGACCACCCCAACCCTTCCGCGCTCAGCCGGCATCTCCAGGCCGAACTGGCACAGGACGGGGGCGACAGCCAGGAGTCCCTCCTCGAAAGCCTCCGGCAGATCGAGGCGGCCGTGCTGGCGGAGTCCGTCACCGACGGCGCACGCACCCAGCTCGTCGAGCGCCTACGGGATCTGCTCTGGAAGGTGGACGACGGCGGACCGGACCCCAAGGCCAACGGCGTCATCGACCGATCCGTGATCGAGTCCGCCACGGACGACGAAATGTTCGCGCTGATCGACGAAGAACTCGGGCTTGAGTAATACGCCCTCCTGATCGGCACTTTATCGAGTGGGAGAAAGAGCGAAATGGTCGGCGTGGAAGACAAGCTTCGGGGTTACCTCAAGCGCGTCATGACAGACCTGTCCGAGACCCGGCAGCGGCTGCATGCCGCCGAGGCCAAGTCGAGGGAACCGATAGCGATCACCGGAATCGGGTGCCGTTTTCCCGGGGGCATCGAATCCCCTGAGGACTATTGGCGGTTGCTCGTCGGGGGCGAAGATGCGGTCGCCGAGTTCCCTGATGACCGGGGCTGGGACCTGGAATCGCTGTACGACCCGGACCCTGATGTGCCCGGCAAGAGTTACGCACGCGAGGGCGCGTTCGTCTACGGGGCCGGTGACTTCGACGCGGCATTCTTCGGAATCTCACCCCGCGAGGCACTGTCCATGGATCCGCAGCAGCGGCTGCTCCTGGAGGCGTCCTGGCAGGCGATCGAACGCGCGGGGATCGACCCGGCCTCGCTCCGTGGCCGCGAGGTCGGGGTGTTCGCCGGGGCGGCCCGGTCCGACTACGTCTCCGGCAGCCGGCAGATCCCCGACAGCGCGGAGGGCTACGCCATCACCGGCGGATCGTCCAGCCTGCTCTCCGGCCGGATCTCGTATGCGCTGGGTCTTGAGGGGCCGGCGGTGACGGTGGACACGGCGTGCTCGTCGTCCCTCGTGGCGCTGCACCTCGCCGCTCAGGCACTCCGTGCCGGCGAATGCTCGATGGCGCTCACCGGCGGCGTGTCCGTCCTGGTCAACCCCTATCCGTTCGTCGGTTTCAGTCGGCAGCGTGGGTTGGCGCGGGATGGGCGGTGCAAGTCCTTCTCGGCGGACGCTGATGGTGTCGGCTGGGGTGAGGGTGTGGGTGTGCTGGTGCTGGAGCGGTTGTCGGATGCCCGGCGGAATGGGCATGAGGTGCTGGCGGTGGTGCGCGGCAGTGCGGTGAATCAGGACGGGGCGAGTAGTGGGCTCACGGCGCCGAATGGGCCGTCGCAGCAGCGGGTGATCCGCGCTGCACTTGCCAGTGCGCGTCTTGATGCCGGGGACGTGGATGCCGTGGAGGCGCATGGTACGGGGACCGCGTTGGGGGATCCGATCGAGGCGCAGGCGTTGCTGGCGACCTACGGTCAAGGCCGGCCGGAGGGGCGGCCGTTGTGGCTGGGGTCGGTGAAGTCGAATATCGCGCATACGCAGGCGGCGGCGGGTGTGGCGGGTGTGATCAAGATGGTGTTGGCGCTGGGGCATGGGGTGTTGCCGCGGACGTTGCATGTGGGGGAGGCGTCGCCGCATGTGGACTGGTCGGCGGGTGCGGTGGAGTTGCTGACCGAGACGCGGCAGTGGCCGCGGACGGGGGACCGTGCGCGTCGGGCGGGGGTGTCGTCGTTCGGGATCAGTGGGACGAATGCGCATGTGATCGTGGAGGAGGCCCCGAGGGCGGAGGCGGATGGCCGGGAGGTTCCTGTCCCGGGTGTGGTGGTGCCGTGGGTGGTGTCGGGGCGCAGTGCTGAAGCCCTGGCGGCGCAGGCGGGGCGGCTGGCGGAGTATGCGGAGGCGCGCCCGGATCTGGATCCGGTGGATGTGGGGTGGTCGCTGGCGTCGGCGCGGTCGGTGCTGGAGCACCGGGCGGTGGTGCTGGGTGCGGGCGGGGACCGGGGCGAGCTGCTGGCCGGGCTGCGTGCCGTGTCGTCCGAGGGTGTGGCGGGTGGGGTGCGTACGGGGTTGTTGTTGTCGGGGCAGGGTGCGCAGCGGGTGGGGATGGGGGCGGAGCTTGCCGGGGTGTATCCGGTGTTCGCCGATGCGTTGGGGGAGGCGTGCCGGGCGGTGGGTGTGGATGCCGGTGTTTTCGCTGATGGTGTCCGGTTGGAGCAGACCCGGTTCACGCAGGGTGCGTTGTTCGCGGTGGAGGTGGCGTTGTTCCGGCTGCTGGACAGCTGGGGTGTGGGTGTGGATTACCTGTTGGGGCATTCGGTGGGGGAGTTGGCGGCGGCGCATGTGGCGGGGGTGATGTCGCTGGAGGATGCGGGTCGGCTGGTGGCTGCGCGGGGCCGGTTGATGCAGGCGTTGCCGCCTGGTGGGGTGATGGTGGCGGTGCAGGCCGGTGAGGCCGAAGCCCTGCAAGCCCTGCAAGCTCTTCAGGAGTGTGGGGGGCGGGTGGATGTGGCGGCGGTCAATGGGCCGCGGTCGGTGGTGTTCTCCGGCGAGGCGCAGGCGGTGGAGCGGGTGGTGGCCTGTTTCCCGGGGCGGCGCAGTCGTCGGCTGTCGGTCAGTCATGCGTTTCATTCGCCGTTGATGGAGCCGATGCTGGAGCAGTTCGAGGAGGTGGCCCGTCAGGTGGGTTACCGGCCGCCGAGGATTCCGGTGGTCTCCAATGTGACGGGCCGGATCGCGGGGCCGGGGGAGTTGGAGTCGGCGGAGTATTGGGTGCGGCATGTGCGGGCGGCGGTGCGGTTCGCTGACGGTATCCGCACTCTGGCTGGTGAGGGTGTGAACGTGTTCCTGGAGGTGGGGCCGGGAGGTGTGCTGGCCGCGATGGCCGAGGAAACCCTCGAAGAGCACGAAGAGTCCGGCACGCCCCGGCTGGTCCTACCGCTCCTGCGTCAGGATCGTCCCGAGCCGCAGTCCCTCACCACCGCACTGGCCCAGGCCTACGTCCATGGTGCCGATGTCGACTGGACGGCGCTGCTGCCCGGCGGGCAGCGGGTGGAGCTGCCCACGTATGCCTTCCAGCGCCGGCGGTACTGGCTGGAGTCGGAGGTGGGGGCGGGGGGTGTTGGTAGTAGCTCGGTGGATTCGTGGCGGTATCGGGTGGTGTGGCGTCCGGTGGCGGTTTCTGTGCCGGTGGCCGGGGGTGTGTCGGGGACGTGGTTGCTGGTGTCCGGGCTGGGGGAGCGGGAGGGGTGGGTGTCGGCGGCCGCGGAGGTGTTGGTGGCGGCGGGTGCTGAGGTGCGGCGGGTGGAGGTGGATACCGCTCGGCCGGATCGCCGGGCGTGGGCCGCGATGCTGGCCGCGGCGGTGCCGGACGGCGAGGTGTCCCGTGTGGGTGGGGTGGTGTCGTTCCTGGGGTGGCAGGAGTCCCCGCTGGAGGAGTCCGGGGCGGTGTCGGCGGGGCTGGCTGGAACGCTGACGCTGTTCCAGGCCCTGGGCGATGCGCGTATTCCGGGGCGTTTGTGGTGTGTGACGCGGGGCGCGGTGTCCGTGGACGGCACGGGCGGCACGGGCGGCACGGGCGGCGTGGATGGCGTGGAGGGCGTGGAGGGCGTGGATCAGGGTCCGCGGCCGGTGCAGGCGCAGGTGTGGGGTCTGGGCCGGGTGGCGGGTCTGGAGGAGCCGGATCGTTGGGGTGGTCTGGTGGATGTCCCGGAGGTGGCGGACGGGTCGGCGGCGCAGCGGCTGGCTGCGGTGCTGGCCGGGGTGGGGGATGAGGATCAGCTGGCGGTGCGTGATTCGGGGGTGTTCGTACGGCGTCTGGTGCGTGCGCCGTTGGAGCCTTCGGCGGCGGTGAGGCCGTGGCGTCCGGATGGCACGGTGCTGGTGACCGGTGGTACGGGCGGCCTGGGCGGCCATGTGGCGCGGTGGCTGGCGTCGTTGGGTGCGGAGCATGTGGTGCTGGCGAGCCGGCGCGGAGCCGGCGCCGAGGGTGCCGGGCACTTGGCGGCACAGCTGGAGCAGCTCGGTGCCCGGGTGTCGTTCGCCGCCTGTGACATGGCGGATCGTGTCGCGCTGGCCGGGCTGCTGGACAGCCTGGAGGCGGAAGGGTCACCGGTGCGTTCGGTGGTGCATGCGGCAGGTGTTCCCGGACGTTTCGTGGCGCTGGCGGACGCTGAGGTGTCGGATCTCGCCGAGGCGCTGGGGGCGAAGGCGCTGGGTGCGACGGCGCTGGATGAGTTGCTGGATTCCGGCCGGCTGGATGCGTTTGTGCTGTTCTCGTCGAATGCCGGGGTGTGGGGTGGCAGTGGGCAGGGGGCGTACGCGGCGGCGAATGCCCATCTCGATGCGCTGGCGGAACAGCGTCGGGCACGGGGCGCGGTCGCGACCTCGCTGGCCTGGGGCATGTGGCACGGCGAAGGACTGATGGCCGGCCAGGAAGACGTGGCAGAGGCGTTCGCCCGGCTCGGTATGCGCGCGATGGATCCGGAGCAGGCGATCTCGGTCCTGCACCAGGCGCTGGACCAGGACGAGACCGCTCTTACCGTCAGCGATGTGGACTGGGGACGCTTCGCTTCCCTCTACACAGCCGCCCGGCCCCGCCCGTTCCTCGACGACCTGTCCGACGTCCAACAGCTCCACCGCCCGTCGGAAAGCGCTCACGAAGGCGCCCACGAGGAGTCCGCGTCCCGCTCCGCGCTGACCGACCGCTTGGCCGACAGCCTGGCCGGGATGCCCCCCGCCGAGCAGCACCGGACGGTACTGGCGCTGGTGCGGGCCCAGGCCGCCGCCGTACTCGGGCACGGTTCCGGGGACGAGGTGGACGGCGACCGGCAGTTCATGGACCTCGGCCTCAACTCGGTGACCGCCGTCGAAATGCGCAATCGGCTCAACGAGGTCACCGGACTGCGCCTGCCGGTCTCGTTGGCCTTCGACCACCCCACGCCGCACGCGCTGGCCCGCTATGTCCGGGCGGTGGTGATGGGCACCGAGGACGATGCCCTGACGGAGACCGCCGCCGAGACAGCCGCGGTCATCACGGGTGCTGACGACGACCCGGTCGCGATCGTCGGAATGAGCTGCCGTCTGCCGGGCGGAGTGGAGTCACCGGAGCAGCTGTGGGAGCTGGTCATGGCAGGCCGGGATGCGATCTCCGACCTGCCGGGCGACCGCGGCTGGGAGGCCGTGGAGCGGCTGGCGGAACTCGGGGTGGACCTGGCCGGCGGACGCTGGATCCGTAAGGGCGGATTCATCGACAGCGCCGCCGAGTTCGACGCCGAGTTCTTCGGAATCTCCGCTGAAGAGGCGCTGGCAATGGACCCGCAGCAGCGGCTGCTGCTGGAGATGTCCTGGGAAGCGATCGAACGGGCGGGTATCGACTCGCGGACGATGCGCGGAAGCGGCACTGGTGTTTACGTCGGTACCTTCTACCAGGCGTACTGGGCGGGCCCGGACGGGATCGCCGAGGACGTCAAACCGTTCCTCGGGACGGGAGTCAGCCCCATGTTCGCCTCCGGGCGGATCGCCTACGCACTCGGCCTGGAGGGTCCCACCCTCACGACGGACACCGGATGCTCGTCATCGGGGGTGGCGCTGCACCTGGCGTGTCAGGCGGTGCGCCGGGGCGACTGCTCCTCCGCACTCGTCGGCGGGGTGACCGTGCTGTCCAGCCCGATGGGCATGCCGGACCATGGCGGTATCGCCTCCGACGGCCGTTGCCGGGCGTTCTCCGCGGATGCCGACGGGACCGGCTGGGGTGAGGGTGCGGCGATGGTGATGATCGAGCGGCTGTCTGAGGCCCGCCGCCTCGGCCACCCGGTCCTCGCGGTGATCCGGGGATCCGCCGTCAACAACAACGGTGCGAGCAACGGCCTGTCGGCCCCCAACGGTCCGTCGCAGCAACGGCTGATCCGCCAGGCGCTGGCGAACGCCGGGCTGTCCGCGGACGAGGTCGACGCGGTGGAGACGCATAGCACGGGCAGCCCTCTAGGCGACGCGATCGAGGCGCAGGCGCTGCTGGCCGCCTACGGTCAGGACCGTCCGGCGGACCGGCCTGTGCGGCTGGGCACGGTCAAGTCCAACATCGGTCACTCGCAGGCGGCTTCCGGCCTGGTCGGCGTCATCAAGATGGTCATGGCGATACGCCGCGGTGTGCTGCCGAAGACCCTGTACGCCGAATCCCGCTCGCCACGGACGGACTGGGATTCCGGAGCGGTCTCGCTGCTGACCGAGACGGTGCCGTGGCCGGACACGGGCCGGCCGCGGCGCGCCGCGGTCTCCTCTTTCGGAGCCAGTGGCACCAAAGCGCACATCATTCTCGAACAGGACATGCCGCCACTACCGTTCGCGGACCAGACCTCCGCGATCACCCCTGCCTCGGAGCACCACCGTGCCGGCCCGGTGCCGGTACTCGTGTCGTCCCGGAGCCGTGACGGGCTGCGGGAACAGGCGTGCAGGCTGAAGGAGTTCATGGCAGACCACCCGGAGACCGGGCCGCACGACCTCGCCTGGTCTCTGGCGACCACCCGGTCGGCGTTCGAACACCGGGCCGTGCTGTTCGCCGAGGACCGGGATGAGCTGCTGGCGGCGCTGGCGGCCGTGCAGCGGGGCGAAGCCCCGGAGCAGATGGTGGGCGGCAGGGCCGCGACGGACACCAGGACCGGGCTCCTCTTCACGGGGATCACGAATCTCACAGGGGTCACGGAGCAGGGGGCACGCTCCCTCGGAGCCGAAAGCCGGCGCAAGGGCGCCGCGAAGGAGCTGTACGACCGCTTCCCGGCCTTCGCCGACGCACTGGACGAGGCGTGCGCGTGCCTCGATGCCGCCTACGCAGGCCTGGAATCCCCGACGCGAGACATCGCACTGGGCCTGGACCCGGACGGGGTGACACCCGATCCGGTGGTGACTCGCGCGGCGTCCTTCGCCCATGAGGTCGCGTCAGGCGCTTTGCTGCACCAGCTGGGCCTCGAACCGGAGGTCTCGGCCGGGCAGGGCCTCGGCCTGATCGCCGCTGTTCACGCGGCCGGGACACTGACCCTCGAGGACGCGGCCACCCTGGTCGTCGCCGCGGGCCGACTGCCGAAGGCGGCGGGACCGGCGGCCGAGGAGGAGTTTCGGCGCGCGGTGAAGCATGTGAGGCTTCACCCGGCGCGCTTGCCCTGCGTCTCCGCCCCGACCGGTGAACCACTCGTGTACGAGCGCCTGCTGACGCCTGGCTATTGGTCACGAGAACGCGAGACAGACGAGACCCAGGAGACCCACAAGGCGGCCATCGGCGCACTGGCCGGCAGCGTCGCCCTGACACGAGCCGAGCCCGCCGCCCTGAACGAGGGCCTGCGGCCCGGTGACGGTGTGCTGCGGGCCATTGCCCAGGCGCACGTGAGTGGCGCACCGGTCGCCTGGCGGCGGACGCTGTCCGCGCTGGGCGTGCCGGACGTGCCCGTCGAGCTTCCCACGTATGCCTTCCGGCGCGACCGCTACTGGCTGAAGGCCAACCCTGTGGCAATGTTCGGCAATGCTCTGGTCGCAAAGAACGCTTCCGGCTAGACCGGCGCACGAGCCATGGGGAATTGATCGAATACCCGCGGGGATCACGTCCCGTCTTTACGGGACATGTCGAGGACTGCGGCGGCACCGAGGATTAACCCGGAGAAGAGGTATCGCCCGGCGGCCGTGCCGTCGAATTAAACCAGTACGGGGGGCAGCGATCCCTCAGGGAGTTGTGATGACTGTTGCCGCACCTGTCGATGAGCGGAGCCCGGTCGTGGAGCTGAGCCGGGCCGAGGCGAATTCCGTTGCCCGGACAGCCGAAGGACTCTGTGCGGCCGGCCATGAGCGGGTGGACAGTGAGGGGTTCGTCCGGCTGGCCAGGGAGGTGTGGGAGGACATGCCGCGGCAGTTACGGCGTACGATGCGCGAGTTTCGCCGAGATTCCGGCCGTCATGGTGCTCTCATATTCCGCGGTCTGCCGGTTGGCGCCGGGGCACTTCCGCCCACACCCAATGCAAGGGGCTCGGTGCAGTCCACGGTGACCGTCTCCGCCGCCGTTCTGCTTCTCATGGCGCATGGTCTCGGCGACCCGGCGGCCTTCCGGGAGGAGAAGTCCGGGGCGCTCGTTCAGGACGTCGTCCCCGTTCCCGGGCAGGAGGAAATCCAGGGCAATCCCGGATCGGTGCTGCTGTCGTTCCACATCGAGAGCGCGTTCCATGAACACCGTCCCGACTATGTGTCGCTGTTGTGTCTACGATCGGACCAGGAAGGCGTCGCGGGGCTGCGAACGGTATGTGTGCGGCAGGTACTCTCCGCGCTCAGCGACGAGAGCCGGGAAACGCTGTTCCGCGCGGAGTTCCAGACCGCACCGCCGTCCTCGTTCGCCCTCGACGGCGATCAGGCCCCCGTTCACGCCGTCCTGTCGGGCGCACCGCACGACCCGGATCTCCGGGTCGACCTGGCCTCGACGACGCCCCGGACATCGGCGGCCGCGGCCGCTCTTCTGGAGTTGGGCGAGCTCTTCGACAGCACTGCCGAGACGTTTCATCTCATCCCCGGCGATCTCGCCGTTGTGGACAACAGGGTGGCGGCACACGGTCGCACTGCTTTCCGGCCCCGCTACGACGGCCAGGACCGCTGGTTGCAGCGCACTTTTGTCATGAGTGATCTACGGCGTTCCCGCGACCACCGGCCCCACGACGGCTACGTTCTCCATTCTGGAGACGAAGGGGCATAAGAATTCCGCAAACGAAGAGGCGTGAGAAAGGTGGACTGAAAGGTGCCCTCGTCGAACCGGTTACCCGACGCCGCTCACCTGACCGCCAACATCACTCCCGGCATCGAGGCCGCTCAACATCGCCGCGCGCGTCAGTTCGGCTTTGTTGCCGAGATCGAGCTTCGATCTGATGCGCTTGACGTACGTGTCGACAGTGTGCGGGCTGATGGCCAGGGCGCGGGCTATTTGCCCGTGCGTCAGACCGACCGCGATCCGGGCGAGAACCTGTTGTTCCCTGGGCGACAGTGCGCCGGGTTCGACGTTCTGCTCGGTCACGTCGGCGAGTTGAGAATGGGGTGCGATTCCGTCGAACGTGACGGTTCTGACCACCTCGACCACGGTACTCGCCGGGGCACTGCGGTCGATCGTGGCGGCTGCCCCGGCCCGCCGATACTCCTCCAAGGTCCGGTTGTCACCGGCAGGGACGATAAGAACAACCGGTACGCCGGGAGGGATCTCTGCGGTGAACGCGCCTGGCGATGTGTTGTGCACGGTTTCCCGGGCGACGAGAAAAACGTCCGCACCAGTGGTACGACGCTCCTCCCACACGGTGTGCACGCCGATGACCGTGAAACCCGCGCGGACGAGTATGTCGGTCAAGCCGTGGGCAAAGATCGGGAACGCTTCGAAGATGCCGACTTTGATCACATAAGCCCCTGGCGATCCCGAACTCGTTTCTTTGACGAGGTCGAGGATAGGACGGCCGGGCCTTGGGGGGTCCTCAGCCGCTCCTCGCCCGGTCCTCACAGCAGGTCCGCGGCGGCCCGTCAGGTGACGTCTTCGCGCGCCTCGTCCAGAGGGATGATCAGGCGGTACTTGCCGCCCGCTGACTGCTGTGGCGCATCGGTGTCGAGCGTGACCTCGACGTTGTGCAGGCCGTGCTCGCCGAGGAACCGGTGGACTTCGGACCGCACGTTGTTCCACACGTGATCGGCGTCGGCGTCACGCGCGTGCTTGACCCGCACACCCAGGGCCGTCCGGCTCGTCTGCACCACTTGCGCGAGTTCAAGCCCCGGAGCCATGTCCACGACGAGAGCCAGTGCCCCCGGCGGGACGCCGACCGCACGACTGCGGACATCGTGGAAGGTGAGCGCCTCGGTGGAGCGCCCCTTGATGCGGATCGCGGTGAACGGACTGCCGCACGGGCACGGATCGGGCCGGGTGAGGACGGAGTCGCCGAGGTCGTAACGCAGGATCGGCTGGACGCGGTTCGCGAGATTGGTCAGCAGCACGGTGTGCGAGTGTTCACCGGCCGGCACCGGGCGGTGCTCGGCGTCGACCGGCTCCAGGATGACCCAGTCGGCGTTGACGTGCAGCCAGCCGTGCGCACAGCTGACCGCGGCCGACATGAACTCCGTGGCGCTGTAGCTGTTCGCGATCCTGGCGTCGAAGACCCGCGCGATCCGCTCGTACCCCTGTTCCGTCAGGCCCTCGGCGGACAGGACGACCAGCCGCGGGGAGATGCGCAGGCGGCCGGCCTCCTGCTCGCCGGCGAGGAGCGCCACCTGGCCCGCGTAGCCGACCAGGATGTTGGGCTGGAACCGGTTGAGCTCGTCGACGATCTCCGGCAGGGGTGAGAAGACGGAGAAGCCCCGCACTGTCTTGCTGCCCTTTCCGTCCCTGACGATGGACCGCGGCAGCACGGTCGAGGACGCGAAGTGGCCGCCGAGCGCCATCACGTACGCCATGCGTCCGCCGCCCCGGACGATGGCGCGCACATCGGCCGGCCGAAGCCAGCTCTTGAAGGAACGCAGGGCGAGCGCGCTGGTGACGGCCGTGCTCCGCTTGTCGAACACGAAGATGCCCCGGACGCCGCTGCTGCCCGACGTGGTGCCCACCCGGTATTTGCCGAGAAAGTCCGTCCCCACGAGTGCGGGGTCGTCGGTGAACGCGACGGCCCGCTCCAGTGAGACATCACGGTCCGTCACCCAGTCGTCGAACCGCCCCATGAGGCTTTTCTTGTCCGTTATGGGAAGTGTGGTGATGTCGCCGACATATTCGGGCAGACCGCTGTAGAGCTCGCGATAATAGGGTGAATGGGTGCGGGCATGGGACACGGCCGCGGCCAGACGCGTGGCGCGTCGCCGTTCCAGCTTTATGGGTCCCTCTTTCTCTGCCCGGCGTATGTCGAGAAGGAGTTGGGCGGTTCTGTAGACACTCATGCAATACCCGCCGTGGTGTCGCTCAGGCTACTCGGTTGAAAGTTTACCGAGTAGCGATTATTCCGCACGCCGGCCTCGAAGGATGGGAGTTTCTCAGGTTTTTTCTAGACCGTTTTGGAGGCTTTCCCCCGCGATGGGCATTATCCGCGCCCCTGCGCGCTGCTGACCCACCGATAGACCAGTTCAGGCCTGCCGACCTGTCCGTAACAGGGACTCCGTCCTGCCCGGCCCGCCGACACCAGATGCTCCAGATACCGCCGGGCCGTGATCCGGGAGATCCCCACGGTCTCCGCGACGCCGGCCGCCGTGAGCCCTTCCTCGGCCTCCCGCAAGGTGCCCGTCACCCGCTCCAGCGTCGGCGCGCTCAGCCCCTTCGGCAGGGCGGCCGGCCCCGGCGCCCGCAGGACGGCCAGCGCCCGGTCGACCTCTTCCTGCCCGCTCGCCTCGCCCGCCGCCGCGTGGAACTCCGCGTACCGCACCAGCCGGTCCCGCAGCGTCGCGAAGGTGAACGGCTTCAGGACGTACTGGACGACGCCCAGGGAGACCCCCTCCCGCACCACCGCGAGATCCCGCGCCGACGTCACCGCGATCACGTCCGCGTGGTACCCGGCCGCCCGCAGCGTCCGCGCCGGCTGCAGCCCGTGCACGTCCGGCAGATGCAGATCCAGCAGCAGGTCCACCGGTATCCGTTCCAGCGCGCGCCGCGCCTCCGCCCCGGTGTGGACCTTGCCGACGGCCACGAAACCCGGCACCCGGCCGACGTACATGACATGCGCGGCCGCCGCCACCGGGTCGTCCTCCACGACCAGCACGCGAATGGGGTGCCCGTCCACCGTCATGCGTCACCTCCTGGCACCGGAGCGGACTCGACCGCCGTACGTTCCGCCGCCGTAGGTTTCTCCGCCGTAGGCAGCGGCAACCGCACCTCGAACTCCGCCCCGCCCGCGTCGGCCTTCCGCACCGACAGTGTCCCCTCGTGCCGCGCGACCGCCTGCCGCACCAGCGCCGGGCCCAGCCCTCGCCCGTTCGCCCCGCCCGGCTTCGTGGAGAAGCACCGCTGGAAGACGAGCTCGGCGTGCGCGGGATCCACCCCCCGGCCCGGTGTCCGAGACCCGCAGCACCCAGCTCGGCACCGTCCGTGTACGCCGTCACCGTCGCCCGCGCCCGCCTGCTCCCCTGCGCGGCGTCCACGGCGTTGTCGATCAGGTTCCCGAGGATCGTCACCAGGTCCCGGGCCTGAAGGCTCTCCGGGAGTAAACCGTCGTCCAGTCGGCTGTCCTCCGACACCACCAGCACCTACTTCGAGCTGGAGGAGTCCGACGAACCGGTCGCCCGCGACAGCACGGGCCGCAAGCTGGAGGGCGGCCAGGCAGACGGCGACGCGACGCAGGCCGGGTTCCGGACCTACGGCAAGTCGAAGGACTCCCGCGACGACCTGCCGCAGATCGTCATCGGCATGGCGGTCACGCGGGACGGGATCCCGGTCCGCTGCTGGTGCTGGCCGGGCAACGCCTCCGACCAGACCCTGATCCGCCAGGTCAAGGACGAGATCCGGGACTGGACCCTCTCCAAGATCGTGTGGGTGGCCGACCGCGGCTTCTCTGGGCTGGCGACGACCCCGACGGCCGACTTCTACGACCTGGTCGTGATCGGCGGCGGCCCGGCCGGCAGGGCCGCTACCAGGACGTCGGCGAGAACATGCGCGTGAAGGAAGTACGAAGCGGCCGAGCATGACCGGCACATGCGCGAACAACTCGTAGCCCAGCTAGCCGACTTGATCACCGACACCGACAAACTCAGCGACTTCAAGCGGGGCGAACTGCGCGGGCGGATCGCCGACAAGCCCGGCCTGAACCGCTACCTTCGCGCCACCCCGGCCGGCAAGCTCCGCATCGACCAAGCGAAGATCAAGGCGGAGGAGAACCTCGACGGGAAGTACCTCCTGCGCTGCTCGGACCCCCATCTCAGCGCCGAGGACATCGCCCTGGGCTACAAGCAACTGCTCGAAGTCGAGTGCGGCTGGCGCGACATGAAACAGATCATCGACCTGCGGCCCGACTACCACCGCCTCGAAGAACGCATTCGCGCCCACGTCATCCTGTGCTGGCTCGCCCTCCTGCTCATCAGGATCACCGAGACCACCGCCGGGGGCACCTGGCCGCGGATCCGACGCGAACTCGACCGCCTCCACCTGGGCACCTTCACCGGCCCCACCGGAACGTTCCAGCAGGTCACCGCCCTGACCAAGCCCCAGCGAGACCTGCTCGCGAAGCTGGAGATCCCTATCCCCAAGCAGGTTGTCACGCTCCAGCCCGCACCCCGCTGACCAGCACGAACGCCACCGCGTAGAGAAACGCCCTCCAGGCGGTCCCACCCATGTCTGCCCAGGTCAAAGCCCGGAGTAACTTGACCCGATCAAGACGGCTTCGCCCGTCCAAGCCTCCTAGGGGCACGAGGCCGCGATGTAGGGGTTTCGGCGGGCAGGTCGGCCTTTTACGGTCCTCAAGGACCCGAGTCGGGATTCGTCTCCTGCCTCGATCGACAACGCCGCACCGCCCAGTGACGCCCCGCATATCGAGGTAGTGACATGGAAGCCATAGTGAGCGCCGTATTGTCCGGCGAAGCGACCTCCGAAGACTTCGCCGGTCTGCGCATCCCCGAGAGCTACCGGGGCACGGTTGTCCGAAAGGAAGAGGCCGACCTCTTCGAGGGATCGCCTTCCGCGGACAAGGATCCGCGCAAGTCGTTGCATCTCGACGACGTTCCGGTGCCGGAGGTGGGGCCGGGTGAGGCCCTGGTGGCCGTGATGGCCTCCTCGGTCAACTACAACACCGTCTGGTCCGCGATCTTCGAACCGCTGCCGACCTTCCGCTTCCTGGAACGGTACGGAAAGCTGTCGCCGCAGGCCAAGCGTCACGACCTGCCGTACCACGTCATCGGCTCCGACCTCGCGGGCGTCGTCCTGCGCACCGGCCCGGGCGTCAACGCCTGGCGGCCCGGTGACGAGGTCGTCGCGCACTGTCTGTCGGTCGAGCTGGAGTCCTCCGACGGCCACAACGACACGATGCTGGACCCCGAGCAGCGCATCTGGGGCTTCGAGACCAACTTCGGCGGTCTCGCCGAGGTCGCGCTGGTCAAGTCGAACCAGCTGATGCCCAAGCCGGACCACCTGAGCTGGGAGGAAGCGGCGGCCCCCGGCCTCGTCAACTCCACCGCCTACCGGCAGTTGGTCTCCCGCAACGGCGCCGGCATGAAGCAGGGCGACAACGTCCTGATCTGGGGCGCGAGCGGCGGACTCGGCTCGTACGCCACGCAGTTCGCGCTCGCGGGCGGGGCCAACCCGATCTGTGTCGTCTCCAGCGAGCAGAAGGCCGACATCTGCCGGGCCATGGGCGCCGAGGCGATCATCGACCGCACCGCGGAGCGCTACAAGTTCTGGAAGGACGAGCACCACCAGGACCCGCGCGAGTGGAAGCGCTTCGGCAAGCGCATCCGCGAACTCACCGGCGGCGAGGACGTCGACATCGTCTTCGAGCACCCGGGCCGCGAGACCTTCGGCGCGAGCGTCTTCGTCACCCGCAAGGGCGGCACGATCGTCACCTGCGCCTCGACCTCGGGCTACATGCACGAGTACGACAACCGCTACCTGTGGATGTCGCTGAAGCGGATCATCGGCTCGCACTTCGCCAACTACCGCGAGGCCTGGGAGGCCAACCGGCTCATCGTGAAGGGCAAGATCCACCCGACGCTGTCGAAGGTCTACTCCCTGGAGGAGACCGGGCAGGCCGCCTACGACGTGCACCGCAACCTCCACCAGGGCAAGGTCGGCGTGCTGTGCCTGGCGCCCAAGGAGGGCCTGGGTGTGCGGGACCACGAGAAGCGCGCCCAGCACGTCGACGCCATCAACCGCTTTCGTGAGCCAGGTATTTGACCTGCGCCGCCCAGCCAAGAAACGGGCCAGGCAGGAAGGATGCGGCAAGTACGGCGAGCCGACTGTCCATCCATGCCTGGCCCACAATGACATCACCCAGTCACGAGGCGATCCACCGTCGTGATTTCGCCAGCTCGACGACAATGCCGCGGACCTCTCTGACCTGTGCCGCAGTGAGAGTATCGGCTCGTTCGAGCAGCGCTTCTGTGAGGTCGGCACGGAAGCGTGCGGTGTCCTGCGGACCCGCTTCAAGGGCGTCGTCGTCCGTGTCGCTCAAGAACACCGGCTGCCGCTCGGTTGGCGCGCTGTCGACCTCCGCACCCCGAGTGACCCGATGGGAAGAGGGTTGGTAGACGAGACGGATCTCCGATGCTTTGGGCCCTTTTTCTCCCATTTGCAAGAAGAACTCTACTTCGCTGCCCTCCTGATACAGGAACTTCTCGTCAAGGAGGTCATTCGCGTGCATGAACACGTCGTCGCCACCCTCCTTGGGCGCGATGAACCCATACCCCTTGACCTCGTCGAACCGAAGGACTTTACCCAACGTCAACACAGCCATACCCCCAACACACACCGCAACATGAGGAGTCGCTCCCTCAATGAGCAACCCAAGGGAGGAATCTACAGTCCCTGCTCGGCAGCGTGCGTGTTTTATCGCCAACCCCCGTTGGGGGACAACACTGGCCCTCGCCGAGGATCAGGTGCTTCCACCCGCTGCCGGGGGGCCCGCGTCCGCGTGGTGTGCTTCCCGCACGCCGGTGGCTCGGCGTCGTACTACCACCCGGTGTCGAGAGCACTCTCCGACCCAGCCGAGGTGTTGGTGCTCCAGTACCCGGGCCGTCAGGATCGCAGGACTGAGCCCTACTCATGGTTTCCGGGCGGCGTCCCCCCGGGCGACTCGTCCCTGAGTCGGTGCACGCGTCAACGGAAGCCCAACTGATCGCACACGTCACGTCCGGGACCGGCTCTCCCAGGAGTCGCACGTGCGTCGTACAACGTGGACGATGCGCGAACAGTACGTTCGGATGACACAAACATGGCGGTTATTTGAGGGAAACTCAGGTCAACCGAATCGTCGACGCAGACAACTCCTCTACAACCCGCGGGTCGAGCGGGTCACGGCAATACGCTGTGTGGCAGGCAGGGGGCGTCGGTGACGAACAACGGGGATCGGGTCGGTCAAGGGCGGGCACAGGGGGACGGGTTCGATCCCCTGCGTGTGCCGGTGGAGGGGAACCTTCGGGACTACTTGACCTACGCGGACGAAAGCATGGCCGACGAAGCCGCGGCGCGGGCCGAGTTGGGAAAGTACGTACGCACATATCTGGACGACGGCGCCGGAGTGCTGGTCCTCGCCGGGCTTCCCGCCGATCGCGACAGCGGTGAGCGAGCCGTCTCCCGCGCGACCAGCCTGATCGGCGCGCCGCTGCCGCAGAACCGGGAAGGCACCCTCGTCCGCGAGGTGAAGGACCGGGGCATGAGCATCAGCCAGCGGGGGCGTACCCGGTACTCCGACTCCCGGCTCGGTGGTGACCTGCACACCGATGGCGCCGAGGCGGCGCTGCCCGCGCCCGATGTGTTCACGCTCTTCTGCGTACGCCAGTCCGAGTGGGGCGGGGCTCTCCAGTGCTTGCACGTACGGGACGTGGAACGCGCACTCGAGCCGGGCGTTGTGCGGACCCTGCGGGAACCCTTCCATTTTGACCGGCGCGGCGACCAACAGCCGGGCGAGGCCCCCACGACAACCAAACCCGTCCTGTTCACCCAGCGCGGACGGCCCGCCATCACCTACCTGCGCAGCTATATCGACCAGGGCCACGATCACCCGGACGTGCCTCCCCTCACCGCCCGGCAGCGGACAGCCCTTGACGCTCTTGACGCGTTGATCGGTTCGAGCAGCGCATTGCTGACCGGAAAACTGCGCGAAGGCGAACTCGCCCTGTTCGACAACCTGGCATTGCTGCATGGGCGCACGGAGTTCCGGGACGAGCCCGACCACACCCGGTTGCTCCTGCGCACATGGATACGTCGCACCATCGAAGCGTCGTGAACGCCGGCCAGGCGGCCGCCGCGGACATCGTGGTGGCTCCCAACTGCATGCGCGGACACGCCTCGGCCACTGAAGTGGCCGCCGCGCTCGTCGCAGGCGTCCGACGGGCCCGGCCCGCCGCGAGCGTGCTGGCCCGGCCGCTCTCGGACGGCGGCGACGGCACGCTCGACGTCCTGCACGCGACCCGGGGCGGCCGCCTCCACCCGCTGGACGTCATCGACGTTCTCGGTCGGCCGGCGAAGGCCCGATGGCTCGCGCTCGACCGGCACACCGCCGTGGTCGAGAGCGCCGGGCTCTGCGGTCTGGGGGCACTGCGCCCCCACGAACTACGGGTGCTGGAGGCCAGTTCGGCCTCGGTCGGCCACGCCATCGCCGCGGCCGTCGCAACAGGTGCCACCACCGTCCTCGTGGCTCTTGGCGGAACAGCCGTCACGGATGGCGGCGCCGGCGCGCTGGCCGCGCTCGGAGCCCGCTTCCTGGACCGCGGAGGTCGCGAGACGGATCCCAGCCCGGGGCGCGTCACCGGGGCGGTGCGCGTCGACCTGACCCCCGCCCGCTCGCTGCTGTCCGGGGTGACCGTGCGCCTGCTCGCGGACGTACGCACACCCCTGTCGGACAACCTGGACACGTTTGGAGCCCAGAAAGGCATCACCGCCCAGAACCGTCCGGCAGCCGTCCGAGCCCTGCATCACCTCACCGGCCTGCTCACGGACGCCGGCGACCGCGGTGCGACAGAGCGATTCCACACCCCCTGGTTCGGGGCCGGCGGCGGCATCGGCTTCGGACTCTCCGCGGTGACGGACACCACCGCCCGCAGCGGTGCGGAAGCACTGCTGGACATCACCGACCCGGACGACACCATCGGCCAAGCTGACCTGGTCCTGACCGCAGAAGGGGCCATCGACGAGGGAACCTGGCAGGGCAAACTGCCGGGCAGTATCGCCCGGCTGCGCCGCGAACGCGGACTGCCCACGGCCATGGTCGCCATGCGTGCCGACGAGCCCGCCGACCATCCGCTGGTCACCACTCACCTCATCGACAACCCGCGCCCCGGCGCCCCCCTGACAGGACCCGCACTCCGGCGGGGCCTGGCGCGGGCCGCCGCGGAGGCATGCGCGGCCCGGGCGGTCGCGGAGACGTAAGCCCAAAGCTCGACAAACAGTGCGACAAGCCGCCGATGACACGGCCGGCTCGAAGAAGGCATGGAGCTGGAGGGACATGTACCACAGTGATCGCACCGACCGGGCTTTCGTGGTCGGCAGGAAATCCCTGACCGAATTCGTCGTCGAAGCGCTCGTGTCGGTCGGCGCCGCCGAGGCCGACGCGGAAGTGACGGCCGAGGTCCTAGTGGCCGCGGACCTCGCCGGTGTCGACAGCCACGGAGTCGCCCGGCTCCGCCGGTACGTCGAGGGCTTGCGCGCGGGCACGATCAACAAAGGTGCGCGGCCGCGCGTGGTCCGTGAGGCCGGGGGCGTCAGCGTCGTCGACGCGGAGAACGGGTTGGGGCAGCCCGCCCTGTGCCTGGCCGTCGACCTGGCCGTCGAACGCGCCAAGGAACACGGCGTCGCGGCGGTGGCAGTACGCCGGTCGAACCACATCGGCATCGCAGGCTGGTACACCGAACGTGCCGCCAGAGCCGGAACGCTGGCCCTGGTGACCACCAACGCCACCCCTCAAGTCGCTCCCACCGGCGCTGCCGAGCCCATGTTCGGCACGGACCCCGTCAGCTACGCGGTACTCACCGACGGCGAGCCGCTCTGCTACGACGCGGCGACCAGCATCGTCCCGCGCGGCAAGCTGGAGCGGCTGCACCGGGAGGGCAGGCCCATGCTCCCCGGTTGGGCCGTCGGACCGGACGGTGTCACTTCCACCGACATTCCCCTGGTCGTCGCCGGACTGCGAGCCAGAGAGGGCTACGCGCTGCTGCCTGTCGGCGGCCTCGGCGAGGAGCACGGCGGCCACAAGGGCTCCGGGATCGGCCTGCTGGCCGAACTGCTCTGCGGACCCCTCACCGGCGCGAGCTGGAGCCGTCACACCTACGGACCGCAGGGTGCGGACCTCGGACACTTCGTGCTGTGTCTGGACCTCGCTGCGTTGGGCGACATCGGACGCATCACGCGCGACATCACGGCGATGGCGGATGAGATCCGCGCGGGTAGCCCCGTCGACGAACGGACTCCTGTCCGGCTTCCCGGCGATCGCCGCCATCGCTGCGCCGAGGAACGCTCGGCCAACGGCATACCGCTGCTCCGGCCCGTCGTCGAGGATCTGGGCAAGATCGCGGAACTCGCCGGTATCAGGCCGCTCACCGCCAGGGAGGGCCAGCTGTGAACGACGACCCCGGCAGCGCGACTTCCGCCTCATTCCTCCACGAGAAAGCCCCGGCGGCCGATCCCATAGACCTGTCGTCCGGACAGATCCTGGAGCCCTTACCCGAGATCGCACGCGCCGCTGTCCGCCGGATGCTGGACTCCCCACGCGTCGCCGCGTACGCGCCCGGCACCGGTTCGACGGAACTGCGCTCGGCCGTGGCGCACCACTACAGGCTCCGCACCGGCACGGCCGTCGACGCCGAGCACATCACGATCACCGCAGGCGGCCGGCACGGCTTGTTCGCGGCCATCGCCGCCGTGGCGCGCGATGGCGAGATCCTCGTTCCGGCCCCGTACTGGAGCCACTACCCGACCGTCGTCCAGCTTGCCGGCGCCACAGCGGTCGCCGTGCCGGGCGACCCGGAACACGGGCTGCTCGTCGACCCGGAGCGCCTGGACGCCGCCCGTACACGCCGTACCCGGGCCGTACTCGTCAACAGCCCGGTCAATCCCTCGGGGGCCTGCTACGACGAAGAACGCATGCGCTCGCTGCGCGAGTGGGCGGCCGACCGGGACATACGCCTGATCATCGACGACATCTACTGGGCCTACGGCCCGGACGTCGACAACCGTGTCCAGGCCGGGCCGCACGAAGTCGTCATCGGCGGGGCTTCCAAGGTGTACGCCCTGGCCGGTCTGCGTGTCGGCTGGGTATGGGCGGACCCTCGGCTGACCGCGGAGGTACTGGAGATCGTCGAGCACACCACCGGGCCCGTCTCCGGCCCGGCCCAGGCCGCCGCCGCCGCGGTGCTGCGGCACGAGAACGACACCGTCGGCACGGGCACGGCGACCGGAGACGGCGTCGCCCGGCGTGCCGCGGAACTGGCCGCTCAGCGGGCCGTGGCGCTGGAGGCCATGTCCGCGGTCCCGTACCTGAAACCACTGCCGGCTGCCGGTGGGATCTACCTCTGTCTCGACGCGTCGCAAGCGCTGGCGCGCCGACTGCTCGGTGCCGACGACGACCAGCAACTGTGCCGCGCGCTGAGGCGCGAGGCCGGAGTCGGACTCCGCGCCGGCTCGACGTTCGGCATGCCCGGCCATCTGCGGCTCTGTGTCGCGGAACCCCATGACGTCCTGCGCACGGCCGCCCGTCGCCTGACCTCGTGTCTGTCCGCGGCGGCCGAGCTGTCACTCACACCGTAGGAGAAGCGTGACCATCACCTCATCCGAATCGTCGACCACCCGCACGAAGTCAACTGTGTCCTCTCCGCGCGCCGCCGCGCTCCGGGAGGCGTTCGCCGATGCCCGGCTGGTCAGAACTGCCGGCGCGCACGACGGCCTGTCGGCCCGGCTCGCGGAGGAGGCCGGATTCGACGCCGTTTGGGCGTCCGGGCTGGAGATCTCGGCGGCGAACGGCCTGCCGGACGTCAGCCTGCTCGGCATGGCCGAATATCTTGCCGGAGCCGTGGCGATGCAGCGTTCGGTGTCGCTCCCGGTGATCGCCGACTGCGACACCGGATTCGGCGGTGTCCTCAACGCCGCTTACACGATGATGCGTTACGAAGAGGCGGGCATCGCCGGCATCTGCATCGAGGACAAGATCTTCCCCAAGCGCAACAGCTTTGTGAACGCCGGCCAGAAGCTCCTGGCGGCCGATGAGTTCGGCCGTAAGCTCCAAGCCGCCAAGAGGGCCCAGCTGTCGGCGGACACCGTACTGATCGCCCGCACCGAAGCGTTCATCTGCGGCCTCGGGCTGGAGGAGGCGCTGAGCCGCTGCCACCTCTACGTCGATGCCGGCGCGGACGCCGTACTCGTCCACTCGAAGGCGGTGGACTCCTCGGAGATCGTCTCTTTCATGCGGGAGTGGGACCACCGGGCGCCGGTCGTGATCGTTCCGACCACCTACGCCGACTTTTCCTCCACGCAGGCGCGCGAGGCGGGGATCGCGATGGTCATCTACGCGAACCACGGTATGCGCGCCGCCATCACGGCCATCCGCGACACCTGGGCCGACGTCATCGCGAAGGGCTCCACCGCGGACCTGGAACCGCGTATCGCCACCGTCAAGGACATCTTCGCGCTGTCCGGCATGGACCAGTGGCTGGAAACCGATCGATGAGCCCCCAGGTCACCGCAGAGGAGTTCGTCGCCGCCCTGCGTGCCTACGGGGTGCGCAGTGTGGCGGGAGTGCCGTGCGGGCATCTCGCCGGCCCCTGGGCACTGTTCGACGACGCCGGGGATCTGACGCCGGCTGTGTCGGAAGGCGCGGCGCTCGCCATCGCCGCAGGGTGGGAACTGGCGGGCCGGACATCGGCCGTGCTCTGCCAGAACTCCGGATTCGGCAATCTCATCAACCCGCTGGCGTCCCTGCTGCTGCCGTACCGGGTGCCGTTGCTCGTCGTCATGACCATGCGTGGGTGGCCCGATCCGGGTGAGGACGAGCCGCAGCACGCCACGATGGGCAACTCCACCATCGGCATGCTGGAGAGCCTTGATGTGCCCCACACAATGCTGTGGGAGGGGAAGCTGGACGAGGCACTGGCCCAGGCCGCGGAGGCACGGGCACAGGGCCGTCCCTTCTTCCTGCTGGTTCCTCGGGGCGCCATCGGAAAGGTCACCGGCGCCTACTCCGTCGCTGAGTCCACCGACGGCCGGCTCACCCGCCCGGACGTCGTCTCCTGCCTCATGGCGAAGCTGACGGACGAGCTGCTGGTCACCACCACCGGCTATCTGTCCCGACAGGCCCACCACGAACGGGACCGGCCGGACACCTTCTACATGCAGGGCTCGATGGGGCACGCCTCGGCCGTCGGCGTCGGCCTCGCCACCGCCCGGCCGGACCGGCGTACGGTCATGCTGGACGGCGACGGCGCTTTCCTCATGCACCTGGGAACCGGCTCAACCCTCGGCGCGTCCGGTGCCCGCAACCTCACCCATGTCGTCGTCGACAACGGCTGTTACGAGTCCACCGGCTGCCAGCCCACCACCTCCCGCCGACTCGACTGGGCGGCCCTCGGCACAGGGCTCGGTTACCGAACCGTACTCACCTGCGACTCACCCCGAGAGCTTGACGGGAGCACGCACACGGCACTGACCGCAGAAGGCCCGGTGCTCCTCGTGCTCACCGTCGTTCCCACGCCGGACGAAGTCCACCCCAGGGCAACCGCGTCGACCGGTCCGGTGGAGATCGCTGACCGTTTCCGCGTGGCTGCCGCAGCCGGTGGCGCGGTCGGCACCGGGACCACCCAGGACACGCCGTGAACCGCAGGACAGAGCTCGGTACCGGAAGTGGGCACATCACCGTACTGCTGGAGGGCAGGGGGAGCTTCGCTGAGGTCCCTCGCCTGTGCGCGGGCCGCCGTGTGCTCGTGGTCGCGAGCGAAGGAGCGCTGCGCCGGGTACCGGTCGCGGCGTGGCCGGCAGTCGACGTCGTCACCTTCACCTCATTCCAGCCCAATCCCACCCTCGCACAGGCGGTCGAAGCGGCCATGCTGTGTCAGGCGTCCGGCGCCGACCTGGTGGTGGGCCTCGGCGGAGGCTCCGCGCTCGATGTCGCCAAGGCCGGGCGCGTACTGCCCGGCGACGTCGCTGCGGCCGAGGAGATCATCGCCGGGCGTCGGCCGGCCACGGCGGACGGGCGGCAGCTGCTGCTCGTCCCCACCACGGCGGGCACCGGTAGCGAAGTCACGCAGTTCGCGACGCTCTACCGGGGACACCGCAAGGTCTCCCTCGACACCCCCGTCGCGCGTACCGACTTCGCCGTCGTGGACCCGGCACTGACCGAGACATGTCCACCCGGTCTGACCTGGACATGTGCTCTCGACACACTGGCCCACGCCGTTGAGTCACTCTGGTCGATCCGCTCCACGGCGTCGTCGCGGGAGCAGGCCACCGCAGCTCTTCGACTGCTCGTGCCCGTACTCCTGCACGCCGACGACCTGCCGGACCCGGCCGAGCGCGATCAGCTCAGCCGGGCGGCCACTTTGGCGGGACGAGCCATCGACATCACCCGGACGACGGCGGCGCACGCGATGTCCTATCCGCTCACCGCGCGTTTGGGCATCCCGCACGGCCTGGCCTGCGCACTCAACTTGCTGTGGCTGGCCCCGTTGGTGGAGGGGGCAAAGGCGGAGCAGGTCATCGACGCCCGCGGCCCTGAGGCGGTGCAAGATGCGGTCGGAACGTTGCACGACCTCTTCAGAACCGCCGACGGTACGGACCTGGCCACAGTGCTGCGGACCGTGCTCGACCGGCGGGCTCCCCGCCCCTACACCTCAGTCCGGTACGACACGTCGCTCGACCTGCTCGTGCGGGAGGGCATGTCGTCGGACCGGATGAGCGGGACACCGGTTCGTATCGAGCGGTCCCAGGCGCGTGCGGGGCTGGAAACCGTCCTTCGCGACGATTCGAGGGAAGGAGTGAGGCACACATGCGCAACTACAGGGTGACGGGCCCCGTCGAGGTACCGCATCACACACTCGCGGCCATGAGCACCCGGATGGTCAGCCACCGTTCCGCGGGATTCCGCGAGCTCATCGGCGCCATCACGCCCCGGCTCGGCATGCTTTTCGGTACGGAGGGCGCAGTCCTGCCCCTGACCTGCTCCGGAACCGGCGGCATCGAGGCGGTCGCCGCGTCGCTGCTGCGGCCGGGGGACCGCGTGCTGTCCGTACAACTCGGCTACTTCGGCGAGCGCTTCGCGGACATCGCCGCACACCACGGAGCGCTGATCGACGTGCTCGCCGCTCCTTGGGGCCAGATCGTGCCCACGGAGCGGATCACCGAGCGCCTCGCCCTCGGGTACGACGCCGTCCTGCTCACCCACAACGAGACGTCCACCGGCGTCATCGCGCCCCTGGGTGAGTGGGCGCGGGCCATCAGGGCTGTGAGCGACTGCCTGATCCTCGTTGATGCCGTCAGTAGCGTGGCCGCCACCGAGATCGGCTTCGACGCACTCGGACTCGACGCCGTCGTCACTGTGACGCAGAAGGCCCTGGCCTGCCCACCCGGCCTCTCACTGGTCGCGGCGTCCGAGCGTGCGCTGGCCCGGGCCGCCGAGCCCGGCGAGGGCTCCTACTATCTGAACCTCGCCCGCGCCGCCGAGCACGCCCGGCAGGGCACCACCACGTACACGCCTGCTCTCTCGGTGCTCTATGCCCTGGACACGGCTCTTGCCGAGATCGAGAAAGAAGGCGTTGAGAGCGTGTGGGAGCGCCACGACCGTACGGCGCTGCGATGCCGGGAAGCCCTGCGCGCCCAGGGGCTGACGGTCGTTCCCGACGAGGCGAACAGCTCCCCGACGGTGACCGCCGTCCGACTTCCGGCGCCCGCGGACGCGGAACGCGTGCGGGAGGTACTGGCGGCCGAGCACGACGTGTGGGTCTCGTCGGGACGTGGGCCGTGGAAAAGCGAGGTGCTGCGCATCGGCCACATGGGTCCGGTCGACCCCGACGACGTCGAGGCGTGCGCCGTGGCCATCGGCGTGGCCCTGCGGTCCGCGGCCACGTCTGCGTCGGCTGATTCGTCCTCCCAGTCCCCGCCGACCGCCACCGCGCGGACCGCCGGCTCCGGCGTGCCGCGCACCACCGAGGCGACGCCACTGGTGACCGGGGGGACAGAAACGGCCGACGCACTGGCTTCGGACTGGGACACCCTGGTGTCGAGGCTGGATGCCCCGGTCTTCCACACGCGGGCCTTCCTCAGCGCGTACGAGCACCATCCAGTGCAGCGGATCAGCGCACCCAGGTATCTGGAGGTCCGCAGAGGCGGCGAACTGGTCGCCGCGGCCCCCACGTACCTTCAGGGTGACCCTCTCGGCCTCCTCGGGCTCGCAGACGGCGAACAGGCCCTGCTCTCCCCGATGTGGCACTCCCCGGATTCCCGGCTGCTCACCGCAGACGAAGAGGCGCTCGGGGCACTGAGCGCCGCGTTCGGCGACCGCGCCGCCGAACTGAGCGCCCCCCTCTGGGGGTTCGTCAATCTGAGCGAAGACAGCCCGCTGCTGCCGTCGCTGGCGCGACGGGGGTTTCAGCGCAAGGAACTGGTGCCCCGCTGGACACTGCACCGCTCCGACGCGCCGGACGGCGACACGTACCTGGCCGGCATGCGCAGGTCGGTACGGCGCGACTATCAGCGGCAACTGCGAAGGTATGCGGAGCGCGCCCACACCCTGGTACACGGGGCCCGGTACCCCGGCCTGGTACCGCTGCTCGAACTCATCGCGGCCAGCGCGGCCAGGGCCGGCTCGCCCAAGTACTACGACCCACAGCGGCTGGCGGCGTTCCTGCGTGAACTCGACGGGCCGGTCCGGGTGGTGGAAGTGCGTGAGAACAACGGCGAACCCCTCGCGGTAGCCGTCTGCTTCCTGGAGTCCCGGCGTTTGCAGGCATGGGCCGGCGGCTATGTGAGAGGCCGCTCCGACCTCACCTTCAGCCCGTACTACGCCCTGTGGTGGGAGATCGTCCGGCTCATGTGGGCGACTCGCGCCGACTCGATCGAATGCGGACGGCTCAACGAGACCTTCAAGGAAAAGATGCTCCTCTCTCCGCAGAGGCTCGTGGCCATGATCGGCCCTTCGAAATGACCCCAGGAGGAATACGCATGATGGCCCATGAATCCCTCATCAACAGTCAACTCAACTATTACCGGGCCCGCGCGAAAGAGTACGACGCCACATTTGTGCCGTACATGGACCCGGCATTGCCTCCCGTGCTGACGCGCCTGCGGGCCGGCAACATCAAGGGAGACGTACTGGAGCTGGCGAGCGGTACCGGCTACTGGACCCGCCATCTCTCGGAAATCGCCGATCGGGTCACCGCCCTGGACGGCTCGCCGGAGATGATCGAGGAGGCGCGCAGGCACGGGCTTCCGAACGTCGAGTACATGCGGCAGGACCTCTTCGACTGGACCCCCGAACGTCGTTGGGATGCCGTTTTCTTCGCGCATTGGCTCGCCCACGTGCCCGACGACGCGTTCGACGCCTTCTGGACGGCGGTCGGCCGCGCCGTGCGACCGCAGGGTGTCGTGGAGTTCGTAGATGTGACGCACCACGAACGGCGCCTTGAACAGAAGGACGAGAGTGAGCCGGACGTCGCAGTCCGCCGGAGCCTTCAGGACGGGCGCAGCTTCCGGATCGTAAAGGTGTTCCGCAGTCCCGCGGAGTTGGCGCAGCGGTTGGCCGGCCTGGGCTGGGCGTGCCAGATCGACGAGGTGCATCCCGGCTTCCTGTACGCAACATGCCGTCCTGGTTCCGCGTGATGCCGGTGCCGCTCCATCAGCCGACCCACCTGCCCGTGTTCGCAGTCAAGAGGAGTGACGACCAGTCGTGAAGGGTTCACTGAGCATCAATCAGCCGGGCGTACGCAAGGCGCTCAACCGGTATTTCCTGAAGAACAGCGGTGGCCGCAACCGGTTCAGGATCATGTCGCCCTACTCGCTGTTCCCCGAGTCGAGGAAGCTTGACCACCAGTTCGACCAGATCAAGTCCGAGGTCACCAAGCTCATCGAGTCGCGTGACGTCCGCAAGTACGGGGACATCGATCCCCTGCGGGCCGCGGAGGTGTCCACCGACTGGCGGCTCTACTACGCGTACATGCTGGGCGAGACCAACACGGACGCGTACCGGGACTGCCCCTTGTTCGTGGACTTCGCCGAGCGCACCCCGCGCGTCGTCAACGCGATCATCGCCATCCTCGAACCCGGGGTGACACTCAAGGCGCACAATGGCCCATACGCCGGAATCCTCCGGTACCACCTGCCGTTGACGGTCCCGGACAACAACCCGCCTCGCCTCCGTGTCGACCGGGAGATCCACACGTGGAAGGAGGGCGAGGGAATCCTCATCGACGACACGTTCGAGCACGAGGTCTACAACGAGAGCGACGGCCGCCGGATCATGCTGATCATCGACATCCGCCGGCCCATGGGCCTCCTCCCGGACGCGATGAACCGGCTCAGCCTGCGGGCCAAGCGCAAGTGGTCCGCGCAGTTCATCCAGGACTCGGGCGGCGACATCTGATGACAACGGGCGCAACCGTCGTCACAGGAGGCAGCCGGGGGATCGGCGCCGCCGTCGCACGCCGGCTCGGCGGCCTCGAGGGGCGCGTGTGCATCTCCTACCGCGAGGACGCGGAAGCCGCACGGTCGGTCGTCTCCGACGTGATCGCCGCCGGCGGCGAGGCAGTAGCCGTGCAGGCCGACATGAGCCGACCGGACGACATCGAGAGGCTGTTCACGACCGCCGACAAGGAACTGGGAACTCTGAGTGGCCTGGTCAACAATGTGGGCATCCTGGAACGGCAGTGTCGTGTCGACGAGTTGGACGCGGACCGCCTCCGGCGGATCCTGGACACCAACGTCGTGGGGTACTTCATGTGCGCCCGGCAGGCGGTTCTACGGATGTCGACGATGCATGGGGGCGCCGGCGGGGCGATCGTCAATGTGTCGTCGGCCGCCTCCCGGCTCGGGGCACCCGGGGAGTACGTGGACTACGCGGCGTCCAAGGGGGCCGTGGACACGCTCACCACCGGACTCTCCCTCGAGGTCGCCAGCGAGGGCATCCGCGTGAACGCCGTCAGGCCCGGGTTCATCCGCTCCCAGATCCACGCGAGCGGGGGGGATCCCGACCGGGTGGCACGCGTTGAGCGGAATCTGCCGATGCGACGTGGCGGAGATCCGGATGAGGTCGCCGCGGCCGTCGTATGGCTGCTGTCGGCCCAAGCCTCCTACGTGACAGGTTCGTTCATCGATCTCGCGGGCGGGAAGTAAGAGGTTCCAGCGGTGTCACACATCAGCGATCTGAACAGCGTGGACGACGTCCCGGTCGGGGAGTGGGAGGAGCTGACCCACGAGTCGGACATCGACGCGAGCCGCGGCTTCCTCCAGTTCAGGGAGTTTCTGGAGCCGGGCGAGAGCGTACTGCTCACGTCCCGGTCGGCGGGTCGGCTGCGGGGCGCCCTGCGCGGCGTACTGGCCGTTCCGGAGTCCGGCCTGACCAGCGACCCGTGGAAGTTCGTCGGCTCCCAGGCCGTCCTGCGGCTGGATGACAGCGAGGAGGGCAAAGCCGATCCCCTTCGGCGCGCCCAGCGAGCCCTGGCCTGCGAAGCGGCGGGAGCGAAAGAGGAGACGGACGGGGAGGCGCCGCTCTGGCAGGTGCTGAGCCGCGGCGTCGGCCCGTGCCTGGTCGTCAGGGAGTTCGACCGCAGTGAACTGCAGCTGCACCCCGAGGCCGACGCAGCCGAGGCCGAAAGCCTGGCGGCGCAGTTGGTCCGTGCGGCGCAGACATGGGTGGTGGAAAAGGGCGCGGGGGCGGTGGCGTTCCCCTTCGTCAGCCCTCGTGACGGCAGGCTGCGCGAGGTCCTCACTCAGGCCGGGTTCCGCGGTGGAGCGATGACGGGGGCGTCCTGGATGGACACCGGGAGATTCGGCAGTTACGAGGAGTTCCTGACCGCTCTCCCGAGCCGTCGCCGTCGGAGGTACCTCCTGGAGGAGAGACGGCTCCAGGAGGCGCCGGGCCTGGCCACGGGCGTGGCCGACCTGGCCCGGAACGCCGAGCGGGTCGCCGTCCTGGAAGCACAGACGCTGATCAAGCACGGCGGAAAGGCCGATGTGGAGGCGATACGCCGGGCACGTATCGAACTGGCGGGAAGACTGCCGGACGCGGTACGCGTGCCGACCGTCGAACAGGACGGCCGGATCCTCGCCTGCGCCCTGCACCTGCAAGGCCGGAAGAGCGTCGTCTTCATGTCCTACGGCTGCGACTACGGCGTCGAGGACCGCAGCGCCGCGTACCCATGGGCGGCGTTCTACTACCCCATCAGGACGGCCATCACCAGTGGCGCGGCGACGGTTCGGCTCGGTCTGGAAGGGTTCGAGGCGAAGACCCGGCGTGGCGCTGTGACCGAGGCGCGCGAGCTGTGGGTCTGGATACCGGACGCGGTCAGGCTCGGGAGGCTCGGAGAATTGCTCGACTTGGTGGGGGACAGGAACACCGCGTATCTGAAGCGATTCCCGGGCTGAGGCCACCCACCGACCAACTCGCCGACCACGACCGACAGGAAGCGGTACAGCAGTCATGACATCGCGAGGGACCACCGCCGAGACCGGCATGGAAACGGCCGGGAAGGAGGGCATGCCGCATCGGCTGCTGCTGCTGGCACTGGCTCTCGGCGCTTTCAGCATCGGCACTGACAGCCTGATCATCAGCGGTCTGCTCGGCGAGATCGCCGCCGACCTCGACGTGTCCGCGGCCACCGTGGGCCAGCTGATCAGCGTCTTCGCTCTCGTGTACGCCGCGGGGGCGCCCGTCCTGGCGACTGTCACCGCGGCCCTGAACCGCAAACGGCTGCTGCAGGGCGCCCTGACGGTCTTCGTCCTCGCCAACCTGCTGGGAGCCGTCGCCCCGAACTACGCGGTGTTGATGGCTTCCCGGGTGCTGGCCGCTCTGGCAGCGGGACTCTATCTGCCGTGCGCCATCATGATCACGGTGAGCGTCGCCCCGCAGCAGTGGAGGGGCCGGGCGCTCGCCATTGTGGTCGGCGGCATGTCCGCGGCGACCGCCCTGGGCATCCCCCTCGGCACCCTGGTCGGTGCCGTCGGCGGCTGGCGCTTGGCGCTGCTCCTGGTGGCGGCCCTCGCCGCAGCAGCCGTGGCCGTCCTGGCCGGCGTCCTCCCGTACGTACCTACGCAGGCAGCGGTCACCATCCGGCAGCGGATCACCGCGGCGACACACCCCATCGTCCTGATCGCACTTCTGACCAACGTCCTCGCCTGCGCCGGCGAGTTCGCCGTCGTCATCTACATAGCTCCCCTCGCGATGCAGCTCACCGGAGTAGAGGCAGCCGGCGTCAGCGCCTTCCTGCTGGTGTCGGGCATGGCCGCAGTGGCCGGCAGCGCCCTCGGGGGGAGGGCTGCCGACAGATTCGGGGGCCGACGCGCCTACGGCGGAGCCGTCGTTCTCCTCTTCACCGGACTGTTGGCCATGGTGCTGCTTGCCGTGGCCGCCCAGAGAAACGCCCCGGGCACCACGTTCGCGTTCGCGCTGTGCCTGTGCGTCGTCAGTGTGGCGTCCTGGGCACTGCCTCCCGCACAGAACCACTTGATATCCGGCCTGGACATCCCCGAGCCGACCGTGGCTCTGTCCCTCAACGGCTCATCCTCCTATCTAGGCCTGGCACTCGGCGGAGCCCTGGGCGGACTCGCCCTGGAACGCGGATCGATCACCACGCTCACCCTGACCGGAGCGGCAATCGAACTCCTGGCCCTCGTCACCGTGGTCCTGGCGGCGGCTCTTGCGAGACAGCGCCGGACTGCCGCCCGCTGACCTCCCTCCGACGGCGTCAGTCGCCTCGGGCGCCTGGCCCCTTCCCGATCAGGTTCAGTACGGCGGTACCGACGACGGCGACGGTGAGATTGAGCAGCATGGCGGCCAGGCCCGCGTAGAACGCCAGCGAACGGCCGGGTAGACCTAGCGGAACGAGGGGCGAGAAGCCCGCGTGTACGACCAGGACCGTCCCGAGCACCATCCCCACCGCCCAGCCGGTGATCAGCGCCCGGGGATGCAGACGTCGGGTGTAGAGACCGATGGCGACGGCCGGGAAGATCTGCAGGATCCAGACACCGCCGAGGAGCTGAAGGTTGATGGCGTCCTGGTCGCGCAACCCGAAGACGAAGGCGGCCGCACCGGCCTTCGCGGTGAGCGAGACTGTCTTGGCGATCCGTACCTGCCGTTTGGGGGTGGCGGTGGGGTCGAAGTACTCGACGTACACATTGCGAACGAAGGAGGTCGCAGCCGCGATCGACATGACGGCGGCCGGAACCAGCGCGCCGATCGTGAGCGCTCCGAGGATCACTCCGGCCAGTGCTCCCGGCATCAGCCGCACGATCAGCATCGGGACGGCGGTCTCCGCTCCGTTCGGAGGAGTGTGCACATTCGCCGCCAGTGCGGCGATGCCGAGCAGACCAAAGAGAGCGAGAACGGCTGTCCACAACGGCAGAGCGACAGTCGCCCGGCGCAGCGTCGACGGACCGGCGGCGGCAAAGGCGGCGGTGACCACGTGCGGATACATCAGCAGGGCGAGAGCCGAACCGGCGGCGAGTGTCGCGAATGCGGGCTGCTGGTCGGCCGTGAGGAGCAGGGCTGGATTTCCGGTGGAGGTGGCGAGGCGGGTCGCCGCCGCGTCGAAGACAGCGCCGGTGCCACCCAGACGCGTCAGCACCAACCAGCAGATCGCCAGCGTCGAAACGAAGATGACGACGCACTTGAAGAGCGAGATGACCGTCGGGGCCCGCAACCCGTACCGATAGGTGGCAACGGCCAGTCCCGCGAAGATCACGACCATCGCGATGTCACTGACGATGCCTCGCGAGGGCATCCCAGCGGCGCTCAGCACGGCCCGGATTCCCAGGAGTTGCAGGGCGAGATACGGCATGGTCGCGAGGATGCCGGTCAGCGCGACCACCAACGCCAGTGGCGCCGACCGGTACTGGCCGCGTACGAAATCGGCCGCAGTGACATAGCCGTGCTCTTGCGCCATCGTCCACATCCGGGGCAGCAGGATGAAGGCCAACGGGCACACAATCACGGTGTAGGGGAGGGCGAAGAAGGCCGGCGCGCCGTTGCCGTACACCAGACCCGGAACCGCAGTGAACGTGTACGCGGTGAAGATGGTGCCGCCCAGGAGCAGCCACGTCCAGAAAGTACCGAGCACGCGGTCGGAGAGCGCCCAGCGGTCGAGCGAGGGAAGGTAGTCGTTGGGATGCAGACGGCGGGCCGTGACGGTGAGAAGCGAGGCGCTGCCGATGACGACGATGAAAGTCGCGGCCATCGGAACATCGGTCATGGGCACTGCCTCTGGGGTCGTGAGCCTTGCGCTGGGAAGCTGCTGCGGTCAGGAGCGGACTTTCGGCTGAATCCCACCGAACAAACTGCGGGAATCTGAAAGAAAACCGGCCATACAACTGGCGGATAATATCAACTCTCGCGCACGGGGGACAGGATTGAGGAGGACTTGGTGCCACAGGCGGAAGACATAAACCCCAGGAAGGGGCGAGCGCGTCGGTTCGCCGCCGCTGCGTGCCTGATCGCTCCGGTCGTCGCGCTGCTCTCGGTCCCGTTGTACGCGCGTGACCGGCCGCGGCTGGCCGGGGTGCCGTTCTTCTACTGGTTCCAACTCGCCTGGGTTCCCGGCTGCATCATCGCGATGCTCATCGCACACCTCCTCACCCGGCGACGGGCCCAGGACTCATAGCTCCTTTCCATGACTCGGCCGCCGCCGCGCGCCGTGGGTGAGTGCGCAGAAGGCTCAGCGCAGGACGGAGGAACCCGGTCCCACGGGAGCCGACCCTCGTACGATCACGTCGTCCGGCCGACCGAGCTCCAGGCACATCTTGACGTCATCGAACCGCTCGTTGGCGACAGCGACCCCACTGGGAAGCCGCCCCCACTCACGGAAGCCGAGCTGCTCGTACAGGGCGATGGCCCCGTGGTTGTTCCCGCGGACACCGAGCGTCAGCAGCTCCAGTCCGGCGCGTCGTGCGTCCTTGACGAGCGCGGTGACAAGGAGGCGCCCGATCCCCAGTCCGCGTGCCTCCGGGTGGCTCATGAGCTGGGGGATCTCTGCGCTGTGCCGATAGCTGGCCGCGGAGGTGTGTCGCTGCCAGAGCCCGCATCCCACGATGTCATCGCCCCGCACCGCCACGGCGAGCGCTGCGTCGGACGACCGTACGTCGGCGAGCATTTCCTCCAGCCACGCGTCCGTCTCCTCCCGGCCGGGAACCATGTGATAGCCGAGAGCTCCGCCCTGTTCCGTGACAGCGGCGATGACCGCGTGCACCCCTGCCAGCAGAGTGGGGTTCGCCTCGGTCGGCCAGACGAGGTCGATGTCTCCCGAGCCGACTTTCCCGGCGCAGTCGGTGGAATTCCCTTTCCACGCGGGGGAGTTGGTGGATATGGCATCTGCCAGGGCGGAGGCGAACCGGGCCGGATCGTCTGCCGGCAGCTCGACTCCGGTGCCTGGCACCTCGATGACCGGGACGCCGGCCGCCCGGACCTCGTCCTCGTGCGCACGCGGTCGGCTGTGGGCGCCCCGAACCAGGGCTTTGGGGTGCGGCAGCTTGAGAAACAGCTCCGTCAGGCCGGAGTCCCTCCCCTTCATCCAGCCGACCGCGCTGCGATGCAAGGCGGTGGGGTTCGCGGTCCGGATCCGGGCCGCGTGCTCGGGCACCGATCCTGCCAGCACACTCCGGAACCCACGGCTGACGAACTCGGCCTCGGCGTAGGAGGCGACAGTGGCCCCCCGCAGCCCGTCGCCACCACAGAGAGCGGCCCCGGTGACGACGACACGGGAGAACAGTTCGGGACGCCGGGCGGCCAGAACAACACAGACAGCACCGCCCATCGCGTCACCGATGAGAACGCAGTCCCGGGCCCGTACATGGTCGAGGAGTGCAGCGACGGTCTCGGCGTGGGCCTCCAGCGTGTAGGTGAAGTCGCCGGGGGCGTCACTGAATCCGTGACCGAACAGATCGGGGATGAGACTTCGCTTTCCAGCGAGCCCTGGCTGCGACGCGATGCCGGGAAAGTCCGCGGAACCGGCACGCCCAAGGTCATGAAGAAAGACGTGCGGGGGCCCGTCGCCAGACATGTCAATCCAACGCAGGTGACCGGAGGCTTCACTGACATATATCGACTGCACAAGTGCTCCTCGTGGGCGGCAACGCCTTCGCTCGGCTGAACCTCGCCGGCGCATTGGCCAGTACGGTATCGCGAAGCGGCCGTCACCTCGGGGTGGGGGAAAGGCCGGGCCGTCCGCCGACCCCACACACCGGGCAAGGACCGAACGAGGATGCGGCAAGGCCGGACCGAGGACCTCTCTCCCCAGAATGTCCTGGTCGCGACCATGTTGGATCAGCTCGGCATCCTCAATTTCCTTCGTTTCGCGACGTCCACGGCTAACAGATCTGCCGCACTTTTTCGTGCGTATTCCGAGCCTGAAAACGAGGAGCACGATGTCCGCACCGGCCGCAGAAAGGCAGCCCCAACTTCTTTTCAAGAAGGCCCGGGTGACCCGGCACGACGAGCGCGTCTTCGTGGCCAAACTGCTCGTCGCTCTCGTAATGGTGGCGACCGGCTGCTTCCTCGCGCTACGGCCACAGTGGCCTTTGGTGATCGCCGGAGTGTTCCTACTCGGCGCCGCGTACACCCACATGGTGGAACTCCAGCACCAGTGCCTGCACCATTCGTCGTTCCGCAATTCGAAACTGCACCGGGCGGTCGGCCTTCCACTTGGCCTTCCCCTGCTGGTGGTCTACAGCCACTACCGGGTACAGCACTTGCAGCACCACAGATACCTGGGCACGCCGCAGGATTCCGAATTCTTCGGCTTCGATGCACGGCAGCCCCTCACCTGGCGCATGCTGATTGAGGGGACTTTCGATTACGTGCGCCTGGCCAAAACCCTCAAGGATATCGCACGCAGCTGCACGGGACGCTGGACGTACGACCTCGGCCAGATATCCGAACGGCGTAGACGTGAAGTCATGACCGAGTACCGGATCCTCGGTGCGCTGCTGCTGGCCATTGTGCCCCTGACCGCCTCGGGCATGGGGGACTTCATACTCCGCCTCTGGCTCCTTCCACTGCTTTTTGCCGTACCGATGCACTTTCTGCTGGAACTCCCCGAGCACATCCTGTGCGACTCCGAAACCACGGATGTTCTGCGGAACACGCGCTCCATACGCGGCAGTTGGCTGAGCACCTGGTTCACCAACGGGAACAACCTGCATGTCGAGCACCACGCCGCCATGGTCGTACCGATCAACCGTCTGCTCGAAAGGCACGACGAAGTGCGGCAGCACGGTGCGCATGTCGAACGCTCCTATGTCGACTTTTACCGGCTTGTCCTCCGGGAGGCCCGGAAGAACTCCGCACGGACCCGATGACGTGCCGACCGGGCAGGCCTATACCGCGCCGAGCCGCCTGCGCCACCGGTCGGGGCGCCAGTTTTTGGCTGGTTTCCGTGGCTCTCGCTGTCCTCCCATTGGCACGGTCGCGCAACTCATGAGAAGAAGTTGCGCATGTCTAACGGGGGGACGGTGACTGATGCCTGAAGAAGCCATGCTCGCGGGCCTGGTCTCCGTCATCGGCGGGGCGTCGGTCCTGACCGTTCTCGCGCGCAGGTTCCGCCGAACCGACGACCTGCCCTCGCTCGAGAACTGGGCCCTGCTCGACCGGAAACTGAAGACGGTATGGACCTGGCTCCTGCTGGGCGGCGCGATCTACACCGCGTACACTTTCGCCGCCGTGCCCGGCCTGGTCTACAGCGACGGCGCGTCAGGCTTCTTTGCCCTGCCCTACACAGTGATCGTCGGTCCGCTCGCCTTCTTCCTCCTGCCCCGGCTCTGGGCGGTCGCACGACAACACGGTTACGTGACCGTGGCCGACTTCGTCCACGGCCGCTACGGGTCACCGCCGCTGGCCCTGGCAGTCGCCCTCACCGGGATCCTGGCCACCATGCCGTATCTCGCACTGCAACTGCTCGGCGTGCGCGCCGTGCCGGCCGTCGGGGATTTGAATCCGCGAGGAGCGACCAGTGACCTGATCATGTTCGGACTGTTCGCCGTGCTGACTGTGGCGACCTACCGCCATGGCCTTCGTACGCCGACGGCTCTCTCGGCTCTCAAAGGGATCGCGATCTTCTGCTCCGCCTTCGCGGTGACGGCGCTCGTCCTCGTCCGGCTGGACGGACCGGGGAACATGCTCCAGCGGGCCGCGCACCGACTCGCCGCTCGCGGGGCCTCCGACGCCTCACTCACCCTGGCGCCGGATCAGCAGAGCGCCTTCCTCACGCTCGCTCTCGGCTCTGCCCTGGCGCTGCTGGTGTACCCGCACGTGCTCACCGCGGCCTTCGCCGCCTCGGGCACCGAGACCCTACGGAGGGCCAGCGTCGCCCTGCCGGCCTGGACAGGTACTCGGCCTGTTCGGAATGCTCGCCGTGGGAATCCGCCCGCCACCCGGGCGCGCCGAGGCCGCCGTTCCGCTGCTCGTCGAGCACCTCATGTCCCCGTTGCCGGCCGGACTCGTTTTCGGAGTCATGACGCTGGGCGCACTGGTCCCCGCCGCGATGATGTCGATCGCGGCGGCATCCCTGTTCGTGCGGAACGTCTACGTCGCTTACTTCCACCCCACCGCCACACCCAAGCGCCCGGTGCGAATGGCTCGTTGGCTGTCACTGACGGCGCAACTCGGCGCGGTCGCCTCCGTCTACGGCGCCCGCGACCAGGCCGCCATCAACCTTCAACTCCTCGGCGGTGTCTGGATCCTGCAGACCTTCCCCACCGTGACCGTCGGGCTGTTCACACGGTGGCTCCACCAACGAGCCCTGCTCAACGTCCTGGTTGCCGTGGTCCTCACTCCGACGTCCGACCGTATCGGCGCACCCCGCGGTGCGGACGCCACCGCTCTTCCGTCGCGTCTGAATCTCAGGCGCAGTCCAGAGAAGGGAACGAGCAGTTTATGAAACGGGCTCGCCAGAACGCGTATCCCCCGTTGTCACCGACCGTCACGGACGTCGAGCTCACGAAGAACAGTGGCACGCAGGACGGCGACGGACCGCCCCTGGTGGACCCGGACGAGCTGGAACGCGAAGCCGCGCTGTCCCAGCTGTTCGACCGTCACTACACCTCGATGCTTCGGCTGGCCACGCTCCTCGGCGCCGACGACCCCGAGAACATCGTGGCCGAGGCCTACTACCAGGTTTATCGAAAATGGCGCAAACTGCGCGACACGGGTGCCTCTGAGGCCTATCTGCGCTCCGTCGTATGCAATCTGACGCGGATGCGCATACGCCATCTGCAGGTCGTGCGGAAGCATGTGGAGGCACCGCCGGTCGACGCGGTGGCGTCCGCGGAGAGCTCGGCCCTTCTCCATGAGGACCAGCGTGCGCTCATCTCCGCGCTGAACCGGCTTCCGCGCCGGCAGAGGGAGGCCCTGGTCCTGCGTCATTGGCTGGGGCTGAAAGAACAGGAAATCGCGCAAGCGATGGGCATATCGTGCGGCTCGGTCAAAACGCACACCGCACGTGGTGTCGCCGCACTGACTCAGGCGATGGAGGCCCGACTGTGAGTAATTCCGCTATGCCGACACCTCCGCCGGGCACCGAACAACAGCTTCGCGAGGCTTTCGAGGCATTGGCGGAAGGGGTACAGCCCGCACCTGACGCGTACCGTGCCGCACGCGGAGACTGGGTGCGCAGGGAACGACGGCGTCGGCACATCCTCGCCGTCCTTGTGATTGTGTTGTTCACCCTGGCCATTCTGATCGGGCTCTGGGTGCTCAACCAGGTTCCCGTTAACCTCGCGCTTTCATGAAGCGGGCTGTCCGGCAGGCGGTCAGGAAAGCAGAAAGTGCCCTGACCAGCAAGAATGAGGATTGTCGAGGTCCTTGTTCCTGCCACCGCCGGAGGCACTTCCCAGGTGAAGCGCTCTATCGGGTCCTACCCCCGTGTCCGTGTACAGGACGGCGGCCGTCAGGTCGCCTCCCAGGCTAGGGCCGTCGTGCTCGTCGAAACGGTCCGCCAGACCGGTCTTGACCAGGCAATATCCCAGGCTCTGGCTCCGCGGCGCAAACCGCGGGCCGTCCACGGTCCCGGCAAGGCCCTCCTGGACGTCGCCCTGGCGGTCGCACTGGGCGGGGACTGCCTCGCGGACGTCGCGATGCTGCGGTGTGAGCCGGCCGTCTTCGGCCCCGGTCGCCTCCGACCCGACCATCTCCCGCCTGATCGACACCCTCGCCGCCTCTGGCGAGAAGGCCCTGCAGGCTATCCGGTCCGCACCCTCCGAAGTCCGTCGCCGTGCCTGGTCGTTGGCCGGCGAGAATGCCCCGGACGTCGACGGCCAGGTCACGGTTGATCTCGACGGTGTCCTCGTGATCGCCCACTCCGGCAAGGAGGACGCGGCCGCAACCTGGAAGAAGACCTACGGTCATGGCAAAACCGGTGAGCCCGTTGCTGCCTCAGGCCGGGAAACGCGGGCTCCAACACGGCAGCCGACCACATCACCACCGCCCAACTCGCCCTGGCTCAACTGCCCAAGCATTACCGGCGAGGGCGCCAGGCCCTGATCCGCACCGACTCCGCGGGCGGCACCCACGACTTCGTGTCCTGGCTCGCCAGGCGAGGGCGATGGCTGTCCTACTCGGTCGGCATGGTGATCACCGAAGCGATCCACGGACGTGTACTGAAAATCCCCGCCTCAGCCTGGACCCCGGCCGTCGAGATTGACGGTGAGGTGCGTGACGGGGCCTGGGTCGCCGAGCTCACCGGCAAGCTCCTGGACGGCGATCGGCCGGCCGGGTGTGTTGGTCGCGAAGCACGTGATCCGCATGCCGTCCGCGTCCGTGATCCTCAACTGGGCGCTCCGTCACCGGCTGCGGGCCAGGACCGAGGACCGGATCCTGGCCGCCCGAGCCACCGGCCTGCGCAACCTGCCCCTCCGCACAACAGCCCAGAACGAGGTCTGGCTCGAGATCGTCCAGATCGCCCTCGATCCCGCCCGAATCGAGGCTAGGGACAGGGTGCTGCCCTCCGAACCGGGCCCGGCGGGACAGCACAGGTAGCCCGCAGCCGCGCTTGGGTCATGGAAGAGGACGGCGTGAGGCCGAATCGAGGAGCGCGCGTCCTAGCCTGACCTCGTTTGTGTGGCGAGGTCGCACTTTCAGTGACGTCTGTAGCGCGGTGCTGCGTCCCTGCCGCTGCTGAGCAACATTTTTTGAGCCGGTCAAGCACGTTGCAAGAGGGAGTGGGGAGAGGTCATGCAGGAAACCAGGAAAATCCTTCAGCCTGCATTGCCAGCTCAGTTCGGCGTAGGAGTTGCGCGACGGCGCGAGCCGAATAGCGTGCAGTACAACTGCGCCATCTCCTTCTCGGGTGCGGGCCATCTGGATCGCGACCTTCTGGAGCGGGCGATTCGCTCGGCGACCCAGCATGACGAAGCGCTACGGCCCTGCCTCCACGTCATGGATCTGACCAGTGTGTCTGACGCGGAAGACGTGGCTCAGGCATGGGTGGACGGTGACGTGGCCCAGGTCGGTGACCTCATGTCCGGCGAGGCTCTGTTGAACCACGCGCTGTTCCTGCTGCCGGACCAGCAGTTCACCTTCTACGTCCGCTTTCATCGCGCCCTGCTCGACGAGCACCATGCCATGGTGTATTGCGAGCGCATCGCCGACGCGTATTCGGCATTGAGCCGGGGGGACCTGCCAGGGGATGTCGAAGAAGGCGAAGGAATTGAAGGAACTGACGGGGCAGAGTGGTTCGACAGGACTGAGGAATCCCTCAGTCCTGCGCGGCTGAAGCGCGCCCAGGCGTACTGGTCGCAAGCCTTCACGGAACTTCCCGCGCCCACAAATCTCGGGCAAGGCCCGAGCGTTTCGGCGGAACCCGTCCAGAGTATTTCGACAACACTGCCGCTCGACCTGGTGGCGAAGGTCCGTAGAGCGGCCGAGAGGCTGGGCCGGCCGTGGCCCGTACTCGGAATAGCGGCTGCCGCCGTCTACGCGCACCGGATGACGGCGATCGACGACGCGATCACGGGAGTCAACGACGTGATCGTGGACGTCCCCGTACCCGCTCGTCCGACTGGCTCCGCGCGGGTCTCCATGGCGAAGCCGGCACACGTGCCGTTGCACGTCGCCGTGACAGATTCGATGAGCTTTTCCGAACTCGTGGATCAGGTGTCCCGCAAAATCGGCATGCTCGTCGAATTCCTCGACACGCGACTTTCGTTCGCCGAGTACCGGACCGTCACTCAGGTACTCGCTTCCGCATCCGCGCGCGATTTGTCCCTGCATCTCCATGGAGGAGCCGACGGATCCGCATCGACGATCGGACTGAAGATCGAAGCGAATTCGAAGATTTACTCGGCCGAGGAAATGACACTCCATGCGCAGCGGTTCCTGGCCTGTGCCAGTGAGCTGGTCGACCGGCCCGGCACTCCCCTGGAGGGACGCGATCTGCTTGCGCCGGTGGAGCGGGAGCGGTTGCTGGTTGAGTTCAATGACACGGCTCGTGGGGTGCCGGTTGGTACGGCGTCGGAGTTGTTCGAGGCTCAGGTGGGGCGGACGCCGGATGCGGTGGCGGTCATCTGTGGTGATGCTCGTGTGAGTTATGGCGAGTTGAATGCGCGGGCGAATCGGCTGGCGCGGGTGTTGGTGAAGCGGGGTGTGGGTCCGGAGCGTCTGGTGGGTCTGGCGTTGCCGCGGTCGGTGGACATGGTGGTGGCGGTGCTGGCGGTGCTGAAGGCCGGCGGCGCGTACCTGCCGATCGACACCGATTATCCGGGTGAGCGGATTGCGTTCATGCTTCGGGACGCGGAGCCGGTGTGTGTGCTGACGACGGGTGGGGTGGCGTCGGGGCTGCCGGTGTGGGACGCCGCGCGCGTGCTGTGTGTGGATGATGACGAGGTGGCCGCGGAGACGACGGCCATGGAGGTTGAGGATCTGGCTGCGGGAGAGCGGCTGGGGTCGTTGAGGGCGGAGAGTGCGGCGTATGTGATTTATACGTCGGGGTCGACGGGTCGGCCGAAGGGTGTGAGTGTCACGCACACCGGGCTGGTGAGTCTGGCTGTGCTGGAGGCTGACCGGTTCGGTGTGGGTGTGGGCAGTCGGGTGCTGCAGTTCGCTTCGCCGAGTTTCGATGCGGCGGTGTGCGAGCTGATGGTGGCGTTGCTGTCGGGTGCGGGGTTGGTGGTGCCGGATACCGGTTCGCGTGCGGATGTGGCGGGCCGTCTGGCGAGCCTCGTACAGGAGCATTCCGTCACTCATGCCCTGCTCGTGCCGAGTGTGTTGGCTGGTGTGGACCCCTCTGACATGCCGAGTCTGCGTGTTCTGTTGGTCGGTGGTGAGCCGTGTGCACCGGACGTGGTGGCGCGGTGGTCGGTGGGCCGGCGGATGTTCAACGCCTATGGGCCGACCGAGACGACGGTGTATGTGACGTTGAGTGATGTGTTGGTGGGTGGGGTGGTTCCGCCGATCGGCCGGCCGGTGTGGAACACGCGGGTGTATGTGCTGGATGGTGGGTTGCGGTTGGTGGCTCCGGGTGTGGTGGGTGAGTTGTATGTGGGTGGTGCGGGTCTGGCGCGGGGGTATCTGAACCGGGCGGGTCTGACGGCGGGCCGGTTCGTGGCGGATCCGTTCGGTGCGGCGGGTGGGCGGTTGTATCGCACGGGGGATCTGGTGCGGTGGGGTGCGGACGGGCAGTTGGAGTTCGTCGGGCGTGCGGATGACCAGGTCAAGGTCCGTGGTTTCCGGATCGAGACCGGGGAGATCGAAGCGGTCCTGGCCGAGCAGCCCGGTGTGGCTCAGGCGGCGGTGGTGGTCCGGGAGGACCGGCCGGGCGACAAGCGCCTCGTCGGCTACGTCGTACCCGTCGGCATCGCTGCCGATCCCGACACCGTCGCGGGCGCCGCAGCCGAGCAGGTGGGTGAATGGCGCAAGATGTACGACTCCGTCTACTCCGGAGAAGAAGCGGGGAAAGCCGGACTCGGCGAGGACTTCGTCAGCTGGAACAATTCCTACGACGGTGCACCGATTCCCCTGCGCGAGATGCGTGCCTGGCGGGACGCCGCCGTCGCCAGGATCACCGAGGCCGCGCCACGCCGGGTGCTGGAGATCGGCGTCGGTTCCGGCCTCCTGCTCGGACCGCTGGTGCCGCACGTGGAGGAATACTGGGCCACGGACTTCTCCGCGTCGGCGATCCACCGACTCACCGACCAGGTCAACGCGGCCGGCTACGGCGACAGGGTCACGTTGCGCTGTCAGCCCGCTGTCGACTTCGAGGGGCTGCCCACCGGCCGGTTCGACACCGTGGTGCTGAACTCCATCGTGCAGTACTTCCCTGATGCCGACTACCTCGCCGAGGTCCTCGACGGCGCGCTCAACGCGTTGGCCCCCGGTGGCCGGATCTTCATCGGTGACGTCCGCAATCGGGCATCCTTGCGGGCCTTCCACACCGCGATCCGAACCGGTTCCGCCGCGGCTGCCGCGGACAACGCTCAGCTCCGTGCGGCCGTTGAACAGTCCATGGCGATGGAGAAGGAACTGGTCATAGAACCGGACTTCTTCGCCGTGTGGGCCGAGGGCCGCTCCGACGTCGTAGCGGTCGATATCCGCCTGAAGCGGGGAGCTGATCACAACGAGCTGACCAGGCACCGCTACGAAGTGGCACTGCACAAGACGCGGACGACCGGGGATGCCGTGTCGGCTTGCGAGGACGTGGTATCCCTCGAGGACATCCCCGAACTGGTCTGGGGCGAGGGCGAACTAAACACCCCGGAGGCTTTGTTCCGTACGCTGGCCGGGCTGTTGGAGCAAGCTGATCCGTCCGGACAGTCCCCGGGGACCGGGCCGATAAGGCTTACCGGTATCACGAACCGCCGCCTGGCAGCCGAGGCCACCGCCGAGCGTGCGCTGGCCGAGGGGGCGTCACCGCAGCGGACTCAATTGCTCCTGGACGGTGCGGAGCGCAGGGCTGGGTACGAAGGCGCCCCCCAGACAGGCGAGATCGACGAGTTCGGCCAGGCCGAAGAGCCGGCACGAGTGGATCCCGAAGCGTTGCACGACTGGTGCGCGCGACACGGTTGCCGCGTTCTGACGACGTGGTCCCGGCACGGCGCGCACGCTTTCGACGCGGTGATCCTTCCCCAGGCCGGGCCGGAGGACGTCACGCGTGAGTCGAAGCCATCGGGCGCCGCGACGCGCGGGGGTACCACCGTGTACACGGACGTATATCGTCCGCACGGCGTCGGCGGACGGCTGCAGGACCTGGTGAACGACCCGCTGGGATTCCGTACGACCGGACAGCTGCTTGCTGACCTGCGTGAGCACTTGCGCGGACGGTTGCCGGAGTACCTGGTGCCGTCGGTACTGGTGACCGTGGACAGCTTGCCGCTGACAGCGAACGGCAAGCTCGACCGTGCGGCGCTCCCGGCACCTGATCTCGCGGGCCTTGTGTCGGAGCGGGGACCACGCAACAGCCGGGAGGAGCTGCTGTGTGGACTGTTCGCACAGGTCCTCGGCCTGCCGCGGGTGGGAATCGATGACAGCTTTTTCGCCCTGGGCGGGGACAGTATCTCCTCCATCCAGTTGGTGTCGCGCGCCCGCGAGGCGGGGCTGGAACTGAGCTCGCGGCTGGTCTTCGAGCACCAGACCGTCATGGCGCTGGCGGCCCTCGCCGATGACTTGACCGCGGCGGACGGGGCGGTGAACGAACCCTTCCTGGTGGGCGCCGACCAGATGCACCTCGATGAGTGGGCGGCCGAGAACGTGGTGGTCGAGGATGTGCTGCCGCTGTCGCCGTTGCAGGAAGGGCTGTTGTTCCACACGCTGTTCGACGAGGACGCCGCTGACGTCTACAACACCCAGCAGGTCGTGGATCTGGCTGGTGCGCTGGATGTGGAGGTACTGCGGCGGTCAGTCGAGACACTGATCGACCGGCACGCCAGCCTGAGGGCGTCCTTCCGCCAGGGCAGCGGCGGTGAGTTGGTGCAGGTGATCGCAGGCTCGGTGACCGTGCCGTGGCGTGAGCTCGATCTGATCGACCACACCGAGGTCGATCAGCGCGAGCGGGTGGCGCAGCTGCTGGAAGAGGAGCAGTTTGTCCAATTCGACATAGCGAGCGCGCCGCTCATGCGTTTCGTGGTCGTGCGGCTTGCCGCTGACCGGCACAAGCTCGTGATCACGACTCATCACGTTCTGCTGGACGGCTGGTCGCTGCCCTTGGTGCTGCGGGAGCTGTTCGACCTCTACGCGCGGGGTGGGAACGGTGGCGGGCTGCCCCTGCCGGTGCCCTATCGCAGGCACCTGGCCTGGCTCGCGAAACAGGACAATACGGTTACTGAAACAGTGTGGCGCGAGACGTTGGCCGGGGTGGAGCCGACCCGGATCGCACCTGCCGGGCACCGGCCACAAGCGCGCGCTCACCAGTTGACCACGGTCGAGTTGAGTGGCGAGGTCAGTGCTGGGGTTACGGAGTTGGCGCGTCGGCATGGGCTGACGGTGAACACGGTGATGCAGAGCGCGTGGGCGTTGTTGCTGGCCCGGCTGACGGGCAAGGACGATGTCGTCTTCGGTATGACGGTGTCGGGGCGGCCTGCGGAGATTCCCGGTATCGAGCAGATGGTCGGTCTGCTGATCAACACGGTTCCGGTGCGTGTCCGGCTCGATCCGTCGCAGTCGCTGACCGAGTTGATGGCCCGGGTGCAGGAGGAGCAGGCCCGTCTCAGCGACCACCAGTACCTGGGCCTGACCGACATCCAGCGTGCGGCCGGCCAGGGTGAACTCTTCGACACCCTCTATGTGTTCGAGAACTACCCGTCCAATGCCGACAGTATTTACGACCGCACGGATCTCTCGATTACCAGTGCCGATGAATACGGCATTCCGCACTATCCGCTGGGCCTCTGTCTGCTGCCGGGAAAGAAGATGCGTCTTCGGCTCGGGCACGATACCGATCTGTTCGACGAAGCCACTGCACGGCAGATGCTGGACCGGTTGTGCCGACTGGCCGAAGCGATGGTGGCCGATCCGGCTCAGCGGGTTGCTGTGGTCGATGTGCTGGTTGCCGGTGAGCGGGAGCGGTTGCTGGTTGAGTTCAATGACACGGCTCGTGGGGTGCCGGTTGGTACGGCGTCGGAGTTGTTCGAGGCTCAGGTGGCGCGGACGCCGGATGCGGTGGCGGTCATCTGTGGTGATGCCCGTGTGAGTTATGGCGAGTTGAATGCGCGGGCGAATCGGCTGGCGCGGGTGTTGGTGAAGCGGGGTGTGGGTCCGGAGCGTCTGGTGGGTCTGGCGCTGCCGCGGTCGGTGGACATGGTGGTGGCGGTGCTGGCGGTGCTGAAGGCCGGCGGCGCGTACCTGCCGATCGACACCGATTATCCGGGTGAGCGGATTGCGTTCATGCTTCGGGACGCGGAGCCGGTGTGTGTGCTGACGACGGGTGAGGTGGCGTCGGGGCTGCCGGTGTGGGACGCCGGGCGTGTGCTGTGTGTGGACGATGCTGCCGTGATGGCCGCGGCGGAGTCCATGGCGGAGGTGGACCTCACCGATCAGGACCGGAGCGGAGCCCTGCTGCTGACCGGTCTGGCGTATGTGATTTACACGTCGGGGTCGACGGGTCGGCCGAAGGGTGTGAGTGTCACGCACACCGGGCTGGTGAGTCTGGTTGTGCTGGAGGCTGACCGGTTCGGTGTGGGTGTGGGCAGTCGGGTGCTGCAGTTCGCTTCGCCGAGTTTCGATGCGGCGGTGTGCGAGCTGATGGTGGCGTTGGTGTCGGGTGCGGGGTTGGTGGTGCCGGATGCCGGTTCGCGTGTGGATGTGGCGGGCCGTCTGGCGAGCCTCGTGCAGGAGCATTCCGTCACTCATGCCTGGCTTGTGCCGAGTGTGTTGGCTGGTGTGGACCCCTCTGACGTGCCGAGTCTGCGTGTTCTGGTGTTGGGCGGTGAGCCGTGTGCGCCGGATGTGGTGGCCCGGTGGTCGGTGGGCCGGCGCTTGGTCAATGCCTACGGTCCGACCGAGACGACGGTGTATGTGACGTTGAGCGATGTGTTGGTGGGTGGGGTGGTTCCGCCGATCGGCCGGCCGGTGTGGAACACGCGGGTGTATGTGCTGGATGGTGGGTTGCGGTTGGTGGCTCCGGGTGTGGTGGGTGAGTTGTATGTGGGTGGTGCGGGT
>NZ_JBWKHE010000019.1:0-36920 GCF_056433405.1 Streptomyces sp. NPDC044719
TGGGGGGACTGCAAGCAAAAAAGGCGGGGGAAGACATTGGGTACTGCCCCCCTGCCCGTGTTTCCCGAAAGGGGGGGTGGGAGCAAAAACGGAGCGGGGGGGGGGCGCCCCCGGGGGCCCCCCCCTCCACTGTTTGCCGTTTCGCGCTACTTCTTCTTCGCGCCGCGCTTCTCGCGCACCCGCACCGAGATGTGGATCGGCGTGCCCTCGAAGCCGAACTCCTCACGCAGGCGGCGCTCGATGAAGCGCCGGTAGCCCGCCTCGATGAAGCCGGAGGCGAACAGCACGAATCGCGGCGGCTTGGTGCCCGCCTGGGTGCCGAACAGGATGCGCGGCTGCTTGCCGCCCCGGACCGGGTGCGGGTGGGCGGCGACCAGCTCACCGAGGAAGGCGTTCAGCCGACCCGTCGGGACCCGGGTCTCCCAGCCGGCCAGGGCCGTCTCGATCGCCGGGACCAGCTTCTCCATGTGCCGCCCGGTGCGGGCCGAGACATTGACCCGCGGGGCCCACGCCACCTGGCCGAGCTCGGTCTCGATCTCCCGCTCCAGGTAGTAGCGGCGCTCCTCGTCGAGGGTGTCCCACTTGTTGAAGGCCATGACGATCGCGCGGCCCGCCTCCACGGCCATGGTGACGATCCGCTGGTCCTGCACCGAGATCGAATCGGCGGCGTCGATGAGGATGACGGCCACCTCCGCCTTCTCGACGGCGGCGGCGGTGCGCAGCGAGGCGTAGTAGTCGGCGCCCTGCTGGAGGTGCACGCGCTTGCGGATGCCCGCCGTGTCGACGAACTTCCAGACGACGCCGCCGAGTTCGATCAGCTCGTCGACCGGGTCACGCGTGGTGCCCGCCAGCTCGTTGACGACGACGCGCTCCTCGTTGGCCACCTTGTTGAGGAGCGAGGACTTGCCGACGTTGGGACGGCCGATGAGCGCGATCCGGCGGGGGCCGCCGACGGCCGTGCCGAAGCTCTGCTCGGGGGCCTCCGGCAGGGCCTCCAGGACGGCGTCCAGCATGTCGCCGGTGCCCCGGCCGTGCAGCGAGGAGACCGGGTGCGGCTCGCCGATACCGAGAGACCACAGAGCGGTCGCGTCGGCCTCGCCGCTCGGGCCGTCGACCTTGTTGGCGCACAGCACCACGGGCTTGTTGGCCTTGCGGAGCAGCCGGACGACGGCCTCGTCGGTGTCGGTGACGCCGACCTTGGCGTCCACGACGAACACGACCGCGTCGGCGGCCTCGATGGCGTACTCGGCCTGGGCGGCCACGGAGGCGTCGATACCGAGGACGTCCTGCTCCCAGCCGCCGGTGTCGACGACCTTGAAGCGGCGGCCCGCCCACTCGGCCTCGTAGGTCACACGGTCGCGGGTGACGCCCGGCTTGTCCTCGACGACGGCTTCGCGGCGCCCGATGATGCGGTTGACGAGAGTCGACTTGCCGACATTGGGGCGGCCGACCACCGCGAGCACGGGCAGCGGGCCGTGCCCGGCCGCCTCGATCGCGCCCTCGACGTCCTCGGGGTCGAAGCCCTCCTCCGCGGCGAGCTCCATGAACTCCGCGAACTCGGCGTCGCCGAGCGCCCCGTGGTCGTGCTCGTGCGCGCCCTCGTAGGCGTCCGAGCCGTCGGGCTGGATGTGGTCGTTCATGAAGTCCGTACCTCGTCGTTCATCTTGGTGGTCGGTGGAGTACCCGCTGTCTGCCGGGCTGATCCACTACTCAGTGTTGCCTAGCGCCTGGTGAGGCGCCTGGCGTTTTCCAGGTGGGCGGCGAGCTGCTTCTGGATGCGGCCGGTGGCCTCGTCCAGCGCCTTGCGCGTACGGCGCCCGCTGCCGTCGCCCGCGTCGAAGGGCTCGCCGAAGACGACGTCGACGCGCGAGCGCAGCGGAGGCAGCCCCTTTATCAACCGTCCGCGCCTGTCGGTGCTTCCCAGCACGGCGACCGGCACGATCGGCGCGCCGCCGCGCAACGCGAAGTACGCGAGCCCGGCGCGCAGCGCGGCGAAGTCGCCCTCGCCGCGGGTGCCCTCGGGGAAGATGCCGAGCACGCCGCCGTTCTCCAGGATGCCGAGCGCCTGGGTGATCGCCGCGCGGTCGGTGGTCTCGCGGTCCACCTTCACCTGCCCGATGCCGAGCAGGAAGGGGTCCAGCGGCCCGACGAACGCCTCCTTCTTGATCAGGAAGTGCGTCGGCCGGGGCGCCACGCCCATGACCATCGGGCCGTCGATGTTGTGGGAGTGGTTGACCGCGAGGATCACCGGGCCGTTCGTGGGCACCCGCCAGGCGCCGAGCACGCGCGGCTTCCACAGCCCGTACATCAGGCCGACGCCGATGCGCCGCCCGACCTCGGCACCCCGTACCGAAGGCAGCTCGGTCACTTTCCTGCCCGCTTCTCCTCGACGAGGGTGACGACACACTCGATGACCTGGGCCAGCGTGAGCTCGGTGGTGTCCACCTCGACCGCGTCGCCCGCCTTGGCGAGGGGCGAGGTCTTGCGGCTGGAGTCGGCCGCGTCCCGCTTGATCAGGGCCTCGCGGGTGGAGTGGACGTCGGAGCCCTTCAGCTCGCCGCTGCGGCGGGCGGCGCGCGCCTCCGGGGAAGCCGTGAGGAAGATCTTCAGGTCGGCGTCCGGCAGCACGGTGGTGCCGATGTCACGGCCCTCGACCACGATGCCGTCCTCCGCGGAGGCCGCGATCGTGCGCTGCAGCTCGGTGATCCGGGCACGCACCTCGGACACCGCGCTGACCGCGCTGACCTTGGAGGTGACCTCCTGGGTGCGGATCGGGCCGGATACGTCGACGCCGTCGACGGTGATGGTCGGACCCTGCGGGTCGGTGCCCGAGACGATCTCCGGCTTGCCGGCCGCGGCGGCGATCGCGGAGGGATCGTCGATGTCGATGCCGTTGCTCACCATCCACCAGGTGATCGCCCGGTACTGGGCGCCGGTGTCCAGGTAGCTCAGCCCGAGCTGCGCCGCCACCGCCTTCGAGGTGCTCGACTTGCCCGTGCCGGAGGGGCCGTCGATGGCGACAATCACGGGCGTGGGGCTTTCCACAGTGGAGACCTTCCTGAACCGGGCTGGCGGGGGTGAGGGCGCGACTGCCCCGCACAAGGTTACTGGGTGCGGGTCACTCGTCCGGCCGCGCGTCGTTCAGCCCCCTCCAGCATGCACTACTGCCGAATGGCCCAGCCCCGCTCGCGCAGCGCGGCGCTCAGCACGGGGGCCGCCTTCGGTTCGACCATCAGCTGCACGAGACCGGCCTGCTGCCCCGTCGCGTGCTCGATCCGTACATCCTCGATGTTGACGCCGGCCATCCCCGCGTCCGCGAAGATCCGGGCCAGCTGTCCCGGCTGGTCGTCGATGAGCACCGCCACGACCTCGTAGACCCGCGGGGCGGAGCCGTGCTTGCCAGGGACGCGGATCTGCCCCGCGTTGCCGCGCCGCAGGACTTCCTCGATGCCAGTGCTGCCCTCGCGGCGCTTGTGGTCGTCGGTGGACTGCAGGGCACGCAGCGCCCGTACGGCCTCCTCCAGGTCGCCGGCGACGTCCGTGAGCAGGTCGGCTACCGGCCCGGGGTTCGCGGAGAGGATGTCGATCCACATCCGGGGGTCGGAGGCGGCGATCCGCGTCACGTCCCGGATGCCCTGCCCGCACAGCCGTACGGCCGCCTCCTCGGCGTTCTCCAGACGCGCGGCGACCAGGCTGGAGACCAGGTGGGGCATGTGGGAGACGAGGGCGACGGCACGGTCGTGGGCGTCGGCGTCCATCACCACCGGCACGGCACGGCAGTGCGAGACCAGCTCCAGAGCGAGGTTCAGCACCTCGGTGTCGGTGTCCCGGGTCGGGGTCAGCACCCACGGGCGGCCCTCGAAGAGGTCGCCGGTCGCGGCGAGCGGCCCGGACTTCTCCCGGCCCGACATGGGGTGTGTGCCGATGTAGGCGTTCAGGTCGAGTCCGCGTGCCTCCAGGTCGCGGCGCGGTCCGCCCTTGACGCTGGCGACGTCCAGGTAGCCGCGCGCCGCGCCGCGGGTCATGGCGTCGGCGAGCACGTCGGCCACGTGTGCGGGCGGGGCGGCGACGATCGCGAGGTCGACGGGCCCGTCCGGCGCCTCGTCCGTGCCGGCACCGAGGGCGGCCGCCGTGCGGGCCTGCTCCGGGTTCGGGTCGGTCAGGTGCACGGTGACGCCCCGCTGGGACAGGGCCAGGCCGGCGGACGTACCGATGAGGCCGGTGCCGATGACGAGTGCGGTTCTCACTGGGCGATGTCCTTGCGCAGGGCGGCCGCGGCGCCGAGGTAGACATGGGCGATGCCGGCCCGGGGCCGGTCGGACTCGATGTGCGCGAGGACCCGGACGACGCGCGGCATGGCGCCCTCGATGTCGAGTTCCTGGGCGCAGATCAGCGGTACGTCGACGATGCCGAGCTTGCGGGCGGCGGCCGCCGGGAAATCGCTGTGCAGGTCGGGCGTGGCCGTGAACCAGATGCTGATCAGGTCGTCGGCCGCGAGTTCGTTGCGCTCCAGGATGGCCGTGAGCAGGGCTCCCACCTGCTCGTCCATGTGCCCGGCCTCGTCCCGTTCGAGTTGGACGGCCCCCCGGACCGCTCGTACCGCCACGGCGCTGCTCCTTGCTGACGTGCGTGTCGCTCTCCGTCCGTCCAGCCTAGTCAGCCCGCGCGAAGCGGATGCGCGGCGCCCGCCCGATGAGACGCCGGAATCCCTGTTCCTTGGGTATTTTCAGTGCCAAGATGCAGCAAAGTCCGCTTTATCCCTTTTCGGACCTTCCGGAGTGACGACATGACCTACGAGACCACTCGCCGCACGGTTCTCCTCGCGACCGGCGCGACGGGCGCGGCGGCACTGGTCGCGGCCTGTGGCGGGGGCGGCGACGACAACGGCTCCACGTCGACGGTCTCCCCCACCGGCGAGGAGACGACGAACGCCCCCGCCGGTCAGGAGCTGGCCTCCACGAACGAGATCCCGGTCGGCGGCGGCAAGATCTTCAAGGACGAGGAGGTCGTGGTGACCCAGCCGGAGCAGGGCCAGTTCAAGGCCTTCTCGGCGATCTGCACCCACCAGCGCTGCACGGTGGGGTCCGTCTCCGACGGCACGATCAACTGCCCCTGTCACGGCAGCAAGTTCCGCATCGCCGACGGCTCGGTGGCAAACGGCCCGGCGACCCGTCCGCTGCCCGCCGAGCAGATCACCGTGGAGGGAAACTCGGTCCGCCTCGCCTGAACCCTCACGCGTCCCAGAGCGCCCCGAGTGTGAGCAGGTCGCTCCGGTACTCGACGCGGTCGGCCCACTCGCTGGGCCATGCCTCCGCGCCCAGGTGGGCCCCGGCGAAAGCGCCCGCCAGGCAGGCGATCGAGTCCGAGTCACCGGCGGTGCAGGCGGCACGCCGCAGGGCCGTCACCGGCTCGTCGGCGAAGAGCAGGAAGCACAGCAGCCCGGTCGCCAGGGCCTCCTCGGCGATCCAGCCCTCCCCTGTGGCCAGGCACGGGTCGTCCTCGGGCGAGACGGTGCGCACGGCGTGCCCGAGCCGGTCGAGGATCTCCAGGCACTCGTCCCAGCCGCGCGCGATGAACTGCTCGGGGCTCGGGTCCTGGGCCCGGCGCCACAGATCGCCGAGCCAGCGCTCGTGGTAGTGGCTGCGGTTCTCCAGGGCGTACGAGCGGAGCAGACCGATCAGCTCGGCCGGCTCGGCGCCCTGCGCGAGCAGGCGTACGGCGTGCGCGGTGAGGTCGGACGCGGCGAGCGCGGTGGGATGCCCATGGGTGAGGGCGGACTGCAACTGGGCGGCTCCCGCGCGCTGTTCGTCACTCAGCCCCACGATCAGCCCCAGGGGCGCGACGCGCATGTTGGCGCCACAGCCCTTGGAGTGGATCTGGCTGGCGTCCTGCCAGGGGCGGTCATCGCGCTCCAGCAGGGCACAGGCCCGCAGACAGGTGTTGCCGGGCGCCCGGTTGTTCTCCGGGGAGCGGTTCCAGGCGACGAACTCCCGCCGCACCGACTCGGCCATCCCGTCGGGCCCGAGTACGCCCCGGTCCATCGCCGTCCGTATGCCCCGCCCGAGCGCCAGCGTCATCTGCGTGTCGTCGGTGACGAGCGCCGGCTCCGGCAGAGCCAGCTGCCGCCAGGGACCGAATCTGCCGAGGATCGCCGGCACGTCGCTGAACTCGGTCGGGTACCCCAGCGCGTCCCCGAGGGCGAGGCCGGTGAGCGCCCCGGTGGCGGCTTGCTTGTGGACGAGCGGGGTCATGCGGGGTGTCCTTCCGGCCGGTCACGAACAGTTCCCCGCGCCCTTGAGGACGCGGGGAACACAGAACTCTGGGAGGTCGGCGCTGTGCCTAGAGATCGACTTCCTGCATCAGCATCCCCACCTCCGTGTTGGACAACCGCCGCAGCCAGCCCGACTTCTGGTCGCCCAGGGTGATCGGTCCGAAGGCGACCCGCACCAGCTTGTCGACCGGGAAACCGGCCTCCGCGAGCATCCGGCGCACGATGTGCTTGCGGCCCTCGTGGAGGGTGACCTCGACGAGGTAGTTCTTGCCGGTCTGCTGGACGACCCGGAAGTGGTCCGCGCGCGCGTAGCCGTCCTCCAGCTGGATGCCGTCCTTGAGCTGCTTGCCCAGGTCGCGCGGGATGGGGCCGACGATGTGCGCGAGGTAGGTCTTCTTCACTCCGTACTTCGGGTGGGTCAGCCGGTGGGCCAGCTCGCCGTGGTTGGTGAGCAGGATGACGCCCTCGGTCTCGGTGTCGAGCCGGCCGACGTGGAAGAGCCGGGTCTCGCGGTTGGTGACGTAGTCACCGAGGCACTGCCGGCCCTCCGGGTCCTCCATCGTCGACACGACACCGGCGGGCTTGTTCAGCGAGAAGAACTGGTAGCTCTGCGTGGCGACGGTCAGCCCGTCGACCTTGATCTCGTCCTTCTCCGGGTCGACGCGCCGCCCCTGCTCCAGGACGATCTCGCCGTTGATCTCGACCCGGGCCTCCTCGATCAGTTCCTCGCAGGCCCGCCGGGAGCCGAAGCCCGCGCGCGCGAGGATCTTCTGGAGCCGCTCGCCCTCCTGCTCGGCGCCCGGGAACGTCTTGGGCAGCTTGACGTCCTTCTTGCCGGCGTACCGGTCGCGGTTGCGCTCCTCGATCTGCGCCTCGTACTCGCGGGGGCGCGCCGGGGCCGTACGCCCACGCTGCTGGGGCTGCTTGGGACCACCCTTGGCGCCGCCGCGCGCCGCACCGCCGCGTCCGGACTTGGGCCCCTCCTTCGTCCCCCCGGGGCCCACGTCGTAGCGGCGCTCCTCGGGGCGGGGCTTGCGGGGGCGGCCCTGCCCCTGCTTGTCATCCCTGTTGTTGCCGGCACCGCGGTGGTTGCCGCGCCCGCCGTTTCCGCCGTTCCTGCCGCTGCTTCGCATCAAAGTTCCGTCTGGTCGTCTTCGTCGTCGGTACCCGGGGTGACCGGGCGGCCCGGCACGTCGTCATCAGGCGCGTCCGGGTCGAACGACGGTACGCCCTCCTGGGTCTCGGCCTCGATCGCCTCCGCCTCCGGGAGGAAGGGCGCGAGCTCCGGGAGCTCGTCCAGACCGCGCAGGCCCATCCGCTCCAGGAAGTAGTTCGTCGTCCTGTACAGGATCGCACCTGTTTCGGGTTCCGTGCCCGCCTCCTCGACCAGACCCCGTTGCAGGAGGGTGCGCATGACGCCGTCACAGTTGACTCCGCGCACGGCCGAGACCCGGCTGCGGCTGACCGGCTGCCGGTACGCGACGACGGCCAGGGTCTCCAGGGCGGCCTGGGTGAGGCGGGCCTGCTGGCCGTCCAGCACGAAGCGCTCGACGGCGGGCGCGTACTCGGCGCGGGTGTAGAACCGCCAGCCGTTCGCGACGAACCGCAGTTCGAAACCGCGCCCCTGGACGGTGTACTCGTCGGCCAGCTCGCGCAGCGCGTCCGTGATCTGGCGGCGCGGCCGGTCGAGGATCTTCGCGAGATGTTCCTCGGTCGCGGGCTCGTCCACGACCATCAGGACGGCCTCCAGAGCGGGCTTGAGGTCGAGGTCGGCGACGGTACGCAGCCCGGCCGGGAGCTCGCTGATTTCTTCGCTCACGCCTGTTTCTCCTCCTTCGGCGGCTCGGGGGGCCGGTCGAACTCGTCGGTGACGGTCGGTGTCTCGTCCCCGTCCCCGCCGGTCCACCGCACGAGCAGCTCGCCAAGCGCGGCCTCCTGCTCCAGCTCCACCGCCTTCTCGCGGTACAGCTCCAGCAGCGCGAGGAAGCGGGCCACGACGGTGAGTGTGTCGTCGGTGTCCTCGATGAGCGCCCGGAAGCCGACCTCGCCGAGCTCCCTGAGCCGGGCCACGACGATCTGTGCCTGCTCCTGCACGCTGACCAGCGGGGCGTGGATGTGGTCGACATAGACCTGCGGCCTGGGCTTGGGCTGCATCGCCTTCACGGCGAGCTTGGCGAACCCTTCCGCCCCGATGCTGATGACGACCTCGGGCAGCAGCTCGGCGTGCTGCGGTTCGAGCCCGACGGTACGCGGATAGCGCCGGGCCTCGTCGTCGAGCCGCCCGCTGAAGATGTCCGCGATCCGCTTGTACGCGCGGTACTGGAGCAGCCGGGCGAAGAGCAGGTCCCGGGCTTCGAGCAGCGCCAGATCGCCCTCGTCCTCCACCTCGGCGGCGGGCAGCAGCCGGGCCGCCTTCAGATCGAGCAACGTGGCCGCGACGACGAGGAACTCGGTCGTCTCGTCCAGATCCCAGTCCGGCCCCAGCGCCCGGATGTACGCCATGAACTCGTCGGTCACCTTCGACAGCGCGACCTCGGTGACGTCCAGCTTGTGCCGGGAGATCAACTGAAGCAGCAGATCGAAGGGGCCTTCGAAGTTGGCGAGCCGGACCTTGAAGACCCCGTCACCGGCGTCACCCGGGCTCTCGGGCCTTGCATCCGGCTCCACGGGCGCCACCGGCTCTACGGGCGCCAACGCCTCGACGGGCGCTACCGGCTCAACCGGCGCCGCCTGCTCAACAGGCACCACCGGCTCAACGGGCGCCGCCGACTCAACGGGCGCCGCCGGCTCTACAGCCTCCACCGGCCCGACGGGCTCCACCCGCTCGGCCACCGGCCCCAAGACCTCCACGGCTGTCGGCTCAGCCGGTGCCGCGGGCTCGGGCGGCGCGGCCCCGGGCCGAGCCGTCTCCGGAAGCGACTCCGCCTCGACGGGCTCAGCTCCCGGCAGGGGCCCGGCGCCCGGCCCCCGCCCCAACGCGCGCCGACGGCCGCTCGGGCCGTCGGCGGGTGGAGGGGAAGCGTTCGAGGTCATAGCCCCCGCAGGCTACCGTTACCGCCCGCGCAGACGTCGTACGAGGATGCTGGCGTCCCCGCGGGTCTCCAGGTCGGCGAGGACCACGGCGACCGCCTCGCGGACGATGCGGCCCCGGTCGACGGCCAGACCGTGCTCGCCGCGGAGCACGAGACGGGCGTGCTCCAGGTCCATGAGCTCCTCGGCCGACACGTACACGGTGATCTTCTCGTCGTGCCGCTCACGGCCGCTGGGGCGGCGCGCGGCCGCCCGTCCGCGCTTGCGGGGCGCCGCGCCCGCGGACGCGGCAGAACCTTCCTGCGCCGCCTGGCGCCGCCCGGAGCCGGAGCGCTCCGCGGCCGCGGAGCGGCTGCGGGACTCCCCGGCATCGGCCGGCTCCGCGTCCGCCGCGACGTGCTCGGCGCCCTCGCCGTCACCACCCTGCGCGGGCACCGACTGCGGCGCGTCCTCCGCGGCCGCTGCCGCCGCCGCGTCGCCCTCACCCGCCGGAGCGGGCACCCGGGCGTCGCCGTTGGCCTGGCGCCTGGGCGTGGACGACTGCAGCCCCATTCCCCCTGTCGTACGGAAGAGTTCGTCGGCCCCCGGCAGACTCACTCGGCGTGACACCGGGCGAGCACCTCCCTGGCGAGCTGGCGATAGGCGGCGGCGCCGACGGAGTTGGAGGCGTACGTGGTGATCGGCTCACCGGCGACCGTGGTCTCCGGGAAGCGGACCGTGCGCCCGATGACCGTGTGGTAGACGTGGTCGTCGAACGCCTCGACGACACGCGCGAGCACCTCACGGCTGTGCACCGTGCGCGAGTCGTACATCGTGGCGAGGATCCCGTCGAGCTCCAGCTCCGGGTTGAGCCGTTCCTGGACCTTCTCGATGGTCTCCGTCAGCAGCGCCACACCGCGCAGTGCGAAGAACTCGCACTCCAGCGGCACTATCACCTTGTGCGCGGCCGTCAGGGCGTTGACCGTGAGCAGGCCGAGCGAGGGCTGGCAGTCGATGACGATGAAGTCGTAGTCGGGCAGCAGCGGCTTCAGGGCGCGTTGCAGTGTCGACTCGCGGGCGACCTCGGAGACCAGCTGGACCTCGGCCGCCGACAGGTCGATGTTGCTGGGCAGCAGGTCCATGTTGGGGACCGCCGTCTTCAGCAGCACCTCGTCGGCCGCCATGCCCCGCTCCATGAGCAGGTTGTAGACGGTGAGGTCGAGTTCCATCGGGTTGACGCCGAGACCGACCGACAGCGCGCCCTGCGGGTCGAAGTCCACGAGCAGGACCCGGCGTCCGTACTCCGCGAGCGCGGCACCCAGGTTGATGGTCGACGTCGTCTTGCCGACGCCGCCCTTCTGGTTGCACATCGCGATGATCTTCGCGGGACCGTGGTCGCCCAGCGGGCCCGGGATCGGGAAGTACGGCAGCGGGCGCCCGGTCGGGCCGATGCGCTCCCGGCGCTGTCTGGCCGCGTCGGGCGCGAGAGTGGCCGCGTACTCGGGGTCGGGCTCGTACTCCGCGTCGGGGTCGTAGAAGTGCCCTTCGGGCAGTTCGTCGTAGTCGGCGAGTTGGTTGTGGGGCGCGCCACTTCCGCCGCCGGCCATGGCGTTCACGTGATGGCCATCCATCTTCTGGTGTGCTGTGTGAGTCGCCTGCTGACTCTGGTGGGCTGCGAAGGTGCGCACAGCGACGGAGCCGACAGCCGCGAATCCCGCGGGCTCCTGGTCCCGTGCAGGCATTCCTGGTTGGCCACCCCCGGGAGTAAATGTCGACTCATTCACAAGTCGTCTTACCTCCTTGGTGACCAGGAAACTTCTAGACAGGTCAGCGTGGCACCATGCCGACGGTTGGCGACTCTATGGCGTGTCGGGCGTCCGCAGCAACACAATCCGCCGGACCCGGCCCGATGTGTCGGCAATGAAACATCCCGCTGTCAAGGGCGTACGGCCGTCGCACGGCAGGTTTCACCGGTGTGCGAATCGGTTGAAGGGTTACGTTCGAGGCGAGTTGCTCGAGAAGCGCGAAGTGACCATACACACATCCGGCCGGACCATGTCGGGCAAGGTCCGGCCGGGTGCGCGGCGTTGACGGCCCGTGTTGACGTATCGCCTTTACGGGTTGATGACTTAGCCGATTTACCGGCCGCCCGGGACCGGTGGGCAGCTCAGACGAGCAGCGAGGCCAGCTCCACGTGCTCCACGCCGTGTGCCTCGGCGACCTCGCGGTAAACGACCTTGCCGTCATGCGTGTTGAGGCCCCGGGCCAGCGCCGGGTCACGGCGCAGCGCCTGCGCCCAGCCGTGGTTCGCGAGCTCCACGATGTACGGCAGCGTGGCGTTGGTCAGCGCGTAGGTGGAGGTGTTGGGCACCGCGCCGGGCATGTTGGCGACGCAGTAGAAGACCGAGTTGTGGACCTGGAAGGTCGGCTCGGCGTGGGTGGTCGGACGGGAGTCCTCGAAGCAGCCGCCCTGGTCGATCGCGATGTCGACAAGGACACTTCCGGGCTTCATCCGCGAGACGAGCTCGTTGGTGACCAGCTTCGGGGCCTTGGCACCGGGGATCAGCACGGCGCCGATGACGAGGTCGGCCTCCAGGCAGGCCTTCTCCAGCTCGAAGGTGTTCGAGACGACCGTCTGGATCTTCGTGCCGAAGATCTTGTCCGCCTCGCGGAGCTTGTTGACGTCCTTGTCGAGCAGGGTCACGTGGAAGCCCAGGCCGATGGCGATCTGCGCCGCCTGCCAGCCGGAGACACCGCCGCCGATGACGACGGCCCGTCCGGCCAGGACGCCGGGGACGCCGCCGGGCAGCACGCCCCGGCCGCCGTTGGCGCGCATCAGGTGGTAGGCGCCGACCTGCGGGGCGAGCCGGCCCGCGACCTCGGACATCGGGGCGAGCAGCGGGAGCGCACGGCTGGGCAGCTCGACCGTCTCGTACGCGATGGCCGTGGTGCCGGACTCCAGGAGGGCGTCCGTGCACTCCTTGGAGGCGGCGAGGTGCAGGTAGGTGAAGAGCGTCTGGTCCTTGCGGAGGCGGTGGTACTCCTCGGCGATGGGCTCCTTGACCTTCAGCAGCAGGTCGGCGGCGGCCCACACCTCGTCGGCGGTGTCCAGGATCTGGGCACCAGCGAGGACGTACTCCTCGTCCACGATCGAGGAGCCGACACCGGCGCCGCGCTCGATGACGACCTGGTGGCCATGGCGCACCAGCTCATGCACGCCGGCGGGGGTGATGGCCACCCGGAACTCGTTGTTCTTGACCTCGCGGGGGATGCCGACCTTCACGTCGATCACGGTCCTTGGCTCAGAGGGTATGGGGGCATTACTAGGCATACCCGGCCGCGCTCGGGCACACCGGGAGAGACCGCAGGAGAACGTGCGGCAGAGCCAGTCTAATGAAGGTGTTCCCGCTGTCTAGCCTTTCATTACATCAATCTTCAGCTGATGCGGTACGGATTTCGCAGGCGTCAGGGTCGTCTTCCTGGTTTATGTCTCCGAGGAGCCGCTCGGCGGCGCCCCGGTGCAGCCCGGCCGACGCGGGGTCGCCGAGGCGTTCGAGGGTGTCGGCGACCCGCAGATGGAGCGCGGCCTGCAACCGTGTGTCCTCGGCCCGCCGCGCCCATTCCACGGCCTCCCGGCAGGTGCGCAGCGACTCGTCGGGCCGGCCCGCGTACTCCTGGACCCGCGCCAGTTCGCTCAGGGCCCGCGCCTGGGCGGCCACGTCCCCGAGCTTGCGGTGCCCGGAGATCGCCGCGCGCCAGTTCCGCAGGGCCTCGCCGTAGCGGCCCGCGAAGGTGTGGGCGGCGGCGATCCGCCCGTACAGCCGGGCGGCGTCGGCGCGCTCGCCCCGGGCGAGCCGCTCGACCAAGGCCCGGCCGAACCAGTCGGCGGCCCGGTCGAAGTCGCCGAGCTCCAGGTGCGCACCGCCTACGGATTCCATCGCGCGCCCGGCCGCGTACGGATCGTCGACCTCGCGTCCGGCGTCCAGCGCGGCCCGGTAGCGCGCCAGCGCGTCGGCCGTACGGCCGCTCCGGGCGTCGAGGTCGCCGAGGTTGAGCAGGGCGGCGGCCCGCTCGCGGGGCAGCTCGCGGCGCTCGGCCACATCGAGGACCAGGTTGTGGATCTCGTAGAGGTCGGGCGCGGCCGCCTGGGTGCCGACGTGCGCCGCCATCGCCCGCACCAGCTGCGACATCAGCCGCCGGGCCAGGGTGTCCAGCTCCCCGTCGTCGACCGCGAGCCGGGCCGAGGCCAGCAGGGCGGGCCGGGTCAGGCGCAGCCAGTCGGCGGCCGCCCGGGGAGTGGGAAAGCGCAGGGCACGCGGCATGTCGAGGAGCTTCTGGCGGGCCTGGGGGCTGTCGGTCTCGGTGATGGCACGGCAGACCTGGAGCAGCCGCACGGTCCGCTCCAGCATCCGGGCACGGGCCACCTGGAGGTCGGCGGGACGCTCGTGGTGACCGGCGAGGACACGGAGCATGGGGTGCAGACAGCCGGGGACCTCGTACTGCGGCAGCGGCGAGTCCACCGCGTGCAGGAAGCCGAGGGCGACGAAGTCGTCCAGGGTGGTGCGGGCGCTGTCGACCGAGCAGCCGACAAGCGCGGAGGCGGTCTGCGGGTCGACCAGTCCGGCCGGGGCGAGGGCGAGCAGGCGCAGCATCCGCGCGGCGGTGGCCGGCAGGGCGTCGTAGGCGAGGCGGAAGACCCGGCTCAGGGCGGTTCCCTCGGCGGGCTCGGTGCGCAGTCGCTTGGCGAGGTCCAGGACGGCCGCCTTGGGGCGGGCGGCGAGCCAGCCGCCTGCCAGCATCAGCGCGGCGGGCTGCCCCTGGCACTCCTCCGCCAGGCCCTCGGCGGCCCGGGGGTCGACGGTGATGCGGACCGAGCCGGTGTGCCGGGACAGCAGCTCCACTCCGGACTTGGCGTCCAGGCCGCCCAGCGTGCAGGGGCGGACGTCCGAGATGCCGGTCAGCGGACCCTCGGAGACCGCGACGACCAGGCAGTCCGGGGTGTCGGGCAGCAGGGCGTCGACCTGCTCGGCGTCGGCCGCGTCGTCCAGCAGGAGCAGAGCGCGGCGGTCGGCCAGGGCGCCGCGCAGAGAGTCGGTGAGGTCGTCGCCGCGGGCCCCGGCCGGGGCTTCCCGGTCCAGGGCGGCGAGCAGCTCACGGGCCGCGCGTTCGACGGGTACGGGGGTGCCGTCCGGGTCGGTCAGACGGGCGCGCAACACCCCGTCCGGGTAACGGTCCGCGACCTGGTGCGCGAGTTCCTCGGCCAGTGCGGTGCGTCCCGAGCCGGGCCGGCCGGCGATCAGCAGCACACGCGCGCGTGGGGGTTTGCGGCCGGCGAGGGTGTCCAGGCCGGCGCGCTCGATGTCGGCGCGCAGCTCCTTCAACTCCCGTGTGCGGCCCAGGAATCGACTTTCGCCGGCAGCGTGTCCGGTCAGCCGCACGTCGCCTGTCTCCACGACCTGATCCGTCACGGGCCACACTCCCGTCCCACGCACGCAAGCCCGCCGGGAATCCGGTTCGGGCGTGCCTCAGAGCCTAGTTCACGCTCTGCAACGTTCCGGGTGGAGCACGACGGGCACGGCAGCCACATCCCCCGATCGGATCAGCCGATCGTAGGACTGACAGCGTGGCGGTCGCGCCCCGAGGGGGCGCGGGGAACTGCGCGACCAGCCACGGCTGGGCCGCGCCCTACCGACGACCTTCGCGGCACCCCCAGCGGAGCGCCTACGCCTCGAACGGCCGTGCCGGCCACGGCGCCTGGGCCGGGCGCAGTGCGTCCAATCCGTCCCCCGAACGCGCGGCGACCAGGGACAGGACGCCCACCACGAGGCAGTTGTTGTGGAGTTCGCCGGCCAGTACGCCCCGGACGAGGTCCTCGACCGGGACCCGGTCGAGTTCCATGTCGGCCTCTTCCTCCTCGACCGCGAAGCGCTCGCCCTCGGCCTCGGACAGATCGCGGGCGAGGAAGATCCGTACGGCCTCGTCGCAGCCGCCGGGGGTGGTGTAGACGTCGGTCAGCACCCGCCAGTCCTCGGCCTTGACGTGCGCCTCCTCGTACAGCTCCCGCTGCGCGGCGTGCAGCGGGTTCTCGCCGGGGACGTCGAGCAGGCCGGCCGGGATCTCCCACAGCTTGTGGCGCACGGGGTGGCGGTACTGGCGCAGGACCAGGACGCGGTCGGCCTCGTCGAGGGCGAGGACGGCCACCGAGCCGGGGTGGACCTGGTAGTCACGGCCGACCACGGTGCCGTCGGGCATGACCACGTCGTCGGTGCGGACGGAGGTCTTGTTGCCGACGAAGGGGGTGTCCGTCGCCCGGACCTCCCACTCCTCCGGGGTGTCCTTGATCGTCATGCCTGTCCTTCCACGTACCCGACCCGACCTGCTGAAAAGAAACCGGGGTGCACACCCGTTGAAGGGATGCACCCCGGCCACCGTACAACTGGTGTGTTACTTCGAAGTCTTCCGCTCGACCGAGGCCTTGACGAGCCCGGCGAACAGCGGGTGCGGACGCGTCGGGCGCGAGCGCAGCTCCGGGTGTGCCTGGGTGGCGACCAGGTACGGGTGGACGTCGCGCGGGTACTCGACGTACTCGACGAGCTTGCCGTCCGGGGAGGTGCCGGAGAACTGGATGCCCGCCTTCTTCTCCAGCTCGGCCCGGTAGGCGTTGTTCACCTCGTACCGGTGACGGTGCCGCTCCTCGACGTACTCCTTGCCGTCGTACACCTCGCGCACGATCGAGCCCTCGGCCAGCTTGGCCGGGTACATGCCCAGCCGCATGGTGCCGCCCATGTCGCCCTCACCGGCGACGATGTCGAGCTGCTCGGCCATGGTGGAGATGACGGGGTGGCCGGTGGCCGGGTCGAACTCGGTGGAGTTGGCGTCCTGGATGTCGACCAGGTTGCGCGCGGCCTCGATCACGATGCACTGCAGGCCGAGGCAGAGGCCGAGCAGCGGGATCTTGTTCTCGCGGGCGTACTTGATCGCTCCGACCTTGCCGAGCACGCCCCGGTCGCCGAAGCCGCCGGGGATGCAGACGCCGTCGACGTCGCCGAGCTGCTGGGCCGCGCCCGCCGGGGTCTTGCAGTCGTCGGAGGTGACCCACTTGATCTTCACACGGGCCCGGTTGGCGAAGCCGCCGGCGCGCAGCGCCTCGGTGACCGACAGATAGGCGTCGGGCAGGTCGATGTACTTGCCGACCAGGGCGAGGGTGATCTCGTGGTCGGGGTTGTGGACGCGGTCGAGCAGATCGTCCCAGGTGGTCCAGTCGACGTCCCGGAACGGCAGGTCCAGCTTGCGCACGACGTAGGCGTCCAGGCCCTCGCCGTGCACGGTCTTCGGGATGTCGTAGATCGAGCGGGCGTCGGGGCAGGCGACGACGGCGGCCTCGTCGACGTCGCACATCAGCGAGATCTTCCGCTTGATCGCGGTCGGCACCTCGCGGTCGCAGCGCAGCACGATCGCGTCCGGCTGGATACCGATGTTGCGCAGGGCCGCAACCGAGTGCTGGGTGGGCTTCGTCTTCAACTCACCCGAGGGGCCGATGTAGGGCAGGAGCGAGATATGGACGACGAAGACGTTGTCACGGCCGACCTCGTGACGGACCTGGCGGACGGTCTCCAGGAACGGCAGCGACTCGATGTCGCCGACCGTGCCGCCGACCTCGGTGATCACGACGTCGACCTCGTCCGTCGCCATGCGGCGGATGCGGTGCTTGATCTCGTTGGTGATGTGCGGGATGACCTGCACGGTGTCGCCGAGGTACTCGCCGCGCCGCTCCTTGGCGATCACGGTGTTGTACACCTGGCCGGTGGTGACGTTGGCCGAGCCGTCCAGGTCGCGGTCGAGGAAGCGCTCGTAGTGGCCGATGTCCAGGTCGGTCTCGGCGCCGTCGTTCGTGACGAACACCTCACCGTGCTGGAAGGGGTTCATCGTCCCCGGGTCCACGTTCAGGTAAGGGTCGAGCTTCTGCATCACGACGCGCAGACCGCGGGCCTTGAGCAGCATGCCGAGGCTGGAGGCCGTCAGGCCCTTGCCGAGCGAGGAGGCGACACCCCCGGTGACGAAGATGTGCTTGGTCGTCGTGGAATTGGGCATGGCCAAGAGGGGGCTCCCGTGGTCGCGATCTGGAGGTGCGGTTCGGGGGTCAGACGCCCACCGGTCCACGGGCTACCAGCGTATCAGCGCCGCGAGGCGATGGCTTCCGGCCACGCTCCGCACACGCGCCGACACGGAGGTGATCGACGTTACCGGTCCCTCACCCGTTGCTCACTCGTTCGGCGTACCTGCCTTGCCCGGAGCGGCACACAGATCATCTGCGTGCGTCGTATCCTGCTCGGACACTCGCTGCCGAGCCCGCCGGCCCAACGGCACCACCCCCCGCCCGTAAGCACCGGAACAACGTGAGCTCGTCAGTTCGTTGAGCAACAATTGGCGCTTTGCGTCGCAGCTGAGTGAACTGTTTTGCTTCAGGACTTCAACGACGCATTGCAGGACTGCTGAAAACCCCCCTTGACCGCACTAGCGACAGCCCCCTCGTGGGGTGACGTGGCCGTTCGACTGGAGTTGCACGTGGCCGGGCGCATCGAAGATTACGCACTCATCGGAGACATGCAGACCGCTGCCCTGGTCTGCCGGGACGGGACAGTCGACTGGCTGTGCCTGCCCCGCTTCGACTCGCACGCCATCTTCGCCGGCCTGCTGGGCACCGAGGAGCACGGCTTCTGGCGGCTCGGCCCCGCGTATGCCTCCGACCAGCAGCCCCCCACCGCCGCCCGGCGCAGCTACCGCGGTGACTCGCTGGTCCTGGAATCCGAGTGGGACACCCAGCGGGGCACGGTCCGGGTGACCGATTTCATGCCGCCGCGTGACGGCGCCCCGCAGCTGATCCGGATCGTCGAGGGCGTCTCGGGCCGCGTGCCGATGCGCTCGGCGCTCAGGATGCGGTTCTCCTACGGCCGGGTGGTGCCGTGGGTGCACAAGCACGAGGGGCGCACGGTGGCCGTGGCGGGCCCAGACTCCGTGTGGTTCGACACATCCGCCGAGACCTATGGCAAGTCTCTGACGACGTACGCGGATTTCACGGTCGCCCCGGGTGACCGGATCGCGTTCACGATCTCCTGGCAGCCCTCGCACAAGGAGCCGCCGCCGCTGCCCGAGCCGGAGCAGTCGCTGGAGGCGACGGAGGACTTCTGGCGCGAGTGGGTCGATCACTGTACGTACCACGGCCCCTACCGCGAGGCCGTGATCCGCTCGCTGATCACGCTGAAGGCCCTGACGTACGCCCCGACCGGCGGCATCGTCGCCGCACCCACCACCTCCCTGCCGGAGGACATCGGTGGCGTCCGCAACTGGGACTACCGCTACACCTGGCTGCGCGACGCGGCGATCACCCTGTCCTCGCTGCTGCGCACCGGCTACCGCGAGGAGGCCCGCGCCTGGCGCGAGTGGCTGCTCAGGGCGGTCGCGGGCGACCCGGAGAACCTGCAGATCATGTACGGCATCGCCGGTGAGCGCGAGCTGGGCGAGGCGGAGCTGGACTGGCTGCCGGGCTACGAGAACTCCGCCCCGGTCCGGGTCGGCAACGGCGCGGCGCACCAGCTCCAGCTGGACGTGTACGGCGAGGTCACCGAGGCCCTGCACCTGGCCCACATGACGGGCCTCGCGCGCAACGACTACGCCTCGCTGCTCCAGCTCAAGCTGATCCGCTACCTGGAGGGCCACTGGCAGGAGCCGGACGAGGGCATCTGGGAGGTGCGCGGCCCGCGCCGCCACTTCGTGCACTCCAAGGTGATGGCCTGGGTCGCCGTCGACCGCACGATCAAGCTCATCGAGTCCGGCGACGCCGACGGCCCGCTGGAGCGGTGGCGGGAACTGCGCGACGACATCCACCGGGACGTGTGCGAGAAGGGTTACGACAAGGAGCGCAACACCTTCACGCAGTCGTACGGCTCGAAGGAGCTGGACGCCTCGCTGCTGCTGATCCCGCAGATGGGCTTCCTGCCGCCGGACGACAAGCGGGTGATCGGCACGATCGAGGCGATCCAGCGTGAGCTGTCCACGTCGGACGGTTTCATCCTGCGCTACCCGACCACCAGCGGCGACGAGAACGTCGACGGTCTGCCCGGCGACGAGGGCGCGTTCCTGGCCTGCTCGTTCTGGATGGCCGACGACCTGGCGATGATCGGCCGCGTGGACGAGGCCCGCAAGCTGTTCGAGAAGCTGCTGTCTCTGCGCAACGACCTCGGTCTGCTGGCCGAGGAGTGGGACCCGCGCCTGCAGCGCCAGGTGGGCAACTTCCCGCAGGCGTTCAGCCATGTGCCGCTGATCGACACGGCTCTGCGTCTTACGGCCTCGGGCGCCTACGGCGGCTGAACGGGCCGGACAGCGGATCGGCGCGCCGCCCGGTGTGACGAGCGGCGCGCCGCGTCATGTCGGCCTGAGTTCGGTGAGCGTGCGCTCTCCCGCCGGGTCGCCCGCTGTGGCCGGGACCAGGGCGATCTCGTCGAGGCCTGCCTCGGCGTAGGCGTCCATACGGGCGCGGACGGTGCCGGGGTCGCCGACGAGGGCGACCGTGCCCGCGGCCTCGGGCGGCAGGGCCCGCAGCAGGGTGTCCCGGTCGGCGCCCTTGGCGGCCAGTTCGACGACCTCGGCGAGACCCGCCTCGACGAACATGTCGCTGTAGCCCGGTACGGCGAGATAGCCGACGACGCTGCGCAGGACCTGCGTGAGCGACTCCGGCTCCGGGTCCACGGCGGCGGGCAGCCAGGCGGCCAGCCGGGGCGGCGTACGGCCCGCCCGCTCGGCGGCCGCGAGCATGCGCGCCCGCAGGACGCGAACCTGTTCCGGCGAGACGATGTCGAGCAGCATCCGGTCGGCGTGCGCGACGGCGGCGTTGATCGCGCGCTCGCCGAACGCCGCGACGGTGACCTCGCCCCCGGGCGGCGGCAGCCGGCGCGGGAAGCCGCTGCCGGGCACGATCGGATCGCCCGGCACGCTGTCCCACAGTGCGCGCACGGCCGCCGCCGACTCCTCGAGGGCGGCGGCCGGCCGGGTCCGCGGCCGGCCGTGCACGCCCTCGACGACCCGCTTGCTGGACGATCCGAGTGCCACGCCGACGGGCCGGCCGGTGACGGCCGCGGCGGACGCGGCGCCCCGGACGACGGTGAGCGGGTCGCGCACCGAGACCGGCACGGGCCCGGCCGTCAGCACGGCCTGCTCGGTGGCCGCGCCGATCGCCGTCGCCAGCACGAACGAGTCCCACGTCGGCCCCTCGCCCGCCCACACCTCCCGGTACCCGAGCCGGTCGGCGAGCACCCCGACCCGCAACGGCTCCTCGACCGGACTGTCGTCCTCCCGCCCCACTGCCACCACGCTGATGTCCATGACAGCGCCCGTACCCGGGCGATCACGCCGTAATCCGGGCATGATCGCCCCCGTGTCCCGCTGGAGATGTCCGGGAGGCATCCGCGCGGGTAGCGTCCGGCACATGGACAGCGGGACGGACAGCGGTCACGACACCCAGGGCGCCGGGATCACCGTGCAGCGGGCTCTGGAGCTTCCGGGGCTGCGCAGCGGGCTGCCCGAGGTGCTGGCGGGCGCCGACCGGCTGGGGCGGTCGGTGCGCTGGGTGCACGCCGGTGAGGTGCCGCACATCGCCTCGCTGCTCAAGGGCGGCGAACTGCTGCTGACCACGGGCTACGGCCTCGGCACCCGCCCGGCCGAACAACGCGCGTTCGTGCGCACCCTGGCCGAGCGCGGTATCGCGGCTCTGGTGGTGGAGCTCGGCCCGCGCTTCGCACGGCTGCCCGCCGCCCTCGTCGACACGGCCCGGTCGGCCGGGCTGCCGCTGGTCCAGCTGCACCGCGAGGTGCCGTTCGTCACGGTCACGGAGGAGGTGCACACCGAGATCGTCAACGGCCACTACACGCTGCTCCAGCGGGCCGAGGAGGTGCACCGGCGGTGTACCGAGGCCTTGCTGGGCGGCGGCGGTGTGCCCCAAGTGCTGGGCATTCTGGCGGACTTCGGCGGCAATCCCGTCTTCCTGGAGACGGCGGACGGACAGTTGCTGTACGCCGCCGGGGCCGGTCCCGAGGGTGCGGACCCGCTCCAGGTGTGGGAGGGGCTGCGCGGCCAGCACAAGGACGAGCCGCCGCTCGCGGGCTCGGTGCTGGTGGACGTACCGGGCGGCGGGCCCGGCAGCGGTGGCATCCGCGCGCGTCTCGTCCTGCTGCCGGTGCGGACGTCCCTGGCGCAGGTGCACCGGATGGCGGCCGAGCGGGCCGCGGGCATTCTGGCCGTGGTGCTGATGCAGGCCCGGCAGGAGGAGGAGCTGGCGGCGCGCGGACGCGGCGACTTCCTCACGGACCTCGCCGAGGGCCGGGTCACGGCCGAGGACGCCCCGGCTCAGGCACGGGTACTGGGTTTCAGGCCCGGCGAGGGCCCGTTGCTGCCGGTGGTCATGCGGCTCGGCGACGCGCTGTCCCCTGGGGGAGGCTGGGCCGTGCTGGCCCGGGCGGTCGCCGAGGAGCTGGCGTCGGTGGGCGTGCCGGTGCTGCTCGGGGTGCGGCCGGTGGAGGGCAGGGTGCCGGTGCTGCTCGGGCTGCGCTCGGAGTCGGAACGGCCGACGGTCGCGGACCGGGTCGCGGCGGCGCTGCGGGCCGGTGTGGAGCGGGCCGGGATGCTGCGGCCGGGCGGGCAGCCACCGGTGGTGGTCGTGGGGATGGCCGGCGGCTGGGCGGCGGCGGCGTCGGGCCTGCGGCACGCGGCGGAGACGGCGACCGCGGCCCAGGGCCTGCCGGACCGGCCCTGGTACGACGCCCGCCGACTGGACATCGACCTGCTGCTGTGGCGGCTGCGCGACCACCCCGACCTGGCCGCCTTCGTCGACCGGGCCCTCGGCCCGCTCCTGGAGCACGACCGCCGCTCCCGGCCGCCGCTGCTGCCCACCCTGGCGACGTACCTCGCCCACGCGGGGCGCAAGGCGGAGACCGCCCGGGAGCTCCACCTCAACCGGCAGACCCTGTACAACCGCCTGGCACGGATCGGGGAGTTGCTGGGCACGGACCTCGACGACCCGCAGACCGTACTGGGCCTGAGCCTCGCGCTGCGAGCCCGCAGGCACGTCTCCCAGGCCCTCAGGTGAGGGGCCGGGGCTGGGTCAACTCGTCGTAGACGCTGAGCACTTGGGCGACGGTCTCGTCCTCGCTCGGCCAGGTGGCCGCCTGCCGGACGCCCTTCTCCCGCAGCGCCTCCCGGCGCTCCGGGTCGCCGAGCAGGCGTACGACGGAGCGGGCGAGCGCCTCCGCGTCGCCGTGCGGGACGACTTCGGCCGCGTCGCCGACGAGTTCGGGAATGCCGCCGACGTCGGTCGCGACGAGCGGCACGCGCGCGTGGAGGGCCTCCTGGGCGAGGACGGAGCGTGCCTCCTCCCGGCGGCTCGGCAGCACGGCGAGGTCGGCGGCGGCGAGCAGTTCGGTGATGTCGTCGCGCCGCCCGATGAGCCGGACGGGCAGGCCCTCGCCCTCGATCCGCTCCTGGAGCTCGCCGCGCAGCGGCCCTTCACCGGCGATCACGACCAGGGGGACGGGGTCGAGCCGGCGCCATGCGCGGGCCGCGTCCAGCAGCACGTCGTACCCGCGATGCCGTTCCAGGGAGCCGACGGCCATCAGCAACGGCCGCCCGATGGCGCCGAGTTCGGCACGCACCTTGGGGCGCAGCCCGTCGGGATCGTCGGGCTCCACGGGCCTGCGGGGGCCGGGCAGCGCCACGGCCGCGAGCCGCGCGTCCCGGGCGCCCGTCCGGCGCGCCCGGTCCACGAGCGCCGATGTGGTGCCCAGCACGACCGTGGCCGCCTTCACGACTCGCCGCTCCAGCACCCGCAGCAGATGGGCACGCGCTCCGTCGGCGTGCGCCCGGTCGTGCCAGGTCACCACGAGGGGAGTGCCCACGCGCCGCCCGCTGAGAGCCAGCACGGTACGGAACGAGGCGTGCAGCCCGTGCGCGTGCACCAGATCGGCATGGGCACAGGCCGCCCGCAGGGCCGCCACCGACACCGGGTCACTGCTGCGCGGCACGTGCACGTGATCGGCCCCGACGCCGCTGAAGTCATAGGCGTGATTCGCCTCATAAGGGGCGCACACCGTGACTTTCACGCCCCTCGCGACGAGCCCCGCGGTCAGCGAGCGCACATGCGCACTGCTGGCGGCGTTGCCTCCACCCAGCACCTGCACGGTGCGCAGCGGCGACTGGCCAGGCGGTGAGTGGCTGCTCACGGGGGTCACGTGGGGCCGGGCTCCTGGTTCGGATCGGGCGGTCACGACGAACGTACAGAACGAACGAGCGCGGGGAACGCGCCGCGCGGATTCCTACGCGTACTCCGCCAAGGATGCCAGGACATACGGGGGTTCCGGGAACGGCGGGAGGATGGAGCGCGGGGCGCACGGGGGCTGAACGGAGCAGGTCACCCACACGAGTGAAGGAGGGCGGGTTCCCGGAAGTATTCGCACATACGGTGCCTCACTCACCCGGGAGGGGTCGTTTCGGCCCATCGGCTCCCGCGGTTGTCAGTGGCCTCCGCCAGGATGCGATCCGTACCGTGACGCTGCTCAAGGGGGGCACATGGCGAAGAGGCCGAAGCAACAGGTCCGGAAGGCACGCAAGGGCAAGGGCGTTGCCATCTACCACGACATGAAGGTGTACGAGAACTTCGAGCGAAGCGCCCGACGCGTCTTCGAGTGCGTGCGGGAAGCTCAGAAGAAATCCCCGGGCGCGCCCCGCTACCTGTACCTGGACATCCAGGGACACCGCAACGAAGCCGGCGGATACGACCATGACGCCTTCGAGCTGATGAAGGACTTCGCGCTGGACTTCCTCGGTGATTACCTCACGGAAGTCCACACCCCCCTCTGCCACGTCCGAAACCCGAGGGGGCAGCGCGATGACGTCCCGGACATCCTGCGCATCAACTATCCGGACGATGGCAGCGCCTACGGCTACGACGCGACCGCGCTCACGGTGAAACCCCGTGAGCGCCAACCCTCCGACCGCAAGACCGCGCCCACGGTGAAGGCCATTGCCGACTACCTGGGCTTGGAGAAGCCGGGCTGCCTGGTGTGCTGGCACACCACGGTGGAGCGCGCTCACGTCGTGCCGCTTCAACTAGGCGGCTCCATGGACGTCCGTAACTTCGCCCTGTTGTGCGCGGCCCATCACGCCGAGGCCCCGGACGTTGCCGACGCCGAGAGCTTCTGGGCATGGGTCGACTACGCGGAACTCAGGGACAGCCCGGACAAGTGGCTCGACGCGCCCGAGGAGGTCAAGGAGTGGCGCCGGGAACGGGGCTTGCCCATCGGCGTCGGACCGCGCGAGCCCCGGTCGTTCTTCTCCGCGGTGAAACACGAACTGAAGTCGCTGTACGGCTGGACGGACGAGGACTTCTCCACGACCGACTGGGGCTCGTTGATGGAGGAGTTCCACAGAGTCCTGGAGGAGGCCACGGGACGCCACTTCGGCGTCGACAAGAAGGTGTCGACGTACGCGTGGGCCTACGACGTGGCCCGGCAGCGCGTATCCCCGCAGGAGTGAGGACTGTCTCCGGACCACCGGGCGGATGCCAGGACGGCACCCGCCCGCCCGGACTCGCTACGCATCCGACCGAGCCGTCGCCAGCAGTTCCTCCGCATGGGCCCGGGCCGTCTCGGAGTCCTCCTGGCCCGCGAGCATGCGGGACAGTTCGCGGACGCGGTCCTCGCCCTCCAGTACCTTCACACCGGAACGGGTGACCGAGCCGTCGTTGGTCTTCTCGACCAGCAACTGCCGGTCGGCGAAGGCCGCCACCTGCGGGAGGTGGGTCACGACCACGACCTGCGCGGTCTTCGCCAGGCGTGCGAGCCGCCGGCCGATCTCGACCGCCGCCTTGCCACCGACACCGGCGTCGACCTCGTCGAAGAGATACGTCGGCACGGGATCCGTCCCCGCGAACACGACCTCCACGGCCAGCATCACACGCGACAGCTCACCGCCGGACGCGCCCTTGGCGATCGGCCGGGGCGGCGCGCCCGGGTGCGGGGCGAGCAGCAGCTCGACCTCGTCGGCGCCCGCGGGGCCGTAGGCGACGGGACGGCCGCCGACCTCGACGCCCTCGGGGTCCTCGGTCTGCCGGATGTCGAAGGACACGCGCGCGTGCGGCATGGCGAGTGAGGCCAGCTCGGCGGTCACGGCGGCGGCGAACCGCTCGGCGGCCTCCGTCCGGGCGTCCGTCAACGCCTGGGCGAGCCCACCCAGTTCGGACCGCAGCGCGTCCCGCTCGGCGGTCAGCTCCCCGATCCGCTCGTCGTCGCCGTCGAGTTCGGTCAGCCGGGCGGCACTCGTCTCGGCCCAGGCCAGCACGGTGGCGATGTCCTCGCCGTACTTCCGGGTCAGCCCGGTGAGCGCGGCCCGCCGCTCCTCGACGGCCGACAGCCGTAGCGGATCGGCGTCCAGATCGTCGGCGTAGCCGGCCAGGTCCCCCGCCGCGTCACGCAGCAGGATCCCGATCTCACCGATGCGGTCGGCGAGCGCGGCCAGCGCCGGGTCGTACGACCGTACGGCGTCCAGGGCCCGCTGGCCGCCCGCGACGAGCGTCCCGGCGTCGACTCCCTCGGGGTCCTCCGGATTGCCCGCCAGCGCCGCGTGGGCGGCCGCCGCGGCGGATGCCAGCGCCTCGGCGTGCCCGAGACGCTCGGCCTCCTCGGCCAGTTCCACGTCCTCGCCGGCCCGGGGCTCGACGGCGGCGATCTCGTCGAGCCCGTAGCGCAGCATGTCGGCCTCCTGGGCCCGTTCCCGCGCGCGCGTGGTGATCTCGTCGAGCTCGGCGGAGGCGGCCCGCAGCCGCTTGTACGCCTCGCCGTACTTGGCCAGCGGCACGGCGACGGCGTCGCCCGCGTACCGGTCGAGCGCCTGCCGCTGCCGGGACAGCTTGAGCAGCCCCTGCTGGTCGGTCTGCCCGTGCACGGCCACCAGCTCGTCGGCGAGCTCGGCCAGCACCCCCACAGGCACGCTGCGCCCGCCCAGGTGCGCCCGGGATCTCCCCTCTGCGGAAACGGTGCGGCTGATCAGCAGGGCACCGTCGTCGAGCTCGGCCCCGGCCTCCTCGGCGCGCACGGCGGCCGTGGCGTCGTCCGGGACGGTGATCCGCCCCTCCACGACGGCCTTCCCGGCCCCGATCCGCACGAGCGCCGGGTCGGCGCGCCCGCCCAGCAGCAACCCCAGGCTGGTGACCACCATGGTCTTGCCCGCACCCGTCTCACCGGTGACAGCGGTGAACCCGGGCGACAGCTCGACCACGGCGTCGTCGATCACGCCGAGCGACCGTATCCGCATCTCCTCCAACACGGACACGACCTTACGAGGTCCGAGCCAAGGATTGCGACTGGCCCGGTCTTGTCACCCACGAGAGTGGTAGCACCCGTTCCGTTAGTGCGGCGCCCCCCGCCACCCGGAAACGGGCAGCGCGAACTTCGCCACCAACCGGTCCGTGAAGGACGCGTGGTGCAGCCGGGCCAGCCGAACCGGCACAGCTCCCCGCCGCACCTCCACCCGCGCCCCCGCCGGCAACTCCACGGTCCGCCGCCCGTCACACCACAGCACTCCCGGCGGAATATGCGGCAGAACCTCCACAGCCAACACAGAATCCGGCGATGTCACCAGCGGCTTCGCGAACAGCGCGTGCGCGCTGATCGGCACCATCAGCAACGCCTCGACCTCAGGCCACACCACCGGCCCACCGGCCGAGAAGGCGTAGGCGGTCGACCCCGTGGGCGTCGCGCACACGATCCCGTCACAGCCGAACCCCGTGACGGGCCGCCCGTCGATCTCGAGGACGATCTCGAGCATCCGCTCGGCGGACACCTTCTGCACGGCCGCCTCGTTCAGCGCCCAGTCGGTGTGCACGATGTCGCCGTTGCGGTGCACCACGACGTCGACGGTCATCCGCTCCTCGACCTCGTACGCCTTGGTCACCACCCGGTCGACGACCTTGTCGAGGTCGTCGCGCTCGGCCTCCGCGAGGAACCCGACCCGTCCGAGGTTGACGCCGAGCATCGGCACGCCCGACGCCCGCGCGAACTCGGCGCCGCGCAGCAGTGTGCCGTCGCCACCCAGCACTATCAGCAGCTCGCACCCGTCGAGACACTGCGGAGTGGCTTCCTTGACCAGCTCCACCTCGTCCGGCAGCGGCAGGTCACGCGCCTCGGCCGCCAGGACGCGCACGCCCAGACCGGAGCGCAGCAGCCCCTTCACCACGAGCTCGGCACTGCGCACGGCCGCAGGCCGCCCCGTGTGGGCGAGCAGGAAAACAGTACGAGCTCGGTTCTCGGTCAACGCGGCCCCTCCGCCACTGCACGGTCGACATCGGCCGGGTCCAGTTCCGGTGCCCCGGCCCGCAGCCACAGAAAGTATTCGACATTCCCCGACGGTCCGGGCAGCGGACTGGCCGTCACGCCCTTCACCCCGAGCCCCAGTCCCCAGGCCTTCTCGGCCACCCCCCGCACCGCCTCGGCCCGCAGCTGAACGCTGCGCACGACTCCCCCGCTGCCGAGGCGCTCCTTGCCCACCTCGAACTGCGGCTTGACCATCATCACCAGATCGGCGTCCGGTTTCACGCACCGCACCAGGGCGGGCAGGACCAGCCCGAGCGGGATAAAGGACAAATCCCCCACGACAAGATCCACAGGCTCCCCATCGATCACTTCAAGCGTCAACTCGCGTACGTTCGTACGGTCCTTGACGGTGACGCGTTCATCGTTCTGGAGTGCCCATGCGAGTTGTCCGTATCCGACGTCCACGGCGACGACATGGGCGGCGCCCGACCTCAGCAGGACGTCGGTGAAACCGCCGGTGGACGCGCCCGCGTCGAGCGCCCGGCGCCCCTCGACGGCCAGCCCCTGCGGCACGAACGCCGCCAGCGCGCCGGCGAGCTTGTGGCCGCCCCGGGACACGTAGTCGGGATCGCCGTCGTCCTGGGCCACCACGATCGCGGCCGCCGTCTCCACCTGTGTGGCGGACTTGGTCGCGACGGTCTTGCCGACGGAGACGCGCCCGGCGGCGATCAGCTGGCCGGCATGCTCACGCGAGCGCGCGAGCTTCCGGCGGACCAGCTCCGCGTCGAGACGGCGGCGTGCGACTCCTGCCACGTTCGGTTCAGCTCCTAGGTCCGTGCTGGTGCTGCGACGGGGGCGCCGGGGGTCCCGGGCGGGCGTCGAGCGCGGTGAGCGCGTCGCGCAGCCCCCGGTGTACATCCTCGTACACCTCGATGTGTCCGTCCGTGGCGAGGTGGTCCGCGTCGCCGAGCCGGTCCAGGCAGGCGTCCACGTCGGCGACGCCCGTGGGGGTGCGGGGCACGTCCAGGGGCGCGGGAGCGGCGGGGTCGTACCCGGGATCGGCAGCGGGCTCGTCCTCCGCCACCGCCGGGGTCTCGGGAACTGCGTCGTCCATGCCCCGACGCTACCGCGAACCACTGCGGTACCGTCGTCGGCGATGGCCACGATCGAGGAGTGCCGCAGCGCACTCGACAAGCTCTCGGACAACATGCAGCGCGCCGAAGGGGACGTCCGCGACGCCGCGGCCCTGGACCGCTCGGTGAGCTGCCACATCACGGACCTGGACGTCACCTTCGTCGGCCGGATGCGCGGCGGGCGGATCGAGGTGCACGACACCGTGCAGGGACCGCCGCCCGCCAAGGCCGAGATCAGGCTCGTCATGACCGGCGACGATCTGGTGGCACTGGTCGACGGCGAGCTGAGCTTCGCCAAGGCCTGGGGCTCGGGCCGGGTGAAACTGCACGCGGGCGTGCGGGACCTGCTCCAACTCAGGAAGCTTCTGTAGCCGCCACCTTCTCGACCGCTGCTCCGGCGCGTGCCCGCCGCGCCGCCGGCACCACCAGCGGCGTGCCCGTCTCCGGGTCGTCGATGACCTGACAACGCAGCCCGAAGACCTCCTCGACCAGCTCGGCCGTGACGATGTCCTTCGGCGCGCCCTCGGCGATGACGCTCCCCTCGCGCAGGGCGATGAGGTGCGTGGCGTAGCGGGCGGCGTGGTTCAGGTCGTGCAGCACGGCGACGAGCGTGCGCCCCTGCTCCTCGTGCAGCTCCGCGCACAGGTCCAGTACGTCGATCTGGTGCTGGATGTCCAGGTACGTCGTCGGCTCGTCGAGCAGCAGCAGCGGGGTCTGCTGGGCGAGCGCCATGGCGATCCACACACGCTGGCGCTGACCGCCCGAGAGCTCGTCGACGTAGCGCTCGGCCAGCTCGGCGACGCCCGTCTGCCGCATGGACTCCTGGACGACGCGCTCGTCGTCGGCCGACCACTGGCGCAGGATGCCCTGGTGCGGGTACCGGCCGCGGCCCACCAGGTCGCCGACGGTGATGCCGTCGGGCGCGATGGACGACTGGGGCAGCAGGCCGAGGGTCCGCGCGACCTTCTTCGCCGGCATCGACTGGATGACCTGACCGTCGAGCAGCACCCGGCCCTCGCTGGGCTTGAGCATCCGCGACAGGGCTCGCAGGAGCGTCGACTTGCCGCACGCGTTGGGGCCGACGATCACGGTGAAGGAGTTGTCGGGTATCTCCACCGACAACTGCTCGGCGATCACCCGCTGGTCGTAGGCGAGGGTGACGTTCTCGGCGGACAGACGGTTCACAGTGCTCCTTCGGTTCTTGCTCATATCCGGCCCGCCTTGCGTTCGGTGACCAGCAGCCACAGCAGGTAGACACCGCCCAGCACGCCGGTGACCACGCCCACGGGCAGTTGCTCGGCGCCGAACGCCCGCTGCGAGAGCCAGTCGGCGGTGACCAGCAGGGCCGCGCCCATGCACAGGGAGGGCAGCAGGTTCGGGCCGGGCGAACGGGTCAGGCGCCGGGCCAGCTGCGGCGCGGTGAGCGCGACGAAGCTGACGGGACCGGCCGCGGCGGTCGCGGACGCGGTGAGCAGCACGGCCGCCACCATCAGCAGCAGACGCACCCGCTCCACCCGGACCCCGAGGGCGTACGACACGTCGTCGCCCATCTCCATCATCCGCAGCCCGCGCGCGTTGCAGAGCGCGAGCGGCACCAGCACGGCGCACAGCCCGAGCAGCGGCCACACCTGGTCCCAGTCACGGCCGTCGAGCGAGCCGGTCATCCACACGACCGCGCGGGCCGCGTCCACGATGTCGGACTTGGTGAGCAGATAGCCGTTGACCGCCGTGACGATCGCGGAGACGCCGATGCCGACCAGGACCAGCCGGTAGCCGTGCACGCCCCGCTTCCAGGCGAGCACATAGATCGCGAGCCCGGTCACCAGGCCGCCCACGAGCGCGCCCAGGGCGACCTGGTTCGCGTCCCCGGAGAACAGCACGATCATCGTGAGCGCGCCGGCCGTCGCCCCCTGTCCGAGGCCGAGTACGTCCGGACTGCCCAGCGGATTGCGGGAGATGGACTGGAACAGCGCACCGCCGAGACCGAGCGAGGCGCCGACCAGGAGCCCGACCAGGACCCGCGGCAGCCGCAGCTCGTTGACGATGAACTCCTGGCCCTCGTTGCCCTGGCCGAACAGAGTCCGCAGCACATCGGCGGCCGGGATCGGGAAGTCGCCGGTGCCGATGAGCACGACGCTCGCCGTGAGCGCCGCGGCCAGCAGCAGGAGCACGACGACGAGGGCCCGCGCGTCCAGGCGTATCGAGAGCCCGCCCGGGGACCTCACAGCACGGTTGGTGGTCTTCACAGCTGCGCCGTCCTCCGCCGTCGTACGAGGTAGATGAACACCGGTCCGCCGAGGATCGCGGTCACGATGCCCACCTGAAGTTCCGCCGGCCGGGCCACGATCCGGCCGATGACATCGGCACCGAGCAGCAGCACCGGCGACAGGATCGCCGCGTACGGCAGGATCCAGCGCAGGTCGGGCCCGGTGAACGAGCGCACGACGTGCGGCACCATCAGCCCGACGAACACGATCGGCCCACAGGCGGCGGTCGCGGCCCCGCACAGCACGGTCGCGGCCAGCATGGACAGCGCCCGGGTCCGGTTCAGGTCGGCACCGAGTGCCTTGGCGGTGTCGTCGCCCATGGCCATGGCGTTGAGCGGCCGGGCCAGGGCCAGTGCCAGGACCGTACCGGCCAGCAGGAACGGCAGCACCTGATCGATGGTCGAGTCGGTCGCCGCGGAGAGCGAACCCACCGTCCAGAACCGCATCTTGCCGAGCGCCGCGCCGTCCATGATCATCACGGCTTGGAGGTAGCCGTAGAGCGCGGCGCTGAGGGCCGTACCGGCGAGCGCGAGCCGCACCGGCGTCGCGCCCCGGCTGCCGCCGAGGAACCAGACCAGCGCCCCGACCGCGGCCGCGCCGAAGAACGCGAACCAGACGTAGCCGCTGAGCGAGGTGATTCCGAGGAACGTGATCGCCGTGACCACCGCGGCGGACGCGCCGGCGTTGATGCCGAGCAGCCCGGGATCGGCGAGCGGGTTGCGCGTGAGTGCCTGCAGGACAGCGCCGGCCAGACCGAGGGCGGCTCCGGCGAGCAGCCCCAGCACGGTCCGTGACATCCGCTCAGCTACGACGACATCGCCGTACGTCCCCGAGTCCTCGAACAGACCGTGCCAGACCTGCCCGAGGGACAGCTCTTTCGCTCCGATCGCGATACTCGCCAGCGCGACGAGCACCAGGATCGCGACGGCCAGGACCAGCCCAAAGGCTCGTACCACCCGTCGAGTCGGGGGCGCGGGGGCGGTTTCCGCGCGCTGTTCGGGGGGACTCTCGACCAACACGCAGGTTAGGTTAGCCTACCCTGCTATTCGATCACGATTTCGGATCGCGGCCGCGGGCCTCCGGACCTTCAGCCGAAGCGTGCCCGTGCACCGCGGATCCCAATCGGTACTCAGAGGCCCAGCTTTGCCAGCGCCTTCCCCCCGTCCAGCTCGCACGCGCCCTCTCCGGCGGCCGTCCACGCCGCCGCGCACAGCGCCCGCAGCCCGTCCAGCGCCTCGCCGTCCCCGTCGAGCTCCAGCACCTCCGCACCGGCCGTCGCCGTCCAGCCTCCGCACCGGAAACCTCCGTCGCCCACCGCGTCGACGTCCGGCTGGCCGCTGAGCATCCCCCGCAGATCGGCGTCCACATACGTCGGCCGGTGCTGCGGCGGAGCGGCCAGCAGCTGCGCGCCGTCGGTGACCCCGGTCAGGACTAGCAGCGAGTCGACGTCCCCGTTGAACGCGCCCTCGATGTCCGTGTCCAGCCGGTCCCCCACCACCAGCGGCCGCTTCGCCCCGGTCCGCAGGATGGTCTCCCGGTGCATCGGCGGCAGCGGCTTCCCCGCGACCTGCGGCTCGGCGCCCGTGGCGATCCGGACGACCTCCACCGCCGCGCCGTTGCCCGGCGCGATCCCGCGCCCGCTCGGAATCGTCAGGTCGGTGTTGGACGCGAACCACGGCACGCCGCGCGCGACCGCGTAACAAGCCTCCGCGAACCGGCCCCACGGCAGCTCCGGCCCGCCGAACCCCTGCACCACCGCCGCCGGATCGTCGTCCGCCGACTCGACGGGCACGAGCCCGCGCTCGCGCAGCGCCACCCGCAGCCCCTCCCCGCCGATCACCAGCACCCGGGCGCCCTGCGGCACCTGCTCACTGATCAGCCGCGCGACCGCCTGCGCCGAGGTGATGACGTCGTCCGCGCCCGTGGGTATCCCCAGCTCGGTCAGATGCGCGGCCACGGTGTCCGGAGTCCGCAGCGCGTTGTTCGTGACGTACGCGAGCCGCATCCCCCCTGCCCGCGCCTCGGCCAGCGACTCGACGGCGTACGCGATCGCACTCCCACCCGCGTACACGACCCCGTCCAGATCGAGCAGCGCCGTGTCGTACGCCTCGCTCAGGGCCTGCCCACTGCCCTCGGGCCTCGTCCTGACGCTCCGGCTCATCCCGCATCGCTCCTCGTTCGACGGCTTTCCCCCGATCATCCCCCATGGCACTGACACCCGTACGATGCCGGGATGAACACAGCAGGTCACTCGGAGGCAACGGCGCACCGAGGCCTGGAACTCACCCCGTTCCGAGGCCTTCGTTACGACCCCGACCGGGTCGGCAGCCTTGCCGCCGTGACATCCCCGCCGTACGACGTCGTGGTGCGCCCCGACGGCCTGCACCACCTCGAGTCCTCCGACCCGCACAACATCGTCCGTCTGATCCTGCCCCAGGCAGACACGCCCAGTGCCCGCAACGAACAGGCCGCCGAGACCCTCCACCGCTGGCTCTCCGAAGGCGTCCTGGCCACCGATCCGGAACCCGGCCTGTACATCTACGAGCAGCGGGACGGCGCCGGCATGCTGCAGCGCGGCATCATCGGCGCCCTGCGCGTGTCGGACCCGGCCGAGCAGGTGGTGCTGCCGCACGAGGACGTCATGCCGCACATCGTCGCCGACCGCGCGGCCCTGATGCGGGCCACCTCCGCGAACCTCGAACCCCTCCTGCTGACCTACCGCGGCGACGGCTCGACCACCGCCACGGCGGACCTGATCGAGCGCGCCGCCGACCGGCCCCCGCTGCTCTCCACCACCACGGAGGACGGCTTCAGCCACCGCCTGTGGTCCGTGACCGCCCCCGCCGACCTGGCCGCGATCCAGACCGACCTGGCCCGTCACCAGGCCCTCATCGCCGACGGCCACCACCGCTGGGCGACCTACCGCCGGCTCCGCACGGAGCACCCCTCCCCCAGCCCGTGGGACCACGGCCTGGTCCTCCTGGTCGACACGGCCCGCTACCCCCTCCGGGTCCGCGCCATCCACCGTCTGCTCCACGACCTGCCGGTCGACCGGGCCGTGGCAGCCCTGCACGGCCTGTTCCGGGTACGCCGCCTGACGGCCCCCCTGTCCGGGGTCCTGGAGGCGCTGGCGGACGCGGCCTGCGAGGGCAACGCGTTCCTGCTGGCCGGCGACGGTTCCTTCCATCTCGTCGACCGCCCGGACCCGGACCTCCTGGCCCGTACGATCCCCGCCGACCGCCCCGCGGCCTGGCGCACCCTCGACGCGACGGTCCTGCACGCAACGCTCCTCGAGCACGTCTGGCACATCCCCGAGGACTCACCCGCCCACGTCGCCTACATCCACGACACGGCCGCCACGGTCGCCAAGGCGGAACGCGACGGCGGTACGGCCGTCCTGATGCACCCGGTCCGCGAGGAGGTAGTCCGGGACCTGGCCCGGCAGGGCGTGACGATGCCGCGCAAGTCGACATCGTTCGGCCCGAAGCCGGCCTCGGGCCTGGTGCTGCGCACGCTGGACCTCTGATCCGCGAAAAACGAGAAGGGGGCGGATCCTCACCGGGATCCACCCCCCTTCCTACGGACGTCAGTCCTTCTCCTCCTCGGAGGAGTCCCCGCCGTCGTTATCGTTATCGTCGTCCTCGTCATCGGTCATGACGTCGACGAACTCCACACCGTCCAGCTCCGCGAGCCGGTCAGACGCGTCCGTGCTGCCGTCCCGGTCGGCCTCCACGGCCTTCGCGAACCACTCCCGCGCCTCGCTCTGCCGCCCGGCGGCGAGCAGCGCGTCGGCGTACGCGTACCGCAGCCGCGCGGTCCACGGCTGCACGGAGTTGGCGGCCAGCTCAGGGCTCTGCAGCGTCACGATGGCCGCGTCCAGCTGCCCCATGTCGCGCCGCGCACCGGCGGCGACGAGCCGCATCTCGACCTGTCCGGCCTTGTCGAGCTTGTGCACCTCGGGGGCTCCGGCCATGTCCAGAGCCTTCTCCGGCCGCCCGAGCCCACGCTCACAGTCGGCCATGACAGGCCACAGATCGATGTTCCCGGTCATCCGCTTGGCGGCCCGGAACTCGGCCAGCGCCTCGCCGTACTTCTGGTTGGCGTACGCGGCGAACCCGGCGGCCTCCCGCACGGCGGCGACACGCGACGCCAGCCGCAGCGCGACCCTCGAGTAGCCGTACGCGCCCTCGGGGTCCTCGTCGAGGAGCCGCGCGACCATCACCAGGTTCCTGGCGACATCGTCCGCGAGCGTCTTCGGCAGGCTCTGCAGTTCCTGCCGTACGTCCTTGTCGATCTCCTCGCCCGTGACGTCCTCGGGGATCGGCAGCCGCTTGATCGGCTCGCGGTCCCGCTCCCGCTCCTCACGGAACCGGCCGGCACCACGCCGGTCGTCACGGCCGCGGAAGCCACCCCGGTCGCCGTCACGCCGGAAGCCGCGGTCGCCCCGGTCGTCACGGCGGGGGCCGCGCCCGCCGCGGTCGTCGCGCCGGTCGTCACGGCCGCGGAAGCCACCACGGTCGCCGCGGTTGTCGTCCCGCCGGAAATCGCCACGGTCGCTTCGGGGGCCGTCGTCGCGACGGAAGCCGGGGCGCCCGCCCCGACCCGCATCGTCGCGCCGGAAACCGCCGCGCTCCCCACGGTCGTCGCCACGGCGGTCTTCGCGGCGGTCGTCACGGCCGCGGAAACCACCACGGTCGTCACGGCGGAAGCCGCGGTCACCGTCCCTGGAACGGTCGCGGTCGTCGCTACGGAAGCCACGGTCGCGGTTGTCGTCGCGACGGAAGCCGCCACGGTCGTCGCGGCGGGGGAACCCACCGCGATCGCCTTCGCGCCTCTCACCACGCCGGTCGTCCCGCCTGTCATCCCGGCGGTCGTCCCGACGGTCGTCGCGGCGGAAGGCGGGGCGGTCACCGCGATCGTCACGGCCGCGGAAGCCGCCGCGGTCGCGGTCGTCCCTGCGGGGTCCACGGTCACGGTCGTCACGCCGGCCGTATCCACCACCACGGTTGTCACCGCCACGGCTGTCGTCACGACGGAAACCACCACGGTCCCGGTCGTCGCGACGCTCACCACGGTCGTCGCGGTCGTCACGGCGGAAGGGGGGACGGTCGCCTCGGTCGTCACGACGGAAGCCGCCGCGGTCGCGGTCGTCCCTGCGGGGTCCACGGTCACGGTCGTCACGCCGGCCGTACCCACCACCACGGATGTCACCACCACGGCTGTCATCGCGACGGAAGCCACCACGCTCGCCGCGCTCGGGGCGGTCACCGCGGTCCCCTCGGCCGCCTTCACGACGTCCGTAGCCCCCACGGTCGTTGCCGCCACGGTCATCGCGGCGGAAGCCTCCACGGTCCCCGCGGTCCCCGCGGCCCCCGCGCTGACCGCCACGGTCGTTGCGGTCGCTCCGGTCCCCCTCCCGTCGCCGCTGGTCGCGCTCCGGTCGGTCGTCGGGAGAGTTGGTGGACATGGTGACTCCTGTCTTCGGTACCGCAAGTCATTCTCGCGCAGCCGGCTACCCGGTGCGCACCGCAAAATAAAAAAGGACCCCTGGTCCCAGCTGAACGCTGGGACCAGGGGTCCTTCCAAAGATTGTTCGGCGGCGTCCTACTCTCCCACAGGGTCCCCCCTGCAGTACCATCGGCGCTGTAAGGCTTAGCTTCCGGGTTCGAAATGTAACCGGGCGTTTCCCCTACGCTATTACCACCGAAACCCTAATGGTTTCGAGCGAACAAGCACACTCTTTAATTATTTGTTCTACTCAAAGCCGACAACTGTTCGTTGTCTCAGAACTGACACAGTGGACGCGAGCAACTGAGGACAAGCCCTCGGCCTATTAGTACCGGTCAACTCCACACGTTACCGTGCTTCCATATCCGGCCTATCAACC
>NZ_JBWKHE010000020.1:0-19206 GCF_056433405.1 Streptomyces sp. NPDC044719
ACCGCCCGGCCACGTTCCTGCGCCACACCGGAAACACCCGAAACCACCGACACCGACGGCGTGCCCGCAGCCAACGACCCCAACCCGGCCAGCAGCTCGCCCCGGTCCCCGCCCGCACCCAGCACCACCGCCCGGTGCTCCAGCACCGACCGCGCCGATGCCAGCGACCACCCCACATCCACCGGATCCAACTCCGGCCGGGCCTGGACGAACTCCGCCAGCCGCCCCGCCTGCGCCGCCAAAGCCTCACCACTACGCCCCGACACCACCCACGGCACCACCACACCCGGGACAGGCTCCTCCCGGGCCACAACCTCACCCGCCGGGGCCTCCTCCACGATCACATGCGCATTCGTCCCACTGATCCCGAACGACGACACCCCCGCCCGACGCGGACGCCCTTCCACCTGCGGCCACTCCCGCGCCTGCGACAGCAGCTCGACCCCACCGGAGGACCAGTCCACATGCGGCGACGGCTCCTCCGCGTGCAACGTCCGCGGCAGCACCCCGTGCCGCAGCGCCATCACCATCTTCATCACGCCGGCAACACCCGCCGCCGCCTGCGTATGCGCGATATTCGACTTCACCGACCCCAGCCACAACGGCCGATCCACCGGCCGGTCCTGCCCATACGTCGCCAGCAGCGCCTGCGCCTCGATCGGATCCCCCAAGGCGGTGCCCGTGCCATGCGCCTCCACGGCGTCCACGTCCCCGGCATCGAGACGCGCACTGGCAAGTGCAGCGCGGATCACCCGCTGCTGCGACGGCCCATTCGGCGCCGTGAGCCCACTACTCGCCCCGTCCTGATTCACCGCACTGCCACGCACCACCGCCAGCACCTCATGCCCGTTCCGCCGGGCATCCGACAACCGCTCCAGGAGCAGGACACCCGCACCTTCGGCGAATCCGAATCCGTCCGTCTGCGCCGAGAACGCCTTGCACCGGCCGTCCCACGCCAGGGCGCGCTGGCGGCTGAACTCGGTGAGTTCCTGAGGACCGGCCATCACGGTCACGCCGGCGGCGAGCGCCATCGAGCATTCGCCGGTGCGCAGTGCCTGGCCGGCGAGGTGGAGAGCCACCAGCGACGACGAACACGCCGTGTCCACCGTCACCGCCGGCCCCTCGAGACCGAACGCATACGAGACGCGGCCCGAGATGACGCTGCCCGCGCTGCCGGTGACGGCGTAGCCTTCGACGCCCTCGGGGGCCTGGCTGAGGTTGGCCGTGTAGTCCGAGCCCATGGCGCCCGCGAACACGCCCACCTGGCCGCCGCGCAGCGACTCGGGGGCGATACCGGCGCGTTCGAACGCCTCCCAGGAGGTCTCCAGCAGCAGCCGCTGCTGCGGGTCCATCGCCAGCGCCTCACGCGGCGAGATCCCGAACAGCTCCGCGTCGAAGTCACCGGCGTCGTAGACGAACGCACCCTGACGTACGTAGCTCTTGCCGCGTGCGTCCGGATCCGGGTCGTACAGGGAAGCCAGGTCCCAGCCCCGGTCGACGGGCAGGCCGCCGACGGCGTCGCGTTCTTCGGCGACGAGGCGCCACAGCGCCTCGGGGGAGTCGGCGCCGCCAGGGAAACGACAGGCCATTCCGATGATCGCGAGGGGTTCGTCCATGGCCACGGCGGTGCGCGTCGGGGCGCCGGCGGCGGTGTGCTCGGTGCCGGCCACTTGGGTCAGCAGGTGGTGTGCCAGGTCCAGCGGCGTCGGATGGTCGAAGACCAGCGTGGCGGGCAGGCTCAGCCCGGTGGCGTTGTTGAGCTGGTTGCGCAGCTGGATCGCGGTCAGGGAGTCGAATCCCTGGTCGAGGAAGCCGCGTCGCAGATCCACGACGTTGGTCTTGGCGTGCCCGAGTACGGCAACGGCGAGGTCCCGGACGAGGTCGAGCACCACGCTCTCCTGTTCCGGCGTGGAGAGTCCGGCGAGGCGACGGGCCAGTGCCGAGGTGGTGGTGCCTGTTCGGGCGGCGGTTGCGGTCCGGCGTACCGGAGTACGGACCAGGCCGCGCAGCAGTGGTGGCAGGGCCTGTGTCCTGGCCCGGTTCCGCAGCACGCCCCAGTCCATGCCGAGGGGCACGAGCAGCGCCCGGTCCGGCACGCGCACCGCCGCGTCGAACAGGGCGAGTCCCTCCTCGTTCGTCAGGGCCGTCGCTCCGGTGGCGGTGACGAGTGCGTGTTTTCCCTCCTCGACCTGCTCGGCGAGGTGCTCGCTCATACCGCTTTCCCCGGCCCACAGTCCCCAGGCCAGCGACACCCCTGGCAGCCCTTGGGCTCGGCGGTGCTGCGCGAGGGCGTCCAGGAAGGTGTTGGCGGCGGCGTAGTTCCCCTGGCCCGGGTTGCCGAAGACACCGGCCGCCGAGGAGAAGAGCACGAACGCCTTGAGGTCGAGGTCCCGGGTCGCCTCGTGCAGGTTCATCGCCGCGTCGACCTTGGGCCGCATGACGGTGTCGAGCTGGTCCCCGGACAGCGCCGGGATCGTACGGTCGTCCAGCAGTCCGGCCGCGTGCACGACGGCGGTCAACGGGTGCTGCTCCGGAACCGTAGCCAGGAGCTGGTCGACCGCATCCCGGTCGGCCGTGTCACAGGCGACGATGGACACGTGCGCCCCGCAGTTCTCCAGCTCGGCGTGCAGTTCGCGGGCTCCCGGAGCCGCCGTCCCGCGGCGGCTGGTCAGCAGCAGGTGCCGCACTCCCCGTTCCCGCGCCAGGTGGCAAGCGAGCAGACGGCCGAGCAGGCCCGTACCGCCGGTGATCAGCACCGTGCCATCCGGGTCCCAGAGCAGCTCGTCCGTGCTGTGGTCACGCTCGCTGCGGCCCGGCTCGTCGGTCGCGCCGGCGCGCGTCGCATGGGGATGGGCGCCGGAGCGGACCAGGCGTGGTGTGAGGACCGTACCGCCCCGTACGGCCACCTGGGGTTCGTCGACCGCAAGCACGGAGGGCAGGGCTGCTTCCCAGTCGGTGGCGTCGTCGACGTCGACCAGCACGAAACGGCCGGGATTCTCCGTCTGGGCGGAGCGCACCAGACCCCAGACGGCGGCATGGGACAGATCGGCCGCCGACTCGTCCGGGCCCGCGACGACGGCGCCCCGTGTCACCACGATCAGCTTGGACCGGGCCGCCGCCTCATCCGCCAGCCACTCCTGGATCGCGGACAGCACCTCGCCGGTGACCTCGTGTACCACCTCGGCGAGTTCTCCACCCCTGATCGGAGTGCAGGGCAGGACCACGTGCTCCGGATACGAGTCCACATCTGAGCCCGATCCCGAGCCCGAGGCCACATCCGAGCCCGCGCCCGAATCCGAGTCCATCTCCGGGTCGGTGCAGCCCAGTACCGCCCACCTGGGGGCGGCGGACGCCTCGACCTCGGCGGCGGCGACCCAGTCCAGGCCGAAGAGCGCCGACTGCTCCACGGCACTGGCCTGCCGCAGCTGCTCGGTCGCCAGGGGCCGGGTGATCAGCGCGTCGACGGAGGCCACCGGCAGGCCGGCCGAGTCCGCCACGCGTAGCGACATGGCCCCGTCCGTGCCGGCCGGGGTCAGCTGGACGCGTACGTGCGAGGCGCCTCCTGCGAACAGGGTCACGCCATGCCACACGAACGGCAGCCGAACCTCGTCCCCGCTGTGCTGCCGCGTCAAGCCGGCGTGAAGGCAGGCGTCCAGCAGCGCCGGGTGGATACCGAATCCTGCCGTCCCGGTGGCCTCGCCCTCCGGCAGGCTCACCTCTGCGAAGATGTCCTCTCCGCGCCGCCAGGCCGCCCGCAGCCCCCGGAACACCGGCCCGTACCCGTATGCGGACGCGGCCAGGCCGTCATAGAAGCCGTCCAGCGACACGGGCTCGGCGTTCGCCGGCGGCCACTCGGCCAGGTCGAACGCCTCAGCCGTACGCGCCTCGGCGGTACCCTCCTCGGCGAGTACGCCATCGGCGTGCCGGACCCACTCGTCGCCGGGGGCGTCCACGCGCTGCGAGTGGACGCTCACCGATCGCCTGCCGTTCTCCCCCTCCGGTCCGACGCGGACCTGGACCCGGACGCCACTGTCCTCCGGAACGACGAGCGGGGACTCGAGGGTGAGTTCTTCCAGGCGTGGGCAGCCGGCTTCGTCCCCGGCCCGGATGGCGAGCTCCGCGAAGCCCGTGCCGGGCAGCAGCACCGCCCCGGCCACCGCGTGATCGGCCAGCCAGGGGTGCGTACGCAGGGAGATCCGGCCGGTCAGCACCACGCCCTGGTCGTCTGCCAGCCGTACGGTCGCGCCGAGTACGGGGTGTTCCGCCGGGGCAAGTCCCAGGGCGTCCGGGTCGCCCATGGGCGAACCCGTGTCCGCCAGCCAGTAGCGCTGCCGCTGGAAGGCGTACGTCGGCAGCTTCACCTGGCGTCCGCCGGGCAGCAGGGCGGGCCAGTTCACGTCGATCCCGCGCGTGAACACTTCGGCCACCGACGTCAGCAGTCGGTGCAGCCCGCCCTCCTGACGCCGCAGCGATCCGGTCGCCACCGCCTCGATGCCGGCGTCCTCGGCGGTGGCCTGAGTGCCCGGCACCAGTACCGGATGGGCACTGCACTCCACGAAGAAGCGGTAGCCGTCCTCCAGCATGGCACGCACCGCGCCCTCGTAGTTCACCGGCTGACGGGCATTGTGGAACCAGTAGTCGGCGCCCAGCTCCGTGGTGTCCAGCACCCCGCCGGTCACGGTCGAGTAGAACGGCACCTGTGATGCGCGGGGCTCGATGTCCGCGAACAGCTCCAGGATGCGGTCACGCAGCGGATCCACCTGCGCGCAGTGCGAGGCCACCGTCGACCCCACGATCCTGGCCCGCACCTCGTCGGCAGCGCACTCCGCGACGAACTCCTCCAGTGCCGCCTCGTCGCCGGCGACCGTGGCCGCACCTGGACCGTTGCGCCCGGCGACGACGAGCCGGCCGTCCCACCGCGCGAGCTGTTCCTCCACGGCGTCGGCCGACAGGGCCACCGACGCCACCGCTCCGTGGCCCACCAGTTCCTCGGCGAACAGCTTGCTGCGCAGTACCACCACCCGCGCCGCGTCCTCGAGCGACAGCGCTCCGGCCACGTGGGCCGCCGCGATCTCCCCCTGTGAGTGCCCCACCACCGCGGCGGGCTCCACCCCGGCCGCGCGCCACACCGCCGCCAGCGACACGTTCACCGCGAACAGCACCGGCTGGAGCACCTCGATGCGCTCCACCGGCGGCGCGCCCTCCAGCCCGCGCACGACATCGGTCACCGACCAGCCCACCAAGGGCGCGACGGCGGCGTCACACTGGGCGAACGCCTCGGCGAACACCGGTGAGGAGTCCAGCAGTTCCACGGCCATGCCGGCCCACTGCGAGCCCTGGCCCGGAAGGACGAACACCACGCGGCCGCGTACGTCGGCCGCAGCCGAAACCACCGACGCCGAGGGCGCGCCGGACGACACGGCACGGAGCCCCGCGAGCAGCTCGTTCCGGTCCCCGTCGACGCCGAGCACCACTGCCCGGTGTTCCAGCACCGACCGCGCCGACGCCAGCGACCAGCCCACATCCACCGGATCCAGATCCGGGCGCGCCTCCGCATACTCGGCCAACCGTCCCGCCTGCGCCGCCAGAGCCTCGGTGCTGCGTCCCGATATCACCCAGGGCACTACAGCACCGGGGGCACGGTCCGGCCGGCTGTCGGCGCCGCTGTGGCTGTCGGCGCCGGCTCCGGTCTGCGGGGCTTCCTCGACGATCACGTGCGCATTGGTCCCGCTGATGCCGAACGACGACACCCCCGCCCTGCGCGGCCGGTCCTCCGTCCGTGGCCACTCCCGGGCCTCCGTCAGCAACTCCACCGCACCGGCGGACCAGTCCACATGCGGCGACGGCTCCTCCGCGTGCAACGTCCGGGGCAACACCCCGTGCCGCAGTGCCAACACCATCTTGATCACACCGGCGACACCCGCCGCCGCCTGCGTGTGCGCGATGTTCGACTTGATCGACCCCAGCCACAACGGCCGATCCTCCGGCCGGCCTTGGCCGTAGGTGGCGAGCAGCGCCTGGGCCTCGATCGGATCCCCCAGCGTCGTCCCCGTGCCATGCGCCTCTACGGCGTCCACATCCGCGGCCTCCAGCCGCGCACTCTCCAACGCCGCCCGGATCACCCGCTGCTGCGACGGCCCGTTCGGCGCCGTGAGCCCGTTGCTGGCCCCGTCCTGATTCACCGCGCTGCCGCGGATCACCGCCAGCACCTCGTGCCCGTTCCGCCGGGCATCCGAGAGCCGTTCGAGGACGAGGACTCCGACGCCCTCGCCCCAGCCCGTGCCGTCCGCTGCCGCGGAGAAGGCCTTCGACCGGCCGTCGGGAGCGAGCCCCCGCTGACGGCTCATCTCGATGAGTGCCCTCGGGGTCGCCACCACCTGGACACCGCCCGCGAGTGCCATCGAGCACTCACCGGCGCGCAGTGCCTGGCCGGCGAGGTGGAGCGCCACCAGCGACGACGAACACGCCGTGTCCACCGTCACCGCCGGCCCCTCGAGACCGAAGGTGTAGGCGATACGGCCGGAGATCACACTGCCGGCGCTCCCCGTGGCGAAGAAGCCCTCCAGTTCCTCCGGTACGGCCATGGTGGCCATGTAGTCCGACCCCATGGCCCCCGCGAACACGCCGACCTGGCTCCCGCGCAGCGACTCGGGGGCGGTACCCGCGCTCTCGAAGGCCTCCCAGGACGTCTCCATCAGCAGCCGCTGCTGCGGGTCCATCGCCAGTGCCTCACGCGGCGGGATGCCGAACAGCTCCGCGTCGAACCCGGCGGCGTCCCGCAGGAACCCTCCCGCCCTTGTGTAGTTCTTGCCGGGCGCGTTCGGGTCCGGGTCGTAGAAGTCGTCCGGGTCCCATCCACGGTCGCTCGGCAGGGGTGTGGTCGCGTCCAGGCCGTCCCGCAGGAGCTGCCAGAGTCCTTCGGGTGAGTCGGCTCCGCCCGGGAAGCGGCAGGCCATCCCGACGATCGCCAGCGGCTCGTCGGCCGGCGCCGCGGCTGTCGCGGCCGCGGCGAGGTCCGCACCCTGCTCGGCGGGGATGAGCTGCGCACGCAGCTGCCCGGCGAGGGTGGAGGCGTTCGGGTGGTCGAAGACCAAAGAGGCGGAGAGCCGCAGCCCGGTGGCACTACTGAGCCGGTTGCGCAACTCCACTGCCATGAGCGAGTCGAAGCCCAGCGACCGGAACGCCTGGCCCGCGTCGACACTCTCCGGTGTCTCGTGTCCGAGGACGGCCGCGGTGTGGGCGCGTACCACGTCCAGAAGGAGGCGTTCCTGCTCCGCTCCGGAAAGCGCGGCCAGTCGCTGGGCGAGGTCGGTTCCCTGCCCAGCGGCGATCCGGGCCGTCCCGGTCGCATCGGTCGTATGGGGCGCGCTGTTCGCATCAGCCGCATCGGCGGTCCGGCGTGCCGGAAGACGGACCAGGTTGTGCAGCAGCGGCGGCAAGGTGCCCGTCCCGGCCTGGGTGCGCAGCACTCCCATGTCCATCTCGATGGGCACAAGCAGGGCCCGGTCCGTGCAGACGGCCCGGTCGAACAGGGCGAGCCCCTGCTCGTCGGACATCGGCACCGTACCGGTACGGGAGAGCCGGGTACGGGATGTCTGTTCCAGGAGGCCGGCCGCGCCGACCGCGCCAGCCATGCCTTCGGCCTTGGCCCACAGCCCCCAGGCGAGCGATACGCCCGGCAGCCCCTCGGCCCGGCGGTGCTGTGCGAGGGCGTCCAGGAACGCGTTGGCGGCGGCGTAGTTCGCCTGGCCCGCATTGCCGAAGACACCGGCGGCGGAGGAGAAGAAGATGAAGTCGGTCAGGTCGAGGCCGCGGGTCGCCTCGTGCAGGTTGACGGCGGCGTCCACCTTGGCCCGCAGGACGGTGTCCAGCCGCTCCGGCGTCAAAGCCGCGACCGTACCGTCGTCCAACACCCCCGCCGCATGCACCACCGCACGCAACGGATACTCCGCCGGCACCCCGGCCACCAACGCCTCCGCCGCCCGACGGTCAGCCACATCACAGGCCACCACCGACACCGACTCCGCACCCAACCCGAGCAGCTCCGCCTCCAGCTCCCGCGCACCGGGAGCATCAGGGCCTCGACGACCGGCCAGGAGCAGACGGCGCACCCCGTACTTCTCCACCAGATGACGGGCCAGCAGACCGCCCAACGCCCCGGTCCCCCCGGTGATCAACACCGTGCCCTCGGCATCCCAGGCCGGGGGCACGGCCGGCTCCTCCGTGGCCGTCACCCGGGCAAGACGCGGCACCCACACCTGGCCACCGCGCACCACGACCTGCGGCTCACCCGTGGCCAGCGCCGCAGGCAGCACCGCCTCCCAGTCATCCCCCTCACCCACATCGACGAGAACGAACCGGCCCGGATGCTCCGTCTGCGCCGACCGCACCAAACCCCACGCGGGAGAGTGCACGAGATTCAACCGCTCGCCCTCGCCGACGCCCGCGACCGCATTGCGCGTCAGCACCACCAGGCGCGAACCGGCAGAGGGCTCATCAGCCAGCCAGGCCTGGAGCGCCGCGAGGACCTCACCCGTGGCCAGGCGAGCCGCCCGCGCGAGGCCGTTCGGGGCGGTCTCGGCCTGAGCGCACGGGAGCACGATGGCTTCCGGACGGCGGCCGGTGTCCTCCGGACGGTCGTCCCCCAGCAGCCCCCACTCAGCGGGGACGGACGCGTCGTTCGCAGGGGGCACGGCGACCCACTCCAACTCGAACAGTGCGTCGTGGTTCCGCCCGGCCCCCTGCCGCAGCTGGTCGGGCGATACGGGACGGGAGACCAGCGCGTCCGCACAGGCCACCGGCCGGCCTTCGGTGTCGGTGACATGTACGGACAGCGCGTCCGCGTCGACCGCGGACAGCCGCACTCGTACGCTCGCCGCACCTGTGGCGAACAGGGACACGCCGGTCCACGCGAACGGCAGCCGGACCTGGTCGCTCGGGGCCTCGGCGTTGGCGAGCGCCGCGTGCAGGGCGGCGTCCAGCAGTGCGGGGTGGATACCGAAGCCGGTGGCACCGCGGTGCTCCCGGTCGGGAAGGCTGACTTCGGCGAAGACGTCGTCGCCCCGCCGCCACGCCGCCCGCAGCCCCTGGAACACCGGGCCGTAGCCGTAGCCGGACGCGGCCAGACCTTCGTAGAAACCGTCCAGTTCGATCGGTGTCGCTCCGGGAGGTGGCCAGGCGCCGAGTTCGACGGAGCCGGTCACCTCGGCCTGGCTGAGCGCCCCACTGACGTGCCGGGTCCACTCCTCGTCCGGCCCGCTCTGCGAGTGCACGCTCACCGGCCGCCAGCCGGACTCGTCCTGCGCACCGACCCGGACCTGAAGGGCGACATCGCCTTCCTCGGGGATGACCAGCGGCATCTCCAAAGTGAGTTCTTCCAGCCGCGGACAGCCGACCTCATCCCCGGCCCGCAACGCGATCTCCACCAGACCGGCACCCGGGAACAGCACCGTGCCGCCGATGGCGTGGTCGGCCAGCCATGGGTGCGTGCGCAGGGACAGCCGCCCGGTCAGCACGACACCCTGCTCGTCCGCCAGGCGCACGGCCGCACCCAGCAGCGGATGACCAGCCTCGGACAGCCCCAGTGCTGCGGGATCGGCCGCCGCCCGGTGGTCCTCTTCCAGCCAGTACCGCCGGCGCTGGAAGGCATAGGTGGGCAGCTCCACCTGCCGCCCGCCGGGCAGCAGCGCCGTCCAGTCGACATCGGCGCCGTGGGCGTAGGCCTGGGCCAGTGCGGTGGTGAGGGACTGCGGCTCGGGACGATCCTGACGCAGGAGCGGTAGAACCAGCCGGGGCGTGCCGGACTCTTCGTGCTCTTCGAGGGTTTCCTCGGCCATCGCGGCCAGCACACCGCCCGGCCCCACTTCCAGGAACACGTTCACACCCTCACCGGCCAGAGTGCGGATACCGTCGGCGAACCGCACCGCCGCCCGCACATGCCGCACCCAGTACTCCGCCGACTCCAACTCCCCCGGTCCTGCGATCCGGCCCGTCACATTGGAGACCACCGGGATCCGCGGCGGCCGGTAACCGACCTGCCGGGCCACCTCCTCGAACTGCTCCAGCATCGGCTCCATCAACGGCGAATGAAACGCATGACTGACCGACAGCCGGCGACTGCGCCGCCCCGGGAAACAGGCCACCACCTGCTCCACGGCCTGTGCCTCGCCGGAGAACACCACCGACCGCGGCCCGTTGACCGCCGCCACATCCACCCGCCCCGCACACTCCTGAAGAGCTTGCAGGGCTTGCAGGGCTTCGGTCTCGCCGGCCTGCACCGCCACCATCACCCCACCGGGCGGCAACGCCTGCATCAACCGGCCCCGCGCAGCCACCAGCCGGCCCGCATCCTCCAGCGACATCACCCCCGCCACATGCGCCGCCGCCAGCTCCCCCACCGAATGCCCCAACAGGTAATCCACACCCACACCCCAGCTGTCCAGCAGCCGGAACAACGCCACCTCCACCGCGAACAACGCACCCTGCGTGAACCGGGTCTGCTCCAACCGGACACCATCGGCAAAGACACCGGCATCCACACCCACCGCCCGGCACGCCTCCCCCAACGCATCGGCGAACACCGGATACACCCCGGCAAGCTCCGCCCCCATCCCCACCCGCTGCGCACCCTGCCCCGACAACAACAACCCCGTACGCACCCCACCCGCCACACCCTCGGACGACACGGCACGCAGCCCGGCCAGCAGCTCGCCCCGGTCCCCGCCCGCACCCAGCACCACCGCCCGGTGCTCCAGCACCGACCGCGCCGACGCCAGCGACCACCCCACATCCACCGGATTCACCTGCGGGTGCGTCTCCACGAACTCCGCCAGCCGCCCCGCCTGCGCCGCCAAAGCCCCAGCACTGCGCCCCGACACCACCCACGGCACCACCACACCCGGGACAGGAACCTCCCGGGCCACAACCTCACCCGCCGGGGCCTCCTCCACGATCACATGCGCATTCGTCCCACTGATCCCGAACGACGACACCCCCGCCCTGCGCGGCCGGTCCTCCGTCCGTGGCCACTCCCGCGCCTCGGTCAGCAACTCCACCGCACCCGCCGACCAGTCCACATGCGGCGACGCCTCCTCCGCGTGCAACGTCCGCGGCAACACCCCCTGCCGCAGCGCCAACACCATCTTGATCACACCCGCGACACCCGCCGCCGCCTGCGTATGCGCGATATTCGACTTCACCGACCCCAGCCACAACGGCCGCCCCTCCGGCCGGCCTTGACCGTAGGTCGCCAGCAACGCCTGCGCCTCGATCGGATCCCCCAGCGTCGTCCCCGTACCGTGCGCCTCTACGGCATCCACATCAGGCGCCGACAGCCGCGCACTCTCCAACGCCGCCCGGATCACCCGCTGCTGCGACGGCCCATTCGGCGCCGTAAGCCCACTACTGGCCCCGTCCTGATTCACCGCACTGCCACGCACCACCGCCAGCACCTCATGCCCATTCCGCCGGGCATCCGACAACCGCTCCAGCACCAGCACACCCACACCCTCACCCCAGCCGACACCATCAGCGTCCGCCGAGAAGGACTTGCACCGCCCATCCCGCGCCAGCCCACGCTGCCGACTCAGCTCGATGAACTCCTGAGGGCTTGCCATCACCGTGACCCCGCCCGCCAGTGCCAGCGAGCACTCGCCGGCGCGCAGTGCCTGTCCGGCGAGGTGCAGCGCCACCAACGACGACGAACACGCCGTGTCCACCGTCACCGCCGGCCCCTCAAGACCGAACGCATACGAGATCCGGCCGGAGATGACGCTGGCGGTACTGCCCGTCATCGTGTAGCCCTCGACGTCCTCGGGCACCTTGTTGAGCCTTGAGACGTAGTCCGGGGCCATGGCACCGGCGAACACACCGACCTGGTGGCCTCGCACGGCCGCCGGGTCGATCCCGGCCCGCTCGAACGCCTCCCAGGACGCCTCCAGCAGCAGCCGCTGCTGCGGATCCATCGCCAGCGCCTCACGCGGCGAGATCCCGAACAGCTCCGCGTCGAAGTCACCGGCGTCGTCGACGAACGCCCCTTCGCATGAGTAGCTCTTGCCGCGTGCGTCCGGATCCGGGTCGTACAGCTGCTCCACATTCCAGCCGCGGTCGTCCGGGAAAGCGGACACCACGTCCCGACCCTCGTCCACGAGCTGCCACAGCGCATCCGGGGAATCGATACCGCCAGGGAGGCGGCAGGCCATTCCGATGATCGCCAGTGGCTCGTCGGCGGCCGCGGTGGCTGTAGCGGCCGCTGCGCCCTGCGCGGCAGGCGCGTTTCGTTCCGTACCCATCAGCTCGGACCGCAGCGCGAGGGCGAGGGCGAGCGGGGTCGGGTGGTCGAAGATCGAGGTCGAAGGGAGGCGCAGGCCGACTGCCGCACTGAGGCGGTTGCGGAGTTCCACCGCCATCAGCGAGTCGAAGCCCAGCTCCAGGAACCCGCGCTGCGGCCCCACCGCGTCCGGTTTCGCGTGTCCGAGCGCAGCCGCGGCATGGGTACGGACCAGGTCCAGGAGCAGTCGTTCCTGTTCCGGCTCGGAGAGTTCGGCCAGCTGCTGCGCCGGCGAGGATCCGGTCCCCTGTCTGCCGGATTCGGCGGTGGCGGCGGTCCGCCGCACCGGGGCTGGGACCAGGTTGCGCAGCAACGGCGGCAAGGTGCCAGTCCCGGCCTGAGCCCGCAGCACGCCCATGTCCACGGCAACGGGTACCAGCACAGCCCGGTCGCGCACCCGCGCCGCCATGTCGAACAGGCTCAATCCCTGTCGCGCGGGTATGGGGGTCAGACCGGAACGCGAGATACGGGCCCGCGCCGCTTGGTCCAACTGGCCGGTCATACCTCCGTCCTGGTCCCACAGGCCCCAGGCAAGCGAGAGCCCCGGCAGGCCCTCCGCTGCGCGCCGCTGAGCCAGAGCGTCGAGGAAGGCGTTGGCGGCGGCGTAGTTCGACTGGCCCGGGCCACCGAAGATCCCGGCGACGGAGGAGAAGAGTACGAATGCCCGCAGGTCGAGGCCGTGGGTCGCTTCGTGCAGGTTGACGGCGGCGTCCACCTTGGCCCGCAGGACGGTGTCCAGCCGCTCCGGCGTCAAAGCCGCGACCGTACCGTCGTCCAACACCCCCGCCGCATGCACCACCGCACGCAACGGATACTCCGCCGGCACCCCGGCCACCAACGCCTCCGCCGCCCGACGGTCAGCCACATCACAGGCCACCACCGACACCGACTCCGCACCCAACCCGAGCAGCTCCGCCTCCAGCTCCCGCGCACCGGGAGCATCAGGGCCTCGACGACTGGCCAGGAGCAGACGGCGCACCCCGTACTTCTCCACCAGATGACGGGCCAGCAGACCGCCCAACGCCCCGGTCCCCCCGGTGATCAACACCGTGCCCTCGGCATCCCAGACCCGCTCCCCTGTCACCCCCTCAGAGACCGTCACCCGGTCAAGACGCGGCACCCACACCTGACCGTCCCGCACCACGACCTGCGGCTCACCCGTGGCCAGTGCCACAGGCAGGACATCGGCCAGCGCAGCCGCGTCGTCCACATCCACCAGAACGAACCGGCCCGGGTGCTCCGTCTGCGCCGACCGCACCAGACCCCACACCGCGGCATGCGTCAGACCGGACAACAGGTCATCGGAGCCCACCCCCACGGCTCCACGCGTCACCACGACCAACCGCGAGCCGACGACCGATTCATCCGCTAGCCACCCCTGAACCGCATCGAGCACTTCGCCGGCGGCGCGGCCCGTTCCTCGCGCGAGGTCGTCATCAGCCTGTGGCGGACAGACCAGGACCACGCAGTCCGGGTGGCTGTCCCCATCAGGCCGTACGGGGTCGCCCAGCATCGCCCACCCGATAGAAGAGGGCGTATCCGCCGTGGGGGCGGGGACCCAGTCCACGCCCAGGAGCGTTCCCTGCCCGCCACCAGCCTGCGATTTCGACAGCTGTTCCCTGGACACCGGTCGGGAGACCAGTGCGTCGGCCGAAGCCACCGGGCGGCCCTCGGCATCCGCCATCTCGACCGACGCCGCATCAGCGCCAGTGAATGTCAGACGGATACGTGCCGCCGTGGCGCCGGTGGCGAACAGGGACACGCCGGTCCACGCGAACGGCAGCCGGATCTGGTCGTCGCCGCCCTCACCGGTACGGTCACCGGCGGTGGCCAGCGCCGCGTGCAGGGCGGCGTCGAGCAACGCAGGATGGATACCGAACCCACCCGCGTCCGCGGCCTGGTCCTCGGGCAGACCGACCTCGGCGAACACCTCGTCGCCGCGCCGCCACACCGCCCGCAGCCCCTGGAACACCGGGCCGTAGCCGTAGCCGGACGCGGCCAGACCTTCGTAGAACCCGTCCAGCGTCACCGGATCCGCATCAGCCGGAGGCCACACCGCCAGATCGAAACCCTCGCCGCCGGACCCGCCCGCCAGTACCCCACTGACGTGCCGGGTCCACTCCTCGTCCGGCCCGCTCTGCGAGTGCACACTCACCGGCCGCCACCCGGACTCGTCCTGCGCACCGACCCGGACCTGAAGGGCGACATCGCCTTCCTCGGGGATGACCAGGGGCATCTCCAAAGTGAGTTCTTCCAGGCGCGGGCAGCCGACCTCATCCCCGGCCCGCACGGCCAACTCCACAAACCCCGTCCCCGGGAACAGCACCGTGCCGCCGATCACGTGGTCGGCCAGCCATGGGTGCGTGCGCAGGGACAGCCGCCCGGTCAGCACGACACCCTGCTCGTCCGCCAGGCGCACGGCCGCACCCAGCAGCGGATGACCAGCCTCGGACAGCCCCAGTGCTGCGGGATCAGTCGCCGCCCGGTGGTCCTCTTCCAGCCAGTACCGCCGGCGCTGGAAGGCATACGTGGGCAGCTCCACCTGCCGCCCGCCGGGCAGCAGCGCCGTCCAGTCGACATCGGCGCCGTGGGCGTAGGCCTGCGCCAGTGCGGTGGTGAGGGACTGCGGCTCGGGACGCTCTGCCCGCAGCAAGGGCACCACCAGCCGGGGCGTGCCGGACTCCTCCTCTTCGAGGGTTTCCTCGGCCATCGCGGCCAGCACACCGCCCGGCCCCACCTCCAGGAACACGTTCACACCCTCACCGGCCAGAGTGCGGATACCGTCGGCGAACCGCACCGCCGCCCGCACATGCCGCACCCAGTACTCCGCCGACTCCAACTCCCCCGGTCCTGCGATCCGGCCCGTCACATTGGAGACCACCGGAATACGCGGCGGCCGGTAACCGACCTGCCGGGCCACCTCCTCGAACTGCTCCAGCATCGGCTCCATCAACGGCGAATGAAACGCATGACTGACCGACAGCCGGCGACTGCGCCGCCCCGGGAAACAGGCCACCACCCGCTCCACGGCCTGTGCCTCGCCGGAGAACACCACCGACCGCGGCCCATTGACCGCCGCCACATCCACCCGCCCCGCACACTCCTGAAGAGCTTGCAGGGCTTGCAGGGCTTCGGCCTCACCGGCCTGCACCGCCACCATCACCCCACCGGGCGGCAACGCCTGCATCAACCGGCCCCGCGCAGCCACCAGCCGGCCCGCATCCTCCAGCGACATCACCCCCGCCACATGCGCCGCCGCCAGCTCCCCCACCGAATGCCCCATCAGGTAATCCACACCCACACCCCAGCTGTCCAGCAGCCGGAACAACGCCACCTCCACCGCGAACAACGCACCCTGCGTGAACCGGGTCTGCTCCAACCGGACACCATCAGCGAAGACACCGGCATCCAGACCCACCGCCCGGCACGCCTCCCCCAACGCGTCGGCGAACACCGGATACGCCCCGGCAAGCTCCGCCCCCATCCCCACCCGCTGCGCACCCTGCCCCGACAACAGCAACCCCGTGCGCACCCCACCAGCCGCCACCGACGGCATGCCCGCAGTCAACGCCCGCAGCCCGGCCAGCAGTTCGTCCCGGTTCCCGCCCGCTCCGAGCACCACCGCCCGGTGCTCCAGCACCGACCGCGCCGACGCCAGCGACCAGCCCACATCCACCGGATTCACCTGCGGGTGCGTCTCCACGAACTCCGCCAGCCGCCCCGCCTGCGCCGCCAGGGCTTCAGCACTGCGCCCCGACACCACCCACGGCACCACCACACCCGGAACAGGCTCCCCCCGGCCGTCTGCCTCGGTCTGCGGGGCCTCCTCGACGATCACATGCGCATTCGTCCCACTGATCCCGAACGACGACACCCCCGCCCTGCGCGCACGGTCCCCCGTCCGCGGCCACTCCCGCGCGTGCGACAGCAGCTCGACCCCACCGGCGGACCAGTCCACATGCGGCGACGCCTCCTCCGCGTGCAACGTCCGCGGCAACACCCCCTGCCCCAGCGCCAACACCATCTTGATCACACCGGCGACACCCGCCGCCGCCTGCGTATGCGCGATGTTCGACTTCACCGACCCCAGCCACAACGGCCGATCCACCGGCCGGTCCTGCCCATACGTCGCCAGCAGCGCCTGCGCCTCGATCGGATCCCCCAACGCGGTCCCGGTACCGTGCGCCTCCACCACATCCACATCAGCCGCCGACAGCCGCGCACTCTCCAACGCCGCCCGGATCACCCGCTGCTGCGACGGCCCATTCGGCGCCGTGAGCCCACTACTCGCCCCGTCCTGATTCACCGCACTGCCGCGCACCACCGCCAGCACCTCATGCCCATTCCGCCGGGCATCCGACAACCGCTCCAGGAGCAGAACACCCACACCCTCGGCCGGTCCGAATCCGTCCGCTCGTGCCGAGAACGCCTTGCAGCGCCCGTCCTTCGCGAGCCCCCGCATCCTGCTGAACTCGGTGAAGACCTTCGGGCTGGCCATCACCGTGACCCCGCCCGCCAGTGCCAGCGAGCACTCGCCGGCGCGCAGTGCCTGAGTGGCGAGGTGGATGGTCACCAGCGACGACGAACACGCCGTGTCCACCGTCACCGCCGGCCCCTCGAAGCCGAACGCATACGAGACGCGACCGGAGATGACGCTGGACGTGCTGCCCGTCACGAAGTAGCCGTCGGCTTCCTCCGGCTGCTGGGGCAGTCTTGTGACGTAGTCGGACCAACCCGCGCCGTAGAAGACACCGACGTGCTTGCCCCTTAGTGACCTCGTGGGAATTCCGGCCCGTTCGACGGCTTCATGGGTTGTCTCCAGCAGCAGTCGCTGCTGCGGATCCATCGCCAGCGCCTCACGTGGCGGTACGGCGAAGAAGTCCGCATCGAACTCCGCCACGTCCTGGAGGAAGCCGCCTTCTCGTACATAGGTGGTTCCGGGGGTGTCCGGGTCGGGGTCGTACAGGCTGTCGACGTCCCAGCCCCGGTCCTCAGGGATGGCGGACACGGCGTCACGGCCCTCGTGGACCAACTGCCACAGGTCTTCGGGTGAGTTGACGCCGCCCGCGTAGCGGCAGGCCATTCCGACGATCGCGATGGGTTCCTGCGCGGCGGCTTCGAGCTGCTGGTTCTGCGTCCTGAGCCTTTCGGTCTCCTTCAGAGATGCCCGCAGCGCTCCGACAATCTGGCTGGTGGAGGCGTCAGTCACGAGCTCTTCCCTTCGGCTTCAAATCGTCCGGTTTCGTCGTTTTCGCCGCGCTCGCCGTGTTCACCGTGCGCCATGCGTATGAGGTCCGCGAGATCCATCTCGTCGACAGCGCGGATTCTGTTCTCGGTGTCCGCGGCGTGCTGCTCGACGCCGTTTCCGAACTCGTCGTCACCCTCCGCACCGTCCGCTCCGGGGTCGTCCGGTACGAGTGCCGTTCGCAGGTGCCGGGCAAGGGCAACGGGGGTCGGGTAGTCGAAGATGAGCGTGGTGGGCAGGCGGAGGCCTGCCGCGATGTTGATCCGGTTCCGCAGTTCGACCGCTGTCAGGGAGTCGAAGCCCAGCTCCAGGAATCCCCGTTCGGCCTCCACCCCGTCGGGGAGCGCATGGCCGAGGATCGTCGCGGCGTGGCTGCGGACGAGGTCGAGCAGCGTGCGGTGCTGTTCGGCCCTCGTGAGGGTGGTGAGGCGCCGGAGCAGGGCAGCCGGCCCGGAGATCGGGCCCTTGCCGGCGGTTCCGCCTGCTACTCGGCGGGCCGGGTGGGGGCGGGCGAGTCCACGCAGAAGGGCCGGAAAGGCTCCCGCGTCGGCGTGCGCTCGTAGTCCCGCGGGGTCCAGCCTGATCGGTACGAGGAGCGCGTGGTCGGTTCCGAGGACGGCGTCGAACAGTCTCATGCCCTGTTCGTTGGTGATCGGGGCCAGTCCGGAGCGGGAGATCCGTGCGGTTCCGTCGTCCTGGACGTCCTTGGTCATGCCGCTGGTTTGTGCCCACAGGCCCCAGGCGAGCGAGAGGGCCGGAAGACCTGCCGCCCTGCGATCGTGCGCGAACGCGTCCAGGAAGGAGTTCGCCGCCGCGTAATTGCCCTGCCCCGGACTACCCAGCACCCCCGACGCCGACGAGAACAACACAAACCCCGCAAGATCCAGCTCACGCGTCGCCTCATGCAGATGCACCACCGCATCGACCTTCGCCCGCAACACCACATCCAGATCCCCGGGCGTCAGAGCGGGGATCGTCGCATCCGCCAGGACACCCGCCGTATGCACCACCGCGGTGAGCGGATGCTCCACCCCGATCCCGGCAACCAACTCCCTGACCGCATCCCCGTCCGCCACATCACACGCCACCACGGAGACCTCCGCCCCCAACTCCTCCAGCTCAGCCAGCAGTTCCTTGGCCCTGGGGGCCTCCATTCCACGGCGGCCGGCCAGCACCAGATGCCGCATTCCGTGGCCGGTCACCAGATGCCGGGCCACCAGCCCGCCCAGCGCCCCCGTCCCACCGGTGATCAGCACCGTGCCGTCCCGGTCCCACACCCGAGGCATGGTCACAACGACCTTCCCCACATGCCGGGCCTGGCTCATCCACCGGAACGCCTCCGGCGCACGCCGCACATCCCACGACGTCACCGGAAGCGGCGTCAGCACCCCCCGCCCAAACAGACCCACAATCTCCGTCAAGATCTCCTGGGTACGTTCCGGTCCCGCCTCCATCACTTCGTAGCAGCGATAGGTGACGCCCGGGTGGTCGGCGGCGACCTGTTCCGGATCGCGGATGTCGGCCTTGCCCATCTCGATGAACCGGCCTCCACGCGGCAGCAGCCGCAGCGAGGCATCCACGAACTCACCCGCCAGACTGTCCAGCACCACATCCACCCCCCGCCCCGCCGTGG
>NZ_JBWKHE010000021.1:0-7640 GCF_056433405.1 Streptomyces sp. NPDC044719
CGCACTCTGGCTGGTGAGGGTGTGAACGTGTTCCTGGAGGTGGGGCCGGGAGGTGTGCTGGCCGCGATGGCCGAGGAAACCCTCGAAGAGCACGAGGAGTCCGGCACGCCGCGGCTGGTTCTACCGCTCCTGCGTCAGGATCGTCCCGAGCCGCAGTCCCTCACCACCGCACTGGCCCAGGCCTACGCCCACGGCACTGGCGTCGACTGGACGGCGCTGCTGCCCGGCGGGCGGCAGGTGGAGCTGCCCACGTATGCCTTCCAGCGCCGGCGCTACTGGCTGGAAGAGGACCACCGGGCGGCGACTGATCCCGCAGCACTGGGGCTGTCCGAGGCTGGTCACCCGCTGCTGGGTGCGGCCGTGCGCCTGGCAGACGAGCAGGGTGTCGTGCTGACCGGGCGGCTGTCCCTGCGCACGCACCCATGGCTGGCCGACCACGCCATCGGCGGCACGGTGCTGTTCCCGGGGACCGGGTTTGTGGAGTTGGCCGTGCGGGCCGGGTGCGAGGTCGGCTGCCCGCGGCTGGAGGAGCTGATGTTCGAAGCCCCTTTGGTCCTGCGCGACGAGGCTTCCGTGACGGTTCAGGTCCGGGTCGGTGCGGAGGACGAGGCGGGGCGGTGGCCGGTGAGCGTGCACTCGCAGAGCGGGCCGGACGAGGAGTGGACCCGGCACGTCAGTGGGGCGCTCAGCCAGGCCGCGGTGACCGGCTCCGTCGAACTCGGCGCCTGGCCGCCTCCCGGAGCGACACCGATCGAACTGGACGGTTTCTACGAGGCATACGAGCACCGCGGGTACGCCTTCGGCCCTTCCTTCCGGGGCCTGAGGGCGGCGTGGCGGCGCGGGGACGACATCTTCGCCGAGGTGTCCTTCCCCGGGCAGGAGCAGGAGGCGGCGGAGAACTTCATCGTGCATCCGGCGTTGCTCGACGCCACCCTGCACGCGGCGCTGGCCACCGCCGGTGGCCGTACCGGTGAGGGCGGCGATGACCAGGTCCGGCTGCCGTTCGCGTGGACCGGCGTGTCCCTGTTCGCCACAGGTGCGGCGAGCGTACGAGTGCGGCTGTCCACGGTCGACGCGGACGCGCTGTCCGTACATGTCACCGACACCGAAGGCCGGCCCGTGGCCTGTGCGGACGCGCTGGTCTCCCGGCCCGTATCGCCCGACCAGCTGCGGCAGGCGGCCGGGCGGAACCACGACGCACTGTTCGAGCTGGAATGGGATCCGGCTCCGGCAGTCGGCACGCCTGAGGCCGGTGTCTTCTGGACATGGTTCGGCGACGACCATGTACCGCATGCGGAGACCCAACCGGAATACGTGGTGTTGCGCTGTACCGACGCCAGTTCCGGCGGACTCACCGAGCAGGTGCACGAGGCCATGGGTGAGGTCCTCGCGGCGCTCCAGGCCTGGCTGGCTGATGAGCCCTCTGCCGGTTCGCGCCTGGTGGTGCTGACGCGCAATGCGGTCGCGGGCGTCGGCGAGGGCGAGCGGCTGAATCTCGTGCACTCTCCCGCGTGGGGTTTGGTGCGGTCGGCGCAGACGGAGCATCCGGGCCGGTTCGTTCTCGTCGATGTGGGTGAGGGGGATGACTGGGAGGCGGTGCTGCCTGCGGCGCTGGCCACGGGTGAGCCGCAGGTTGTGGTGCGCGGTGGCCAGGTGTGGGTGCCGCGTCTTGCCCGGGTGACGGCCACGGAGGAGCCGGCCGTGCCCCCGGCCTGGGATGCCGAGGGCACGGTGTTGATCACCGGGGGGACCGGGGCGTTGGGCGGTCTGCTGGCCCGTCATCTGGTGGAGAAGTACGGGGTGCGCCATCTGCTCCTGGTGAGCAGGAGCGGCGACCGGGCAGCGGGGGCGTCCGAACTGCGCGAGCACTTGGAGAAGAGCGGGGCCGACGTCTCGGTCGTGGCATGTGACGCCGCCGATCGGGAAGCGGTCGTCGAACTGGTGGCGAAGATCCCGGAAGAGCACCCGCTCACAGCCGTCGTGCATGCGGCGGGCGTCGTGGACGACGCCGTGGTCGGTTCGCTCACCCGACAGCGGCTGGAGGCGGTGCTGCGGGCCAAGGCGGACGCGGCTGTGAATCTTCATGAGGCGACCCGCGGCCTCGACCTGACCGACTTCGTCCTCTTCTCCTCCGCCGCCGGTGTCTTCGGCAACGCGGGCCAGGGCAACTACGCCGCCGCCAACACCTTCCTGGACGCCCTCGCGCAGCACCGCCGGTCCGAGGGACTGCCGGGCGTATCGCTCGCCTGGGGCCTGTGGGCTCAGAACGGAGGCATGACGGGGCAGCTGGCCGACGAGGACCTGGCCAGAATCTCCCGCCGCGGTCTGGAACCGATCACGTCCGAACAGGGACTCGCCCTGTTCGATCAGGCCCTCCGCACGGACCGGGCACAGCTGCTGCCCCTGCGGTTGAACTCGGACGTGCTGCGAGCGCAGGCAGGCTCAGGGACCCTGCCCGCCCTCCTGCGCACGCTGGTCCCGGCCCCCGTCCCCGGCATGCGGACGGCTGGCCACCCCGGCAGCGCCACCGACGGGCCGTGGTCCCTGGTACGCCGGCTCGAGAACCTGTCCGGGCCGGAGCAGGAACGCCTGGTGCTGGACCTGGTCCGTGGCCATGTGGCGACGGTACTGGGACACCCGTCGCCCCACAGCGTCAAGCCGGAACAGGCATTCGACGACCTCGGCTTCGACTCGCTGACAGCGGTGGAACTGCGCAACCGGCTCGGCGCCGCCACCGGGCTGAGCCTCCCCTCGACCCTCGTCTTCGATCACCCGTCCCCGCTCGCGCTCACCGCGTACCTGCGGACCGAGATCAACCCGCCACACATCGACGACACAACACGGGTGCTGGCCGAGCTGGACCGGTTCGAGACCGCCCTGTTCGCCATGGACCCGGACGACGACGCCACTCTGCGGATCACCAGCCGGCTTCAGACGGTGATGGCCAAGTGGGACCGGCTGCAACGACGCGACGACACGGAAAAGCGCGCGGAGAAGCGCGCGGTGAGCCATCGGCTGGAAAACGCGACGGCGGAAGAGGTCCTCGACTTCATCGACCGCAGCCTCGGCAAGAAGGGGGACAGCTAGACATGACTAGTGACGAGAAGCTGGTCGAGTACCTCAAGTGGGTCACCGCTGATCTTCATGAGACCCGAGAACGGCTCATGGAGCTCGAGTCCGGCAGCCACGAGCCCATCGCGATCATCGCGATGAGTTGCCGTTACCCCCGTGGCGTCAGCTCCCCCGAGGATCTGTGGGGGCTTGTCGCATCCGGCACGGACGCCGTAGGCCGCTTCCCCGAAAACCGGGGCTGGGACGTCGAAGGGCTGTACGACCCAGATCCGGACCAGCGAGGAAAATCCTCCACGCGCGAGGGCGGCTTCCTCTACGACGCCGATGAGTTCGACGCCGCGTTCTTCGGCATCAGCCCACGCGAGGCGACCGCGATCGACCCGCAGCAGCGGCTGCTGCTGGAGACCTCCTGGGAGCTCTTCGAACGGGCGGGCATCGCTCCCGACTCCCTGCGCGGCACGCGAACAGGCGTCTTCGCGGGCGTGTCGTACGACGACTACGGCATGCGGACGACCCCCAGGTCCGGGGACTACGAAGGTCTGCTCGGCATCGGCAGCGCGAGCAGCGTCGCCTCCGGCCGCATCGCCTACACCTTCGGCCTCGAGGGACCGGCCGTGACAGTGGACACGGCGTGTTCGTCGTCGCTGGTGGCGCTCCACCTCGCCTGCCAGTCCCTGCGCAGCGACGAGAGCACGATGGCACTCGCAGGCGGGGTCGCCCTCATGGCCTCGCCATCGACCTTCGTCGAGTTCAGCCGGCAGCGGGTGTTGTCTCCGGACGGGCGGTGCAAGGCGTTCTCGGCGGACGCTGATGGTGTCGGCTGGGGCGAGGGTGTCGGGCTGATCCTGCTGGAGCGGTTGTCGGATGCCCGCCGGAACGGGCATCAGGTGCTGGCGGTGATCCGCGGCAGCGCGGTGAACCAGGACGGTGCAAGCAATGGGCTTACGGCGCCGAATGGGCCGTCGCAGCAGCGGGTGATCCGCGCTGCACTTGCCAGTGCGCGTCTTGATGCCGGGGACGTGGATGCGGTGGAGGCGCATGGCACGGGCACCGCGTTGGGGGATCCGATTGAGGCGCAGGCGTTGCTGGCGACGTATGGGCAGGACCGGCCGGTGGATCGGCCGTTGTGGCTGGGGTCGGTGAAGTCGAATATCGCGCATACGCAGGCGGCGGCGGGTGTGGCGGGTGTGATCAAGATGGTGTTGGCGCTGGGGCAGGGGGTGTTGCCGCGGACGTTGCATGTGGGGGAGGCGTCGCCGCATGTGGACTGGTCGGCGGGTGCGGTGGAGTTGCTGACCGAGGCGCGGGAGTGGCCGCGGACGGGGGAGCGTGCGCGTCGGGCGGGGGTGTCGTCGTTCGGGATCAGTGGGACGAATGCGCATGTGATCGTGGAGGAGGCTCCGGCGGGTGAGGTTGTGGCCCGGGAGGTTCCTGTTCCGGGTGTGGTGGTGCCGTGGGTGGTGTCGGGGCGCAGTGCTGAAGCCCTGGCGGCGCAGGCGGGGCGGCTGGCGGAGTTCGTGGAGACGCACCCGCAGGTGAATCCGGTGGATGTGGGGTGGTCGCTGGCGTCGGCGCGGTCGGTGCTGGAGCACCGGGCGGTGGTGCTGGGTGCGGGCGGGGACCGGGGCGAGCTGCTGGCCGGGCTGCGTGCCGTGTCGTCCGAGGGTGTGGCGGGTGGGGTGCGTACGGGGTTGTTGTTGTCGGGGCAGGGTGCGCAGCGGGTGGGGATGGGGGCGGAGCTTGCCGGGGCGTATCCGGTGTTCGCCGATGCGTTGGGGGAGGCGTGCCGGGCGGTGGGTGCGGATGCCGGTGTTTTCGCTGATGGTGTCCGGTTGGAGCAGACCCGGTTTACGCAGGGTGCGTTGTTCGCGGTGGAGGTGGCGTTGTTCCGGCTGCTGGACAGCTGGGGTGTGGGTGTGGATTACCTGTTGGGGCATTCGGTGGGGGAGTTGGCGGCGGCGCATGTGGCGGGGGTGATGTCGCTGGAGGATGCGGGTCGGCTGGTGGCTGCGCGGGGCCGGTTGATGCAGGCGTTGCCGCCCGGTGGGGTGATGGTGGCGGTGCAGGCCGGTGAGGCCGAAGCCCTGCAAGCCCTGCAAGCTCTTCAGGAGTGTGGGGGGCGGGTGGATGTGGCGGCGGTCAATGGGCCGCGGTCGGTGGTGTTCTCCGGCGAGGCACAGGCGGTGGAGCGGGTGGTGGCCTGTTTCCCGGGGCGGCGCAGTCGCCGGTTGTCGGTCAGTCATGCGTTTCATTCGCCGTTGATGGAGCCGATGCTGGAGCAGTTCGAGGAGGTGGCCCGTCAGGTGGGTTACCGGCCGCCGAGGATTCCGGTGGTCTCCAATGTGACGGGCCGGATCGCGGGGCCGGGGGAGTTGGAGTCGGCGGAGTATTGGGTGCGGCATGTGCGGGCGGCGGTGCGGTTCGCTGACGGTATCCGCACTCTGGCCGGTGAGGGTGTGAACGTGTTCCTGGAGGTGGGGCCGGGCGGTGTGCTGGCCGCGATGGCCGAGGAAACCCTCGAAGAGCACGAGGAGTCCGGCACGCCGCGGCTGGTTCTACCGCTCCTGCGTCAGGACCGTCCCGAGCCGCAGTCCCTCACCACCGCACTGGCGCAGGCCTACGCCCACGGCACTGGCGTCGACTGGACGGCGCTGCTGCCCGGCGGGCGGCAGGTCGAGCTGCCCACCTATGCCTTCCAGCGCCGGCGGTACTGGCTGGAAGAGGACCACCGGGCGGCGACTGATCCCGCAGCACTGGGGCTGTCCGAGGCTGGTCATCCGCTGCTGGGTGCGGCCGTGCGCCTGGCGGACGAGCAGGGTGTCGTGCTGACCGGGCGGCTGTCCCTGCGCACGCACCCATGGTTGGCCGACCACGCCATCGGCGGCACGGTCCTCTTCCCGGGTGCCGGTCTGGTGGAGATCGCGTTGCGGGCCGGGGATGAGGTCGGCTGCCCCCGGCTGGAAGAACTCACTTTGGAGATGCCGCTGGTCATCCCCGAGGAAGGCGATGTCGCCCTTCAGGTCCGGGTCGGTGCGCAGGACGAGTCCGGGTGGCGGCCGGTGAGTGTGCACTCGCAGAGCGGGCCGGACGAGGAGTGGACCCGACACGTCAGTGGGGCGCTCAGCCAGGCCGAGGTGACCGGCTCCGTCGAGCTCGGCGCCTGGCCACCTCCCGGAGCGACACCGATCGAACTGGACGGTTTCTACGAAGCGTATGGGCGCCTTGGGTATGCCTACGGTCCCTCCTTCCAGGGCCTGCGGGCGGCGTGGCTGCGCGGGGACGAGGTCTTCGCCGAGGTGAGCCTCCCCAGCAACGAGCAGGAGGTGGCGGAGAACTTCATCCTCCATCCGGCGCTGCTCGACGCCGCCCTGCAGGCCGCAGGAGCTGGCGCCTTCTTCGACAGCGGTGGGGTCATGCGACTTCCGTTCGCCTGGAGTGGGGTCTCGGTTTTCGCGGCCGGCGCCTCCACCCTGCGGGTGAGGCTGTCCCCGGCCGGATCCGATGCGATGACTGTTGCCCTCGCCGACTTCACGGGTGCTCCAGTGGCCTTCGTCGATCGGCTGGTGATTCCGGAGATGTCACCGGACCAGCAAGAACGCGTCCGCGGAAAGGGGAAGGAGAAGCCCTTCGCCCTCGAGTGGGTCCCCCTGGCCGCGCCCGCCCACGAGTCGTCGGTTTCGTCGGAGCGGTGGGTGGTTCTTGGGGAGGGTGGTCTGGGTGGTCTGGATGCCGGTCAGCCGGTTGCGGAGTTCGTGGTGTTGCCGTGTGTGTCGGTGGAGTCGGGTGGGCTGGCGGGTGGGGTGCGTGAGTCGGTGGGTGGGGTGTTGGGGGTGCTGCAGGCGTGGCTGGCGGAGGAGCGGTTTGCCGACTCCCGGCTGGTGGTGGTGACCCGGGGTGCGGTGGGGGTGGGGGATCGGCGTGGGGTGCCGGATCTGGGTCATGCCGGGGTGTGGGGTCTGGTGCGGTCGGCGCAGACGGAGAATCCGGGCCGGTTCGTTCTGGTGGATGTGGACGACGCGGCTGGCGTGGCCGATGTGCTGCCTGCGGTGCTGGCCAGTGGTGAGCCGCAGGTGGTGGTGCGGGATGGTCAGGTGCTGGCGGCTCGTCTGGTGGCGGTGGGTTCGGGTGCTGGTGGGGTGCTGGTGCCTCCGGTGGGGGTGCCGTGGCGGCTGGATGTGTCGCGTCCGGGGGCGCTTGAGCATCTGGCGTTGTTGCCGTGTGAGGAGTCGTCGGCGCCGTTGGGGCCGGGTGAGGTGCGGATCGCTGTACGGGCGGCCGGGGTGAACTTCCGTGATGTGCTGCTCGCCCTCGACATGTATCCGGAACGCACGCCCATGGGCCGTGAGGCTGCGGGAGTGGTCACCGAGGTCGGTGCGGAGGTGACCGACCTGGCCCCGGGAGACCGGGTGATGGGCATGTTCCTGGGAGCTTTCGGGCCCACGGCTGTCTGCGATCGCCGTGCTGTCGTACCCGTCCCTGAGGGTTGGTCGTTCGAGCAGGCGGCGTCGGTTCCGGTGGCGTTTGTGACGGCGTATTACGGGTTGGTGGATCTGGCGGGGGTGCGGGCC
>NZ_JBWKHE010000022.1:0-4689 GCF_056433405.1 Streptomyces sp. NPDC044719
CGCATACGCCGCAGCCAGATCACGCGCCAACGGCCCCATCGACCACCCATCCGTGGCGATATGGTGCACCACCAGCACCAACACCTCACCCCCCACACCCTCCAACGCCAGCTCCCCCAGCTGCTCCTCCTGCTCCTCCAGCTCCTCCAACTGCTCCTGCTGCTCCAACTGCTCCTGCTGCTGCTGTTCGCTGGGGTTCTCACACAGCAGATGCGCCCGCAACGGCAGGTCCACCACCACATCGAATCCCTGTGCCGCCACACGCGCCACGGCCTGCCGCATCCCCCCGGCCTCGACCTGCTCCACCAGCAGCCGGGGCCTGGCCTCACCCGCAGGCACCACATGCTGCCAGGGACGCCCGTCCTGCCCCGGGAACAACGTCCGCAACGCCTCGTGCCGCTCCACCACATCACCCAGCGCCGCCTCCAGCGCCCGCCGGTCCAACACCCCCGTGAACCGCAACGCCACCGGCACGTTGTACGTCGCCCCGCCCCCCTCCAACTGGTTCAGGAACCACAACCGGCGCTGACCGAACGACAACGGCACCCGCTGCGGCCGCTCCACCCGCTCCAACGCCGGACGCACCACCCCATCCCCCACACACTCCACCAGCCCCGCCACCGTCGGAGCCTCGAACAGATCCCTGATCGACAACTCCACCCCCAACACCGACCGCACCCGGCTGATCAACCGCGTCGCCAGCAGCGAATGCCCGCCCAACGCGAAGAAACTGTCATCAATACCGACCTCCGCCAGCCCCAGCACCTGAGCGAACAGCCCGCACAACACCTCCTCCCGGCCAGTACGCGGACCACGCCCCGACGTCATGCCCGACACATCCGGCACGGGGAGCGCGGCACGGTCCAGCTTCCCGTTCACCGTCAACGGCAGACCATCCAGCACCACCACAACCGACGGCACCATGTACTGCGGCAACCGCCCCCGCACACCCTCACGCACCGCAGCAACATCCAACCCACCCGCAGCGACACCCTGCTCCGCAACGACATAACCCACCAGCCGCTTATCACCCGGCCGGTCCTCCCGCACCACCACCACCGCCTGAGCCACACCGGGATCCAAAAGCAGCGCAGCCTCAACCTCCCCCGTCTCGATCCGGAAACCACGGACCTTGACCTGATCATCCGCACGCCCGACGAACTCCAACTGCCCGTCCCCGCCCCACCGCACCAGATCCCCCGTGCGATACAACCGCCCACCCGCCGCACCAAACGGATCCGCCACGAACCGGCCCGCCGTCAGACCCGCACGATTCAGATACCCCCGCGTTACCAGAGCGCCGCCGATATACAGCTCACCCACCGCACCCGGCGCCACTGGTTCAAGGCCGCCGCCCAGGACATACATACGGGTGTTCCACGCAGGTCGGCCCAGTGACACCACGCCCGCCTTGACCTGATCCTGAGGCGCGATGCGGTACTCCATACAACCGACAGTCGTCTCGGTCGGGCCGTACTCATTCATCACCGTGGTCTCGGGATGACCACGGCGCCATTCCTCAAGTGCTTCACCCAGCAGCGCCTCGCCACCCAACACCAGCTCACTCAGTTGCGAGCCCACCTCGGGTCGGCTGTCCAGCAGCGTCAGGTAACTCGGCGTCGCCTTCAGGAACGTCGGCTCGCAGAGCGGTGCCTCAGCCACCTCTTCCAGCTCGGCTATATAGACACAACCGCCATGGAGCAATGGCGCATAGAGGGCTGTGACTGTCAGGTCGAACGACAGCGGCGAGTGCAGCAGTGCCGTTCCGCGCACTCCCGGATACGTCTCCGCCGCCCAACTCAGATAGGCAACGAGCGACCGATGCTCGACGACAACGCCCTTTGGCCTACCGGTCGACCCCGACGTGTAGATGACATACGCCGGATCAACCGCCGACCCTGGGCGTGCAAGGTTGCTGTCAGGCTGTCCGTCGTGGAGCCCGACCTCATCGGTGAACACGCACTGCGCAGTGTCCTGAATCGGCAACTCCGATGCCGACTCGACCGTGGTCACTATCACCTCGGGACCGGCGTCTCGGAGCATGAACGCAATCCGCTCGCTGGGATGATCCAGGTCGATGGGCAGGTAGGCACCGCCGGCCTTGAGGACCGCGAGGACCGCCACGACCATGTCCGCCGACCGCGGCAACGCCAGCCCGACCAGACGCTCCGGACCCACACCCCGCTTCACCAACACACGTGCCAACCGGTTCGCCCGGGCATTCAACTCCCTGTAACTCAGACGGGCATCGCCGCAGACCACCGCGACCGCGTCCGGGGTCCGCGCTGCCTGGACCTCGAACAACTCGGATACCGTGCCATCCGGCACCGCACGGGTCGTGTCGTTGAACTCGACCAGCAGCCGCTCCCGTTCACCGGCAACCAGCGCATCGACGGCAGCAACCCGCTGATCAGGATCGTCCAGCATCGTGTGGAGCAAGTGCTTCAATCGGCTCAGCATCGTCTCAGCCGCCGATGTGTCAAACAGCTCGCTGTCGTACCGAAGCTGCAACCCCAACTTGTCACCCGGCAACACGCCGAGCTTCAAGGGATAGTGGTCGCCGTCGTAGCCTTCGATGCCGGTGATCGTCAGCCCTCCGGGCAGATCAGCGCTGTCGACGGCGACGGGGTAGTTCTCGAACACGTAGAGGGTGTCGAAGAGTTCACCCTGGCCGGCGGCACGCTGGATGTCGGTCAGGCCCAGGTATTGGTGGTCGCTAAGGCGGGACTGCTCCTCCTGCACCCGGGCCATCAACTCGGTCAGTGTCAGCGACGGGGCACAGGAAACCCTGACCGGAACGGTGTTGATGAACAGGCCGACCATCTGCTCGATGCCGGGGATCTCCGGCGGCCGTCCCGACACCGTCATACCGAAGACGACATCGTCCTTCCCCGTCAGCCGGGCCAGCAACAACGCCCACGCCGTCTGCAGCACCGTGTTCACCGTCAGCCCATGCCGACGCGCCAACTGCCTTATCGCTGAATCAGCTTCGCCGGACAGCTCAACCACGGTCTCCTCACGCGTGCCGGCTTGTGACCGGTGGCCGGTGGGGGCGAGCCTCGTCGGTTCCGCCCCGGCCAGCACCTCACGCCAGACCTCTTCGGCCTGGGTCCGGTCCTGCCGCGCCAGCCAGGCCGGATACGGCCGGTAGGGCACCGGCGCGGGCAGCGCACTGTCGTCCCCGCCTTGCCCATACAGCTCGAACAGCTCCCGCACAACCAGCGGACTCGACCAGCCGTCCAGCAGAATGTGATGGTTCATGATCACGAGCTTGTGCCAGTCCGGGGCGAGGCGGATCACCAGGAAGCGCATGAGCGGCGCGCTGGCCATGTCGAAACGGGCAGCCCGTTCCTCCTCCAGCAGCCGCGCCACCCGCTCACGCTGACCCGCCCCGGAGTACTCGCTCAGATCAACCTCACGCCACGGGAGCACCGGGTTGCCGGCGATCACCTGGACCGGCTCACCGTCACCGCCGGCCTGCCGGAAGCAGGCACGGAGACTGGCATGCCGGCCCACCAGCACCTCCGCCGACCGCCGCAGCACCCCCGCGTCCAAGACGCCCGCCAGGTCCAGCACCAGCTGGACGTTGTAGATGTCGGCGGCGTCCTCGTCGAACAGCGCGTGGAACAACAGCCCTTCCTGCAACGGCGAAGCAGGCAGCACATCCTCGACGGCCATCCCCTCACCAGCCCACTCATCGAGCTGCACCTGGTCGAGGGTGACCAGGGGGAAGTCGGAGGGCGAATGCCCGCCCGCCTCCGGCAGAGCCGCATGCCCCGCCAAAACCCCCAGCATCCGAACCCACAGACCAGCCAGCTCCTCAACCTCATCCCGGTCCAGAACCTCCTGCGGCCAGGACCACACCGCATCCAGACGCACGTCCTCACCACTGCCGTGCGCGATCGCGTTGATCTCCAGACAGTGGGACATCCCCATGCCCGGATCAGCCCCCAGAGGCGTTCCCGGAACCTCTCCCCCACCCGCCTCGAGAGCGGTGTCGAAGCGGCCGAGGTAGTTGAAAGCGATCTGGGGCCGGTCATAGCCCGCCAGAACCGGGGCGGTGCCGGGATTCAGATAACGCAGCAGCCCGTAACCGAACCCGTCATCGGGCAGCGCGTTCATCTGCTCCTTGACCCGCTTGACCACCCCGCCCAACGCCGGGCCACCCGCCCACACCTCATCCCAGTCCACCTCACCCACATCCAGCCGGACCGGGAAAATCGTCGTGAACCAGCCCACCGTCCTGGACAGATCCACCCCCTCCACATCCACCCGCCCATGCCCCTCCACATCCACCAGCACATCCCCACGACCACACCCACCACGCTGACCACACCCACCACGCTGATCACACCGGCCGTGCTGGTGGCGCCAGGCGGTCACAGCCAGCGCCAGCGCCGTCAGCAGCACATCATCAGCACCCGCATGGAACAGCGCCGGCACCCGCGTCAGGACCGCCTCACTCACCCCGGCCGGCACCGACACCGACACCACACCCGCACCACCGACCGTGTCCCGCACCCGATCCAGCGCACGCCGCCCCAGCAACGCCTCCCGCCCCGGACCCTCCAACACCCCACACCACAGCTCAAGCTCACCCGCCCGGGCCTCAGCCAGACCCGGAAGCATCCCCGCCCACCGGCGGAACGACGTCGCCACCACATCCAGCACCGGCCGCTCACCCGCCGC
>NZ_JBWKHE010000023.1:0-4385 GCF_056433405.1 Streptomyces sp. NPDC044719
AAGAGCCGGGCCAGTTCCGGCTGCTGATCGCTCAGTCCGCTCAGGTCCACTTCCCGCCAGGGCAGGGCGACCTCCCGCGGAATCACCTGCACCGGGTGTTCCGCGTCCTCCTGCCAGAAGCCCGCCCGCAAGCTCGCATGCCGTCGCAACAAGGCTGCTGCGGCGGACCGCAGCACCGGCACGTTGAGCTGTCCTTGGAGGGTGAGGGCCAACTGGACGGTGTAGACATCCGGCAACTGCTTGTCGAAGGCGGAGTGGAAGAGCAGGCCCTCCTGCAGCGGTGAGAGCGGAAGGATCTCCTCAAGACCTGACTCGTCTGCTCGGGACCCGGTCAGACGATCAAGCTGCTGCTGCGTCAGCGACACAAGGGGGAGGTCCGAGGGCGTCCAGCCCCCAGCTCCGGGCTGGCGGGTGTGGGTGATGAGTGCGTCGAGTGCCTGTGACCACAGGCTGGTGAGTTCACGGACGTCCGCTTCGGACAGTGCCTGTTCGGTCCATGTCCAAGACGCCACCAGCTCGGGTCCCTCTGCGCCTTCCCGGGCCAAGGCGTTGATGTCGAGGTGGTGTGCCGGTCCCGGCTCTGGCAGGGCGGTGTCGGCCGGGTCGAAGAGGGCGTCGGCTTCTTCTGCGATGGCCCATTGTCCGGTGTCTGCTGGGGTGAGTCGTCCCAGGTAGTTGAAGCCGATTTGGGGAGCGGTCAGGTTCGACAGTCGTGTGCCGGTCTGGGGGTTGAGGTAGCGGAGGAGTCCGTATCCGAGTCCGTGGTCCGGGACTGTCCGGAGTTGTTCCTTGACTGTCTTGAGCGCTTGTCCGGTGGCGGTTTCTCCGGTGAGTACGTGGTCGAGGTCGATGTCGTGGAGGTCGAGGCGTACGGGGAACAGGCTGGTGAACCAGCCCACCGTGCGTGACACGTCGACACCGGCGGCGAACTCGTCCCGGCCATGCCCCTCCACATCGACCAGCAACGCCGCGCCCGCATTTCCGCGCTGCTGGTGCCAGCGCATGACCGCTACGGCCAGAGCGGTCAGCAGGACGTCGTTGACGTTCGCATGAAACGCAGCCGGTACCTCCGAGAGCAACGGCACCGCCCGTTCCGGCAAAATGGTCATGGTCAACGACCGAGTGGTGTCCGTCGCCCGAGGCGGTCGGTCGGCCAGCATCACGCTCGGGCTGTCGAGAACGTGCTCCCACCATGCTGTCTCGGCGATGCGCTTCGGTTCCTGAGCTTGCTCCACCAGCAGTTCGGCCCACCGGCGGAACGAGGTGTGCACGGGGGCCAGGTCCACTGCACGGTCGGCTGCGACGGCTGCCGCCGCGGAGGACAGATCCGGCAGCAGAATCCGCCAGGACACCCCGTCCACCACGAGATGGTGCAGCACCAGCAACAACCGGCCCGGCCGGGCCGGCCCGGCATCGAACCACACCGCCTGCACCATGACCCCGTCACCGGGGGCAAGCCGCCGCACTGCCCCGGCGCCCTCTGCCGCGATCGTCGCGCGCAACGCCGCGCCTTCCAGCCCGAGGATGTCCACGCGGCGGATACACGAGCTCGCCTCGATCGTGGCGCGTGGGGCGATCTCCAACTGCCACTCGCTGCCAGGATGCCGGATCATCCTCATGCGCAGCGCGTCGTGCTGATCCAGTGCCGCCTGCATCACCGCGATGAGGCGCGCGGCGCCGAGACCACCGGGAACGTTCAGGAGCACCGTCTGATGGAACTGGTCGAGTGAACCCCCACGTTCTCGCAGCCGGTGCATGATCGGGGTCATGGGCAGCCGACCGATGCCGGCATCAGGCGCCTCACCGCCGAGTTCACCCGCTCCAGCCGCTGTCGCAGCCACGGCCAGAGCTGCCGGGGTCCTGTACTGGAACACGTCGCGAAGGGAGAAGACCAGCTCAGCGGCGCGAGCTTTGGACACGAGCTGGATGGACATGACACTGTCGCCACCCAGTTCGAAGAAGTTGTCCTCGGCGCCGACCTCGGGGACGCCCAGTACCTGGGTGAAAAGTCCGCAGAGAAGTTCTTCCCGCGGTGTGCGAGGAACACGGCTCTTCGACATCCCGGCGAGGTCGGGTGCGGGCAACGCTGCCCGATCCAGTTTCCCGTTCGGGAGCAGGGGCAGTTCGTCCAGGACGACGAAGACCGCGGGGGTCATGTAGTCGGGCAGTGTGTTCCGGATGAAGTCGCGTAGTTGTGAGGTGTCGGTGGTTGTTCCGGTGGTGGGTACGACGTAGGCCACGAGGCGTTTTCCGGAGGGGTTGTGCTCCTGGGCGACTACGGCGGCCTGGGAGAGTGCGGGGTGGCGGGAGAGGACGGTTTCGATTTCGCTGGGTTCGATGCGGTAGCCGCGGATCTTGACCTGGTCGTCGGCGCGGCCCGCGAAGGTCAGTTGCCCGTCGGGTGTCCAGCGGGCCAGGTCGCCGGTGCGGTACATGCGGGTACCGGCCGGGCCGAAGGGGTCGGGCACGAACCGCTCGGCTGTCAGGCCGGGGCGGTTGACATAGCCCCTGGCCACTCCTGTCCCTGCCACGTACAGCTCGCCGACCACACCCGGAGGCACCAACCGCAGCCCAACGTCCAGCACATACACCCGCGTGTTCCGCAGGGGTCGGCCAATGGGCACGACTCCCGGCGACAGCGCCGCGCCCGGCTCGATCCGGAACTGCGTACAGCTGACCGTGGTCTCGGTCGGACCGTAGACGTTGAACACCGTCACCGACGGGTGTCGGCGCCGCCATTCCTCGAGAGGTTCGTCGAGCAACGCCTCACCGGCGAGCAGCAGTTCCTCCGTCGGCGAGAACTCCGCGGGCAACGAATTCAGCAGGGGCAGGTGGCTCGGCGTGCCCTTGAGGAACGTGGGCCCGGCACCCGTGACTCCCTCGCCGGGCCGTGAGTGCTCCTCCAGCGCTGCGAGGCGGATGCAGCCACCGGTCAGCAGAGGGACGAACAACGCCGTGACGGTCATGTCGAAGGCTGCCGAGGAGTGCAGCAGAACCTTTCCGCGCGCACTCGGATAGGCCTCGCGCGCCCAGGCCACATAGTCCGCAAGCGACCGGTGCTCCACCACGACACCCTTGGGGACGCCGGTGGAGCCGGAGGTGTAGATGACATAGGCCGGATGGGCCGGCGACAGCGGGGCGGCACGGTCGGTGTCACGAGGATTCACGTCCGGGTACCGGCTCATGTCACCGGCCAGAACACCGGCGTCCACGACCATCGCAGGGCGAATGTCACCCAGCATCAGCGCGATGCGCTCGGACGGGTGCGCCGGGTCCACCGGCAGATACGCCGCCCCGGCCTTGTGCACCGCGAGCAGTGCCACCAGCAGCTCGATCGACCTCGGCAGAACGACGGCGACCACGTCCTCAGGGCCGACGCCCTGTGCGATCAAGCGGTGGGCGAGCCGGTTCGCCCGAGCGTTGAGTTCCGCATAGGACAGCGTGGTGTCCTCGAAAAGCGCGGCCGGCTTGTCGGGCGTGCGGGCCACCTGCTCCTCGAACAACTGCGGCACGCTCGCCGACGCCTCCGGCGCCGCCGTGTCGTTCCACTCCACCAGCAGCCGATGTCGTTCTTCGGCCGTCAGCATGCTGCTCTGTCCGACGAGGCACCCGGGATCGGCGATGACTGATTCCAGGAGTATGCGAAGTCGCACCGCGATGGCCTCGACCGCGTCTCGCTCCATCAGGTCCGGTCGGTACTTCAAGCGCAACAGCAGTTCGCGCCCGGGTATCACCGCGAGGCTGAGCGGATAGTGGGTGCCGTCGCTCGCGTTGATGTTCCGTACCCGCAGATCGGATCCCGCCATCTCCACTGCCGAGGCGTCCAGGGGATAGTTCTCGAACACGGTCGTCGTGTCGAACAGCTCCCGCAGCCCCGTCAGATGCTGGATGTCGGCCAGGCCAAGATGCCGGTGGTCCAGCAGTTCCGACTGTTCGTCCTGCAGCCGGGTCAGCATGTCCGCCCACGAGTCGGTCTCGTGCCAGCGCACGCGTACGGGCAGGGTGTTGATGAACAGCCCCACCATGTTCTCGATGCCCGCGACCTCCGGGCCACGACCGGATACGACACCGCCGAAGACCACGTCGTTCCGGCCGAGCGAACGCCCCAGCAGTACTCCCCACACTCCCTGGACGACGGTGTTGAGCGTCAGGCCGTGACCGCGCGCGGCCATCGACAACGCCGTTGTCGATTCCTCCGAGAGCGCGACGGGCAGCACCTCCGGGGTCACCGAAGAGTGGTGTCGTCGGGTCGTGGCCAGCAGCGTGGGCTCTTCTGTCCCGGCCAGTGCTTCTTGCCAGGCCTTCTTGGCTGCGTTGCGGTCCTGGGTTGTGAGCCAGGTGAGGTAGTTCCGGTAGGGGGCTGGGGGTGGGAGGGGCGTGTTGTT
>NZ_JBWKHE010000024.1:0-3463 GCF_056433405.1 Streptomyces sp. NPDC044719
TCCCTTCGGTCTTGCGTTTCCGACTCTATCAGATCTTTCCGATCCGATTTCCTCGGTGCTTTCCAGGTTCCCGCTTTCGCGTTTCCCTTTCCGGCAGTTCCGACTTTATCAGAAGTTTCGGGCCGTACTGACCGGCCGCTCATTTCCGATTCATCGGGAGTGGCTTCAATGAAATCAGCGTTTCAAGAAGCAGGTAGATGTTCACTGTCGCCGTCTGGGGTGGAACCCACCTCCAGGCAACTGTTCGAATCTACCTCCCCGCACTCGCCGTGTCAACGACTCCTGTGGGGCGAAGAGGAGACTAGCAGCTGAACGGACGTGGTTGCACATCCGGTGGCCGTCGGGAGGTTTAGGCCGCTGTCGGAACGGTGGCGCTGCGCTCTGCTGCCTCCACGTCGCCGGTGTCTCCGGCGCGGGCGGCACGACCGCCCAGGACGTAGACGTAGGCCAGGAAGGCCAGTTCGGCGGCGACCCCGATGCTGATGCGGGCCCAGGTGGGGAGGCCCGACGGGGTGACGAAGCCTTCGATGGCGCCGGAGACGAAGAGGACGAGGGCGAGGCCGATGGCCATGCCGATGGCGGCTCGGCCCTCCTCCGCCAGAGCCGTGCGTCGCGTACGGGGACCCGGGTCGATGAGGGTCCAGCCCAGGCGCAGCCCGGTGCCTGCGGCCACGAAGACGGCGGTCAGTTCGAGCAGGCCGTGCGGGAGGACCAGGCCGAGGAAGGTGTCGAGCCGGCCGGCCGAGGACATCAGGCCGAAGCCGATGCCGAGGTTGAGCATGTTCTGGAAGAGGATCCAGATGACCGGGAGTCCCAGGAAGACCCCGAGGATCAGGCACAGGGCGGCGGCCCAGGCGTTGTTCGTCCACACCTGGGCGGCGAAGCTGGCAGCCGGGTGGCTGGAGTAGTAGGTCTCGTACTGACCGCCGGGGCGGGTGAGCTCGCGTAGTTCGCTGGGGGCCGCGATGGACGCCTGTACTGGGGGGTGGGTGCCGATCCACCAGCCCAGGAGCACGGCGACGGCCGTGGACAGGAGCGCGGTTGGTACCCACCAGTGACGTGACTTGTAGACCGCGGCGGGGAAGCCGTGGGCGAGGAAGCGGGTGACGTCGCGCCAGGAGGCACGTCGGGTACCTGTCACAGCACTACGCGCGCGTGCCACCAGCTGGCTGAGCCGGCCGGTCAGCTGGGGGTCGGGGGCGCTGGACTGGATCAGGGAGAGATGCGTGGCGGTGCGCTGGTAGAGGGTGACGAGTTCGTCGGCTTCGGCGCCGTTGAGGCGGCGCTGGTGACGCAGCAGGGCTTCGAGGCGGTCCCACTCCGCTCGGTGGGCGGAGACGAAGACGTCGAGGTCCATCGGTGTGCCTGCTCCTCGGCTGTTCGTCGGCGACTCGTCGTGGATCAGCTTGTCGTACTGCGGCGCGATGCGCCCTCAGCTTGGCAGACTGGCCCTGTCCGGGGCAGGGGAAGGGCGGCAGGCGTGAGTGAGCTGGTGACGGGCGAGGCTGTGGCGTTGGAGCTGCGCCCCGCGAGGCTGCCCAGCAGGGCACTGGCCGTGCTGCTCGACCTTGTGGCGGCCATGGCCGTCTATGTGGCGGTGACCATCGTGCTGGTGACTTCCACGGCCTCGCTGGACGAGGCGGCGCAGACGGCGCTGTCGATCGCGACGTTCGTCCTCGTGCTGGTGGGTGCGCCGATCGCGGTGGAGACGCTCAGTCACGGGCGGTCGCTCGGGAAGATGGCATGCGGTCTGCGTGTGGTGCGGGACGACGGGGGTCCGATCCGGTTCCGGCATGCGCTGGTGAGGGGCTTGATCGCGGTGATCGAGATCCTCATGACCTTCGGGATCATCGCCTGCATCGCCTCGTTCGTGTCGGCGCGTGGGCGGCGGCTGGGGGATGTGTTCGCAGGGACTCTTGTCGTACGGGAGCGGATTCCGGTCACGCGGACCGGCTTTGTGCCGCCTCCTCCGCCCTGGCTGGCGGGACGGTTCTCGGGGCTCGATCTGTCTGCCGTGCCCGACGGTCTGTGGCTCGCCGTCCGTCAGTATCTGACGCGTATGCAGCAGTTGGATCCGCAGGTCGGCTGGTCGATGGCCGAGCGGCTGGCGGCGGATCTCGCGGAGCGTACGGGGGCGCCGGTGCCGCAGGGTGTTCCGCCGGCGGCGTATCTGGCGGCGGTCGTGCAGGAGCGGCAGGCGCGGGAGTCCCGGCGGGCTTTCCAGAGCGGTTCGGCCCCGGCTCCCGCTCCGGCCGGGGAAGGGCCTCCGGCCGTGTACGCACCGCCGGCCGCGTACGGGGCTCCAGCCGCGTACGGACCGCCGCCTGCTGACGTGCCGCCCGTTGTGCCCGTTGTGGCGCCTGGTGCGGCGTCCGAGTCGTCTGGCGAGGGCAGGTCTGTGGAGGCGCCGGAGGTGTCGGCGGGCGAGCGTCCCGGCACCGGGTTCGTGCCGCCGGCTTAGTGAGGGCGGGGCTGCCCGCTCCGCTGCGGCCGTCGGGTCAGGTGAATGTCGACGGTGGCGATTCGAGGTCCTCGAGCTCGATGCCGGGGGCCGCGAGCACCACGTCGCCGGCGATGTGCACGGCGTGCTGCTCGCCCGTGTCCAGGTCTGTGACCTGGTATTCGTCCACGGCCAGAGGGCCGTTGTCAGTGGCGTGTGCTTCTCTCTTCAGCAGGGACCACGACTGGTCCACGGTGCGCGGGGCGAGGACCGGGTCCGTGAAGGCGACGAGGCGTACGCGGGTGGCGGCTGCGGAGGGGGTGAGGCGCAGGAGACGGGTGGTGGCGACGAGGAACGCCGGGGAGGTGCCGGTGAAGGCGTGGGCGCGCACATTGCCTTCGGTGGCCTCGATCCCGGTGGGGTCGGTGCGGACCCAGGTGACGCCGTCGAGGGCGGCGCCGCGGACTTGCCAGGCGGCGGCGTGGAGTTCGAGACGGATGGGGCGGCCGAGTTCGTCGAGGGTGAGGTCGACGGAGCCGTGGTGATCGCCCGAGGGGGTGGTCAGCTGGGAGACGTAGCGCCAGCCGGAGGGGCCGACGGCGCAGTGGAAGTGTTCATCCGCGAGGGGGGTGTGATCGTGCGGATCGTGGAGCGAATAACGGCCGCGGGGCATGGGGGTCCTGGGTCTTGACGGGCCGGTCCGGTCGCTGGTCCGGCAAACGGGGCAGGCCCCCGGCACGGGGGTGCGGGGGCCTGCATCGGGGGACCTGCTGCCGGTGAGTGCGGCTCAGTAGCGGTAGTGGTCCGGTTTGAACGGGCCCTCGACCTGGACGCCGATGTACTCGGCCTGCTCGGGACGGAGCGTGGTCAGCTTCACGCCGAGCGCGTCGAGGTGCAGGCGGGCGACCTTCTCGTCGAGGTGCTTGGGCAGCACATAGACGCCGGTCGGGTACTCGTCGGGCTTGGTGAACAGCTCGATCTGGGCCAGGGTCTGGTCCGCGAAGGAGTTGGACATCACGAACG
>NZ_JBWKHE010000025.1:0-2903 GCF_056433405.1 Streptomyces sp. NPDC044719
CCCGCACCACCCACATACAACTCACCCACCACACCCGGAGCCACCAACCGCAACCCCCCATCCAGCACATACACCCGCGTGTTCCACACCGGCCGGCCAATCGGCGGAACCACCCCACCCACCAACACATCACTGACCGAAACACACACCGACGACTCGGTCGGACCATAGGCATTGAACATCCGCCGGCCCACCGACCACCGCGCCACCACATCCGGCGCACACGCCTCACCGGCAACCACCAGCACCACACCCGACGGCAACCCATCAGCCGGCAATACAGCCAACGCCGACGGCGGCAACGTCACATGCGTCACCCCTGCCGCCGCTACCAACTCCGCCAGCGCCGGCCCCGGAAGAAGCCGATCCCTGTCCGCCACCACCAACGCCGCACCCGACAGCAACGCCATCACCAGTTCCCACACAGAAGCGTCGAAACTCGGCGAAGCGAACTGCAGCACCCGACTGTCAGGGCCCACACCGAACCGGTCGGCGTGCATCGCACCCATACTCGCCAGCCCGGTATGCGTGACGCTCACACCCTTGGGGCGGCCAGTCGACCCCGACGTATAGATCACATACGCCGGGCTGTCCGCGCGTAGACGCCCAAGCCGCTCGCCCTCAGCAAGGTCGTCACTCGCCACAAAGCCGGCCTCTGCGCCGTCATAGAGGTCCTCGATCCGGCTACACGGCACCCCCACCTCCGATGCAACATGATCGGTTTCTGTCGCAGTGAGGACGCAAACTGGATCGGCGTCCTGGAGCATGAACGCAATCCGCTCACTGGGATAGTCGGGGTCGATGGGCAGGTACGCGCCGCCGGCCTTCAGTACCGCCAGCACCGCCACGACCATGTCCACCGAGCGCGGCAGCGCCAGCCCGACCAGACGTTCCGGACCCACACCCCGCTTCACCAACACCCGCGCCAGCCGATTCGCCCGCGCATTCAACTCCCCATACGACACCGACGTGTCCAGGTAAGCGACCGCGACCGCATCGGGCGTTCGCCCCACCTGAGCCTCGAACAGTTGCGGGAACGTCCCGTCCGGGACAGGGCGGGCCGAGTCGTTGTACTCGACCAACAGTCGCTCGCGCTCCGTAGGCTCCAGCACGTCGACGCCATCGATCCGCGCACCAGGATCGGCGACCATCTCCTCGATGACCCGCCGCAACCGCTCCACCATCTGCCGTGCAGTGGCTTCGTCGAACAGATCGGTGTCGTGCCCGAGTTGAAGCTTCAGTGTCTCTCCAGGCAGTACTGCCAGACTCACCGGGTAATGCGCCGCGTCATGGCCTTCCATGCTGCTAACCGTCAGGCCGCCGGGGAGGTCAGTACCATTTGCGCCGATGGGGTAGTTCTCGAACACGTAGAGGGTGTCGAAGAGTTCACCCTCGCCGACCAGGCCCTGAATGTCGGTCAGGCCCAGGTACTGGTGGTCGCTGAGCCGGGACTGCTCCTCCTGCACCCGGGCCATCAACTCGGTCAGCGACTGCGACGGATCAAGCCGGACACGCACCGGAACCGTGTTGATCAGCAGACCGACCATCTGCTCAATACCGGGAATCTGCGGCGGACGCCCCGACACGATGGCGCCGAACACAACGTCTTGCTTGCCCGTCAGCCGGGCCAGCAACAACGCCCACGCGCTCTGCAGCACCGTGTTCACCGTCAGCCCATGCCGACGCGCCAACTCCGTAACCCCAGCACTGACCTCGCCACTCAACGCAAGCGTCACCTCGCCACGGCTGCCGGCTTGTGAACGGTGACCGGCAGGCGCGAGCCTCGTCGGTTCCGCCCCGGCCAGCACCTCACGCCACACCTCTTCCGTCGCACTCCGGTCCTGCCGTGCCAGCCAGGCCGGATACGGCCGGTAGGGCACCGGCGCGGGCAGCGCACTGTCGTCCCCGCCTTGCCCATACAGCTCGAACAGCTCCCGCAGCACCAGCGGAGTCGACCAGCCATCCAGCAGAATGTGATGATTCGTGATCACCAGCTTGTGCCGGTCGGCAGCGAGGCGCACGACGACGAAACGCATCAGCGGCGCGCTGGCCATGTCGAAACGGGCAGCCCGTTCCTCCTCCAGCAGCCGCGCCACCCGCTCACGCTGACCCGCCCCGGGAAGATCACTCAGATCAACCTCACGCCACGGCAGCACCGGATTGCCGGCGATCACCTGGACCGGCTCGCCCCCACCGCCGGCCTGCCGGAAACACGCCCGCAAACTGGCATGCCGGCCCACCAGCACCTCCGCTGACCGCCGCAGCACCCCCGCGTCCAAGACGCCCGCCAGGTCCAGCACCAGCTGGACGTTGTAGATGTCAGCGGCGTTCTCGTCGAACAGCGCGTGGAACAGCAGCCCTTCCTGCAACGGCGACAGCGGCAGCACATCCTCGACTGCCATTCCCTCACCAGCCCACTCATCGAGCTGCTCCTGCTCAAGGGAGACCAGGGGAAAGTCGGAGGGCGAATGCCCGCCGGCCTCCGGCAGAGCCGCATGCCCCGCCAGCACCCCCAGCATCCGAACCCACAGACCAGCCAGCTCCTCAACCTGCTCCTGGTCCAGGACCCCCTGCGGCCAGGACCATGCCGCATCCAGACGCACGTCCTCACCACTGCCGTGCGCGATCGCGTTGATCTCCAGGGTGTGGGACATCGCCATGTCCGGATCGGCACCGACGGGTACGCCGACTGTCGTGCCGGTGCCGGTGTCGGCGGGGCTGTCGCTGGTGTCGAAGCGGCCGAGGTAGTTGAAGGCGATCTGGGGCCGGTCATAGCCGGCCAGAACCGGGGCGGTGCCGGGATTGAGGTAACGCAGCAGCCCGTAACCGAACCCGTCATCGGGCAGCGCGTTCATCTGCTCCTTGACCCGCTTGACCACCCCGCCCAACGCCGGGCCACCCGC
>NZ_JBWKHE010000026.1:0-2882 GCF_056433405.1 Streptomyces sp. NPDC044719
GATACCCCCGCGCCAGACCCGCACCACCCACATACAACTCACCCACCACACCCGGAGCCACCAACCGCAACCCCCCATCCAGCACATACACCCGCGTGTTCCACACCGGCCGGCCAATCGGCGGAACCACCCCACCCACCAACACATCACTCAGGGTGACAGCCACTGTCGTCTCGGTCGGCCCATACGCATTGAAGATCCGCCGGCCCGCCGACCACCGCGCCACCACATCCGGCGCACACGCCTCACCACCGATCGCGAGTACACCCACCCCAGGCAGGTCGGCAGCATCCAACGCAGCCAGCACGCTAGGGGCCAGAAAGACGTGAGTGACGGAATGCTCTTTCGCCATGCTCGTCAGGCGGCCGACCACGTCGTCCCTCGCCTCCGCGTCCGGCACCACCAGGGCCGCACCGGACAGCAGCACGTCGGCCAATTCGGCCACCGACACGTCGAAACTCGGCGAAGTGAATTGCAGAACCCGACTTCCAGGACCGATGCCGAACCGGTTGATCTCCGAGGCAGCCAAGCTCCCCAGTCCGGTGTGCGGGACCACGACGCCCTTCGGCCTGCCGGTGGAACCCGACGTATAGATCACATACGCCGGGTTCCGCAGCCTCAGCGGGGCGAGCCGTTCCTCATCAGAGAGGTCGCCACTCAACACCGAACCAGCGCCCGCGGCGCTGTCGAGGTCCCGGACGTCATAGGACGCGACTCCCGACCCCGCTGCCACATGGCAGGTGTCCGCCGTGGTCAACACGCACACGGGGCTGGCGTCCTGGAGCATGAACGCGATCCGCTCGCCCGGGTAGTCGGTGTCGATGGGCAGGAAGGCGCCGCCGGCCTTGAGGACCGCCAGCACCGCCACGACCATGTCCACCGAGCGCGGCAGCGCCAGACCCACCAGACGCTCCGGACCCACACCCTGACCGATCAGCACGCGAGCGAGCCGGTTCGCCCGGGCATTCAACTCGCCATAACTCAACCTTTCGTCGCCGCAGATGACCGCGATCGCCTCCGGCGTCCGCGCCACCTGAGCCTCGAAGAGTTCCGGCAATGTACCCTCTGGCACCGCACGAGCCGTGTCGTTGAATTCGACCAGCAGCCGCTCGCGCTCCGGCACGTCAAGTACGTCGACGTCACCGATCCGCTGACCCGGATCAGCGACCATGGCCTCGACAACCCGCCGCAGACGCTCCAGCATTTGGCGGACCGTGGTCACGTCGAACAGATCTGTATCGTGCCCGACGTCCAGTCGAAGCTTCTCCCCAGGCATCACCGCCAGGTTCACCGGGTAGTGCGCTTCGTCTCTGCCTTCGCCTCCGGTGATCGTCAATCCGCCAGGAACATCGGCGCTGTCGGCAGCAACGGGGTAGTTCTCGAACACGTAGAGCGTGTCGAAGAGTTCACCCTGACCGGCCGCACGCTGAATGTCGGTCAAGCCCAGGTACTGGTGGTCGCTGAGACGGGCCTGCTCCTCCTGCACCCGGGCCATCAACTCGGTCAGCGACTGCGACGGATCAAGCCGGACACGGACCGGAACCGTGTTGATCAGCAGACCGACCATCTGCTCGATACCGGGAATCTGCGGCGGACGCCCCGACACGATGGCGCCGAACACAACGTCTTGCTTGCCCGTCAGCCGGGCCAGCAACAACGCCCACGCGCTCTGCAGAACCGCGTTGACCGTCAGGCCATGCCGACGCGCCAGTTCCTTAACCCCCGCACTGGTCACGGAACTCAACTCGACCGTGGTCCGCGCCCGTTCAGCAGTTACTGAGCGGTGGCCGACGGGGGCGAGGCGGGTGGCCTCCACGCCGGCCAGGGCTTCACGCCACACCCTCTCGGTTACGCTCCGATCCTGCCGAGCTAGCCAGGCCAGATATGTCCGGTAAGGCACCGGCGCGGGCAGCGCACTGTCGTCCCCGCCTTGCCCATACAGCTCGAACAGCTCCCGCAGCACCAGCGGCGTCGACCAGCCGTCCAGCAGAATGTGATGATTCGTGATCACCAGCTTGTGCCGGCCGGGACCAAGACGCACCACCAGGAAACGCATCAGCGGCGCGCTCGCCATGTCGAAACGGGCAACCCGTTCCTCCTCCAGCAGCCGCGCCACCCGCTCACGCTGACCCGCCCCGGAGTACTCGCTCAGATCAACCTCACGCCACGGCAACACCGAGCTCTTGGCGATCACCTGGACCGCCTCACCGTTCTTCCGCTGGCGGAAGCACGCTCGGAGACTGGCGTGCCGGCCCACCAGCACCTCCGCCGACCGCCGCAGCACCCCCGCATCCAGCGCACCGCTCAGATCAAACGCCAGCTGAACGTTGTAGATGTCGGCGGTGTCCTCGTCGAACAGCGCGTGGAACAACAGCCCTTCCTGCAACGGCGACAGGGGCAGGATGTCCTCGATCTTGGAACGCTTCACTTCTGCCACCCGTTTTCCGTCTCGAATTCTTCTTCAAGTCCGTCGAGTTCGTCCTGGTCGAGGGTGACCAGGGGGAAGTCGGAGGGGGAATGCCCGCCGGCCTCCGGCAGGGCCGCATGCCCCGCCAGAACCCCCAGCATCCGAACCCACAGACCAGCCAGCTCCTCAACCTGCTCCCGGTCCAGGACCCCCTGCGGCCAGGACCATGCCGCATCCAGGCGCACGTCCTCACCACTGCCGTGCGCGATCGCGTTGATCTCCAGGGTGTGGGACATCGCCATGTCCGGATCGGCACCGACGGGTACGCCGACTGTGGTGCCCGTGCCGGTGCCGGTGCCGGTGTCGGCGGGGCTGTCGCTGGTGTCGAAGCGGCCGAGGTAGTTGAAAGCGATCTGGGGCCGGTCATAGCCCGCCAGAACCGGGGCGGTGCCGGGATTCAGATAACGCAGCAGCC
>NZ_JBWKHE010000027.1:0-2036 GCF_056433405.1 Streptomyces sp. NPDC044719
GCCGCCCTCACCCGGGCCTACGTCGAGCAGGACCTGCACGAGATCTATCAGGGCGAGGTCCGCTACGCCCGCGACGCCTTCGAGGGACTGCGCCTCATGGACGCCCTGATGGCGGTGAAACGGGGAAGCCCGGGAGCCGCTCTCCCAGAACTCAGACAGCGCCGTGTGAAGGCCGCCGCAGCCGTGCGGAACACGGAGCAGCCAGTGCGGGAGAGCCCACGACGCTCGGACGTGGCCACCGACAACCCCGTGCCGACACCGCCCTTCTTCGGCACTCGGGTCGTCAAGGGCATCCCTTTGAAGGAGTACGCGTCCTGGCTGGACGAGGGCGCCCTGTTCAAGGGGCAGTGGGGCCTCAAGCGGGACATGATCGAATCCGTGGGGCGGCCCAGGCTGCGGATGTGGCTGGACCGGCTGCGGACCGAGAACCTTCTCGAAGCCGCGGTGGTCTACGGCTACTTCCCCTGCGTCTCCAAGGGCGACGACCTGATCATCCTCGACGAGCACGGCACCGAGCGCACCCGCTTCACCTTCCCCCGTCAGGACCGCGGCAGGCGCCTCTGCCTGGCCGACTTCTTCCGCCCGGAAGAGAGCGGTCAGGCCGATGTCGTGGGCCTCCAGATCGTCACCGTCGGCTCGCGCATCGGCGAGGCCACGGCCGAACTGTTCGAAACCGACGCCTACCGTGACTACCTGGAACTGCATGGCCTGTCCGTGCAGTTGGCCGAGGCGCTCGCCGAGTACTGGCACGCCCGGGTCCGCGCGGAACTCGGCATCGGCGTTCACGACCCGGCCGGCCTGAACGGCATGCTCCGCACCCAGTACCAGGGCTGCCGCTACTCGCTCGGCTACCCGGCCTGCCCCGAACTCGAAGACCGAGGCAAGATCGCCGATCTGCTGCGGCCGGAGCGGATCGGCGTGGAGCTCTCCGAGGAGTTCCAGCTCCACCCTGAGCAGTCGACGGACGCGATCGTCGTCCACCACCCCGAGGCGAGCTACTTCAACGCGGGAGGCCGCCCATGACGACCGACAGCACGACGTTCTCCTTCGAGTTCTTCCCTCCGAAGACCGCGAACGGTGAACGCGCCCTCTGGGAAGCGATCCGCCGGGTGGAGGCGCTGCGGCCCGACTTCGTGTCCGTGACGTACGGCGCCGGAGGCTCTTCCCGCGACCGCACCGTCGCCGTCACCCGGCGCATCGCCGCAGAGACCACCCTGCGTCCGGTCGCTCACCTCACCGCCGTCGGCCACTCGGTCGCCGAGCTGCGGAACATCATCGGCGCTTACGCGGACGCCGGTATCCGCGATGTCCTCGTCCTGCGCGGCGATCCGCCCGGCAACCCCCGGGGGGAGTGGGTCCCGCACCCGGACGGCTTCACCCACGCCTGCCAGATGGTCGAACTGGTCCGCTCGCTCGGCGACTTCACCATCGGCGTGGCCGCCTTTCCGGAAGGGCATCCCAGGTCACCGGACCCGGAGACCGACCTCCGCCACTTCGTGGCCAAGTGCAAGGCCGGCGCGGACTACGCCATCACGCAGATGTTCTTCCACGTCGAGGACTATCTCCGGCTCCGGGACCGCGTGGCGGCCGCCGGCTGCGACACCCCGATCATCCCGGAGATCATGCCCGCCACCGACGTACGGCAGATCCGCCGCTTCGCCGAGCTCAGCAACGCCGCCTTCCCCGAAGACCTGGCCCATCGGCTCGAAGCCGCCCGGGACGACCCCGGGGCCGCATACCGCATCGGCGTCGACCACGCCGTCGCCATGGCCGAGCGGCTCCTCGCCGAAGGCGCGCCCGGTCTGCACTACATCACCCTCAACCGTTCCACCGCGGCCCTCGACATCCACCGCACCGTCCAAGCCTCAAGGAGCCTCAGTGCCCGCTGACCGCCCCACCCAGTCCGAGGACTTCAAGGTCGCCGACCTGTCCCTGGCCGAGTTCGGCCGCAAGGAGATCACCCTCGCCGAGCACGAGATGCCGGGCCTGATGGCGATCCGCAAGGAATACGCCGAGGCCCAGCCCCTCGCCGGCGC
>NZ_JBWKHE010000028.1:0-2027 GCF_056433405.1 Streptomyces sp. NPDC044719
AAGCGGGTCAAGGAGCAGATGAACGCGCTGCCCGATGACGGGTTCGGTTACGGGCTGCTGCGTTATCTGAATCCCGGCACCGCCCCGGTTCTGGCCGGCTATGACCGGCCCCAGATCGCCTTCAACTACCTCGGCCGCTTCGACACCGCTCTCGAGGCGGGTGGGGGAGAGGTTCCGGGAACGCCTCTGGGTGCCGATCCGGGCATGGGGATGTCCCACTGTCTGGAGATCAACGCGATCGCGCACGGCAGTGGTGAGGACATACGTCTGGATGCGGTGTGGTCCTGGCCGCAGGAGGTTCTGGACCGGGATGAGGTTGAGGAGCTGGCTGGTCTGTGGGTTCGGATGCTGGGGGTTCTGGCCGGGCATGCGGCCCTGCCGGAGGCCGGCGGGCATTCGCCCTCCGACTTTCCCCTGGTCTCCCTTGAGCAGGAGCAGCTCGATGAGTGGGCGGCCGAGAACGTGGTGGTCGAGGATGTGCTGCCGCTGTCGCCGTTGCAGGAAGGGCTGTTGTTCCACGCGCTGTTCGACGAGGACGCTGTGGATGTCTACAACGTTCAGCTGGCGTTTGATCTGAGTGGTGCGCTGGATGCGGGGGTGCTGCGGCGGTCGGCGGAGGTGCTGGTGGGCCGGCATGCCAGTCTCCGTGCCTGCTTCCGGCAGGCCGGCGGTGACGGTGAGCCGGTCCAGGTGATCGCCGGCAACCCGGTGCTGCCGTGGCGTGAGGTTGATCTGAGCGAGTACTCCGGGGCGGGTCAGCGTGAGCGGGTGGCGCGGCTGCTGGAGGAGGAACGGGTTGCCCGTTTCGACATGGCCAGCGCGCCGCTGATGCGTTTCGTCGTCGTGCGTCTTGCTCCCGGCCGGCACAAGCTCGTGATCACGAATCATCACATTCTGCTGGATGGCTGGTCGACGCCGCTGGTGCTGCGGGAGCTGTTCGAGCTGTATGGGCAAGGCGGGGACGACAGTGTGCTGCCCGCGCCGGTGTCTTACCGGATGTATCTGGCCTGGCTGGCTCGGCAGGACCGGACCCAGGCCGAAGAGGTCTGGCGTGAGGTGCTGGCCGGGGCGGAACCGACGAGGCTCGCGCCTGCCGGCCATCGTTCACAAGCCGGCAGCCATGGCGAGGTGACGCTTGCGTTGAGTGGCGAGGTCAGTGCTGGTGTTACGGAGTTGGCTCGTCGGCATGGGCTGACGGTGAACACGGTGCTGCAGACGGCGTGGGCGTTGTTGCTGTCCCGGCTGACGGGCAAGGACGATGTCGTCTTCGGTATGACGGTGTCGGGGCGTCCGCCGCAGATTCCCGGTATCGAGCAGATGGTCGGCCTGTTCATCAACACGGTTCCGGTGCGTGTCCGGCTCGATCCGTCGCAGTCGCTGACCGAGTTGATGGCCCGGGTGCAGGAGGAGCAGGCCCGCCTCAGCGACCACCAGTACCTGAGCCTGACCGACATCCAACGTGCCGCCGGCCAGGGTGAACTCTTCGACACCCTCTACGTGTTCGAGAACTACCCCATCGGCGCCGACGGTACTGACCTCCCCGGCGGCCTGACGATCATGGGTGTGAAAGGCCACGACGAGCCGCACTACCCGGTGAGTCTCACGGTGCTGCCAGAGGAGACGCTAAAGCTTCAGCTTGTGCACGACACCGACCTGTTCGACGAAGCCACTGCACGTCTGATATTGGAGCGGTTGCGGCGAGCCGTCGAGGAGACGGTCGCCGATCCTCGTCAAGGGATCGTCGGTGTCGATCTGCTTGCGCCGATGGAGCGGGAGCGGTTGCTGGTTGAGTTCAATGACACGGCTCGTGGGGTGCCGGTTGGTACGGCGTCGGAGTTGTTCGAGGCTCAGGTGGGGCGAACGCCGGATGCGGTGGCGGTCATCTGTGGTGATGCCCGTGTGAGTTATGGCGAGTTGAATGCGCGGGCGAACCGGCTGGCGCGGGTGTTGGTGAAGCGGGGTGTGGGTCCGGAGCGTCTGGTGGGTCTGGCGCTGCCGCGGTCGGTGGACATGGTGGTGGCGGTGCT
>NZ_JBWKHE010000029.1:0-1811 GCF_056433405.1 Streptomyces sp. NPDC044719
TCGGCGTCGGGGGTGCTGGGTAGTCCGGGGCAGGGCAATTACGCGGCGGCGAACTCCTTCCTGGACGCGTTCGCGCACGATCGCAGGGCGGCAGGACTCCCGGCCCTCTCGCTCGCCTGGGGCCTGTGGGCTCAAACCAGCGGCATGACAGCTCGACTCGGCGGAGACGATAGGGAGCGGTTCGTCCGTTCCGGACTGGCCCCGATCCCGAACGAACAGGCACTTGCGCTCTTCGACGCCTCCCTGGCCGACGACAGGCCGCTGCTGGTGCCGATCCGGTTGGACCAGGCAGGGCTGCGTTCCCAAGCCGCCTCGGGCGCCCTGCCCCCGTTGCTGAGCGGACTGGTACGTACCCCGGTCCGGCGCGGCGCGAACACGGGTGCCGCAGCGGAGGGACCGTCTCTCGCCGAGCGGCTGAGCGCCATGCCCGAGACCGACCACAAACGCGTCGTCGAGGAGATCGTGCGCGGGAATCTCGCCGCTGTTCTGGGACACGCCTCGCCCGCGGAGATCGCCCCCGACAGCTCGTTCCAGGACCTGGGCATCGACTCACTCACCGCCGTGGAACTGCGTAACCGACTCAAGGGCGCCACCGGCCTGCGCCTGTCGGGATCCCTCGTCTTCGACTACCCCAGCCCCGAATCCCTGGTCGGACACATACTGGACGAACTGTCCGTGGAGATCGACAGCGCAGGCCGTGGCGCGACGGGAGCCGATTCCGACGAGGCGGCCACTTGGCGGACCATCACCTCGATTCCACTCACCCGCATCCGGGAGGCCGGTGTCCTGGAGACGCTGCTGCGGCTCGCAGAACCCGGCGGCGAGGCAGAGACCACCGCAGGTGAAGCGGAAGGCACGTCCATCGCCTCGATGGACGTGGACGATCTCGTCCGGATCGCACTCGGAGAGAGCAACACACCCGTAGACACGGAAGGGACGAACGCGTGATGGCCGCATCCTCTGAAAAGGTCGTCGAGGCATTGCGGGCGTCACTGATCGAGAACGAACGTCTGCGCAAACAGAACCAAGAACTGACGACTGCGCAGCGTGAGCCCATAGCCATCGTGAGCATGGCCTGTCGTTTCCCTGGCGGCGCGGACTCCCCCGAGGCGCTGTGGCGCCTCGTCGCCGAAGAACGCGATGCCGTCTCCGGCCTGCCCGCGAACCGTGGCTGGGACCTGGAATCGCTGTACGACCCGGACCCGGAGGCGCAGGGCAAGAGCTACGTACGTGAGGGAGCGTTCCTCTACGACGCCGCCGAATTCGACGGTGAACTGTTCGGAATCTCTCCCAACGAGGCACTGGCGATGGATCCGCAGCAGCGGCTGCTGATGGAGACATCGTGGGAAGTCCTGGAAAGGGCCGGGATTCCTCCGAAGTCCCTACGGGGCAGGCCCGTCGGGGTCTTCATCGGCGGCATTACGACGGACTACGTGACCCGGCACTACGCGGGCGGAGCGCCACACGTTCCACCGGGCGTCGAGAGCCACTTCATGACGGGCAGTTCGGGCAGCGTGTTGTCGGGCCGCATCGCCTACACATACGGCTTCGAAGGGCCGGCGGTGACGGTCGACACGGCGTGCTCCTCGTCGCTGACCGCACTCCACGTGGCCGCTCAGTCGCTACGACAGGGTGAGTGCACTCTGGCGATCGCCGGCGGTGTCGCTGTGCTGGCCAACCCCGGCACCTTCGTCGGCTTCAGCCGACAGCAAGGCCTGTCTCCGGACGGGCGGTGCAAGGCGTTCTCGGCGGACGCTGATGGTGTCGGCTGGGGCGAGGGTGTCGGGCTGATCCTGCTGGAGCGGTTGTCG
>NZ_JBWKHE010000030.1:0-1569 GCF_056433405.1 Streptomyces sp. NPDC044719
CGAGGATGTGCTGCCGCTGTCGCCGTTGCAGGAAGGGCTGCTGTTCCACGCGCTGTTCGACGAGAACGCCGCTGACATCTACAACGTCCAGCTGGCGTTTGATCTGAGTGGTGCGCTGGATGCGGGGGTGCTGCGGCGGTCGGCGGAGGTGCTGGTGGGCCGGCACGCCAGTCTCCGTGCCTGCTTCCGGCAGGCCGGCGGTGACGGTGAGCCGGTTCAGGTGATCGCTGGTTCGGTGAGTGTGCCGTGGCGTGAGGTTGATCTGCGCGAGTACTCCGGGGCGGGTCAGCGTGAGCGGGTGGCGCGGCTGCTGGAGGAGGAACGGGCAGCCCGTTTCGACATGGCCAGCGCGCCGCTCATGCGCTTCCTGGTGATCCGCCTCGCCTCCGACCGGTACAAGCTCGTGATCACCAACCATCACATTCTGCTGGATGGCTGGTCGACTCCGCTGGTGCTGCGGGAGCTGTTCGAGCTGTATGGGCAAGGCGGGGACGACAGTGCGCTGCCCGCGCCGGTGCCCTACCGGCCGTATCCGGCCTGGCTGGCACGGCAGGACCGGAATGCGACGGAGGAGGTGTGGCGTGAGGTGCTGGCCGGGGCGGAACCGACGACGCTCGCGCCTGCCGGTCACCGTTCCGAAGCCGGCAGCCGTGGCGAGGTGACGCTTGCGTTGAGTGGCGAGGTCAGTGCTGGTGTTACGGAGTTGGCGCGTCGGCATGGGCTGACGGTGAACACGGTGCTGCAGACGGCGTGGGCGTTGTTGCTGGCCCGGCTGACGGGCAGGGATGATGTCGTCTTCGGTATGACGGTGTCGGGGCGGCCTGCACAGATTCCCGGTATTGAGCAGATGGTCGGTCTGCTGATCAACACGGTTCCGGTGCGTGTCCGGCTCGATGCGTCGCAGTCGCTGGCCGAGTTGATGGGCCGGGTGCAGGAGGAGCAGTCCCGGCTCAGCGACCACCAGTACCTGGGCCTGACCGACATCCAGCGTGCCGTCGGCCAGGGTGAACTCTTCGACACCCTCTACGTGTTCGAGAACTATCCCATCGGCGCAAATGGTACTGACCTCCCCGGCGGGTTGATGATCACCGGGGGCGAAGGCCGCGACGACGTGCATTACCCGGTGAGTCTGGCAGTACTGCCCGGAGAGACACTGAAGCTTCAACTCGGGCACGACACCGGCCTGTTCGACGAAACCGCTGCGCAGCGGATGGTGGAGCGGTTGTGCCGCGTGGTCGAGGCGATGGTCTCCGACGCCGATCAGCGGGTCGTCGCGGTCGACGTGCTGGAGTCCGCGGAGCGCGAGCGGTTGCTGACGGAGTACAACGACACTGGCCTGCCGGTTCCGCAGGCCACGGTGCCTGAGTTGTTCCAGGCGCAGGCGGCGCTGACCCCGGAGGCGATCGCGGTCACGGACGGCGGCACCTCCCTCTCCTACAGGGAGTTGAATGCGCGGGCGAACCGGCTGGCGCGCGTGCTGGTCAGCCACGGTGTGGGTCCGGAGCAGTTGGTGGGTCTGGCGTTGCCGCGGTCGGTGGACATGGTGGTGGCGGTGCTGGCGGTGCTGAA
>NZ_JBWKHE010000032.1:0-1415 GCF_056433405.1 Streptomyces sp. NPDC044719
GGCTGAGACCTGATGCCGAGCCGATTGTGGTGAAGTGGATGATCCTATGCTGTCGAGAAAAGCCTCTAGCGAGTTTCATGGCGGCCCGTACCCTAAACCGACTCAGGTGGTCAGGTAGAGAATACCGAGGCGTTCGGGTGAACTATGGTTAAGGAACTCGGCAAAATGCCCCCGTAACTTCGGGAGAAGGGGGGCCACATCCGGTGAGAGGACTTGCTCCTTGAGCTGGGGGTGGCCGCAGAGACCAGCGAGAAGCGACTGTTTACTAAAAACACAGGTCCGTGCGAAGCCGTAAGGCGATGTATACGGACTGACGCCTGCCCGGTGCTGGAACGTTAAGGGGACCGGTTAGTCAAGATTCGTCTTGGCGAAGCTGAGAACTTAAGCGCCAGTAAACGGCGGTGGTAACTATAACCATCCTAAGGTAGCGAAATTCCTTGTCGGGTAAGTTCCGACCTGCACGAATGGCGTAACGACTTCTCGACTGTCTCAACCATAGGCCCGGTGAAATTGCACTACGAGTAAAGATGCTCGTTTCGCGCAGCAGGACGGAAAGACCCCGGGACCTTTACTACAGTTTGATATTGGTGTTCGGTTCGGCTTGTGTAGGATAGCTGGGAGACTTTGAAACTCGCACGCCAGTGTGGGTGGAGTCGTCGTTGAAATACCAGTCTGGTCGTGCTGGATGTCTAACCTGGGTCCGTGATCCGGATCAGGGACAGTGTCTGATGGGTAGTTTAACTGGGGCGGTTGCCTCCTAAAGAGTAACGGAGGCGCCCAAAGGTTCCCTCAGCCTGGTTGGCAATCAGGTGTTGAGTGTAAGTGCACAAGGGAGCTTGACTGTGAGACCGACGGGTCGAGCAGGGACGAAAGTCGGGACTAGTGATCCGGCGGTGGCTTGTGGAAGCGCCGTCGCTCAACGGATAAAAGGTACCCCGGGGATAACAGGCTGATCTTCCCCAAGAGTCCATATCGACGGGATGGTTTGGCACCTCGATGTCGGCTCGTCGCATCCTGGGGCTGGAGTCGGTCCCAAGGGTTGGGCTGTTCGCCCATTAAAGCGGTACGCGAGCTGGGTTTAGAACGTCGTGAGACAGTTCGGTCCCTATCCGCTGTGCGCGTAGGAATATTGAGAAGGGCTGTCCCTAGTACGAGAGGACCGGGACGGACGAACCTCTGGTGTGCCAGTTGTTCTGCCAAGGGCATGGCTGGTTGGCTACGTTCGGGAGGGATAACCGCTGAAAGCATCTAAGCGGGAAGCCTGCTTCGAGATGAGTATTCCCACCTCCTTGAGAGGGTAAGGCTCCCAGTAGACGACTGGGTTGATAGGCCGGATATGGAAGCACGGTAACGTGTGGAGTTGACCGGTACTAATAGGCCGAGGGCTTGTCCTCAGTTGCTCGCGTCCACTGTGT
>NZ_JBWKHE010000033.1:0-1291 GCF_056433405.1 Streptomyces sp. NPDC044719
GAGCGCTTCGCCACCTCGGTGGCGCAGGCCTACGTCCATGGTGCCGATGTCGACTGGACGGCGCTGCTGCCCGGCGGGCAGCGGGTGGAGCTGCCCACGTATGCCTTCCAGCGCCGACGCTACTGGCTGGAGGATGCGCGTTCGGACGGCAGCGACCCCGATGCCCTCGGCCTCGACGCGGCACGCCACCCGGTGCTGGGGGCGGCGGTGGAACTGGCCGAGGACCAGGGTGTCGTACTGACCGGACGGCTTTCCGCAAGCACGCATCCCTGGTTGCTCGACCACGTGGTGGACGGCGTGGTGCTGCTGCCGGGCACGGCGTGGGTGGAACTCGCCGTCCGGGCCGGAGACGAGGTCGGATGCGGTCTGGTCGAGGAACTGACGCTCGAAGCACCACTGACGATCCCCGAAAACGGAACGGTCGCCGTGCAGGTGCGGGTGGGCGCGGAGGACCCGTCCGGCCGGCGCTCGCTGAGCGTGCACTCCCGGCCGGCCGGGAGCCGGGAATGGACCCGGTATGCCAACGGCATGCTCGCCCCCGAGCCCGCGGGCGAGTCGTTCGACCTCATGGAGTGGCCCCCGGCCGGTGCGCAGCCGTTGGCCCTGGACGGCTTCTACGAGGACCTGGCCGCCTCGGGCTACGGCTACGGGTCGGTGTTCCGGGGGCTGCGGGCCGCGTGGCGGCGCGGGGAGGACGTCTTCGCCGAGGTCGGCCTGCCCGAGGACCAGGCCGACGGCGCGGCAGGATTCGGTATCCATCCCGCGCTGCTGGACGCGGCCCTGCACGCGGGTCTGGCGGCCGACCGCGGCGATGTCCGGGTGCGGTTGCCGTTCACCTGGAACGGCGTGACGCTGTTCGCCCAGGGTGCGACGAACCTCCGCGTTCACCTGTCCCCGGCCGGCCCGGACACGGTGTCCGTGCGCCTCGCCGACACCGAGGGCCGGCCGGTGGCCCTCGTGGATGCCCTGCTCACCCGAACGGTCGCCCCCGGGCAGCTGCGGCAGGCGACCAGTGCCGACCAGGAGTCTCTGTTCGCGATTTCGTGGACGCCAGTGTCAGCGGGTGAGCCGGGGGGCGCATCGGCCGCTTCCGCTTCTTCGGCTTCTTCGGCTTCTTCGGATTCCCCGGTCTCTTCGGTTTCGTCGGAGCGGTGGGTGGTTCTTGGGGAGGGTGGTCTGGGTGGTCTGGGTGCTGGGCCGGTTGCGGAGTTCGTGGTGTTGCCGTGTGTGTCGGTGGAGTCGGGTGGGCTGGCGGGTGGGGTGCGTGAGTCGGTGGGTGGGGTGTTGGGGG
>NZ_JBWKHE010000034.1:0-1162 GCF_056433405.1 Streptomyces sp. NPDC044719
ACCGCCAGCACCGCCACCACCATGTCCACCGACCGCGGCAACGCCAGACCCACCAACTGCTCCGGACCCACACCGTGACCGACCAGCACGCGCGCGAGCCGGTTCGCCCGCGCATTCAACTCCCCGTAGGAGAGGGAGGTGCCGCCGTCCGTGACCGCGATCGCCTCCGGAGTCAGCGCCGCCTGCGCCTGGAACAACTCAGGCACCGTGGCCTGCGGGAGCGGGTGACGGGTGTCGTTGTACTCCGTCAGCAGCCGGGTGCGTTCTTCCGGCTGGAGGATGTCGATGTCACCGATGCGCTGATCGGCGTCGGAGACCATCGCCTCGACCACGCGCCGCAACCGCTCCACCATCCGCTGCGCAGCGGCTTCGTCGAACAGATCGGTGTCGTGCCCGAGGTCCAGCCGAAGCGTCTCCCCCGGCAGCACCACCAGACTCACCGGGTAATGCACGTCGTCGCGGCCTTCGCCCCCGGTGATCGTCAGGCCGCCTGGGACGTCGTCGCCTTCAACGCCGATGGGGTAGTTCTCGAACACGTAGAGGGTGTCGAAGAGTTCACCCTCGCCGACCAGGCCCTGAATGTCGGTCAGGCCCAGGTACTGGTGGTCGCTGAGCCGGGACTGCTCCTCCTGCACCCGGCCCATCAACTCGGCCAGCGACTGCGACGCATCGAGCCGGACACGCACCGGAACCGTGTTGATCAGCAGACCGACCATCTGCTCGATACCGGGAATCTGTGCAGGCCTCCCCGACACCGTCATACCGAAGACGACATCATCCCTGCCCGTCAGCCGGGCCAGCAACAACGCCCACGCCGTCTGCAGAACCGTGTTCACCGTCAGCCCATGCCGACGCGCCAACTCCGTAACACCAGCACTGACCTCGCCACTCAACGCAAGCGTCACCTCGCCACGGCTGCCGGCTTGTGAACGATGGCCGGCAGGCGCGAGCGTCGTCGGTTCCGCCCCGACCAGCACCTCACGCCAGACCTCTTCGGCCTGGGTCCGGTCCTGCCGAGCCAGCCAGGCCGGATACGGCCGGTAGGGCACCGGCGCGGGCAGCGCACCGTCGTCCCCGCCTTGCCCATACAGCTCGAACAGCTCCCGCAGCACCAGCGGAGTCGACCAGCCATCCAGCAGAATGTGATGATTCGTGATCACCA
>NZ_JBWKHE010000035.1:0-1082 GCF_056433405.1 Streptomyces sp. NPDC044719
CTAGGTGTGCTGTCCCGGGACGTTGGTGACAGGCGACACGCCTTGAGTGGTCCTTGAACGAGGCGAGGGCCTCTGGGTTCGGTGTGGATTGCGACATCTCCACCGGCTACTCAGGAGGCCCTCGTTGTTCCACCGTAACGCCCCGCTGACCGCGACCGGTCGGCTGCGTCTGGCCCGGTGTGTCGTCGACGACGGCTGGCCGCTACGGCGGGCCGCGGAACGCTTCCAGGTCAGCCACACCACTGCCGCCCGCTGGGCAGGCCGCTACCGCAAGCACGGGCCCGCAGGGATGCAGGACCGCTCCAGCCGCCCGCACCACCAGCCTGGCCGCACCCCGGCCGCCCTCGAGGAGCAGGTCGTGCGCCTGCGCCGCGAACACCGCATCGGACCGGTGCGGCTGGGCGCCCGCTGCAACATCGCCGCCTCCACCGCCCACCGCATCCTGCGCCGTCACGGCCTGCCCGTGCTCGCCGCCACCGACCGGGCCACCAGCGAACCAGTACGCCGCTACGAACGCTCCAGGCCCGGCGAACTGCTCCACATCGACGTCAAGAAGCTCGGCCGCATCCCCGACGGCGGCGGCCACAAAGCACTCGGCCGCGCAGCCGGCCGGGCCAACCAGGACCGCCGCAACGGCACCGGATACGCCTACCTGCACACCGCCCTGGACGACCACTCCCGTCTGGCCTACACCGAGGACCTGCCCGACGAGAAGGCCGCCACCTGCGCGGCCTTCCTGCAACGAGCAGCCGCCTGGTTCGCCGCACGCGGCGTGACCGTCGAGCGGGTGCTGACTGACAACGCCTGGTCCTACACCAAGAACACCTGGCGGGACACCTGCCGCGACCTGGGCATCAGCCCGCGCTGGACACGCCCCTGGCGGCCCCAGACCAACGGCAAGGTCGAACGCTTCCACCGCACCCTGCTCGACGAGTGGGCCTACCAGCGGCCCTACACCTCAGACGCCGAACGACAGGCCGCGTTTCCCGACTGGCTGGACTGGTACAACTACCACCGACCCCACACCGGAATCAGCGGCCACACCCCAGCCAGCCGCGTCACCAACCTCCCCGGACAGCACA
>NZ_JBWKHE010000036.1:0-1039 GCF_056433405.1 Streptomyces sp. NPDC044719
GTGGCCTGCGGGAGCGGGTGACGGGTGTCGTTGTACTCCGTCAGCAGCCGGGTGCGTTCTTCCGGCTGGAGGATGTCGATGTCACCGATGCGCTGGTCAGGGTTGTTGATCACGGTGTGGATGATGTGGTGCAGGCGGTGCAGCATCCGCTCGGCGGTACCGGCATCGAGCAGGTCGCCGCTGTATTCCCAGGCGCCCTGCAGGCCCGCGGGACCGTCGGCGTCGTGGGCCTCGCTGATACTCAAGGACAGATCGAACTTGGTCACCGCCAGATCCACCGGTTCGGCCTGCACGCTCAAGCCCGGCAGGTCGACCGCTGCCTGCTCGATATTGTTGAAGGCCAGCATGACCTGGAACAACGGATGCCGGGCCATGGAACGATCCGGGTTGAGGACCTCCACCAGCCGCTCGAAAGGCAAATCCTGCTGCGTGTAAGCGTCCAGGTCCCACTGCCGTACCCGCTCAAGCAGCTCACCGAAAGTGGGATCGCCCGACGTGTCGGTGCGCAGGACCAGGGTGTTGGTGAAAAAGCCCACCAGGTCATCGGCGGCCTCGTCCATCCGGCCGGCCACCGGCGTGCCCAGCGGGATGTCCTCACCCGCACCCAGCCGGGTCAGCAACACCGCCAGCGCCGCCTGAACCACCATGAACGGCGTCGCCCCCGCGGACGCGGCCACCTCCACCACACCCTGATGCACCCGCCGGTCCCACTCGAACAGCACCCGCCCACCCCGATGCGAGGCCACCGCCGGACGCGGACGGTCCCACGGCAGCTCAAGCTCCGCAGGCAACCCCGCCAGCCGCCGGCTCCAGCCCCGCAACTGAGCACTGATCACACTGTCCGGATCCTCTTCCGCACCCAGCAACCCCTGCTGCCACACCGTGTAATCCGCGTACTGCACCGCCAACGGCTCCCACCGCGGCACCCGGCCCGCACACCGCGCCGCATACGCCGCAGCCAGATCACGCGCCAACGGCCCCATCGACCACCCATCCGTGGCGATATGGTGCACCACCAGCACCAACACCTCACCCCCCA